>NZ_JANUEM010000001.1 GCF_024809855.1 Rheinheimera pacifica
TCCGAAAACCCCGCTCGACTTGCATGTGTTAGGCCTGCCGCCAGCGTTCAATCTGAGCCATGATCAAACTCTTCAATTAAAAGTGTTTGCTGCCATAAGGCTGCTCAGTCTTACTGACTTAAAACATTTCTGTAGTAGCCACTCAACCGATAAATTTCATTTTTGTGAAATCCATCATAAGTGCCCACACAGATGATTGATTGCTTATTGTTAAAGAGCGTGCTTTGAACTCTCAAAGCGGGAGGCGTATATTACCCTTCCCAGTTTTTAAGTCAAGCGTGACGATGATTCTTAATACAAAAACACATCGTCACACCAGACTTTTTATCGCATTTCACCGTGTTAACCACCACCGTGAAGCGAGGGCGCCATTTTAGTGATTTAAACCAGTCTGTCAAGCGTCTTTTTAAAAGATTTTTGCGACCCGTTTTGACTCACCTGAAGCACCCAAACCGCAGCACCCCGTGGCATGGCGCGCATTATAGGGCCTTTTAGGAGACCTGCAAGCGGTTATTTGAGAAAACTTGTGTTTTTAAGATCGTTCGCAGAAAAATTGCACAAAGTGGCAAAAAGGCAAACAAAACACGCTACTTTTTAGCATCCCGGATAACTACAGCAGCCTTAAGCCGGTTTTTGCCATAACTAAAAGCTTTCATAAACACGCTGTGTTCTACCGGAATGTACTGCCGTTCTGCTGCAGACAACCAGGGGATATCTTCAGTATCAGGATCATTAATATAGACAAAGTGTTCATCTACCGCACACACCACCACCCAATGCGGTGCTTTGCTTTTATCAAACTGCCAGGTACTTATTAATACAACCAACAAAGCCCCCTCCTGCAGTAACTGTTTTATCTTGCTGATACCGGGTTCAGAGCGATGTAGCACTATGCCACTTTGCTCAACCTTTTGCCGGTAGGAATCATGTACCCGCTGCAAAATCGCTTTCTTTACTTCACTGCGCACAGTGTCGGTAAATAAAGGCCCCTCTTTGTTTAGGAAAATCTCCACCGCGAATCCCCGGTTATGGGCAGCTAAAGCCAAGCCCCTCGGTCCACACCCACCATGGCCTGATGTCATAAAAATAGTTGTAGCCTCACGCCAGATATCTATTTCCAGCGCAGCAGGATCGAACTTACCGGGTTGAAAGTAGTTAAAAGCCATTAACAGGCAAGCCGGGCCGCAAGTAAAAGGGGTGGTTTGCGGGATATAGGGTACTTGCCGGTTTAAAGAGGCACTATTAAACTGAATAATCTGTTTTTGCATACAGATAGCGTCAGAATGGTCTTCATAGAAGTCATGCTTAATAGCAAATTCATGATAATTCAGTTTCTGGTACAGCTTAATTGCAGCAGTATTATCGTAGCGCACCTCTAAACGCAGTAATACACAGCATCTGGCTGCTGCGGTTTTTTCAGCATTTAGCATAAGGAACTCAGCCACTCCCTGCTTACGATAAGCAGGATCTACCGCCAGAGAATAAAGCCGCGCCAGGCTGGTGCCTCTTCTATATATAAGCAGAAAGTAACCCGCTAGCTCGCCAGCCTGTTCGGCTACCAGTAAGTCATTGCGGCTATCAGCGATAAAACGCTTAAAACTGCGTAAACTAATACGGTCAGTTGTAAAGCACTTCTGCTCTAATGTCATTAATGCTGAAATATCTCCGGCAGTTGCATTTCTGCAGGTCAGACCGGATGAGGTGCTGTTTAATACGCTTGTTAAAGTCATTATTGCCTTTCGCCAATTTTTAACTAAGTTTAGGATAACAACAGCTAAACAAATGAAAAGCAAACAAGAAATTTAACTGTTGTGGTGCAATTTTCTTCACTGTCTTTTATCTGGCATCGCAACATGCTTTGACAAACTATAGGAGTGGCAATGGCCAAACTGATTATCGTAGTAGACAAAGCTCAGGACTGGGCACCTTTTCATCAGTATGATGGCGTAATGACGCTACCGGCCTATCTGAAATGGTCGGCCAAAAATAAGCAACGTACCCGGGTGATTAATTTATGCCGTCAGTCGCAATATCTGGGAAGTGGCTATTACTGTTCGTTGCTGGCAGAAGCACGTGGCCATCATGTTGTGCCTTCGGTAAGAGCTTTTAATAAATTTAACCGCCATGAAATTGCCGATATAGCAGAAGAAATTCCCGGTACTATTTTGACACAGCTAAACAAAGCCTTAGTTGATGAAACAAACACGCAGCTTATTTTTAATATTTACTTTGGGGAAACGGAGCATAAAGCCCTGAAAAAAGTAGCCAGCTATCTGTTTGACGCCTTTTCGGTGCCGATATTGCGTGTTGAACTACAAAAGAAAGTTAGCTGGCAGGTAAAAACACTGAAGATAGGCAGTGTGCATAAGTTGAACGAGCATGAACAAAGCTTGTTTGGCAATACATTAGAGCGCTATAGCCATAAGATCTGGCGGGTAGAACCGACGAATCGTAAGTATAAATATGACTTGGCAGTGTTAGTTGACCCCAAAGAGAAGTTCCCGCCCTGCACACCTAAATCCCTGGAGTTGTTTAATAAGGCGGCCAAAAGAGCTGCTATGGACACCGAGCAAATTGGCGTCAGAGATATTCACCGGCTGGCGGAATTTGATGGTTTGTTTATCCGTGAAACAACAGGCGTTAACCATCATACCTTTCATATGGCATTAAAAGCCGAACGCGAAGGCTTGGCAGTAATTGACGACCCTAACTCTATATTGCGCTGCGGTAATAAAGTTTATTTACAAACATTGTTCGAGCAGCATAAGGTGCCTATGCCCGATGGCATTATGTTGTTTAAACAAGATGAAGATAACTTAGAGCGTGCAGCCGATACTTTGGGTTTACCATTGGTACTGAAAATTCCTGATGGCAGTTTTTCCCGTGGTGTGGTGAAAGTAAAAACCCTGACCGAACTGCGTTCGCAGCTTACTGCCCTGTTTGAACAAAGCGCAATTATTCTGGCTCAGCGTTATACCTTTACCGAGTACGATTGGCGTATAGGAATACTAAACGGTACACCTATTTTTGCCTGTAAATATTTTATGGCACGCAACCACTGGCAAATCTATAAACATGGTAAAGCCAAAACGGAAAGTGGTGGCTTTAGTACCTGCGCTATTACAGAAGTGCCTGCGCATGTGCTGGATACCGCCATCCGTGCCTGCGCGCCGATCGGTGATAGTTTATATGGTGTAGATATAAAACAAGATGGCGACAAAGTATACGTTATAGAAGTAAACGATAACCCGAATATAGATGACGGTGTGGAAGATTTATATCTGGGCAATAAACTATACGATATGCTGGTAGAAGACTTTATCCGCCGTATCGAACTAAAACGGTGAGTTTCAGATGCAAAAAAACCGGCCTCAGCCGGTTGATTTGGTGCAGATGGAGAGACTCGAACTCTCACGCCTTGTGGGCACAAACACCTGAAGCTTGCGTGTCTACCAATTCCACCACATCTGCGTTATGTCTTCGCTACTGCGTTAACATGGCGTGCAGTATAGCGACTTTATCAAACCAGTCAACTATGAAAACGCACAATTTCTATCGTTTTGCATCGCTCGGGCAAATACTAAGCAAGATGCCTAGTATTTCGCCTTTTTCAGCAAACCAATCTCTTCTAAACGCTGCATTAAGTAGTCGTTAGAGTTAATCGGCTCCGGGTAGCGATTAGGCCTGTCGGCGCTGATGCAGCTATCCAGAGTTTTTATTACATAATCCGGGTTCGGGTGCATAAAAAACGGAATGGAATACCGTGGCTCACCTGCAGCCGCACCTGCCGGATTAACTACCCTGTGCGTAGTAGATGGCAACACATGGTTAGTCAGGCGTTGCAGCATATCGCCGATATTCACCACTATAGTACCTTCAATCGTAGTAACCGGCAGCCAGCTGCCATCACGACGCAAAATCTCCAGCCCTGCTTCATTTGACCCCACCAGCAAAGTGATAAGGTTAATATCTTCGTGCTGGCCGGCACGAATAGACTGAGTGCTGGTATCTTTAATCGGCGGATAATGAATTGGCCGCAAAATAGAGTTGCCGTAATTCACCTTATCGGCAAAGTAACTTTGCTCCTGCCCCAGAAACAGGGCTAACGCTTCCAGCACACGATTGCCCAGCTTTTCCAGCTCAGCATAAAGCGCATAAGTGGCCTGCTGAAAACCCAGCACTTCGATTGGCCAGACATTAGGATACAAACTCGGATGTGGCGCCGGGCCATTCAGCTCACGGCCAACATGCCAGAACTCTTTTAAATCCGGGTGATTAGAGTCTTTGGCTTTTTCAACACCAAAACCAGTGTAACCACGCGCACCGCCCTGGCCAGGTTTATGGTATTTCGCTTTAACCTCATTTGGTAAAGCGAAAAATTGCTTAATCGCTTTGTAAGTATTTGCTACCACTTCATCTGAAATACCATGGCCGCTAATGCCGCAGAATCCAAACTCAGTGTAGGCCTTGCCAATTTCGGCAACAAAGTTATCTTTGTCGGTGGCAAACCGTCTTATATCTAACGTTGGAACTTGCTGTGTCATATAAAAGACCTGTTTTTAGCCTAAGGAAAAAAAGAACCCTGCAATAGCAGCGCTCATTAAGTTAGCTAATGTTGCTGCAAGCAGGGCTTTTAAACCCAGTTCAGCAATATCAGCCCGGCGCCCCGGAGCCATACCGCCCAGGCCACCTAATAAAATAGCAATTGAAGAAAAGTTAGCAAAACCACACAGGGCAATAGTTACTATCACCTGCGTATGAGCGCTTAACTGCTCTTTCACCTGCACAAAGTCGAGGTATGCGACAAATTCATTAATTACCAGCTTCTGACCGATAAAACTGCCGGCAAGCCGAGCTTCATCCCAGGACACGCCAAGAATAAATGCCAGAGGCTGGAATACATAACCGAAAATCAGCTGCAGTGTTAAATCATCTTTACCAAACCAACCACCAATGCCACCTACTATGCCGTTAACCAATGCAATTAAACCAACAAAGGCCAGCAACATAGCACCAACATTCAGTGCCAGTTGCATCCCACTGGAGGCACCTGCAGCGGCAGCATCAATAACATTCGTGTGCGGCTTGTCAGCACTGATTTCAGTTAACTCATTTTTAGGTTGCTCGGTTTCAGGCAAAATTAACTTCGCCATTAAAAACCCGCCCGGTGCAGCCATAAAGCTGGCTGCAATCAGATACTTCAATTCAATACCTAAACCGGCATAACCTGCCAGTACAGAGCCCGCAACAGACGCTAAACCACCAACCATTACGGCAAAGAGTTCAGAGCGGGTCATAGTAGGAATAAAAGGCCGTACTATTAATGGCGCCTCAGTTTGGCCAACAAAGATATTAGCTGCCGCCGACATAGACTCCGGCCTGCTGGTACCCAGCAACTTTTGTAAACCGCCACCGATAATGCGAATAACCCAAGTCATAATGCCTATGTGGTACAACACCGCAATTAATGATGAGAAGAAGATAATGATAGTCAGTACATGGATAGCGAAAATAAAACCTTGCGAGAACCGGCCTAAATCACCGAATAGAAACAGGATACCGGCGTTGGCATAACCAATCACATTAGCTACTACCTGTGAAATGCTGTACAGCACATCCTGCCCAAAGGGCACGTACAACACAAAAGCCCCTATTGCCAACTGAATAGCAAAAGCGCCACCCACGGTGCGCCAGTTAATACGGTTACGATTGGCTGAAGCCGCATACGCCACCAATAACAGGGCAACAATACCCACTAATCCCATCATACGTTATTCCCTGATTATTATTCAGCCAGCAACTGGCGGATTTTTGCTTTTATTATATCGATAGCAATCTGGTTTTTACCGCCGCGGGTAACCACCAAATCGGCATGCTGCTTGGAAGGCGCAATAAATTCGAAGAACGCCGGTCGCACAGAGTTTTCATATTGCTCAGTTACCGAACTCAAACTGCGGCCCCGGTCTTCTAAATCACGTTTTATACGCCGTAACAAGCAAACATCCAGCGGCGTATCCATAAATACCGTAATATCAAACTGCTCTCTTAACTGCTCATCAGTCAGCAGCAAAATACCTTCAACTAAAATCACTTTTGCAGGTTGCACGGCTATAGTTTCTTCAGTACGGGTATGGTTTTTATAGCTGTATTGCGGCATTTGTATGGCTTTACCGGCACGTAGCGCACGTAAATGTGCAGCCAGTAATTCATGCTCAAAAGCTGCAGGGTGGTCATAATTCGTTAACGTGCGCTGTTCAAACGACAAATGGCTCTGATCACGGTAATACGCATCTTCCGACAAAATAGCGATACGCTCACCGCCAAGTTCAGCCACTAGTTCCTGGTATACCGTTGAAGCAAAAAGGCTTTTACCTGATGCAGAAGCACCGGCAATTGCGATAATAGTATTTTTTCCCACTGACACGTTCACTTTTACATAAATAAGCTGCTAATTATCGCTAATTACTACTGAATATGAAATAAAAAAATCCTGCCAAGGCTAGCCTGGCAGGATTTCAGTAGATACTGATGTCTTAATAAAAATTAGAACTCGTACTTAATACCCACTGTCATTTTCCACAGAGACGGCGTAGCTACGCGAGCCTGAGGAGATGGTTGAATAAAGCGGTTATAAGTATAAGTACCGTCAGCATTTAAACTTCCGTCAACCACCGCTGCAGTTTGCGGGAAGCGAGCTTCATACAGCACACCCCAGTCGTCATTTAGCAGGTTAGTCAGGTTATCAATAACAAAGAAGGCTTTGGTTCTATGGCCTTGTGCAAAACCAGGCAGTTCCTGCTCAATACGCAAGTCAACCTTAGTCCACCAATCGCTTTCAAAACCATTACGCTCTGCAATGCCGCCAGAATATTTACTCAGGCCGCTGCTGTTTACGTAGTCAAAGAATGCATCTGTGTCAAATGGAGTATACACACCGGTATTTTGATCCGTCACACCACCCCAAACCACATTTGGATCATCTACACCTGTTGGCACATACACTAACTGACGACCAGTGAAGTAATCACCTGCTATACCAGAACCGCTGAAAGTATAGCTGTATGGACGACCTTTATTATGCGAGCCGATCAGACTAACTGTGGTTTTATAACCTTCAAACAACTCAGCAGTATAGGTTAAACGTGCAGTGAAACGGTGTGGCGTTTCGTAGTTAGATGTTGCCGGCTTCGGATCATAGAAATCACTGCGGGCAAAGTTGTTAAGGTTAGAATACGCAACCGAACTCGTCATAGGGTTAGAGTCTTCAGCCTGAATATGAGCATACGCCAAGCTCCAGTCTAAACCGAAGTCATGACGCTTGCTAATAGACGTACTGAAAGATATCTGTTTTGCATCTGAACTCGCATTGGTAACCACTAAGTCTTCACGGCGAGAGCCTTCGCGTGAGCCATAAATAGGGCGGCCATCTGCTGCAGTACCTGTTTGAACCATAGCAATATCACGAATAATTGCTTGGTCCTGGCTACGGGTATACATCAAGTCAGCCATTACAACATAACCGCTGTCGAAGCTGTAAGTACCACCGATGGCGTATTTCCAATCTTTCGGCATTTTGAAGTCTTGATCTAATGCGTTTACAGCGCTATCGCCGCTTGCATTTGTTACACGGTCATAAATGCTTTGTGGAATGTCATACAGCGGGCGGCCAGCGCCCGATAATGGCGCAGTAAGAACATTGATACCACTACGGTCAGTGATCTGAATTTGAGTAATACCGTCGTTCTGATAACTGTTAGCAATCCAAACATTCGGGTTGCCGCCAGTATACAGACCAACACCGCCTCGTACTTCCAGATTATCGGTAGCATTCCAGTTAAAGCCGAAACGTGGTTGTAATAAGCTTTCGCCATCAAAAGTGTTGGTATTAGAGAAACCATAACGCCTTACAAAATTAGCATTCTCACGCGGCACGTCGTCACTGGTGTACCAGTCATAACGTAAACCAAAAGTCAGCGTTAAATCAGCATCAGCAACATAGTACTCATCCTGAATATACGCAGTATTGATAGCATAACCAAATTCAGCAGCAGCTTCCCTTGGGTTATGAGTGCCGGCAGCATTACCATAATAAATAGTAGCAGGAGTACCAGCTCTGAATGCATCAATAGAGTTGAAACGATATTCGCCGATTGAGTGCTGAACAAACATGTTAAATACATTGTATTCTTCGAGCTCAAAACCACCGGTGATAATATGATCACCATAGTTGTAAGTACCGGCCAATTTGAAGAACGTTGTATCATAATTCAGATCGTTTGATTGGCGAGAATCATCGACGCCGAAATATACCGTTGATTCAGCTGCACCATTAGTGGTTGTTACCCACACTTCAGGCATGCCACCAGGACCAATGTTGGCCTGAGTATTGGTCAGCTCAGAGTAGCCTAGACGAACCTCTGTGGAGAAGTTATCAGTCCAGTCAGAAAATAATTGACCAACATAAGAGCTGAACTCAGCACTGCGAGCATAATAATGATCTGAAAACTCGTACTGGTTCGAACTAGAGTCAGACTCCCGAACTGAACCACCGTCATTGTAATTGTAAGTGAAAGCTGTACGGTGTTGATCGTTGATATACCAGTCTAGTTTCAGTAAATATTTTTTATCTTCAACAGGAACTGAACTGATTGGCGCACCAACTTCATAGCCATAAACATCTCGAGCAATTTGAGCTATTTCGTCTAACTGCGATTGAGTCACACCTGCTACAGGGGTGCCCGCGTTAGAATCAGCAGGGCCACGGGTAAAGTTACTGGCACCTTCGTACTTCTCATAAGCCGCAAAGAAAAACAGTTTATCTTGAACTAACGCTCCACCAACGTTAAAGCCGTACCGCTTTTCGTTAAATGGATCAGTACTCAGTGAAGTCCCTTCTAACTTATCACCACGTAATGAGTCATTGGTGTAATCGAAGAATACAGAACCTTTAACCTCATTAGTACCAGATTTAGTTACAGCATTAATATTACAAGCAGTAAAACCACCGTATTTTACATCAAACGGAGCAAACTCAACTGCTACCTGCTGCAACGCATCGTAAGAGAAAGGCATACGCTCGGTTGGATAACCATTGTCATTCAAACCAAAGTTATCATTCATGCGCACGCCGTCAACCGTCAAACTGTTAAAGCGTGGGCTAGCACCATTACACTGAATACCACGGGCAAAGCCAGCATCGATATAAATACGCGGGTCAGCAGCAACAGTGTCGGCTAAATCACGGTTAATATTCGGGATAGTTTGCAAGTCTGATAAGCTAAAGTTTGCTACAGGACTTTTGCTACCGTAATTTGAATTAGTTATAGCTGAACCAGTTACCGCAATACGTTCTACACTTGGTTGTTGAATAACAACGCTAAGATTTTGCGTCTCACCTAATGTCAGGAAAACATTGTCAATTGTTTCTGTGCGCCCTTCTGGTCCAGTAACAGTTAACAGGTATGGGCCGCCAACTTGTAAACCACGAGCCGAGAAGGTACCTGTGGCATTTGTAGTTAAAGTACGGCTAGTGCCATTTCTTTTATCTGTTACCGTTACTGTTGCATTTGAAACTGTAGAACCAGCTTCTGTGGTGACAACACCGCGCACTGCTGATGAGGTTTCCTGTGCAATGGCGATATTGCTTACGCCAAGAGCGAGCGTTACCGCAAGAGCTAGACTTTTAATTTTCATATCGTTTTTTCACCTGGTAGTTGTAGGTATTTATCTAAATCCATTTGAATACAGATGCTGCGTTCAATTTGGGAGACAATGGTAACTAAACCATATTACACTTTTCTTACGCCAATCCGATTTATGGGAACTTTTAGCTCCTCTCGTTGTCTTAGGCGGTTGCCATATAAGTGTAACATAGCTGCTCTGAGTTGCGCACTATGCTGGCCGAAAATGGCTAAAAAACCGACTTGCCCAGTGTTTTCATCCATTTACTGGTTTTTGTTGCGCCAGCACTTTATGCTATCAGCCTGTCTGATTTACTCACCTGCATCTAATGAAAAAATGTTTATCTGCTCTCGGCTTTAGTGCCGCAATCAGCCTTGGAGTGTCGTTAAATATGCACGCCACCGAAGTTACCTTCGCTACTTTTAATGTCAGTATGGAAGCGCAGAATTACCTGCCCAAAGGCCAGAATGGCGGCCCGGCTGTATTGGCAGAATTATTGCAAACCGATAGCCAGCCGCAAATTCGTAATATTGCTAACATTATCCAGTTGGTGCGCCCGGACGTGCTGTTACTGAATGAATTTGACTATATCGCCGAGAGTAATAAAGGCATAAAAGCTTTTATCAAAAACTACCTAAACAAACCGCAAGGCACAGCTGAGGCAATTAACTACCCCTACTTTTACTACAACACAGTAAATACCGGCCAACCCAGCCCTTTTGATTTAGACAACGATGGCAAAGCTACCGGCCTGGGTGCAGACGCCTGGGGTTATGGTTTTTATCCTGGTCAGTACGGTATGGTGCTGTTGTCAAAATACCCGATAGATACTGACAGGGTCCGTACTTTTCAGCAGTTTAAATGGAAAGATATGCCGGGTTTTATGCCAACAAAAAAAGCCGATGGCAGCCCCTGGTATAGTAAAGAAGCCTGGGCAGAGTTTCCACTTTCTTCTAAAAGCCACTGGGACATTCCGCTTAATATAAATGGCAAAACGGTGCATATATTAGCCAGCCATCCAACACCACCGGTATTTGACGGTGAAGAAAATCGCAATGGCGTTCGTAACCATGACGAAATCCGTTTATGGGCAGATTACTTAACACCAGAAAAAGCGGGCTATATTTACGATGACAACGGCAAAAAAGGAGGGTTAGCAGCAAATGCCAGCTTTGTGCTGCTGGGCGATCAAAACGCTTCTGCCGATAACGAAGGCCATGCCTTAAATAGCGGAATTAACATGCTATATAGCCACCCGCGGATCAACAATAGTATGCCACCAGCCAGCAAAGGCGGTGCAGACCATACGCCAAATAACCCCAAAGCGACCTATCACACTGCCGATTGGCGGATGCGGGCCGACTATGTATTGCCTTCCAAAGCCGGTTTTGTGTTAAAAAACAGCGGTGTATTCTGGCCGGTAAAAGCAGACCCGCTTTACCCGCTTATTGGTTCACGCGGTGCCAGTTCAGACCATCGGCTGGTATGGGTAACAGTAGAATTAAGCGCTGACTAATTCAGCGCTGTGTATTTGTATTCTGCACGACACGGTAAAATCCGGCGTGCAGTCGGCTCAGAAGCGCTGCACCAGATTTTGTATGTGCACGGTAACTTCTTCCCTGTCATGGTATAAGTGTTTCACCTGCAGCCGGTATTTGATGCCGGCTTCTACCAACCGCTGTTCAAGTTGCTGCAAAATGTCTGTTACCGTTTCATAGCGCTTTTTCATTGGCAGTTTAAGGTTAAAAATGGTTTCCTGACACCAGCCATTGATCAACCAGTCGGCAATGCGCTCTGCCACCCTTTGTGGTTGCTCTATCATGTCGCACACCAGCCAGTGGTTATTCTTTTTCTGTGGCTCGTATTTAAAACCGTCTACCGTTAAATGTCGCACCTGGCCGGTTTCCATTAACGACTCAGCCATAGGGCCGTTATCAATTGCGGTTACCATCATGCTGCGTTTAACCAACTGATAAGTCCAGCCACCGGGGCTGGCACCAAGATCTACCGCATTCATACCACCCGACAAGCGCTTGTCCCACTCATGTTTGGGAATAAACTGAATAAAAGCTTCTTCAAGTTTTAACGTACTGCGGCTTGGTGCTTCGTTGGGGAACTTCAGCCGCATAATGCCATTTTCCAGCGGGCTGTTGTTTTCCGGATACGACAAACCGACATATCCCTGCTGACCGGTTAATAAAAACAAGTGCAGCACGGGTGCACGTTTTAGCTCTTTAGGTAATAACACCCCGGCCTGGCGCAATGACTGGCGCAGTGGCACCGTTAGTTTACGCGCCAGGGTAGATAATGTTTTTCCGTCATTTGTTTCCGGATACTCTACTCTTATTTCACCACAACCACTTAATTCAGCACTAAGTGCGACAGCTACTACCGGCGCTATCCGATCTGCCGGCGGCAGCTCAAGCAAGTCAGCAAGCAGCAGGCTCCACTGGCGGATAAAGATAAACTGTTCAAACGGATAATCACGATAAAACTGCGCTAAGCTGTCCGCTTCATAGGCCTCAAAAATAACATAGGCGCTGTCTGCAGTTAACTTGCAGTAACCAAATACATTATGCAAAGCGGCTGTATGCTGAATTTCAACTGCGCACTCTTTTTCGAAACCAGCGCGGCAGTACAGTAATAGTTGTTTCATGTTAACTCCGCCGCCAGGCACTTACAGCAAATAACAGCCAGGCAGCAATAAGCAACTGGCCACCAATGGGCGCCAGCTGTGAATAATAAAACGGCAGAGCAAACACCCCTGCCAGTATAGTCCAGACAAAAAACCACAATCCCAGATGCCAGACCACAGCAACCAGCTTTACCAGTTTGGCATCAGTGCGCTGCAGCCCCAGCGCCAGTAGCGCTAAGGCATGAAACGCCAGCATAGCCAAAGCGCTTATTACTCTGGCGATAGCCTCAGCAGTTAACTGCCCTTGCCATAAATGCATCAGCACAGCACTTAAGCCTACTACTGCGCCGCCATACAAACCGCTGACGCTGTTACTTAGCTGCCAAAAGTATTTCATCAATGCTCCTGCTACAAAATTGCGCGGCTGCAGCAATGAGTTGTTGCTGCGTCAGGCCGCTTTTTACTCTGGGTTTAAAATCATGATCGCCATCTGTCAGCCAGTGCATGGTCACATCAGACCATTGCATGGCAGCCAGCTCGTCTCTTGTACCAAAAGAGTCCCGCTCGCCCTGGGCAATAAATAACAGGCTGGCCAGAGTAGCAAAGTGCTCAGTACGCCAGTTAAGCTTTTTCGGCGCATGAAACGGGTAGCCAAAAGCAAATACCGCCTTTACGTTACTATGCTGACTTAGCATACTGGCCACACGGCCCCCCATCGATTTACCGCCAACAAATAGCGGTAAATCAGCAGGGCTATTATTTATCTGCTGGCTGAATTCTGTCTGTAATAATGGCATTTTCGGCGGTAAGCTGCGTTTACCGGTGTCGATAAAGCGCTGCATATAAGCGAAATTAAAGCGCCATACTTCTATATTACGTTCTGCCAGTTGCTGTGCCAGCTGTTGCATAAAGCAGCTGTCTGCACCAGCACCGGCACCATGAGCCAGCAACAAGCGGGCTTTAACCGCAGCAGCGGTGTTAATTAGCACCTTAGTCAAGGGCAACGGCATTTGTGAATTGCTGCTCAGCAAAAGCGGCTTGTTCTGCTTCTACCATCGACACCATCCATTGGCGAAAAGCGGTAATTTTACCCAGCTCTGTCTGGCTTTCCCGGCACACTAAATAATAGGCATCTTTGGAGATCAGCACATGGTTAAACGGCACAATTAAGCGGCCAGAGTTTATATCTGGCCGTGCTAACACGTTATGCGCCAGCGCTACGCCCTGGCCATGAATGGCGGCTTGCAATACCATTGATGAGTGGCTGAATATAGGCCCCTGATTAACATTAAAATGCTTAAAGCCCTGTGTGGTAAACCAGGCCTTCCATGCACGGCGTGAGCCGTCATGCAATAAATTGTGATATTGTAAATCCGTGGGCTCTGATAATGGCTTAGGGCTGTTTAACAGCAGCGGTGAACACACCGGCAGTAAATATTCGGTGTGCAGTTTATCTGCATGCAAATTACGCCAGGTGCCCCGGCCATAATATATCGCCACATCAACATCATCAGTCAGTGAGCCTTCGTCCAGATCAACAGCTTTAATGCGTACATCTATATCCGGATGCTGTTCACTAAACTGGTTTAACCTTGGCACTAACCACTGAATAGCAAAACTCGGCTGCAGGCTTACAGTTAACGAGCCTTTGGCCCCGCGCGCCAGCAGTTTTTCAGTAGATTCATGCAGCTGCAAAAAAATTTCTTTAATATCCAGAAAATAACTCTGGCCTTCTTCCGTCAGCAGTAAAGAGCGGTTTTTTCGCATAAACAACTTTAAGCCCAGATGATCTTCCAGTGCTTTAATCTGATGGCTGATAGCAGCCTGGGTAACGTACATCTCTTCTGCAGCCTTTGTAAAACTTAAGTGCCTGGCGGCAGTTTCAAAGGCTTTTAATGCGTTAAGCGGGGGCAGGCGACGCGCCATAATATCTCTTAGATTATTAATATCTGATGATTAAAATTTCTAATCCGAATTATAACGCTGTCGTCGCCACGACGCCAGCAGGCTGCCAAGCTAAGTTCACTTCTCTACCGGTTTGTAGCCTTCAATTTCAACGTCTTCGCCTTTAAACAGGAAAGCTTCCATTTGTGCTTCCAAAAACTGGCGATGTTCCGGGTTCATCATATTCAGCTTTTTTTCATTAATAAGCATAATTTGCTTTGCCTGCCACAGTGCAAAAGCTTCTTTGCTGATACTGTTAAAAATTTTCTTACCCAAATCGCCGGGATACAGCTGAAAATCCAGCCCGGGTGCATCTTTGTTTAAATACTCACAAAATACGGTACGGCTCATAGTAGTTTGTCCTTTTTGTCCGGATTTGCAGCTAATAACTGCTGAAATAGTTGTTTTGCCGGTGCCGACAAGCCAACCTGCGGAATGGCATGTATTGTAAACCAAGTCGGTGCAGATTGCTCCTGCACCGCAGCGGGAGCATGTTTTAGTTTTACCCGCAGTGGCTGGATCCATAAATGAAAATGGCTGAAAGTATGACGAAAGCCTGCCAGCTCCTCCCTGCTTGCAACAGCCAGTGCGTTTAGCAGCAGGTATTGCTCGCGTTCTGCTGCAGATGCAAACTCAATAAAACCAAACAAGCCGCCCCAAAGGCCGGACGCCGGGCGCTGCGACAGCAACACCTTATCGTCGTGCTGCAATAGCAACCAGAAACTCTGTTTTTCCGGCAACGCTTTTTTGGCTTTTTTGCCGGGGTACAAAGCCTGCTCACCGGCCAGTGCAGCTTTGCATTTTAATTTAAGCGGGCACTCTACACAGCGCGGCTTGCTGCGGCTGCACAAAGTAGCACCAAGATCCATCATTGCCTGATTAAACTCCGCTACTGTGTCTTCCGGCGTTAGCTGCTCGGCCAGTTGCCATAGCTGCTGCTCAACCTTTTTATCTCCGGGCCAGCCTGATATAGCGGAAAAACGCGCCAGCACCCGCTTGCAGTTGCCATCTAAAATAGCATGGTGCTGCCCCAAAGCTAAAGACAACACCGCCCCGGCTGTTGAGCGCCCTACGCCAGGCAATGCCAGCACCTGTGCAAACTCTGCCGGAAATTGTCCGCCATGCTGCGTGGCAACTATTTGCGCGGCTTTATGCAGGTTACGCGCTCTGGCGTAATAACCCAGCCCGGTCCATAAATGCAGTACTTCATCAAGCGGCGCCTGTGCCAGGGCATTAATATCAGCAAAGCGTGCGGTAAAACGCTGAAAATAAGGAATGACAGTAGCCACCTGGGTTTGCTGCAACATAACTTCACTAAGCCAGGTTTTATACGGGCTTTTATTAAGCTGCCACGGTAATGTTTTGCGCCCGTGCTGCTGATACCAGCTAACCAGCTGATTTGAAAACCAAACTGCATCCTGTTGCGCTAACATAAAGCCCCCCTGTGTTGAAGATTGCGCGCAGTATAAGCAGCCCTGTTTGCCTTGCCAACCATAATCACGGTTGAGCAAAGCCACTAATACAAGGATAATACGCGCCGTTAATGATTATGCGGAGCAACAGATGACAGACAGTACCGGCCAGCAGCAAGACGATCAGGCCGAAAACACCACCTACATGCGCAAAATCCGCTCCTTTGTTTTGCGTGAAGGCCGGCTGACCAAGGGCCAACAGCATGCGCTGGATACCTACTGGGCAGATTACGGTTTAAGCTATCAGCCAGCCCCACTGCCTTTGGCAGAAATATTTGGCCGCGATAACCACAAGGTGCTGGAAATTGGCTTTGGTATGGGTAAATCGCTGGTGCAGATGGCAAAAGAAGCACCACAAAAAGATTTTATCGGCATTGAAGTACACCGTCCCGGCGTTGGCGCCTGTTTATCTGAAGCCGTAGCACAACAGGTTAAAAACCTTAAAGTATTTGAACACGATGCAGTAGAAGTGCTGGAGCACAGTATTGCCGATAACAGCCTGGACACGGTGCAACTGTTTTTCCCTGATCCCTGGCATAAAAAACGCCACCACAAACGCCGTATAGTGCAAAGCGATTTTGTGCAACTGCTGCGGCGTAAATTAAAACCAGGCGGCGTATTTCATATGGCCACCGATTGGGAAAACTATGCTGAGCATATGCTTGAAGTTATGCTGGCAGCAAAAGGCTTTACTAATCTATCTGCCGATAATAGCTATGTTGAGCGGCCAGAACAGCGCCCGCTGACAAAGTTTGAACAACGTGGCCAACGTTTGGGCCATGGAGTATGGGATCTGATGTTTAAAAAGGAAAGCTAAATGCTAGCAACAGCCAGTCAACTGGTATTACGTAACGTCAGTGATCTTAAGGGCAAGGTATTAATAGTTGAACCCATGGCCGACAGCCTGGCAACTGAGCTACGCTACCTGTCGCCAGAGCTTGAGTTAAGCTGCTACAGCACCGATGCGGCAGCCGCTGCCTGTTGGGCTCATGACTATGTAACGCTTTATACCGACGTCAGCCCCCGGTTTAGCGGCACTTTTGATACAATTGTACTGTTTTACCCGAAAAGCAAAGAACAGCTGGCTTTTACACTGGCTCAGCTAAAAAGCGTTATCAGTAACAATACCGAAATTTTTGTTTGCGGCGACAACAAAGGCGGCATTAAAAGCCTGGCCAGCCATGCCCAAAAACTGGGGCTGGGTGCCAATAAACTGGACAATGCCAAACACTGTTTATGGTTTTCACTATTTGGTGATTTCAGCAGCTTAGCCGCCGTAACAGACCATAGTTTTACCATTAACGCTGCCGGTGAAGCCCTTACACTGCACTCGCTGCCAGGCGTATTTAACCACGGTAAACTGGATATTGGCACTGCCTTATTACTGGATAACCTACCAGACGTAAGCCAGGGCAAGGTGCTCGATTTTGCCTGTGGTTGTGGCGTTATTGGTGCAATGTTAAAGCGCAAGCATCCGGCAATTGAGCTGTTCAGCTCTGACATCAGTAGCTTAGCTGTTAAAGCAACAGAGCTGACACTGGCAGCAAATAAGCTTGGCGGCACAGTGATAGCTGCTGACGGTTTGCCTGAAACACCAAAGCAGTTCGATTGTATTGTCAGTAATCCACCGTTTCATACCGGCATTAAAACCGACTACAGTATTGTGGATACCTTTATCCGCCAAAGCTCAGCCAGGCTTAGCAGCAATGGCAGCCTGACAATAGTGGCTAACAGCCATCTGGCGTATATGGAATTACTGCAACAAGCGTTTAAAAAGGTTACGCTAAAAGCCAAAGCCAACGGTTTTGCGGTGTACCGGGCAACGAATTAAAGTTAGAGGATGTCTTATGTGCAAACTGGCTGCTGTGTTATTACTGGTCTGGTTAACACCGACAATAGCGGCAGCCAGTGTGCCCTGTATTCAAAACCCGAACCGGGTAAAAGCCTGCCCTAATCTGTTGTACCGTGTAGCGCAATTACCGCAGATGTCTGCACCTGCGGTGGTATGTATATGCGCAACAGACTTTGCACCGCTGTTGCAGCAACCCGGCGACGATACAGAAAAAGTAAAGCAGAATATGACCAGGCGCCAAATGGAGGTAATACACGGCGACAAGCTGCAAGCTGTACTGGATATATTGCAGCGGCGTAATAACTAGGCAGTAAATTACTAATTCAGGTATTACTAATCAGGTAACAGCACTAAACGCTCAATAAAAGCACCCAGGCTTTCTTCATGCTGCGGCATTAACACCGGCACCAGAAATAACTCCCCCTGCTCTACCCAGTAAATTGCATTTTGCTCAAACTGCAGTGCCAGTTGTAATGCAGTGCTTTTGTCGCATAACACTATCCAGCTTTTTTCCTGAAAACTTAAATCAGGTGCGCTGCCTATTACAGAGCGATAGGGTAAACGTTGCAAGTTCAGACAGGCTTGTAACTCTTTGTCGCGGCGTAAATTAAGATAAGGATGCTCAGTGTTTCCGGCGGGGTTCTGTGCGCTGATAATAGCGAAATCAACATCACATTTCAGTGCCTGATGGCACAGAAAAATACTCGTTTTATAACTTTCCCACAGGCTCATAACCAGACCTAAAAGTAACAAGTGCTTCTACTATAAACGGCTTTACTAAATTTACCAGCGCAGTTTGCTAAATTCCGTTAATGTGCATAACATCAATACAGGCACAGTTCGGCAAGCTAACAACAAATTGATCGAGATAACTAAATGATTGCAATAGATAAAACCACTTCAATTAAAAATGCATTGATTTGGGTCATTATGCTGATTTGCAGTCTTACGCTATGTCTGGCCATGATTATCTCTGCCACTCAGGATGTAAAATTACAGCGCAAAAAACTGGTATCGCAGTTGGAAGGTTATATCAGCATTATTGCGTTTAATGCCAGTAGCAGTATTTTGCAGGACAATGCGGATATTGAAGAAAACCGCTTAAGTTCTTTTGCTGCAGTTAATATGTTGCACAATGTGCATATTTATAAAAAACAGCCCGGCAGTAATGCGCTCAGTTTTTTTGCCAGCTACAACCGGCGCGATATAGGCCCTTACCCGGTGCAATTTGAGCGCATACAACAGTTTTTAACACCGGTGATCAGCAGCAACTATATAGAAATAACCAAACCAATCAGCCATCAAGGCAATCTGCTTGGCTATGTTTATATCCGGGCCGGCCAGGAAGAACTCAGCTCCTATATTCAAACCCGTATTTTGCTTGATATTCTGATCGCACTTGCAGCCCTGATCAGTGCCTTTTTTATCAGCTCCCGCTTACAGCGCCGCTTTACCACGCCGATAGAAACCTTACTCAGCGTGGTACAAAAAGTAGCCAAAGAGAAAAACTATCAGATCCGTGCGCCGGTGGCCCCCATCAAAGAATACAATATGCTCAGCCGAGCCTTTAATACCATGCTGGACAGAATTGAACAGCAAATCAGCAAACTGCAGCAGGCTGAACAGGAAAACCGCCAGTTGACACTAAGCCTGGAGCAAAAAATCGGCCAGCGTACCGAAGCATTAAAAACATCGAACCAGGAACTGCTCAATACTCTGGCAACATTGCATCAGTATCAGAACCAGATTGTTGAAACCGAAAAAATGGCCAGCCTTGGCCAGATGGTGGCAGGCGTTGCGCATGAAGTAAATACTCCCATTGGTTTGGGTGTTACAGCATCAACCCTGTTGCAGGACAAGCTGACCGATATTCAAAAAGCCTTTGATGAAAAAAAGCTTACCTCATCACAACTGGCCAGGTTTTTATCTGAAAGCAAAGAAAACCTGGGTATTATTTACCGCAATATGGAGCGGGCAGCCAGCCTGATCTCCAGCTTTAAACGTGTTGCTGTCGATCAGTCCAACGAAAACCGCCGCCAGTTCAATATGCTGCAACTTATTAATGAAGTATTGCTGTCACTGCGGCCAAATCTGAAAAAAACACAACATCAGGTGCTGGTAGATTGCCCGCCAGAACTCGAACTGGACAGCAAACCCGGCCCGATTAATCAAATCCTGATTAACCTGATTATGAACAGCCTGATCCATGCATTCGAGCATATAGAGCAAGGCGAAATGCATATTACGGTTCAGGTAAAAGATAACCGTTGTTTTCTCAACTACAGTGATAATGGTGCTGGCGTGCCCGAATCAATTAAAAAGCGCATTTTCGATCCCTTTGTCACCACCAAACGCGGCGAAGGTGGCAGTGGGCTGGGTTTGCACCTGGTTTATAATTTGGTTACCCAGGCGCTTAACGGCAAAATTCAGTTAGAAAGCACCCTGGGTGCCGGTATTCAAATTCAGATAAACTTCCCTGTGATCATAAAAAGTGCACACCCGGCGTAAGAATAAACAATAATAACTGATGCTACTTTGGTCGAATGGAACATTAGCTGCGACTAATTGTTAACAAAAGAACTTGTTAACAATTGGACAGATGGTTATAATTGCGTATTATTTGACAAATCGACGTCATCTATAACACGCTTAGGTATTATAAATTTCACAAAATTCACATAAGGTTTAACTCCAATGCAAACACCTGTGATTCTCATAGTTGAAGACGAAGAAGTAACCCGCTTAAATCTGGTTAGCCTGTTTCAGGGAGAAGGCTATGATGTTATCGAGGCGGTAAATGGCGAGGAGATGAACCAGAAGCTTACTGAAAATCAGGTAAATCTGGTCGTCATGGACATTAACCTGCCAGGTAAAAATGGTCTGATCCTGGCCCGCGAACTGCGTCAGCGCGAAAACATCGGTTTAATTTTCCTGACCGGCCGAGACAGCGAAGTAGATCGCATTCTGGGCCTTGAAATTGGTGCAGACGATTACCTGACCAAGCCATTTAACCCGCGTGAGCTAACTATCCGTGCCCGTAACCTGTTAAACCGCACTGTGGCTCAGCCGGTAGTTGAAGAGCATAAAAGCATCGTTAAATTCAATGGTTGGACTCTGGACGAAAACAGCCGCAACCTGACATCACCAAAAGGCGTTGCCCGCCGTTTGCCAAAAGGCGAATACCGTGCACTGCGTTTAATGCTGGATACACCGGGTAAAATTTTTACCCGCGAGCAGTTAATCCGCCATATGACAGGCCGTGATTTACGCCCGAATGACCGTACTGTAGATGTAACCATCCGCCGTATCCGTAAGCATTTCGAATCTGATATTGAAAGCCCTGAGTTAATCAGCACCATCCACGGTGAAGGCTACCGCTTCGTTGGCAAACTGGAAAAGTAAGCCGCTAAGCGTTTTCAATATACTCAGACAGAGCAGCCAGGTGCTGCTCTGTTTTTAGGTGAAAGTCTACCAGTTGCCGCTCTAGCCCCTGCCAGTTAATGTGTTCCTGTTCCATCCGTTTTGCCTGTTGCTGCACCCATAACAAACCAACCGATGCCGCTGCGCCTTTTAACTTGTGTGCCGCTTCCTGAAAATCTTTTTCCTGCCGCTGCACTGCGGTTTCCATCAGTTTATTCATATAACCGGGTAACAGTTGGGCAAATAGCTGGGCACTGCGTTTCATGGCATCTTTGCCCAGCGACTGAATGTAATCATTCAGTGTGCCAACATCCAGCATCTGGTTTTCACTACTTACGCTTACCGGTTTTACCTGTTGTAACCGCACTGCACTGGGCGAAAACAGCCGCGCCAACATTGAATCCAGCTTTTCGGTGTTGATAGGTTTGGCCAGTGCACCATCTACCTGTACGCCATCCAGCTGTTGCTCAGCTTTACGCACATTGGCACTTAACACCACTATAGGCAAGGCTGATAAATGTTCTTCATCGCGGATATAGCGGGCTATTTGTTCACCGCCCATATCGGGCAGTTGCATATCCAGCAATACCAAATCAATATCATCTTCGGTTTCCAGCAAGGCAATCGCATCCTCACCGGTTTCAGCATGAATAACGCTATGGCCGCGCTGCTCCAGCAGCCCTATCGCAATTTCGGCATTCAGCGGTACATCTTCTATAAGCAATATGGTTAGCTCGGGGCAGCTTATTGCCTGTTGTTGCTCTTGCTGCAACAGCTCTGTAGGTAATAGCACGGCAAAACTGCTGCCTTTACCTACTTCGCTGCTAACACTGATATTACCCTGCATTGCCTCAACCAGGGCACGCGAAACAGACAGGCCGATGCCAGAACCAATAATACTCAGGCGGCGGCCATCGTTAGATTTGTAATACATATCAAAGATGCGCTCCTGCTCCTGAGCAGCGATACCAATACCCGTATCTTCAACAGTAAAATACAACCGGTTACTTAACGCGTCGAGTTTGCAATACAGGCTTACATAGCCCGTAGCAGTAAATTTCACTGCATTATTAAGCAGATTCCATAACACCTGACGCAACCGGGTTGGATCAATCCTTAAATAAACATCCAGCTCGCCTTCACAACTTAGGTTGAACTGCAGCCCTTTTTGCTGGCACAACAGCTCGGCAAAATTTGCAATGTCATTGATAAACTGGCGTAACGATACGCTGTGGTAAACAATGTCGAGATCCTGCCGGTCAATTTTATCCAGATCGATAATATCGTTAAAAATATTACCCAGTGTTTCCGCACTGCTGAAAATGGTGTTGGCCCAGCCATGTTGCTGCTTGCTGAGTTTGCTTTCCAGCAAGCGCCGGCTTAAACCTACAATACCGTTTAGCGGCGTTCTGAGTTCATGGCTTAAAGTAGCAATAAACTTGCCCTTATCAAGATAGGCTTTTTCCAGCGCCTGCTCGGCCAGCTTACGTGAGGTAATATCCCGGCCAAACCCCAGCAAGCCGATATAACGGCCATAGCGGTCATAAAACGGCACTTTGCGCATTTCAAACCACAGCACCTGGCTATCGTCTTTTACAAATTCGACATCTAACGTCAGTTCAGATGGTTGCACCATCTGGCCCTCATGCTCTGTAAGAATAGCGGCATGAGCACTGTCATCTGTGTATATTTCTGCTGGCGAACGGCCAATAAGCTCACTGGCTGTTTTGCCCATAATAGCTTCAAACATTTTATTGCAACTGGCAAAACGGCCGGTTTCATCGCGGTAGTAGAATAAGTCGGGGGAGCTGTCAACAATAGAGCGGATCAGCAGGCTTTGCTCCTCCAGCTCTATCTGGGCTTTTTTGCGTTCAGCAATTTCTTTACGCAGCTCATCAATTGCGCGGCGCTTAGCCTGAAAGGCTTTTTTACGTTCTTCAATCTCAAAATTCAGTTGGCGGATATTATCCTGCATCCCTTCATTGAGTAAACGTTCCTGATGGGCAGAATCAATCAGATAAGACAGGGCTGCATCAAGGTGTAGTACCAGATAAAAAATAAAACTGATAAACACCGGCCCCAACGCTAAGGTAAATAACAGAGCGCCATTTAACAGGGTAAAATCTATTTGATTATGCAGTACCAGCTCAAGGCAAATACTAAATAACCCCGCAAGGATAAGCAGTAGTAACTGGCAAAATAATGCCAGTTGCAGCTTACCCCATTTACGGCTCCAGGCAGCAATAATCCTGACGTGTGGATGAACCGGACCTTGCATCAGGTTGTTACCTCATATGATATGTTACTGCACAGGTTGAATATCAACCCTGAAATTGCGATACGAACAGTATTGCACTTCTTTACCCTGCATCGGGTAAATGCCCTGCCGGGCGTATGACAACTGATCTTTATACAGGCTAATATGCTGACCCTGGCCAACCTTTACCGCTTTACCTTCAGCCTGACGGCTTTGGGTTAAGCACAGTAAATGCGCCAGTTGTTTATAGTTGTCACGCTCAAATAAATCGCCGGATGCCAGCATAGGCGCTTGCATATTACTTGGTGCAAACTTCCAGGCGGCAAAACGGGTGCGTAAAACGCCGTCTTTTATCTCAATCGCATCGCCTCTGGTCAAATAATGTGTACTAACTTGCTTTATCACTGTCGCTTTACCCTCACCGGTGCTTTGCAAAGCTTGAGTATCCACAACATAAACACCTGCAGCTCCCAGCACCGACATTTTCACCTGCGGCGCATTTTCAGCATCAGCAAAACCAACCAGTAATGCTGTAGCTTCGTCAATGCCAAAACCAAAACGGGTTTGGGTATCGTTCAGTAAACGGATTAACCGCCCCTGCCGCCCCAGCTCTGAAAGATGCGTATCAATAGTGCCCCAGTTAAATAAACCTAAGCCACCTTTAGCGCTAAAAGTAAGATGTTTTTCTGCCAGGCCATTACTGCAGCTTTGATCTTTGTCACAACCCGGTTGAGGTGCAGGTAAATCAAAAGCGCCAAACTGCATAGCGCTGTAACTGTCGCCAGTTAAGATCATTGGAATACGTTTGCCCAAAAAGCTGCCTCCGGCCATTGCGGCAGCTGCAGCTCCGGTGCCGGCAACAATGATCTGCCCTGCCGATAGCATCCGCTCAATTTGTTTTAACTCTTCAGATGCAGAGCCATCTTCAAGCCGGAAAGCTTTTAACATCAGGTTTTGCTCGTCACCATTAAAGAAAATAGCATCCGCTTTGCGGATCTGCTCAACAGCGGCAGCAGTGCCTGCCTGACAAAAACGCTGTAACTGCTGCATTAAATCCGGGTATACACGGCTGCGCTGATAAGTGCGATGCTCTGTAACTAAATATTGCGGTAAAGCATCACACGAAGATTTATTACCGCTTTTAACCTGCTGAGCACTCTGGTATGCCGCATTAACCGGCAGCCAGCTCACCTCAGCACCAGCCTCTGTAAACAAATTAATGTAAAGATCTACCTCAGCAAACGGGTCTCTTGCCGACGCTGTAACAACAAGCAGCCGGGGTTTACGGTGGCTACCTGCAACCTGCTGCGCCAGCTCAACGATTTTGCGGTAAATTTCTACGCTGAACTCATCTTTGGCTTTCGCCAGATTGGCAAACTCTTTTAACCGGGTACCGCTACGCCTGCTATTTTTTAGCTGCTCTGCCGTTACCATTACCTGTAACTGATCATGCACAAAATTAAGCTCGCGCTCGGTAAGTTCATTGTAATTAACCCGGCCAGACACCCAAATACCGTCCATTTCGGTTTCAGCAGAGCGCCATAACCGCGCCAGTTCACGTTCTGATATCAGTTCGTTGTCAAGGCGGCTGCGGATAAATTCAAGCAATGCAAGTGTACGTTGTTGTTCAATAACCCGTTCAGCTCCCCAAAACCCGGCATCGGCAATGTTTGCGATATTTTCTGCCGACAGTACAAACAAATCAGCTGATTTTGCTGTTGCAGAAAAAGTGTCAGCAGCAGAACAATACCGCGTATTGGCAGAACTGCAAGCTTGCAACCCGCCACCTATGAGCAACATGGAATATTCCGGCAAGCTGGTTTCGCGCCCCGTGCTTGCTGCCGATACTGAGCAAGCCAGCAAAGTGGCCGATAGATAAAAACCAAGTGATTTCATTATTCTCTTTCTTATATTAAACGCAGAGGTTTTAAGCTGCCGGGGCAGTAACCAGAATCAGGCTTTATGAGTTATAAATCTGGCTTAACATAGATTATCCTTTATTGACTTCTTTGCCAATTAGCCATACCGCCATTGGTTCTTTTTATTCACAGCTGTATGCATTTTTTGCTACCTGGAAAACACAACCAAAGCCGCATAAATATGGTGTCTTTACAGGTAAAACTTGCAAGAAAAACAGGCCTGACACTGCTATTTCCTCACCACTGGCAGATATAAGTGGCAAAAATATCGCCAATTCATGTAATTAATTTTCAGTTTTACAAGCTGACTTTCTGCGTTGGACAGCCAGCCTGGCACTACAAAGTTAACTTGCAATTTGCCATATTTCACGGTATACCTGTAGCCGCTTTACACGTTTAGATGGCTAAACATTTTTAGAGCAAATACACTACAACGCATTGACCTCTGAAAGAGTAACCGTTATTTTCTTTCAGCAGCAGCAAAAACCAAAAACAAGAATAATAATTCAAAAATAATAAATATTTATTTAAATATCAGGACAAGTGTGGAGGTTAGTCATGGCGTTGTATCAGCACAGTCAGGCAAGAGAGAACTGTGGCTTCGGTCTGATCGCACATCTGGAGGGCGCGGCCAGCCACCGGATCGTCAGAACCGCAATAAACGGCCTTGACCGTATGCAGCACCGCGGCGGTATTTCTGCCGACGGTAAAACCGGTGATGGTTGTGGTTTATTAATGCAAAAGCCGGACAGTTTTTTCCGTGCTGTTGCCGAAGAAAACGGCTGGAATCTGGCAAAGAAATACGGCGTCGGCATGATTTTTTTCAGCCAGGACCCGGTAAAAGCCGCTTTAGCAAAAAAAATTATTGAGCAGGAAATTGCCCGTGAAACCCTGACCCTGGTAGCCTGGCGCACCGTGCCGGTAGACAGCAGCGTACTGGGCCCGTTAGCACTAAGCTCTATGCCTGGTATTGAGCAGGTTATTGTTAATGCACCGCACGGCTGGGGCGATCATGACTTAGAGCGCCGGCTATATATGCTGCGCCGCCGTATTGAAAAACAACTAAACGACGATGCCGATTTTTACATCCCCAGCTTTTCGTCGCTGGTTACCGTATTTAAAGGCCTGATGATGCCGGCAGACTTACCGCGCTATTATCTGGATTTAGCCGATATCCGCATGGAAACCGCTATTTGTGTATTCCACCAGCGTTTTTCTACCAATACCATGCCGCGCTGGCAATTGGCGCAGCCGTTTCGCTTTTTAGCCCATAACGGTGAAATCAATACCATTACCGGTAACCGCCAGTGGGCCCGCGCACGGCAGTATAAGTTTGCCTCGCCGCTGTTAAGTGATTTACAGGATGCCGCGCCCTTTGTCAGCCAGAGCGGCTCCGACTCCAGCTCACTGGACAATATGCTGGAGCTGTTATTAGCCGGCGGTATGGACTTATTCCGCGCTATGCGTTTGTTAGTGCCGCCAGCCTGGCAGGGTAACCGCGTAATGGATGACAACTTAAAAGCGTTTTACGAATTTAACTCCATGCATATGGAGCCGTGGGACGGCCCGGCCGGTATCGTAATGACCAATGGCCAGCACGTAGCCTGTAACCTGGATCGCAACGGCCTGCGCCCGGCCCGCTTTGTTATTACCCGCGATAAACTCATAACACTGGCCTCTGAAGTGGGTATTTGGGATTACACCCCGGATGAAGTAGTAGAAAAAGGCCGCGTTGGCCCCGGCGAAATGCTGGCAGTAGATACCACTACCGGCAAAATCTGGCGCTCCAACGAAATAGACAGCGATTTAATGGCGCGCCATACCTATCGTGACTGGCTAAATGCCAACGTACAACGGTTGGTGCCGTACGAGAAATACGAAACCGATTTAATCGGCAAGCGGGTATTTTCTGACGATGACATGCTGGTGTACCACAAGCTGTTTAACTACAGCTATGAAGAAATTGATCAGGTAATGACAGTACTGGCCAAAGACGGCCAGGAAGCAGTTGGCTCTATGGGCGATGATACGCCAATGGCAGTATTATCGCGCAAGCCCCGCACCTTGTTTGATTACTTCCGCCAGCAGTTTGCCCAGGTAACTAACCCACCGATTGACCCGTTGCGCGAAGCGCATGTTATGTCGCTGGCCACCAGTATTGGCCGTGAGCATAACGTGTTTAAAGAAACCGCCGGTTACGCCCGCCGTATTCAGTTTGAGTCGCCGGTAATGATGTACTCCGACTTAAAGCAGTTAAAGCAAGCTGACGACAAGTACTACAAACACCAGATATTTTCGCTGAACTTTGATCCGGCAACCGTAAACCTGCAACAAGCGGTAGAGCAACTGTGCGCCAATGTAGTCAGCGCTGTACGCGATAACAATGTGGTACTGGTGATACTGACAGACCGGCGTATTGAGCAAGGCAAACTGCCAATACCGGCAGCGATGGCGGTAGGAGCAGTGCAACATGCACTGGTAAATGCCCAGCTGCGCTGTGACTCTAACATTATTGTTGAAACCGCTTCCGTGCGTGACTCGCATCATTTTGCGGTGTTAATTGGTTTAGGCGCCACCGGCATTTACCCGTTTTTGGCGTATGAGACAGTAGAGCAACTGGTAGAAAAAGGCGTAATTAACTTAACAGCCCGCCAGGCGGTGCTGAACTACCGTAAAGGCATTAATAAAGGCCTGTACAAAATTATGTCGAAAATGGGTATTTCAACGGTAGCCAGCTATCGCTGCTCTAACCTGTTTGAAGCCGTAGGCATAGATAAAACCGTAATGCAGCTCTGTTTTGCCGATATACCATCACGTTTGGGCGGTGCCGGCTTTACCGACTTTGAACAAGACGTACAGCAACTGGCCAAAGTGGCCTGGTTAAAACGTAAACCGTTAAACCACGGTGGTTTATTAAAGTATGTGCACGACGGCGAATACCACGCTTACAACCCGGATGTAGTACAAACGCTGCAAAAAGCCGTGCGCTCGGGCAAGTATGAAGATTATCAGCAATACAGCAATATTGTAAACCAGCGCCCGGTAGCGCATTTGCGTGATTTATTTAAACTGGCCGACAGTACACCGGTGCCTCTGGAGCAGGTAGAAAGCGAGCAAGCACTGTACCCGCGTTTTGACAGCGCCGCGATGTCTATCGGAGCCCTAAGCCCCGAAGCGCATGAAGCCTTAGCCATAGCGATGAACCGCTTAGGAGGGCGCTCAAACTCAGGTGAAGGCGGTGAAGATCCGCGCCGCTTTGGTACCGAGAAAAACTCAAAGATTAAGCAGGTTGCCTCTGGCCGCTTTGGCGTAACACCACATTACCTGGTGAATGCTGAAGTTATTCAAATCAAAGTCGCTCAGGGTGCCAAACCCGGTGAAGGTGGCCAGTTACCCGGTGAAAAAGTCACCGCAGAAATAGCCAGGCTGCGCTACTCGGTGCCGGGTGTAACACTGATATCGCCACCGCCGCACCATGATATTTACTCAATTGAAGATTTAGCCCAGCTGATTTTCGATTTAAAACAGGTGAACCCGCAAGCACTGATTTCAGTGAAATTAGTGTCTGAGCCCGGCATTGGTACTATTGCCGCTGGCGTGGCCAAAGCCTATGCCGACCTTATCACCGTATCCGGCTACGACGGCGGCACCGGTGCAAGCCCGCTTACTTCGGTAAAATATGCCGGTAGCCCATGGGAGTTAGGTTTAGCCGAAGTGCATCAGGCTTTGGTAGAAAACGGCCTGCGTGACAGGGTGCGGCTACAGGTAGACGGCGGTTTAAAAACCGGTTTGGATGTTATTAAAGCCGCGATTTTAGGCGCCGAGAGCTTTGGCTTTGGCACCGGCCCTATGGTGGCGCTGGGTTGTAAGTTTTTACGTATTTGCCATTTAAACAACTGTGCCACCGGCGTTGCTACGCAAGATGCCACACTGCGCCGTGATCACTTTACCGGCTTGCCGGAAATGGTAATGAATTACTTTAAATTTTTAGCCTATGAAGTGCGCGAACTGATGGCTCAGCTGGGTGTAACTGAACTGACCCAACTGATTGGCCGCACTGATTTACTGGCCATAAAAGACAGCGAAACGCAAAAACAGGCACGCCTGGATTTAACACCAATACTGCAGGCTAGCGGTGTTAAATCAGGCAAGGCACTGTTTTGTGTGCAAAACAACACGCCGTTTGATGAAGGCAGGTTAAACCAGGAACTGGTAAAACGTTGCGAACAAATGGTACAGCATAAAAGCGGCGGCCAGTTAAACCTGCCGATCCGCAATACTGACCGCTCTGTCGGTGCGGCACTATCAGGCTTTATTGCCCGCCAGCACGGCAACCAGGGTATGGCAACAGACCCTATCCGCATCCGCTTTAGCGGCACCGCCGGCCAAAGCTTTGGTGTATGGAACGCCGGAGGCCTGCATATGTCACTGCAAGGCGATGCCAACGACTATGTTGGTAAAGGCATGACCGGCGGTATGCTGGCTATTTTCCCGGCCAAGGGTGCCAGCTTTGCCAAAAACGGCTTTACCATTGCCGGTAATACCTGTTTATACGGCGCCACCGGCGGCCGGCTGTATGCCGCTGGTCAGGTAGGTGAGCGTTTTGCCGTGCGTAACTCCGGCGCTTTAGCTGTGGTTGAAGGCACCGGCGATAACTGCTGCGAGTATATGACAGGCGGCGTGGTAGTGGTGCTGGGCTGCACCGGGGTGAACTTTGGTGCCGGTATGACAGGCGGCTTTGCTTATTTACTTGATGAGCAAAACGACTTGGAACTCAGGTTAAACCCCGAGCTGGTAGAAGCGCTGGAGGTAAGCACGCCAATACTGCAGGAGCACCTGCGCAGCCTGTTACACCAGCATGTAGAAGAAACCGGCAGCGAAAAAGCACAGAAGATCTTAAACAACTTTAACCGTTATTTAAGCCAATTTAAGCTGGTAAAACCAAAAACCAGCGATGTAAACACCTTGCTGGGACACCGCGCACGCTCGTCAGCCGAGCTGCGGGTTCAGGCGATGTAAGGAGGCGTTATGGCACAGAATGTATACCAGTTTATTGACGTAAAACGGATTGATCCGCCAAAACGCTCACACCACGAACGCACTATAGAGTTCGTCGAAATTTACCAGCCAATGACCAATACCCAGGTAGAAGGCCAGGCTGATCGCTGCCTCGATTGCGGCAACCCCTACTGCGAATGGAAGTGCCCGGTGCACAACTATATTCCACAGTGGTTAAAGCTCGCCAACGAAGGCAAGATCATTGAAGCAGCGGAGCTGTCACATAAAACCAATAGCCTGCCGGAAGTATGCGGCCGGGTGTGCCCGCAGGATCGTTTATGCGAAGGTGCCTGTACGCTGAACGAGGGTTTTGGTGCCGTTACCATCGGCAGTATTGAAAAATATATTACTGATAAAGCCTTTGAGATGGGCTGGCGGCCGGATCTTTCTGCCGTGGTAAAAACCGAACGCCGCGTGGCAGTAATAGGCGCAGGCCCGGCCGGTTTAGCCTGTGCCGATGTGCTGGTACGTAACGGCGTAACGCCGGTGGTGTTTGACCGTTACCCGGAAATCGGCGGCCTACTTACCTTTGGTATTCCGCCGTTTAAGCTGGAAAAAGACGTACTAAAACTGCGCCGGCAAATCTTCAGTGAAATGGGTATCGAGTTTCGCTTAAACACCAATGTAGGTGTTGACGTTAGCTTCGACAGCCTGTTAAACGAATACGACGCCGTGTTTTTAGCACTGGGTACTTATACGCCAATGAAAGGCGGCCTGGTAAATGAAGACGCGCCCGGCGTTTTTGAGGCCCTGCCGTTTTTAATTGGCAATATCAATAACCTGATGGGCTGGCAAACCGAGCACCCTTTTGTGAGCTTAAAAGATAAAACCGTGGTGGTATTAGGCGGTGGCGACACAGCGATGGACTGCGTACGCACCTCTATCCGTCAGGGCGCAACCAGGGTGAGCTGTGCTTACCGGCGCGACGAAGCTAATATGCCTGGCTCGCGTAAAGAAGTACAAAACGCGCGCGAAGAAGGCGTGGAGTTTTTGTTTAACTTACAACCGCTAGGCATTGAAGTAGACAGCAACGGCAAGGTCTGTGGCGTTAAAGTAGTAACTACCGAGATGGGCGCACCCGATGCCAAAGGCCGCAGAAGCCCACAGCCGGTAGCAGGATCCGAGCAGATACTGCCAGCCGATGCCGTGGTTATCGCTTTTGGCTTTCAGCCCAGCCCGCCGCAGTGGTTAGTGGATATGGGTGTAGAGCTGGACAACAAAGGCCGCGTTATCGCCAGCGAGCAAAGTACCTATGCTATGCAAACCAACCAGCAGAAAATCTTCGCTGGCGGCGATATGGTATTAGGCTCAGACCTCGTAGTAACCGCCATTGCCCAGGGCCGTAAGGCTGCCGAGGGTATACTGGACTATTTACAGGTGTAAGACGTTAAAGCAGCAGGTTATTGGCCTGCTGCTTTAAAAACTATTTTGCGGTTAAAAAATATAGTCCCAGCTTTTGGTGGTATAGGCGTTGATATCAAAATACTCACCACTCCAGGCCTGAAACTTCAGTGTGCCATTAAAATCCGGATAGGCCGTTTTCTGTTCATTAATCAGCCACAGCTGTACATTTTCAATTGGCTTTGATGTTACCGTTAAATCACCTGATACCGGCGCCATATGGGGCAAAGAATACACAGCTCGCTTTAACTGGCCACGATAGCGATAAATCATTGGGCTACGGTAGTCTTGTGTTTCTGGCCGGAAGTATTGGTTATAACCAACAATACTGACTTCGTTGCCACTAAAACTAACAAACATAAAGTTTGGTGTGTCGCTGTTAATCAGGCTGTTGTCTGCCAGCATTTTTTGCGCATCCTCACGGCTTAACAAGCTGTTATCGCGCGTATCTACACCGCTGTAAACATGAAAGCCATGCAAATCTGTCATCGCTTTTAGCAGTAGTTCCTTTGATGGCGTCGGGTGCATCCAGCGTACTTGCCGGGAGCAGCCACTAACAACCAACAACACCATCAGGCAAACAACTAACCGGCCAGCAGTGCCGGTGGTTAAATATAACGGCTTTAGCAAAGCACCAGCCCCCGTTGCTGCAGCAGCAGATTCAGTTGTTCAATTTTAGCGTTATCAGTTGTGGTACAGATAAAACGCGGGTTTTCATGCAAATAAATTTTTCCGTCATATTGCAGTATGCCAAGTTCCAGTAGCTTTAATCCCACCGGCTGGAGTTGTTGCTGTAGTACCGGCAGGAAAAAACCGCCTGCATCATACATAAACTCCTCATAGCTAATGTCCTGAACAGGAGAGCCCTGTTCATCATAAAGGCTGTCTGTCGATAAGGTAATTCCGGTCTGTTTAACCGGAATTAACGCATTTAATGCATCCACTCCCCATGGGTCAAACTCTTTCCATTCTACATAACAGATGAAATCTTCTCCCAATAACGCATCCAGCCAATAGACATGCTTATACTCCCCCTGCCGTTCATCTACAGCCGGCACAGTAATCTCTTTTGCCGAAAACCCTGGTACGGCTTGTTCCAGTGCAGCAAAAAGTGCTTCATTACTCATGTTCTATCCTTTTAGCAAATTATCTTACGCAGGTAACCTGTTTTGATTTTTTAAACTGCACAGGCAATTAGCCAGTGGTTACGGCAATATAGTGCTATGCGGTTACCTTCCGAATCTTTAAATTCAGCAACTCTGATCCCCTGGCTGACCTCCGCATAATTGTTAATTAAATATTACAGCATTAATCAGACATAAGATGCAATCAGCGTTCAGCAATCGTTTGAAGAAATTCAGAATTAAAAATGGCAACCGGTGAAATAACCGCCTCATTAACCGGAACAGTGTTGCCGTACCTTTCGGCCAGTTTCGATTTTACGGCCGGGTGAGCGAGATTAAAACTGCCCAGCTTCTCCAGCGGTGCCAGTTCAATATCTGCAGCGGCTTTGTAGAGCTTCCAAACCAGTTCAGAACAATAGAGTTTATCGTCAGACCATTCGAATGTCAGATCATAAGGTTTGCCTTCATACTGTTCTGCCATGTTGTGCAAGCGGGCAACAGCCATTTTAGATAAAGGCGATTTTAAACGTTTAACCACATAATGCCGGTTTTTACCCCGGTCCAGCCAGCGTTGTAACGGAGTGTATTTTACCGGTTGCACCGCTTCAAACACAAAGGGCTGTCCGCTGAGGAACAACACAATACCCATATGGCTATACTGCGAACCGGTAGCCGCCTGTACTGCCTGGCTTTGAGCGGATAAAGAGGTATGAAAAACAATATCCCCTTCTTCGGGGGTATAGCTATAGCCGAAAAAGCTGGCAAACAATACCAGCCAATACAGGTGCTGCCGCATAAGATCATCCCAAATAAAAACCTGTTTACACGCTGCTTTGCATAACTTTAGCTTGCAACACCGTAAACAGGCTCTAAGAAATTATCGGCATAACTTAAACGTAACTACCTGAATACCGGCTTAAATGGGTAATTAAGCCGATATTGCAGCGAAGCGTTATTGACGGTTTAACTGATTCCAGTCTGGTGTGGCTTGCTTTTGCAGGTGGCGCAGGAAAAAGTCAAACTGGCGGCGCTGTACATAGCGGATTGGGCCGCTGGAGCGGCCAACAGAATGTTCGCCGCCGGGTACTACCAGCAAGTCAAAATCTTTATCAGCTTTGATCAGGGCGTCAACCAGTTGCATGGTTGATGCAGGGTCGACATTACTGTCCTGTTCGCCGTTAATAATAAGCAATTGTCCTTGCAATAACGCAGCATGTTCAGTTACCGACGATGCGGCATAATGCTCACCAACCGGATAGCCCATCCATTGTTCATTCCAGCTGATTTTATCCATACGGTTATCGTAACAACCGGCAAAGGCCACCCCTACCCGGTATATTTCCGGGTGAAACAGCAATGCCGCCACGGTACTTTGCCCACCAGCAGAGGCACCATAAATGCCGACACCATTGCTGATATCATACCAGGGGAAGCGTTTAGCCGCGGCTTTGTGCCACAGAATACGGTCCGGAAAACCGGAGTCAGCCAAGTTCTGCCAGGCAACATCATGAAACGCCTTAGAGCGGTTAGCCGTGCCCATGCCATCTATTTGCACCACAATAAAACCAAGATCGGCCAGCGCCTGCATACCAATAACTTTATCACCGCCGGAATGAAAACCAAACGGCCAGAAACTTTTAGGCACAAAGCTGTCATGCGGCCCGGCATAGATATTTTCGATAACAGGGTAACGTTTTTTTGCGTCATAGTTACGTGGTGTAACAATAAGCCCCCAGATATCGGTTTTACCATCACGGCCTTTGGCAACAAAAGGTTCCGGGGTTTTAAAACCTGCTTTACTCAGGCGGCGGATATCGGCCTGCGCCAGTTTACGTACCAGCTTGCCGTCACTGCTGCGGCGCAGCTCTGCCACGCTGGGTAAGTCTACTCTGGAATACAGGTCAATGTAGTACTGCATATCAGCCGAAAAGCTAACCTGATGCTGTGCATCTGCACTGGTTAGTGCGGTTAAACCGCTGCCATCAAAGTTGATACGGTAGTAATGCTCAAAATACGGGTCTTGCCCGGCATTAATGCCGCTGGCGGCAAACCAAAGCTGCTTTTTATCTTCATCAATATGCACTACCCGGCGTACCCGCCAGTCGCCTTTGGTGATCTGGTTTTTCAGTGTGCCATCAGCAGCGTACAGGTAAAGATGCGCCCAGCCATCGCGTTCAGATGACCAGATAAAACCTTTGTCGGTACCTTGTAATGGCTGAAAAAACGCGCCCCACTGGTTAATAAAGGTTTCGGTATTCTCTGTAAGTAAAGCGCTGGCTTTAGCCGTTTTGGCATTTACTGCAATAATCCGTGCCAGTTGGTGCCCGCGCTCAGTGTAACGAAACACAAAACCGCTGCTGTCTGGCTGCCAGCTTACTCTGTCCAATGTATAGGGCTGGCTGAACAGCTGGTTATCGATTATATGGGCTTGGGCGGTATCAAGCTGCACAAGTACCGGCTGGTCGATATCTACTGCATCACCGGGTTTAGGGTAAAGCTGGGTAAGGGTTTTGGGTTCTAACTGATCATCCGGCGCTGCCAGTACACGATTTATCAAACGTGCTTCACCCGGTATTACTTTCATTACCAGCAACGCAGAACTATCCGGTGCCCACTGCACCGATTCAGGGTCGTAAAAGTGCTCTGCTTTACCATCGCGGGTGTGAAAATACAGCTTACCGCTGGCATCGGTAATGATTAGGTTATGCTCAACAACCTGCACGGTATAACGGCCATCCGGCGATTTACGTTCAGGGTTATAGGCATCAACCCGTAAATCTCTTACCACACCAAAGGCTTTAGGCCGGTTATTATACGTGACAACTTCACATAACTGGCCATCGGTCTGACATTGCCAGCGTTCACCATTATAAAAAAAGCGGATCTGCTGTTCGTTTTCGCTGTAACTAAAACTATCAAAGGGTAATTGCAGCGCGCTATATGTGTGGCCGGTAGCCTGGCTTAATGCAGCACTAATGCGCTGATGATCAAACGCAGCTTCAGGGTTGGCCGCTTCAACGCTGTCTTTAAAAAACATAAAACCGCCTTCCACACTTAGCTTGTAATGGAAGCTGTGCCCCTGCGCTGCCCATTGCGGCTCCAGCATCAGGTCACGGGTAAGGTGCATCCAGTTATCACGTAACGACAATGATTGCTCAATTAGTTCCGGCTGAACTGCAGCCTGCAGACCTACGTTTGCCAGCAGCAGCAAGCCACTGCAATAACCATGTAATTTCATAGAGGGTAATTCCTTTGCCATAATGGAAGTTACTGTAAGCTATAGAAAAAGCACGGTAAAGAAAAAGGGCACAGTATCAAACGCGCAAACTGTCGCAAATTTACAATACAGTGCCGTGTTAAGCGGCTATGCTCTGCTAAACCCATTTTCGGAGAACCCTTAATGCGCAACTTTTATTTTACCCTGCTACTGGCATGCGCTGCGCTGGCACCGCTGTATTCAGCCAGTGCCGCAGCAAACAACAATATTAGTTATCAACAGGTTAACTTAACCAGCTTCCCGGCGCTTACCCCTACTTCGTTGGCAAGCCTGGATACCGATAAACCGCTGTATGTAAAAATGTGGGCCAGTTGGTGCAAGCCCTGTATGGAGCAAATGCCGCATTTTCAGGCGTTGTATCAGCAGTATGGCGATAAGGTGAACTTTGTTGCAGTAAACATTGATATTAATGAAAGTAGTGAGGAAATAGCAGCGGTGATATCGCGCTTTAAGCTAAGCATGCCGGTGTGGCTGGATGTTGAAGGCAAGCTGGCAGTAGCCCTGGGCCTGGTAGGTACACCCTACTCCGTGCTTATTAACAGTAACGGTGCACAAGTATATAGCAGCCATGAATCTGATGCGGTGTTAGATGGCTTTTTACAGCGTTTAGCGAAAGGCCAGCAACTACCTGCCGCTAACACCAGCGTGATAACCGCAGCGGCGCAGCAGCAACTGCTACAGCCGTATTTAACCGGCGAACATACGCTGTTTTTTACTGCTACCTGGTGCGACTGGTATCTGGCCGACTCGCGCCCTGAAATGTCTAAAGCGTGCAGCGATGCACAAAAAGGTTTAAACCAGCTGGCCGCAAAACTACCAGGGCCGCCGCTTAAGGTTATTGTTAATCACTTATGGACCGACGATAAAGCAGTAGCCGAGTTTAAAGATAAGTACCAGCTTAACCTGCCGATAAGTATCGACGAACATGGCGTACTGTTTCGCCAGTTTAATGTACGCAGCTTACCGGTATTGCTGCAGATTAAAGACGGAAAAGTACTGACAACAGTTACCGATTTCAAGTAATAAAGTGCCGTCGAACATTAGCCGTGGGAGATTTTATCCCCGGCCAGTTTGTTTATATGGGTAATAATGGCGTGTTGGTGGCGATTAAGAAGTTAGTTCAGCATAGCCACTTAAAGCCTTTATTCTTGCTCAGAGTTGATTAACATAGGCAACTTGCCTACACTTACCCCAATGAAAGCGATTTTCTTCGAAACCTCCGTTTTTACAAAAACGGTCAGCCACTACTTAAATGACCAGCAATACAAGGAATTACAGCAGTTTATGCTGAGTAATCCCGAGTGTGGTGATGTCATGCCAAGAACTGGCGGCTTCAGAAAACTCCGCTGGACTGACGAAGGGCGGGGAAAAGGTAAGCGCGGTGGTCTAAGAGTTATCTATTACTGGTTGAGTCGTGATAAGCAATTTTGGATGTTTGCCATTTACGACAAAGATGAGATGGAGAACCTGACATCTGCTCAGGAAAGACAGTTGAAGCAGGCCATTGAAGTAGAGTTAAAAGCGAGAGGTATTCAAGATGGCAAAGCGTGATTTATTCGCAGAACTTATGCAAGGTGTCAGTGAAATGGCACAGCAACGCCAGGGCAAGGTTACATTGCGCGAGGTAGCTCTGGATGCAAAGCCTGTACCCATGGTTACAGCAGAGCAAATCGTTGCCTTAAGGCAAAAACTGCATTTATCTCAGTCAGTCTTTGCTCAAAAGTTACGCCTGAACCCAGAGACACTGAAAAACTGGGAGCAAAGCAAATCTAAGCCCAATGGCCAGGCGGCCCTTTTAATTAAGCTGGTTGAAAAATATCCCGATATGATAGAACGCCTGGCATCTGTTTAATTAGCAAGGACTCTTTTTCCTAGCGATTTCCAAATGGCCCACAGACGGTACCTTGATGAAAAACCATCTGCCATTTTTCACCATCAAAACGCCAGATTGAACTGCGCACTGAGTAACTTGGGTTATCGTTTTCTGCGCGTTGTATGGTTGCACGGTAAGTTAGCTGCGCCAGCCCGTCAGCCAGAACACGGCAGTTAAAATCTTGCTGGGTAATAACTGGCGGCGTTTCAGTTGGCAGGCGCTCAAGCACATCAGCCTTACCAAAACAGCGGCCAGTCGCAGCAATCTCATAAAAATCATCGGCCAGATAGCTGTCCAGTAGCTCTACCGACAACCGGGTAGCCGACTGTATCAGTAATTGCTCCAGTTCGATTAATTGCTGTTCAATGGTTTCAAAATGCACTTTATTTATTCTCTGTAATATGCCGAAAATGGGTTCGGAGCCAATAGCCGAAACCTTATTCAAGCAATTGAAATATAATAGATTATCAAGATATGCCTTTAATTGTCTCCGATCCCTTTTCACATGGCAAAAAGTAAGACCCCGAAGCCCCGGCATAAACACCTAAGCTGCAGTAGTAAGTTACTGCAGCTTAGGTGTTAAGGGGGTTGAGCTAAATTAAAGGGTTTTAAGAAAAGTCAGTGGTTTAAACCAAGATCACTGTAAACCATATCCAACGCATCATGTGAACCAGCAAATGGCCATTTATCAAAAACCTCATATGGAGAACGACTCACCAGCCAATATGCCAGAATTACAACCGGCTGAGCCCAGAAAGGATCTGTAATAGCCCTCTCTTTTATTCTATCCGCTATGTAGGTTTTTCTGGTTAAAAAATCGTTTATCTCTGTCAAAGTGCTTTGACCTTGTAGCTCATCCTCAAACTCATCCAGAATGACCATATTCAGCTTCTGATCTTTAATTTTAGATGGCGAAATTTTCGCATCATAAAGCGCTGACAACTGCTCAAGCAGTTCGCCTCTCGCTTTATTTTCTTCAGCTAAAATTTCCATGGTTTCACAAAATAGGTGATCTGCAGTATCAATAAGGGCCGCGCTACTGGCGATATAACGTCTTGCTTTAACAGGAGCTGGCCATGTACTTTTGTAGATACTATCATGTGCAACCTCCGCATAAGCATGCTGCATCAAAGTTCTAATCTGCAACTCACAGCATAGTCCTTTAGGAACGCTCACTCCATCTATTATACTGTCAGCTTTAGCACGAAGTTCATAATGCAATGACTGATAATCGAATTTCTCCGGGCTTTTGGCGACCTCTTCATCAGGATCTCGAGCTAACTGAACATCCCAGTAATCGTTACCATTTAGCAAATTGGCAACTGCCCGTAAATCTTTGGATAAAAGCACAACCACTCTCGCACCAACCAAATCTGTCATTTCAGAAATAGGTTTTTTATACCCTTTACGGGCTATTTTCCCAATTGCCGAATGGACATCCTTTGAGCGGAACGAAGACATTTGAGGCTTTACACCAGCCTGCGAAGCTAACTTAAGCATTGAATTGACGACAAAACTTCCCCAAGCATCTAGAGCAGAAGCATTATCACTTAACCAAGTCTCAAACTCAGCTATCATTGTCATTCCCGCGCCTGTATCCCACCTTTAATTTGAACTGTCGTAAAACCATCGCTCTGCTCGCCAATTTTAACAAGCTCATTTAAACTAACATCAGCAGGCGCTTGGATTTTTACACCACTGCTGAACATAAAGTTACGAGGGCGTCTCAGTTTAGCCTTTATATAGTCAATATCTTTCACGACAGCACCATCAGGGGCACCTTTTTCAGTAAGGGTTTTAATGTAATCAGATCTAAATTCTGGCTCAAAATGCGTTTCGGCAAATTCTTTCAATTGAATAGTAGCATTTTGGCTTCTTAGTTCAGCCCTCAAAGCTTCTCGCAAATCATACTTATCGCCGTCATCAATAGGCATTGCATCGATATAATTTCTTGTTTCTTCATAAAATAGACGTGTCTGATACTTAGATGAGCCAGTTATACTCATACCTAAAAAAGTATCATAAAAATAGGCTGCAGCGGGCCTGGTTTCAGTCGCAGTCAGGAGGTGATCAAACAAAAATGATCTGTAATTAACAGGAGAATACCCTGTATCATCAGTTGGCTTCTGATACTGGTTCTCTATCAAAACACCTATTTTGTAAAGTCGTTGAGTTTGCGACAACAACATCTTTTTCACTAGTTTTAATGTAATTTCCCCATTAACTTCCTCAACATCAAACCCTTTATCCGTTTCTGCTTTTAGCGCTGCCAAAAACGGCTGCTGTGATTCACCCACCTTACCGCTAAAAACAATCAGAACCCCACCAGGCCACTTGGGGTTTGTTTGAGCTTCAGCTAAATCAAGTGCCAATGCTCTCGACAGCGCTATAAATTCATCATCTTTAGCATGAATACTTGAAGCCGCTTTTTGCATAAAAGAATTCGTGTCATTCTTAACAATCTGCACTTCTAAGCCGTGTGAAGAACTACCTAATGCAGTGGTAACTCTCAGCTGGATAAGGTCTTTAGCTTCACCTTGTAGCGGGAGCAATTTATCAGTCAGGTTTGGTTTAACAAGTGCTTTATCTTTACCCCTAGCAAAAATTGTATGTGCAATAAGGCGATGTATCGTTAGTCCTTCGAATTTGAAGTGCTCCATTTGAAACTCCCGTAAGCTAATACTTATTATAAATAATTCTTACTTAATATGCCGAGCAGTCATCAGCTTCATCATATGAATCTCTTACCATACCGAGTTTAGTCTGCCCCTTAACAACACTTCCATCTCCATCAAGAACCTCAACGTCATACCTTGGATATTGCACAGCAAATCGTGCTTGCTTCCATTCAGAAACGGTCATATCATTTTTACCGCACGTTCCTTGTTATATTGGAGCAATCCTTATTTATCTCCGCAGTGCCAAGACTGCGGCTAACTTTCAACAGTAACTCCGGGGCCAGATCTTACTTTTCGCTACCCTGAACTTTGTATTGTCAAATAAGCCCCAAAACATCTGCCACCTTTGCCTTAAACTTAATTATCGTCAAGCATTTAAATCGGCTAAATCTTTCAATGGTTTTGATATACTTGGCCACGGCGAACGGCAACAAAAGCCATACTGCTATTCTGGCACTGAATAAAACCAACGAACTTCTGATTTAATGCTGATATTGCCGTATTTTGGTTATTTTTTGTGCAAATATTTCTTCTGGCGTTAGTTAACCCCTGCTTCAATAAGAAATAACTTTCGGGCAGAACAATGGCACAGTTATCCCACTGGGAGGCGCATCCTGATCGCCGGATAATGTGGTCGTGGCAGCATTGGGTCAACCGCTACGCTGCCATTTATCCTAAGCGGTTTGAGCTCGCCATCTGGTTTCATAGTATGTTATGCAGTGTATCTTTGGGCCGGCCCACCTGGGACGCGGGTAAACTGCGGTTAGATATGATTAAATCTTCTCCTGAGAAAACACCACTAACAGGCCAGACGGTAAAGTTAACGGTTTTAGTCGCGGAAACTTATGCAGATATTATTGGTGCTGAGCAAATCAGAATAATGAACCCCATAAACAATAAAGTACGTTCTCATTATGAAGCTATGGGCTTTACCTACGTTGGCGGTAAAAGCGACTACTGCGTGAAGGATTTACTATGAAAAAACGAACTGACAGACCTGAACCGGGTACTCCTGAGTTTGACGAATGGCTGGGCAAGCGGATAGCCAAACGTGTTAAAGAGATGGGGAATGTACCGAATTTAGAAGATGAATTCGGCATATTATCCGGTAGCTTTGAAAGCATGACGAATACCGATGCTGAGGCCTTCCCTGACGAGCCGGAGGAATATATGCCGCATGAACGGGTAAAAATTGTGGTAGATAACAGCAGTAAAAAGAAATCTTAGTACTTTGCCGACTTTAAGGTCAGAGCAACTGATGTAGCTGCTGCTGATACCCCATTTCATTAAACGCTTTCGACGCCGGGTTCATAAACCCATGCCCATACGGCGCGCTAATGGCATTCACGCCTTGCTGCTGTAACTGCTGGCATATATTATTTTGGGTTTCGACTTTTGTCTAATTTGAATATATAGACGGTCGGTCTATAATTCCGGCATGACCATATTAAACCCCACGCCTCGCAGAGGCAGGCCGCCTAAAACGGTGGCACAAAACCGGGATATCCGCACTGAGCTGATCAGAAGCGGGCTTGAGCATTTAACCGAAATAGGTTTTACCGCGTCGGGCTTAGATAAAATCCTGAAAAAAGTCGGCGTGCCTAAGGGCTCGTTTTATTTTTACTTTCAAAGCAAAGAAACCTTTGGCCATGCTGTACTGAGTAGCTACGCCAGCTACTTTGCCCACAAGCTCGATAGTCACTTACTGGACAACAGCTATGCGCCGATGCAGCGTATTCGCAATTTTGTGGAAGACGCCAAACAAGGCATAGCACGGCATCAATTTAAACGCGGCTGCTTGGTAGGCAACTTAGGCCAGGAAGTAGACCTATTGCCTGAAAGCTTTCGGCCCATGCTGATTGCCACCTTCCAAAGCTGGCAGCAGCGTGTGGCAAAGTGCCTACGCGAAGCGCAATTAACAGGAGAGCTGCCAGCGAATGCAGACTGCGAAGTGTTGGCCGAGTTTTTCTGGATTGGCTGGGAAGGTGCCGTCAGCCGTGCACGGCTGGAGCAAAGCACCGGGCCCCTGGATAAGTACGTAGAACTCTTTACTCAGCGCTTAGCCGGGTAATTCTTTATCAGTTAATAGACAGTCGGTCTATTTAGGAGGCAAGATGTTTAAAGGCGTATTGATTGAAAAAGACCCACAAAATTACACAGCAACCGTTAAGGACTTAGACGACTCGGTGCTGATGGACGGCGACACTCTGGTGAGCGTGGCATACAGCACGCTGAATTATAAAGATGCGCTGGCCATTACCGGAAAATCCCCCGTGGTGCGTAAATTCCCGCTGATCCCAGGCATCGATTTGGCAGGCAGCGTGATCAGCTGTACGTCGGGTAAATTTAAAGCCGGTGATCAGGTGCTGCTAAACGGCTTTGGTGTCGGCGAAATACACTGCGGCGGGTTAGCGCAAAAAGCACAGCTTAATAGTGACTGGTTAATCGCACTTCCCAAAGCGTTATCCGCCAAACAGGCAATGGCAATTGGTACCGCAGGCTACACCGCCATGCTGTGCATAATGGCGCTGCAAAAACATGGCGTAATGCCCAATTGCGGCGAAATATTGGTGACGGGTGCTAATGGTGGCGTGGGCAGCTACGCTATCGCGATTTTGGCTAAACTAGGCTACAACGTTGTCGCAGCCACCGGCCGGGTTGCAGAAGCTGAGTACTTAAAAGCACTTGGCGCCAGCGAGATTATTGACCGGCATACACTTTCTGAACCCGGACGGGCGCTGGCGAAAGAGCGCTGGGCAGGCGTGATTGACTCTGTCGGCAGCCATACACTGGTCAATGCCTGTGCCAGCACTAAGTATGGTGGTATTGTAGCCGCTTGTGGCTTAGCACAGGGTATGGATCTACCGGGTAGCGTAGCCCCCTTTATCTTGCGCGGTATTACCCTGGCCGGCATAGATAGTGTCATGCGCCCTGTAAAAGACCGTACTGAGGCCTGGGATAGATTGGCTAAGCTACTTGATAGCAAAACGCTGGAAGATGTCGCCACCGAGATAGGCTTAGCGCAGGTGTGTGATACTGCACAACATTTACTCGACGGCAAAGTGCGCGGCCGCATCGTGGTAAATGTTAATCAGCTTTAAAACGAATATGCAGCAAAGGCGATAATGACTTAACCAAAAGGTGCATTTGTACTGCACCGGCAATATCGAAACCTTAGTACTTTGCCGACTTTAATATCAGCAGCAACTGGCTGAGCTGCTGCTGATACCCCGCTTCATTAAATGCCTTAGACACCGGGTTCATAAACCCATGCCCATACGGCGTGCTAATGGCACTCACGCCCTGCTGCTGTAACTGCAGGCAGATATCGGCCACAGCAAAATGCGGCTCGCTGTTGCCAAAAATAACCTGAGTGGGTACTTTCGGCTTCAGCGCTAAATGCTGATGGATCTGGCCGGGGTAAAACAGTATCGCTTGTTTAACCTGCTTGCTGTCAATATCAGCTAAAACGCGCCATAGCGCGTTGGCACCGGCGCTAAAACCTATTGCAAGATCAAACGGCTGTGAGCAGCTTTGCAGCGCCTGAGCAGCGATATTTGCATACGCATTATGGCCGCACTTAGCAATATAAGCAGCGTAAGCTTGTTCTTCATTAGCGAACTGCTGCGGTTTGCCCTGATAAGGGTCAACAATTTGCAGCCTGGCGCCAACATGAACCAAATCGGCCTGCAGGCGCTTAAAGCCTGCGCACTGGCCGAAGATATCCGTAAGCAGTAAAACGGTTTGGTTCATAACACTAACCTAACTGCAGCACGGCAGTTAGCGAAACATTGGACTGTGGCGTTAGCGGTTGCCATAGGTTTTATTAGCCTCAAAGGCTTCGCGCTCCAGTGGTGAGTTGTCGTAGCCGTACTTAAGTAAATCTGCAAAGTGCTGGGTTATCACCTGTTTTAAGCTGGCACGTTCAATTTGCAGCACATGCACCAACTCGTGCGCCAGCTTGGGTGTAGTTAGCGGATAATCTTTTCTGACATAAATTGAGTAACCAAATACCTGGGCGTTGTTAATAACCCCTTCACCAATAAAGCCGGTGGCCTCACCGACTAACTTCAGCATAGGGTTGTGATACGGAAACGGCACTGCATCAACATATACCAGCCGCACTTTCTCTGGCTGTTTAATACCAATCTCCTTTGCAATTTCCAGTTGTGCTGCATTAAGTGGCTCGCCCTGTTGCACACCGGCAGCCTCTGTGTCGCTGGCCCAGTTGATGTACTGCGGCAGAATAACTGCAGAAATAATACTTTGATGAAATGCGATTACTGCGCCAATAAGCACAAGTAACAACACCAGTGCCAACTTTAATTTGCTCATAGGGATAACGTCCAAACTGTTAATAAGCGATGTGTGGAAAAATTCCGGTAGGTATTTAAATGGCTTTAAGGTGCTTTGTCAAAGCCTGTCGCAACAGTTGTACAACTGCTTATTTAGTTTTGAATAGAGAGTAACCGACTGAACTACCGCTCAGGCTAAAAAACAAAAAACCAGCATTATGCTGGTTTAAAGTGGCGGAGCGGACGGGACTCGAACCCGCGCACTTTGCGGCTTTTGGCGTGACAGGCCGGCCATGCTTCTAATAGAAAGCAACCGACTGAACTACCGCTTAAGCTAAAAAACAAAAAACCAGCATTATGCTGGTTTAAAGTGGCGGAGCGGACGGGACTCGAACCCGCGACCCCCGGCGTGACAGGCCGGTATTCTAACCGACTGAACTACCGCTCCGCGCTGGAGTGAGCTTACGCTCTTTGGCTTTTACCTTTCGGTGGCTTTCTGAATTGGCGGAGCGGACGGGACTCGAACCCGCGACCCCCGGCGTGACAGGCCGGTATTCTAACCGACTGAACTACCGCTCCGGAATCAGACAAGCAGTGTAAGGCTTAGTGGCGGAGCGGACGGGACTCGAACCCGCGACCCCCGGCGTGACAGGCCGGTATTCTAACCGACTGAACTACCGCTCCGAAGAAGCTTTACATAAATTGGCGGAGCGGACGGGACTCGAACCCGCGACCCCCGGCGTGACAGGCCGGTATTCTAACCGACTGAACTACCGCTCCGCGCCAATTGCGCTGCAGAATTTCATTTGGGTATCCTGCAGTGCGGCGGGAATGATACGGATTAGCCGAAAGGCCGTCAACACCTTTTTTGCCGCTTTTGCCTAATCCTTAATCATCCGGCAAGGTCAGATCCAGAATGTCATCCATATCGTTGTTTTTTTGCGCATTGCTGCTGTTTTTATCTGCTGCAGACTTATTTTTTTCTACTGCTGCCGCAACAGGCGCGGCCTTCACTTCTTTTTTACGCCAGAACTGTAAATCGGCTAATTTCTTGTCTGTCATAACAAACCAGATCGCAAAACCGCCTCCAAACAGGATAAATAAATTGGCACCAATTACTAAACCCCAGGGGAACTCAGGCACAGGTTCGGCTTGCTCGGCGGCTATTTCATCTTTCACTTTTTGGGGTAAATCCGCCAATACCGGAGCCTCTTGCACCGGCCGGTTAACCACAAAACTCACTTCAGGCAGATTCAGCATAAATTCGCGGCCATCTTTCATTTCACCAAAAGCTGCCACTTCCAAAATATAACTGCCATGGCCACGGTTATGCAGTTTAAGCTCCCTTGGGGTATTACCGGGTTCATTCAAAGCAAAAGGTTCTATCTCGCCAGTAGGGTAACGTACCCTGCCCTGCAGTAATACCGACGCGGCATTAACGCTGTCATCTGTTACCCGAAACAGTACCTGATGCGGTATAGCCTGTTGTTGTGGCTTGTCGTCAGCAGGTGCAGCCGCTGCAGTAATATCTGCCACTATTGGCGCCGGTTTTAATACCACCGGGGCCTGTTCTACTTCCCGGGTGTATAGCGGTGTGCGTACTATGTATTTAGGCGTCCATTCACCGGCAACAAACTTTAGCTGAAACTCGCCGGTAAAAATGCCATCACGGGCCCGTTCGTCATAGCCTTTACCATCGTCACGAAAGTGGGCTACCTGCACTACACCACGGCCAAAGTTGTCGTAGTCAGCATTATTGGTGCTGACAAAAATAACTTCCAGCGCCAGCACTTCGTTAAAGTCTTTCGCTGTTATCGGCTGATCGCCATTGGTTAAACGTGCGGTGATCTTAACGGTTTCACCTACCATCAGGTTGGCAGGTAACGGCTCTACGTTCAGTTTAATGTCGCTTAGCAGCATAATACGGCTTTCAGGCAGCAGGCGGCCAATGGCCTGCCAGGGCCCCGGCATCGGATTTTTTATCTGAATTAAATCGTAGCTGCTGGCGTCATGCCAACGAACTTGCTGAGCTTCAGCGGTATTAAAATGAATTTTGCTGCCGTCCGGCTTTACCAGCACTACCGATGCTGAACCACGGCGGCGAAACAACAGCAGGGTAATTTCGTCTACTTTGTCGTCAATACGAAACCGGTTATCAAACAGCGAAATCTGGTTTTTTGTCGGTAAATCACTTAATAGTGTAAAACCACTTTCGTGCAGTGTTTTCTCATCAACAGCTTCTGTTACCTCTGCGGCTGGGGTTGCGGCTGTATCAAGCGACGTAGCCTGCCAGGCCCCCAAAGGCAGGCTGCAAAGCCATAAACCTAAAGCGGTTATCAGTTTCGCCACAGGCAACTGCCTCCTTTCTTCTGCACCAGATCCAGCCGGTTTTCATGCGCAGCCAGCTCTTCTGCCGTTGCCTGCAGCACTTTTAGCCTGCCACTGCGTTGTATTGCTGCCGGGCCGTTGTCGCCGTTAGCGCCGTCTTGCTCATTTGCCAGGTTTAAACTTACCTGGCCGCCTGTCATCAGCAGATAAACATCGGCTAAAATTTCGGCATCCAGTAAAGCGCCGTGCAGTGTGCGGTGGCTGTTATTAATGTCATACCGGCGGCACAGTGCATCAAGGTTGTTCTTTTGGCCGGGGTGCAGTTCCCGCGCCATTAATAAGGTATCCAGAATGGCACAGTAGTCAGCAACCGGTGGCAGTTGCGGGTGCAGCATAGCAAATTCATGATTAATAAAACCAACGTCAAACGCAGCGTTATGGATCACCAGCTCTGCACCGTGAATATAGTCATAAAAGCTTTTGGCGATATCGCGGAATTTGGGCTCGTGTTTTAACCGCTCGTTAGTAATACCGTGTACGGCAACAGCTTCAGCGTCAATAATCCGCTCGGGGTTAATATAAACATGAAAATTATTGCCGGTAAAACGCCGGTTAATCAGCTCTACACAGCCTATTTCAATAATACGGTGGCCGTCTTTAGGGTTCAGACCAGTAGTTTCAGTGTCGAGAATAATTTGTCTTTTAGCCATGGCAGTTTCGTTTTTTACAGCATTTGGGTTAGATTATACGCCGTTTTGGTTTGAGGAAAGGCTTTATGCGCAAAACAGTTGCGATCTATACCGATGGCTCCTGCCTGGGTAACCCCGGCCCGGGCGGCTACGGTGCTGTACTGATTTATAAACAGCATCGCAAAGAGTTAAGCGGCGGCTATAAACTTACCACCAATAACCGGATGGAGTTGTTAGCTGCAATTATTGCGCTGGAGAGTTTAAAAGACAGCTGCAATGTAGATTTAACCACCGACAGCCAGTATGTGCGCTTAGGTATTACCCAATGGCTGGCAGGCTGGAAGCGTAATAACTGGAAAACCAGCCAGAAGCAGCCGGTGAAAAACCAGGATTTATGGCAGCGGTTAGATGCTGCTGCAGCTGCACACAGCATTAATTGGCACTGGGTAAAAGGCCATGCCGGCCACCCGGAGAACGAGCGTTGTGATGTTTTAGCCCGCAGCGCAGCAGAGGCAAAACCCACTACTGTGGATACGGCGTTTGAGTTGAGCCAGAAGGCATAGCACCAGAGAAATTCTGCTTCGGCTGCTAAGATAATCAACTGCAGTCGCAGCTACCCCGTCAACTGCTTGCGCTGCAACGATATACGGCAGTCAACTGCGGCTGGAACCTCGATTTGGTTATCACAGAGTGTCTGAGCGAACGCGCCAGCGTGAGCGAGTTGCTGTGATAAGCCAAAGCGAGTGTTGCAGCAAAAGCAGTTGACCTACGACTTACTTGCCAGCTTTTACACCCGCAAAAGCAGTTGACCTACAACTTACTCGCCAGCTTTTACCGCAGGCTCAGCACCGGCATTAGCCGCCAGCATTTTTTCCAGCTCAGCAATAAAGGCCTTATCATCCGGCGCGGTACGGCTACCAAAATGTTTTACCGTTTGCTCGTCGCTGCTTACCAGATACTTATTAAAATTCCAGCTCGGTGCTTCCCCGGTTTTGGCAATCAGCGCTTTAAATACCGGGTTGGCGTCATCGCCTTTTACTTTAGAGCTGGCAAACATCGGGAATTTTACGCCGTAAGTTAAATAACATACCTCTGCGGTTTTTTCGGCATCGTCATATTCCTGCATAAAACTGTCTGACGGAAACCCCAGAATCACTAACCCTTTGTCCTGATACTTTTGATACAGCGCCTCAAGGCCTTCAAACTGCTTGGTAAAACCACATTTACTGGCCGTATTCACCACCAGCAGGGTTTTGCCTTTATAGCTGTCGCACAAATCTACGCTTTCACGCGTATTTAACTGTTGCATAGAATGGCCGAGAATTTCACCACATTGGTTAGCCATGGCTGGCATGGCCAGTAAACCGCAAGCTAAAGCTACGGCGCTTAGTAATGTTTTCATGTTTATCTCCTGTAGGGTTCTTACTTAAGTAAACAACTGTTACGCAGCATAACCTAAAGCCGATCTGTTTGCGCAAAGCGATAAAAATTCACGTGTGTTTTTTTGGCTATCCGCTATCATCCGCTTCCTTTTTTTGGCGGCTCTCGTATGCTTAGCCAGAACGGCTTATACAAGGATTGCTATGCGCATTTGTTTTTTAATGTACCCGTGGGACAAAGTTTACCCCGAAGGCGACAGCACCATCCGGATGATCCACGAAGCGGTCAACCGCGGCCATACGGTAGCTATTACCCATGCGACTAATTTAACCGTGCGCGACAGTATCGCCCAGGCATTTTGCAAAGTGTTTGTTAAAGGCCAGAAAGTGTCCAGCAATATTGCCAGCTTTTACCGCAACGCACAGTTTAACCAGCAGAAATTACCGCTGGCAGCCTTTGATGCTATTTTTATCCGCTTAAACCCGCCGCTGGACCCGATAGTACTGAATTTTTTAGATTCAGTACGCGAAGACACCTTTATTATGAACGATTTAGACGGTGTGCGGATTGCCAATAATAAAATGTACACCGCGTCTTTGCATGACCCGGACAACGAGTTTATTCCGGTAACCCATGTGTCGAAAAACAAGGATTACCTGGCACGGGTACTGGCAGAGTCACCCAACGATAAAATGATTTTAAAACCCCTGAATGGCTATGGTGGTAAGGGTGTTATTTTGCTGGAAAAATCGGCCGCGCAAAGCGCCCGCTCGTTACTGGATTTTTATATTGGCGATACCGAGCGCGGCAACTACGTTATTTTGCAGGAATATGTTGAAGGCGCTGAACTGGGCGATATTCGTATTTTAATGCTCAACGGCAAGCCTATAGGCGCTATGCGCCGTATTCCGCCTGCAGATGATGTGCGATCTAACGTACATGCCGGAGGCACTGTGGTTAAACACCAGCTAACCGAACAGGAAAAGCGCCTATGTGCACATATAGGCTCTAAGCTTGCCCGTGACGGTTTATTTTTTGCCGGCATAGACGTAATTAACGGCAAACTGATTGAAGTAAACGTAATGAGCCCCGGCGGCATAGCCCGTATTAACCGGTTAAATAGCGTGCGTTTGCAAGAAAAAGTAATTGATTTTATTGAGCATATGGTAAGCAATAAAACCCAGTTATCGCCACGTAAGCAGGTGTTCAGGCCACTGCTGAGCGAAGCGGAAACTGTTATTTGAAAAATTTTTATCGTCGGTAAAAAAATAATTCACTGTTTAAAACCGGTAAATCTCGGTAAATAAGCAAAAAAAATCTGAGGTGCGCTTATGTCACAGGTAGAAAGCAACGATTTTGAACTGGATGACTTAACGGATGACGTTGAGATCGTCAAAGATTTATCGCCAAAAGACAGCAAAACAAAACAAAAACTGGAAGCCCGGCGCCGTATAGATGATCTGCTGGAGCAAAAGCGTTTGCGCCAGTTACTGGATGACTGGGATCTGGATGATACCGAAGCATAAAAAACGGGCGCCTGAGGCGCCCGTTCTGCTATTTGTATTGGCTGTCGTGGCTATTAGCCACGATACTTTTGCATCACTAACGTAGCGTTAGTACCACCAAAACCAAAGCTGTTCGACATCACGGTATTAAGCTCAGCCGGAGTGGCTTTAGTAACAATATTCAGCCCTTGTGCCGCTTCGTCCAGCTCGCCGATATTAATGGAAGGCGCAATAAAGCTGTGCTTCATCATCAGCAGTGAATAGATGGCCTCATGTACGCCTGCAGCACCCAGTGCATGGCCGGTCATCGCTTTGGTTGCGCTAATAGCAGGTGATTTACCGGCAAACACTTCCTGAATAGCCCCCAGCTCTTTTACATCACCTACCGGCGTGCTGGTGCCGTGGGTATTAACGTAGTCTACCTGAGCAGTGACATTTTGCATTGCCATTTGCATACAACGCACAGCGCCCTCACCGCTTGGTGCTACCATGTCATAACCGTCAGACGTTGCGCCATAACCGGTTACTTCAGCATAAATAGTGGCACCACGGGCTAAGGCGTGCTCCAGCTCTTCAACCACTACCATGCCGCCACCGCCGCTGATAACAAAACCATCGCGGTTCGCATCATAAGTACGTGATGCCAGCTCAGGAGAGTTATTGTACTTGGTAGACAGCGCGCCCATGGCATCAAACTCCATGGCCAGCGTCCAGTGCACTTCCTCACCGCCACCGGCAAATACCACGTCTTGCTTACCCAGTTGAATAAGCTCTACCGCGTGACCGATACAGTGTGCACTGGTGGCACAGGCCGAGCTGATAGAATAGTTAACGCCTTTAATTTTAAATGGTGTTGCCAGACAGGCCGAACAGGTACTGGACATAGTTTTTGGCACCGCATAAGGGCCAACCCGCTTTACACCTTTTTCACGCAGAATGTCTGCAGCTTCTACCTGTACTTTAGACGAGGCACCACCCGAGCCTGCCACCAGGCCAATACGCGGATGCGAAATCTGCTCTTCAGTAAAACCGGCGTCTGTTATGGCTTCCTGCATAGCAAGGTAAGCATAGGCTGCGGCATCACCCATAAAACGCATAGCTTTACGGTCAATCAGCTCACTGGGTTCCAGTTTGATATTACCCCATACCTGTGAGCGCAGGCCCAGCTCAGCAAATTCTTCTGACCGGGTAATACCTGAACGCCCGGCCTGTAACGAGGCCAGTACTTCGTCTTTGTTATTACCAATACTGGACACAATACCAATACCTGTGATTACCGCTCTTTTCATGCTTTCTCCATCGACCAGCCAATTGCCGGCAAGGTTAAAATAATACTGTGCGCTATTGTACGGACTTTGTTCTGCAAAGTGGTCAGCTTTCAGCGCACACTTGTACTCTGTTTTCAATTTTGCGATAGCTTAGGGTAAACTACAAGCCGAATATTGTGGTGGACCCGCCTTACTTATGTCTCAGCTTACACACGCCAAAATACATTTTAATGAACAAGGCACACCTGTGGCGTCAGATTTTGACGACGTTTATTTCTCCAATGACGGTGGCATGGCCGAAACCGATTACGTTTTTTTGCAACAAAATGGCTTGCCACAGCGCTGGCAAAGCCATCCGGCAGCCGCTTTTCACATTATTGAAACCGGTTTTGGCACCGGTGCTAACTTTCTGCTGAGCTGGCTGCGTTTTCGTCAATACCGCCAGCAGTTTCCTGACGCGCCCTGCCAACGCCTGTATTTCAGCAGTTTTGAAAAATTCCCGTTAAGCCATGCCGATTTAACTCAGGCACTGGCGGTACATACCGAGCTTAAACAGCAGTGCGGGCAACTGCTGCAAGCCTATCCGCCGTGTGTTGGCGGTTGTCACCGGCTTAGCTTTGATAACGGCAGCATAATACTGGATTTGTGGTTTGGTGATGTAAATGCGCTGCTGCCAGAGCTTAATGCCAAAGCAGATGCTATTTACCTGGATGGTTTTGCTCCCAGTAAAAACCCGGATATGTGGCAGCCGCAGCTGTTTACCGGCCTGGCCAGGCTAAGTGGCAACGGCAGCACCGTAGCAACCTTTACCTCTGCCGGGGTGGTAAAGCGTGGCCTGCAGCAAGCTGGTTTTACGGTAAGCAAAATTAAAGGTTTTGGCCGCAAGCGCGAAATGCTAACCGCTACTATGCTAACGGATGCTGCCCTTCCTGTAACAGCGCCCGCCCCAGTAGCAGCACCTGCAGCGCCAGAGCATGAAGTTACTATTCTCGGCGGCGGCATCGCATCGCTTTGCACCGCTTTGGCACTAACGCAGCGCGGTGTTGCCGTGCATCTTATTTGCGAAGATGACATGGTGGCACGCCAGGCGTCCCAGAACCGCCAGGGTGCTGTGTACCCCAACCTGCATACCAATCTGACCGATGACAGCCAGTTACATGCGCAGGCTTTTTTGTTTGCCCGGCGCTTTTATCAGCACTGGCAAAAACAAGGGCTGAGTTTTGCTATGGACTGGTGCGGCCTGCTGCATCTTGCCAGCAATCCGCAGTTGCAACAGCGCCAGCACAAGCTAATGGATAAAGCACTATGGCCGGCTGAACTGGTACAGGCCGTTAATGCCAGCGAAGCCTCTGCTATTGCCGGGCTTGAACTGCCCCACAGCGGCATTTATTTACCGTTGGCTGGCTGGCTAAGCCCGCAGCAGTTTTGTTTACAGGCACTGCAATACTTACAACAACAAAGGTTATTTCGCTTTAGCGCTGATTGCAAAGTGCAGGCAATAAAGCAATACAACAGCGGATGGTTGTTAGATAGCAGCGCAGGAGATATACACTCAGCCATTTTAGTGCTGGCCTGTGGCAGCAAACTGGCAGAATTTGCGCCCACGGCACAGTTGCCACTGAATAAAATCCGTGGTCAGGTCAGTTATGTGCAGGCCAGTACAATGGCCCCCCTTAAAACAGTACTGTGCCACAAAGGTTATATTACGCCGCAGTGGCAAAACCTGCACAGTGTTGGCGCTACCTTTGACCGCAGCGCAACAGAGGCTTTTATCAGTGAGCAGGATAACAGCGAAAATGTAGAATTGGTGCGCCAGCAACTGCAGCAGCCTGCCTGGTTTGCTGACGCTAAAGTAAGCAGTGCAACAGCGGCATTTCGTGCCACTTTGCCGGATCATCTGCCTGTGGTTGGCCCACTGGCGAATCAGCAAAACCTTTACCTGATTGGTGCCATGGGTGCCAGAGGTATTATGCTGTCGCCATTGCTGGCTGAGCTTTTAGCCTGCCAGATTTGTGCTGAACCGCTGCCGCTAACACAGCAGTTGTGTAAGCGGCTGGCCTCTGACCGGTTTTCAGCTTAAGCACCAGCGTACAGCCCTACAGCAGAGGGCTGTATATTACCGGGCAAAGGCAATAAAAGTTTGCTAAGGTAGCGCTGGGTCGTCAATAAAAGTAAGGACAAAACATGCGTCTAGCCGTTTTATTATGTCTGGCGTTATTGAGTTACGGGCAGAGCGTTGCCGCTAAAGATTTTTACCAAATCCCGCTGCCGGAAGATGCCCGTGAATTTGCCCGGCTTGACAATAAATTGCCAGCGGTGCTCAGTTACTTCAGCCAGCAAAGCAACACCGCACTGCGCGATTTTTATATTCAGCAACTGGGGCAGCCCAATTCAAGCCAAACCCGGTATGGCCGTGAACATTTATACTTTACCCTGAATGGCAACCAGGTACGGGTGCTGATTTCAAGCCGTGATAACTGGCGCCAGGTTGATGTGATGGTGCAAAACTAAACCGGTTAAAGCTTCTTGGTTAAGGCTTAGTCAACTGCAGCACTACCCTGCGGTTTTGTTTACGCTCCAGCGCAGTATCGTTTGGTGCGACGTGGCGGCGTTCACCAAAGCCTTCTACCTGAACTTTATCTGCGCTTAGCCCGGCGGCAACAAAAAAGCTTTTTACTTTCTCTGCCCGTTTTACCGATAACTGCTCGTTCATCCAGCGCCCGCCATAACTATCGGTGTACCCCTGAATTTCAACATAGTCGATATCCTGATCATACTTCAGGTATTCAGCTATTTGTGCCAGCCTGCGCTCAGATTCCCGGGTTAACTGGTCACCACCGCTTTCATATCGCAGTACCGTAAAAGCAATATCATCAAAGCCATACGGCAATAAACGCGACACGCACTGATTAAACTGATGGTAATTTGCCGGAAACTGCACCGGGTTCATCGCGGCTACCACTTTGTCGTAAGGGCTGTACCAGTCACTGAAGTAAAACGTCGGGCTAAAACCCTGCTCCAGTTCTGTCAGTAACGTCCAGGCTGTTTTTTTCGGTAGATCGCCATTGTATTGCTTTAACAACTTCATACTGGCCACTGCTTTAGCCGGCGTGCCCGGCCGCCAGGCCGGTGGTACTGACAACACCTCAGCTAAGCCGTAGTTATCAGGCAGACGTAGCATTTGTAACTCAAAATCTAAGTTCAGCCCTTTGCTGGCTACACTGCGAAATACCGCCTGGCCAAACTGCGGAATTTCGTGCTGCAGCTGACACTCCAGCGGGGTGTTTTTACTTAGCTGCCACACTGATTGCTCAATACTGGCAGAATATTGACGCAGTTGTGGCTGTGCCAATACGCTGGTACTGCACAACAGGCTGCTGATCACTAATAAAGTTCGCATTTTCTGGCTTTCCACCACTGTCGGTAAGCAATTTATGACAAATTGGCTTTATGTTAAGCAAACACTATGCCGCAACAAGACGCTGAAGCAATTCTTTGGCATAATAGCCGCTGATTGGCAAACTGGCGATGTTATGACACAACCAAGATCACAGCTGGCACAACGCTTCCGCGGTTACTACCCTGTAGTTATCGACGTGGAAACCGCAGGCTTTAATGCAAAAACAGATGCTTTACTGGAAATAGCCGCCACCTTGCTGGATATGGATGACAACGGCAATTTAATTCCGCTGCAAACGCTGCATTTTCACGTTGAACCCTTCGAAGGCGCTAATCTGGATGCCAGCTCATTGGCCTTTAACGGTATAGATCCGTTTAACCCATTGCGTGGCGCAGTGTCAGAACGTGAAGCTATTACAGAAATATGTAAAGCCGTGCGCAAAGCGCAAAAAGACGCCGACTGCCAGCGCAGTGTTATCGTGGCGCACAACGCCGCCTTTGATCAGAGCTTTTTTAACGCCGCCGTAGAAAGGCTTAACTTTAAACGCTCACCTTTTCATGCTTTTGTGTCATTCGACACCACCAGTTTGTCGGCATTAGCCCTGGGACAAACGGTGCTTGCCAAAGCCTGCCAGGCTGCAGGTATTGAATTTAACAACAAAGAAGCACACAGCGCTTTATACGACACTGAACGTACTGCCGAGCTATTTTGTTATATTGTAAACAGTTGGAAACAGCTGGGCGGTTGGCCGCTGGCGCAAGCACTGGAAGAGGCCAGCGAAGAAACATCTGAGCAGGTGTAAATCTTAAGCTGCCAGAGCGCAGCATAGCCAGCAAAATATAAAGGCCGCAATAAGAAGCGGCCTTTATATTTACTACCACAAGAGTTTACTCTGCTGGCGTATCGGTTTTATGTTTAGCGGCCGTTTCTTTGATCAGCGGCTGCAGCTCACCACGCTGAAACATCTCCAGCACGATATCACAACCACCAATCAGCTCACCCTCTACCCACAGCTGTGGAAAAGTAGGCCAGTTGGCATATTTTGGCAGTTCAGCACGGATGTCCGGGTTTTGCAGAATGTCTACAAAAGCAAATTGTTCACCACAGGCAATCAGTGCCTGTGAAGCCTGCGCCGAAAAACCGCAGCTTGGGAATTTAGGCGAACCTTTCATAAATAACAGAATTGGGTTCTCAGCAATTTGCTGCTTAATTTTATCTAACGTTTCCATTAACACCTCACACCATAAGCATTTTCAGATTGGCAGACATTTTACGCTGTTCTGTCGTAACTGGCACTTGAGATCTGAGAAAAAATCCCCACCTCTGTTGCTACGACCTTAAGCGCTGATTATCACAGCCGACTACACTGGATCAGCCAATAAGCAATACTGTAAAACTTGAGTATTTTAGTCAGGTTTTGTAGTCTACGCCATGCAGACATCATAAACAACGCCAACGGAGAACAACAATGGCCTTTGAATTACCAGCATTACCTTATGCAAAAGACGCGTTAGCGCCACACATTTCCGCAGAAACTCTGGAATACCATTACGGCAAGCACCACAACACCTACGTGGTAAAACTAAATGGTTTGATTGAAGGCACGCCTTTTGCCGGTAAATCACTGGAAGATATCGTTCGTACCTCTGAAGGTGGCATTTTCAACAACGCAGCTCAGGTATGGAACCACACTTTCTACTGGCACTGTTTATCACCAAATGGTGGTGGCGAGCCAACAGGTGCACTGGCCGACGCTATCAATGCCAAATGGGGCTCTTTTGCTGCATTTAAAACCGCCTTTAACGACAAAGCCGTGAACAACTTTGGTTCAAGCTGGACCTGGTTAGTGAAAAAAGCTGACGGCAGCCTGGATATCGTTAATACCAGCAACGCTGCTACACCATTAACCGATACCAGCGTAACGCCGGTAATGACTGTAGATTTATGGGAACACGCCTACTACATCGACTACCGCAATGCCCGCCCTACTTATCTGGATGCATTCTGGGCACTGGTTAACTGGAAATTTGCCAGCGAAAACTTTGCCAAGTAATACTTAACTGTATTGAACGAGCCCGGCATATGCCGGGTTTTTTGTCTGCCCAGCTTTACACTTTCATGTAATAAGCCAACTAAACCTGTTTACGCCCGGCAACGATAGCCTAAAGAAATTTATAGATTTTTCTGTCAATTAGTCAGGCGGGAATCCGCTTTACTGTCTAACCTTAAGATAACAGCTTGGCTGCCACCCTTTCCCGATGTTTAAAAGCTGGAGGTGCATATGAGTATTTTCGAGCACTATAAATCACGCTACGAAGCTGCGAAAGAAGAAGAATATAGCATCCAGGAATTCCTGGCGTTATGCAAAAACGATAAAAGCTGCTATGCCAGTGCAGCAGAGCGTTTATTGCTGGCTATAGGTAAACCTGAACTGACCGATACCGCGCAAGACCCCCAGTTAAGCAGACTGTTCTCAAACCGGGTCATAGCACGCTATCCGGCATTTTCTGAATTTTATGGTATGGAAGATGCCATCGAACAAATTGTGTCTTACCTGAAGCACTCGGCGCAAGGGTTGGAAGAGCGTAAACAAATTTTATATTTGCTTGGCCCGGTGGGTGGTGGTAAGTCGTCACTGGCTGAAAAGCTGAAACATTTAATGCAGCAAATTCCGATTTATTATTTAAAAGGCTCGCCGGTGTACGACCATCCGCTGTGCCTGTTCGACGTTAACGAAGATGGTAATATTCTGCAGCAGGAATACGGCATTCCTAAGCGCCACCTGCGTAACATTATGTCGCCCTGGGCCAGCAAGCGGCTGCACGAGTATAACGGCGATATCAGCCAGTTTAAGGTAGTAAAAAAGTATCCTTCTATATTGGATCAACTGGCTATTGCCAAAACCGAACCCGGTGATGAAAACAATCAGGATATTGCCTCACTGGTAGGTAAAGTGGATATCCGCCAGTTGGAACATTTCGCCCAGAATGACCCCGATGCCTACAGTTACTCCGGTGCACTTTGCCGCGCTAATCAGGGCTTGATGGAATTTGTTGAAATGTTCAAAGCGCCGATAAAGGTACTGCACCCGTTACTGACCGCAACGCAGGAGGGTAACTACAATGGTACCGAAGGCTTAGCGGCGTTGCCGTTTGACGGCATTATACTGGCACACAGCAACGAATCTGAGTGGCAAACCTTTCGCAATAACAAAAACAATGAAGCCTTTCTTGACCGGGTTTACATTGTAAAAGTACCTTACTGCCTGCGGGTTAGCGAAGAAAAACGTATTTACCAGAAGCTACTGGAACACAGCGAGCTGAATACTGCCCCTTGTGCGCCGGGCACCTTAAGTTCTCTGGCCCAGTTTGCTGTGTTATCCCGGTTAAAAACCCCCGATAACTCCAGCATTTACTCCAAAATGCGGGTTTATGACGGTGAAAGCTTAAAAGATACCGATCCTAAGGCAAAATCGTATCAGGAATATCGTGACTACGCCGGGGTTGATGAAGGCATGACAGGCTTATCTACCCGTTTTGCATTTAAAATTTTATCGCGGGTATTTAACTTTGATAGCACTGAAGTGGCCGCCAACCCGGTGCACTTGTTTTATGTACTGGAACAGCAGATAGAGCGTGAGCAATTCCCTGCCGATGTAGCAGAGCGCTACCTGGAGCATTTAAAAGGTTATTTGATCCCCAAATACATTGAGTTTATCGGCAAAGAAATTCAAACCGCGTATTTGGAATCCTATTCCGAGTATGGGCAGAATATTTTTGATCGTTACGTGATTTATGCTGATTTCTGGATCCAGGATCAGGAGTATCGTGATCCGGAAACCGGCCAGCTATTTGACCGCTCAGCCCTGAACGCCGAGCTGGAAAAAATTGAAAAACCTGCAGGCATCAGTAACCCGAAAGATTTCCGCAATGAAATAGTTAACTTTGTGCTTAGAGCCAAAGCGAAAAACAACGGCAAAAACCCAACCTGGACCAGCTACGAGAAGCTGCGCACTGTGATAGAGAAAAAAATGTTCTCCAGCACAGAAGAGTTGTTGCCGGTTATTTCGTTTAACGCCAAAACCTCAACCGATGATCAGAAAAAACATGATGATTTTGTCAACCGGATGATGGAAAAAGGCTATACCCGTAAGCAGGTGAGATTGTTGTCAGAGTGGTATCTGCGCGTACGTAAATCGCAGTAACGTAAGCCGGAGGTAGTATGGCGCACTTTATAGACAGACGGCTCAATGGCAAGAATAAAAGCGCGGTAAACCGCCAGCGCTTTATTCGCCGCTACAAGCAACAAATTAAAAAAGCAGTATCGGATGCCATTAGCAAGCGCAGCGTTACCGACATTAGCAGCGGTGAAAATGTCACTATACCCAGCAAAGATATTACTGAGCCGTTTTTTCATCAGGGTAAAGGCGGCCGCAGACAAATAGTGCATCCGGGCAATGATCAGTTCAGCCCGGGCGATCGCATTAAGCGGCCACAAGGCGGTGCAGGCCAGGGCGGAGGTACAGGCGATCCAGCCAATGACGGCGAAGGCAGCGACGATTTTGTCTTTTCTATCTCCAAAGATGAATATCTGGATCTGTTATTTGAAGATTTAGAGCTGCCCAACCTGCGAAAAAACCAGTTAGATAAACTGGTGCAATACAAAAATGTACGGGCTGGTTACCGCTCTGAAGGTGTGCCAAGCAACATTGATATAGTGCGCTCGTTACGCGGCTCTCTGGCGCGGCGTGTTGCCATGACTGCCGATAAAAAAGCCCGGCTGCGTGAACTGGAGCAGCAGCTGAGTGCGCTGGAGCGTGAACCGGTGCCGGATCAGCAAATGTTGCGCAGTATTATTAACGAGATTGACGCACTAAAACAACGCATTGCTGCCGTGCCTTTTATCGACAGCTTTGATTTACGCTTTCGTAACTTTCAAAAACGGCCGGAGCCAACCAGCAAAGCCGTAATGTTTTGTCTGATGGATGTATCCGGCTCTATGGACCAGGCCACCAAAGATATGGCCAAGCGTTTTTATATCCTGCTATATCTGTTTTTAAGCCGCAGCTACAAAAATGTCGAAGTGGTGTATATCCGCCATCATACCCAGGCTAAAGAAGTGGACGAGCAGGAGTTCTTTTATTCACAGGAAACCGGCGGCACCATAGTGTCCAGCGCAGTAAAACTGATGTATGACATAGTGCAGGAGCGCTACAACCCGGTAGAGTGGAATATATATGCCGCCCAGGCATCTGATGGCGATAACTGGACTGACGACAGCGCTCCCTGTGCCGAGTTGCTGGCTAACAAGTTGCTGCCGCTACTACGTTACTATGCATACATTGAAATTACGCCCAGAGCCCACCAAAGCCTGTGGCAGGAATATGAAAAGCTGCTGCCGGTGCATGACAATTTTGCCATTCAGCATATTAAAGAAGTCAGTGATATTTACCCGGTGTTTCGCGAGCTGTTTAAAAGGCAAGCCGCTTAAACGCAATTGACTTTGCAGTGAGGTTTTTATGGCCAAAGCAAAAACGAAAATAAACTCTTGTTTACCAGATGGCCCGGACTGGACCTTCGAGCTGCTTGATGCCTATCATCAGGAAATTGCCCGTGTTGCAGCACACTATAAGCTTGATACTTATCCTAACCAGATTGAAGTTATTACCGCAGAGCAAATGATGGATGCTTATTCCAGTGTCGGTATGCCGCTGGGTTACCATCACTGGTCTTATGGCAAGAAATTTATCCAGACCGAGCAAAATTATAAGCGCGGCTATATGGGCCTGGCCTATGAAATAGTTATTAACTCCAACCCGTGTATTGCCTACCTGATGGAAGAAAACACTATTACCATGCAGGCGCTGGTGATGGCCCATGCCAGCTACGGCCACAACTCTTTTTTTAAAAATAATTACCTGTTTAAAACCTGGACCGACGCCGGCTCTATTATCGACTACCTGGTGTTTGCCAAAAACTATATCAGCCAGTGTGAAGAAAAGTATGGTATCAGCGACGTAGAAGATATGCTCGACTCCTGCCATGCGCTAATGAACTACGGCGTAGACCGCTATAAAAGGCCGCAAAAGATCTCTCTGGATGAAGAGCAAAAACGCCAGCACGAGCGCGAAACCTATCTGCAGTCTCAGGTAAACGATTTATGGCGCACCATACCGGTAAAAACTGCCAGTACAACACAGCATAAAAGCCGTTTTCCGTCAGAGCCGCAGGAGAATATCCTCTACTTTATTGAAAAAAATGCCCCGCTGCTAAAACCCTGGCAGCGTGAAATTGTGCGGATAGTACGTAAAATTTCGCAGTATTTTTATCCGCAAAAACAAACGCAAGTAATGAACGAGGGCTGGGCCACATTTTGGCATTACACTATTTTGCAGCACCTGTATGATGAAGGTAAAGTCAGTGACCGTTTTATGTTGGAGGTTTTGCACAGCCATACCAATGTGGTAGCACAGCCGGAATACAACAGCAAATATTACTCCGGCATTAACCCCTATGCGCTGGGTTTTGCCATGTTTACTGATATCCGCCGCATTTGTGAAGCGCCCACAGCCGAAGATAAAGAGTGGTTTCCGGATCTTGCAGGCAGTAACTGGCTGGAAACCCTGCACTTTGCTATGCAGAACTTTAAAGATGAGAGCTTTATCAGCCAGTATCTGTCGCCTAAAGTGATCCGTGATTTTCACTTATTTGCCATTGTCGATGATGACGAAGAAGGCAGTTTAGAAGTGGCTGCCATTCACAATGCCGAGGGTTATCAGCGCATACGGCAAATGTTATCGCAGCAATATAACCTGAGCCAGATAGAACCGAATATCCAGGTGCATAATGTCGACTTAAACGGCGACCGCTCACTAACACTACATTATGTACCACAAAACCGTATTCCTTTGGCAGGTAGTATGGAGCATGTACTTAAGCACCTACACCGCTTATGGGGTTTTACCGTTTATCTGGAACAACAAAACGCTGATGGCAGTACAGAGTTACTGCACAGCTGCCCTGAACCTGCACTACTTGGCGGTTGAGTATTCGTCTAACGGGCTGTAGCAGGTAACTCTGTTGCGCCCGCCGGCTTTAGAGCGGTACAAAGCTTTATCTGCCGCCTCCAGCCATTGGCGGTAGTTTGCCATGTTTTTATTGTGTTCAGCCAGGCCGATGCTAAGCGTTACCTTTAATATCTGGCTGTTGTATTTAATCGACAGTTGCTCAACTGATTTACGCAGCCTTTCAGCCAGGTGAGCTGCCTGCTCCAGATTGGTTTCCACTAATAAAATGGCATATTCTTCACCGCCGTAACGGCCGGCAATATCAGTAGCTCTGAGGGTTTTGCGCACTGCATCTGCAATTTGCTGGATCACTGCATCGCCGGCAGAATGACCGTAAGTATCGTTAACACGTTTAAAGTGATCAATGTCGCACATCAGCAGAGTGCTTTGGTGCGGGTAACGCTGCAAACGCTTATATTCCTGGTCCAGGCTTTCTTCCCAATGACCGCGGTTAAATAGCTGGGTAAGGAAATCGGTTTTTGACAGTTGCTGTAAACGGCCGTTCATCGACTCTAACTCTATACGGCTTACAGCCACATCAGTGACATCATAAATGATAAAACACAGGTGGGTTACCTGGCCGCGCGCGTCTGATAGCGGAAAAATAGTACAGTTCTGATACATATATTCAGCACTACCGGTAATAGGCCGGTAATTACGGAATTTAAAAATATAAGGCCGTTGCTCCCAAATTGTAAAAGCCCGGTTTTTCAACAGGATAACCGGATCACATTTACGCCGTAACCAGTCCTCATCAATTTCAGAGAATAAGTCAAACAGGTAACTGTCACGCACCTGGCGTGGCGTTAAGCCACTATGATTTTCCATAAAACCATTCCACACCTGAATACGATAGTCGCAATTTAACACGACAAGCCCGACATCAACGGTCTGGAACATATCCATCAGCCAATGGATCTCAGATACCTCAATCGCTGTTTCTGACATCACTACTCCTCCAGCAAGAAAGCAACTTTATAATTCAGGGTTTTCAGGCTGTCCTCCGTAAAAAGTAATAATAAATCGCAATTGATATTATAGTTTTCAATACCATAACTTACTTCTATTGCCAACGTTTTACGCCAGCGCTTGGCATTGGCTCTGATCAACTCGCTAACCGGTGCATGCTGCCCCAGCACTACCGGATGCCCCTGGCTGAAACTCATATCAATTTGTTCTGCTAATCCTTTAAGTACGGCGCCGATCAGTATGTTGGCAATATCCATCAGCAATTCCAGCTCAACTTTTACTGTCAGCGCACCTTGGTAATTCATTAGCCGGGCAATATCTTTAAAGCTGGAGTCATTCAGTATCAGCAGTGCCTCACCCGATACACCACCACCGATAAAGCCCTGGCACACAGCTGACGTAGAAGACTCCTGCTCTACTGATGCCAGCGCCATATGCAGTTCACTGACTTCGATTAGATTCACATTCGGGATAGGTAGTTTTACAAATACATTTAACAACCGTGCCAGCAAATTACCGGCTTGCCCCATTGCCACGTTGGTCAGCTCTTGCAATACATCACGCATTTCCGCACCAAGCTCTGCAGTAACCGGGCCCGCTTTTTTATTGCTGCCGGTTTCTGCAGGTACTGTATGAGCAATAGCATGTTGCTGCATAAGCTGCCGGATCTTCCCGGCGTCTACCGGCTTGCGGATAAAATCGAGAGCGCCCAGGCTTTTTACCCGCTCAAAGGCTTCAGGCTGCACATCGCCGGACACCACAACAACCCTGACATTCAGCTGGCGTTTTTTCAGTTCAGCCAACACTTCGTAGCCATCCATCACCGGCATGTTTAAATCAAGGAAAAACCAGTCAATATTGTGCTGCAGCAAGGCGTCCAGCGCTTCAGCGCCATGGCCGGCAAAAAATAAGTTCGCTTGCCACTCTTGTGGTAGTATTCTGGCTAATTGTTTACGGGCCAGATTAGAATCGTCACAAATTAATACCGCAGTGGTCATCGGCTTCTCACTTCGTACAGGCTTCATTTCAGTCTAGACTGAAATACTCGGTTCGTGCATCAGGCACGGAAATATGTTGTGTGCCAGCTGATTACTATTACGCCAACTATATTAACAGGAGCTATATCATGTCTGCATTATCTTTTACCAGCCGTAAATTAGTCATAGCAGGCTGCTTACTCAGTTTAAGCACTCTGGCTGGTGCGGTAGATCTGCAGGAAAGGCTGCCCGAACGCCTGAGTAAAGTTAAAGCGGGAGAGCAACAAATTGTCTTGCTGGGTAAAAAAGCTGAAGTAGGAAAAAAAGCCCCGGCCTTTAAAGTCGTTGACGCTGGTTTTAAGCAAACAGAGCTGAAAGATTTTAAAGGCAAAACTGTGCTGATAAGTGTAGTACCCAGTGTAGATACCGGCATTTGTTCACTGCAAACTAAACGCTTTAATACAGAGGTAGCTAAACTACCTGAAGATGTAGTGCTGCTGACTATTAGCACCGACCTGCCCTTCGCGCAAAAACGCTATTGCCAGCAAGAGCAAATTGACAAACTGGTAGTACTGTCTGATGCCGTATGGCGTGATTTTGGCAGTAACTATGGTTTGTTGATTAAAGATATGGGCTTGTTGACACGTACCGTACTTATTATCGACAACGAAGGCAAGCTGGTATACCAGCAAATGGTAGATGAGCTGGCAAAAGAACCTGACTATGACGCTGCGCTAAATGCGCTGCAGCAGATAATCAGCAAAAGCTGACAAGGTACCCGGGCCGGTATTAAAAAATATCCGGCCCAAAACTTGAAATTTTACTGACCGACCTTATTAACAGTGCAGGTGGCCGGATACGGCACCTGAAAGTGACCAGCCGCTGTGCTGGTTAAGTTAAATGCCCGTTCAACCGAAGGGCAACACAACACCTGTTTGCTAATGAGGAATTGGTTATGACAAATATTGATTTAACTCCGTTTTACCGCTCATTTATTGGTTTTGATCACCTGGCTAATTTAATGGATGCCGCTGCACGCAATGAAAAGCAGCCCGCTTACCCACCATACAATATCGAAGTAACCGGCGAGGATCAGTACCGTATTACCATGGCAGTTGCCGGCTTTGACGAGCAGGAGCTGAGCATTGAAACCGAACATAACACCTTGCTGGTTAAAGGCCAGAAAGCCGGTAAAGACGATGGTCGCCGTTTTGTGCATCAGGGTATAGCAGAGCGTAACTTTGAACGCAAATTCCAGTTATCAGACTATATCAAAGTTACCGGTGCCCATATGGCTAATGGTCTGTTGCATATAGAGCTGGTGCGTGAAGTACCTGAAGCTTTAAAGCCACGTAAAATCAGCATTGGCAGTAGTACTGCACAAACGCCTACGCAATTATTAAATGCTGAAAAAGTTGCTTAACTGCAACCTTATTTAGGCCACAAAAAAGCCCTGAATAATCAGGGCTTTTTGCTGTATGGCGGCGTTTGCTGTATTAGCTTAGTAAGCTGGCCAGCTCACTGGTAACAGCCTCAACGGCTTTAGTACCATCAATATGATGATAACGGGTGTTACCCGCTTCAGCCTCAGCGCGGTAATAACCAACCAATGGCTCTGTCTGTTCGTGATAAATAGCCAAACGCTTACGCACTGTTTCTTCTACGTCATCAGCCCGGATCACCAGCTCTTCGCCGGTAACATCGTCTTTGCCTGCCGTTTTTGGCGGATTGTAGCGAATATGGTAAACACGGCCTGATGCAGGGTGTACACGCCGGCCACTCATACGCTCAACAATGACTTCATCCGGTACATCAAACTCAATAACATGATCAATCACAATGCCTTTTTCTTTCATAGCATCGGCTTGCGGAATAGTACGTGGGAAGCCATCCAGCAAAAAGCCTTTGCTGCAATCCGGCTCGGCGATGCGCTCTTTTACTAAACCGATAATGATATCGTCTGATACCAGTTGGCCCGCGTCCATTACCTGCTTCGCCGCTAAACCAAGTTCAGTACCGGCTTTAATAGCAGAGCGCAGCATATCACCGGTAGAAATTTGTGGAATGCCATATTTACTCATTAAAAACTGAGCCTGAGTTCCTTTTCCGGCACCAGGGGCACCCAACAAAATTATGCGCATAGCAACACCCTCATGTTCTGGGATTGATCCATTAATAATAAAGGCTGGATCTTTACATAATGTGCTGCCTGAAACAAGAAGTTTGTCTTGCCATGCCAACTGGTCTGGCTATTTCATTGGCTTTTAGTCGTACAGCTGTGTAAAGACGGCTCTCTCTACGTTTTTTTTGCTCAAACTTCAGAAAATAGCAGTTTTTCTGCCAGATAAACCCCGCTTATATCGACTAAAGTTGTAATAGATTAAACCCTGAACTGCGCCACCAGGCCTTTCAGTTGCTCAGCCAAACCGGCCAGTGACTCACTGGCTTGTGTAGACTGAGTAACATTATCAGCCGTTTGGTAAGCAACATCGCTTATGCGGTGTAAATTCTTATTCAGATCGCGAGATACGGTAGTTTGCTGTTCGGTTGCACTGGCAATTTGCTGGGCGGTGTCATTAATCAGTGATACCGCGCTACTGATACAGGTTAACGCTTCACCAGCCTTACCTGCCTGCTCGGCTGTTTTACGGGTTGCCAGCTCGCTTTTGTTAGTTGCCTGCACGGCGTTATCAGTGCCGCGTTGCAGTTTCTCAATCATTTGCTGTATTTCAGTGGTGGAGTCTTTGGTGCGGCAGGCCAGCGTACGCACTTCATCTGCTACCACAGCAAAGCCCCGGCCGGTGTCACCTGCCCGTGCCGCTTCAATAGCAGCATTTAATGCCAGCAGATTTGTTTGCTCAGCTATGCTTTCAATTACCTGCAAGATACTACCGATGCGGTCGCTGTCTTGTTTCAGGTGGTTAATAATATCAGCCGCCCGGCTTACTTCTTGCGATAACAACGACAAATCCTGCACTGTTTGGCTAACAACCTGTTGCCCCTGCTGCGTTTCTTTTTCTGCTGCATCAGCAGCTCCCGCAGCCTGCTGGGTATTGCGCGACACCTCCTCCAATGAGGCTGTCATCTGGTTCATTGCCACTGCTGAGCTGCTAATTTCGCTGTTCTGTAGTTCAATGCCTTGCTGGGTTTGTTCATTAATTTGCGATAGCTCGGTGGCGGCAGCCGCAACCTGATCAGAGTAATCACGAATTTGCAGCAACATAGTACGCAAATTCTGCTGCATAAGGTGGATAGATGCCAGTAAGCTTGAGCTGTCGCCTGCTTTAAGCTCAACATCTGCGGTAAGATCGCCATTGGCAACCTTATGTACAATATTAGCGGTGTAGCCTGGCTCGCCGCCCAAAGTACGGGTAATACTGCGCACCAGGCTGATACACACCACCACAGCGATAATCAGTACCACTGACGAAATAAGCACCAGCGTCCAGAGCATTTCCTGAACCTCGCTGAGCGCTTCCTGCTCGCGGCTTTCTAAAACCAGGCCCCAGCCTAACATCGGGATGTAGCTGTAACTGCCGATCACAGCGATTCCGGCCGCATTGTTGTATTGGCCAACATTACTTTGTTTTTGCCGTATCGCATCTGCCGCTGCCGTTTGCAGTGCCTGCTCAGTATCACGGATTGAAGCAGCAGGTGTAATGGCTTTGCCCTCACCGTCCAGCAGATAAACCTCGGTATAATCGTTACGGCTCAGTTCATTCACTTTGCTAAACACAGTGCTTAGCTGCACCGCCCCGCGCATTACCGCAACAATCTCATTATTATGCCGCACAGGGATAGCAATAGTGCTGATACGGTTACCGGTAGCCCGCGATACTATCGGTTGCGAAAATGTATCTTGCCCGCTTATAGCCTGCTTAAACCAGTCACGGTCTGCCACATTAAAATCATTTGCCTCAGTACTGCTAAGTAGCCGGGCCTGGCCATTGGCAAAGCTTACGCCAGCCATGCCTCTGCCTGCAGCCGATACCAGAAAGATCGTATCATAATAGCCTTGTGCCTGGACCAACTGTAGCATCAGCGTGCTGACATCGCTTAATTGCAATTGCTGGCTTTGTGGCAGTTTAGCCAGGTAACGCATTTCGTCCTGACGTACCAGCAGCCAATCGGTAAATGCCTCAGCGTTAAGTTCGCTGGTAGTTTGTAAGCTATTGACCACGGCACGGGTTTGCGAATTACGGTATTCAACAAATACCAGGCTGGTTAGTACCAGAATAGACACAAGCAGCAAGCTGACCATAATAACAGTAAGCCGACTGCCAAAACCCATATTACGCCAGAAATCAAACATATACTGCTCCTTGCTAACTTACCGGTAAGCTGTTGAAAGTATAGAAGCAGATTAAAATATAGATAGGATAAAGGCTGAAGAAACTATGTTTGCTGATAAGACCTTTGCCGCAGCTATGCGGCTGCAGCAAAGGTGATACGGTTACTTCGCTAAAGACAATAACAGGCTGTTAAGCCTGGCAACAAAGGATGCAGGATCTTTTAAATTACCGCGCTCAGCCAGCAACGCCTGATCCAGTAACACTTCAGCCCATTGTTTAAAACGGTCTTCATCTTGCTCATCAGCAATACGCTTAACCAGCTGGTGCTCCGGGTTAAGCTCAAAAATCGGCTTCACATCCGGCACTTTCTGACCAACTGACTCCATTAACTTGATCATCTGCGTGCTCATGTCAAACTCGTCAGTTACCACGCAGGCTGGGCTTTGTGTTAAACGATGGCTGACTTTTACATCTTTAACCTGCTCACCCAGTGCCGTCTTAAAGCGGCTCAGCACATCAGCAAAAGCTTTTTCGGTTTCTTGCTGTGCCTGTTTGGTTTGCTCATCATCCAGCTTGGATAAATCCAGGCCACCTTTGGCAACTGAGCGTAGTTTCTTACCATCAAACTCTGTCAGGTGCTGTACCAGCCACTCGTCGATACGATCGGATAGCAGTAATACTTCCAGGCCTTTTTGGCGTAATACTTCTAAGTGCGGGCTGTGCTTAGCAGCAGCAAAGCTGTCGGCGACGATATAATAAATCTCATCCTGACCTTCTTTCATACGGCTGACATAATCCGCCAGCGCCACATTTTGCTCACTGCCTTCATTATGGGTAGAGGCAAAACGCAGCAGAGCAGCAATTTGCTCTTTGTTAGCCATATCTTCGGCCGGGCCTTCTTTTAACACCTGACCAAACTCAGCCCAGAATGCCTGATATTGCTCAGCATCTTTGCTTAGTTTTTCCAGCATCTTCAATGCCCTGCTGCTGCAGCCTTTACGTAGTGCCTGGGTTACTTTGGTGTCTTGCAGAATTTCACGTGATACGTTCAGTGGTAAGTCACTTGAATCCAGTACACCTTTGATAAAGCGCAGATAACTTGGCATAAACTGCTCAGCGTCATCCATAATAAACACGCGCTGTACATACAGTTTCAGGCCGTGTTGTGCATCGCGGTTCCACATATCAAACGGCGCTTTTTTCGGCACATATAACAGGCTGGTGTAATTATTATTACCTTCAACCTTATTGTGGCTCCAGCTTAACGGCTCGTTCCAGTCGTGCGAAATATGCTTGTAAAACTCCTGGTACTCTTCGTCTTTAATATCGGATTTATCACGCGTCCACAAAGCAGTAGCTTTGTTGACAGCCTGCCAGTGGCCTGGCACTGCAGCAATTTTCTCGCCTTCAGCACCATCACGTTCTGGTTGTTCTTCCTGCCATAATTCAACCGGAATGCTAATATGGTCAGAATATTTGGTAACGATACTCTCAACTTTCCAGCGACTTAAAAACTCATCTTCGCCTTCACGCAGGTGCAGCACAATATCAGTACCGCGCGTTTCTTTACTGATCGGCGTAATACTGTAATCACCCTCGCCAGCTGATTCCCATTCAATGGCTTCAGTGGCGGCAGCACCGGCTTTACGGGTACGCACAGTAACTTTATCCGCTACTATAAACGCAGAATAAAAGCCCACACCAAATTGGCCGATTAGCTTGGAGTCTTTACCCTGATCGCCGGATAATTGTGAGAAAAATTCTTTGGTACCGGATTTGGCAATAGTACCCAGGTGGCTTATTACTTCATCCTGGGTCATACCTATACCATTATCACTAACAGTTAAGGTACGGGCTTTTTCGTCTAAGCTGATGCGAACACGTAGCTCGCCATCATCACCGTACAGGCTGCCATCTGACAATGCCAGAAAACGCAGTTTATCGGCTGCGTCAGAGGCGTTTGACACCAGCTCACGCAGAAAAATTTCCTTATTGGAATACAGTGAATGGATCATCAGCTGTAATAGCTGTTTCACTTCTGCCTGAAAGCCGTGGGTTTGCTTTTGGCCGGTTGAAGTGGCTGTAGTATCACTCATTGTGGTTATCCTCGAACATCACATTTTGACAGTTATAACGCAGGCTGCACCGGCAGCCAGACACTGACAACTAATATGGGGAGAATTAACCGGATTTCAAGCAGGGTTATAGCAGATTAAAATACTTTACGGCCGCTAAAAGCGTGTGACAGCGTAGTACCGTCGACAAACTCCAGCTCACCGCCCACCGGAATACCCTGGGCAATGCGTGACACGCTTACCTGATGTTTGTGACACAGCTCAGCGATATAAAACGCTGTGGCATCGCCTTCTACGGTGGGGTTTGTCGCCAGAATAAGCTCGGTAATACCTCCGGCAGCTAACAATGTGCTAAGTTTATCCAATCCCAGATCCTGTGGCCCTATGCCATCCAAAGGTGATAAATAACCCTGCAACACAAAATAGCGGCCTTTAAACTGGCCGGTTTGCTCTATTGCCAGTTGGTCAGCCGCAGAACCGACAACACAGATAATACCATCCAGCGCACGGGCCGGATCAGTGCATATGTGGCATAGCGCTGTTTCACAAAACGTACGGCATTGCTGGCAATGCCCTACCTTTGTCATGGCGGCACTTAATGCAGTACCTAACTGTAAACCCGCTTCACGGTTGCGCTCCAGCAACGAAAATGCCATGCGCTGCGCAGATTTAGGCCCTACTCCGGGCAAAATGCGCAGTGCATCAATCAGCTGCTGTACCAGCGGGGTATAGCGGCTCATCAGAATGGCATTTTCATGCCAGGCGGTAACTGCAGGCCACCGGTAACAGCAGCCATTTTTTCTTTACTGGTTTCCTCAACGCGGCGCACAGCATCGTTAATTGCTGCAGCAATTAAATCTTCCAGCATGTCTTTGTCATCCTGCATCAGGCTGTCATCAATACTGACACGGCGCACATTATGGTTGCCCAGCATGGTTACTTTAACCAGGCCAGCACCGGCTTCACCGGTTACTTCCATTGCCGCAACTTCAGCCTGCATTTTCTGCATTTTTTCCTGCATGGCTTGCGCCTGCTTCATGATGTTGCCCATACCGCCTTTAAACATAATGTTGTACCTGCTGTAAAATTAAATTGAGTTAGCAGTGCATCAGGCACTGACCTTTACCGGCGACAAGATAATAACTTCGCCACCGAATTACAAGTTGTAAGCGCTTGGCGCCCTGGTTAAACCGCTAGTTGACCACTATAGTATCGGGTAGCAATTGTGCATCAAACAGCTGTTGTAGTTGTTGCACCTTGTCATCCTCATGCAACAGGCGGCTAACGTAACCAAACCGCTCCTGCACAATCTTCTGCTGGATGGCTAAAGGGCTCGCTGCCACTTCAGCCTGATAGCTGATGTCAATTTCCAGCGGCTGGTTAAAACTTTGTTGTAGTACCTGCTGCAGCTTAGTGCGAAAGCCCGGGCTGTCCAGATGTTGCTGGCTTTGTGCCACCGTTAAAATAAGCTTATCGCCATCTAACTGCATAGCAGCATTGAGTAAAAACAGCCTGCTTAAGCCGCCGGTATCCAGTGTTTCAACCCGTGCCGCCCATGCATCTACCTGAGCAGCAAAGCGAACAGAAAAATTTTGCTCGTTGATACTACCATCAAAATTCTCCAGTATTGGTGACGCGGGTGTTGTGTCAGGCTGTTGGCCGTTTTGTTGTACATCCTGTTCATACTGTTGCCATAGCGCATCTGTGGCGGCCGCATCATACTGTGGCATATCTGCATCGTCACGTTCATCATAGTGGCTATTATCAACAGGCGGATAAGCTTCCCGGGTGATAACCGCAGCAGGTTGTTCAGGCGCCGAAGTTATTATCGGGGGGCTGACGTTTACCGGTTCAGGCGACTGGGCTACTGCCGCTTTTACTGCTTCAGGCGCTTTTTGCAAGGGCGCCTGCTGGCGCTCAGACTTTTTTGCTTCTGGCGCTGCAGTTACTGCTACCCCACGGCGCGCCATAATACGGGCAGTAACAGGGTCAATGCCGCCTGTTACATCAGCAACTGCATTTTGCCCTGACGGGGCCACCGCTTGCGCTGGTGTTAGTGTTTCTGATGCTGTAGCAGAATAGTCGGCCGTGTCTTTTACGGCTTCTGCTGCAGGCTGCGGCTCAGGCTTCTGTGCTGTTGGCTCTGCAGCCACAACCGGCATTACAGCAGCAGTTTTAACCGGTGCGATACTTTTGCTTTGTGTCTCAGGCACAAAAGCCATCGCACGTAACAGTGCCATTTCCAGCCCGGTTAATGCATCAGGGGCATATGGCAGCTCTTTTTTACCGCTAATAAGTAACTGGTAATAAAGCTGTACCTGGGCAGGCGCTAAGGTATCGGCTAGTTGTTGTACAAAAGCTTGCTGCGCCGAAAAGCCAGCTGCGTTCTGACTGAATTGGCTAAGCGCAGTAAGGTGCAGTATAGACAACATATCGTCCAATACCTGGCTGAAGTTGCTTTGCTGTTGCACCAACGCGGCCAATTGTATTTGCAACTGCGCGACATCCTGCGCCAGAATTGCCTGTAGCAGCTGTTGCGCCCAGCTTTGATCCAGAAAACCCAGCATAGTGCGCACGATATCAAGTGTTATATTAGCGTTACTTTGCGCAATAGCCTGATCAGTAAGGCTTAACGAATCACGCAAACTGCCTTTTGCAGCACGGGCCAGCAGTGTTAATGCGCTTTGTTCAAAGGGGATCTGCTCTTCACCCAGCACAAACGCCAGATGCTGCTCAATTTGCAGCGGGCTTAATGCCAGCAAATTAAATTGCAGACAACGCGATAAAACAGTAACCGGCAGTTTTTGCGGATCAGTGGTTGCCAGTAAAAATTTAACATGCGGTGGCGGCTCTTCCAGCGTTTTTAGCAGTGCATTAAAGCTGTGCTTTGACAGCATATGCACTTCATCTATCAGATAAACCTTAAAACGGCCACGGCTGGGTGCATACTGTACGTTGTCGAGTAAATCGCGGGTATCTTCTACTTTGGTACGTGATGCAGCATCTATTTCCAGCAAATCAACAAAGTTACCGGCATCAATTTCCTGGCAAGCAGAACACTGGCCACAGGGTGTAGCAGTAATACCCTGTTCACAGTTTAAACTTTTAGCAAAAATACGCGCTATGGTGGTTTTACCGACACCACGGGTGCCGGTAAATAAATAAGCATGATGCAACCGGTTGGTATTCAGGGCATTGCCCAGTGCGCTTTTAACATGCTCCTGCCCGACTAACTGGGCAAAATGTTGCGGGCGCCACTTGCGTGCTAATACCTGATAACTCATAACGGCTGCTGATATCTTGTAATAATTGGGATCTTTGACAGACTAAACTTATTCGCCACTATACTCAACCAGACTGAGGATATTTAATCCGGCTTGCTGCAAACGTTTAACACCGCCCAGTTCGGGCAATGCAATAACAAAAGCCGCGTCATCGACAATACCACCAAGCTGGCGTACCAACTTAGCTGTCGCATCAATAGTACCGCCGGTAGCCAGTAAATCGTCAACCAGCAATACTTTATCACCCGCAGCTATAGCGTCAGCATGCAGCTCTAACGCATCTTCACCATATTCCAGCTGATAACTTTGTGAAATACGCTGACGTGGCAGCTTGCCCGGTTTACGTACCGGCACAAAAGAAATACCCATGGCATAAGCCAGTGGCGCACCAAAAATAAAGCCGCGTGACTCAGTACCGACAATTTTGGTAATGCCTTTATCAGCATAAAAATAACAAAAAGCGTCGATCACTTTTTTAAAACTCGGGCCATCCTGCATCAGGCTGGTTACATCACGAAATACTATGCCCGGCTTTGGATAATCAACAACCGTTTTAATAACCTGTTTTAATTCAAGCTCTAATGCCTGTTTGTCCATGTTAGAAAACCTTTTATTAAGCGCCCCTGCCGGGACAAAAAAGCCGCCCTCAGGCGGCCTTCTATTATGCTGATGCATTATGCCAGAATCTGGAACCAACGCACTATAGGCGCCAAACACAGTAAAGACACAAACACTGCAACCAGGGCAAGAAACTGCCACAGGTTAAACGACTCTTTAAACTTTTCGTCTGCCATTGCACTACTCTTCTGTAATCAGCGAATTTAAGGGCAGTTATGGTAATGAATTTTGTTCTGCTTGAAAAGACACCAACACACCTTTTGCGGCAAAGTCCTGCAATAAAGCTGTGGCTCCCTGCATTAGCTGCTGCTCGCTAAACTGCGGCAGTAGCGGCAGCAACTGTTGTACTAAAGCTGACAAAGTACTGCCGCCTGATTGCTGTAACGTTTGCAGCAACGCTGCAGTAAGCTGATTAATAAGCACAAACTTTATATCGTCCGCAGTATTCCGGTACAACAGATAATACTTTACTTCGCCTGGTGCCTCAGGCTGATAAGCAGAACTGATTTGGTGCACCTCATAAGGGTAAGCCAATACCATGGCAAGCGATGATAAATACAGCGGCGCATCTACGATTTGCTCTGCGTTCAACAACGTTTCAGCTTGCGGCAACTGCTTTGTTGCCAGATAAAGTTCAGCCCACTCATAATGCGCCAGCTCCAGCATAAACACCGGATCGTGCTCAGTAGCAACATAATTTTGCTGCAAATAATGTAGAAAATGCTCTGCAATATGCAAAAAATAAGGGCTGGAGCACTGATACTGTATAAAAAATTGCCTCACCAGGGCGTGCCAGGCCGTGTCTTTATATAGTGATTTCAGCACAGGGAATGCATTGGCGATAAAACCTTCCACATTATTAAAAAACAGCTCACGGTATATCGCCATACGCCGATCTTCAATACCCTCCGGGGCACTCTGATGCTCAGGATCTTTAATATGAGCAATAAAGGCCTGCTGAATTTGCTGAAACTGCATCTGTTACGCCCTCAATATCTGGCTTTGGGCCAAAGCGAGTTGCTGTAACGCTTTAATTTGCTGAAGCTCTTCACTTAACACACTTAGCTGCGGAATATTAAAATCACGCTCCAGCAATGTCGGTTTAACACCATGATACTGATAGGCCTGCTGCAATAATTGCCAAACGGGGTCTACAACTGCCGAGCCATGAGTATCGACCAGTAAATCCTCCGCCTCTTTAAAATGGCCGGCTATATGATAGTAAGCTATACGCTCAGATGGCATAGCCTGCAAAAACTCGCTGGCGTTATAATTATGATTAACTGAATTAACATAAATATTATTTACATCCAGCAATAACTGACAGTCAGCTTCCTGCAATACTGCCCTGATAAAGTCTGCTTCAGGCATCTGCTGGCCGGGTGCCGCATAGTAAGATACGTTTTCCAGAATTAACGGCTGCTCCAGAATATCCTGTACCTGCCGTACACGCCTGGCCACATAGCGCACAGCTTCATCAGTAAAGGGTATAGGCATTAAATCATACAGGTGACCATCGCCGGAGCAATAGCTCAGGTGCTCACTGTACAGGCTGATATTGTATTGACGTAAAAACTGCTTTACCTGCTTAACAAAAACCACGTCCAGCAGTGCAGGGCTACCAATCGACAAGGATAAACCATGACAAATAAAGCGATACTGCTCCGTGAGCTGCTTAAACTTCTTTTGCAGCTTGCCACCAAACGGGAGCCAGTTTTCCGGCGCCACCTCAAAAAAATCAATCTCAGGTGGTTTAGCCGTTATCAGTTCATCCAGCATTTCACGGCGTAAGCCAAGCCCTGCTCCTGATACAGGGGGCTGTGTCATTGTGTGCATATATCAGGCTCCAGTAAAATAAAAGCCTGCACTATACAACGAAGCTGTACAACTATGCAGGCCTTAACGGGCTTAATTAAACACTACCGCCGCATTTGCCTTCGCCGCATTTCCCCTCGCCACACTTGCCTTCTTTGGCCTTGTCTTTTGCTTCTTTGGCTTTATCAGCACCGCATTTTGCTTCACCACACTTGCCTTCGCCACATTTGCCCTCTTTAGCTTTACTGGCTTTGGCCTTCATTTTATCTTCGCCGCATTTACCCTCACCGCACTTGGCTTCTTTCACCTTATCCTTGGCTTTTTTTGCTTTATCTTCACCGCATTTACCTTCACCAGCCACCATCTCATAGCCCGAGGCCAGCTCTATCGCAGTAAAAGGGTTAGCATTTGCCGTAGTAGTTACCGTAGCCAGTGAGCTAAAGACTAAAGCACCTACCGTCATAGCGACATTTGATTGTTTCATTGTTTTCACCTGTTGTTGTTAGTTGCTTAGTATAAGACCTGCTGAACTAAAGATTTATTTCAGGCCCCAACCACTATATTGGATCTGCTAAATTATTTACACCGGAACTATGTCGCAAGGCAAGGTCATTCGATGTCCACCTTCTGCAGAAAATGGTATCGTTCCGTGCCAGATAAAGCTTGGGAAAATGACACAAAGCCCCTCTTCGGGACAGATCGTTCTGTCAGGTTTTTCAGCGTTATCAACAGACAGAGTGGTTTGACCCAACTTTAGCCATCCAGCCTGGGTCGGATCATCTTTGTTTATGCTCGGTGGAACATCTAAATAAGTACATAAAGATAACCATCCCTCAGGATGAACATGGTTAGTATGAAATCCAGCGTTACCTAACTTTACAGACCAAGCCCCGGAAAAACGAAAACGTCCTGTATTTCGCTGCAGCAAAGGGTGATGGTTATCCAACGGCAACTTATTAAGATAATTCTGAACATGAGGTTCAATTAGTGCTTTATAAGTCTGAATAATTGGGTCTGGACTGGAAAAAAGATAACCAACGGTTTGCGTTCCATTCCTTACACTTTGATCAAGCGGCTGCCGTGTGGTTTTATGTAGACGAGTTATGGCTAATTTCAACTCAGACCAAAACTCAGAAAAGCTGGCATAACCCGCAGGAGTTTGCAGTTTTTCAACGCTGACATAGTCATCATAGTTATTTAACCAATTATAATGCTGAATATCCCCTGTTAAACGAAAACATAAGCCTCGATACGCAATAACTTCTTGATTATTTGGCTCTAAGGCCAGCGCTTTATCGAGCCATTGTTGAGCTAACAATAGCTTGCCAACTCTAATAGAGGTACTTGCAAAGTCTAAGATATATCTGACATTACTGTTTTGGCTTAGTGATTCCTTGTACAGCAGAAAGGCTTTTTCATAATTTTTTTCACTCAATGCTATGCCACCCTGTGCATGCAACAGGCTATGCTGCCGACCGAAATTGTCCAAACCTCTTTGAATAACATTTTCAGCAGAAACTACATCACCTGACATAAATAAATTCTTTGCGTAACTTAAATACATGCCGATAGATGGAAATTTTTTCTTTTCAAAAATATTGGAATAGGATTTTAAAAATTTAGCATTTAAATCGCTCTCCCAATACATTTTGTTAAGAGACTCATGAGCGTCAATATAATTTTCATCAGACTCTATAGCTTTTAGCAAAAAAAACTCTGCCTTTTCGTAGTCAGCAGCATCATAGTAGACACAACCTTTCATAAAACAAACTTCGGCTGTGTCCGGCAAACTGTCCAAACACATCATCGCAGCTGAAGTCTGCCGTAACCGCCTTAAAATCAGCCCCTTTGTAACGACGATGTTGTAATTATGGGTAATTTTTTCCGCTGCTAAAATTGTCTGTAATGCATCATCCAGTTGATGTTGCTCTAACAACATTCTAGCCTGCAAAACAAAAAATCTGGCCTGTCGCGCATGTTTAGATATGGCTTTTTCAATGTAGAAGGATGATTTTTCAAACTGCTTCTGCTTGTTATATATATATGCAAGACCATATAAGACATCAAAGTTATCCGGCATTGCAGCGGTGCAGCGTTCAAATAAATCTTTTGCCTGACTTAAATTATTGGTTGAAAGCAAACAATTAGCGTAATTAAGTACTAGTGTAAAATTATCCGGCGACAACGCTAAAGCTCTTTCGAAGTAATCATTAGCTTGCAACGCATCAGCATCTTTTAAGCACAAAGCATAAAGATGGAGCACTTCTGCATGCACAAACCCTTGGTTTAAAATTTCACTACATATCCGTGCGCAGCTGGTCAAATCACTTTTTTCAAATAACCTTATTGCCTCAGAAAATATGACTTTAAGATTCTGCATCGCCACTACCACCATTTCTATCAGCCAAAAATTTAAATAAAAAAAGCCGGTCAATATTGACCGGCTTTTAATGTCGAGCGTTTAGAACCTGGTCGTTACATTTAAGTGAACATAACGGCCTAGCAGATCCCAGAACCCCCCAATAGTGTTGGTATTCGCCAACACGCTACCAACCAAAGGTGGCTCTTTATCAAAAATGTTGTTAACACCTAACTGTACGGTAACGGCATCATTGACATAGAAACGCCCAACAAGGTCGATATAGCTCTGGCCAGATATTTTATTACCGATTAGGTTATTCTCTGCACCATCATACTCAACCTCGCCAAAGTACCGCCATTTGGCTCCCAAATCCCAGAAACTACCTGAGCTGTAATCAACTGACATGGTATGACGCCACTCTGGCTGCGCGAAACACTTACCAGAAATTAAGCCTGAACAGTCGTAATCTGTATCCGCAACGCCTGGCAATGGATTATAGTATTTTTTCAAATTGCGACTACCAATGATAGACGCCTTCAGTGTACCATCCCCCAACGCGATCGAGTAATTCGCACTAACGTCAATACCGCGGTACTGTTCTTCACCCAAGTTTAAGTTTGTGGAGGTTACATAACCTGCCTGACCTAACCATAAACTGCCGTTTGCAGCACGATTAATCAGATCACAGTATGAAGCTAAACCTGTTAAACCACACTGGGTAATTGTTTCTTCAGGATCCAATGCAGAAATAACATTTGTTAACTCAATATTCCAATAGTCAATACTGAAGTTAAAATTCTCAAATGGATTACCCACGATACCAACAGTAATAGTTTCACCTTTCTCAGGTTGCAAATCAGGGTTACCGCCAAAGAAACCATTGTATTGGTTAGCATTGTTCGGGTTGATATTGCCGTATTGTGCGGCTGTTACACCAGTATTAGCACACTGAGCAGCTGTAAGTACCGGATTAGCACCAGCACAAGGATCACTGCCCGCCCATAAGCCAATGCTTTGTGTACTAAATAATTCTCCAACATTCGGCGCACGTACAGCTTTATTGTAGCTGGCACGAGCTTTCCAATCGGCATTTATTGACCAGTCAACAGCAACTTTATAGGTATTCTCGCCACCAGACGTTGAATAATCAGAATAACGAGCACCTAACTCCAACACCAGATTATCGGCAATTGCCGTATTATCAAGTAACGGAATACTCAGCTCGGCAAATACTTCATCAACTTTGTAGCCACCGTCCAGATCACTAGTCGGACCACCCTGACCTGCTAATGCACCTTCCGCATATATAGTGTCAACTGTACGACTAAAGAAAATGTCACGCTTTTCCACTCCCAGAACCGCAGCAACCGGCATAGAATGCCCTGGCACTGTGAATCCGGTTTCTCCCGTCACGAAAGCATTTAGTATTTTTTGCGTACTGAAACCCGTTGCGATAGCAGCTCCTTGTAACTGCCGGGCAGCTTCAGTCGTTACACCACCAAAAGTGAACACTTCATATGGAATACAATCACCGGTACAAGCGGGCGCTCCCACAGCGCCTAAGCGTTGAGCCATATAGTTAACGTAAAAGTCGTTTTTATATGCATCTGATGAACTGACTGAACCATACTGATATGAAACATCATAGCTCCAGCTATCGTTAATCATACCTTCAACACCGGTAACGATTCGGAAAGAGTTGTGCTCCAGATTAGCCTGACGACCGCCCCCTTCGACATTTCGTTTACCGATGTAAATTTCTAATTGTTCTGCTCCCGGAAAGGCTTCGGCGAATTGCGCCTGTTGCGCAGCGCTGAAAATCGGGCTGTTAACATCGAATGTAAAATTCTGGAAGAAAATACCTGACTCTGCAATCTGCCCCGTTGTGCGGTTTTGCATATAATTTATTTCGGTATATACATTCGCATGTTGATTAACTTCATAATTTACGAACGAACCTAACGTAAAACGTTTATCCGGACGCATAAAATGGTTCACCGGTGCAAAGTTATAAACATTCGTCACGTCTGTAAATTCAGTGGTACCACCATTGTCTATAATTGACCAATAAGCATTTTGATCAAAATCTACTTCGCCATCAACATAGGGGTAAATATCAAAGTTTGGAATATCTGCCGTGTCTGAGCCACCGCAAGCTAAAGTTCCGGGGTTGATGGCACAGGAAGCATAGTCACGCTCACCCTGTAGCATTTCATCTACGTTACGATAAGAAGCAAAAGCGGTTGCATGGCCTTTACCGTCGGCAAAAGCGCCACCCAGAGTCAGGTCCAGTGTAATGGTTTTACCATTTAAACCCGAGTTACCGGTTTTGTAATCATAACCACGCTGGTCCATTTTCTCTTGGATAAATTTGTTATCGTTATCATGTTGATAACCAGAGTAACCTGCGTTAATTTCAACGCCTTCAAAATCTTTCTTCATTACGAAGTTAACAACACCCGCTACGGCATCTGCGCCATAAGTTGCTGAGCCGCCACCTGTTAAGATTTCAACCCTATCCACAAGTGCAGCAGGTATCTGGTTTACGTCTGATGCAGATGAATATAAACCACCAGGCTGTAAACGGCGGCCGTTAAGTAGTACTAAAGTACGGTTAGCGCCAATGCCCCGCAAATCTAATGACGCCGTACCAGTTGCACCGTTCACACTAAAAGCAGTGTCGGCAGCTTCCACCTGTGGAAGACTGTTCAGCATATCTTCAATACGGGTAAAACCACCCGCTTTTATTTCATCTGCAGTCGTTACCTGAATAGGGCTAGATGTTTCCATATCCGTACGTTTGATACGTGAACCGGTAACCTCAATTCGCTCAACTTTCGCTACGCCTTCTTCCTGTGCATTTACTGAAGCAGTAAATGCAGTGGTAGAAGCTGCGCCAAATGCTATGGCTAACCGCACGGCTTTGCTTAATTTACTATTTGTATACATGTATTTCTCCCTGGACCACTATCTAGTGATTCTATTTTTTTATCAGCCACCAACCACCCACAACCAATGGCATACCATTCACACCTGAAAAACACCAGTGTGTCACAACAGATAATAAGATCATACTTTCCGCAGGGTCAACAGTTTTGCGGAACAATTTACACTTACCGTTGTCAGGAGGAAATTTCTGGGTAAAGGTCAAATAGCGGATGTAAAGAGTAGAATTTTTCGCAATACACATACAGGAAATTCTTCCGGAGAGCATCAAGATTTAGCGGTAGCCTAAAGTTTGTCAGGATCAGAGTATGATTTCAGTCACTCTATATAAATGGCGAGATAAATTTCGCGATGTAAACGCGCCAAAGATATTCGGCTAAAAGAGTCAGAAGCGGGAAACACTTAATTAAAAAAATGTATGCTGAGCAGCGATTTAAGGCCTTAGCTGTACTAGCTCTCAATGACGCGTGCCATCGGGAAAAATTGATAAAGCTGTTGCCTGTCAGCAATGAGAGTGGTCAATGTTATTTGACCACTACATCATTTGAGGAATTTATCCAGCTATTGGACATCAAACCGAACCAAACTATTTAAGTAATCAAACGTCACCACAAAATGCTGCATTGCATCTAGCCCTAAACTGCCCGTGGCCTGCACATCTCTGCTAATATTGGTACCGGTTCTTACTTTACGTGGAACAAATGGAATGAGTCGCTTACCGCCTTCGACTTCAACCCCTAAAGATACATTTTCTAATTCGTATGGCCCAATCTTCACGCTGTTCAGTATGAAGACTTCTCTGTTTACTGACGTCGCTAAGTTTAATTCAGCTGCATCAGCAGCAAAAGCACGAGTTAACAGCCCCTCTTTTTGAGCAGCATCACGATTCAACGCCACGCCCTCAGCAATCGCAGTATCAAAAGTAAGCCACATATCTTTACCATGCACAGAAACTCGCAGAGCACGGGCTGACTGATCATTTTTCTTAATAGATTGACTACCCGGAGTACTTGCCACAGCTAAATCAACTTGTGGTTGCATAAGCACATTAGCTAACTTTGTCATGTCAAGCTGATTATGGCCAATTAAACGCATTCGTTTGTTCGGAAAGTCAAGTTGAATAATATGCTGGCGTAGAAAAGGAATACCAAGTACGAGTTCTCCAGCAACATTCTGCACAGCAATTAAATCAGAGAAAGTTAGCTCAACATCGAATATATTAACTTTAATATCCTGATAAACTTCAGCATTCCTTTCACCGTCATTATCTTTAAATAAAATTACGCCAGTTCTGCGCAAATTATCTCTATGCTGATCGATAAAACTCTCAGCAATAAAGTTAACTTTTGCTTTGGTGTCTAAGACAGCATGGGTATTTTGACCGTTAATTTTTATAGGAAATAAGATTGCTCCATTTTCCATTTTAAAATCAATCCACTCAGTAACTGCAGCTCCGGTCTTTACAGCAAAAAGCAAGCACAGCATTAATGTATACTTTAGCATCTGTCCCCCTATTAATTTTTAATTTTATTAAAGCCAATAAAATATGATAGCTATTCAAGGTAGAAAATCTTCCACCTTCGCTATTAGGCCAGAATATATATTAAAAATAATTATAAAATTGTAACAAAAAGCCCCTCCATTAATGGAGGGGCTTAATTATAAACTACAGCTTTAGCTCTTTAACTATTAGAACTTAGTATCAAAGCCAACGTACACAAACCGTCCCATATTAGAATACATTTCCTGATTATAGAATGGCCATGCATTAGGTGTTGAGAATGGCGGATCACGATCAAACAAGTTACGCATACCTAATGTTACAGAGGTATCCTGTGTAACATTGTAAGTCGTTGCCAGATTCATCTCTGTGTAAGAACTAACTGACAATGGCTTACCAAAATCAACAATAGTACTGCCATCTCTTACAACATCAAAATAGCCAATCAGCTCACAACTATTCTGTGCTGTATTACGAGATTGCCATACATCATAACCAGGCAGGTAACGAATTGACAATGACGTAGAGAAATCCTGAACATCTAAAGTAAATGTAGCGTTAGCATTCCAATTTCTGGCGCCATTTTTTGAACTGTCACATAACGGTTGAGTTCTGGATGTTTGATTCATATCTTTAAGCCGATATTCTGCCTTCAGAGTTGAACGCAGCACACCAAAACCTAAATCAGATCTGTCTGATACATCCAGTAACAAACCTTCAAGCTTACGCTCATTAAGGTTCTGTAAGTTAGTTCTTACATAACCTTCACGAAGAGCATCGTTCACTGTACCGTTTGGAGCACGTATTACCAATTCAGTTAAACGGCCTTCCGCTTCTTCATTCAAGATCTCCTGAATAGCTAAAGAACCAACAATGTTATCGATATCCAGTTTCCAGTAATCCAAAGAGAATGAAAGATTCTCGATAGGCTCAAAAACCACGCCTAATGATGCAGACTTAGATTTCTCAGAAGTCAGCTCTGGGTTACCACCACCTCTGGAGTTCAACTCTTTTGTTAAACAATCTGCATGAGTTGCAGGATCACCACCAGCCGCTACAGCCGCATTACATAATTTCGTATCAATAGCTCGTGTCACACCTTGAGACGTCGCCAAGAACAGATTGCTTAAGTTTGGTGCCTTAAAGCCTGTGCCTAAAGAACCACGAAGTAACAGTGTATCTGTTGGGCGATAAGCGAACTTACCAGAGTAAGTAGTTTGCGAATCATCGGCTAAATCCCAGTCCGCTTTATCATGGCGGGCCGCTAAGGTAATTTCTAACTGATCAAATACCGGAAGAGCAAGCTCAATAAAGGCTGCTTCGTTACTGAAAGAACCGCCACCATTTGAACCTGCACCACCAAGAACCTGTCCTTGTACAGTCGCTGGATCTGAAACGTCGCGATAAGTCTCATTCCGAACGTCAACACCCAGTGCCATGCCAATCTGTCCGCCAGGTAACTCTACTGGTAACATACCACCAAACACTAACGAGCCGAAACCGACTTCATAGTTACTAGTTCTGTGAATAGCTGCATTTAACGAGTTGCAAACAGCTTTTAGCTCTTCAGAAGCACAATCATTTATTACAAATGGATTTAAAGCACCAGAGATAAACGCGTTAGCAGTAGGTGTTGACAACAGATTGCCGCTAACACCAACTTGCTGGTTAGTTAAACGCGAAAAACCAATATCACCAGTTAAGCTAAAATCATCGTTAATCTGCCAATCAAAACCACCAATTGCTTCATAAGTCTGGTTGGTGACATCTTTTTCACGGTTACCAAACTCTAAATAACGGCGTACTACCTGTAATGATGCAGTACCAGCCGCGAATGCATCCAAAGCCTGCTGATATAACGCCTCATCACCACCGAACCGATCATTTAATAAATGATCTTTTACAAATTCAGAAGGAGCAACTCTTCCACTGCCACCTGCAACAACTACGCCACCTGGTGCAGCACCATTAGAGTTTAGCGTATAAACGCGGTTATAACGGAACTGTGCATCCAGTTGCAACGCATCACTCCAGTCATGTGTAATTTGTGTAAATAACGACTGACGGTCACCTTTAGGCTGGGAAAAATAAAGTGGACCAGTATCATACAAACATTGGCCAGCAGAGTTAATTTGCTCCTCAGGGCAATCGGCCCATGCTCTATTACCCAGAGCTGATGTAGGCAGGCCGCTATTATTTGTTGCACCTACAAAGCCTAAGGCTGTATAACCAGGCGTACCTGAAGGACTGCGGCCTTCGCCACCAGGAATAACGTTACCTTCCGAATCTCTAAGCACTGCAGTTTTGCCAAGATTACGATTTGTAAATGATGTTGCATCACGGGTAAAATGTTCAGCTGCAAACAAAATATTTGTTTTACCAGACTGTACACCAGCAACAATAGACAGCTTATTTTCCTTACCGTCGTGGTGCTCTACACCCATGCCAGTCTGAAAACTTACCTGAACACCTTCGTAGTTCTTTTTGGTGATAACGTTAATAACACCGGCAACGGCGTCAGAACCGTAAATTGCAGATGCACCATCACCTAAAATTTCAATGCGATCAACAGCCGCCATAGGCAACTGGTTTACGTCAGTAAAGATGCCCCCGGCAGAGTTTTTTGGCACCCGGCGGCCATTTAACAAAATCAAAGTATATTCTGGACTAAGATTCTTGGTACCAACTGAAGAGGCACCACCAGCTTGGCTAAGCCCCTGAGATTCGTTGAAGCCACTAACTGCAGCGTTAGTACGCAAAAACTCAGCGATAGTTACTGCGCCAGTGTTCTGGATATCACTAAAACTAAACACTGATACCGGGCTAGCGCCTTCCATATCTGTGCGTTTGATACGTGAACCAGTAACTTCAATTCTCTCTACTTTTGCTGTAGCATCTTCTTCGGCAGCGCTTGCAGAAAAAGTAAACGCTGTAGTTGAAGCGGCACCAAAAGCAAGTGCAATACGTACAGCCTTGCTTATTTTATTATTTATATACATGTATTTCTCCCTGGATCACTATTTTAGTGATTCTATTTTTACTGTACCAATCTCTTTTAAGGCGCTTGGCACTCCGCTTATCTCGGATAACCTCCGATTTATCGCCATGTGATAATAAACGTAATTTTTCAGCAGGGTCAACAGCTTTTAAGGAACAATTTGTAATTTACATTGTCACGGTCAGCGGCGAATACACCAAAACGGTGTTATTCTTCGCAATCAGTTACTCCACCACCTTTAATTCACCACATTTAAAATAGTACGATCAATGATTTATACAAAATCAGGCTTTGGCTATTATTTACACTGAAGTATTAAATATCGGCCTTGCAAAGTCGACAATGTAAACTTTTAATTACAAAAATTAATGGTATTCACCAAGCTGTACTCGTAAATACCTGAGCTAATTTTTCTAGATTTATTGAGCCACGAATGTTTTGCTTGCCTGCCCTATTACGTATACAATCAAACAACTGTATATAAATACACATCAAACATGTTAAGTGACCAGCTAAAAAGCCAGATCCGCGCTATACATACGCGCATTAAAACTACCCTGCCTAATTACCAACCCAGGCAGGGGCAGAACCAATTAGTTGCTGAAATGGCTAAAATCGTCTCAGGCACTTATCACCGGCGTGAACGTATTGGTTTAATTGAAGCTGGCACCGGTACCGGTAAATCGCTGGCTTATATGCTGGCAGTGATCCCTTATGCATTAGCGCAGAAGAAAAAAGTAGTGATCGCCACGGCGACGGTGGCACTGCAGGAGCAATTGGTAAACAAAGACCTGCCGTTTTTTCAGCAACACAGTAAGCTGTTATTTGAGTTCAGCCTGGTAAAAGGGCGACAGCGCTATGCTTGCATTGAACGCGTACGCCAGCAGCAAAAACATCCTGAGTTATTTGCCACGGCTAACGATGCAGCTTTTGACTGGCAGCAGTTACTGGATAACTGGCAGCAGCGTAAATGGCTGGGCGACAGGGATACGCTGACTACCCCTTTAGCTGAAGATTTGTGGCAGCGTATTGTGGCTGATCCGCTGCATTGTAGTAAAACAGACCGTCGTCATATGAATTGCCCGTTCCATCTTGCCCGTGCTGAGGTAAGTAACGCCGATGTGCTGGTGGTAAACCATGCGTTGTTGCTGGCAGATTTATCCAGTGGTAACAGTATATTACCACCTCCCGAAGAAACACTTTATGTAATAGACGAAGCCCACCATTTGCCCGATAGTGCACGGGAGTTTTTTGCTGCCCAGGCCCAGCTTACCCACAACAGCCTTTGGCTGGAAAAAGCTGCTAAAACCATTCAACAGTTAATTACCCTTTTACCCGCCACCGTCATGAAAGAGTTACTGCGCTTCGATGACAGCTGCAGTGAACTCAATAGCTTACTAAAACCGATAGAACGCAGCGTGACAGATTTTAAGCCACGTTGGTTTGCTGAGAAAACAGAGTTTCGCTTTACAGACGCTGCTCTGCCTAAGCTGTTTCAGCAGCAGGCAGAGCAACTGGCACAGGTTAGCCAGAAAGCCCTGACACAACTGGAAAAAATCCAGCAACACTTGCAGGAAAATATCACTGAGCAGCAATTACCGCTGAAGCAAAGCCTGAGCCTGTTGCAGGAGTTAGCTTACCTGCGCCAAAAAATTGAGCAGCAGCAAGCACTGTGGCAATTATATGCTTCAGAGCAGGAAAAAAATGTTTATCAGGCACGCTGGGTTGAACAGCAAAATCAAAGCCAGTACGTTATTGGCCACGCCTGCCCACTTGGCGTTGCAAATAAGCTGGAGCAGTTGCTATTTACTGATGCCTTCGCGGTTATCCTCTGCTCTGCCACCCTCACTGCGTTAAATTCATTTCAATACATTAAGTACGATCTGGGCTTAACACAATTTGAAGGTGTACAAACATTGCAGGTTGCATCGCCTTTTGCCTACGCAGAAAAGGGCCGGATTATTATTCCGAAAATGCAGACAGAACCAACAGAGCAAACTTATACCGACGAGTTGGCAACACTACTGCCGGCTTACTTGCCCGACGGTCAGGCCAGCCTGGTGCTGTTTGCTTCTTACTGGCAAATGCAGCAAGTTGCCGAGGCGCTGCGTAAACAGAAATTTTCACTGCTGGTGCAAGGCGAAGCTTCACGCCAGGCATTACTGCAGTTACATGGCGAAAACTGCAAACATAACCGCACCAGTATTTTATTCGGCACACAAAGCTTTTCTGAAGGGCTGGATTTGCCCGGCAAATTGCTAATCAATCTGGTTATTACCAAACTGCCTTTTGCTGTACCTACCTCGCCTCTGGAAGAAGCCTTAGCTGAGGCGATAACCAAAAAAGGCGGTAATGCATTTTTACAGCTGACTATTCCTGCTACCTCAAAGAAACTGGTGCAAGCCTGTGGTAGACTGCTACGCCAGGAGCAAGACGAAGGCCAGATAGTGATCCTGGACCGGCGCCTGGTAACTAAAGCTTACGGCAGTGCCATGTTAAACGCCCTGCCGCCGTTTCGTCGTCAAATTGAGTATTAACAGGAACCTGCCTTGTTCGCTGAATTAGCTATAGACTCTTCTGTGTTACTGATCCTCTGTGCCGTGGCATTTAGTGCTGGCTTTATTGACGCTATTGCCGGCGGTGGTGGTTTGCTGACAGTACCGGCCTTGCTTACTGCAGGCTTGCCGCCGCATGTGGTACTGGGCACCAATAAGTTGGCGGCAACCTTTGGCTCTTTTACTGCATCCGTTACCTATTATCGTAAAAAACTGTTTAGCCCGCGGTATTGGCACCGCAGTTTGCTTTATACCGCTATAGGTGCAGTGTTGGGTACACTGGTTGTAGACATGATTAGCAAAGAGGCACTGGAAAAAATACTGCCGCTGCTTATTTTGCTGGCGGCCATTTATACCCTGTTTAACCGTATGCAACCGGACGATGCTTTAAAGCTGCCGCCACAAAACGCAAAATTATTCTGGCAACAGCGGGCTCAGGGCCTGACTCTGGGTTTTTATGACGGTATTGCCGGCCCGGGTGCAGGGGCATTCTGGATGGTGTCTACTATGGCGCTGTACAAAATCAACCTGCTGCTAACCTGCGGTGTCGCCCGTACCATGAACTTTATCAGCAATGGTTTTTCGCTGGTGGCTTTTATTGCACTGGGCCATGTTAATTTTACCCTTGGCATTGCTATGGGCTTGTGTCTAATGCTTGGTGCCTGGCTGGGTGCGCATTCTGCCATAAAATTTGGCAGCCGCTTTATCCGGCCGGTATTTATCTGTGTTGTGATCGCGATTGCTTTACGCCTGGCCTGGCAGGCCTGGAGTAGCTAAATGGATTTACTGGCCACTTTGAATCATCAGTTGCAACAACTACGACAACAAGCTGAAGCGATTGATCAGCAACAGGTAGCTGGCCGGCCGCAAAACTGGTTTGATAGTGCACTGTTCAGTTGCCACTCACCACAGCTAACAGACTATGTTGCTGAAGCCCTGCGCAATTTACGCCACTTACAGGAAAGCAATCTTAGCAATATGGCTAAGCAACGCCTGGTTCAACGATTGAGCGAACAAACCTCAGCATTGACCAGAGCTTTTCGTAATGTAGATACCCGGCGCAAGCCCACCACTAAAAACAAATTAAAAGCAGTGGTGCAACAAATAAACGCCAGCAGCCAGCAGTTGTACCAGCAACTGAGTGATACCCAGGAGTTTGAGCGCCGCTTACAGGATATGATAAGCCTGGCCAGCCGGGAAAACTCAGCAGAAGCCATACAGCGCACTTTGGCTTTACATGCCCGCTTAGGCCGCTGCCGCAAAGCATTATCAGATATAGAGCGGCAAATTCAGGATTTGGAACGGCGGAGCTGATCTGATGTTAGTTGCCAAACCCATGCTAAGTGCACTCCCAGCCATGCTATATCACCCGTGTTACAGTGAGCTTAACCTGCCTGACAAGCACCGCTATCCCATTACAAAATACCGCACTTTGTACCAATACCTGTTGAATATAGGGCTGCCCGAGAACGCCTTTACCCGGTCAGTGCCTGTAACTGCAGAGCAATTGGCAGAGGTGCATTGCCCGGCTTATATTCAAAGCCTGGCTGATGGCACTATTGCTGCCAAAGCTATGCGCCGCATAGGCTTTCCATGGTCAGAACAGCTTTTTCAGCGCTCGTTGTATTCATTAGGCGGCACGCTGCAAACAGCTCAGGCGGCGCTTAACAGTGGTATAGCGCTACATTTAAGTGGCGGCTATCACCATGCCTTTTATGCAGAAGGCTCGGGGTTTTGTTTGTTTAACGATCTGGTATTTGCGGCTAAAACGCTGTTACATCAGGGGCTGGATAAAATACTGATTGTAGATTTAGATGTGCATCAGGGCGATGGCAGTGCGCTGCTGCTTGCCGACGAGCCGCGTATTATCAGTTGTTCTGTGCACTGTGAAAAAAACTTCCCATCCCGTAAACAACATTCAGACTGGGATATAGGGCTGGCAAAAGATTGCTCCGACACTGACTATTTGCAGGCAGTACAGCAAAGCCTGCAAACCTTGCTTAACTGGCACCGGCCAGATTTGGTTGTCTACGATGCTGGCGTGGATATTCACCAGCAGGATGAACTGGGCTTGCTGAATCTTTCCACCGGCGCTTTATATCAACGCGATTTGCTGGTACTGCAAAGCTGTGTTGAACAGAATATACCGGTTGCCGCCGTAATTGGTGGCGGCTACCAGCGCAATATTGATGCGCTGGTGCAGTTACATCTGCAACTGTTCAAAGCAGCTTTTACGCTGTGTGGCTCAGATTTCGCCGGCAAAATAAAAACCTAAACGCCGTTTTACCTGAGCAGGCAACACCGGTAAATCTGATTTGGGCAACAGAAAGGTGGCCATATTAAACAGATCGGTAAAAATACGGTTTTTCTCTGTGGTCCGTTTTAAATAATCATGCCCCGACGAGCCACCGGTGCCAATTTTGGTACCCAGCATTCGCTGTACCATCATGGCGTGTTTGTAGCGCCATATTGTCAACAGCTCGTCTATTTCCGTTAAGCAGGTTAGCAACTGAAACGGCAGATTAAAAACCGGCTCTTCCTGATACAGGCTGATAAACAGTGCCGACAACATCGCCCGCTGGCTTAACCGGAAAGCGCCGGATTGCTGTAATTGTTCATACTTATCTTTATTCAGCAGAGCTGCAAATTTTTCAGCCGTACGGGCAATTTCGGCCAGCTGCAATTCGCGTTCATGTTCGGCAATCTGTTCAATTGCCTGCACGGTGCTTTTATCTTCTGCCAGCATAGCGTCGGTGGCTTGCTGATACATCTGCCAGAAGCTGAAGTTTTCCAGTTCAAGAAACGGCATCCGCTCCAGCCATTTTTCTATGCGCTCAAACAAGCTGGGCTCATGTTCAAGTTGCTGTAAAAAGGTACGGTCTTTCTCATTTAACCGGCTGTAAAACGAGTTTTTGTCAAAGTCGATACGAAAATCGCTTTTCAGGCCCAGGCCAATTTCCAACATTTTAAACTGAATGCTTTGAAACCCGGAGGCCGGCACAAGATAATCACGAAATGACATAAAATCCTGCGGTGTCATTGTTTCAATCACACCAATCTGCTGGTTTAGCAGTTGCTGAATGGTGATCACCCGTTTTAACTTGTGCACTATGCCGGTAAGCTGTTCATCTTTAACTTCTTCGCCGGCAAATACATCCATCACGGCCTTTAGTTCATGCAAAATTTGCTTAAACCACAGTTCGTAAACCTGATGCACAATAATAAATAACGTCTCATCGTGAGCCTCAGCGGCGTACTTAGCGCTCTCAGGTGCCTGGGCTGTCAGTATTTTGTCCAGTTGCAGGTAATCGCCGTAGTAGCAGGGTATGGTATTTTTTTGCATTGCAGTTCTTCTGTCATGGTCCTGTCGCGCATTGTAGCAGCCAAGCGCGCTAACTCAATCTTTCAGTGGTCTTTTACCACAAAGCTGATTATGCTTGAGCTGATTGTAAACAAGACTGAGGCAAGTATGAAACTGGACGACGATATTCACAACTATTATGAAAAACTAACACTGGATCATATTGTTGAGTTGGGGCTGGATCAGCAGAAAGATACTGAGTATCTGGCCGATTTATGTTGTATTTCGTTAAACCTGCTGCCGCCGCGTTATATCCGTTACGAAGTAGATATGGCGTTTTACCTGCCACAAAGCGAGCGTTTTGAAATGCGGATGAAGGTAAAAGAAGCCGTTGCCAGAGCACGACAGTTTTTGGACAATAATGCGTGAGTACTATGCTGGATCAGGCACCGGCACATGTGCAACTGGCGGTGGATTTAATTATGTTGCTGGAGCAACATCAGATAGACGCCAGTACCGCGCTTTTAGCCTTAGAAATAGTGAAAAAAGATTTTGAGCAAAAGCGGGATTTGGGTGGCAACCCCACCAGCCACATCCCGGCACATACGTCATAAACTGTGGCTGCTTCCTTCCGGACCTGACCAGGTTCGCTTACTAGTATTGCGAGAGGACCAATGGGGTTACCATTGAACTGCTGAATCCTCAACAGGCGCGCATTATGCGCAAAAGCAGGCGTTGTTGCAAGCCTGCTTTTGGCAAAATTGGCTACTGCAGCAATTGTTTGTAGCGCTGTAATACCGCTTTAAAGCGTTGCTGGTTATCTGGCCCCAACCGCAGCATTTGTTTTTGCGCAGCTGGCAATTGCTCTATTGCCGGATCAGCAAACACATAGACAACTGACGGCCGCTCCAGTGTTAGCGGGTAACTTACCTCTGGGGTTGCCAGCAGTACATCAATAGCCGCTATCAGCTTGTTTTTAAATAACTCGTCGGGGTATCCCAGCTCAGCATAAGCTTGCTGTAATAGCGGCTCGTAGCGATTAAACAGGGCCTGCACCTGCTCAGCAGGTACGCTTTCAATTAATTGAATATATGGCTGGTAACGGGCAAAACTGCTTTCATCCAGTTGCATGGCGCTCTCTTCGCCGAGGGCAAACTTTTGCTCCAGCGGCCGTAATAGCGGATGTCCGGCAGCAAGCTGCCCTTGCGCGACATTATCGGTTTGCACAACAAAATTACGTAACATCTCTTCGGTAACAAAAAGGCCCGCCAGGCCAGAGCGCCAGTTTAATGCCAGTAAACGTTGTTTAACCTCAGTATCCGACTCATCCAGCGTTGGCAGCATAGGCTCAGGCTCTGCTACAGGTTCTGTAATTTCAGGCTCAGTTAACGGCTCGGATGTGGGTTCAGCCACGTCGGGTTCTGATGTACCCTGCTCTGGCTCTGCTTCAGACACCGGCGGTACCGGTTCGATAATTGCAGGCGGCAATAAATTAATTGCCGGTTCCGGCTTATCATCTTTGGCCAGCAACATCCATAGGGCAATCAATACCACTATGATAATAGCGGCTATGCCTGCGTAATATAACTGCTGATTATTGTTCGGTTTTTGTTCTGCCATAACAACCTCGGTAGCGATCTGACGGTGTAACGCGATTAAGCGTTGCATTCTTTAACGATTCCAGCAATATACTAAGCAATGAGCCTGTTGTCTGGAAAAAGTTCAACTTCTGTTATGTCTGAACATAATGTAAAAGCCGCAAAAAAGACGGCATTATTATTAACCGGCGGCGGTGCCCGGGCGGCTTATCAGGTCGGGGTGCTAAAAGCGATATCACAGCAGTACCCGCGTAGCAGTAAATTGCCGTTTCAAATTATCAGTGGCACGTCGGCCGGGGCTATGAATGGTGCCGCCATGGCTTGTTACGCCTCGTGCTTTCATCTTGGTGTGAAAAAACTGGAATGGATTTGGCGTAACTTTCATACTGATCAGGTGTATTACTCTGACTACCCCAGAGTATTCCGGCAAATACTACGCGGTATTTTCAGCGCATTTCAGGCCGACTATGCCAATAAAACTGCAGTGAGTCTGTTTGACAGCAAACCACTACGGCAAATGCTGACCAAAGTGCTGGATTTAAAACGGATTGACCGCAACATTATGGGCGGTTATCTGTCCAGTGTTTCCGTTACCGCGTCATGTTATAACAACGGCGACTCCATCACGTTTTTTCAGTCAGATCAGGCGCAGGAATGGCGCCGTGCTAAGCGCTGTGGCCAGCGTACTCTGCTTGGTATACATCATTTAATGGCATCGGCGGCAATTCCGCTGGTATTTCCGTCAGTACGTATTCATCAGCAGTATTTTGGTGATGGTTCGGTAAATCAGCTGGCACCGCTTAGCGCCCCTATCCACCTTGGCGCAGATAAAATACTGATTATCGGCGTGGCCGATCCGCGTAAAAATGATCATAACCAGCGGATGATGCATCATCCAGGGTTGGCAACCATTGCCGGGCATTTGCTTGATACTGTGTTTACCGACAGTTTAAACTCCGATCTTGAACGTATGCAGCGGGTTAATAGCACTATTCAGACCATGCAACAGCACGGTATAAAAACCGATCTTAAGCCGGTACAAAGCCTGTTTATCAACCCCAGCCAGAACTTTAGCCAGATTGCCAGCGAGCATTTTTTATCGTTGCCGATGGCGGTACGAACCATTTTACGTATGACCGGCATTCGCCAGCATTCAGACTCCAGTCTGGCCAGCTATTTACTGTTTGAACAGCATTATACCCGCCGGCTCATTACTCTGGGCTATGAAGATGCCACAGCACAAATGGACACTATTTTGCAGTTTCTTGCTGATGACAACGGCTAATTAACTGTCAAAGCTTTGGCATTTGTACCACAACCTTGTTTAGCAACTTTGCTATCATACTGATAATTATTACTATAATAATTCTGGCCTGTTATTTGCTTTATTAGAAAAAAAGCATCAACGGATCCCAAAATGGAATACCTGTTAGTACACGAGGTTGCGCTAAGTAACGCCCCCAGCTACGCAGCTATGACCAAATTGCAGCACTGGCCTGAACTGGCAGAATGCGCTGAACAAAGCCTGATCAGCCAACTGCAAACCACACTGGATATTCAGCAGCAGCTGAATATTATTGCTATGGCAGTAGGCAAAGTTTTGCCGCTATCAGCATTAAAACTGAAAACCGCTGTTGGTGATTTTGAAGCCATAGGTTCACGGCCTGCTGATATTGAGCATCGCAGTGTACTGGTATTAAACCAGCAATGCCTGGCCGAACTGATTTACCAGAGTGAGCATGCGTTTACCCCTATGATCCAACGCGAGCTGCTACTGCTTGAAAGCGAATGGCTGTTTGCACTGCGAAATGCGCTGGTTGTGTGCCGGTTGCAGCAAATGGCGTTAAAAGACACCTTAACCGGTCTTGGCAACCGGCGCTTTTTTGATGACAGTTTTGATAAAGCCGTACAACTGGCTAAGCGCCATGATGAGCCTTGCGCTTTATTGTTACTGGATTTAGATAACTTTAAACAGGTTAATGACCTTGCCGGCCATAGCGCAGGTGACGACGTATTGTTGGCTGTGGCAGATTGTCTGCGTGATACTTTGCGCGCAACAGACAGCCTGTTCCGTTTTGGCGGAGATGAATTTGCAGTAATTTTATCCGCACCGGATGCCAACTGCGCCGAGCTGGTTGCCCGCAGGCTACTACGTGCAATAAATCAGCATCATTTATGCAAACACTATGAGGTCAGTGCCAGCGCCGGGCTGGCTCTACTTAGCGCACCAGAGCAAAGCAGCAAAGAATTGTTTGCTGCTGCTGACAGCGCCCTGTATTCAGCCAAAGAGGCTGGTAAAAGCACGGTACGGGTGGCTTAATCCTGCTTTTGCCAGCTTGCCCAGCACTTTGCCTGCTGCGGCTCAGCGCTGGCAGAAAAACCTGCTACGACAACCAGTTCCCCGTTAACCAACAGCAGCGGCACCTGCAGCCGCTGCCAGGGCGGCACCTGCCATAACTTAAACCACTGTTTTAACGGCTTGCTGACAGCACTGCCGGCAGGTTTGAAACGCAAGCTTAACTTGCCAAATACAATCTCTGCTGACATTGCTGCCAGCGGCAATGCGTCAGCCTGTGGCTGCGCGGTAAAATACAACTTACTACCACAGGATAACTGCAGTTTTGGCTCGCCCTGCCAGTTTACACTTTGCTCCGGCACCGCGACCTGTGCATCCGTCAGCAAATAAAGCTTGCCGCTAAAGCGGCGTAATTGATAGTTACCACATACCAACACGGGGGTCGCATCGCTACGCGCAGCAATAACCTGCTGTTTTAGTGTGCTAAGCCACTGGGTTTCCGGGTTTAGCGCATAACTTTTTAGCCAATGGCGGATCACTAAATCCTGCTGCAATGGTATCAGTTTTGCCAGTTCTGCAAGAAGCAAGGTATTGCTGCTCACACAACGCTCTGCTGCCTGTAAGGTGTAGTAATCAGCCAGTTGCTGCAAATCTGCCAGATGCTGCATGCTACGCCGTGCAGTAGCATTAAATTGCGGCCAGCGCTGCAACAGTACCGGTGTTATATGCCGGCGGATAAAGTTACGCTCAAAGCGGGTATCGTTATTGCTGTCATCATTAACCCAGCTCAGTTGCTGTTGTGTGGCATAAGCCGTAAGTTCGGTACGGCTAAACGGCAATAAAGGCCGGCACAATGTTCCGCCAGCAAAATCAGACCGTGCGGCTATGCCGCTTAAGCCAGCAGCTCCTGAGCCGCGCTTTAAGGCTAATATCAGGCTTTCCAGTTGATCATCACCATGATGCGCCGTTAACAACAGGTGTTTATCTGAACAGATAAACCCGGCCAGTGCCTGATAACGTGCTGTACGGGCTTTTAATTCAAGATTGTCGAGGCCGGTTAATACAACACTGCGCTGCGTAAATGCTACACCCCGCTCAGCGCACTGCCTGGTACAAAAATCTCCCCACTGAGAGGCAAAAGCACTTATGCCATGATTAATATAAACTGCCTGCAGTGCAAATGGCTGTAGTTGCCGGGCTTTGGCTAATAAATCCAGCAACACCATAGAATCAAGCCCGCCACTGAGTGCCAGTACCAGATGGCTGTCCGGCTGCAGTTGCAAGGTCTGAAGTAAACTATCGGGGCTAAGAGCTGACATCGGCAACAATAACCGGTTACATAAAAGAGGCTAAGGCTAACACAAAACAAAAAGCCAGTGCAGAGGCACTGGCTTATCAGCTACAAATTACTGTCTAGCAGTAACCATAAGACATCAGGCGTTTATAGCGCACGTCTAACAATTCTTTGCTGCTCATTTGCTGCAGTTTCTGTAAATCGCGCAGCAACGCCTGTTTTAAAGTTTGTGCCATCTGATCCGGCGCACGGTGTGCACCACCTAAAGGTTCAGGTAGCACTTCGTCAATCAGCTTCAGCTCTTTAATCCGCTCGGCGGTAATACCCATAGCATCAGCAGCCAGTGGTGCTTTTTCAGCACTTTTCCACAATATTGAGGCACAGCCTTCCGGCGAAATAACCGAATAAGTGCTGTACTGCAACATATTCACTTTATCACCCACACCAATTGCTAAGGCACCACCAGAGCCGCCCTCGCCGATCACGGTGCAAATTACCGGTACTTTAAGCCCTGCCATTACCTTTAAATTACGGGCGATGGCTTCAGACTGACCGCGCTCTTCAGCACCAATCCCGGGATACGCGCCCGGCGTATCAATAAAAGTAACAATCGGCATTTTGAACCGCTCTGCCATTTCCATTAAGCGCAGTGCTTTACGGTAACCTTCAGGGCGCGGCATACCAAAATTGCGTTTGATCTTCTCGCGGGTATCACGGCCCTTCTGATGGCCAATAACCATCACCGGAATATCGACAAGGCGCGCAGTACCGCCAACAATAGCCTGATCATTGGCAAAAGTACGGTCGCCGGCTAAATCATCAAAATCGGTAAAAATATGCTGAATATAATCCAGTGTATAAGGCCGCATCGGATGACGCGCTAATTGCGCAACCTGCCATGCACCCAGCTCGGAAAAGATCTTTTTCGTCAGCCCCTGGCTTTTTTCTTTTAGTTTGTTGATCTCTTCTTCTAAACCCAAATCGTAGTCACCATTGCGGCTGACGTTACGTAATTCGTCTATTTTTGCTTCAAGTTCAGCAATAGGTTGCTCAAACTCTAAATAATTCAGCATCATCGACTGTCACTACCTAATTAATTAAATTCCAGTTCTATTGTCGCCAATTGCTTTAACTGGTGCAACAAAGCGTCGGCTGGCGTTATCCACCATTGTGTTCCAAGCTGTAACATCACCTCGCCTTCCTGGCGTTGATAGCGGAGTTTAACCGGCACTGTACCTGCTTTAAATTCACCCAGTACCTGCTGCAATCTTTGCAGGTAATTGTGGTCTATTTGTGCCGATTGTACAGTGATATTCAACGATCTCAGAGATTTTTCCCTTACCTGAGTGATCTCGCTGACATCGCGGCCGGCCATTGTAAGGCCACCGTTAAAATCATCAAAGCTGACCTGTCCCGTTATTATCAGGATCCGGTCTTTTTGTAGCTGTTGTTCGAAGTTTTCCAATAAATCAGGGAAAAACCGTACATCAAGCCTGGCTGATTTATCATCCAGTGTGACAATGGCCCAGCGCCGGCCTTTTTTGTTAATCATCACCCGCACTGATACGACTAAGCCGGCAACAGTAGCACTTTGATCTTTCCTGGTGGGCTGCAGTTCCACCAACCGGCAATTAATATAGCGCGGAATTTCGTCCAGATAACGGTTTATCGGATGGCCGGTTAAATATAAGCCTAAGGTTTCACGCTCACCTTCCAGCCAAACTTCATCTGCCCAGGGCTCAACCTGTTTAAACGCCGCGGCAGCGTGTTCCGGTTCAGGGCTTAACAAACCAAATAAATCGTCCTGCCCTACCGCTTGCGCTTTGGCGTGCTGCTCGGCAGCTTTCATCGCTTCTTCCAGCGTGGCAGACAACGCAGCACGGTGCGGGCCTAAACGGTCCATAGCACCGGATAAAATCAGCTTTTCTATAACGCGGCGGTTTAGCTTTTTCAGATCGACCTTGGCGCAAAAATCAAACAAGTCGCTAAAGCTGCCATGCTTGTTACGCGCTTCCAGAATCGCTTCTATCGGGCCCTCACCCACGCCTTTAATAGCACCTATACCATAAACAATATGGCCTTGCTCATTAACGGTAAACTTATATACCCCGGTGTTAACATCGGGTGGAATAAGCTTTAATTTCATGCGCTCGCATTCATCTACCAGCGTCACTATTTTGTCGGTGTTGTCCATATCGGCCGACATTACCGCCGCCATAAACTCGGCCGGATAGTGCGCTTTCATCCACAGCGTTTGGTATGATACCAGCGCATAAGCAGCTGAGTGTGATTTGTTAAAACCGTAACCGGCGAATTTCTCTACCAGATCGAAAATCTTAATTGCCAGATCCGGATCAATACCATTTTTTGCTGCACCTTCCTGAAAGGTATCGCGCTGTTTGGCCATCTCTTCGGGCTTTTTCTTACCCATAGCCCGGCGTAATAAGTCGGCGCCACCGAGCGAGTAACCCGACAATACCTGAGCTATCTGCATTACCTGTTCCTGATACAGGATAATGCCATAGGTTGGCTCCAGAATAGGTTTTAATGATTCATGCTGCCAGGTTGCATCAGGGTAAGATATTGCTTCGCGGCCCCGCTTACGGTCGATAAAGTTATCTACCATGCCTGATTGCAACGGCCCCGGCCGGAACAATGCTACCAGAGCAATCATATCTTCAAAGCAGTCGGGCTGCAGGCGGCGGATTAAGTCTTTCATGCCGCGCGATTCAAGCTGGAATACCGCCGTAGTGTCGGCTTTTTGCAGTAGATCAAAACTTCGTTTATCTACCAGCGGAATAGTATTGATGTCTATTGCATCACGGCCTTCCTGCTTTAACCGCGCGTTAGCCATATTCACGGCCCACTGCAAAATGGTAAGCGTACGCAGACCTAAGAAGTCGAATTTTACCAGGCCGGCATATTCAACATCGTTTTTATCAAACTGGGTAACCGGGTTATTACCTTCATCGTCACAGTACAGCGGGGAAAAATCGGTAATTTTAGTTGGTGCTATAACCACACCACCGGCGTGTTTACCAGCATTACGGGTTACACCTTCAAGCTGTCGCGCCATATCAATCAGGTCTTTAACCTCCTGATCCTGCTCGTACAGCTCCGGTAAGCGCGGTTCTTCTTTAAACGCCTGTTCCAGTGTCATACCGGGCGTAGGCGGAATAAGCTTAGAAATGCGATCAACAAAACCATAAGGGTGGCCCAGCACCCGGCCAACATCACGTATTACTGCTTTGGCTGCCATAGTACCAAAGGTAATAATTTGCGATACCGCTTCGCGGCCATACATATCGGCTACGTGCTCAATAACTTCGTCACGCCTGTCCATGCAAAAGTCGACGTCGAAGTCAGGCATTGACACCCGCTCGGGGTTTAAAAAACGCTCAAATAGCAGATCGAATTCCAGCGGGTCTAAATCTGTAATTTTAAGTGCATAAGCTACTAATGAACCGGCACCTGAACCCCGCCCGGGCCCTACCGGAATATCGTTGTCTTTACTCCACTGGATAAACTCCATTACCACCAGGAAGTATCCCGGAAAGCCCATCTGGTTAATAACGTCCAGCTCTATTTGCAAACGCTCATCGTATTCGGCACGCTTTTGCGACCGCTCACCGGCGTCGGGGAATAACTGCAGCAAACGCTCTTCCAGACCTTCGCGCGATTTCATTACCAGAAAATCAGCGTCTGTCATACCACCGGTAGGAAACGCCGGCAGGAAATATTCCCCCAGCCGGATGGTGACATTACAACGTTTGGCAATCTCAACAGAGTTTTGCAGCGCTTCCGGTAAATCAGCAAACAGTTGCTGCATTTCCTGCTCAGACTTCAGGTATTGCTGCTCTGAATACAGTTTAGGCCGGCGTTTGTCGTCCAGCGTAAAGCCATCGTGAATAGCAACCCGGATCTCGTGAGCGGCAAAATCCTCCGGTTGCAAAAACACTACTTCATTGGTGGCAACCAGTGGTAAATCGTGTTGCTCTGCTAAGGTCACGGCTTTTTGAATATATAACTCTTCATCCGCCCGGCCGGTGCGGGTAATTTCCAGATAAAACCGCTGCGGAAAATACTGCTGATAAAACTGCAGTAGCTGGGTCAGGCTTTGGCCATTTTCCTTTAACAGGGCTTTGCCTACCAGGCCATCTTTAGCACCGGATAAAATAATGACACCCTGGGCAAATTCAGTCAGCCAGTCATGTTCAATTTGTGGTTTACCATCAATATGGCCGCGCAGGTAGGCTTTGGAAATTAATTGGCTGAGGTTCTGATAACCAGCGTTGTCTGCTGCCAGCAGTAACATACGGCTGCTTTCACTGCCAAATAACGGATGCTGAACCCAGCAATCAACACCAATAATAGGTTTAATGCCCGCTTCATGTGCTGTACTGTAAAACCGCACCTGACCACAAAAGTTCATTTGATCTGTCAGCGCCAGCGCCGGCATTGCCAGCTTTTGTGCCGCTTTAACGATGGGTTTAACTTTGGCAACACCGTCGATCATCGAAAAATCGCTGTGTACACGCAGATGGACAAATGCCGGAGAACTCATAACCCCTGTTGCTCCAGAACCAGCTGCACCGGTTTAAAACTACGCCGATGCTCGCTTAATACTCCATGCGCACTAATGGCGGCCAGATGAGCCGCAGTGGGGTAACCTTTGTGGGCGTCAAAACCGTAATGTGGGTAAGCCTGGTGTAAAGTGTGCATTTCAGTATCACGCGCCACTTTGGCTAAAATAGAAGCAGCGCTGATCTCCGGCACCAGTAAGTCACCTTTAACTACTGCACTGGCGGGTACGCCAAAATCTGTGGTGCGGTTGCCATCTACCAGCACCCATTCAGGTTTGATACTTAGCGCAGCCACGGCACGGCGCATTGCCAGCATAGTAGCGTGCAATATATTCAGCTGATCAATTTCAGCAGGCTCAGCCCGGCCAAGCGCCCAGCACAAAGCATTTTGCTTAATGAGTGCAGCCAGTTCTATACGGCGCTTTTCAGATAATTTTTTTGAATCGGTAAGCCCGGCTATGGGTTTGTTGGGATCTAACATCACTGCAGCAGTTACCACAGCACCAATTAACGGGCCGCGGCCAACTTCATCCACACCGCAAATAAGTTGTACGTCAGGTCGTTGGTACAACATTATCTGCTACCTGTAAAATGGCTTCTGCCGCTTTGACGCTGGCATTACATTTGATGCTTTGATGAATAACCCGGTATTGTTGTAGCAAGGCTGAGCGCTCTGAGCTTAGCAAAGGTACCATGGCATTAACCAAAGCCTGCGGCGTAACCTGATGCTGCAATAGTTCCGTGACCATACCACGGCCAGCCAGCAAATTTGGCAAACTGAAATGAGACAGTTTCACCAGCCGCTTACCAAGCTGATAAGTAAGCCAGTTAGCACGGTACGACACCACCATCAGGCACTTAGCTAACATAGCTTCAAGCGTGGCGGTACCCGAAGTAATAAAAGTTGCATCAGACGCCAGCAATACCTGGCGGGCCTTGCCGTTAAATTCAGTGATTTTAAGCTCTGGCGCTATCTGCTGTTTGATAGCGTTGAATTGAGCAGCCTTTGCCGGCGTAACCATATTGGTAACGAACTGTATATCCGGGAACTGTTGCTGCAGCAGCAGCGCGGCTTGCAGAAAATCACCCGCCAGCAGTTTAATTTCGTTGGTACGGCTGCCTGGCATAATCGCCAGTACCAGCTTATCGGGCTGTAGCCCCAGTTCAGCTTTTGCGGCGGCTTTATCAACTTCCAACGGCATCGTGTCGGCCATAGTATGGCCAACAAAAGTACAGGGTACCTGATATTTATCGTAAAACGTTTTTTCAAATGGCAGCAGAGATAGCACCATATTGGTAGCAGCCGCAATTTTAAAAATACGTTTATGCCGCCACGCCCACACTGATGGGCTAACATAATGCACTGTTTTAATACCGGCCTGTTTCAGCTTAAGCTCAACCGGCAAATTAAAGTCGGGCGCGTCGATACCAACAAATACATCGGGTTTGTCAGCCAGCAAAGCTGCAAGAATGTCGCGTTTAACCTTTAGTAAGCGCGGTAAACGGCCGAGCACCTCAACAATGCCCATTACTGCCAGCTCTTCCATATCAAACAGGGCGTTAAAACCCAGAGCCTGCATGCGCGGCCCGCCAATACCGTAAAACACTGCATCAGGGTGTGTAGCTTTAAGCGCACTGATCAGATCGGCACCTAAAATATCGCCGGAGTGTTCCCCGGCGATAATGGCGATTTTTAACGGATTATCAGCAACCAGCATCAGCGTACTATGCCCCGGCTGGCGTTAGCGATAAAGTCGGTAAATAGTTTTAACTCCGGCACTTGTGCGGCTTTATCCTGCAGTGCTGCCAGGGCCTCCGCTACTGTCTGGCCTTTGCGGTACACTTCTTTGTAGGCACGGCGTATTTCCAGCAATGCTTCGCTGCTGTAGCCACGGCGTTTTAAACCTTCAGTATTAATACCACCAGGCACACAAGGTGCACCGTGTACCATCAGGTATGGTGGTACATCTTTTAATACAATAGAACCGCCACCGCAAAAACTGTGCGCGCCAATGTGTACAAACTGGTGCACACCGGTCATTCCGCCTAAAATAGCCCAGTCGCCAACATGCACGTGGCCAGCCGCCTGAGCGCCGCTGGCAAAAATGGTGTGATTACCTATCACGCAGTCGTGGGCAATATGTGTGGTGTTCATAAACAGATTATGGTTACCAATAATGGTTTTACCCTGATCCTGCACCGTGCCACGGTGTACGGAGCAGCCTTCACGAAATACATTGTAGTCACCAACAATCAGTTCTGTGGCTTCGCCTTTATACTTTTTGTCCTGACACGCTTCGCCAATACTGGCAAACTGGAAAAAGTGATTACCTTTACCTATCGTACTTGGGCCTTTAATCGCCACATGCGATTCGAGTATGCAGTCATCCCCAAGCACAACGTTGTGGCCGATATAGCAAAATGGGCCAACTTTAACGTTATTACCAAGCTTAGCACTGGCTTCAATTACAGCAGTTGGATGGATCACGTTATAACTCTCTTCTGGCACACATCAGCTCAGCCGAGCAGACAATCTGGCCTTCAACTTTAGCTTCGCCGTAAAACTTCCACATGTTGCGGCGTTCTTTTAAAAATTTTACTTCCAGTATCATGGTGTCACCTGGTAATACCGGCTTTTTAAAACGTGCTTCATCTATAGCGGCAAACAGGTAAAGTTCATTTTCTGCACGCTCAGTAACAGTTTTAAAACCCAGGATACCTGTAGCCTGAGCCAGCGCTTCAAGGATCAGCACACCAGGAAAAATAGGCATTCCCGGAAAATGACCGGTAAAAATAGGCTCATTAATAGTGACATTTTTAAGCGCCGTCAGGCTTTCACCCGGCGTAAAATCCAGTACACGATCAATTAGCAGAAACGGGTAACGATGTGGCAATAATGCCATAATTTCCTGAATTTGCAGGCTATTAAGTTGGTTAGCCAAAGCTATTCCTCTGTCTAGTGGTCAGCATCCTGTGCTTTTTGCACAGTAGCAAGCTGGTTTTCCAGTTGCTTTACCCGCTGATAAAGTTGGTCTATTTGCCGCAGTTTAACGGTGTTTTTCCGCCATTCAGCATTGGTTGTTGCCGGAATACCTGAAGTATATACGCCTTTCTCTGTGATCGGCTTCATTACCATTGCCATACCAGAAATATGGGCACCGTCACAAATCTCAATATGGCCATTAAGCACCGCTGCACCGCCGATAATGCAGTAACGGCCAATCTTAGTGCTACCGGCAACTACAGTACAACCGGCTATTGCCGTATGATCGCCAATTCGGACATTGTGTGCAATCTGGCACTGATTATCGATAATAACGTTATTGCCGATAACAGTATCTTCTATCGCACCACGATCTATAGTGGCATTGGCGCCTATCTCACAATCGTCGCCGATAATCACCGTACCGGTTTGTGGTATTTTAACCCAATTACCACGTTCATTAGCAAAACCAAAACCGTCTGCCCCTAATACTGCACCGCTGTGCACTATACAACGTTTACCAATATTAACCCGGTGATACACGGTAACATTAGCCCATAACCGGCTATCATCGGCAATAATTGCCTGTTCACCGATAAAACAGCCGGCACCAATCTGCACAGCATTACCAATAACCGCACCAGCAGCAATAATGGCATTGGCGCCAACCGATACACCTGCGCCTAATACCGCACTGGTATCTACCACTGCTGTAGGATGAATCCCATCTGCAGCAACCGGCGTTGAATCCAGCAGTTGGGCCACCCGGGCAAAAGCAACGTAGGGGTCTTTAACCAGTAAAGCATTAACACCCGGCGCAAGAAACGGTGCATCATCTGCCGTGATAAGTACCGCAGAGGCGGATGTTTCGGTTAAGAATTTGCGGTATTTGCTGTTAGACAGGAAGCTTATCTGGCCGCTGCCAGCATTTTCCAGCGTTGCAATTGAAACGATGCTGCAAGCAGCATCGCCAATCAGCTGAGCACCTAGCTGCTCAGCCAGTTCCGTTAAGGTATAACCTGCCATTATTTTGCTTTACTTGCCTGAGCAACAACAGCTTCAGAGATGTCATATTCTGGTTTGGCATACACCGCTGCACCTGAATTCAGCACCATATCAAACTTTTCACGCTCTGCTACTACATCAATAGCGGCTTTGATCAATGCCAACACTTTATTGCGCTCTTCAGCCTGACGGTTACGGATCTCTTCATCCAGCGGCCGGGCCAGTTGCTCATATTGCTGACGCTGATTGGTTAATGCTGTTTTCAACTCTTCTTGCTGCTTCTCGCTCATGGTAGGGCCATCACGGCGCAGCTTTTCAATGTTGAAATTAATATCTTTTTCCAACTTTCCAACCGCTTCAATACGTTTGGCAAACTCGTTTTTGATGGTTTCCTGCATTGCAGCTGACTGAGGAATTTGTGCAGCAACAGCTTGTACGTCAACAAAAGCAATTTTCATTTCTTTTGCAGCCACATTACCCACCAGTACTAAACCAGCAAGCAGTAACACAGCAGATTTTACAATTTTACGGTTAAACATCTTATATTCCCTATTATTCTAATCTAGAAAGTTGTACCAATATTAAAACTAAAGTTTTCTTGTAGGTCACCATCATATTTTTTGATGATTTTTGCCAGACTGAACGTTAATGGTCCCATCGGCGAAATCCACTGTAAAGATACACCAGCTGTTGCCCGAATCAAACTGGCATCTGAGTAATCGATCAGTTCAGGTTGATTTTGGCTGGTCACCACCTTTGTTAAACCGGCATAGCGGTTAATATCAAACTCGGTATCCCAGACGTTACCGGCATCGACAAATATACTGGTACGCACTGAATTACGATAGTCATCACTTAAAAACGGTGTTGGAGTAATCAGTTCCAGTGTTGCCACCGCTTTGGCGTTACCGCCAATAGAGCGCTGAGACACCTGATAACTGTCATTCTCCGGGCCACTTGGGAAGCCACCAGAGCCATAGTTAGGATCCGGCAACCCCGGTACGGTTTGGGCATAACGGAAGATAGCGTGCGGGCCTATAATACGGCTTTCAAAGCCACGCATATTATCGCCGCCAGCATAGAAGTTTTCTGTAAACGGCAAGGTATAGTCATAACCGTTTTTCGAGCCATAACCATTACCATAACCGGTTTCCAGCTTGCTTAGGAACGACCAGGCGTGATCATTACTCAGTGGAATATAGTTACGCGCTTCAAACATCACTTTATAGTAGGTCAGATCGGAGTTAGGCGTAGTTGCCCGTATTGTGGCGCCCAAATATAGCCCGGCAGTCGGGAATAAACCGCGGTTAAGCGTGCTTCTTACCCAACCTGCCGACAACTCATAGTTAGTAAACTTATAACCACCATCCGGGTTTTGCGCATCTAATAATACACCGCGGAAATGGCGTAACTGATCATACTCATTAATAGAGTTAATCTTATTCACCACATAGTTGGCGCCAAAATTTAACCGGTTATATTCGTTAATCGGGTAACCAATATTAGCGCCAAAACCGTAGCGCTGTTGGTTGTAGGCCTCAAGGTTAGATGACGCACTGCTGTAGTCGGTATCAGAATAAAACACCTGCCCGCCCAGGCTCACACCATCCAGCGTAAAGTACGGGTTAGTGTAGGTTGTGCTGATTGATTTCTGGTACTTATTGGTACTTAAGCTGATACCGGCACTATTACCACTACCGAAGAAGTTTTCCTGCTGCACGCCAATCTGAAATGACATACCCATATAGTTGCCATAAGAGATACCGGCATTAAAACTACCTGATGGCTGCTCTTTAATGGTAAAGCCAATATCAACCTGATCATCAATACCCGCTACCGGTGCTGTAGCAAAATCAACAGATTCAATATACGGCAAACGCTGAATACGTTGCTTGGACAGTTCAAGCGCATCATTGGATAACCAGGCACCCTCCATTTGCCGCAGCTCACGGCGCAGTACTTCATCTTTAGTGCTGCTGTTGCCTGACATATTGATACGGCGTACATACACACGCTTGCCAGGATCAACACTGATAGTTAATTCAACTTCTTTGGTGTCTTCGTTGATATCCGGAATAGTACGGACTTTAGAATTTGCATAGCCAAAACGCGCCAGCAGCTTAGCAATGCTTTCTTCGGTGTATGTTACCAGAGCACCGTTATACAGCTGGCCTTGTTTTAACGGCATGATCTGACGGATAAATTCATCCTGGCCAATTAAGTCGCCGACAAACCTCACACCACTAATGGTGTATTTTTCACCTTCGGTGACATTCAGCGTTACATACACGGATTCTTTATCCGGGCTAACCGATACCTGTGAAGAATCAATATTAAAGCGCAGATAACCGCGATCAAGGTAATAGCTGTTAATCTTTTCTATATCGCCCTGCAGGGTTTGCTTTTGGTAACGATCTGACGATAAAAAACGCCACCAGGGGAGATCCTGCTTTGATTCAATATTGCTGAGCAATTCTTCATCAGAGAACAGTTTATTACCCACCACATTAATTTGACGGATAGAGGCGGCGTCACCCTCATCAAACTTAATCTTCAGATTAACCCGGTTACGCGGTAAGTAAGTGACTTCAATTTCAACAGTAGCCTGGTATTTACCTACACCGTGATAAAACTCAGTAAGACCATTCTCAATGTTCTTCAGAATTGTTTTATCAAGTGGCTCACCGACTTCAATACGGTTACCGGCCAGGCTCTCGTTCAGTTGGTCTTCTTTAATGTCTTTATTGCCATCAAACTCTATCGCATTAATGGTTGGCCGCTCGCGCAAACGATAAATGACCGTATTACCATCGCGCAGCACCTGAATATCATCGAAATGCCCGGCGCTGTACAGTGTGCGGATACTGCGTGACAAATTATACTCTGTCACAGTATCGCCAACGTTAAAAGGCAGATTATTCAACGCAGCGCCAAGCGCTACACGTTGCAAACCTTCAACTTGAATATCCTGAACCGTAAATGATTCTTCAGCGAGCACCGAGTTGCTTGCCGAAGCAAGAAACATCGCAGCTACTAATCGTTTAATTGTCATTATTTGAACTACTTATGATTAGTTATTTACAAACGAGAAATATCGTTGAGCAGCGCAATTCCCATCAACATTAGCAGGATCAGCGCTCCGAACCGGAAACCTGTTTCCTGCGTCTTTTCAGAGACAGGTTTGCCTCGTATTAGTTCCACCAGCATATACATTAAGTGGCCACCATCCAGCACCGGCAATGGCAGCAAATTGATAACGCCTAAGTTAACACTTATCAGGGCTAAAAACGATAAAAATGCTACCAAACCGAGGCTTGCCGTTGTACCTGCGCCTTGTGCAATAGAGATAGGGCCGCTTAAGTGTTTAACAGAAACATCGCCTGTCAGCAGCTTGCCAATCATCGATACGCTCAGGCGGATAAATTGCCAGGTATGGGCCGCACCGGCGCTAAAGGCGTCAATAACACCATACTGCCGGGTATAAAGCACACCTTCCGGCCAATCGCTTACTTTGGGTGTAATGCCCAGCACCCCCTGAGAAAAACCATCAGCAGTAATAACAAGTGTCGGTGTAACTTCTATGCTAAGTACTGTGCCACCGCGCTCTACTTCAACAGCCAATGATTGTTCAGCCGCGTTGCTAATTAACGTTTGTAGCTGCGTCCATTGTGTAATCTCAGTGCTATCAATCCGGATAATCTTATCGTTTACCTGCAAGCCTGCCTGCTCTGCTGCCGAGCCTGGGGCTATCAGGGCAATTTCTGTCAAAACCTGCGGCCGGGCTAAATTCAGCCCAAGGCTGTCAAAAACGCTTTGCTTTTCCGGATCGAACTGCCAGTCGGTCGTATTAAGTGTTACCGAGCGCTGCTGTTTACTGACAACATCCTGCAATCCCAGTGTAATGCTGCGGCTGCCAATTTGCTCTACTAACAGCAAATTCACGCTACTGGCATCAGTTGCAGTATGCTGGTTAACTGAAATAATTTGTTGCTGCGGTGTAATACCTGCCTGGGCTGCGATAGATTGCGGCGCCACACTGGCTATCAACGGGCGCATCGTTTGCACACCAAGCAAATACATCAGCCACAGCGCAAATATAGCGAAGATAAAATTAGCAGCAGGACCGGCGGCAATAATAGCCATACGCTGCCACACGGTTTTATGATTAAACGCCAAATCTTTAAACTGCGGCAACACCGGATCGACCCGCTCGTCCAGCATGCGTACATAACCACCTAGTGGAATAGCCGCGATAACAAATTCTGTGCCCTGCTTATCACGCCAGCTTAACAAGGCTTTGCCAAAGCCGATGGAAAAACGTTTAACCAGTACGCCATTTTTACGCGCCACCCAGAAGTGGCCAAACTCATGTACGGTAATTAATACGCCCAGCGCGACGATAAACGACAGCAAATTCCAAATCGCACCCGACATCACGTTAGCTTCCTCAATAGTGCCTGCGCATAATGGCGAGCTTCATTGTCCAGTGCCAATATATCATCCAGCGTACTGACACGAAAGTCAGCAAAATGTTCCAGCCCTTGCGCGTTAACACGCGCTATATCGGTAAAACGAATTTTTTGCGCTAAAAAAGCTGCTACTGCCAGCTCATTTGTGGCGTTAAGCGCTGTTGTTGCGCCTTGCCCACAACTGCAGGCAGTTATAGCCAGATACAAATTCGGGTAGCGTGCTTTATCAGGTTCGGTAAAGGTAAAATCACGCATCTGCTTAAAACTAAGCGGCGTCACCGGGCTGGCAATACGTTTTGGAAACGCCAGTGCATGGGCTATCGGCGTGCGCATATCGGGTTGGCCTAATTGTGCCAGCACTGAGCCATCTGTGTATTGCACCATAGAATGAATAATACTTTGCGGATGAATAACAACATCGATATCTGCTGCCTGGCAATTAAATAGCCAGCGCGCTTCAATAAACTCCAGGCCTTTATTCATCATGGTAGCACTGTCAACAGAAATCTTGTGCCCCATGCTCCAGTTTGGGTGCGCTACGGCCTGTGCTGGGGTAATACTGTCAAACTCAGCCAAAGGTGTCGTCAGAAAAGGCCCGCCACTACCGGTTAGTAATAGCTTGTTGATACCAAAATCAGCAATTTGCTGATCATGAGTATGCTGTTGTAACGGCGCAGGTAAACATTGAAATATTGCATTGTGTTCGCTGTCTATCGGTAACAACGTAGCGCCATGGTGTTTCACTTTACTGATAAACAGCTCACCGCTCATTACCAGAGCTTCTTTATTGGCAAGCAGTACTGTTTTCCCCTGCTCCACTGCAGCCAGAGTTGGCAGCAACCCGGCTGAGCCCACGATAGCTGCCATAACGATATCGGCGTCTGGGTGCGCCGCCAACTGGCATAATGCATCAATGCCACTTAGTACTTCTGTATGGCTGCCAGCCAGTTTTAATTCTGTTGCCAGCGCACTGGCAGCATTATTGTCGAGCATAGCGGCATAACGAGGCTTTACTGCCAGACATTGCTCTAACAGCTTGTCGGTTTGACTGGCTGCCGTAAGAGCCAGTACCTGATAATCCTCTGGATGAGCCGCCAGCACAGACAAGGTGCTGATACCAATAGAGCCGGTCGAACCAAGGATCACCACATTACGCATTAATAAAAACCGCCGTAAATGGCCACAATAATGGCAAACAGGGGTGCTGTGGCAGTTAAGCTGTCAATACGATCTAAAATACCGCCGTGGCCTGGCAAAAACGCGCCACTGTCTTTTTTACCGGCGACGCGTTTAAACATGCTTTCAGTTAAATCACCAAATACCGAGAGAATTGTTAGTAAAAACGCAGCGATATACCAAATACCTACCTGAGGCGGCCAGTCCTGTAAGTGCGCCACAACGGTAACGACAATGGCTACTAATGCTAACCCGCCCAGCATACCTTCGATAGTTTTACCAGGGCTTACTTTAGGCAACAACTTATGTTTACCAAAAGGTTTGCCTACAATATAGCCACCAATATCTGCCGCCCAAACCAATAATAGTAAACAACAAATCAGCCAGGCACCGGTAAACGTTGAAGCAGCATAATCGGTAGAACGGATAAACATTACAGCAGCCCAGGCTGGTATTAATGTTAGCCACCCCATTAATGCTTTACCCCAGTCACTCTGAGCCCATAATTTCTGGCTACGCGGATAGCTAAGCACTAATACAATCGCCAGCAACCACCAGACATTACCGGCAAGCAGTAAGCTGACTAACAAGGTATTGGCTTCTACCGGCCAGTTAATTTGTACCGGCAATTGCCAATACAATAGCGCCAGAATCGTTGCTGTTAAACCCACATACACCCAACGCATTGCCTTCGATGGCAAACCACAAAAACCACTCCACTCCCAGGCACCCAGTAAAAATGCCGCAGAAATAAATGCTGCAAAGCCAGACAGAGGCAGAAAAAATACTGCCATCAACGCTAATGGCGCCAATATCAGCGCAGTAATAACCCGTTGTTTAAACAATATCGTTATCCTTTACCCAGCATCGCCAACTGCCGGACTTGTTCTCCGGTACAGCCAAAGCGACGCTCTCGGTTGACAAAGGCAGCTATCGCTTCTGAAAAAACCTGCTGATCAAAATCTGGCCAGAGTGTTTCAGTAAACCAGAATTCAGCGTAAGCGGCCTGCCATAATAAAAAATTGCTGATGCGTAAATCGCCGCCAGTGCGGATGAGTAAATCCAGCTCTGGCTGTTCGTGCATCTGCACCTGCTGAGCAAATACCTGCTCGTTAATCTGATCTACAGCAAGTGTACCTTGCTGTACTTGTGTTGCCAGCGCCCGGGTAGCATTTACTATATCCCAGCGCCCGCCATAATTGGCGGCGATATTCAGTGTTAAAGCAGTGTTCGCTGCTGTCAATTGCTCAGCTTTATCAATGCTGGCTCTTAGCTTGTCACTAAAGGCAGATAAATCTCCAACTATCTTCAGCCGGACATTATGCTTGTGCAAGGTTTTCACCTCGCTTTGCAGCACCATCAGAAACAGCTGCATCAAGGTGGAGACTTCATCCTCCGGCCGGCGCCAGTTTTCACTGCTAAAAGCGAACAACGTTAACGATTTAATACCCAGCTCACGGCAAAAACTTACACTACGCCGTACTGCTTCTACACCTCTTTTATGGCCCCACACCCGCGGCTTACCCTGGCGCTCGGCCCAACGGCCATTGCCATCCATAATAATTGCCACATGCTGAGGTAAGCTGTGCGGTTTGAGCTGCGACTCTGCAGTCATACAGTGCGACCTGTCCTTAAACGTTGTGATAACCAGTCTGCTGCTGATTTACTGAATTATATTGTGACGAAAAAATCGGCCAAATAGAAAAAAGCGCCGTAATGCCCAAGCGTCACGACGCTGTAATGTTAACAGAAGGCTGAATCAGACTTCCATTAATTCCTTTTCTTTATCAGCTAATACTTCGTCAATTTTCTTGACGAAAAGATCGGTAATTTTCTGAATTTCTTCAGCTGCACGGCGCTCATCATCTTCACTGATTTCTTTATCTTTTTGCAGCGTTTTTAAATCAGCGTTGGCATCACGGCGAATATTACGTACCGCAATACGGCCGTTTTCGGCCTCACCACGCACCAGCTTAACCAGGCTTTTGCGGCGCTCTTCAGTTAAAGCTGGCAGCGGCACACGAATAATAGTACCGGCAGACATTGGGTTTAAACCCAGATCAGATGCCATAATGGCTTTTTCTACGGCAGCCGTCATACTTTTATCAAACACAGTAATCGCCAGTGTACGAGCGTCATCGATAGAGACGTTGGCAACCTGGCGCAGTGGTGTATCGGTGCCATAGTAAGATACGGAAATACCATCTAATAAGCTTGGGTGCGCACGACCGGTGCGCACTTTGGTTAATTGCACTTTAAGCGCATCAACGCTTTTTTCCATCCGTACTTTGCTGTCTGTAATAATGTCGTTAATCACGATCGGTATCCTTTTTATTCATTGCCTGTCTTCAACACAGCGGCTCTAAAGGCGCTAGTTTACTGTAAATTTTCGGCGTGGTCGATGACTGTGCCTTCCGGCTCGCCCATAATTACCCGCTTTAACGCGCCTGCAGTGTTCATATTAAACACACGAATTTGCAGATTATGATCCCGCGCCAGCGTAAAGGCAGCTAAATCCATCACTTTAAGTTCTTTATCCAGCACTTCATTATAAGTCAGCTGGCTATATAGCGTAGCGGTAGGATCTTTTACCGGATCGGCAGAAAATACTCCATCAACTTTGGTGGCTTTTAATACCGCATCAGCTTCAATTTCAATGCCGCGTAAACAGGCAGCAGAATCAGTGGTGAAAAACGGGTTACCGGTACCGGCAGAGAAAATCACTACCCGGCCTGATTTTAGCAAGCTGATGGCCTCAGCCCAGCTGTAATTGTCACACACGCCGTTCAGCGGAATAGCACTCATCATGCGGGCATTGACATAGGCACGATGCAGCGCATCGCGCATGGCCAGGCCATTCATCACCGTAGCCAGCATACCCATATGGTCACCCACCACCCGGTTCATGCCGGCTTTGGCCAGGCCTTCACCACGGAAGATATTACCACCGCCGATCACAATACCTACCTGTACACCCAATTCAACCAGTTCTTTGATTTCCTGCGCCATCCGGTCCAGCACTTTGGGATCAATACCAAAGCCCTCGTCACCCATCAGGGCTTCGCCACTGAGTTTTAATAAAATCCTGCGGTAAGTTGGTTTTGGATTCGTGCTCATGAGATCCCCATAATGCGTGGTTAATTAGGATTATTGCGGGTAAAAAAAACCGCGATTCAAGCCTTGTCAGACTCAAAGTCGCGGTTATTCTAGCGGGTTTTGCCAGTTTGCAGAAGAATAAATTACTTCTTGGCCGCCGCGATTTGGGCTGCAACTTCAGCTGCGAAGTCTTCTTCTTTCTTCTCGATACCTTCGCCTACTTCTAAGCGAATGAAAGAAACTGCCTTGGCACTGTTTTGCTTCAGGAAATCGCCAACAGAAACTGATGGGTCTTTCACGAATGGCTGACCGGTTAAGCTCACTTCACCAGTGAACTTGCTCATACGGCCTGCAACCATTTTCTCAGCGATTTCCTGTGGCTTACCAGAGTTAACCGCGATATCGATTTGAATAACACGCTCACGCTCAACAACATCAGCCGGTACGTCGTCTGGTGTTAAGAAGCCTGGATTGTTAGCAGCAATGTGCATAGCAACATCTTTAGCGATGTCTTCGTTACCGCCGTCCAGCACGGCTAATACACCGATACGGCCAGAGTGCACGTAAGAACCAATTACAGCGCCTTCAACTACTGCTGCACGGCGTACGTTGATGTTCTCACCGATTTTAGCAACCAGAGTTGCACGGGTGTCTTCAACTGAAGTACCGTTTAAATCAGCAGCTAAAATAGCTTCAGCAGTGAACAGCTTGTTAGCGTGGGCTAAATCAGCAACAGCGTTAGCAAACGCCAGGAAGCTGGCATCACGCGCTACGAAGTCAGTTTCACAGTTAAACTCGATAGCTAAACCGTAACCGTTAGCTACGCGGGTTAAAATAGTACCTTCAGCGGCAATACGGCCTGCTTTCTTGGCAGCTTTGGCCAGACCACTTTTACGCATCGCATCAATTGCTGCTTCGATATCGCCTGCAGTTTCTTCCAATGCTTTTTTACAATCCATCATGCCAGCGCCAGTGCGCTCGCGAAGTTCTTTTACTAAAGCGGCAGTTACAGCCATGGGAGCTTCCTCGTAATAATTCGGGTTGGACAAACAGGGGCCGTGGCCCCTGTCGCAATTTTGCACTGTGCTAGCGCAAGTTTAACCTGCGCTAATGACAGAGAAATTACTCTGCTTCAACAACGAAGGCTTCGGCTTCAGCCTGTACTTCGATGTTTTTGTCACGACCTTCCAGGATAGCCTGACCTACAGCAGCCAGATATAACTGGATAGCGCGGATCGCGTCATCGTTACCTGGTACTACAAAGTCAACGCCTTTTGGATCAGAGTTGGTATCAACGATAGATACAACCGGAATACCCAGGTTGTTAGCTTCTTTGATCGCAATGTGTTCATGGTCAGCGTCGATCACGAACAGCACGTCTGGCAAGCCGCCCATGTCTTTAATACCGCCTAAGCTCTTTTCCAGCTTTTCCATTTCACGGGTACGGTCTAAAGCTTCTTTCTTAGTCAGCTTGTCGAAAGTACCGTCCTGGCTTTGCGCTTCCAGATCTTTTAAACGCTTGATTGACTGACGAACAGTTTTCCAGTTAGTCAGCATGCCACCTAACCAGCGGTGGTTTACATAGAACTGATCAACTTTGCTTGCCGCTTCTTTGATTGCTTCAGAAGCCGCACGCTTAGTACCAACGAACAGGATTTTGCCCTTTTTCGCTGCTACTTGCTGAATGAATGCCAGTGCATCGTTCATCATAGGAACAGTTTGTTCCAGGTTGATGATATGTACTTTGTTACGCGCACCGAAAATGAATGGCTTCATTTTTGGATTCCAGTAACGGGTTTGGTGACCGAAGTGCACGCCCGCCTGGAGCATGTCGCGCATAGAAACTTTTGCCATGATTTATTTTCCTGTAAAAGGGGTTAAGCCTCCATGTATCCCATATGCCGACTCTGGTCTGGCTGTTGTTCAGCGCAAAGCAAAGCACCCCGGAATATGTGTCGATACATGTGTGTTTTGGTTAAATTCCGCCTATCAGCCCGCATTTATCTCTATCTAAGAACAAAAGGTTCTGCAATAAAAGACAAAGCGATTTGCTAATTTGCGGCGCGCTTTATACCATAGGCACCTTACAAACACAATCAAATGTGTATTTTTGCAGCAGTACAACGGGCCGCAATGTCCATTGGTACCAAAGAGAGAACAGGCATGACAGCAACCATCAAAACCCCGGCCGAAATTGAAAAAATGCGTGTCGCAGGCCGCCTCGCAGCCGACGTGCTGGAAATGATTGAGCCTTACGTAAAAGCCGGTGTTACCACCGATGAGCTGAACACTATCTGCCACAACTATATCATTAACGAGCAACAGGCAATACCGGCACCGCTGAACTATCACGGTTTTCCCAAATCTATCTGTACCTCGGTTAATCAGGTAATTTGCCACGGCATCCCGGCCGACAAGAAGCTCAAAGAGGGCGACATCATTAATATTGACATTACTGTCATTAAAGATGGCTACCACGGCGATACGTCAAAAATGTTTGTCGTCGGCAAGCCCAGCATTATGGCCGAGCGGCTTATCCGGGTTACGCAAGAATGTATGTACCTGGGGCTGAAAAAAGTAAAAAACGGTGTGCGTTTAGGCGATATCGGCCATGTTATTCAGCAACACGCTGAAAAACACAGTTATTCAGTGGTGCGCGAATACTGCGGCCACGGCATAGGTGCGGTATTTCATGAAGACCCGCAGGTACTGCATTACGGCAAGCCGGGTACCGGCGAAGTATTAAAAAGCGGTATGTGTTTAACCATTGAGCCGATGATTAACGCCGGCGCCCGCCACAGCAAATTATTAGCCGACGGTTGGACAGTAGTCACCAAAGATCGTAGTTTGTCTGCCCAGTTTGAACATACTATTTTGGTTACTGATACCGGCTGTGAAATTTTAACGCTGCGCAGTGACGATACGATAGAGCGCATTCTGACTGCCGAATAAGCCCGCCCGCTATAAAGGAGTAAGCGACATGTCCCAGACCGTAACCTTTAGCAAAGCGCTGCCCGACAGTTACAGTCTGGAGAGCTACAAAAAACATTTCGCCGACTTTCATGACTGGCTTGGCCGCAGCTTCTCACAGCACCCGGTGAATACACTGGTAAAAGCCCGGGCGCATTTTATTGACGAAGTGCTGGTGCAGTTGTGGCACAAATATGAACTGCATAAAAGTAAAGACTTAAGCCTGATTGCAGTAGGTGGCTACGGCCGCGGCGAACTGCACCCCAGCTCTGATATCGACTTACTGATCCTGGCTGATGGCCGTTTATCCACCACACAACAAGAGGCTATCGCCCAGTTTATTACCACATTATGGGACTTACGCCTTGAGGTTGGCCATAGTGTACGTACGGTAAAAGAGTCAATAAAACTGGGTAAAGACGATATCACCATCGCCACTAACCTGCTGGAAATGCGCCTGTTAACCGGCAATAAGCCATTGTTTGAACAACTGCAGTTTGAAGTCAGCAAAGACAGTTTCTGGACCAGTCAGGCGTTTTTTCAGGCCAAACGACATGAGCAACAACAGCGCCATGCCCAGTATCATGGCACCGCTTACAACCTGGAGCCGAACTTAAAAGCTAACCCTGGCGGCCTGCGTGATATTCAAACCATCGGCTGGGTAGCCAAACGGCATTTTCAAACCCGCACCATGCGTGAACTGGTAGCCTATCAGTACCTGACCGAAGATGAGTATCAGGAGCTGATGGAGTGTGAAGCTTATTTGTGGCAAATGCGTTTTGCACTGCATATGGAAGCCGGGCGCAACGAAAACCGTATTTTGTTTGATTACCAACCTGCAGTGGCAGAACGGCTGGGATTTGGCGCTGATGGCAAAGCCTCGGTTGAACGGATGATGAAGCGGTTTTTCCGCACAGTACAGCGCGTAAGCGAGCTAAACGAAATGCTGCTGCAGCACTTTGATGGCAGCATTTTAAACCATAAAGAAAAAGTTAAAACTCTGGTATTGGATGACTACTTTGAGCTGCAGGGCCATTTAATTGTCGCCCGCGACAACGCCGTGTTTGCCAGGCGCGACAACCTGCTGCGGCTGTTCTGGCATATAGCCAATAACTCCAATATTACCGGTGTGCATTCTTCTACCATGCGCCTGGTGCGCCAGGTACGGCGGCGTTTAATGGGTGATTTACAAGACTATGAAGCCTGCCGCCAACTGTTTTTAGCGATTATCCGCCACCCGCGCGGTATGGACAAAGCCATTACCTTAATGCACCGCTATGGCGTACTGGCAGCTTATTTACCACAGTGGCGCAATATTGTCGGCCAGATGCAGTTTGATTTATTTCATGCCTACACTGTAGATGAGCATACGCACCGCCTGCTGAAAAATCTTTATAAGTACACACTAACCGAACATGAAAGCGAGTTTCCGCTGTGCAGTGATATCGTCAGAAAAATGGAAAAACCGGAGCTGCTGTATTTAGCCGGTATTTTCCACGATATTGCCAAAGGCCGTGGCGGCGATCACTCTGAGCTTGGTGCCATGGACGTACGCGAATTTGCCAAGCTGCATAAGCTCAGTGAGTTTGACAGCAAGCTGATTGCCTGGCTGGTAGAGCACCACTTACTGATGTCGGTTACCGCACAGCGCCGTGATATTCACGACCCGGCAGTAGTGGCCGAATTTGCCGAAAAAGTACGCGACGAAACCCGGTTGAATTATCTGTACTGTTTAACGCTGGCCGATATCCGCGCCACTAACGATAATTTGTGGAACGACTGGAAAGGCTCCTTACTACGTGAGTTGTTTTTAGCCACACAAAAAGCCTTTCGCCGCGGCCTGGAAAAGCCGATGGACCTGCGCGATTTAATCCGTGAAAACCAAAGCGAAGCCATGCCACTATTACTGAAGCAAACCTTTAGTGAAAGTGAAATTCTACAGCTGTGGAGCCGCATTAAAGCCGACTATTTTGCCCGCTACAGCGCGCGGCAAATTGCCTGGCACTGCGAGCATATTCTGCGGCATAAAAACCCGGATGAACCGCTGGTGCTGATCAGCAAAGCGCCGATCCGCGGCGGCACCCAGGTATTTATTTACACTAAAGACCAGCCCAAATTATTTGCCCGTTTAGTGGCGGCGCTGGACAGCAAAAAAGTCAATATTTTTGATGCCCAGATCATGACCAATAAAGACGGCTATGCCATGGATACCTTTGTAGTGCTGGAGCAAAACGGCGAGCCGGTTAATTCGCCCTCGCGCCAGCAAAGTATTAAACGTGCGTTAGAGCTGTATATTCTGGACAAACCTGACTTGTCGCGGCAAAAAACCAAATTATCGCGCCAGATGCGCCAGTTTAATGTACCGCCCAAAGTGGTATTTTTACCCGGCAATACCAGTAAACGCACCATGATTGAATTAGCCGCACTGGACACGCCGGGTTTGCTGGCGAATATCGGCGAAGTATTTCAGCGCTGCGATGTTAATATTCATGCAGCAAAAATCACCACCATTGGCGAGCGGGCAGAAGATTTTTTTATGATCTCAAATAGCGACGATCAGGCTCTTAGCAGTGAGCAGCAAAGTGCATTGAAGCGGGCACTGATCGAGCAACTATCACAGCAAACAGAAGGCTAACAAAGACAATGTCAGAGTTAAAAAACATTATCGAACAAGCATTTAAGCAACGTGCCGATATTACCCCCAGCACGGTATCGGCAGAAGTAAAACAAGCCGTAGAAGCGGTAATTACTATGCTGGATAACGGTAGTGCCCGGGTGGCAGAAAAAATAGCCGGTGAATGGGTAGTGCATCAGTGGCTGAAAAAGGCTGTATTACTGTCGTTTCGCATTAACGACAACCAGGTAATGGACGGCGCCGAAAACCGCTTTTTTGATAAAGTACCAATGAAGTATGCCAGCTACACTGACGCACAGTTCCGTACTGACGGTGTACGCGTAGTGCCACCAGCTGCGGTACGTCGTGGTAGTTATGTGGCAAAAAATGTGGTACTTATGCCCTCTTATGTAAACATCGGCGCCTATGTCGGCGAAGGCACTATGGTAGACACCTGGGCCACGGTAGGTAGCTGTGCACAAATTGGTAAAAATGTGCATTTATCCGGCGGCGTAGGCATTGGTGGCGTATTAGAACCGTTGCAGGCTAACCCAACCATTATTGAAGATAACTGCTTTATCGGCGCCCGCTCTGAAGTGGTAGAAGGCGTTATCGTTGAAGAAGGTGCTGTACTGTCAATGGGCGTATACATTAGCCAGAGCACGCGTATTTATGACAGAGAAACCGGCGAAATCAGCTATGGCCGGGTACCTGCTGGCGCCGTTGTCGTGCCAGGCTCAATTCCCTCAAAAGATGGCAGCCACAGCTTATATGCCGCTATCATTGTGAAAAAAGTCGATGCGCAAACCCGTGCTAAAGTGGGTATTAACGCCCTGCTGCGCAGCGTCGAATAACTTAGGGTTACAAAAGCAAAACGGCAGGTTGTTCCTGCCGTTTTTTATTGCAATGCAACTGCTTTAGCCGATATACAGCATTACCGCAAAACTAACCAGGCCCACCGCAGCAAAGATGCCATATTCGAGGCGCTTTTCAAATTGCTTCTCTGCGCCCTCTGCCGCTGGTACCAACAAGGCCGAAATAAGACAGGTTAACCCTGCCAGTAAGCACAGTGTGGTTACCCCAAATACCAATGCAGAACCTAACATCGCCATATATCACCCTTAGTTGCTGTTAAAAGTTGCTGTTAAAAGTTGCTGTTAAAACCAGTTAAACCGCGCCGCGGCAAAAAAACTGCGCGCATTCTAGCATAAAAACCCTGCCGGCACGCCAGAACTGTGTTACAGCGTTATATTCTGTTACCAAAAAACCTGAGCCAGTACAGCAGAATTAAGGCCAGACACCTTATACTGCCAGCATAGCTGTTAAGGTATTTTAGCGGAGGTTTTAATGTACTACTTTTTTCGTGGCTTAACTTTGATCTATACCAAAGGCTTGAAGCGTTTTGTCCTGATCCCACTGCTGATTAATCTGTTGCTGTTTTCTTTCGCATTCTACATTTTGTTACAGCAAGTCAGCGCTATGGTGGCTGCAGTGCAACAGTACTTACCCGACTGGCTGCATTGGCTGGAATATTTATTAATCCCGCTTGGTGTAATGTCACTGGTAATAGGCCTGGCATACAGCTTTACCATGGTGGCTAACTTTATTGCTGCGCCTTTTAATGGCCTGCTAAGTGAGAAAGTAGAGGCACATTTATCCGGCAGAACACTACCTGATACCGGCCTGGCCGGTTTTATTAAAGATATACCGCGTATGCTGGCACGCGAATGGCAAAAGTTTATTTACGCCCTGCCGCGAGCCATTGTATTGTTTGTGCTGTTCTTGTTTTTACCGTTTATTGGCCCAATTTTGTGGTTTTTATTTACCAGCTGGCTGCTGGCGATACAGTATTGCGACTACCCATACGACAATCATAAAATCGATTTTCGCACTATGCGTGCACAGTTACGCGCTCAGCCCGGCAACAGCTTTGCCTTTGGCATCACTGTCAATATCGCCTGCATGATCCCGTTGTTTAATCTGTTTGTGATGCCCGTTGCAGTATGCGGTGCCACGGCTATGTGGGTAGATAAACTGGCTGCACAAAACGACCCGGCACTAAAAGCACCGGGCGCAAAGGCTTACAACAAGCTGGATAAATATTGTTAGTTCAGATTGGCAAACTGCTGCTTAAGCCACGGCAAGGCAATGCTCTCCGGCTCCAAAGTTTCTCCGGCGTCGATACGCAGCATCGGCGCCAGTTCTGTGCCTTGAATTTCCAGCAACAGCTCACGGAACTTCTCCCCGGCAGCACAAAAGGTGTCGTAGCTACTGTCTCCCAGCGCTATAACCGCAAACTTTTTGCCGGTTAACAGCGGGAAACGGTTTTGTACATCAAGGAAAAACGGAAACACATTGTCAGGTATATCACCCTGGCCGGTGGTGGAGCTTACTACCAGCCAGATATCGGCATTAAAGCTCAGCACATCATCCAGCTTAGCTTCATCATAAAGCGCTACCTCATGCCCCAGGCCGTTTAACAACGGCAGGGCTTCTTCAGCAACATACTGGGCAGCGCCATAGACGGTGCCGACAATCAGGGCTATTTTTGCCATTTTTTCTCCATAAAAAGCTCAGCAAATTGTTGCTGATAATAAGCGTCATCTACCGGCCAGCCAAATTGGCCAAACAATGCTTCAAGCCCGTTAAGACCAGCACTGAACTGCAAAGTTTCCGCTGTAACCGGATGCTGTAACTGTAACTGCTTGGCAATGAGCAATAAGCGGCGGCAACTGAAGTGCTGTTTAAACAGCGCATTATGCTTACCGTCACCGTGGCTGGTGTCACCCACTATCGGATGGCGTAAATGCGCCAGATGACGGCGCAGCTGGTGTTTACGCCCGGTTAAAGGTTGCAGTGCCACTAGCGAGTAGCGCGCTGCCGGATATTTACTTACCGGTATTGGTAGTTCAACCCGCTGTAACGGCTGATAACGGGTAATAGCCTGCTGCGGTGCTTTATCATCGCGGCTGAATTTGTCAGCTATTTTATCCAGCTCTTCTTTTAGCGGGTAATCCAGCTCACCGCCCTGTGGCACAAAACCGCGCACTACGGCCAGATAATGTTTATGCCACAGTTGTTTTTCCTGCTGCGCCCCTAACAAGCGTGCAACCTCGCCGGATAAGGCAAACACTAACACGCCGGATGTTGGCCGGTCTAACCGGTGTACCGGAAACACATGCTGGCCAATCTGGTCGCGCAGAGTTTGCATAACAAATACAGTTTCGTGTTTATCAAGAAACGAGCGGTGCACCAGCATGCCACTGGGTTTATCTATCGCGACTATGTGCTCGTCCTGATATAAAATACGCAGTGGTGCATTTAGCTCAAAAGGTTCGGCTGCGCTCATTTTGTGCCTGACAAAGTGCTATCTATACGCGCAATAATACCAAGTAATGGCATCACACGTACGCCATGAGCTTTAAACGCCTCTGTTGCAACCGGCAGCACACTGATTTTATTGGGCAAAGCTGATTTTGCATCCAGCAATGCCTGCATCCGTGGTAAAAAAATAAATTGCAGCCACTGTTCAAGCGCCATAGTGTCATAGCAAAACGGCACTGTGCTGGCCATCGCTGCGGGTTGCGGCGCTACTGTACTCCAAAGCTGTTGCTGTTTAAGCTCGTTTTCCAGTTCAATAAGCAGGGTTTTAACCACGTCTGACATAACTACCTCGTAATAAGCGGCACAGTTTAACATAAGCTAAAGCTGCAGCCAGCCCTTGTAAAAAGCGTGATGAATCAGCATTATCTGCCAATAGTTTTGGGAGTTATTTATGGGTCCAGTATTACTACTGTTGATAATCAGCAGTATTTGTTATGCCTTCTGGCTGCAACGCAAACAAGATGAACGCGCCATAGTAGTGGCGCGCCAGCTATGCCAGCAACAGCAATTGCAAATGCTTGACTGTGGCCGCAGTGGCCATAGTTTTCGTAAAATAAACGGCCATTTACGTTTTATTACTTCGTATCAGGTAGATTTCAGCGGTGACGGCGAAAGCCGTTATCAGGCAGAGTTGTTACTTAGCGGCATGCGGCTGGCAGCGTTTAACCTGCCAGCCTACCGTATCAACTAAACAGACTTAACCGCCAGCTTATGTTTTAGCTGGCCGGTTAAAAAATCTTTAAACATTACCCAATCAGCCGCCAGGCTGTAAAACGGATATTGGAAGGTGGCAGGCTTATTATGTTCAAACAAAAAATGCCCCAGCCAGGCAAAGCCGTAACCAATCACCGGTAACAACCATAGCCAGCTCCATTGCTGCGTAACCAGCGCATACAGCAGCACAGCAATGACTAAAGTGCTGCCGATATAGTGCAGCGCACGGCACACCGGGTTTTGGTGTTCGCTTAAATAATATGGGTAAAACTCTGCGAAACTGCTGAATTTATTCATCGGCGTTCCCCTGCTAAACTACCCGGCCAGCTGTTGCCGTGGCCGGAACATCAGGGTACCACTTACGGTATTAAACGCCAGCTCGGTCACCGGCTGATATTTGTCACCGGCAAAAAATGCCTGATATTTTTCCAGCGTAACAAAGACACCAATGCCGGCAGAGTGCTGATCTTGATCCACTATAGAATCTACCGCATGAATAAGGTAATGCCCCAACCCGAGGTGCTGCTGCCTGGGAGCAACGGCAATAAACGCCAGCATATGGTAGCGCTCTGCCGGTATGGCAGCATGAATTTTTTGCTCTTTCTCCAGCAACTGTTTAGTAGAAACATAGCCTGCTGTCAGTAACATTTTAAGCCGCCAGTGCCACAACCGGCTGGCGCCAATACCTGAATCCGGCGTAATAACACAAGCCACACCCAACAACTGCTCAGCAGAAAACAAACCTATCATGGGCTGCTTTGCCTGCCAGAAGGTATTTAACTCTTCACGAATAGCCGCACGCAGCCGTTGTTCATAATCTGTTTTGTCGGCACGGAAAATTTCCATAAACAGCGGATCATCATAATAAGACTGATACAGCAATGATGCTGCCAGTTTTAATTCATCAGCACTGAGCAAAATTGCTTTTAGCCGGTCCAGCTCTACCGTATTCAATTCAGCCAACATACATACCCCGTCTGTTATTGTTGTTTTTTTATCCATCTTTTATCCACAATAGCAGCAAGGCTTTATATTGCCAAGCAGCGGTTTTACAGCATAACCCGCTATGCAGCAAAACTACTTTTTAACGAAATAGTGCGCAAAGGACTATGCTGTATTAATTACTATATCGACGAGGCTAAGTTATGGACACATCACAACATGATCTGCACACTTTGTTCGCGCAGTTAGGTTTAGATAATGATGAGCAAGCTATACGCCGGTTTGTCAGCCAGCATAAACTGCCCGCCAATACAACAATACAAGATGCGCCGTTTTGGAATCAGGCCCAGGCCAGTTTTTTACGTGAGTCACTTAAACAAGATGCAGAATGGTGTGAAGTTATTGACGAGCTAAACACCTTATTACATTAATACCAGGCGATAACCGCTATATAATTGTCGGCCAGATACAACAAAGCCACCTCGCGGTGGCTTTATTTTTTTGCCTGACAACAGGGCGGCAGTAAGTAGTTACCTAGTGGTAATTACTGGCCTTTAATTTCGCTGCGGCCTTTGTACGGCGCTTTGCCACCCAGCTCCTGCTCAATACGCAGTAACTGGTTGTATTTAGATACGCGGTCAGAGCGGCAAAGTGAGCCGGTTTTTATTTGACCAGCGGCAGTACCTACGGCTAAATCGGCAATAAAGGCATCTTCGGTTTCGCCACTGCGGTGCGAAATAACGGCAGTAAAGCCAGCGTCTTTGGCCATTTTAATCGCAGCCAGAGTTTCGGTTAACGAACCAATCTGGTTAAACTTGATTAGGATAGAGTTACCAATGCCCTGTTCGATGCCGCGGGTTAAAATTTTGGTGTTGGTAACAAATAAATCATCACCTACCAACTGCACTTTGCTGCCGATTTTATTGGTTAAGTCTTTCCAGCCATCCCAGTCGCTTTCATCCAGACCATCTTCGATGGACACGATAGGATAACGCTGGCTTAAACCTGCCAGGTAGTCGTTAAAGCCGTATGAATCAAAGCTCTTGTTTTCGCCACTTAGTACATACTTACCGTCTTTATAAAACTCTGAAGCCGCACAATCCAGCGCCAGTGTGATGTCTTTATCCATCTCGTAACCGGCAGCTTTTACCGCTTCTACGATCACAGATAAGGCTTCTTCATTTGATTTTAAATCCGGTGCAAAACCGCCTTCATCGCCCACTGCAGTATTTAAGCCACGCTTTTGCAGTTCTTTTTTCAGGCTGTGGAAAATCTCGGCGCCCATACGCAGTGCTTCAGCAAAGGTTTTAGCGCCTACCGGCTGCACCATAAATTCCTGAATATCGACGTTGTTATCAGCGTGCTCGCCACCGTTGATAATATTCATCATCGGTACTGGCATGCTGTATACGCCAGAGGTGCCGTTTAAATCAGCAATATGCTGGTATAACGGGATTTTTTTATCGGCAGCGGCTGCACGGGCTACCGCTAATGACACGGCCAGAATAGCATTAGCACCCAGCTTACTCTTGGTTTCAGTGCCGTCTAAATCGATCATGATCTGGTCGATTTCTGCCTGGTTATACGCGTTTTTACCTTTTAACGCCGCCTGAATTGCGCCATCAATATTGGCAACTGCTTTAGTCACACCCTTACCTAAGTAACGGCTTTTGTCGCCGTCGCGCAGTTCTAACGCTTCGCGTGAACCGGTAGAGGCACCAGATGGCGCGCAACCACGGCCCATAGCGCCACTGGCTAAGTACACATCGGCTTCTACTGTTGGGTTACCGCGTGAATCCATAATTTCGCGGGCGATAATTTTTACAATTTCAGACATGCTTTGAGTCCCCTGTTCTAAAACGAAAAAGCCGTGTTAACTGACACGGCTTAGCACAAGTTATACGCGTTGCTGCTTCTGCACTTTGTACGCGGCTGCGACAAAGGCCTGAAACAACGGGTGACCATCCCGTGGTGTCGAGTTAAATTCCGGGTGGAATTGCCCGGCAACAAAAAACGGGTGTGATGGTATTTCTATCATCTCTACCAGTTGATTGTCGGCAGACAAACCTGATACCACTAATCCTGCCTCTTCTAATTGCGGCCGTAAGTTGTTATTCACTTCATAGCGGTGACGATGCCGCTCCTGAATAACCGCTTTACCGTAAATTTCGCGGGCTTTAGTATTGTCTATAAGGTTACAGTTCTGGCTGCCAAGACGCATGGTGCCACCCAAGTCAGACTTGTCTGAACGGGTTTCCACCGAGCCGTCGGCATCGCGCCATTCGGTAATTAAACCCACTACCGGGTAAGGTGTGTCTTTATTAAATTCAGTAGAGTGCGCATGGCTCATGCCCACTACGTTACGGGCAAATTCAATCAGTGCTACCTGCATACCTAAACAGATACCCAGATACGGCACTTTATGTTCGCGGGCATATTGCGCGGCTAAAATTTTACCTTCAACACCACGCTCGCCAAAACCACCCGGTACTAAAATACCATCCAAGCTGGCTAAAATGCCAACGCCTTTACTTTCAACGTCCTGCGAGTCGATATATTTAATATGCACGCTAACACGGTTTTTCAGCCCGGCATGGCCCAGCGCCTCGTTAACCGATTTATACGCATCCGGCAGTTCAACGTACTTACCTACCATACCAATGGTAATTTCACCGGTAGGGTTCGATTCCTGGTACAGCACCTGCTCCCACTCAACTAAATCAGCCTCTGGCGCTTCAATATAAAAACGGCGGCAAACTAAATCGTCCAGGCCTTGTGATTTTAACAGCGCCGGAATTTGATAAATACTTGAGACGTCTTTTAATGAAATAACTGCTTTTTCTTCCACATTGGTGAACAACGCAATTTTGGCACGCTCGTTAGCAGGAATAGCACGGTCAGAGCGACACACCAGAATATCCGGCTGAATACCGATAGAACGCAGCTCTTTTACCGAGTGCTGGGTCGGTTTGGTTTTAATTTCACCGGCAGTGCCTAAATACGGCACCAGCGTCAGGTGCATATACAGGGTACGCTCGCGGCCCACTTCGGTGCCTAACTGGCGGATAGCTTCTAAAAACGGCAGCGATTCAATATCACCAACAGTACCGCCAATTTCAACGATAGCAATATCGTAACCTTCAGCGCCGGCAATTACACGGCTTTTAATTTCGTTGGTAATGTGCGGAATAACCTGAATAGTGGCGCCCAGATAATCGCCACGGCGCTCACGGCGCAATACGTCGGCGTAAATACGGCCCTGGGTGAAGTTATTACGCTTGGTCATTTTTGTGCGGATAAACCGCTCATAATGGCCAAGATCAAGATCGGTTTCAGCACCGTCTTCGGTAACAAACACTTCGCCATGCTGAATAGGGCTCATGGTACCCGGGTCAACGTTAATGTAGGGGTCAAGTTTGAGGATGGTGACTTTAAGGCCACGAGCTTCCAGAATAGCAGCCAGTGATGCTGCAGCAATGCCTTTACCTAAGGAGGAAACCACGCCACCCGTCACAAAGATATATCTTGTAGTCATGAGACCCCTGAGACAATGTTAATCAATAGATGAATACCAAAACAAAAAAACACCAAGCGCCCGGTGCCTAAACACTGGGGTACAACGGTTGTTCAAGAATTGGTATCAGGACGGGAGGAAAGTATAGCAAAGCGCGCAACGGCACTCAACGTAAAGCTGCTGGCTAACGTGATTTAGTCAGTTATCTTTCTCCGATACGAACCGGTTTGCTCACACCAACACGCCGTAAACCCGTCCCTGGGGGCTCGATTCGGCCATCCTGGCCTGCAACGGTTGATTTAGAGCAAGCCGATTCTCACTGTATTTGCATTCAACCAACAATTGCCTTGCAACAGAAATTTTTAGCCTCCTCCCCTTGAGTGTGCCGCTCACAGTCTCCAGATAAGTAGTAGCAGATGGAAACCATTCGACGCCGGCGGGGTCTGTAAATTGTGTACCCCGCTAAAGAGTCAACAACAGGAGTAGCCTATGCAAATTCAAATTAATACAGACCGTCATATTAAGGCCGATGAGCGCCTTGCTGAGTTTGTTCGCGATGCATTGAACAGCAAGCTCAACCGCTTTACTGACCACGTAACCCGGATTGAAGTGCATTTAAGTGACGAAAACGGCAGCACCAAACATGAAGGCCATGATAAGCGGTGTTTACTTGAAGCGCGCCCGGAAGGACTGGATCCTGTAGCCGTTACAGAACATGCTGCTACTGTTGGCCAGGCAATTACCGGCGCTGCAGATAAGCTGCAACGTAAGCTTAGTTCGCTGGTAGGTAAATTACGCGATAAACATGTACGGGCGCCTAACGCCGTATATGTGGAGCCAGACGAAGTCAATTAACTGTTCATTATAACAGGGCGCTATACCTTATAAGCGGCGCCCTTTTTACTGCGCTTGTTTCTTTACCACTTGCCACAGCGCTTCCATTTCAGCCAGGTTAGATTGCTGCGCTGTTTTACCTGCTGCAGCTAATGCCTGTTCTACTTTGCGAAAACGCGTTTCAAATTTACGGTTAGCGGCACGCAGTACTGCTTCAGGGTCAAGCTTATGTTTGCGTACTACGTTAACCAGAGCAAACATTAAATCACCCAGCTCTTCGGCCAGTTCTTCACTACCAGCCTGCGTTTGCTCTACTTCAAGAATTTCTTCTTTTACTTTATCCCAACAGCCCTCAACATTGGGCCAGTCAAAGCCGACATTAGCGCAGCGTTTTTGCAGTTTGTAAGCCCGGCTTAATGCCGGCATCGCCTGTGGAATATTGTCCAGCACACTGTGCAGGCCACTTTCTTTACGCTCGTTACTTTTTAGTGCCTCCCAGTTCTGCAACACTTTTTCTGCAGTGGTGGCATCTTCTATTGCTATATCACCCGTTGCGTGCTCAGAAAAGACATGCGGATGGCGCCGTTCCAGTTTGTCGCAAATAGCCGTGACACAATCGTCAAACTCAAAGCGGCCTTCTTCTTTGGCGATTTGGGCATAAAACACCACCTGAAACAGTAAATCACCCAGCTCATCTTTTAGCTCGTCAAAGCTCTCCCGGGCAATCGCATCAGCTACTTCATAGGCTTCTTCCAGCGTGTAAGGCACTATAGTGGCGTAGCTTTGTTTTAAATCCCACGGGCAGCCACGTTGCGGGTCGCGCAAGCGGCTCATAATGCCCAGCAGGCGGGTTATATTATCTGACACTCTGCTCTCTTTATATTTACTACGCGAAAGATTAATGATGAAAACGCTTGGCTTCTACTACATCATCTATCTGGCTGATTTTACTTAATAACTTATTAAGTGAGTCCAGATTATACAGCTCCATCGTCATATTAATTACTGCGGTTTGCGCTTTAATATCCGAACTGCTGCTCATCTTGGTCACGTTGGCTTTTTCGTTAGCCAAAATACTGGTGATGTCCCGCAGTAAACCATTGCGATCATGCGCTACGATACGGATATCCACCTCATAGCCAGAGGCGTATTTATCGCCCCAGGTGGCATCTACTACCCGCTCGGGGTGGCTGTCCTGCAGGGTTTTAAACTGGTCGCAGTCATCACGGTGAATAGCAATACCACGGCCCTGCGTTATATAGCCGATAATAGCATCGCCCGGTAGCGGGTGGCAGCAACCGGCCATATGCGTCAGCAGGTTACCCACGCCCTGCACAACTACATCGCTTTTCGCTTTAGTTGCAGGCAGCGGTTTGGTAATTAAACGCGGATCTATTTCCGGCTCTTCTTTAACATACTGGCTTTGAATAAAGTGCACTACCTGGGTCACTTTAATTTCGCCGCCGCCAATACCTACCAATAGCTCGTCCATACTATTAACGTTAAACCGGCTCAGTACTTTGGCCGGGTACTCCATTACCAGATTCAGCCGTGTCAGTTCGGTATCCAGCAGTTCTCTGCCGGCAGCCAGGTTTTTATCTCTGTCCTGCAGGCGAAACCAGTACTGCACTTTTGAACGGGCACGGCTGGATTTTAAATAACCCAAATGCGGATTTAACCAGTCGCGGCTGGGATTAGGTTCACGGCCGGTAAGTATTTCTACCTGATCGCCGGTTTTCATCTGATAGGTAAAAGGTACGATCCGGCCGGACACCTTGGCCCCAATGCACCGATGGCCAACATTAGAGTGCACATAATAAGCAAAATCCAGCGGTGTTGAACCCATCGGTAAATCGACAATATCGCCCTTAGGCGTAAAAACATAAACGCGATCTTCAATAACCTGGTTGCGCAGCTCTTCAGCTAAATCGCTGCTGTCTACCACATCCTCCTGCCATTGCAGTAATTTACGCAGCCAGCCAATTTTCTCATCATTGGCACCATCTTTACCGGCTACAGCGCCTTCTTTATAGCGCCAGTGTGCCGCTACGCCCAGCTCTGAGTCTTCATGCATCTGCCGGGTGCGGATCTGAATTTCTACTGCCCGGCCCTGCGGCCCCAGTACAACGGTATGAATTGACTGATACCCGTTTTGTTTTGGTGTGGCGATATAATCATCAAACTCTTTTGGTAAATGCCGCCAGCTAGTATGCACTATGCCCAGCGCACCATAGCAATCCTGTACTTTGTCGGTCACAATGCGCACTGCACGGATATCGTATAACTGATCAAAGGCCAGCTGTTTTTTCTGCATTTTTTTCCAGATACTGAAAATATGCTTGGGCCGGCCATACACTTCTACGGCCAGATTGGCATCGGCCATTTTTTGCCGCACGGCAGCAACGAAGTCTTGCATATACTGTTCGCGGTCAAGGCGCTTTTCTTCCAGCAAACTGGCTATTTGCTTGTACAATTGCGGGTGCAAATACCGAAACGCAAAATCTTCCAGCTCCCACTTAATTTGGCCAATGCCTAAACGGTTGGCCAGCGGGGCAAAAATAGCGTTGGTTTCTTTGGCCGCCAGTACCCGGGTTTCTTCGTCGGCGTTTTTAACCTCACGCAGGTAACAAATTTGCGCGGCCAGTTTAATCACCACCGCACGCACATCTTCTACCATCGCCAGCAGCATACGGCGCAGATTATCGGCCTGCTGCGGGTTAACACTCTGATTAGGGCCGGTAGGAATACTCCGGATAGCCTCCATCTGCTGCACCGCACGCAGCATGGTTAATACATGAGACGGAAAAGCAGACTCCAGTTGCTCCAGACTAACCAACTCAGCTTCCAGCAGCGGAAACAGCAAAGCAGCCAGTAAAGAGTCACTATCCATTCGCAGCTCTGCCAGAATTTCGACCATCTCCCAGCCGGTGCGAACAGCCAGTATGGGTTCTACCAACTGATGCTGTTTCAACCACTCAGCCGCGGCCATCAAACTGCTGATTTTCTTTTCAGTCAGCCCCAGTGAGCATAACCATTCCAGCGTTTCACCACTGTTGTAATCAGTGCTGTGCGACTGGCGAACCCTAACCATGTGCTGTTCCCTCTTTTTTACTACCGGCTGAACAACGCCATTAATTCAAGATGGCTGGTATGCGCAAACATATCAACACCGCCTATTTTATCCAGCTTGTAACCGCTTTGCAGCAATACTCTGGCATCACGGGCGAAGGTGGCGGCATTGCACGACACGTACAATATCTGTGCCGGTTTTAGCTTTGCTATCTGCTCTGTGGCCCCCTGCGCACCGGCTCGGGCCGGATCCAGCAGTACTTTGGTATATACCGGCTTGTTCCACTGCGCTTTTGGCCAGGCCAGGTGTAAATCGGCCTGATACGCTTCTACGTTGCTAAGACCGTTTAACTTAGCATTGGTTGCCAGTTGTTGCACCATTTTGGCAACACCTTCTATGGCATGCACTGTTTTGGCTCGTTGTGCCAGCGCCAGAGTAAAATTACCAATGCCGGAATACAAATCCAGCACAGTGTCATTGGCCGAGATATTCAACCAGTTAACAGCCTGTGTCACCATCTGCTGGTTTAATACAGCATTAACCTGAATAAAATCATCCGGTGCAAACTGCAGGCTAAGCTGCTGCTCAGTCAACTGATATTGCGGTATTACAGGCTGCTGCCAATAGCTGAATATACCCGGCTCCGCTTCTCCCAGCCAGATAGCCTCCGGCCAGGCAGCAACAAACAGTTGCTGTTCAATATCAGTAAGCGCTTTGATATGCCGCAGTACCACAAAAGCCTTGCCATCAGCTTCAAGCACTTCAGCATGAGTTACCGCAGTTGGGTCTTTCAGTTGGCTTAGCACTTTATTCAGCACCTTAAATACCGGTACCAGCAGCGGTGATAACACCATGCAATTGTCTATGGCTACAATTTGCTTATCGGCATTCTGGCGAAAACCTATGCTAAAGCGGCGCAGCTTTTTGTCATACCAGATGCCGATGCGGGCACGGCGGCGATAACCGCTGTCAGAGGCCGTTAACATAGGCTGCCACGGCAAAGATTTTAAACCAGTTTGATGGCAAATCAGCTTATCAACGCCCTGCTGCTTTAACTCACGCTGGCTGGCAGCACTGATATGCTGCAACTGACAGCCGCCACATTGCGCTGCAAACTGGCAAGGCGGTGTAATACGGAGTGTTGACGCCTGCAACACTTTTACCGTACTGGCTTTAAGAAAACCGGCTTTGTCTTCCAACACCTTAGCCTGTACTTTTTCACCCGGTAGCGCAGCACTGACAAAAGCTATTTTTTGCTCATGCTTGCTTATGCCATGCACCTCATAATCGCTGTCATCTATGTGAAAGGTAAAGGTTTTGCCCAGTAAACTGGCTTTAGGTCTGGCTTTATATACGTTAAGCATGGGTTCTCTATCGGGTTATAGGCAAGCGCGACGTCTTATGTCATTATCGCAGCAAGAATCTTTACTAAACAGCCTGCATAGATGACGAAAATGGGTTTGCGTTCCTGGTTACTGCTTTGCAGTTTGCTGCCAGCTGTACTGGTAAGTGTATTCTGCGTCGGCTATTTTAGCTATGTTCGCTATCATGAGTTAGCATTTTCTTTAGCAGACCGCGCCAGACATATTGCCCTGCCACTGGCTATCAGCAGCCACGACTTGCTCAGCCGTGGCAACACCGCAGCTTTGCAGCAATTACTGGATAACAGCCACCGGCTAAACTCCCCGCTAATCAGCAATATAAGCCTGATTAACGGCGACAACCAATTGATATTCAGCACCAACCCGCAGCATTTTAATAAGCACCAGTTGCTGTCAGCGCCAACATTGCTAAGTAACACGGACATGGTGATATCTGATGGCAACAGTTTATTGTTATACCAACCGTTAGCCACAGGAACCCTGCCTGGACAACCGCGCGATACTGCTTATCTGCTGGTACAGCTACAGCAATCTCAGTTGCAGTTACAACAGCAGGCCGTGCGCTTCAATGCTTTACTGTTACTGCTGGCCTGTCTGCTACTGGCAACTGTACCAGTATGGTATTTACTGCGCTGCATTCACAGACCCGTTCATCAGTTACAGGCACATTTACAACAACTGCTTAGCGGCAACACCACAGCACGCAACATGACCATGGTACAGGAGCTAGCCCAGCTGCAACAGGGGCTAAACCAGCTAGGTCATTTTCTGGCCAGCCAGGAACAGGATATGCAGCAGCAAATTGAACAGGTTACCAGCGATTTGCAGCAAAGTATGGAACAATTGGAAGTACAGAATATTCAACTTGATTTTGCCAAACGTAAAGCGCAGGAAGAAAACCGGCAAAAATCTGAATTTTTAGCAAAAATGAGCCATGAACTGCGCACGCCGTTAAATGGCGTCATTGGTTTTACCCGCCAGTTACTTAAAACCCAATTATCCAGCAGCCAGCACGATTACCTGACCACTATCCAAAAGTCAGCCAATAGTTTGCTGCATCTGGTGAATGATGTGCTGGACTTCTCCAAACTGGAAGAAGGCCGCTTGTCTGTTAACCCGGAGCCCTTCTCACTGCGTGATGTACTGAACGATGCGACTGAATTGCTCGCCGCCAATGCGTTCGATAAACATCTGGAACTGGTACTGATGATTGAACCAGACTGCCCGGACGATTTAATTGCGGATCCGGGGCGTTTTGTACAGGTACTGATGAACATCGCCGGTAACGCCATTAAATTTACTGATCACGGCAGTGTTGTTATTCGTGTGTCGGGCACCTTACTTAACGAAGATCAGCTTATTTTGCATTGCTCTGTACAGGACACCGGCCGCGGTATCGGCACCGAGCAACAGCAATTACTATTTCAGGGCTTTACCAGCAAAGACCCACGCAGCCATCAAAGCGGCTCCGGTCTGGGCCTGATGATCTCACAGCGCTTAGTGCAGGCTATGGGCGGCAACCTTGGCTTTGAAAGTAAACAGGCCGAAGGCTCAACCTTCTGGTTTACCATTAAATGCCAGCGCCATCATTTGTCGGTTGCCGACAGCCTGCCACTTGATGTGCTGGACAACAAACACCTGCTGTACTTCGAACCCCAACAGCACTCCCGTGAAGCCACATTAAGTTTGCTGCACCACTGGGGGCTGCAGGTGACAGCCTGTGCCACCAAAGGCCAACTGCAGCAAGCTCTGGCGCATCAGCAACATTATGATATCGGCCTGATAGGCCGTACTATTGCTATTAACCAGGTAAATCAGGTGCTGGATCTGATCCACCAGGTGAAACTGCAGTGCGATAATACTTACTTGCTGGTTAACACTCTGTCACCACACTTGCGCGAAACACTGCTTAGCTCAGGAGCCAATGCCTGTTTGTCTAAACCACCACATATCCGCAAACTAGCTTTGACACTGGCACAGCCGTATTTGCAGCAATACAGTACGATATTGCCGCAGGCAAAACAGAAAAAGGTTAGCCTTAAAGTGCTGACCGTTGACGATAACGACGCCAACCTGAAGTTAATTAACACTCTGCTGGCTGAGCATGTTGATCATATTGATTCTGCGCGCGATGGTGCCGAAGCGTGGCACAAAGCCACCCAGCATGCCTATGACATTATCTTTATGGATATTAATATGCCGGTAATGGACGGTGTAACCGCCTGCCAGCGCATCAGGCAAAGCTCACTGAATGAACATACTCCGGTGATTGCCGTAACGGCACAGGCCATTGACGGTGAACGGGATCGTTTGCTAACACTGGGTTTTGACGAGTTTTTAAGTAAACCGCTGGACGAAACCATGCTGCATTGCAGCTTGCAGGAGTTTTGCCCCGCCAGCCGTTTGCAGCAAAGCATCCCGGCATTACCCGGCAGCAAACTGATACACTGGCCCACAGCCATAGAGCGGGCCGCAGGCAAGCACGACTTAATGAAAGAAATGCTGCAAATGCTGATTGCCAGCATTACGCCTACCCGCCATGCGCTGCAACAGGCATTGGCAATACATGATGAAAACCAGGTATTACAGCAAGTGCATAAATTACATGGTGCCTGCTGCTATACCGGTGTACCACGGCTAAAAAATCTGGCAGAGCTGCTGGAAACCCAGCTAAAGCAGGGAAAAAGCCTGGCAGAACTGGAACCCGAGTTGCTTGAACTGGATGACATACTGCAGGCGCTGTGGCAGGAAAGCCAGCAATGGCCTGACTGGTAAAGCCGCTATTGCCGCTCCAGAATAACTGTTGCGGCAGCATAAGCCTGCTCATCAGTGATCGACAGCCAGATATGGCTGACTCCCATACCTGCAGCCAGTTCGCTGGCATAATCCGTTAACGCCAGCCTCGGTGCCCCATCGGCATTATTGCTTATGCTGATATGCTGAAACGACACCCCGCGGCCAATCCCCGTTCCCAATGCTTTGGCTGCCGCTTCTTTAGCAGCAAAGCGTTTGGCAAAATAGCGGGCGGCATTGGCCGGGTGGTTTTCTGCCAAACCGGCATAAATAGCCTGCTCGTCTGATGTCAGTATCCGCTTTACCAGCGCCGGGCTGCGGGCCAGGCTTTGCTCAATACGGGCAATTTCAACAATATCAGTGCCAAGGCCAACAATTGCCATTTAGCTGCGCGCCTCAACCATTAAACGTTTCATTTCGCGTACCGCAGCATCCAAGCCACTGAAAATCGCACGGGCCACAATGGCATGGCCAATGTTCAGTTCATGCATTTGAGGTATAGCAGCAATAGGCTGTACGTTATGGTAGTGCAAACCATGGCCGGCGTTGACAATTAAACCCAAAGACGAGGCAAACTCAGCCGCTTCACGAATGCGCGCAAGCTCTGCTGCCTGCACTGCAGCATCTTTAGTTTCGGCATATTTGCCGGTATGAATTTCAATATAAGGCGCACCGGCTTTGGCTGCGGCTTCAATCTGGCGGTGATCCGCATCAATAAACAATGACACCAGAATGTCCTGCTCGTGCATCCGGCTTACCGCATCGGTAATACGGCTTAACTGGCCCGCTACTTCAAGCCCGCCTTCAGTCGTCAGCTCCTGGCGCTTTTCCGGTACAAAGCAGGCAAAGTGTGGTTTAAGTTCGCTGGCAATAGCTAACATTTCATCGGTCACTGCCATTTCAAAATTCAGCCGGGTGGCAATAGTCTGGCGCAATACAAACACGTCGCGATCAACAATATGCCGCCGGTCTTCGCGCAAGTGCACGGTAATGCCGTCAGCACCGGCCTGCTCTGCCATTAAGGCTGCATGTACCGGCTCCGGGTAGTAAGTACCACGGGCCTGACGCAACGTAGCTACGTGGTCAATATTGACACCAAGAAAAACAGGATTAAACATACCAGACTCCGGACGATAAAAAGAAAAATCAACCGCCTTCAAACAGCGCCCTGCTGGCCAGCGGTTTACTGCCAAGCAAAGGGGCCAGAATTTGCCGGCTTAACTGTTTGGCACAGCGGCGGGTGTCAGCACTTTGCCACTGGCCATTGCCAATATTTAACAAGTGCATGCCTGCAAAACCATTAGCGGCGGCAACAAAGCCCTGCTCATGTTGCCACTGATAACACCAGGCTGTATTCAATGGGTTACCATCAGCATCTTGCTGCCAGTCAATTGGCTGGCCAAGCTCCGTTAGCAGCGCAAACTCAAACTCACGCAAACAGGGTTCAAGCTCGCCGCTGCCCTGCTGCACCAGCATCAGCTGTTGCAGGCTGTGCTGATAAAGATTAAACAGTTGTTCAGCCGCCAGGTTATCCGGCCATAAACGGCATATCAGTTCATTAAGATAAATGCCGCTGTACAGCACCTTACCGCTAAATAAAAAAGCCGCTGCGGCTTCGTCAATGCTTTTTACCGTTTTTAGCTCTGTACGACCACTAAGCTGCAACATAAACGGCTGAAACGGCTGTAGCGCCAGGCGTTGCTTGCCCTGGCGTTTGCGTACCACTGCAGAAACACGGCCCTGCTCTGGCAGCAATAATTGTAAAATCAGCTTGTCTTCACCAAGCGGGCGGCTGTGTAAAATAAAAGCAGGCCAAAGCTCAGCGTGCATAATGCTTTAATCTTCGCCGTAACCCAGGCTACGCAAGGCCCGCTCATCGTCAGCCCAGCCAGATTTTACTTTAACCCATACCTGCAAAAATACCGGCTGGTCAAGCATTGCAGCCATATCAATACGGGCCTCGGTGGCAATGGTTTTTATCCGCTCACCTTTATTGCCGATAACCATGCGTTTTTGGCTATCGCGCTCTACCAGCACCAGTGCCGCTATATGGTAGTGCTTTTCTTCCCACTTAAAGCGCTCAATTTCTACGGTAACAGAGTACGGTAATTCATCGCCTAAAAAGCGCATCAGTTTTTCGCGCACAATCTCTGCTGCCATAAAGCGCATGGAGCGATCAGTAACGTAATCATCCGGGAAGAAGAATTCACATGGTGGTAAATGCTGCTGTACCACAGAGCGCAGCGCCTCTACGTTGTCGCCGGTTTCTGCAGACAATGGCACCACATCAACAAAATTAAGCTGCGCACCCAGCCATTGCAAATGTGGCAGCAAGGTGTCTTTATCACGGAACAAATCCACTTTATTGACAACCAGGATCACCGGCTTTTTCGCGGCAATCAGCCGGTTCAGTACCATCTGGTCATCATCGTTCCAGCGGGTGCCTTCAACAACAAACAGCACAAACTCTACATCTAAAATTGAACTGGCAGCAGCTTTGTTCATTAGCCGGTTAATAGCACGTTTCTCTTCACTGTGCAGGCCAGGGGTGTCTACATACACCGTCTGGTAATTATCACGGGTATCAATACCAACGATACGATGCCGGGTAGTTTGTGGCTTTTTTGACGTAATACTGACTTTTTGCCCTACCAGCTTATTTAGTAAGGTCGACTTACCCACATTAGGCCGCCCCACAATCGCCACCAAAGCAGCATAGGTTGGCGTTTGAGTGTTATCTGTCATGCTTGATTTTTTCCAGCGCCATATGAGCGGCGTCTTGCTCTGCCTTACGGCGTGAACTGCCGGTAGCGGTAAAAGGTGCCATACCGGCGATAGTACAGCGCACGGTAAAGGTTTGCTGATGCGCTTCGCCAGCGGTTGCTACCACATCGTATTGCGGTAGCGCTAAGCGTAGCCCTTGCAGGTGCTCCTGCAACAGCGTTTTAGAGTCTTTCTGCTCACCCGGTGTAATAGTATTAAGCCGCGAGCCAAACCAAAGCAGAATACGCTCTTTGCAGGCAGCCATACCGCTATCAAGGTAAATAGCGCCCAAAATGGCTTCAACCGCGTCAGCTAAAATAGATTCACGGCGAAAACCACCGCTTTTAAGCTCGCCCGGCCCAAGCCTTAAATGGTCTGACAGCCGCAGTTCCTGAGCAATTTCAGCTAGCGTAACGCCCTTTACCAGCGCTGCGCGCATACGGGTTAAATCGCCTTCACGCGCTTTAGGGAAATTATCGTATAAAGTTTCTGCAATTACTAAGCTTAGTATGGCGTCGCCAAGAAACTCAAGCCGCTCATTATGCTGGCCTTTGCAACTACGGTGGGTAAGCGCTTGCTCCAGCAGCGCCGGTTGGTGAAACTGATAGCCCAAACGGGCCATCAGTGGTGTTAACGATTTTTGCATGCTTGTCTCTTAGTGCTGGCTGTACCGCTTAGTGAATAGGACCAAGCCGGCCAAAACGCACTCCCGTTGGTACCCAACCCGGTAACCAGCTGTTGGGGTCTTCATTAAATTCAAAACTCATCCAGATAAATACCGCTTTACCAACCATATTGTCCTCTGGCACAAAGCCCCAGAACCGGCCATCACGGCTGTTATCACGGTTATCGCCAAGCACAAAATAGTGGCCTTCCGGCACAACAAACTCATCAATTGCGGTGCCGCGCTGTTTAAAGAAAAACTCAGTGTGCTCGCGTCTTGCCGGTGTTTGCAAAATGTCATGCGTCACTTTACCAAGTTGTTCAGAGTAGCGGCGCTGCGGGCTTTGATCCTGGTAAAACTCGCCTTCGTTTTTCAGGCTCAGCTCCACCATTTCCAGCTTGCCACAATCTGTTTGCTCAGCGACGGTGCAGGCTTTTTCAATAAACAGTTGTTTATTGCGATAAATAACCCTGTCTCCCGGCACACCGATAACCCGTTTAATATAGTCGATGGTGGGTTGCTCCGGGTATTTAAACACGGCCACATCGCCACGCTGCGGCTTGTTATTGCTGTATAAGGTTTTGCGCCACACCGGATCTTTCACATCGTAGGAGAATTTCTCCACCAGAATAAAGTCACCTACCAGCAGCGTTGGCATCATTGAGCCTGACGGGATCTGAAACGGCTCATAAATAAAAGAGCGGAAAATAGTGATCAGGGCAATAACAGGAAAAATAGATTTTGCTGTTTCTACCAGTTGCGGCTCTTTGAGCAGCTCTTCACCGGCCTCAAGCGGTAATTCACCGCCAGCAGCGGTTTGAGCGCTAACCAGTTTTTGCTGGCGTTTTGGCGCCAGCACTAAAGCATCCAGCAACCAGATTAAACCGCTGGCCAGTGTTAATAACACCAGAAAGATTGCAAAATAGCCTGCCATGTAAATCCCTTATTTATTTACCCACTTTCAGAATGGCGAGGAAGGCTTCCTGTGGAACTTCCACATTACCTACCTGCTTCATGCGTTTTTTACCTTCTTTTTGCTTTTGCAGCAGTTTTTTCTTCCGGCTGATGTCACCGCCATAACATTTCGCCAGTACGTTTTTACGCATCTGCTTAACAGTAGTACGGGCAATAACGTGGTTGCCTATAGCAGCCTGAATAGCGATATCAAACATTTGGCGTGGGATCAGCTCTTTTAATTTGTCAGCCAGTTGCCGGCCACGGCCCTGAGCAAAATCAATATGGCTGATAATAGCCAGCGCATCTACCCGCTCGCCGTTAATCAAAATATCTACCCGCTGCATATTCGAGACCTGGAAGCGTTTAAAACTGTAATCCAGAGAGGCATAACCACGGCTGGTCGATTTTAAACGGTCAAAGAAGTCCATTACCACTTCGGCCATCGGCAGCTCATATACCACGGCCACCTGACGGCCGTGATAGCTCATATTCATCTGCACACCGCGTTTTTCAATACACAGGGTAATAACATTACCCAGGTATTCCTGCGGCACCAGGATATGTGCTTCAACAATCGGCTCGCGAATTTCATCAATATCATTTACGGCAGGCAAAGCGCTGGGGTTGTCTACCATCACGGTTTCACCGTTTTTCTTCAGCACTTCGTACACTACTGTTGGTGCCGTGGTGATCAGGTCCAGATCGTACTCACGCTCTAAACGTTCCTGAATAATTTCCATGTGCAGCATACCCAGGAAACCAATACGGAAACCAAAGCCCAGTGCACCGGAGTTTTCCGGCTCATAAAACAGCGACGAATCGTTCAAGCTAAGCTTGGCCAGCGCATCGCGGAAATCTTCGTAATCGTCACTGGATACCGGGAATACCCCGGCATAAACCTGAGGTTTAATACGCTTAAAACCTGGCAGTGCTGTTTCGGCACTGTTTTTCGCCAGCGTTAAAGTATCACCTACCGGTGCACCTTTAATCTCTTTAATACCGGCAATAACAAAGCCTACTTCACCGGTTTTTAATTCGCCGGTGTTAGTGGCTTTGGGGCTGAATACCCCCACTTTGTCTACTTCATAGCTTTGGCCGGTAGACATAACTTTAATTTTATCTTTGGCTTTGATGCTGCCGTGCTTCACCCGTACCAGCGACACAACACCCTGGTAAGAGTCAAACCAGGAGTCAATAATCAGCGCCTGTGTTGGCTGCTCGGGTTCACCTTCCGGTGGCGGGATTTTTTTAACAATGGTTTCCAGCACATCTTTAATGCCCAAACCGGTTTTAGCTGAGCACTGCACAGCACCTAAAGCTTCAATACCGATAATATCTTCGATTTCTTCTGATACCCGGTCTGGTTCAGCCTGCGGCAAATCAATTTTATTCAGTACCGGCAACACTTCTAAATTCATATCCAGCGCGGTATAGCAGTTAGCTACTGTTTGCGCCTCTACGCCCTGGCCGGCATCTACTACCAGCAGCGCACCTTCACACGCAGCCAGTGACCGGCTTACCTCATAGGTAAAATCGACGTGACCTGGCGTATCGATAAAGTTCAGCTGATAAGTTTCACCATCGTCTGCTTTGTAATACAGCGTAACGCTCTGCGCTTTAATGGTAATACCGCGCTCACGCTCTAGGTCCATTGAGTCCAGTACCTGTTGCTGCATTTCACGATCAGATAAACCGCCACAATACTGAATTAAACGATCAGACAGCGTAGATTTACCATGGTCGATATGGGCAATAATAGAAAAGTTTCTGATGTGATTTAGTTTAGGCATGTTGTCCGCAAAACTGAGGGCGTAACGCTAAGCAGCAAACTCGATATGGGCAAGTTGCAACCTCCTGCGCTAACGCGGGTTATTCCGAAAATTAGCGCGAATTGTACTCTATCCGGCGGCAGCTTGCTATGTGTTATTAACAGCGTGTTGTTGTACACCAAGTGATGGCAGCACAGCCAGAATAACAATACGGCTATGTTTTTCCTGCAACTGGCCGTAGCGGCGGGCCAGCATAAAACCGCTTGCAGTACCGGCCAGCGCCAGCAACATAACCCAGCCTTCGGCCAAACCTGCAGCATTACCGAGCAATGCCAGCAATATCAGCAACACTAAAGGTAGTAAATACACCATCAATGCCGCCATGATCAGGCTTTGTTCGTTCAGGCCAATTTTAACCTGCTCTCCGGGTAATAATGGTAAAGCGGTAGCAACAAAAAAACGTTGTTGCCGGGGTGTCAGGGTTTTAGCAATTATGCCGGTACCGCAGTCATCGCTTACATTACAGGCATTACAACTGGCAACAGGCGTGGTGGTTAACCAAACCCCATCGCCCTCACACGCTGCCACAGTAGCAATTTCTTCTACCATCAGTGCACTGCTGCTGCCAGTTGACGGGCAGTTTCAATACTCACCGGCCCGATAACCGTAACTTCAAGCTGATTACTGGTTTGTACATAAATAGTCGTGGCGCCATCGCGATATGCCTGGGTAGGCAATTGTTGCGAGTTTTGTACAAAAACCGATACCTGGTGCAAGCCGTCACTTAACAGCCAATAGCTCAACAAACTGTTTTCAAGCTGCGGAATACCTGCCGGATCAACTATTGGCTGGTAGCCTTGCGGCAACCAGGTTAGTTTATGCCGGGCTTGCGGCGCGGCCTTAGTGGCGCTATCTGCCGGTTGTGGTAATTCTGCTGCCATAAGCGCACTTAAGTTCTCCGGCAGTTCGGGGCTGATTTGCATATGAGTAACCAGCCAGCGCTCCAGCGCAGTTTGCTGATCGGATAAGGTGTCGATACGTAGCGGAAAACCGGTTTCATCGTCCAGCCATAACCAGTAACTGTAACGGCCGGCATCTTTAGCTGTCAGGCGCAGCAATTGCGCACTGCGGCCAGACATCACCAAACTGCTGCCTGCTACAGCGTTATATAAACGGCTGATATTATCTTTTGCTTCAAACAGTAATGCAGGTAATTCAGGAATACTGCTGCCCTGAGTAACAAAAGCGGGCCGGTCGGTCAGCAAATAATAAATTTGGTTATTGCGGCGCAAAATATCTACGCCATTGGTGTCCAGCGGAATAAGGTGTTCAATTTCCTGCCCTGCGCTGCGACCATGTAGCCAGCGGTAAGTATCGACTTTACTGCCTTTTAACACCACAAAGGAGGTGTCAAAATTGTACTGTTTTACCGCATTTTGTACTTTGTCGAACAAGGCCCACGCCGACTGCTCAGCATGAACCAGCCCGGATACTACAACCAATACTATGGCACTGCAAAAGCCAGCAAATCGCATCATTGTTGCTCGTTTTGATCTTTTCCATCAGCGTTGTTGCTATTGTGATTAGCCTGCTGAGACTGCTCCATCACACGAACTTGTTGGCGATGCGCATTTAACAACGCTTGCAGGCGTTTTTGTTGCTCCAGCATTGCCTGTTGCTCCTGCTCAGCAAAACGGTCGTTAACAGTGGTCTGGCTTAAGCTTACCGGCGTAGCAAAACCTGCTATTGGCTGGGTTTGCAGCACCGGCAACGGCGCAAAAGCGTCCTGCTGTGGTGATTGCTGATACTGCTGCACACCAAACACAGCCATTAATGCGACACCGGCAGCGACAGCCCCTTGAGCTACCGGCTGCAACCAGCGGCCATTAGCAGCCACTGACACCGTATTACGTAACCGTTTTAACAGGCTACGGTCAGATTGCAGCTGATACACCGGCTCATCGGCCAGCAGGTCAGAAAAGTTATCTGCAAAATCAACGGTTAACGGGCTTTGCGGTTCACGGCGAAGCACGGCACCGATCATGTGATAGCGTTCAAGCTGCTGTTGGGCCTGAGCATCATTAAGCAAACTGTCCAGTTGTGCTTTACTCAGTGGCTGATTATCGCTGGCAGCAGAGAGCCAATCCTGATTTTCTGACGACATAATGTTTCCTGTCTTAAAATTACTGGTTTTTGCCCTGACTGCTAGCTTATTAACGGCTTAAGCTGCATATCAATTGCCTCACGCGCCCGGAAAATACGGCTTCTTACGGTGCCTATAGGGCAACCCATAACTTCCGCAATTTCTTCATAGCTTAGCCCTTCAAGTTCACGCAGCGTAATAGCTGTGCGAAGTTCGTCGGGTAGTTTCTCTATGGTGTTAAACACCACATTACGAATTTCATCGGACAATAACAACTTTTCCGGTGAATCTTGTTCCTTTAATGCATCGCTGCCTTCAAAGTATTCAGCATCTTCTGCATCAACGTCTGTTGCCGGTGGCTTACGGCCATTAGCAACCAGATAATTCTTGGCACTGTTTACCGCAATACGATAAAGCCAAGTATAAAACGCACTTTCGCCACGAAACCCAGGGATAGCCCTGTAGGCTTTAATAAAGGCTTCCTGCGCCACATCTGCTACGTCTCCGTGGTTAGAGACATAACGGGAAATTAAGTTCGCGATCCGGTGCTGATATTTTCGCACCAATACATTAAACGCCGCTTTATCGCCTTGTTGTACACGCTGGACAATCTGCCAGTCCAATTCTTGCTCGCTCATATCCGAGCTAATCCCCTGTAATACTAATCGTTCTATTAACTGGCGCTGGTCTAGCGTGTTGCTATGACTTCGGTGCACAGAAATAGTTCTGCTAAGTTTGGCAAAAAAGCTACAATAGCCCGACATTGACTGATGGCAAGTGTATCGCATGACGCAAGCAAAAGAATATCTCTGTGATGTATTAATTATTGGCAGCGGTGCTGCCGGGTTATCACTGGCGCTGCAACTGGTAGATAAAGCCCGCGTACTGGTACTGAGTAAAGGCCCACTGCGTGAGGGCTCTACCCTCTATGCCCAGGGCGGTATAGCTGCTGTTTTCGATGAAAACGACAGCATTGCATCGCATGTTGATGACACCCTGATAGCCGGAGCCGGCCTGTGTGACGAAGCCGCAGTGCAGTTTACTGCCGGTAATGCCAAAGCCGCGATGGAATGGCTGATTGCGCAAGGCGTACCCTTTGATCAGTACAAAGACGAAGACGGCAGCCTGAAGTACCACCTTACCCGAGAAGGCGGCCACAGCCACCGGCGTATTTTGCATGCAGCCGACGCCACCGGTCAGGCGGTGCAAATCACGCTGGTAGATCAGGTTAAAGCTCATCCGAATATTCAGTTGCTGGAAAACTACAACGCCATCGATTTAATTAACGGCCGTAAAATTGGCCGCGATGCCAAGCGCTGCTATGGCGCCTATGTCTGGAATAAAGCCGCCGCCAAAGTTGAACTGGTGCGCGCCCGCTTTATTGCCCTGGCTACCGGCGGCGCCAGTAAAGTATACCTGTACACCAGTAACCCCGATGTTGCCAGCGGAGATGGCATTGCTATGGCCTGGCGTGCTGGCTGTCGGGTAGCGAACATGGAATTTAACCAGTTTCACCCCACCAGTTTATATCACCCGGATGCGCCTAATTTTTTAATTACCGAAGCCATGCGTGGTGAAGGCGCCTATTTAAAACGGCCCGATGGCAGCCGCTTTATGCCAGATTTTGACGAACGTGCTGAACTGGCCCCACGCGATATCGTCGCCCGCGCGATTGATTACGAAATGAAACGCCTCGGCGCCAACTGTGTTTATCTGGATATCAGCCATAAACCAAAAGACTTTGTTATTGAACACTTCCCCACCATTTACGCCAAATGCTTAAGCGTAGGTATTGATATTACCCGCCAGCCTATTCCGGTAGTACCGGCAGCGCATTACACCTGTGGCGGCGTAATGACCAACTTAAATGGCCAAACCGATATCAGCAACCTGTATGCCATTGGCGAAGTAGCCTATACCGGCTTACATGGTGCTAACCGTATGGCGAGTAATTCGCTGCTCGAATGTGTAGTGTTTGCTCAGGCTGCAGCCAGCCATATACTGGCAGAATTAGATAGCAGCAGCGAGCTGCCGGTATTACCGCCGTGGGATGACAGCCGGGTAAGCGATTCAGACGAAGAAGTAGTCATTACCCACAACTGGCATGAGCTGCGCTTATTTATGTGGGATTACGTTGGCATAGTACGTACCAACAAACGGCTGGAGCGGGCATTGCACCGGGTAGAATTATTACAACGCGAAATTCAGGAATATTACAGCCATTTTCGTGTCAGCCATAATTTGCTGGAGCTGCGTAATCTGGTGCAGGTGGCAGAACTGATTATCCGCTGCGCACTGCAACGTAAAGAAAGCCGCGGCCTGCATTACAACCTGGATTACCCGGACACTCGGCCCGACAGCAAACCAACGGTACTTGCACCCAAAGCCCAGGTTTAAAAGCTGCGGCTTAGTTCAGCTCAGAGCCAGACTGCCAATTTTGCTGGCTGATGGCTCTGGCCAGCGCCCGAAACTGCATTTCAGAGCATTGGTCGGCAAAAATCCACTTGCGGTAACAGCGCTGATTGGTATCCGCCTGCCACTGCAGGCGCAGCATATGCTGGCTAACCAAACCGCCGGGTAATAACCGGCCGGGTGGTAAGTTACTGTTAAACCAGTGCAGTTGGCTGCTATCGGTTATGGTTAGCGTGGCACTACTGTACCGCAGCTGTTGCAAAACACCGTACCAGTGCCAATAAAATAGCGGCAGTAGCACAGCAACCAGCACAACACCGGCTGCGCCCAACGGCGTAACCGCTAATACCGGCACCGGCCAAGCTGCCAGCAGTAACATGCCACGTTGACACCAACGGCTGGGCGACAAGCTGAAGTTATACGCGGACACGATCCAGAATAACCTGGATCAATGCCTGAATAGCCGCATCAGGCGATTTGGCGTGGCCCATAAACCAGGCAAACAGATCTGGATCATCACACGCAAGTAAACGCTCAAAATCCTGCTTTTGCTGCAGCGTCAGCCCGTCATAACCCTCTTCAACAAAGGGGGCCAGCAGTACATCCAGCTCCAGCATGCCACGACGGCACGCCCAGCGTAACCTAGGTTTAATCATTAACTCTGCCATATCTTTCCTTTGTAAATGGTTTTCCTGTGCAAAAGCGTTTGATATATCAAGCCCGACAGGATAGCTGCTGATTCTAACAAAAATTAGCAAACGGGGTTGAGCTTTTCCGGCTTTCCCCCAATGATAGCAATATTCGTTTTAATACTGAGCTTTGCTACGGCACACTATGCACACATCCTGGTTAACAGCTGAACAATACGCCGCATTATCCACTCAGGTTCAGGGCGCTTTTATTTCACCGCTACCGGCATTTGAAAGCCTGCTGATAAGCGGGCCGGACAACCGTAAATATTTGCAGGGGCAAACTACCTGCGATTTAGATCAGCTAAACGACAATAATTTTCTGCACGGCGCCCACTGTGACGCCAAAGGTAAAATGTGGTCGCAGTTTTATCTGGTCAGCCAGGCTGAGCAACTCATTAGCATTGCCTTTAGAGACGAGCTTAACGCCTCTGCCACACAGTGGAAAAAATTTGGCGTGTTTTCTAAAGTCAGTTTTGAAACAGGCCAACAACACTTTGCCGTATTTGGCCTGGGAGGCGAAAACGTCACAGCGCTGGTTGCGCAGCTGGGCTTTGCTGTGCCTGAGCGCGGTGGACTGGCCCGGCACAACAATGATTTATTGCTGGCATTAGCCGCCGATCATTTTATGCTGCTGATGCCGGTAGCAGAAGCACAGCAGCTCATGCAGCAAACTTTACCCTTTGCCGCTCCGAATGTCTGGCTGGCACAGCATATTCAGCATGGTTTTAGTTATCTTGAGCAGGGTTTAATTGGCGAGTTTGTGCCGCAAATGCTTAACTTACAGGCTCTGGATGCCATTAGTTTTACCAAAGGCTGTTACATCGGCCAGGAAACAGTAGCCCGGCTGAAATACCGTGGCGGTAATAAAAGAGCCGCATACATTTTAACCGCCGACACAGACGAAGTGCCAAAGGCAGGCACAGATATAGAAATTCAATTAGGTGAGAACTGGCGCCGGAGTGGCCAGGTTGTCAATGCTGCAAACATTCATAACCAATTATGGTTAATTGCGGTATTACCTAACGACATAACACCGGCAGACACGTTACGGCTTAGCAGCGACAGTGCCCCGGCACTTCGTATAGTGCCGTTACCTTATTCGTTAAATTAAAGAGGTTTTCATGACCATATCTCAGGACAAAGTTGTCGCCATGCACTATACCGTTACCGATCCACAAGGTAACGAACTGGATTCTTCCGTCGGCGGCGAGCCTTTAGTCTTCTTATTTGGCCACGGTTCACTTATTCCGGGTTTAGAGCAGGCATTAGCAGGCAAAACCACAGGTGACAAGTTTAAAGCTGATATCGCCGCAGCTGAGGCTTATGGCGAACGCCATGATGCACTCACGCAAGCCGTGCCAAAAACCATGTTTGACGGTATGGACGTTGCCGTAGGCATGCGTTTTCGTGCTGCGGGCCCGGATGGCCGCGAGCAATCGGTTATTGTGCTTGAAGTAACAGAAGATGAAGTGGTAGTAGACGGTAACCACCCGTTATCCGGTATTGATTTAAGCTTCGACGTTGAAGTACTACTGGTACGTGATGCCACCGAAGAAGAACTCAGCCACGGCCATGTACATGGCATAGATGGCCACGCCGGTCACTAAATACGCTACAGCAAAAAACCGGCCTGATAAGGCCGGTGACTTCAGCCCATGGCTGATATTTTTTTCTTTCGTCTGTAGCCTGCCCGACAGTAAAAAACCTAATTCAGATCAAGCCCTACTTTGGTGCAGAGCATTTTGCCGGTTAGTAACAGCTTATTAGCAGCCGCAGTAAATTCTTGACACTGGGCGCAAAGCCACATATTTTTACCCACTGTCAGAATTTTTTCCATTGAGAGCGACCGGCCTGAATGAAAGATCGTATTATCATTTCTGTCTCAACTATCAATGGGACCCGCCATTTTAATGTCAGCAAACTGTTTAAACGCAACGCCGTTATTACAATGTGGGCCATGCTGTTTGGCCTGATTATTACTGCCGCAGTGATTGACTACCTGCTGCGCACCGTTGATAAAAGCCAACACCAGCGCACAGCACTTACCGAACAAGCCGCCAGCCTGCGGGCCGAAATTGAAATACTGAACAACAGCAAACAGCAATTAGAGCTGGAATTAAGTACCAAGCAGGATGAAATGCTGCAGGTAGTAAACCGCGTTGGCGAAATTGAACTGGCGCTGGGGCTGGAACAACAATATCCACAAAATTTAGAAAACCGGCTTGATACCGCCAGCATAAACTCAGCAGCCCGTCTGTCTATGCTGCAACTGGTACCGAATGGCTCGCCGCTGGAGTTCCGCCGCCGCTCATCACGTTTTGGTGTGCGCGAACACCCTATTATTGGCAAGCAGCAACACCACAAAGGGGTAGACTTATCCGCCAGCCGCGGCACACCTATATACGCACCGGCTGATGGCGTAGTTGAAGTTGTACGGCCAAATAAACAAGGCTACGGTAACTTGTTAAAAATCCGCCATGCGTTTGGTTTTTCAACCCTTTATGCGCACCTGGACTCTTTTAAAGTAAAAAGTGGTCATTTTGTGCATAAAGGCGAGCTTATTGCCACCTCTGGTAATACCGGTTTATCTACTGCACCGCATTTACATTACGAAGTACATTTCCTTGATCGGGCACTTAATCCACAAAGCTTTATGGACTGGGATGCCACTAATTTCGATCTGGTGTTTGAGAAGGAAAGGAGCATTAAATGGGATTCTTTAGTCAGCATGCTGGAAACCAAGGCAAGCACGCAGTTACAACTGTCATTGCACAAGGATGCACAATTAACGGCAGTCTCCGACTAAGCTGCGATATGCAGGTAGACGGTTATATCGAAGGCAAAATTGTCAGCGAAAAAACCTTAGTGATCAGTGGCACCGGCCGCATAAAAGGCGAGCTTACTGCCGATAAAGTGATTATTAACGGTTTGTTTGAAGGCGATTGTTTTGCCAATAGCGTTGAAATACTGCCGCAGGGCAAAGCGCACGGCGTGATCCACTGCGACGATTTAAGCATAGAGCGCGGCGGCAGCTTTATTGGTAAAACCATGCCCACCTCTACCGATCAGGTCATTAGTCTGCCTAAAGCTGAATCCACCGAGCGCAGTACGCCATCGCTGGAGAGTAAAACCGAAACCGGTTAATACCGCTCAGCCTTCGCCGTTGGTCGCAAAGGCTGGTGTTTTTTTCGTTGCGCCGTTAAGTTGATAACGTCTTTAAACTTAACGGCGGTATAACAATGAAAAAAACGCTTCTGGCCAGTTTACTTTGCCTTAGCAGCCTCAGTGCTGTAGCAGCAAATTCTTTACCTGAACAAATTCAGCAAGATTACCAGCAACATCTGGGTGCGCTGTTTACTCACTTTCACCAACATCCTGAGCTGTCACATATGGAAACCCAAACCGCTAAGCGCCTGGCAAAAGAGCTGCGGGATGCCGGTTTTGACGTCACCGAAGGCGTGGGTAAAACCGGTGTGGTCGCCATGCTGAAAAACGGCCCCGGCCCGCTGGTAATGATGCGTGCCGATATGGATGGCCTGCCGGTAGAAGAAAAATCCGGCCTGGCTTATGCTTCTAAAGCAAAACAAACCGACTGGGATGGCAACGAAGTATACGTTATGCATGCCTGTGGCCACGACGTACATATTACCAGCCTGGTAGGTACCGCAAGGCGTATGGCCGCGATGAAAGACCAATGGTCCGGCACCCTGATGCTGGTAGGCCAACCGGCTGAAGAACGGGTTGGCGGCGCCAAAGGCATGATGCAGGACAATATCTGGGGCCGCTTTGGCCAACCCGATTACGCGCTGGCGTTTCATGTTTCATCTGAAATTGAAACCGGCAAGATTGTCGCAGTAGAAGGCTCGCCATACTCTGGCGTAGACAGTGTGGATATTATTGTGCACGGCGTGGGTGCCCATGGTGCCAGCCCACACCGCGGTAAAGACCCTATAGTGCTGGGCGCGCAAATTGTGCTGGCACTGCAAACCATCGTCAGCCGTGAAATCGCCCCGAAAGAGCCGGCGCTGATCACCGTAGGTGCGTTTCACAGCGGCACCAAGCACAATATTATCTCCGATAAAGCCCATTTACAGCTAACCGTGCGTAACGACACCTGGGAAACGCGGGAATATTTAATCGCTGCCATTAAACGGGTAGCCGAAAACCTGGGCCGGGCTGCCGGTTTGCCGGAAGATAAGTTGCCTGAAGTACGTATTACCGACGAGCCCACCCCACCTACCGTGAACGATATTCCGCTAACACAACGGCTGAAAAAAGCCTGGGCGGCTAAAATGGGCGAACCGGTTTTTGATGAAAACTACAAACGCTTAGGTATGGGCGCGGAAGACTTCCCGTTTTTTACCACTAAGCCGTATATCCCCAGCACTTACTTTGCCGTAGGTGGCACACCGGCTGAAGCTTTTGCTGCCGAGAAAGCCGGTGGCCCGGCAGTACCCAGCCACCACAGCCCGTTGTTTAAAATCAGCCCACAACCTGCGGTAACCAAGGGCGTGGAAGCCACTGTGATCGCCCTGCTGGATTTAATGCCAAAAACCTAACCTGTGCAAAGCGTAACCGCTTCAGCAACGCTAACACGCCGTAAACTCATCCCTAGGGGCTCGATTATAAACTTCATCCATGAAGTTTCCCCTTCGGGCCAGCGTAGCTGTTCAAATTCGCTCCTGGCGAATTTGTCAGCCCCGTCCAGGGCTTCAACGGTTGGCTAATGGTGAATCGGTTCCGCCAACACTTATGACTGACATCCAATATAAAACAGAGCAGCAACAGTGGCCGCCTTGCTGAAATTTTCACCAGCAAACTAATGCAAAGCCACGCCATTCTGCTACAATGCCGCCCCTTTTGCAGGCCAAGGCCCGCAGTTTTTTATTTTGCGGAGCACCAGCATGAGCAACACCTGTTTTTCCAGCCTGAATTTACCCGAAGCCTTAGTCAGTAATCTTAACGATTTAGGCTATAACACCATGACAGCCATTCAGGCACAGGCACTGCCGGCAATTCTGGCCGGGCAGGATATTATCGGCCAGGCCAAAACTGGTTCAGGCAAAACGGCCGCCTTTGGTTTAGGCCTGCTGGCTAAATTAGATGTTAAGTACTTCCGTGTACAAACACTGGTACTTTGCCCCACGCGCGAGCTGGCAGATCAGGTGGCAGCAGAGCTACGTAAACTTGCGCGTAGTATTCACAATATTAAAATTCTTACCCTGTGTGGTGGTGTACCTGTTGGCCCGCAAATTGGTTCACTGGAGCATGGCGCCCACATTATTGTCGGTACGCCGGGCCGGGTGGTTGATCATTTAGACAAAGGCCGACTAAACCTGAACGATTTAACTACGCTGGTACTGGACGAAGCCGACCGCATGCTGGAAATGGGCTTTCAAACCGATTTAGATAACGTTATCGCTAAAGCCCCGGCTAAACGCCAGACACTGTTATTCAGCGCCACCTACCCTAACGCTATTGCCAAGCTAAGTGAGCGCCTGCTAACCAATCCGCTGCAGGTAACGGTAGCAGAGCAGCACAACACCAGCAGCATACAACAGCAGTTTTTTCAGGTGGCAGACAACAATGCCCGCTTAAGTGCATTGCGTACCTTATTACTGCAATATCAGGGCCAAAGCAGTATGGTGTTTTGTAATACCAAGCGTGAAACACAAGACGTTGCCGATGCCCTGCAAGGTTATGGCTTTAGCGTACTGGCACTGCATGGCGATATGGAGCAAAAAGATCGTGACCAAACTCTGGTGCAGTTTGCCAATGGCAGCGCCTGTATTTTAGTGGCTACCGACGTGGCCGCCCGTGGCCTGGATATCAGCAGTGTAGATGCGGTATTTAACTACCAGTTGGCACACAATGCCGACACCCATATCCACCGTATTGGCCGCACTGGCCGGGCTGGCCAAAGTGGCATTGCGTTAAGCTTATTTACTGCCAGTGATGCCGGTAAACTGATCCCACTGGAAGATGGCTTAGGCATTAAAATTGATGCCGCTGAACTGCCGGTTGTCGATATTGCCGCGTTAAAACCAGCCAAACCATTAATGGCCACGCTGCAACTGGATGGTGGTAAAAAGCATAAAATCCGTGCCGGTGACATAGTCGGTGCTCTTACCGCCAGCAAGCAACTGACTAATGATGACTTAGGTAAAATTCAGCTGCACGATATCTGGAGCTTTGTTGCGGTAAAACGCACAGCCTTAAAGCTGGCACTGCAGTTAATCCAACAGGGCAAAATTAAAGGTAAAAGCATCCGCGCACGGGCATTGTGATCGCTTAATCTGACATACTGCGGCGTGGGTCGAGTCGTCTTGCCCACGCAAACACGCCGTGAATACTTCCCTGTAGGCTCGATTCAGGCATCCATGCCTTCAACGGTTCGCTTAGGGCAAGCCGACTCTCGCTACGAAGATCCAGACAACCTACACAGTAGGTTTCCCCTGACGTAATGCCTTAGTGGCACCGCGCTGTTTTTTGCTCTCCAGCCGCCGCTGCTGGCTGCCATAGGTAGCTTTGGTAGCAATACGCTTTTTTGCTACCCTGGCGGCTGACTGCACCAGCTCAATAAACTGCGCCAGAGCCTGTTCGCGGTTCATCTCCTGGCTACGGCTTTGCTGGCATTTAATAATAATTTTGCCACTTTGCGTAATGCGGTGATCTGACTTTGCCAACAGCTTATCTTTATAAAACTGCGGCAAACTACTGGCATTAATATCAAAAATAAGCTGCGCCGCCGTAGACACCTTATTCACATGCTGGCCACCGGCACCGCTGGAGCGGATAAACTGCCACTCCAGCTCATTGTCGTTAAGGATCACACTGCCTGAAATCTGAATTACCATACTATCGCTATAGGTTGCTGCGTTAATACTCCGATCAGACCACAAGCACCGCCGCGACACAAGTTTAACGGCCTACGCCTAAAGTCTATGCACCTTAAGTCTAAGTTCGTTAACAGCAAATTTTAGCTACAGTAAGGCTATTGTCGTTAATGCTACCGGCGCAAGGACATCCATCATGGCCAACACCAGCAACAGCCCCTATCACAATGAATATCAACGTGCCATTAACGCCCCTGACGCGTTCTGGCAGCAGCAGGCCGCTAAACTAAACTGGTATAAAACACCGCGCACTATTTTGCAGCAACAAGACACGCATCATTATCAGTGGTTTAGCGATGGCGTGCTTAATACCGCTTATCTGGCGCTGGATACCCACATTGAGCAAGGCCGTGGCGAACAAACCGCACTGATTTACGACTCGCCGGTAACTAACAGCAAGCAGCAATTCAGCTACCGCGAACTGCGCGATGAAGTGGCCCAGTGTGCCGGGGTATTAAAAGCTTTGGGGGTAAGCAAAGGCGATCGCGTTGTAATTTATATGCCAATGATCCCACAAGCTGCTATTGCCATGCTGGCAGTAGCACGTTTAGGTGCCATACATTCGGTGGTGTTTGGTGGTTTTTCAGCCCATGAACTGGCCATGCGCATAGACGATGCCACACCCAAAGTGGTGGTAAGCGCATCCTGCGGTATTGAGATAAGTAAACTTATCGCCTACAAACCCCTGCTGGATGACGCCATCTGCAAAGCCGTGCACAAACCACAACACTGTATTATTTATCAGCGGCCACAACTGCTGGCAAGCCTGCAAGACGGCCGCGATCTGGACTGGCGCCAGGCTATGGCCGCAGCAGAAAGCGCCCCCTGCGTACCGGTAAAAGCCACCGATCCGTTATATGTGTTATACACCTCTGGCACCACCGGCAAACCCAAAGGTGTAGTGCGCGACAACGGCGGCCATGCGGTGGCACTTAATTACAGTATGCAGGCGGTGTATAACGCCAAACCGGGCGATGTGTTCTGGGCCGCGTCTGACGTTGGCTGGGTAGTGGGCCATTCTTATATTGTTTATGCGCCGCTTATCGCCGGTTGCACCAGCGTATTGTATGAAGGCAAACCAGTGTTTACCCCCGATGCCGGCGCTTTCTGGCGGGTATGCGCCGAGTACAAGGTTAATGTTTTATTTGCCGCGCCTACTGCGTTTCGGGCTATTCGCAAAGAAGACCCTGAAGCCGCACTGCAGCGCTACGATTTATCGGCCCTGCGTGCCGTGTTTGTTGCCGGTGAAAGGCTGGACCCGGCCACGTACCAATGGGTAGCTGAAAAACTGCAAAAACCGGTGATTGACCATTGGTGGCAAACTGAAACCGGCTGGCCCATTGCCGCCAACCCGGCCGGGCTGGAGTTAATGCATGCCAAACCCGGCTCTGCTACCGTGCCGGTGCCGGGCTTTAATGTACAAATACTGGACGACAGCGGCAACGCCCTGCGCGCGAATGAACAGGGCTTTATTGCCCTGGCTCTGCCGCTGCCACCGGGCTGTTTAACCACTATCTGGGGTAACGACGAGCGCTTTGTTGCCGGTTATCTGGACAGTTTTCCCGGTTACTACGCCAGCGGCGATGGCGGTTATATCGACGAAGACGGCTATCTGTTTATTATGGGCCGCACCGATGACGTTATAAACGTTGCCGGGCACCGGTTATCTACCGGCGAAATGGAGCAAATTGTGGCTAACCACCCGGCCATTGCCGAGTGCTGCGTTATTGGTATTCACGAGGCGATTAAAGGCCAGCAACCGCTGGCGCTGGTATTGCTGAAAAACGGTATTGATATTGATGAAACCATACTCGAGGCAGAGTTGGTTGCCATGGTACGGCAGGAAATAGGCGCCCTGGCCTGCTTTAAAAAAGCCATAGTAGTAAAACGCCTGCCGAAAACCCGCAGCGGCAAAATTCTACGCAAATTACTGCGGCAAATAGCAGATGGCAGCGAATACAGCATACCGTCTACCATAGACGATCCGGCCAGCATTGCTGAAATTGCCCAGCTTATGGCAACCAAGGGCCTGGTTAGCCGGGCCTGACCGGCCAAAGCCAGCGCAGCTATATTTCATCTGCGCTGGCAATCATGCCGCTAAACAGCTTATGCTACACCGGTATAAATAAGTTGTATTTGCGCCGCCCCGGCGGGCAGTAAGGAGCGGTTGCCCGGATGATTTCGCCAGTAAACGTAATGCACAAAACCATTGCCTTTATGCAGCGCTGGCCGGGTTTAATGGCAGTGCTGGCCTTTGCCGGCGGTATCGCCAGTTATATTCTGGTTGAACGCAAACAATCGCTGGCCCAGCTGATAGCCGTACTTTTATTGCTTAGCTGGTTGTGGCTGTTGCTGGATAACTGGCTGCGCGAGCGCATAGAACAACGTTTTGGCATAGCATTATCACCTGTTCTGGTACGGTTTGCCCTGCAAACCGTGCACCAGGAAAGCCTGTTTTTCGCCCTGCCGTTTTTTCTTGCCGTTACCAGCTGGCACCACGGCCAGGCGGCTTTTACCATACTGATTATTTTTTGCGCGCTGGTATCAGTAGTAGACCCGCTGTACTACAAAAAGCTGGCTCCACACCGTACGGTGTTTGTGGTGTTCCATGCTTTTGCGCTGTTTGTGGTGCTGTTAATTGTGCTGCCTGTATTAATGCAGCTTACCACCAGCCAGAGTATGGCCGCCGCCCTGGGTATTGCTGTGTTGCTAAGCTTACCCAGCCTGGGGGCAATAATGCCGGCTGGCCGCTGGTGGCGGGTACCGTTTTTACTTTGTTTACTTACCATACTTAGCGCCGGTTTATGGCAGCTGCGCAGCTTGGTGCCTCCGGCAGCACTGCGCCTTAACGCTATAACCCTGTCGCACGACATGGATTATGAGCAACGCAAGCCCGGCGACAGCATCAGCCAGATCAGCAACCACGATTTACAGCAGCAAGGTTTATACAGCTTTACCGCAGTAACCGTGCCCCGTGGCCTTAACGAGCAAATATTTCATGTATGGCTGCACAACGGCAAAGAGGTAGATCGTATTAAACTAAATATTACCGGCGGCAGCACCAGCGGTTATCGAGCCTGGAGCCACAAGCTTAATTTTCCGGCTAACGCCGAAGGTAAATGGCGGGTAGAAGTAGTAACAGAATCAGAACAGCTTATCGGCCTGGCCCGCTTTACCGTTACGGCTGCTGCACCGGCACCACAACCACAGGCGGGTTTTTAACCGGCTTGCGGCAATGTTGCTTTAGTAACTGCTCAAGCTCTTTCAGCCGCGCCTGCAACTGCTGGCCATGATCAGGGTTATAAGGCTGGCGCAACTGCCTGCGGATCTCAAGCCGCTGCTCATTTAACATCTGGCATTCCGCCTGGGTAAATTGCGGCGTGGCCTGTGCCATGCCAATGGGTAGCAATAATAAGCAATATACAAACAACCGCATCGTTGTGCCCCGCTTAATACAATAAGTATTCAGCCGATAGCATTACGTATAACCACGCGGTATGCAAACAGATGTTGGTTATTTACCTTTGCTAAAGTAAATTGAGCCCCCCAAGTCACCATTCTTTTAAGCCATAAAATTAGTTAACCCGGCTTGTGCTTTAAACCCATCGAATTCGACGGGTTTAAAATTTGGGTTACTGCAGATTGGCCAATGCGTTTCAATCCACGCGCCTGCGTGAGGCGCGACGTGCCTACCTGGCCTACGTTTTGCCCGGTGCAGCGGTTTCAATCCACGCGCCTGTGTGAGGCGCGACAATGGCATAATTTCCAACCTTCACTACCTGGCCTGTTTCAATCCACGCGCCTGCGTGAGGCGCGACTGCATGGCATTGCTGCAGTAGCAGGCATTGACGATGTTTCAATCCACGCGCCTGCGTGAGGCGCGACCACCCAAAAAGCCTAAAAACGTACCAAAACTTTGTTTCAATCCACGCGCCTGTGTGAGGCGCGACACTTGCTGCAGTTGCCGGTAGTAAATGTGGCGCTCGTTTCAATCCACGCGCCTGTGTGAGGCGCGACAATACGCCTGCAGCAATTCCTGTTCTTCATCCCAGTTTCAATCCACGCGCCTGTGTGAGGCGCGACAGTACGTCTGCCGCCCAGGTGATCAGGCAGTCGTGTTTCAATCCACGCGCCTGTATGAGGCGCGACGCAGATTATCAAGGCGGCACAAACACTCAAAGTTGTTTCAATCCACGCGCCTGCGTGAGGCGCGACCATTGCATTTAAAGATAGTGCAGGTTGAAGAAGTTGTTTCAATCCACGCGCCTGTGTGAGGCGCGACAGTTACCGTAGACAGCCCCAATACCGAATTCACAGGTTTCAATCCACGCGCCTGTGTGAGGCGCGACTGTGTTATCGGTTCCGGATTAGCGCCAGGCTTGCGTTTCAATCCACGCGCCTGTGTGAGGCGCGACAGCTACAGGGTCAGACGCATCATCAGACCATTTCAGTTTCAATCCACGCGCCTGTGTGAGGCGCGACCCTCTGATAGCTGCTTAGCGACCGTCCAGCATCCTGTTTCAATCCACGCGCCTGTGTGAGGCGCGACGGTCAAACGTTGGTTAAGAAAACCTACAGTTTATGTTTCAATCCACGCGCCTGTGTGAGGCGCGACTTATTTTATGTTTACCCCTTGCCCTGTTATGCCGTTTCAATCCACGCGCCTGTGTGAGGCGCGACGCTATAAATTAACCCGTTTGTGACTATAGCGCTTGTTTCAATCCACGCGCCTGTGTGAGGCGCGACCCTTCTTCGATGAAAGCGCGGATAAGCTCCCCGCGTTTCAATCCACGCGCCTGTGTGAGGCGCGACGTCACTGGTTAATTTTATCACCGACCAGCAGATTGTTTCAATCCACGCGCCTGTGTGAGGCGCGACCTTATACGGATAATAACATACCCGCGTGTATTGTAGTTTCAATCCACGCGCCTGTGTGAGGCGCGACACGATCATCGGGTGAAGCCTTAGCGCAGTAAAAGTTTCAATCCACGCGCCTGTGTGAGGCGCGACCAATGGCGGAATTCGGACACGCGCCAGGGGGTATGTTTCAATCCACGCGCCTGTGTGAGGCGCGACTGAGTTGTGTCAGCGGCTTAACGGTGCTTATGTCGTTTCAATCCACGCGCCTGTGTGAGGCGCGACTTGCAGACGCCAGAAGTGTTACCGGTCAGGACAGGTTTCAATCCACGCGCCTGTGTGAGGCGCGACCTCGTTCACGCAGATCAACACGACTGACCATCAGTTTCAATCCACGCGCCTGTGTGAGGCGCGACTTATTTAACTCATCAAGCAAATACGGAGCGACACGTTTCAATCCACGCGCCTGTGTGAGGCGCGACATGGTAGCATCGGTAAGCCATTTAAATTCAATACTGTTTCAATCCACGCGCCTGTGTGAGGCGCGACAAGTCTTTCCAGCCTTCTAGCGTGATATCTTCGGGTTTCAATCCACGCGCCTGTGTGAGGCGCGACATTCGATGGTGGTGATGGCGCCGCCTGTGAAGATGTTTCAATCCACGCGCCTGTGTGAGGCGCGACCTAAATAATATTTAATCGTCGCCATTGTAAGCCCAGTTTCAATCCACGCGCCTGTGTGAGGCGCGACGTAATATCAGGAGTGATAAGGTAGGTTCGGATTGGTTTCAATCCACGCGCCTGTGTGAGGCGCGACGCTGGGGTGGCTTTTGCGCAAGTTGTTTACGCTGGTTTCAATCCACGCGCCTGTGTGAGGCGCGACCCAATAACGGCGTCGGCGTCCACTTGCGCGGTGGTTTCAATCCACGCGCCTGTGTGAGGCGCGACACTTGCGGGTACGTCACGGATGCAGAATTTAAAAGTTTCAATCCACGCGCCTGTGTGAGGCGCGACGAGCTGCGACGACACCCCTACCGCAACAGCAATCGTTTCAATCCACGCGCCTGTGTGAGGCGCGACATCATGCTGTCCGTGGTGTGGTCATACCCCTGAGTTTCAATCCACGCGCCTGTGTGAGGCGCGACTGAAGAAACCTTGCAGCGGTATCGCGCCGCGTTAGTTTCAATCCACGCGCCTGTGTGAGGCGCGACCTGTAACCCTTTCGCAGTCGTCCCTACGATGTCAGGTTTCAATCCACGCGCCTGTGTGAGGCGCGACGCTAGAAGTCGGCGAGAAACTGACCTTAGCGCGTGTTTCAATCCACGCGCCTGTGTGAGGCGCGACAACCGCTATACGCTGTGGTGCGTTCAGAACGGTATGTTTCAATCCACGCGCCTGTGTGAGGCGCGACCTCGTTCACGCAGATCAACACGACTGACCATCAGTTTCAATCCACGCGCCTGTGTGAGGCGCGACCATCAAGTTATCCCAACTGCTACAGTAACCTATCTGTTTCAATCCACGCGCCTGTGTGAGGCGCGACTGCCTTTTTGCAAAGGCGGGTGTAGTCTAACGCTAAAACGGTCTTAGCGCTAACCTACAAAAATTATTTAGGTAATGAACAAATAAAAACAACGGGCTTTAAAATAACTTTTAAATTCAGTTATTAAGCCCGCCGCTAAAGATCCGGCTTTTTAAAGAGCACTACAGGTTAGCGATTAGATAATTAGTGTATCGGCAAATAAATCCAGCGCTGCTTTTGCACCATGATGCTCCACTTTGCTACGCCAGCTTTTACCCAGAATATAAAATCGCAGGCTGTCCACTTTTTCATCATACGTAGCCAATAGCTCGGCTTTTAACCTAACCCACTGCGCCGGATCGATATCACACTCAAATACCGAGTACTGCACGCGGGTACCGTAATCCTGACAAATTTTGGCAATACGCCTTAAGCGGGTTTTGCCATCTTCTGAGCTAAATGAAACGTCGTAGGTAATCAATACCATCATAAGGGTTTACCTGCTACTTGCTAAAAAAGGGTGGATACTCGGCTAAATCACCACGCAGGTGCCGGGCCAACAACATTGCCTGAATATAAGGCAACAAACCAATTTCAACATCCTCCCCTAAAAAAGCATGCTTAATGGTTTGTTGTTTGCGGCTTTGATATTCTTGCAACACCAGTTTACGGGCATCGTCTTTTAGCTTTACTGCGCCACCGGCTTCTGTCACAAAATCTGTTGTTTTAAGTTGCTGCCGGTTTAGTAAAGTAAGTACTAAACGATCGGCAATAAAAGCACGGAACTCTTCCAGCAAATCCAGCGCCAGGCTATCTCTGCCTGGCCGCTCCTGATGCAAAAAGCCTACCTGCGGATCAAGCCCTACGCCTTGCAAAGCAGCACTAATATCATTGCCTAACACTGAATAAATAAACGACAGCAAGGCATTAATAGGATCGGTTGGCGGCCGCCGTACCCGACCACTAAAGTTGAAGTCTTTTGCGCCACCGGTAAGCAATAAATTAAACACCGAGAAATAGCGTGCGGCGGCTTCGCCTTCGTAGCCACGAATTTTGTCCAGGTTAGTTGCCAGCTTTAACGTATCCAGAATATGGTTTAGTGCCGTTATTTGGGCCGTCAATTCAAGCAAAGCCCCATGGTTACGTTGTTGGCGCTGTAATACCTGCTTTTGCATCTGTATTTTTGCCGCGACGATGTTGCGGGCAATATTATGTGGATCTTCATCCGCTTTGCGGTATTGGCTGCGGCGTAGTAATACATTGCCGGATTGCTTGCCCTGAATTCGCGCCAAAAAGCGGCCATACTCAGTAAAAAAGGCCAGATTCACGGCGTTTTCACCACAAAACCCCATAACCTGCGGCGACACCATAACATTACCAAAGCAAAAAATGGCGCCAATGCCGTGAATAGGTAACTGCGCTACTTTTTGTTTATTAATATCAATAACCAGCGTTTCTCGCTCTTTATGCAGATAGGCGCCCTGGGTATTGATATACAAACTATTCTGCAGTTTTTTCATCAGTATTATCCATGGCAAAGAGTTTTTTTACATACTTGCTGCTGTTGTCTTGTTGCAGCAATTTGGGGTTACATAAGTCATACAAGCTACAGGCATGGCAATGTTTGCCATATACCGCTTTGGGCGTTTGGCCCGATGCCAGCATGGCTGCTACCTCGGCTATTACCTGCAAAGTACGTTGGCGCAGCTCTGCGCCAAATGTAATAACTTGACGGTGGCGGGTTTGGTGATACCACAGTGCACCTTCCGGCACTGTCTGTCCGGTCATCTCCTCTAAACACAACGTCTGAGCACAAAGTTGTATTTCATCCCAATCACCGGGTTTGGGTTTACCGCGTTTATATTCCACCGGGCATAACTTACCGTTGGATAAATCACGTTCTACTAAATCCAGCTTACCAGTAATACCCAGCTTAGGAGCCGCCACCTGCACACCGCGTTCAAACCGCACACCTTTACGGGTTTCAGGCTCACCACTGTCTACCCGCTCATGCAGTAGGTTGCCTTGAGCAGTCAGAAAATTATCTGCCCACACTTGCTCATTATGTATTAATGCACACTGGCGGGGGCAAAAAGCAAAGTGTTGTAAAGCTGCGAGGGGAACCAGCCGGGCATCAATCATGTTTTACCTGCTTTGCCAGCTCTGAGGCGCAAGCCTGGCATGCAGCACCGCTAACACACTGATAAGCTGTTCGGTTTCAATAAAATAAATGTAATAGGGAAAACGCTGCACAACGGCGCGGCGAATTACGCCGTATACCTGGCGATAACGCTTTGGCATACGCTGAATAGCATGCATTTGTGCATCGACACTGAGCAAAAATTCATGCCCAAGATTCGGCAGGCAAGACTGATAATAATCAAACGCTTGCTGTAAATCCTGCTTTGCAGCCTTGCGAATGACCAAGCGGATGGTCATTGTTGGCTTATTTGCGCTTTAACACTGTCCCAACTTTCGCCTTGCTCCGGCTCCAATTCAAATTCCGCTAAGCGCTGCGCCAATACTTTGCGTTGTGCGGTGGTCAATTCGCTGGCATCAGCCTCGGCACGCACGCTATCCCATAACTGTTCTGCCAGTAAAATTTTTTCGCTGGCACTGAGTTCCTGAAGGTTCATACCACATTCTCCAAACTTTCGTTTATGTGCTTTTACTATAGCGTTTTCAGAGCCTGATTGCTGCAGGCTCTGTTATTTGACAAGGTTAGAAGCCGTCTATTTCTTCGGCTTTTAGGTTATCCAACGTTGCTAATTGATAGCTGCCGTCAGCGTTTACGTCTAACGATCTGTGTACTTTCGCCGACGAATATTGACCTGCCTTGCTGTTATGCCGCCACCAGATCACTTTTTCTACAGTCATAGAACCTTCTGGTCGTGCAGAGGAAGCATCGCCTTCAAATAATCTTGGCAAGATCGATTTCAGCGTCTGTGCGTCAGCATCACTAAAACCGGTTTTTTCCGCCAGTTGCGGAGACATAGCACCGAAAGCGACATAAACCGCATTATCAACCCGGTGTTTCATCCCCATAGTGTCTGAGCCTTTTTTACTGCCATCACCATCACCACTCACACTTTTAGTGATTTGCGTACTGGTAATACTTACCGGCTCAATGCTAAAGGCAGATTGAATGCTAACCGGGCCCCGGATAGGAATAGATACACCGTCTTTTTCTTCGCTCTTAAAGGCAAATAACTGCCCAAAAGCACGAACGTCAAACCAGGTTTGACACGCCAATTTTGCTGCATCTTCAGGTTTTGTTTTCTTGGCATTCAGGGCATCTTTACCTAATACGCCTTCAGCTCTGGCACGCAGGCTTGGGTAGCCATCAATTTTCTTTTCGTCCGATTGCACAAAAATAGCCTGGCCAGCATCTTGTAAGCGGTCCCGCGTTTTACGTTTTAAACATACATCGGTAATTTCACCAAAACCGTCATAGTCTGTGCGTGGGCGGTTACCATTTAGCGGGTCTCCATTTGGATTAGCGTTTTTTACTGAAAAAATAATGGCGAAATCGATTTTATTTTGTAAGCTCATGTTGTTTTCCTTATTCTGCTGCATCTGCGGTGTCTGCCGCATCTTTTTTACTGTTTAGTTCTAAACGCTGGCAGTGAAAGCCCAATAAAAACTCACCGCTTAGCGCTTTGTCTGATTTAAATTCAGCAGTATCAAAAGCCGACTGAATGCTATCCAGCAAGTCTTTTCGTAACTTTAAAAAGCCGGGGCTAACATTCTGCAAGCGGTGCATATAGGGCTTTAGTGCCAACTCTAAGTTGCGCCAGGTTGAAAACGGCCTGTCGGCAAAGCGTTGCATTAAACGGTCGGCCGTGGTGTTACGCTTTTCACCCGCTTTGTAAAGCGCGTAGGATTCAATATTTTCAGCAACTGCTAATAAGCGGCCATATAAATAGTCCCGCGAAGTACTGGTTTCATCTAATGCCATGGCATAGTCCTTTTGGTATTTAATATGAGGTGTGCGTTTACAAAAGCCTTTATAGAGCGCGCAGGCAATACCAAGGTTCTGCTCCCAGCGCCATGTTTCATCGTTTTTGTAAGCTAGTCGATTAGTTGCCCTTTTAATGGCATAGGTAACAATGTCTATCGGCAGGGGCTGACCTTCAACAATGCAAGGTAGCAGACGCTCAGTAAGATTTTTCTTCAGTGAATCTGTGCTTTTTAAAACGTCGCCGTAAACTGCATCCCAAATTTTATAAGGTGCAGGGGCACTGGCAGACCATATGGTTTTCTCAACAGACTTGCTTTTACCTTCAACATTCGACGTTAGCTTATGCCGCTGTGGCCAGGCAAAATCCCGGTACCACTTTTCCAGCGAGCTTAAAAACTCTTCTGCTATCGTTTCACGATAGTAGATAATTCCCATCCGGCCGGGTGTGGCGGAATCCAGCCCTAAAATGCAAATGCTCTCGTTACGCTCCAGCTCTCCCTTACCTGTGCCTTTTAGGTGGCTTTTCAGGTCTAGCGCATAGCTTTGCCCTAGATCCAGCGAGTGATCTTTTTCGGGTAGGGCTTCAGTATTTAATAGATCCCAGGGATCTAAGAATGGATTGGGTATTGTTTTGCCCGATACCGCCCAACTGACATAAGTTTGATCGCCATTGCGAAAGCTTTGCCGTGCGAGTAACCAGCGCAATGCATTATGTGCTTTTTGGGTCACATCAAAACTAACTGCCGCAGCCTGGCCGCTGTCAGTGAATTTGCCTCTGAAGGTAAAACCACTGCTATCATTGGCAGAAATTAATTTGGCTTTATCGCCGCTGTGTCTTATTTTGGCCGGGTGATTTGATGCTAAAACAGTTTGCTCGCCCTTTACCAGACATAATCCCGGCTCACCACCATTTAAGCTGTCAAAATTAATCCAGCTTTGCTGAATGGCCGGATCAAGCCAGGTTTTTGATTGTGCAATGCCAGGCATTTCCACCGTCCAGCACACCAATGCAGAGCCTTGATCCAATGAACCAGCTTCCTTTGGCAAAACTTTGAATAACAAAGGTGCCTCTGCTGAAGATTGCCACTTTGTAAGCAAAATACCATTTTCGGCGTGCAGTACGCCATGCTGCAGCAGATCCGTTACAACCGTTTTTTTGACAACATATGAATGAATAACTTTGACTGCAGATACAGCAAACTCTGACTCGCACCAGGACCGTAGGAGCGTTTCATACAGCTCATAACCGCCTGCTTTTTTTCCGCCAAACGCGGCATAATCACCGGCGACATACTGAATTTTGTCTGCTAATGAGTGGGGTGCCAAACCACTACTTCGTCCAGCAGACTGTTCAGTAGCAGGTAGCATGATTTGCGTTTTCTCCAGAACCTCGGCTCTGAGAAAGTTGCCATCGCCATCAACAACAATATTAATATGTGCGTTCTGTACAGTGTGGCTAACCGGCATTAACTGCTGTTCCTGTGGTGAATCTGCCGAAAGCTGCTGCGCCTGCTCATAGGTTTCATATAGCCGTGCTAACCAGCTCATAATGCTGCCTCCAGCTCATCTACAGCCTGTTGATTTACATCAAGCACAAATTCCTTGGGTTGCATCTCGCGCACAAAGCGCCTGATCTGGCAATCTTCCGGGCGGGGAAAGGTAACAATGCCGTGCTTCATCGTGGCGTGCCAAAACCGGCTATGTAATTCATTAACGCCGGTTTCATCAGGATAGTCAAAGCCGTGAAACATTAAACCAAAGCCCAACTCGTCAATATTGTCGTAAGCACCGGCGCCTTCTCCAAATTCACATGACTCAACGTAGGCCTGGCAATCACGGGTACCCAAAAAGATATCCTGCCGCCCACCTTTTTCCAGCACCCGTGTCGCAATACTAAAGTGCTTGCCGTCAATTCTGTCTTGCTCAAGCTCTGGCCGGTGTTCATTCCACTCGAAATGCGCTTCAACCTGATATTCAACATCATGTAAAAAAGTGTAAATAGCCAGGCTATTGCCCCCGCCCCAGTTCAACGGCTTAGTGCCTTTTGTTTGGGTGCGAAGTGGTTTAAGCACTCTTACTCTGTCGACATACCAGATTAGCGTTGGCTTCCAGTAAATCGATTTTAGAACGCCCTTTAATGCCTCATAAGTTGGCAGATGGTAAGAGCATTTTTCACCGCCTATTTTAGTAATCGGATCGGTAAATAATGCATAGCGCCCTCGCAGACGAAAACTAATGCTATTTTTCATTGGTTTTGTCGCCATTGTTATGTCCTTTTCAATTAGAAAACAAAGTTATGCTGCTCTGCACAAGGTTCTGTACAGACACCAAAATCTTCACTGTGAAACCGCTCATCAAGGTAGTAGACCCCCTCCCCATCAGCTATCTCGTAAATAGCTTTCTGCTGCTGAAGTTTTTCCCAGACATTTGGAAAGAGATTAACGCTGTATTTCTGTGACCTGCGCAGCAATTGGTAATAATTAGCCGCATCAAATTTTTTGTTTACAGCACAAAGATCTGTTATCAGCGCTTTACCTTCACCATACGGAACTATTAGTGATTGTGTGGGAGCGTCTATCGCTTTAAAGGCTTTACCTGCTGTCATAAAAGCCTGATGCAAGGTGAGCGGTGTATTGCCATAAGGGTTTCGTGCATTAACGCTTAGCAGGTTAAGCAAATCATTAGCGCCATTTGTAGCTGTTGCTTTAAGTGGATAACTCATTTCTTTACTGCGATCAAAAAAGTAGTACTGAAAATACTGCTGCATTACTTCAGGCTTTAGGAAATCCTGCCCTTTAAACTCGTTAAATATACGCTTTGTGGTATCACGCCCTACTTTTATGTCTGGCAGTAAATCAATGGTTTCTTTGTCTGGGTTAACGACATAAACCTGTGCAGTCTGTTGCCTGCCATTTCGATTACAGCGGCCAGCGGCCTGTGCTAAAGAATCCAGCCCAGCTTGAAAACGGATAACAGACGCGAAATCCACATCGACCCCGGCCTCAATTAATTGGGTACTAAAACACAGTACCGGCAAACCGGCCTTTAAACGCTGCCGCACCTTAGCAAGTAATAGCTTACGATGTACCGGACACTGCGCAGTACTAAGATGGATTAAGGCTTCTGTATCAACTTGCTGTGTTTGTTGTGCAGATTTAAACAGCGCCTGTGCCCAATTTTTGGTATTTACGATAATCAGGCAGCTTTGTTTTAACTGCAGTTGCTCAAGCGCCAAAGCGGTGATTTCCTCTAAAGACCAGCCCGCGACTGTTGTTTTGTCCAGGATCTCTACCCGTTTTAGCTGCTGAAACAACTCGTCTATATCAGGCATAAGTTCATTGTCTGCAGGCAGGTGAAGCCTACCTTTATGTTCATTTTGGACCTGATGTAACAACGGTTGTGTTGCGGTGCAAAGCACCGCCGTTGTTTTACAATGCGCCGCCAGAAAATTAAGCGAGTTATTAAACAAATGAATGCAGTTAACTGGCAGGGTTTGGATCTCATCAAATACGATCACACTGTTGGCCAGTTGATGTAACCGCCTGACACCACGGGTACCACCGCTTAGCAAGGTTTCCAAAAACTGCACCATAGTGGTGAGCACGATAGGCGCGTCCCAGTTTTCACTCACCAACTTGCTATGCCAGGTTTGCTGCTCCGGCTCCAAATTTGAGTGATGCTCTAACACCCATGGTCTTGAGTCATCCTCACGCTGCAATACATTTCTTATCGCCTCAGCGTTTTGTTCAATAATTGAGGTGTAGGGAATAATATAAAAAATCCGGTCCAGTTGATGTTTTTTGGCGTGGTGTAAAGCAAAACGCAAGCTGGAATAGGTTTTGCCGCCACCAGTAGGAACTGTAAGGCTGTAGATACCCTGCGCATCAATAGCGCGTTTTAAGCAATTATCTGAGATTTGCTTGCGTATCTCATCAACGGTATTTCTGGTTTTAAGGGTAGTAACAAAGGTTTCAATACGTTGGCAAGCCAATGTCCAATCTGGTTTTAAATGGCGGTGCTGGCTGTAATTCGGATTTTCAAAATCAGCACTGTTTACCCTGTCCGCGTCAATAAGGCTGCTAAACAAAAACCTGGTGTAAAAACCAAGATTGAACGCTGCGACGATATCACTGCCATTAGATAAATCTGTTGATACTATTGGCTTAAATTTATTGACCATATCTTTAATAAATTCAGCTGTCGCTATAGCTTCGACCGAGCTAATAACTTCAGCGTCAACAACCTGGACACACTCCTTTAAATGAGTTTGCTCATCTGGCTTTTTTATTCTGGCAAGGAAACCCGCACCATTTTCTGAAGGCAAATTATCAATCAAGCCACTGTGGTGAGAGGCAATGCACAACGCCAAAATTTGCACTACGGCAGTAGCCAGCTTTTGATCTGTAGAATTTCTGTCAGGAAATGCTTTAAGCGCAATCGGAAGTAAATTTTGAAAAACCCACTGCGCACCGGCGGATGAATGATCAATCTTACCTTTCAGACTTTTTGAATCAACGTCATCCAGATCGGGATCATAATTAGCGCCCAATTCACGGATAATAAGCTGCATATAATCCTGGAATGCTTTGCTGTACTTACCGAAATCGTGCAAAAGTCCAATTAAAGCACCAGCCTGATCGTGGCCGATTTTTCCGGCATAGCTGGCAGCTAACACACCAACTTCCGTAAGATGCGTCTTAACACTTTGATGAACAAAACCGGTTTTAGCCGGGTGAGCTATGTATTCCATGCTAGGCTCCCTACAGTCAACATCACCACTCTACCCCCATCCCCTAAATGCACAACACTGTACAAAAACACCTGTAAACTCACTGTACGGGTATTTGATAAACTTATGATTTCTCTTCAAATAACCAGGGAGTTACCGCGTCGATATTAGTAAGCACTAGCTGCTGGGCTTCGGGGCTGATGTTAATGTCGCGGATATTTACCTGCATTTCCTGCAGTACGTACTGGGCTAAACACGCACGGGTGTGAATGTGCAGTTTACCGTGTCGCATTTGATAGTCGTGGGCCAGTACGTCTTGCTGGGCTGGCTTGAGGCGGTGGTCGGGCTGAAATTCTAAGCACAGTTGTGTATTCCAGCCTTTATCTTGCGTGGCACTGATGCTGGTTTTATTCAGTAGATCCGGCACGCCGCGAAAGCGGCTTAATACAAAGTCGCGATACTGGTTTGATTTTTCGCAAAAAGCGCGCAGGTGCCAGCGCAGGCCGGTGCTGACAAAATGATGTGGCACGATAATACGGCCCTGGCGATCGGGGTTACTTACCGAAACGTAGTCTACCTCTACCCGGCGCTGCTGACGGATGGCGCTAACCAACACGCGGATAATTTCTGCACTTACCAGGCGTTTGGGTAACGCCAGCGTGGTGTAGGGTAAAACGGTGCTAATGTCGGTAATGGCGTCCTTATGGCTTACCCAGTTTAGGTATTCCACTACATCGCCGGAAATATAAGCCTGTACAAAACTCTGTTGCGGCAAAAAACCTTTATGGCTGGCGTGGTACTGCAGGTTGTTGGGTTGCAGGCTCTGGTAACAGGCAATATCGTTTTGCGCCTGGGTGCGGCTGATGCCAAACTGTTTAATAAGATGGCTGCTGGCTATGCGCCCTTCCCACCAGGCTATCAGCTCGATAAACCACAATCTTTTGTTAAGCACTTCATCTCCCTGAAGTTTGTCGCAGGCTTAACACACCTTAACGTAACAGGTACAAATAGAAAAGTATTTTCCGGCAGTTGACGGGCACACCAGCATTACAGTAATTTAGCGACTGCTTTACACTATGATGTGCTGCGGGTGTAGTTCAATGGTAGAACGAAAGCTTCCCAAGCTTTAGACACGGGTTCGATTCCCGCCACCCGCTCCAGTTTTACGGCAGGTTTTCCCGATAAACAGTCAAAATCTCAATCTGTGTGGCTGTTACGCGGTAAACAAAGCTGTATTTTTTGTAGCAAATTTTTCTTATTTCAGAGCCATATTCCGCCATTGGTATCCCTGAATCGGGAAACTCAAGAAGCACTTTCTCTAACCACAATTCAAATTGATTTAAATACTTAATGATAAAAGCATTTGATAATCCCTGATCAGACAGGTGTGCTGCTATTTGCGCAAGGCGCTCGCTGGCTCTGGGCGAAAAAACCAGCTCAGGTTTACTCATATTTAGCGCGAATGCTGCTAAACACTTCGGTAGATTTGATTGCCTGCCCCTGCTCTAACTGGGTAACAGATTCTTTAATATCATCACCAATGCGCTTTGCCTGCACGAACTCAGCAAAAGCGCGGGCAACCGATTGTGGGTTGTCGCCAAATGCTTGCTTTAGATCTGCTTCCAGAACAGGGTTATCTATCTGAATATTTAACATTTGAATACTCCGCTTTGGTTTACCGCCAGCATACTGCCTATAACAATATAGCTCAACTGATGCCCGCTACTTCCCAAGCTTTAGACACGGGTTCGATTCCCGCCACCCGCTCCAGTTTCCCCGCAAAAAATATTTTTCACATTTTTTGTCACAGCAAATTGTGCTGGCGGTACTTAGTAATGTTACTCAACACTTACTAAGGAATTTTTATGCACAACAATATGAAAACCAGCACGCCAAATAACAACAAGAAACAAAAAACCGGTTTCTGGACTCACTTTGCTATTTCATTAACTATTGTCGGCGGTATGCTGGCAGCCAACTTTAGCAGCAAAGCTGCTGAAAGCTTTAATGTTGAGGTGATTGGCAGCGGTAAACCGGTACTGATGATACCGGGGTTGATGTCTCACCGTGAAGTGTGGCAGCCAACCGCTGAAGCTCTGGCCGGACAGTATCAGTTGCATTTAATCAGCATTGCTGGTTTTGCCGGTACAACTGCCATTGATGGTGACTTACTGCCCACCGTAAAACACGAATTACTGCAGTATATTGCCCAACAGCAACTGACAAAGCCCGCTATTGTTGGCCATAGTTTAGGTGCTTTTATGGCGTTTTATCTGGCCAGCAGTGCTCCCGACAGCATCGGTACTATCATCGCGGTAGACGGGCTGCCGTATCTGGCTCCGGTATTCAGCCGCGATAGCAGTACAACAGTAGCGCAAGTAACACCACAGGCAGAGTATTTCAGAACCTTGTATCAGGGAATGAACTCAGCACAGCTTGCTAATATGGCAACTCAGAGTGTACAAATTCAGGCGACGTCAGAGTTACATCAACAGCAGGTTATTGCTATGGCTGCAGCATCAGATGCCCGCAGTGTAGGCCAGGCCGTGTATGAACTGCTAACCACAGATCTGCGCCCGCAAGTGCATCACATTAAAAGCAAAGTCCTGTTGATTGGTGCCGGTGGCTCTATGCGTAGTGAAGCAGAACTCACAGCTGCCAATGCTTTGTATCAACAGCAAATTGCTACTATTGCCAATGCCACACTTGAGTTTAACCGTGAAGCGCGGCATTTTGTTATGCTGGATCAGCCAGACTGGCTAACCCGGCGTATTACAGAGGCTTTAAAGGACTAAACAGCATGAGCATTTCAACTACAGAACAACAGCTTATTCCTGATCTTACTGCAGCACAGTTAGGGGATATCAGTGCCTTTGAGCGCCTGATAGCGCAGTGCCAGCGTAGTGTTAGCAGTATAGCGCTGGCCATTGTTAAAGATTTAGATGCCAGCGAAGATATTACCCAGCAGGTGTTTATTCATATCTGGCAGCAGTTAACTGCGCTGCAAAACCCGGCCAGCTTTTTGCCGTGGGTACGCCAGATCACCCGCTACCGCGCCTTTAACTACCTGCGTGACAATAAGTTAACCAGCCAGTTAAGGGGCGATGAAGCCGATAGCGTGCTGGCAGAATTTGCCAGCGATACTGAACTGAGCGATGATTTAACCAAAGCGCAACAGAACCGCATAATGGCAGATTTTATCAGCCAGTTACCTGAAGATAGCCGCGAGATTGTACTGCTATTTTACCGTGAAGAGCAAAATAGCCAGCAGGTGGCAGAGCTGTTGGGGTTAAGCGAAAGTAATGTACGTAAAAAACTGCAACGGGTGCGTGAACGGCTAAAAGAGCAACTGCTGGCCAAATATGGCAGGCTTATTCTTACCACCGCCCCCGGCCTGGGGTTAACCGCAGCTATTTGCAGCACACTCACTCTGGCAAGCCCGCCGCTAGCCGCCGCTACTGTAACAACAGCTGCCAGCCACAGCAGCGGCTTTGGCAAAATAGCTATGTTGCTAGGTGGCGCTATGCTGGGTGCTATAGCGGGTGTAGTGGGGGTTATTGCCGGTATGCACCAGCCAATAAAACGTGCCAGCAGTACTGAGCAAAAACAGCTGTTAATTAAGCTGCGTAACCAAACCATTGCCTGGGTGCTGTGTTGCGGCCTGTTGCTAACAGCGGGTTATGAGCTAACCCGCGGCGCTTGGGGGCCAATAACAGCTTTTGCCGTTTTTATAGCAGGCTTGCTATGGTTTAACGTTAAAGTGTGGCAACTGCTGGCACCGCAACTAAAGCAAAAAGGCCATGCGGCGTATCGGAAAAACCAGCTATGGTGCGCTTTTGGCATGCTGGCGGGCTGTGGCGCTGGTTTTGCCGGTTTAATTATCGGACTGCTAAATAGTGGCCGCCTGTAGTACAAAAGTTGGCGGCCACAGTATTACTGACAAGGTATTACTGCCTTGTTAATGGCGGGATAGCCATAACCGGCGACTATCGCGTAGTACTTCATAAGCCGGGAAACAGGCTGTAATAACCAAGCCCCAGATCATGGCACCTTGTAATTGCTCCAAAGCAAAGACGCCGGGCCAGTTCTGGGCATTAATCTGTAAAAGCGGTCCATTGGCTGCCAGATAAAGCAATATAATAACCAGTGCACTGTTTAACAGAACATTAAAGCACTGCATACGACGACTCCATAACCGTAGTTTCAGTTGCGTGATATTAAGCGCAATACCAGCCAGTAACAGTGGGCTGCACCATAGTAAAAATTGCCGCACTGGTTCAGCCAACGTAATACTTCTTTGTGCCAGCTCTTCGGGGGACTGCCATAACGGATACCAGATCACTACCAGCAAAAAAGCATAGGTTGCCAGATCAGTAAAAATATCCTGTAGTGAAATATGCTGCCAGCTGTGCCCCGCAGCCGGTAAGTGCTGCGGCTGCCAGTTATCGTTTTGCGAAGTAATGGCCTTAGCGGTATCCGCTGACATCAGCGCAAAAGTAATAGTAATGGCAGTAAAAGCAAAGCAACCATCTTTAATAAAACCGCTGGCGACACTTTTAATGTACAACAACAAGCCAAAATCACCTGCCAGCCAGGCACTGGTACTGCCAACTACCTGCAGCACAAATAAAATGCCAAGTACCATAAGCAAGGTGTACTGATATACTGGCATATAGTGCAAGCTAATCAGCGGCTGCGGCGGTACAAACTGCTGCGCTACTGTGCGCGGGTGGCCCATTTGCTTTAATACTGCGGCAATATCAGTGTCAGCCAGCTCGCCTCGCTGCTCAGACAACATATCCAGTTGATCCATAATATTGGCGTTTAACTCGCGGCCAATTTCGTCGCGCTTTGCCTCGGGTAATTCGCGCTGCACCGCAGCGATATAACGTTTAACCAGTTCCATTATTTCGTCTCCTGTGATGCTGTGCCCAGCAAATTGCTCAGAGAATTATTAAGTTGCTGCCACTCGTCCGTTAGCTGGCTAAGCAATTGTGTGCCCAGCTCTGACAATTGATAGTAGCGCCGCTCACGCCCCTCCCCTTGCTGCCATTCGCTGTCCAGCAGGCCTTGCTCGGCCAGACGGCGAATTAGCGGGTATAAGGTGCCTTCGTCAATATCAATGCCGCCATCCTGCAGTTGCTTACGCAACGAATAGCCATAATGCGGCTGCTTTAATGATGCCAGTACCGCCAGCACCAGCACGCCACGGCGCAGTTCCAGCCGCATTTTATCCAGTTGTGCAGTTGTCATAACTTTTGCTTCCTATACTGTGCAACACATACTGTGTGGCGCACAGTAAAATACTAGGCGGTACACAGTATAAACGCAAGTAGTTGGCATAAATAAAATTGAACAAAAAATAAGCTAAATATTTTCAGCCAGTTAGAGAGGTTAGTAACAGGAGGGCTAAGTTAAAGTGGCATATGGCCGAGGTGTCAGCTGGCTGTTTTATCGTCCAGCAGTATTAACCAGTTTGGCGCTATGTTCAGATGGCCGGCAATAATTTTCAGGCATACCAGTAGCGGAATGGCGATTAATACCCCTACTGCGCCCCAGATCCAGCCCCAGATAAACATCCAGATCACTACCAGTAGCGGGTTCATATTAAAACGCTTACCCAGCACTAACGGCGTAATAAGCTGTGATTCAATGATATTTAGCAGCAAAAATACGCCCGGCAACAGCAGCACCTGGCTTAGTTGCTGGTATTCAATAAAACCAACACCGGTGAGCAATATGGTTAACAAGAAGGGACCAAGATAAGGCGCATAATTAAGAATAGTGGCCAATGCGCCCCACAGCAGAGGATCGGGCACATCTAACAGATAAAATACTAATGCCGTGGTTAACCCCAACAGAATGTTAATGGCGCTGACTACCAGCACATAGCGCGAGATATCATCACGGATGGTATGAAACATCGACAGCAGGTTTTTCTTGGCGTTAAGCGAAGGCCGCGCCCGCACCATATTGCGTAGCAGCGTATCACCAAAAACCAGAAAGAAATAAGTTAGCATCAAAATGGCAGCCAGCTGGAACAGCATCATTGCTGTTGTCTCTGCCATTATTGACAATACCGGCAGCAAACCTGAACCCATCGCATTTTTTAAAGACTCTTTAGACGAGCCGCCCGGCAACACATTCTCTTTTAGCATATCTAAAGAATCGGTGATGCCTTCAACGTGTTCGGCAAGCTTGGTACCAAGCAGTGGCAAGCGTTGCAGCCATTGCGCTGCCGGTTCGTATAATAAACTGATGCTGTATCCCAGCAGCATTACCAGTAACATCATTACCAGAGCTGCTGACAGAGGCTTGGGTACTTTACATTTATTGCTTAAGGTACGTACAACCGGGCTGGCAAATAATGCCACCAGGCCAGCCAGTAGCAAAGGCAATATAAGGCTGCGGCAAAAGTAAAAGGTATAGGCGAGCGCCAATGCAGCTAACAGCTTCATTGCATTGGTAGAGGCGTAATGCCGCAACCGGGTGGGGCTTAACGGCGGTTCAGCCATACAGTGCTACTAACATACAGTGCTGCTAAAGCCACTTTGTTATCCAGCGAAAGCCAACAACACTGCGCAGTAGTTTTACCGCACTGTTATGCCGTAGCTGAAATAAACAACCAACGCTAAAGCTAAGCATTAAGCCAGGCGCCGAACCAATAAAAGATTTAGCCCGCTGGCCAAGCAACCAGTTTTCAGCCAACAACAGCTTTTGTTGCTGCCGCCCTTGCTCTGCCAGAGCGGCTACTTTCTGCCGCTGCTCTACCAGTAACTGATCAATCAGCATTATTGCCTTCCTCTTCAGCTGCAAAAAATAGACGGCGTATTTGTTGCCAGGTATGTGCAAAGCCTACCTGCAACAACACATGGCCCAAACTGCGCCAACACCAGAACAACAGCGCAAACTGCAACAACAGTAACGCTGCTGCGGTAATAAACACTGAACTGGTAAGCTGCAACAACATATACCCCAGTAACAGCAAAATGCTACCCCAGAGTAAAATCATGCCAGCACCAAAGCACACCACCAGTGCTGCAGCAACAGTGAGACTGCGCGCAGTTAGCTGCCATTCTGCTTTAGCCGTTTTACCGGCCAGCTTTACCTGGCCAATATAACGCTGCTTCACCGACAAACTCAGGGCTGCCATTTCTGCCAGTTGGTCTAATGTTTGTTCGGCCAGTGGCTTTTGCGGTTTAGCCGGCTCTGATATGGCCTGCTGTTGCTCAGCAGCGTGGCCTGGCGCCACTGAAGGCGCCCCGGAAGCTTCGCGGCTTTGCATGCGGCAACCTTAAGAGCGACGCAGCAAAGCTGTAACCAGCATACCGGCAACAAAAGCAATACCAGCTGTTGCTAATGGGTTTTGCGCCGCCAACTGATGTGTTTTGCTGTAAGTACTTTGTAGTTGCTGTTTAATTTCTTCCTGCTTATGCGCCAGAGTTTCCTGCGAGCTGGCTGCGGTTTTACGCAATGTATCTTCTGCCGCTGCGGCTTTTACTGCCATGGCATCAACTGCGTGATGCGCGGCTTCACTGGCTTTGGTTGTTACCGGTGAATTTAAACCACTGTTAGTACCAGTAGCCTGAGCTGTAGCGCTTTGTGAAGTAGCCATAATATGTCTCCTTGGTTAACACGAGAAAAGCAGCAAAATGCTGCAATATGCCAATAAGGTAAATGCAATGGCCATACCAGTATAGAATAAAATAATTAAAACAGACGCTTATTAAACTTTTATTGTTTTTTCAGCGCGGTAAAACAACTGTATAAACTGTAGAAGTTACCCACTATCAGTAATCTTTACCGGGTGTCAGAATGCAAAAAGCCAGGCTTCAGCCTGGCTTTTCATCAGTTGCAAGAGTTACTTGTCGTGGTGCAAACGCATATGCGGGAACAGGATAACGTCGCGGATTGAGGCGGCGTCGGCCAGTAACATTACCAGACGGTCGATACCAATGCCCTGGCCTGCTGTTGGTGGCAAGCCGTGCTCTAATGCCGTTACAAAGTCATCATCGTAGAACATGGCTTCATCATCACCGGCGTCTTTTTGTGCTACCTGCTCGCGGAAGCGCTCGGCCTGATCTTCAGCGTCGTTAAGCTCGCTAAAGCCGTTACCCAGCTCGCGGCCGCCGATAAAAAATTCAAAGCGGTCGGTAATGTCCGGGTTGTGGTCGTTACGGCGCGCCAGTGGTGACACTTCTGCCGGGTACTCAGTAATAAAGGTTGGGTGACGCAGCTTGGTTTCTACCAGCTCGTCAAACACTTCCATTAACAGGCGGCCATGGCCGTAGTTGTCTTTTACTTCAATGTGCAATGTTTTACACAGTGCCGCTACCGACTCACGCGTGGCTAACTGCTCTTTGCTGATCTCCGGGTTGTAATGCAAAATGGATTCCGTTACCGACATACGCGCAAACGGCTTGCCAAAGTCGAATACTTCGCCCTGATACGGCACTTCAGTGCTGCCCAGCACATGCTGCGCCAAACCACGGAATAACTTTTCGGTTAAGTCCATCAGGTCGTTGTAATCGGCGTAAGCCCAGTAGAATTCCAGCATGGTAAATTCCGGGTTGTGGCGGGTTGATACGCCCTCATTACGGAAGTTACGGTTAAGCTCGAACACTTTTTCAAAGCCACCAACCACTAAACGCTTTAAATACAGCTCAGGCGCGATACGTAAAAACATCTGCATATCCAGCGCATTATGGTGCGTTTCAAACGGCCGCGCTGAGGCACCGCCAGGGATCGCCTGCAGCATAGGCGTTTCTACTTCTAAAAAGCCTTCTTCGCTGAAGAATTTACGGATGTAAGCCACAGTTTTGCTGCGCACTAAAAAGGTGTGACGGGATTGCTCGTTTGAGATAAGGTCTAAATAACGCTGGCGGTAACGCGCTTCGTTATCGGTTAAGCCGTGGAATTTATCCGGCAGCGGGCGCAGCGCTTTGGTTAATAAGCGGATTTCAGTCGCCCATACCGTCAGCTCGCCGGTCTGGGTTTTAAATAAGTGGCCTTTAACGCCTAAGATATCGCCTAAGTCCCACTTTTTAAACTGCTCGTTGTACAGGCCTTCTGGCAGGCTGTCGCGTGCAACGTACACCTGGAACTTGCCGCCCATATCCTGCAGTGTAGTAAAGCTGGCTTTACCCATAATGCGGCGCGTCATCATCCGGCCGCCCAGGCTTACTTCAATTTTCTGCGCTTCTAACTCTTCTTTGCTTAAATCGTTGTACTTTGCCAGCACTTCGTCAGAGATATGCGCACGGCGAAAGTCGTTCGGAAACATAAAGCCGTCTTCGCGTAATTGCGCCAGCTTGTGTTTTCGCTCAGCAATCAGTTTATTTACGTCCTGAATTTCTTCTTGTGGTTGCTGTTGGTCAGACATAGTGTGTTTCCTGATTGAGGTCGAAGTTTTAGTTAAGTAACAATTACAGCCCGGCTTTTAAGCTGGCTTCAATAAATTTGTCCAGATCGCCGTCTAACACCGACTGGGTGTTACGGGTTTCGATACCGGTACGTAAATCTTTAATGCGCGAGTCATCCAACACGTAAGAGCGAATTTGGCTGCCCCAGCCTATATCCGACTTGGTATCTTCCAGCGCTTGCTTCTCGGCATTTTGCTTTTGCAGCTCGAACTCGTATAACTTGGCACGCAGTTGCTTGTAGGCGTTGTCGCGGTTTTTATGTTGCGAGCGGTCGTTCTGACACTGCACCACAATATTGGTGGGCAAGTGGGTAATACGCACGGCTGAATCGGTACGGTTTACGTGCTGACCACCGGCACCCGAGGCGCGGTAGGTATCAATGCGTAAATCGGCCGGGTTGATATCAATTTCGATATCGTCGTCAATTTCGGGCGAAACAAACACCGAAGCAAACGAGGTATGGCGGCGGTTACCAGAATCGAACGGGCTTTTACGTACTAAGCGGTGCACGCCGGTTTCAGTACGCAACCAGCCGTAGGCGTATTCGCCGCTAAATTTAATGGTGCAGCCTTTAATACCGGCTACATCGCCGTCGGTTACTTCGTAAAGTTCCGGTTTAAAGCCTTTATCTTCGCCCCAACGCAGATACATACGCATTAACATGCTGGCCCAGTCTTGCGCTTCGGTGCCGCCCGAGCCGGATTGAATGTCCAGGTAGCAGTCGTTTTGGTCATGTTTGCCGGAGAACATCCGGCGAAATTCCAGCAGGCTCAGCTGTTTGTCTAATTCGGCCAGTTCGGTTTTGGCTTCTTCGAAGGTGTCTTCGTCTTCTGCCTCTACTGCCAGCTCAACTAAGCCTTCTACGTCTTCCAGGCCACGATCCAGCCTGTCAATGGTGCCAACTACCTGCTCCAGTGCAGACCGCTCTTTACCCAGCGCCTGGGCTTTGTCCGGCGTATTCCAGATTGCCGAATCTTCCAGCTCGCGTGATACTTCTTCTAAGCGTTCTTTTTTGCCATCGTAGTCAAAGATACCCCCGAAGCACGTTAGTGCGTTCAGTAAGATCTTTAATGCTGTTGTACACCGGATTAACTTCAAACATGCTGTTAGCCGTAACCTTGAATATAGGGAGAAAAAACAGGCGGGGATTGTAGCAAATTTATCGCAGGCCGTGCAGCCATCTGTGGCATAAATATTGGCAGGCTTAATGCCTGCCACTATCTTTACAGCGCCAGCATATGCCGCACTAACAGCTGCAGGTTTTGTTTATCGCGGTATTCGTTAATATCCAGCTGATATGCCAGCTGTACTTTTTGCACGTTAACATCCGGCCAGGCTTTGTTGTCGGCATTAAACCAGATGGCATCAACAAGCTTGCCATCAGCGGTTTGCAGCATCATTTTTAAATGCCTGTCAGCCAGCATTTTTTGGCTAATCAGGTTAAATTCACCATCAAATACCGGCTCAGGAAACGCCTGGCCCCAGGGGCCGGCATTTTGCAGCAACCGGGCAAAACCAATATCAAAACACTCTGCCGGCAATTCACCATCGCTGTAAAGCACTGCGGTAAGCTGCTCCGCCGTTAAGTGTTTTTTTGCCGTTAGGCTAAGCGCCAGTTTAAAGGTATCTAAGCGGTCTGCGCTGATAGTTAACCCTGCCGCCATAGCATGGCCACCGAATTTTTTAATTAAGCCCGGGTACTGGCTGGAAATTTCTTCCAGCAAATCACGGATATGCAAACCCTGTATCGAGCGTGCCGAGCCTTTAAGCTCGCCCTCATCACCCTGGGCAAACACGATCGTTGGCCGGTGAAACTGCTCTTTAATACGCCCGGCTAAAATACCAATCACGCCCTGGTGCCAGTCGTGCCGGTATAAGCACAAAGCCTCAGGCAGTTCGGTGCCATCAAATGACAACTGGCTTAAAAACGCCTGCGCTTCTGTCTGCATACTTTGCTCTATCGCCCGGCGTTCTACGTTTAAGCTGTCAAGCTCGGCAGCATACTGGCGGGCTAAGCCCAAATCATTTGCCAGCAGGCAGCTTATGCCCAGCGACATATCGTCCAGCCGGCCGGCGGCGTTTAAACGTGGTGCTAAGGCAAAACCAAAGTCGCTGGCGGTCAGTTTAACCGCATTACGGTTGGCAACATCAATTAACGCCTGAATACCGGGGCGGCATTTGCCGCTGCGAATACGCATTAAGCCCTGATGCACCAAAATGCGGTTGTTACTGTCCAGCGGCACCACATCGGCCACTGTGCCCAGCGCCACTAAATCCAGTAACTCTGCTACGTTAGGCTCGGCCAGTTGCCGCTGCGTAAAATAGTGTTGTTCGCGCAGTGCAGCACGTAATGCCAACAGCAGATAAAATGCCACCCCAACCCCCGCCAATGCTTTGCTAGGGAAACTGCAGCCTGGCTGATTCGGGTTTACAATAGCATCGGCATTGGGTAATTCGTTGCCAGCCAGGTGATGATCGGTTACCAGTACTTTAACACCGGCTTTTTTCGCCAGTGCAATACCTTCAATAGCCGAGATACCGTTATCAACGGTGATAATAAGCTCAGCGCCCTGCGCTACGGCAAGCTCGGCCATTTCAGGGCTTAAACCATAACCGTACTCAAAACGGTTAGGCACCAGATACTCCACCAATTTAAACCCCAGCGCTTTTAATCCGCTTAGCAATACTGCTGTGCTGGTAGCGCCATCGGCATCAAAATCACCAACAATGACAATATGTTGCTGCTGTTGCAGAGCATTAATTAATAACGCGGTGGCGACATCTATGCCTTTTAGCTGCTGAAACGGCAATAAACGCCCGGCGCCACGCTCAAGTTCACCGGCGTTTTTCACCCCGCGACAGGCATAAAGCCTTTTGAGTACAGGATGGGTATTATGCGGCAAGTCAGGTAACGCGCCGGGTAACTCCCGGCGCTGGATAATACGGGTTACTACAGACATAGGCGGTTTGTTATTCCGCCTGCAGTTGGGCTAACAGTGCCTGAGCAGGCTGATAGCCCGGGATTAAACGCCCGTTTGGCATAATAATGGCCGGTGTACCGCTAATACCAAACGACTGACCCATTTCATATTGCGCTTTAACCGGGTTATTACACATTGCAGGCTTAACATCTTTGCCATTTTTTGCAGCGTCCATCGCGCCCCGGCTGTCTTTTGTACACCAGATGTGCTGCATTTGCAGATAGGTTTCAGATGCCAGGCCGCCACGCGGAAATGCCATATAACGTACGGTAATACCGGCGTCGTTATAGTCTTTCATTTCGTTGTGTAATTTGCGGCAATAACCACAGGTAGGGTCGGTAAATACGTTAATAACGTATTTTTCGTTTTTGGCTTTGTATTCGATAGTGCCTCTTTTATTTGCCGCAACCTGTTGCTGAATATAAGGCCGCATTTGTTCGTCGTTAACCAGCACTTTGTCGGTTAGGTCATAAATATTGCCTTCAATAAAGTACCGGCCATCTTTTGAGGTAAAAAACAGGCCCCGGTTGGTAAATACCTGCAACACCCCATCCAGCGGTGCCTCAGAAATGGCATTTACTGATAAATTCAGCACAGCAAACTGCTGCTTAATCTGGTTATGCTGCGCATCAATGTCGGTGCTTTGCGCACTGGCTGCTGCGATAAATCCAAGGCTACATAACGCTGATACAAACTTTTTCATACTGTTTCCTGTTTTGCGCTTAAGGGCGCGGATGATGTTGCTGATGCAGGCTTTGTAACCGCGCCTGCGCGACATGGGTATAAATTTGTGTGGTAGATAAGTCGCTGTGGCCCAGCAACATTTGTACTACACGCAAATCGGCGCCATGGTTCAGTAAATGGGTGGCAAAAGCGTGGCGCAATGTATGCGGCGACAGCTCTGCCTGAATGTGCGCTACTTTGGCATAAAACTTAATACGGTGCCAGAAGGTTTGCCGTGTCATCTGCTGCGCACGGTTACTTGGAAACACCACATCCAGCATTTGTCCGCCAAGTAACTGTACCCTCGCCTCGCGTAAATAACGTGTCAGCCAGTGTGCCGCTTCTTCGCCCATGGGCACCAGCCGTTCTTTCTGGCCTTTACCCATTACCCTTACCAGACCGTGCTGCAGGTTAAGTTGTTGCATCGACAAGCCAACTAATTCAGACACCCGTAAACCGCTGGCGTACAAAAGCTCTAGCATGGCTTTATCACGAAACTGTATCGGGTCATTCACGTCAGGCGCGCTCAGTAAAGCTTCAACATCTTGCTCAGATAATGTTTTAGGCAAGCTACGGCCTACTTTGGGGTTTAATAACTGACTGAGCGGGTTGTCGGCTATTTTGCCACTTTGGTGTGCATAAGCGTAAAAGCGGCGCAAACTGCTAAGTGCGCGTGAGGTGCTGCGCGGGCTGTATTGTTTGTCGTAACGCTGCGCCAGATAACGGTTTACCAACAGGCTGTCGGTACTGAGTAAATGTTGCTGTTGCCCGGCAACAAAGGCAGCAAACTTTTTTAAATCGGTGCCGTAAGCGCTAAGTGTATGCTCACTTACGCCTTTATCCAGCCACAGCTGGTCAAGAAACTGACTGATCAGCTGCAGATCTGTTGCATCAGGTTGTACTGCTGTTGTTGCCATCGCTGCCTACTCTGAAAACTCAGGCTATGTTAGCGCATGGCGGCTTAGCCGCAAAGCCGGGATTTTGAAGGTAGCGTGATTCTGTTACACTGCGCGTCTTGATTGCTGGCGCTATGGTGTAATAACACAGATATGAAAATCGGTTTATTTTACGGCTCAACCACCTGCTATACCGAAATGGTAGCGGAGAAAATTCAGGCTTTAATTGGCGCCGACACAGTAGAGCTGCACAATATCAAGCAAGTGCCACTAAGCCAAATGGCTGGCTACGATATTCTGATACTTGGCCTGTCGACCTGGGATTTCGGTGAAATTCAAGAAGATTGGGAAGCACACTGGGATGACATTAGCGGCGTAGATTTAAACGGCAAAATTGTTGCCATTTATGGTATGGGCGATCAACTCGGTTATGCAGAGTGGTTTATTGATGCCGTGGGTATGCTACACGACGCCATAGCACCGCAAAACCCGAGGCGCATTGGTTACTGGCCTGCCGCAGGTTACGACTTTATTGCCTCCAAAGCGCTTACTGCAAACGGCGAGCTGTTTTATGGCCTGGCACTGGACGATGAAAACCAGTACGACTTAACCGACGAGCGCTTAAACGACTGGGTAAGCCAGATTTTGCAGGAAATTGCCAGCCAGCTGTAAATACGCCTGACTAAAACTTCAGATAAAAATCTTGTAATAACGCCTTGTACTGTGCGTTGTAGCTACCATCGGCCTGATGAATACTCAGGCTGCTGTATTCAGTATCTGCCGGATACCGGCTTAAACATAACAATAGCCGCAGCACAGCTTTAGTGTCGCTGCTGCGCACTGCACAATATTGCACGACAAACCAGCCTTGCGCCTGTGCCAGCGTTAACAGGCTTTGCGCGCTGTCAGGCGGTAATATCAGTGCAAAAACTCCTTCGCTGTGTAATAGCTCAGCGGCTTTTTGCAGCAGAGCAGCAAAGGGCAAGCTGTCGGTGTGGCGTGCCTGCGTGCGCCGCTGATCAGGCGATAACAGCGATTGTTGAAAAAACGGCGGGTTAGATACAATTAAGCGGTAACGTTTGCCACTGCTATAGGTTAGAATGTCGCCCTTTATCAGCCGTATCGCGTTTGGCCATGGACTGCTTGCCACATTCGCAGCCGCTTGTTCTGCCGCAGCAGGATCCAGCTCTATCGCGTCTATCGCATTGGCACCCGCTGTACGCTGCGCTAACATCAGGCTTATCAGGCCAGAGCCGGCACCAATATCGAGAATATCGCCACCCGGTGGCGGTAGTGGTGCAAAAGCGCCAAGCAATAAACCGTCAGTGCCGACTTTCATCGCGCATTGATCATGAGCAACATAGAATTTTTTACATTGAAATCCGGCTGACATCAGCACCTCCGCCGCCAGTTTACGGCGAAGCGGCCGCAGTGTCACCGGGCAGGCAACCATGCTGAGGACAAAATGACAACATTCGCAGATTTTCAACTGGACGATGATATTAACCGCGCCATTAGCATGCGTGGCTTCGAGGCGCCCACGCTGATCCAGGAAATGGCGATCCCATTGGCACTGGAAGGTAAAGACTTACTGGCCAGCGCCCCCACCGGCACCGGTAAAACTCTGGCGTTTGTGTTGCCTGCCATCCAGTATCTGCTCGACTTTGGCCGCAAAGATCCGGGCTTTGCCCGCGTGTTGGTGATGACACCAACCCGTGAACTGGCATATCAGGTATACGACGAATTTAAACACTTTACCCAGTTTACCGAGCTTAATGTGGGCGTAATTACCGGTGGTATTAACTACGGCAGCCACAAAGATACACTGGAAAAAAACAACGATATTCTTATCGCCACACCCGGCCGGTTAACCGAGTACCTGGATGAAGAAAGCTTTCAGGCTGATGAAGTAGAACTGCTGATCTTAGATGAAGCCGACCGTATGCTGGACATGGGCTTTATTGGCGAGATGAACCGCATAGTATTGGAAGCACGCCGCCGCCGGCAGACATTTTTATTTTCAGCCACGCTGGAAGGCGCTAATTTAGAACGGTTTGCCGCACGCGCGTTAAAAGAGCCGGAGCGGGTTGAAGCCATACCATCACGTAAAGAAAACGCCAAAATTCTGCAATGGGTACATTTAGCTGACGACGCCCAGCATAAACTGGCTCTGCTTATTCATCTGTTAAAGCAGCCGGATGTCACCAAAACCATCGTGTTTATTAAAACCCGTGAGCGCCTGGCAAGCCTTACCGGCCAGCTGGAAACAGCAGGCTTACGCTGCGGCTGGTTACAGGGTGAAATGCCACAGGATAAACGTATGCAGGCGGTTGAGCGTTTCAGCTCTGGCCGGGTAAATATTTTACTGGCAACCGATATTGCCGCCCGCGGCCTGGATATTGACGATGTAAGCCACGTGATTAACTTTGATATGCCGCGCAGTGCCGACGTGTACCTGCACCGCATTGGCCGCACCGGCCGCGCCGGTAAAAAAGGCACCGCAATATCACTGATTGAAGCGCACGATATCGCTATTCTGGCTAAAGTAGAGCGCTACATTGAGCAAAAACTAAAACGCCGCGTAATAGAAGCACTACGGCCGAAAAACAAAGAAGCCAGAGTACCGGTGAAAAAGAAAAAGCCCACCAAAGCCGCAGCGAAAAAAGCGGAAAAAAAGACGAAAAAGTAAGCTAAACCTCTGGCAACCGCCGCTCGCAAAAACAGCGGCGGCTATCGCATTTTAACTGTGCAATCTTGGAATTATTTAGTTAAGCTGCTATTGGTAGTTTGAATAAATTATTAGCTCAGTAAATTGATAGCCAGTGGAGTTGCTTAATGGACAAAAGACAATTTATAAAAAACTGTGCCCTTACCGCCGCCCTGTTACCTCTGGCCGGTTGTAGCAGCGTAATAGCCGCACCTGCAGGTGCTAACAACAAACGCCTGTTGCCACTGGCTTTAAACAAGGGCGATACCGTTGCCCTGGTTAGCCCCTCTAAAGCCACCGATGAAGCCCTGGATTTACAGATTGCCCAGGAAGTGATGCAGGCGCTTGGTTTTAAGGTAAAAACCGGCAAACACCTTGCCGCCCGCCGTGGCCATTTGGCCGGTACCGACGCAGAGCGTGCTGCCGATATTAATGCCATGTTTGCCGACAAAGAGGTAAAAGCCATTATTTGCCTGCGCGGTGGCTCGGGTGCCGCCCGTTTACTGCCGTTGCTTGACTACAAGCTTATTCGTAACAACCCCAAGGTTTTACTGGGCTATTCCGACATTACCGCACTGCATAATGCTATTCATGCCCAAACCGGCTTAGTCAGCTTCCACGGCCCTAATGGAACAGGTAGCTGGAACAGCTTTAATGCCGATCAGTTTCAGCGGGTATTTTTCGATCGCGAGTTAATGCAGTACCAAAATGTGCTGGATGCCAAAGACGAGCTGGTAGCCCGGCAAAACCGCACGGTAACCATTACCGGTGGTAAGGTGCAGGGTGAGCTGGTAGGCGGTAACCTTACGGTGTTAACCGCCCTGGCAGGCTCACCTTATTTACCCGACTTCACCGGCAAAATCTTGTTTTTAGAAGATGTAGAAGAAGCGCCCTACCGCGTAGATCGCATGTTAAGCACGTTAAAACTGATGGGCGCACTGGATAAAATTGCCGGTTTTATTTTTGGTGAATGTACCGCCTGTCGCCCCAGCGGGGGCTATGGCTGGCTGACAATGGATCAGATTTTTGAAGACCACATTAAACCACTTAATATACCAGCGTACCGTGGCGCCATGATTGGCCACATACGCCAGCAGTTTATTGTGCCGGTGGGTGGCAAAGTAGAAATGGATGCTGATGCAGGTACTTTCCGTTTGCTGGAAAGTGTGTTTCAGAGTTAACTAACCCGGAGTGATAGCGCTGCGCAGGTGGGCGTCCCGGTGCGCAGCCACAGAGTGTCTGAGCAAGCCAGGGATGGCTTGCGAGTTGCTGTGGCGAGCACAGCGGGATTGCCCACTGGAGCAGCGCCACACCAGGCTCAATGCCCTATCATCTCTCCCAGTAAGCTTCTTCCAGGCTATCCTCACGCTCTGGCAGGCCTTTAGATAAGCGCGGTGCATTCTGCACCAGAATTTCGTAACTTACCCGGTTAGCATACTTACAAATTTGTGCGAATGAGGAATACGCCAGATACGGCTGCTCATGCTTGCCCGACAATGGCTGCACCTGCTTGTGGAAATGATTTGCCGCCATATCATGCAATATTGCCGACAGCGCCCCATCGCCAGCCCCATTAGTGTTTTTAATCCGCTCCGGCCCACCCAGATACGGATCGATATGTGAATACACTTTCAGTGGTTTGTCACAGTTAGCATGCAGCATTGGCCGGCTGAACTCATACTGGTTAAAATCGGCCAGACTGGCCGATTTAATCGGGTTACTGCTCTCACGTTTAACATTGTCGTCGGTGTGGCCACACAGGTATAAGCCCTCAGGCCCGGCAGTGATCAGCACCATATCGGTGTGATCCAATATTGCCTCGGCGGCTTTAAGCGGATCGGCAAAACCGGTTAAGGCTTCAGCTTCCAGTTCGTTCATTGCCAGTACGTTAACGTACTCTTTAATGGTGAGCAGAATTTGCTCGCGGTTTTCTTCTACCAAATGCCGGGTGCCCAGGCTCATTACCACCGGCACATTATGCGCTTTGGCATCCTGCAGGGCTTTTAACATCGCCTGCTGAATAGGCTGATCGGTAGCACGTAGCGGGTAAGCACTAACAACAAAAGCCGCAGCCCCGGCAATGATATCAGTAGGAATGTAATCCGGGCTTAGCTCATCCATATCGCTGGGGTCGATAACAAAGGTGCGCTCGCCGTCCGGTGTTATCATAGTAATTCCCCGGCCAATATCACCTGCCACACCCTGTAAATGGTTCATATCTACTTTCGAGCTGGTGTGGCAAACATAGTGATACGCCGGTGAGCCCAGTGCAATATTGGCCGACATAACACCCAGCAGCACTGATTTATCATCAGCCAGTACAGAATAATTGTGGATGGTGTTGCCGATAGTGCCACCGGCGAAATGATCTGATATGGCCTGCTGTGCTACCAGTTCCTGGTAAATAAGGTTGGCTTTACCGTGCTCTACCAGGTTAGATAAACCTTTGCGGATATTATACTTTTGCAGAAATTCATCGCTAACGCTGGCCACTACATCAACAATAGTTTGATCCAGGCCAACGATATAGGTATCCAGTTCCGGCCGCACTTCAAAGCTGGGTAGCTGAGGTTTGGGCTGGGATACCGGGAAATAATGTTTAATTTTACGCAGGCCGGGAAATTTCATTTGTTACAACACCACTGGCACGCCGTTACCGGCAAAGAGCGGCATTGTAACAAAAAAGCCTGCGCCGGCGCAGTGCTTATTCAGCGCTGTGGCGCAAAAATACCGGTTCGTCAGCGCTTGATTGTTCAGCACTATATTGATATCCCGCTAAATCAAAGCCTTTCAGTTGTTCTGCTGTAGTCAGACGCTTTTCAATGATATAGCGCGCCATCAGGCCGCGGGCTTTTTTGGCAAAAAAGCTGATAATTTTATACTGGCCGTTTTTAAAATCTTTAAACACGGGTGATATCAGCCGGCCCTGCAGCAGCTTAGGTTTGACCGCCTTAAAATATTCTTGCGACGCCAGGTTAACCACTACCTCAGTTTGTAATACGCTAAGCTGCTGGTTTAACTGCTCAGTAATACTGTTTTGCCAGAAAGCGTATAGATCTTTGCCATGCGGGTTTGCTAGTTTGGTGCCCATTTCCAGCCGGTAAGGTTGCATTAAATCCAGTGGCCGCAGTACACCATATAAGCCACTTAAAATACGCAAATGCTGCTGGGCAAAAGCAATATCGTCAGCCGTTAAACTGGCAGCATCCAGCCCTTGATATACATCGCCGTTAAAGGCAAATAAGGCTGCTTTGGCATTGTCTTCTGTAAAAGGCAATTGCCACTGGGCAAAACGGGCAGCATTTAAGCCCGCCAGTTTATCGCTGATATGCATCAGTGAAGATAAATCAGCCGGGGTCAGGCTTTTACAAATTTCGGCCAGTTGCTGGCTTTGTGCCAGCATATCCGGCTGGGTAACCTGCAGTGGCTGTGCCAGCGGCTGAAAATCAAGATCCTTTGCAGGAGATACAAGCAACAACATAGATAATTCCGATTTTATTCAGGTATTAAAATAAAACCTGTGTTAATCAAGGTACAGCTCTGGCAACTGCGGCAACAGCTGAGCCAGACGCTGCTGGTTAGCATTGGTTAAAGCGGTGTTTTCCAACGCACCCAGTACAGCCTTAGCCAAAGGCAACAAGGCTTTGTGTGCCGGTAACTGGCCTAGTACCTGCAGCAGGTTAAGCGCCAGCCCGGCATTACACGGCATCAGCAAAAATGCCTTGCGTAGTTTTACCAGTGCAGCTTTTACATTACCTTTTTGCACAGCATCCATACCGGCCTGGTTTAAATCGCGCAGGTGCGCTCTGAGTTCTGTTTCACGCAGCACGGCTTGTTTTGCCAGTAAACGCTGGCAACAACCCGACAGATCATCCGCAGCAAAATCAGCACTTTTTAGCACGGCAAGGTGCGCTTCAGCCTGTTTAGTATCGCCCAGGGCAAAAGCCAGGCGGGCTTTGTCCAGCTCAGCAGCAACATGCTCAGGTTTGCTGGCAACGGTAATCTGGTTTAATTGCTGTCTGGCATCGGCAAAATTGCCCTGCAATAAACTGATGCGTGCCCGCAGTACGGCTATTTCGGGCTCTATCATATCGGTGGCCAGCTTTTGCGGCATATTCGCCAGTGCTTCACTGCTTTTTTTCAGTGCGCCGGTAAAAGCTGCTAACTCGGCGTATTGTGCCTGCTCCAGTAATAAGCGGCTTAATTGCAAATAACAATCCGGTGCGTCAAAAGCGGAAAAACGAAACTGCTGAACCAGTTTTTGTAAATATTTACTGCTATCTTCCTGCTGGCCGTTAAGCTGTAATACATCTGCCAGGGCGTAATGTGCCGCCATGTTGGTAGGTTGTAGTTTTAGCAGTTCAGTTAGTTGTTCCTGTGCTTTGGCTAAGTCAGCCTGCAACAAATAACACCGGGCCAGCAACTCTATAGCTTCAGGGCGAATATCATCCTGCTCTGCCAGTTGCAGTAATAGCTGCTCAGCACTATCCCACTGCTGCAGTTTTACCATGGCGGCAGCGGCACCCAGGCGGGCCCAGCTAAAATCGCGTTGCTGCTGAATTTTGCTGTACAGCTGCGCTGCCGCGTTATATTCGCCTTGTGCCAGCAGCAGTTCGCCTTTTAAGCGCAGGGCCTGTAACGGGTTTGCTGAACCGGCTTTCAGGGCTTCGTCCAGCTCCAGCAAGGCGTTGGCTAAATCGGCCTGTTTAATGGCCTGATAAACCTTACGTAGTGCGGTGCGGTTTTGCCAGGCTTTAGCCAGCCGTTTTTCCAGCTCGACATAGGAGAACGGCTTTAATACAAAATGATCGGGGGTACCCTGCAATACACCAAACATTGGTAAACGTTGGGGTTCGGTACTCATCAAAACAAAACAGCAAGCGGTTTTAATCGCCCCAAGTGCAGACAACTCGTTAAACAACTGCAGTGCGTCTTTACCGTCACCCAGATTAAAATCAGCCAGAATAAAGTCGAAGCTGTGCCGTCTGGCCGGAGATATAGCCTGCATTGCGTCAGCAACAGCGGTAATATCATCGAAACCAATTTGCTGTAACATGCCCTTAATAGAGGCACGCACCGGCTCACAGTCTTCGATTAACAGAAGTTTTTTGCTTTTATAAAAGCTGGTTTGGAAGATCATCGAGATCCTGTGCTAATTTACACTGAAACAAAATATGGCCTTTTACGCCCGGCAAAAACAGGCAATATAGTAACTTACTTTACGCCACGCAACGCTAATGTAGTTAAAATCCGGTTCGCACCGAACTTTGTTGTAATATTCCTACATTAATTGCTTATTAAACGCTACATCACTAGAATGTGATCAAAAATACGGTAATAAAACAATATGAGCGACTTACTTACCCAGCTAAAAGCAGTGACCACTGTTGTAGTAGACAGCGGCGATTTGACCGCCATTGAGCAGTTCCGTCCGGTAGATGCTACCACTAATCCCAGCTTATTGTTAAATGCCAGCCAGCTGGAATTTGCCAAGCCAGTGTTAGCCGGTGCGGTGGCCTACGCTAAAAGTAAAGCCAGCACGGCTGAAGCCCGGCTTAGCCTGGCATCAGACAAATTTGCCGTCGATATCGGCACAGCCATCAGTAAGCTGGTGCCAGGCCGGGTATCTACCGAAGTTGATGCCCGTTTGTCTTTTGATACTGATGCCACTATAGCTAAAGCCCGCCAATTGGTTGCGCTTTACAAAGAAAACGGCATAGGCACTGAGCGCATTCTGATTAAAATTGCCTCTACCTGGGAAGGTATTCAGGCCGCACGCCAGTTAGAGCAGGAAGGCATTCAATGTAACCTGACGCTGCTGTTTCATATGGCTCAGGCCCGCGCCTGCGCTGAAGCCGGTGTGTATTTAATTTCACCTTTTGTTGGCCGCATTCTGGATTGGTACAAAGCCAGCACCGGGCAGGATTACACAGCTGAAACCGACCCGGGCGTAATATCAGTACGTGAAATTTACCGCTTTTACAAACAACATGGTTTTAAAACCGTGGTGATGGGCGCCAGCTTCCGTAACGTAGGCGAAGTATTAGCCCTGGCCGGTTGTGACCGCTTAACCATTAGCCCAGGCTTACTGGCTGAACTTAGCCAGCAGCAAGGCGAGCTGACCGTGCATTTAACCGATAGCGGTGCCACCAGCCCGGCACCGGAACAACTGAGCCAAAGCCAGTTCCGCTGGGCATTAAATGAAGATGCTATGGCGACAGAAAAGCTGGCTGAAGGTATTCGCAAATTTGCTATTGACCAACGTAAGCTGGAACAGTTGATCCAGCAGGCACTTTAATCACACATTTTTCACGGGAGTAGAGTATGTCAGGTTCCGCATTGTCTGGTCTTAAACAGCTGGCAGCAAAACACATTTCGTTACGCCAGGCGTTTAAAACTGATCCTGGCCGGGCTAACCGTTTTAACACTGAAGCTTGCGGTATTACCCTTGATTACTCGAAAAACCTGATTGATGACCAAAGCTGGCAGGCACTGCAGCAACTGGCCGCACAAAGTAATATTAAGCCAGTACTGCAGGCAATGTTGGCGGGTGAAAAAATTAACAACACCGAACAGCGCACGGTATGGCACACCATGCTGCGTAAAACGGATGTGACAGGGCTTGAGCTTGATGGCGAAGATATCGGTAGCGCTATCGCCGATTGCCGCGCCAGAATGACAGCGCTGGTCAGCCAGTTACACCGGGGCGAATATAAAGGTTACAGCGGCAAAGCCATAACTGATTTGATCTGGGTTGGTATTGGCGGCTCGTTACTTGGCCCGCAAATGGCGGTAGAGGCATTAACGCCTTATCACTGCAGCCCGGTTAAACTGCATTTTGCCGGTAATATTGACGGCGCTGTGGTATCCGATGTGGTGAAACACCTCGATCCGGCTACCACCCTGGTGTTTGTTGCGTCTAAATCATTCGGCACTGAAGAAACCAAACAAAACGCGCTGGCTGTGCGCCAATGGTTTGAAGACAACGGTGCAGACGCTGCAGCCATTGCCCGCCATTTCTGGGCTACGTCGTCTAATATTGCTGCAGCCGCAGAGTTTGGTATTGTTGAGCAAAATATTCTGCCGATGTGGGATTGGGTTGGCGGGCGTTATTCGTTGTGGTCAGCAATTGGCTTACCGGTAGCACTGATGATTGGCAACGAGCATTTTGTGCAGTTGCTTAAAGGCGCTGAAGCCATGGACGAGCATTTTATCAATGCACCGCAGGCTGAGAATATGCCACTGACGCTGGCACTACTGGGCATTTGGTACATTAATGGCTTTGGCTGCCAGGCGCAGGCTTTACTGCCGTACAGCCATTATCTGCGTTTACTGCCCTCTTATGTGCAACAGCTGGACATGGAATCTAATGGCAAGAGCGTTGATACTAATGGCCAGCCGTTAACTGACGCTACCGCACCGGTGATTTGGGGCGATGCCGGCACTAACGGCCAGCATGCTTATCATCAGCTATTGCACCAAAGCGCGCTGGCTGTGCCGGCCGATTTTATTTTGCCACTGAAACCGGCGCATAGCTTAACCGATCACCACCAGCGTTTAACGGCGCATTGCTTTGCCCAGACACAGGCATTAATGCAGGGCAAAACACTGCAGGAAGCCACAGACGAATGCCTAGCGGCAGGTATGACCGCCCAACAGGCTGCAGAGTTAGCACCGCATAAAGTATCGCCAGGTAATAAGCCCAGCAATACTCTGCTGTTGCCGGAATTATCGCCTTACTATGTTGGCGCTTTAATTGCGTTGTATGAGCATAAAGTATTCTGCCAGGGTGTGTTATGGCGCCTTAATTCGTTTGACCAGTGGGGAGTAGAACTGGGTAAACAGCTGTCTGGCCCGATTTATCAGGCATTAAGCGGAGCTGATGCCACTAAACTGGACAGTTCAACCCAGGCATTAGTTAAAGCATTTTTACAATCTAAGTAAGCTAAATAGAGTGGTCCTGTCATAGTGTTGTCACTTAGTTGTTTTATTTTGATACAAAATGTGGTAAATCATTTGTTGAAAATAACAACAACTATCGAACAACTATCAGAGAGGCCAAACTATGGAAAGCTTCGAAGACTTACTGAATATGTTGGAGCGCCCAGCAGCTAAACCGCGTGCAGTAAAGCGTAAATGGCGTGAAATTGAACAGCTCAAAGAGCGCCAGCGCCTGAAAAGGGAACTGAGCGATATTGACTGGACTATTGAACCTGAATTAGCTGATATCGAATTGTAAAAAAACGCCCGCTGGCAACAGCGGGCGTTTTTTGCTTTTGTGTTCAGTAACACAGAACAATAATAACCAGACTAACAACCGGGCGATGCCCTGTCGCGGCCATATCAACGCTCGCGCAGTGCCTCTTTGGCCCTGTTAAAGGGTTTTAGCAGGTAATCCATCACGGTTTTGTTACCGGTTTTAATGTCCACGGTAGCAATCATACCCGGCACTATGGCAAAGTGCTGGCCCGCTTTGTTTTGCAGAAAGTCTGCTTCGGTGCGGATATATACCCGGTAGTAGAAAACATCAGGCTTTACTTCATCCTGCAGGGTATCTGGTGAGATAGTCACAACCTCACCCGCCAAACCGCCGTAAATAGCGTAGTCATAGGCAGTAATTTTCACCATTGCCTGCTGCCCCGGATGGATAAAAGCAATATCCCGCGGAGCAATACGGGCTTCAATCAGTAAATGGTCATCTACCGGCACGATTTGCATCAGTTGGCCATTGGGCGGTATTACCCCACCGATAGTCGTAACCGCAATATCTTTTACTATACCTCTTACCGGTGAACGGTGTGTTAAACGGCTGAGGGTATCTGAACGACCACGCAACACTGAAGTTTGTAAATCAGCTTCTGCACTGGCTTTTGCCAGCTCTTCACGCGCCTGCACCAGATACTGCGTATTCAGTTCGGTTAATTTCAGTTGTAATTCTGCTTGCTGACGCTGCAGACGCAGCACTTCAACATTACTGGCAGCCCCACTGTCCTGTAACGAGCGGGTAAGCAGCAGTTCCTGCTCTACCAGCTTAAGCGATTGTTCAATACCAGCCTGCGTTTGTTCAAGCCAGCGCCGCCGGCTTTGATATAAGCGTGTTTCTGCGGCAATCAGCAGAGGGAAATCCTGTAGCTCGGCAGGAAAAATCAATTCGGTTTCATTTACTTCGGCCGCTAAGCGGGCAGCGCTGGCAAGCGCTGCACGATACCGGGCGGCACTTTCACCCAGGTTAGATTCTGTACGGGTAGCATCAAGCCGGGCCAGTATCTGGCCTGCCTCCACCTGAGCGCCCTCGCGCACCGTCAGCTCAGTAAGAATGCCGCCTTCAAGCGACTGAATAATTTGCTCACGGGCGCTGGGCACTACCTTACCGGTGCCTGCAGAGACCTCATCCAGCCGGGCAAAAACAGCCCAAACTAACAACACCAGTAGCACCAGTGCACTAAGGCTGATAATACGTGTGGTACGGCAAAGCACAGCTTCACTGTACTGGCTGTTGTCATCTAAAGCCGATGCAATAAGCTGCTCTGTTTGTTGCTGACGGGTGTTTGCCATTTTTGCCCCTGTGTTTTATCCAGCCCGGCCTGCAGACAAAGCAGCTATAGCCTGAGCTTTAGGTGCATCAAGCATCAGGCGACCAGCATCAAGCACAAGCACGCGGTCTGCCAGCTCAAGCATTGCCATTCGATGGGTAGCTATCAACAAAGTGCGTTGCCCCAGCCAACGTTTGAGACTGGCAATAAAAATACGCTCAGTATTGTCATCCAGTGCGGCACTGGGTTCATCCAGTAACAGAATGTTAGGCTGGCGTAATATTAATCTGGCCAGCAGCAGCGATTGCTGTTGCCCGCCGGACAACCCCTGCCCCCCTTCCATTAATTGCTGATCTAAACCCGAAGGTAACCGGCTGATAAAATCTGCTGCGCTGGTCATAGCTAAAGCGGCCAGCATATCCTGATCTGAAGCTTGCGGGGCGGCTAACCTTAGGTTATCACGCACCGAACCATGAAAAAGCCGGGCCTGTTGAGTTAACACACAAATATCACGACGTACATCTGCAGGATCAAGCTGTGGCAGGCTGATATCATCCAGAGTAAGTGAACCGGATGTTAGCTCTACATTACCTGCCAGAGCCTGCAGTAAGGTAGATTTACCGGCACCATTACGCCCCAGTATGGCAATGCGCTCTCCTGGTTTAATGTGTAACTGGTTAATATGCAGTACCGGTGCCGGATCATCACGATGATAGCGAAAAGCGGCCTCCTGCAATTGATAATGCCCATTTAGCGCTGCCCGATGTATTGTCTGGCTGCCGTTTGCAGTATCCACCGGCAATTGCATAATGCTGTCAAGGCTTTGCATGGCAACTTTGGCCTGCTGCCAGCGGGTAAGAATAGCGGTTAATTGCCCCATTGGCGCCAGCATTCTTGATGACAAAATAGATGCAGCCACCAGTGCTCCTGTTGTCATATCACCCGCCATTACCAGCGGCGCTCCTATCACAATGACTAAAGCAAACACGCCAAGCTGCACTGTCTGGCTCCAGACTGTCAGCAGATGAACCCGCTTACGCATAGCTACGCTTGCCTCTGCAGTAGCTGCATTAAACTGGTTCCATTGTTGCTGAAAACGCGGTTCAGCCTGTAATGCTTTAATATCTTCCAGCCCCTGAATACTCTCTACCAGTAAGCCATTGCGTAATGACGATTCCCGCATAGCCATCTGCGCACAGCGAGCCAGTTGTTTTTGCATCAGCAAAGCGGGCCCCAGCATTAACACTACTGCCAATAACGGTATCCAGGATACCGGCCCGGCGATTGAATAAAACACCAGCATAAACAGGAAAAAAAATGGTAAATCTGCCAGTGCGCCTATTGTACTGGACGTAATAAGCTCACGGATTTGCTCCAGCTCACGCAACTGGGAGATAAAGGTGCCGGTTGATTTCGGCCTGACGCTGTTGCGCAACCGCAGCGCATGACCGAATACCCGGTCTGATACCCGGATGTCAGCCCGCTTACCAAGCAGATCGGTAACATGGCTGCGCAGCAGGTTCATCATAAAACTGAATATCAGCGCCAGCAGCACCCCCCCAAATAATACATACAAGGTTGGCATCGAGTGGGCCGGGATGACTCTGTCATACACCTGCATGGAAAATAAAATACCTGCCAGCGCGAGGATATTGCCGATCATTGAAGCCAGCATGACATGCCAGTATGGTTTTAGCTCAGGAATTATCAGCCGCCACAGCCAGCCCTTTTGCCACGGCGCTATATAGCCGTCAACCCGCACATCGCGGCCACCACTGAGCGGACGCAGCGTTATCTTTTGCTGCGCTGTTTCAAGTAAAGTGCTACTGTTTACTGCAAGTGTAAGCCCCTGCTCGGTTACCGGGCTGACACTCACCTCACCATTAGCGTTTATTGCCTGAGCAACGACCAACTGCCCGTCCTGTAACTGCAGTACCAGAGGCAAACGCCAGGGTGATAGATCCTGCTTTGTTAACTTACCAAACCGAACTGCTAACCCTGCTTGCCGTGCTATCTGCCGTATAAAATTGTCCGGCTCAGCATCGGTAAACCAGTTTGCTGCCTGGCGGATATGTTGCTCTGAACATTCCAACTGATAGTGCCGGCTGATCATGAATACTGCGGTTATCCAATCATCCATGCCAGGCTTTTGTTTGCCTGCACTACGCTCCGGGTTCTGGTGTATTTGCTGTACGGTTGTCATGGTTGTAGCTCTATCCCCTGGATCCGGCTGTGTTGTAAAGCAAAAGTCCGGCGAAGCTGGCCGGAATGGAACAGGCAACCAGCCTGAAGCTGCCGCAGATCTGACAGCGTATGTTGCCGGTCAAGCTGTGCCTGATAAATTTCCTGTTCAGCGTTTAATAAATCAAGTAGCGGCCTGGTGCCAAGTGCCAGGTACTGTTGGCGGTACAGATCCCGGGTTTGCATGCTTAATTGCTGGCGGCGAACCAGTACATCCAGGTTCTGCTGTAAACTGGTTTGCTGGTTTTGCCCCTCCAATAATTGCTGCTTTGCTGTTAACGCCGCCTGTTGTAACCCGGCATCAGCACTACGCAATGCCTGGCTGGCTGCTCGTTGCCTGGCTTTTACCGCACCGCCCTGATCAATTGGGACACTAAAATTAAGCGCCACGGCATACTGGGTACGATCACGGCCACTACCCGCCAGCGGGTTGTTGTCCAGATAGTGAGTTGCCGTTGGATCAAGTGAAATAGTCGGCAGTAACAAAGCCTGAGCCTGGTCTATCCGGGCCAGAGCCTGCTGACGCTGGGCCTGTGCCACCAGCATAGCGGGGGTAGTTTGAATATCTGCGGCTACATTGCAAGCTCCGTGCTGATCCGGGAAACGCCCAGAGATAGCCGGTAGCTGCATGTCGCCCATCAGCATGGCCAGGGTACCACGCCAGCGTTCAAGTTGGGCCAGGTATTGCAGATGCATTGCTCTGGCACCTTCAATCCTGGATTCGCTTTGCACAACATCTGATAATGAACTGGCTCCTTTACTATGCCGCTCTCTGGCCAAGGCAGCCACTTGCTCTAAGGCCTGTAATTGTTCCCCGGCAATACTAACCAGTTGCTGATATCGCTGGATCTCAATTATGGCCTGCATAACTTCACGGATAACCTGATCAATAGTAAGCAATAACCCGGCCTGGTACTGCGCTACACCGGCTCTGGCAACCCTTACTTCGCCCGATACCTTGCCAAAGTCATACAGCATCTGTGATACCGACAATACCAGAGCCTGGCTGTAGCGGTTGTCAGGATAAGCATTGTCATAACCACTGCGCACTCCTGCTGAGATCTGCGGGTAGTAGCCAGCACGCGCTACGGTGATTTGCTCATTTTGCTGCATCAGCAAACCTATAGCCTCGGCAATAGCCGGGTGCCATTGCACAGTGCGCTGCACGGCAATATCAATATCCAAAGATGCAACCTGCATATCAGCAGCTTGTGTTGCCGGTAAACCAAACAAGCTAAACAGACAACAGCAACCCGGCACAGCTTTTTTTACGGTGGCTGCGTATAGCTGTCGCCACATTGGCAGCGAGATCCTTTTGCTTATCAGAGCCATATCCTTATTTTTGTCAAATTCATACAACCGATATGTTGTGTTGCTGATAATAGTCCTGCTCTGCCAACAACCTTAAATTGTGCATATCGGTTGTCACCTGCCAGTTGTCCGCCGTTAGCGCCACCTTCGACACTTCCGTGCTGCGAAGCTGAATATCCTGGCCGGTATCCAACAGCTGTGACAGATGTAAATCAAGCTCTGTGACAACCTCTGCTGTATGGTGCACTTTGCCCCTCAGCAGATCAAAATCCGGTGACCAGCCTTTGTGAAACAACTCCGGCTGCTGATACAGCTGCGGGTCATCTGCCAGAAGAGCAACAGCCTCTTCCCCATCACTTTGCAACACAGCACTACCAGACAATACACCTGCACCGGCCACATCCAGCCGGATCTCAAGCCGGGCAGTAATGATTTGCCCACTGGGGTGGCGTAATTGGTACTCGAACAGTTCAGTAACACCGGCAGTATGATGCTGGCTGCCATTTGGGGTGTATACATAGTTACCGTGTTTATTAATATGCAGCACGCCATAACTACCGGTAATATTAATACCGGCGTAATTGACCTCCTGATATAAGCCACTGCTACCTTTAACAAATAATTTGGTAAAACTGGAGCCCAGTACATCGTCTGCCAAAATATTACCGCTGACACCTGGGTTAGTATCCACAGTGTACTTATCAAGGTGGGTGAGTGTTTGCACCAATTGCACGCTGGACAGGAAAGAGCCGCCAATCGTATTAGTGGTATTAACGGTAATACGATAAGTGCCACCTGTGAGGCCATTAAGACTTAGTGACACCCCGGTACCAACCAGAGGCAAACCCAGTAAAGCTGTACCACTGACACTGCCGCCGGGTACAGCCACCCAGCCACCGGCACCATTGGATTTTTCCAGCACTACAGAGTAAGAGGGCAATACGGCCAGAGCCAGCGACGTACCGGCATAAATAATGATATTGGAAACATCATTAGCATCAACCTGAAAAGTCAACTGAGCATTGCCCTTGCCAGGGTTCAGCAAAATAGCTCCCGGAGTGCTAAAAGTACCCAGCAGATTGGTAACAGGTGCATCCATCACATTTTTATATACTACTGCGGCAACCGCACTGTTGTTACCCGCTGATAATACCAGTTCGGCATTGTCACCTGGCGCCCCCCAAACCAGATCGACCTGATCGCTATCTATGCGCACATATAAGGTTGCCGTGCTCTGACGGCCGGTAGCGGTGTCGGTAATACGATACTGGAACTGCTCGGCTTTGCCGATAACGGTAACATTGGCATCCGGGGTGTAGCTGTAATTACCCGCAGCATCAATTGTAAGCTGGCCGTATTGGCCCTGAATGACGGTATTACCCGCAGCAGCAACTACGGTTTGGTTAACCTGGCTGACGACAGTATTGACAGTGATCAGATCTTGCTGCGATGCATCATTTAAATCAGTCAGTACATTACCGGATGCAGCAATATCATCATAACCCACCGGGTTACTGTAATCCGCCTGCATCAGCGCACCTGACAGGGTTGTCGCCACGCTTAAACCAACCAAGGCATTAATAGCAACAAAAGCACGGTATTCACCCGTAGCCAGGCCTTCAACAATAACACCTTTAGCATTGCCAGCCAGCAAACTGACTGACAAGAACGATGCCTGCCCGGCACCACTTACTGCTACCCACTGATTACCCTGTTTCATTTGCAGGACAATACGATGATCTCCCAGCGCTTCAATTGCCAGAGCGGTGCCTAGCGTCAGGGTGATCTGGCCCTCACTGCCATCGGCTACTGTAAAACCAATTGAAGGCGTTGCCAGAACCTGCAGATTAATTGCCCCCAGCAGCCCCAACAATAGCGTGTAAGCCGCATTGCCAGTAGCACTATGTGTTTCGGTAGGCAGAATATTCACTTTAGCCGTGGCGGCATTATCATAAGCAGCAATATCTACCACCACAGGAGCAGCTATCTGAGCGGCAGCAGACAGGTTACCGCTGCTGTCTGCTAACACCACCGATAGCAAACCGCCATTATCCTGTGCAGGGTTAAGCACTATGGTAAAAGTACCATTTGCTGCAACAATTCCGCTGCCTACAACTTCGGCGGCAGCATTATATACTGTCACCGTGGCTCCGGGTTCTCCCTCTCCTGTTAGCTGAGTACCCGGCGCATTAATACTGAGATTGTCCGCCACCGCCGGTGGAATTAAATCAGGGGCATTAACATTGGCTGCCACAGAAGTATTACCGGCGGCATCAGTTAATGTTACCGTTAGCAAACCACTGTCGCCTTGTACGGCAAGCAAGCTGATAATAAAGCTGCCATCTGGCTGAACCAGCCCGGTGCCTACTATCTGGTTTAACGCATTGCGCACCGTTACAGTGGCACCCGCTTCGCCGTTCCCGCTAACGCTTAAACCATCTGCAGCAACCTGCAAATTAACCGGTACCAACGGGGCAACAAGATCCGGGCTTAATACAGAACCGGCAGCGGAAATATTACCAGCAGGATCTGTCTGGCGTACCTGCAGCAAGGAGCCATCATTTTGTGCCGGGCTTAACACTACCGTAAAGCTGCCATCGCCTTGTACAGTGGCGGTGCCGATTATCTGGTTTGCTGCATTGCGCACGGTAACAGTGGCACCTGCTTCACCGGTGCCGGTCAGGCTTAAACCGTCAGCATTGACCTGTAAATTTGCCGGAGCCGGCGGCGCAATCAGATCAGGGGTGCTGACATTAGCCACAACAGAGGTGTTACCCGCCGCGTCTGTCAGGGTGATCTGTAATACCGAGCCATCCCGTTGTAATGGCGTTAGTGCAATACTGAAACTGCCATCAGGTTGTATGGTGCCAGTACCTACCAGTTGATTCGCAACATTGCGCACCTCAACCACAGCCCCCACCTCACCGGTACCGGTCAGCACACTGCCATCGGCACTTACCTGTAAATCGGTTGCTGCATCCGGCGCGGTCAGATCCGGGCTGTATATAAGCCCCGCAGCAGAATATTTACCGGCACCATCGCTCAGTACTACTTCCAGTGAACGCCCATCAATCTGCGCAGGCAGCAAAGCAACACTGAAGGTACCATCGGGTAGGACCACACCACTGCCTACCTGCTGGCCGTCTTCATTCCAGACAGTAACAATGGTGCCGGCTTCACCTTCTCCGGTAAGTTCAGTGCCGGCACCATTCATAGCTAAATTAACCGGCGTAGCAATTTCAATAAGATCCGGCGCGGTAGCAGAGCCTGCTGCAGAGACATTACCAGCAGCATCAGTAAGCGTTATGCTAAGTTCTCCGCCATCAATCTGCGGTGGGTTAAGTGTAATACTAAAGCTGCCATCTCCCTGAACAACCCCCGAGCCAACGATATGATTAGTAGCGTTACGCACTGTAACTACAGCACCAATTTCACCTGTACCTGTGATACCGGTACCTTCAGCATTAACCTGCAATGCTAAAGGCATAGCTGGCGGTATCAGATCCGGCGCACTGACTGTACCGGCTAATGAAGTGTTACCGGCAGCATCAGTAAGAGTTACACTCAGTAAACCGCTATCGCCCTGTACAACAGTTAGCACAATATTAAAGCTGCCATCAGCCAGCACTGTACCGGTGCCAATAATATCGTTTACAGCATTACGCACTGTAACAGTTGTACCAGCTTCGCCACGACCACTTAACATGGTGCCGCTTGCATTGACCTGCAGATTAAATGGTATGTCAGGGGCCAGTAGATCCGGGCTGTTAATAGTAGCGGCGACTGAAGTATTACCGGCAATATCAGTTAAGGTAATATTTAAAGGTAAGCCATCTGTTTGCGCCGGTGATAGTGTGACGCTGAAACTGCCGTCTCCCAGTACGGTGCCAGTCCCCACAACCTGATTTGCTGCGTTGCGTACAATTACCCCAGCGCCGACTTCTCCGGTTCCGCTTAGCAAAGTACCAGCAGCATTTACCTGTAAATTAAGCGGGAGATCCGGTGCAATCAAATCCGGGCTGGCGATGTTGCCTGCCACTGAAGTATTACCCGCAGCATCTGTTAGCGTTATGCTGAGCACACCACCATCGCTCTGAGCCGGTGATAATGAAAGCGTAAAGCTGCCGTCAGGTTGCACGGTACCTGAACCCACTATCTGGTTCGCAGCATTTCGCACAGTTATACCAGCACCGGCTTCACCGGTACCACTGAGGATACTGCCATTCACACTTATCTGCAGGTTGGCTGGCATATCGGGTGCCACCAAATCAGGCGCATTAACAGTGCCGCTGCCTGAAGTATTGCCTGCGTTGTCGGTTAAAACTACGTTGAGGTTGCCGCCGTTATTCTGCACGGGAACAAGGCTGATGCTAAAGCTGCCATCTGCCAAAACAGTACCGGTACCCACTACTGCATTTAGCGTGTTACGTACGGTAACACTAGCACCCGGCTCACCGGTACCTGTTAATATACTGCCATCGGCATTTAACTGCAGGTTTAGTGGTGCATCGGGGGCGGTAAGATCCGGGCTGGCAATAATAGCAGCTGCTGAAATATTACCTGCCGCATCGGTTTGCGTAACCCGCAGTGAGCTGCCATCATTTTGTACCAGATTCAGTGTAATACTGAAGGAGCCGTCAGCCTGCACCAGGCCGCTGCCTATTTGTAAATTGTTACTGTTGTAAATCCTGACAATTGCGCCAACTTCACCTTCTCCGGTTACCGTAACACCATCAGCTGAGATCTGCAGATTCACCGGTATATCCGGAGCAATAAGATCCGGTGCGCTCACATTACCAGCCACTGAGGTATTTCCGGCGGCATCGGTTAGCGTCACATGTAATACACCACTGTCCCCCTGCACAGGAGTGAGCGAAATAGTAAAACTGCCATCAGCCTGCACTGTACTCGTGCCCACTATCTGGTTAGCGGCATTACGCACAGTAACAACCGAGCCAACCTCACCAACCCCCGTTAAACTACTGCCATCATTGCTTACCTGCAAAGCAAGTGGCATATCCGGTGCTATCAGATCCGGGCTTGCCAGTTGGCTGGCAGCTGATACATTACCGGCACTGTCTGTTAAGGTAATGCTCAATTGCCCGCCGTCGTTTTGCTGCGGAGCCAACGTAATGCTAAACGATCCATCGCCCTGAACTGTGCCGGTACCGACAACCTGATTTGCTGCATTACGCACCGTTACTGTGGCATTCACTTCACCGCTGCCAGTCAGGCTGCTGCCAACTGCATTTATGACTAAATTTGCCGGTGCTGATGGAGGAATAAGATCCGGTGCTGTAAGTAAACCGGCAGCCGATTCATTTTCGGCGGCATCAGTTAAGGTGACACTTAATACACCACTGTCTCCCTGAGCCGGTACCAAAACCACAGCAAAGCTGCCATCAGGGCCAACCAACCCTGAGCCAACCAGATCACCTGCTGCATTATATATCCTGACTAAAGCACCAAGCTCACCTTGCCCACTGACTAATGTGCCAGCAGCATTAATATTAAGATTTAGCGGTATTTCAGGTGCAATAAGATCAGGGCTACTGAGCCAGCCGTTGTCAGAACTATTATTGGCGCTGTCAGTCAGTATGATAGTTAATAAACCACCATCCTGCTGAGCGGGCGTCAGGATAATGGTGAAGCTGCCATCCTGCGCAACAATACCGGAACCAATAACGGTATTGGTATCATCACGCACAGTAACAGTTGCGCCAGCCTCACCGGTTCCGGTAATTTGTGTGCCATCGGCGGCGATCTGCAAATTCTGAGGTATTGCCGGAGCAACCAAATCAAGGCTGTTGACATGGCCGGCAACAGAGGTATTACCGGCAGCATCAGTTAACGTTACACTTAAAGATGAACCATCTATTTGTGCGGGGGTAAGTGCAATGCTGAAGCTGCCATCTGCCTGCACTGTGCCGGTGCCAATGATCTGATTTGCCATATTACGTACAGTAACAGCAGCGCCAGGTTCACCGGTGCCGCTAAGGGTCAGCCCATCCGCGCTGACACCCAGATTGTCCGGCATTGCCGGTGCCTGTAAATCAGGTGAGTAAACATTTGCTGCCAGCGATGTATTACCCGCGGCATCCGTTAAACTTACACTTAATGTTGAACCATCTGTTTGTGCCGGCGTCAGGGTGATACTGAAACTGCCATCGGCCTGCACTATACCGCTGCCCACTATCTGGTTTGCAGCGTTGCGCACCGTGACCGTTGCTCCGGCTTCACCACTGCCACTTACGCTGCTGCCATCTGCACTGACCTGTAAATTCACCGGGGCGTCCGGTGCAGTATTATCATAAGTGCCCACTAAACCCGGCGCCGAGTATTTACCGGCACCGTCGTTTAACACCGCCTGCAAGGTACCACCATCCTGTTGTGCTGGCGTCAGGGTAATACTAAAACTACCGTCGCCCTGTACTACGCCACTGCCAACCAGCTCACCGGCGGCATTCCATACCTGCACCTGCATACCGGATGTACCTTCGCCCGTAAGCACTGTGCCATCCATGCTGACACTCAAATTCACCGGTGTCGCTATCTCAACCAAATCAGGACTTTGCACCGTCGCTGCGGTTGAGGTATTACCCGCGGCATCGCGCAATACCACACTGAGTTGCCCGCCATCTATCTGTGGTGGGTTCAGTGTAATACTAAAACTGCCATCTGCCTGTACTGTGCCACTGCCGACCACCAACCCCGCAGCATTTAACACCTTCACCGTCGCACCCACTTCGCCTGTACCACTTAGTGCCGTGCCCTGAGCATTCATTTGTACCTGTTGCGGCATTGCCGGTGGCGTTAAATCCGGGCTATTAATACTGCCTGCTACAGAGGTATTACCCGCAACATCTGTTAGGGTTATCTGAAGTGCGGCTCCGTCTGTTTGTGCCGGGGTTAGATTAATGCTGAAGCTGCCGTTAGGTAATACCGTTCCTGTACCCACAACTTGATTTGCAGTGTTATATACCACCACTGCGGCACCGGCTTCGCCTGCACCACTGATAATATTACCCGTTGCATTAATCTGTAGATTAGCCGGCATATCCGGCGCTACCAAATCTGGTGCAGCAACTGCAATAGCCAGAGAGCTGTTCCCAGCACTATCAGTAAGTATTACACTGAGCAGCCCACCACTGTTCTGCACAGGTGTCATTTCTACACTGAAAGAACCATCAGGCTGCACTACTGTAGTGCCTATAATCTCATTTATAACATTGCGTACCGTGACTTCAGCACCTGGTTCTCCGGTCCCCGTCAGTATACTGCCATCTGCATTTACCTGCAGATTCAGTGGAATATTTGGTGCTATAAGATCCGGGCTGTTAATAACCGCCGCTGAGGATATGTTACCTGAGCTGTCGGTCAGTGTGATACGAAGCGGGCTACCATCATTCTGAACCAGATTAAGTGCAATACTGAAATTACCATCTGCCTGCACCACCCCGGTGCCAACCTGATGATTCAAGCTATTATAAATTTTTACAATTGCCCCAGGCTCACCCGCTCCCGTGATGACAGCGCCGTTAGCCGAGATTTGCAGATTTACCGGCAGATCCGGAGCGATAAGATCCTGTGCAATAACATTGGCTGGCTGTGATGTATTACCGGCAGCATCGGTTAAACTTACACTTAATGTTGAACCATCTGTTTGTGCCGGCGTCAGGGTGACACTGAAACTGCCATCGGCCTGCACTATACCGCTGCCCACTATCTGGTTTGCAGCGTTGCGCACCGTGACCGTTGCTCCGGCTTCACCACTGCCACTTACGCTGCTGCCATCTGCACTGACCTGTAAATTCACCGGGGCGTCCGGTGCAGTATTATCATAAGTGCCCACTAAACCCGGCGCCGAGTATTTACCGGCACCGTCGTTTAACACCGCCTGCAAGGTACCACCATCCTGTTGTGCTGGCGTCAGGGTAATACTAAAACTACCGTCGCCCTGTACTACGCCACTGCCAACCAGCTCACCGGCGGCATTCCATACCTGCACCTGCATACCGGATGTACCTTCGCCCGTAAGCACTGTGCCATCCATGCTGACACTCAAATTCACCGGTGTCGCTATCTCAACCAAATCAGGACTTTGCACCGTCGCTGCGGTTGAGGTATTACCCGCGGCATCGCGCAATACCACACTGAGTTGCCCGCCATCTATCTGTGGTGGGTTCAGTGTAATACTAAAACTGCCATCTGCCTGTACTGTGCCACTGCCGACCACCAACCCCGCAGCATTTAACACCTTCACTGTCGCACCCACTTCGCCTGTACCACTTAGTGCCGTGCCCTGAGCATTCATTTGTACCTGTTGCGGCATTGCCGGTGGCGTTAAATCCGGGCTGTTAATACTGCCTGCTACCGAGGTATTACCCGCAGCATCTGTTAGGGTTATCTGAAGTGTGGCTCCGTCTGTTTGTGCCGGGGTTAGATTAATGCTGAAGCTGCCATTAGGCAGCACTACGCCAATACCCAGAAGTTCATTATTTACATTAAGTACTCTGACGACAGCGCCTGGCTCACCACTGCCAATCAGTTTCTGGCCATTGTTAATAACCTGCAAGCTGACTGGCATAGGCGGTGCAGTGAGATCCGGGCTGCCAACCACTGTAGCGGTTGATTGATTTCCGGCTGTATCAGTGAGTGTCACCTGAAGCGAACTACCATCTGTTTGAGCTGTTGTCAGGTTAACGGTAAAGAGGCCATTTGCTGCAACCTGGCCTGTGCCCACAATAACACCGGCACTATTGCGAATTGTCACTGCGCTGCCCGCTGCACCACTACCGCTGAGCGTTGTCCCATCAGCACTAAGTTGTAAATTATCCGGGGCGGCAGGCGGTGTTGTATCAGGTGTGTCAGACCAAACCGGTGCGGAATATTGATCCCCCATTCTTAGCGATAAACGCAAAGCCCGGCCATCATTCTGTGGTGGGTTAAGCATAACGGTAAAACTACCATCAGGGTTAACCATTCCCCAGCCAACCATCTGATTATCTGCATTATATACCATCACTTCAGCACCGGCAGGCTGGGCACTCCCCTGCACCATAGTTCCGTTGGCCTGCACCGTTACATTGGTTGGTGTTTGCAACATTACTAAATCAGGGCTTTGTACCACAACACTTTCTGAGGTATTGCCGTTGCTGCCTGTCAGCACAACATTTAGCTGCGATCCCTCTACCTGTGGTGGTGACAACACTATACTAAAACTACCATCAGCTGCCACAGTACCCGACCCCACTATATCCCCGGCAGCATCACGCACCGTTACAGCAGCACCGGCCTCACCCCGCCCGGTCAATACAGTGCCGTCATTACTTACAACAAGGGCGGAAGGGGCTGCCGGAGGCGTTAAGTCTGGTGTATTCACGGCACTAACAGATGACATATTACCGGCCGCATCAGTCAGGGTTACAGACAACGCTGCACCATCTGCCTGCGCAGGGGACAGGTTAATACTGAAACTGCCGTCAATGTTAACCATGCCAATGCCAACAATATCACCGGCCTGGTTACGAACTGTAACTACCGAACCAGGATCACCCCGGCCACTGATAACGCTGCCATTACTGCTAACCTGCAAATCGGATGCTGCTGCAGGTGGCGTCAGATCGGGTGAGGCGACCATTGCAGCCTGTGAAACATTTCCTGCGCCGTCTGTTAGTGTCACACTGAGGGCTGTACCATCAATTTGAGCCGGCGCTAACGTAATACTAAACTGGCCATTCTGCCCAACCGTACCGGTACCAATAATATCTCCTGCAGCATTACGTACCGTTACAACGGCTCCTGGTTCTCCCTCACCGGTTAATACTGAACCATTACTGCCAACCTGCAGATTCACAACAGCTTCCGGTGCCGTTAAGTCCGGAGTGCCCACGGTAAGGCTTGCAGATTCGGCCCCGGTGCTGCTGCTTTGCGTTACGTTTAATGAGGCACCGCTAATTTGTGCCGGAGACAATGCAATAGAAAATGAACCATCGGCAGCTACTGTACCGGTGGCAATAACCTCACCAGCGGCATTGCGTACCCTAATAGTAAACCCCGGCTGCCCGCGGCCAGTAAGGGTTGTACCTGTCGCATTTACTGCCAGATCTGACAGTGGCTGTAACACAACCGGAGGAGTGCCAACGACGTTATCATCTCCGCCACTACCGCCCGCCGCTGCAGCTAAAGCGGCTACCCCGGTAGCACCCAGGCCAATGGCCAGCCAGCTCACTCCTGCCGAAGCAGCAGGCACTAATAACAGCGCATCTAAAGAAGTAAGTTCGGTAAACTGCAGAGCAGTTAGCCCGGCATCATATTGCCCTAACCATAATGAACTGCCATCTTCAAATACCACCTGGTTATCATCTGCTGCAAAAAAGTTTTGGATATTTAATGTGTTACCGTCCGTAAACTGCAATACCAGATCATTGCCCAGTTGCCGTGCAGAACGAACACTGGTATGTGAAGCAGGCACTTTTACAATAGTATTACCACTTAGGGAAATATCACCAAACGGCAGTTCACGGCTGGCACCGCTTGCCCTGTCAATAATAGCCAACTCTTCAGTACTGATAATCATAGTTTTTACCTGCTGTAAAAGCGTTACGCTATAAAAACACCATTAAGTAACGGGTGTTTTACCAACATAAAGAATTGTGTTGAGGCAGGGTCGTTATACAACGATATTTTATTACTTAATGTTATTAAAAGGCAGCCAGAATACCTGGCTAACAACCACATAAAGTAACAATTAAAACACCCCAGACAAAACAAAACATTTTGTTGGATAAAGGTAGACGACAGGTTTTCATTCTGTCAACTGGGTATTAAACAGAAACAAGCAAGAGTGAGATGGGCAAAAACAAGGAAGAGTAATAAAAATACTAAGCCAGCAAAGTGCTGGCCTAATACGTTGACATTTGCAGTGGCTAAATCTGCCAGTTAACCGGGGCTTTGCCCTGATTAACCAGTAATTCGTTGGCCCGCTTAAAATGGCCACAACCTAAAAAACCACGATGGGCCGATAATGGCGAAGGATGCGGAGCTTCCAGTACAAAGTGGCGCTGTCGATCGATCAGCCGGCCCTTTTTCTGCGCGTGTGAACCCCAAAGCAGAAATACAATGCCCTGGCACTGTGCGCTAATTTGGGCAATGACCTTATCAGTAAATTGCTCCCAACCTAAGTGGCGGTGTGAATTGGGCTGAGTTGCCACCACGGTAAGCACGGTATTAAGCAGCAATACCCCTTGCCGGGCCCAACTTTCCAGACAGCCATGTTGCGGGATCTGAAAGTCGGCATATTCCAGCGCCAGCTCTTTATACATATTTTGCAGTGATGGTGGCACCCGCACACCCTGGCGTACAGAAAACGCCAGGCCATGCGCCTGATTCGGGCCGTGATAAGGATCCTGCCCCAGGATCACCACTTTAAGGTTATCCAGCCCGGTTAGTTTAAAAGCATTAAATACATCACTTTCTGGTGGGTATATCACCTGCCCGGCCTGGCGCGCCTGTTTTACCTGCTCCAGTGTAGCAATAAAATAAGGTTGAGTTTTCTCCTGTCCTAACAGTTGTTGCCACGACATCAGGCTTGCTCCAGCTTTAATAACTCTTGCTGCAGCACGGTAAAATCTGCCGGAATGTCTTTGCTAAGCCCCTGCTCTGAGGCGCAGCGCGCCAGTACTTCCGGCAAGGCTATTGGGGTACCCAGAATATTTTCAACCTGCTCTTTAAACTTAGCAGGATGAGCAGTACCGAGGAAAATACCGTATTCGCCTTGCTGCAGGCTGCGCTTTAATGCTTTAAAAGCCACCGCTGCATGCGGCTCGCTTAAATAGCCAAGCTGCGATAATTGCCGCACACCAAATACGGTGTCGTCTTCATCTACCATTACCGCCTCAATATCAGTGCGTTTAATAACGCCCTGCGCCAGTAAAGCCTCTACTCTTGGCCAGTTATTTGGCGCCGCAACATCCATGGCATTTGACAGTGTGGCAACAGTTGTTTTTGGCTGCCAGTTACCACTGCGCCAATAACGCGGTACGGTGTCATTAGCGTTAGTTGCTGCAACCATACGCTTAATAGGTAAGCCCAGCGTTTTGGCAATTAAACCGGCGGTTAGGTTACCAAAATTACCACTGGGTACTGCAATAACTATCTGGTTGCGCTTATCGGCAGGCACTTGTGCTACTGCTTCAAAGTAATAGCAAACCTGGGCAAATAAACGGCTGATATTAATTGAATTAGCTGAATTAATACTGAGTTTTTCTACCAGCGCTTTGTGATCAAACACCTGTTTTACCAGTGCCTGACATTGATCAAAATCGCCCTCTACCGCCAGCGTGGTGATATTTTCACCCAGCGTGGTAAACAGCTTTTCCTGTAGCGGGCTGATTTTGCCTTTGGGGAATAAAATCACCACCTGCACACCACTCTGGCGGTAAAAAGCATGCGCCACAGCCGCGCCGGTATCGCCCGATGTTGCCGTAACAATAGTGGTTTTTTTTCCGCCCTGTGCCTTTGCCAGCGCTTGCGCCATAAAACGGCCGCCAAAATCTTTAAATGCCAGCGTCGGGCCGTGAAACAGTTCCAGGCAACTTACGTCGTCAGTTACCGGCACCAGTGGCGAAGGAAAGGTAAAAGCATTGCTAACCATCTGCGCGACTTCTGCCCGGCTTAATTCGTCACCGATTAACGCCTGTAAAATAACGCTACTGCGCTCAACTAATGGCATATCAAGCAGTTTATCAATATTCAGTTCAGGCCAACTGGTAGGGAAAAATAAACCTTGCTGCTGCCCCAAGCCCTGGCGTACTGCCTGTAAAAAACTCACCTGCTCGGCAGGTACTTTAATATTTGTTAACATCGTTATTCTTTCCTACAGCGTCCGTGCACCAGCCAATGATAAGCGACAAATTTGTGTGGTCGCGTCCTGATTCTTTTCATAATGCCGCGATAAATAGCCAGCGGCAAGCTGAGCCTGCGCTTCATTGCAGCATAATGCAAATAAGGTAGGGCCAGCCCCTGATATACCCACATGCAACACCCCTTCAGCCATTAATGCTGTTCTGAGCGAAGGCAGTTCAGGTATCAGCGGTGTGCGGGCAGGTTCTGCTACCAGATCCTGCAATGCTGCACCGGCGTCTATTTCATCCCCGGCATAAAGCGCACTGACAAAACGGCTTAACATACCAGCAAAAGCAATACTTTGGGGCAAACTTAACTGCTGCGGCAATACTGCACGTGCAGCCTTGGTTGATAGCACTGTGCCGGGGTAACTCAGCACCACCCGCCAGTGTTCAAACCAGGGTAAAGTACGGCAAATATGCGGGCTTTGCGGCAACATCAGCTGCAGGCCACCAAAGTAAGATGGCGCGACATTATCGTAATGCACACTGCCACTAACACCGCCCTCCGCCTGCGCCATAAGCTGCAACAATTCGGTTTCAGATAACGGTTTACCAAAGTAATCATTAAAAGCATAACACGCTACAACTATTGAACAGGCACTGGAACCCAGGCCACTGCCCACCGGCAGGTTTTTATGCAACCGCAGCGCCAGACGCGGTAAGGTACGTCCCAGCTTTTGCTCAAAGGCATAAAAGCAGCTGAGTACCAGATTATCTGTACTGCTTGCCGGTAACTGGTGTACATAACGGCCAACAATGTCTAAGCTCAGCTCTGTCTGCTCAGCGCAAATATCCAGTACATCGCCAAACAATTCACCGTTTACCGGCTCAAAAGCGGCACCTAACAAGTCAAAACCCACCGAGAAATTACCGGTAGAAGCCGGGGCGTAATAACGCTTTATATAAGAAAACTGCTGCATCGTTATTACACCTGTTGTTGCCAGCCAAGGGTACGCATAATATCGCTGAATACCCCTGCTGATGTTACCGCCGCACCGGCACCATAACCACGCAATACAAACGGAATAGGCTGGTAATAACGGGTATGAATAGCCAGCGCATTTTCACCGTCTTTCACTTTGGCCAGCGGATGGTCTGCCGCCAGCGCTTTAATCGCTACCCGGCATTTGCCGTCTGCAATTTCGCCGATGTATCTCAGTACTTTACCTTCAGCTTTGGCGGCTGCAATCCGTTTGGCAAAGGCGCTATCAAGCTGCGGTAAAGCAGCGATAAAATCATCTGTGCTGGCACCTGCAGCAAAATCTGCCGGTAATACCGATTCTACCTCAACATCGCTAAGCTCCAGCGCCATGCCGGCTTCACGCGCCAGAATTAACAGCTTGCGCGCAACATCCATGCCGGATAAATCATCGCGCGGGTCTGGCTCGGTAAAGCCCATTGCCCGGGCTTTTTTAGTAACATCAGAGAGGCTGACACCGGCCTCAAGCTCGCCAAAAATATAAGATAACGAGCCTGATAAGATGCCTTCAAAGACCAGTAATTCATCACCGGCATTAAGCAACCCCTGCAGAGTATCAATAACTGGTAAACCAGCACCAACGGTGGTTTCATACAAAAACCGGCGCCGATGTTGCTGTGCCAGCTGTCGCAATTGCTGGTAATAAGCATAAGAGGCCGTATTGGCTTTTTTATTGGGTGTTACCACATGAAAGCCTGCAGCAATAAAATCTGCATATTGCGCCGCAACCTGCTCTGAGCTGGTGCAATCTACCAATACCGGATTTGTCAGATGATGTTGCCGGGCAAACTGGTTTAGTGTATCCAGAGAAAACGCCTGTTTAGCCTCTGCCAGCTGAGGCTGCCACTGCGATAAATCAATGCCGTCACTGTGCAACAACACCGCCTTGCTATTGGCAATACCATACACTGTTACCTTAACCTGGCGGCTATGCAAAAAAGCCTGCTGACGCTGAATTTGCTGCAGCAGCTCGCTGCCCACCACACCACAACCAACCAGAAACACGTCAATACTGGGGATATGGCTGAAAAAGTTTTCATGACACACTTTTACGGCGTTTTTGCAGGCAGCCTGCTCAATAACCGCAGATATAGAACGCTCACTGCTGTCCTGTGCTATGGCAACAACATTAACCCGCGCCTGCGCCAGCGAAGCAAAAAACTTCGCTGCGACGCCGCGGTGCTGGCGCATACCATCACCAACCAGGCTAACAATAGCCATATCGGATAAAATACTCAGCGGGCGCAGCAAACCGGTTTGCAGTTCTAATTCAAATTCCTGCTGCAAGGCATTTTTGGCTGCCGTTAAATGCAGTTGCGGTACACAAAAGCTAATGCTGAATTCTGACGATGACTGGGTGATCAAACTGACAGAAATATGCGCCCGCGCCATTGAGGCAAATACCCGGCTCGCCATTCCCACCACACCTTTTAAGCCAGGGCCTGATACCGTAACCAGCGCCAGATGCTCAAGGCTGGAAATACCTTTGACCAGTGCATCACCTTCGCCGTTATTGTCGATGCAGGTACCGGGTGCTGATGGATTAAGGGTGTTTTTAATAAAACAGGTAATATTGTACCGCGCCAGTGGGCCTATAGTTTTCGGGTGTAATACCTTGGCACCAAAGTATGATAACTCCATCGCTTCGTCGTAAGACAATCTATCAATTAACTTGGCATTTTTGACCTGGCGTGGATCAGCGCTGTAAACACCATCAACGTCGGTCCAAATCTCGCAGGCAGATGCGCGGATACTGGCGGCAACAATAGCACCTGAGTAATCAGAGCCATTACGCCCCAGCAAGCAGGTTTCGCCTTGCGCATTACTGGAAACAAAACCGGCAATTACGTATACCTGCGCGCTCTGGCTGGCAATGGCATGCTGTAACGTTAGCTCTGATGCAGCAATATCTGCCGTAGCGTTTAAATAATCACCGCTGCTTTTCACCAGTTTCACACCATCCAGTGCAACCACTTGCAGCTGTTTAGCACTTAAGAGTGCAGTCATCAGGGCAACGCTGAATTGCTCACCCAACCCCAGAATTTGCGCTTTTATATGATCAGGGCAATGCCTGAGTAGCTGAATACCGGTAAGCTGAGCCTGCAATTGCTTATGTTGCTGGCTGATAACCTCATTTAAACCGCTTAACTCGGCTGTGGGAAATAGCACAAGAGCTTCGCTGGCCAGCGCCTGATAGCGCTGTTGCAACTGCTGCAATAACGGGCTGAAATCCGACCCCAAATAAGCTAAATCGGTTAGCTCAACCAGCGTATTGGTTACGCCCTGCGGCGCGGATAACACCAGACAAATACTGTCTGTTGCCGTTTGCTGTTGCGCTATCTGTGCAACCCCGGCAAAACGGCTTACTGACGCCAGTGACGATCCGCCAAACTTGAGCACCCTCATTTTAAACTCCTTCGCTTAATTTACTGTTATTGTCAGTTATCGCGATACCTGGTTATTCGGTAGCGGCTCTGCATAACAGAGCCAAAAAAAAGACCCGTGACATTTGAGATCACGGGTCTTTTTTACAGACAACACACCGCCGACCTCCTACCCCGAAGGGTTGGTGGTAATAATAATGGTGGTGAATGTCGTGGTTTTTATTTTCATATCGTCACTATGCACAGACTTGTAGACGTCTGTCAACGGCTAATTTTTACCTGCGGCTATTTTACCTTTTTAAGGTAACCTTCCAGCTCTGGTTGATAGGCAACGGCCCTGTTACGCCCCTGGCGTTTGGCACAGTACAACGCTGTATCAGCACGCTGGATCAGCTCATCAACACTGTGGTCAAAATAAGACGCCACACCAATGCTGATGGTGGCCTTGAGTGTCTGCTGGTTATATAGCATTTTGTGCCGGGCAACGGTGTCGCAAATACGGTTAGCGACTTGCAGCGCACCTGTCATGCCGGTATCGGGTAATATAATGCCAAATTCTTCGCCGCCATAACGGCCGAATAAATCTGTGTCTCTGAGCAAAGAGTCAATCAGTCGTGATAATTCGATCAGTACAAAATCACCACCCTGATGGCCATACTGATCATTAAGATCTTTAAATTTATCCAGGTCAAACAACAGCAAAGATAGCGGATGCTGATAACGCCCGGCACGCTGAATTTCATATCCCAACTGCTGCTGCCAGTAACAGCGGTTATACACCCCGGTTAAACCGTCAGTGCGGTTAGCATGTTCCAATTGCATGACACTTTGCTGCAATTGCTGCTGATACACATAAGCATCGGTGGCATCTTCAATTAGCAAACAAATGTAGCGCGATACGCCATCCGGAGCAGTAAGGGGTAACATACTGCAGTTCTGCGCCATATACTGGCTGTCGCTGCTAAGGGGCCGCAAGTGGGCAAGTTTAACAATGTACTGCCGCTGCTCCCAACTGCTAAATGCCGGTACCTGCAAATGCAATACGCTGTCCAGTTTACGCTTGAGCCAGGCGATAGGTAGATCTGCAAACACATCTTCCAGTAAGTTACCCTGTACTCTAGCCAGATCCAGCTCTGCGCGCCGGGCAATAAACTGGTTAAAAAATACTACTCTGTATTGCGCATCCAATACCAGCACACCGGTATTAAGCTGAGTGAGTAAAGGTTGCAGTAGCCAATCCAGTTGCATCAAAAATCTGCCAGAATGTTATCCAGCGTCTGGCGCAGCCGCAACACCGCCTCACCGGGGATCAGCAGAATCATGTCGCAGTTGAAACTGTAATCAGTTAACTGATAACGGATATCGACCTGCAATGCCAGTTGCCATTGCTCAGCCGTGTAGGCCAGCTTGTCAGCAAAATACTGATCGCGGCTGGATAAAATCCGGGGCGCCGCATAAGAAAAACTGTTTTCCAGCTGCTCTGCCAGCCCGCTTAGAAAGGTGGTTGTCAGCACTGAGCTGATATCAGTCAACATTTCAGCTTCAGAAACGGCATCATCGCTGTAGCCCAGCAACTGGGCAATAACCCCGGCATTAGCCAGCTGATACAGCATAATAGTTTCACCGCGTAGCCCCTGATCACCAAAAAACCCCAGGCTCACCAATGTTGCGCTTTGTTGCTGGTAGCGGCTGGAAAAATGCTGTGATAACAGGGCGGCCTCTACCAAAGCAATAGACGGCACCTGCAAATGCACAAAAGTGCCAAGGTAACGCGCCAGCTTATCACTGGCCTGCCCCATAGCCACATTAACCAACTCTTGCAGACAATCACGCTGCACATCGGTGAAATGCAGTTCTGTCATATCAAACCGTACTTGTGCATAACATCTGCAAGCTTATCAGCGGAGGCTGGCTTTTGTACAAATGCCAGCGCGCCAAGCTCCATAACGCGTTTTTGCATTTCCGGCTGAATATCAGCAGACACCACAATAACCAGGCAGTCCATCGCCTCAGCTTTAATGGCCTCCAGTACTCCAACCCCATCAAGCTCCGGCATTGTTAAATCAAGAAAAACCAGCCCGACTTCACGTGTTCTTAGAATAGTAAGAGCTTCTACTCCGTTACCGGCGGTAAGAATGTTGGCATCAAAACCTGATGGCAGGGATTTTTTCAGTTGATTCCGGGCAAGCAGGGAATCGTCACAGATAAGTGCGGTTAAAGCCATTTACAGCAGCCTGTATTATTATAATGAATTGGCGTAAACAGGTTAAAAAATATATACAGGGTGCCGCTATAATGCAATATCTGAGCTATAAATAGCTGACACAAGCTGCAACAACTAACCGTATCCCACTGTAATGCTATTTTCAAAGTTCAGGTTATTGGTTATGGTAGCGGTATAATACTAATAATGTTTCGTTACTCAAGGTTGATTCATGCAACATAAAAGCTTATCCCGTAAGCTCCTGACTAAGGTGTTGTCAGTTTATTTTATCCTGACATTTGTAGTAACACTGGGACAAATTGTTGCAGAGTATTTTAATACTAAGAATCATATCAACGGCGAACTTGAAACCCTGCAACAAACCTTCTCTGGCAGCCTGACGCGTGCAATATGGGAGCTGAATACCCAGCAGGCATTAATTATTGCCGATGGTTTACTGGCAATACCAGCAATAGAAGGCATTATAGTACGGGATGACAACGGTGCAATAATCACTCAACTGGGCCGTTATATTGATATAAAAGAACGCTTCAGCACTCAGTTAGTCAGGGAGGGCATACGCCTTACCGAGCAACAGTCTGGTATTTTTGGCTATACCTTTCCGCTTATTTTTGAATTTTCCGGCCGTGCAACCCAGGTCGGTGATGTTACGCTTTTTTCCAGCCGCGCTGTGGTAATAGACCGGATAAAAGTGGGCATTTATTTTCTGATCGGTAATGCCATACTTAAAACCACTTTCCTTATTATATTGTTTTTACTGGCTTTTCGCAGACAACTTACTGTACCGCTCACCGAGCTGACACAACAGATTGAAGATTTAGAGCTGGACCAGCTCGATGGCGCCAAAGTTGAGATACAACATGGCGATACGTCAGAATTAAGTGTTATGGCAGATGCTTTTAACCGTTTGATTGGCCGGCTGCAAGACTACAAGCATCAGCTGGAAACCACACAAAAGCAGCTGATGCTGTCAAATGAGAAGCTGGACCAGCAAAACCTGATGTTAGAACAGGAGGTTGCACGTAAAACCTCTGGCCTGAGCCAGGCTATGATGGACTTGCAGCAACAAAAACAAGAACTGGAAGTAAAACAACAAAGCCTGCGTGAAGAAATAGAACGTCGCCGTCATACTGAAGATGCACTGCGCAGTAAGCAAACCGAGCTGGAAAAAATTGTCGATAATTTAAAACAGGCGCAAGACAGGCTGGTGCAGTCAGAAAAAATGGCTGCGCTTGGCGGCCTGGTTGCCGGTATTACCCATGAAGTGAATACCCCTGTTGGCATAGGTGTTACAGCAACCAGTTTTCTGGCTGAGAAAATTCATGCGCTGGAACTGGCATATCATGACAAAACCTTGTCGCCCAAAGCACTAGAGCATTTTATTGAAGAAGCCAAGCAAGGCTCTGAGTTACTGCAATCTAACCTGATCCGCGCCTCAGAGCTGATTGCCAGCTTTAAGCAAATTGCCGTAGATCAAACCAGTGAAGCCATACGAACGATAAATCTGGCCGAATACCTGCACGAAGTTATCCGCTCGTTGCAACCTAACTTTAAAAAGACCCATCACCATATCGAAGTAAACTGCCCGGACAACATTATGCTGAATTGCCCGGCTGGTGCAATTTCGCAAATTTTTACCAACTTACTGATGAACTCCTTGATCCATGGTTTTGAAGATATGGACAATGGCCTGATCCGCATTACCGTGCTGGACGAAGATGACAATGTCGACATTAAGTACAGTGACAATGGTAAAGGCCTGACCCCGGAGCAACTGGAAAAGCTGTTTCATCCTTTCTTTACCACCAAGCGTGATCAGGGCGGCAGTGGTTTGGGCACCCATATCACTTACAACCTGGTGCGGCAGACATTAGGCGGCAGTATTCAGGTAAACAGTGAGCCGGGCAAAGGTTTGCACTACCATATCTGCTTTCCAAAAAACCTAAAAATCTCGGGCTGATCCACGTTATACTGCCGCTCCGGATTTATTGTTCAGAGTGAATTATGTGGTTTAAGAATGTTCGTGTTTATAAGCTCAGTGCACCGCTGAGTACTGATGTTGCCGAGTGGGAGCAAGCCCTTACTGAATTTAAATTTACTCCGCTTACCGCGCAGGAAGCAGTGAGAACGGGGTTTAGTTTTCCGCTGCACCATAGCATTAAACAATACTGCCATCAGTGTGAGCACTTAGTATTTTTTGCAGTAAAACGGCAGGAAAAAATACTACCGGCAGCGGTAATAAACGAAGAAATGCAGCCTAAACTAGAGGCAATGGAGCAGGAAAAAGGCCGGCCGTTAAGCCGCAAAGAAAAACAAAGCCTGAAAGAAGAGCTGCAGCTGAGCTTATTGCCAAGAGCTTTTAGCCGCTCTTCTTTAACCCAGGGCTACTATGATCCACAAAACCAGTGGCTGGTAATCAATACCAGCAGTGCCGGTAAAGCAGAGGATGTACTGGCATTGTTACGTAAAGCACTGGGTTCGCTACCTGCATTACCATGGCTTGATAACCATAAACTGAATGCCAGTTTACAACTTTGGCTGCAAAATCAGGCATTACCGCAAGGGTTTGTGCAAGGCAGCGATGCTGAACTAAAAGCACCCGATGAAGAAGGCGCCAAAGTTAAATTCAGTAATCATCTGCTGACTGCTGATGAAGTGCAAAGCCACCTACAGGATAAACTGGTAACCAGCATCAGCCTGGAACAAAGCGAAGGCTTATCACTGCAAATTACCGATGACGGTGCAATAAAACGGATTAAATTTCATGACTTGCTAACCAGCCAGAACGACGAACTGGGCTGGGAAGATCTGACAGCAAGGCTGGATGCCGATTTGATGTTAATGGCTGCGGCGCTGAATAAAGCATTACTAAGCATCAGCCAGCAGCTCAGCACAGCTGAATAGCTGATTCAGCCTAACTGAAAACAGCACGCACATCCTGATATACTGCTTGTATATCAGGATGTTGCATAAAGTCTTGCTGGGGCACCATCTGCATTGTCATATAATACCGCAACAAACGTTGCTGCAGCTCTTTATCTGCGTAGCCATCTCTGGCAATAACTGCCAAACGGATAAAATCGGTATACCCCGGGCCTGGTTTGTCTGGCTGCAATTTTTGCCAGTTTGATGCCATCTGTTGAAACGGTTCAGCGAACGCCCAGGCATACATGATCCGAAGGCTGACATCAGCAGACAAACTGGTTGCCAGATGCAGTAAAAAACGCGGATCACCGAGTAAGGCTTCCTGCCGCTCAGCTTCGGCAACAATAGGCAAAGCGCCAATATTGTGCACCAACGCCATTAATGTCAGTACATCTTTATTTAAGCCGGTACGCGCCTCACGGCTATTATAGTAAGACAAACACGCCACTGCGACGCTGGCCACCTGCACACTACTTTGCCACAATGCATCCAGTTGTTGCTGCACTTGTTTATGTTTAGACACAAACACCTGCTCCAATGCCATGGCAATGGCAATATTACGGATCTGGCTAAGCCCGATTCGGGTTACAGCCTGATTCAGCGTAGAAACCTTGATCGAGCGGCCCATAAAAGCACTGTTCGCTACTTTTATCATTCTGGCTGCCAGCGCCGGGTCCTGCGCTATAACATCTGCCATCTCCTGCAAGCTGACATTTGGCTCAGTAGCCCTGCGCCGCACTGTCAATGCAACATCCGGTAATGTCGGTAATATCAGCTGGTCTTGCTGTATTTTACGTTCAAGGATCTGAAGCAACTGCTGCTGTGCTGGCATAAAAGGCTCCGGCTTAGGGTGAAAAGACAGAATTAACTGCCCGATCAATATGTTGTACTACCAGCTCAGTATAGGCGCCGCGCTTCACTTTGCACTCTATAAACGCTGGCAGGTGGTTATTCTGCGCCAATTGTGGGGCATATGTAAAATTATCAGGCATCAGAAATGGTGCTATCTTCATTATCTGCCTGAATATTCACTTGTATCTGTGTCAGCAACTGCAGACACTCGTCTTGTTGTTGCCTGTTGGCCGCCACTTCAAGCTCACCAGCCAGCCGGGTAAGTTGCGGATACCCCATACTGCCCGCGCTGCCTTTAAGGCTGTGAGCGGCAAATGCCAGCTCCCGCCACTGCTCAGAGCTAAAGTACTGTGCCAACTCCTGATACAATTGTGGTAGCTGAGCAGCATACTGACGCTTTAACGCTTGCATTTGTGGGTCCTGCGCCAATTGTTGCTCCAGGCTATTTAAAGCGGGTACTGTCTGGTTAGTATACTTTGCCAGCAGTGCCATAAGTTCTTTATGGTTAACCGGTTTTGCCAGCAAACTCTGGCAACCCGCCCGCTTGTATCGCTCTAGATCTTCAGTCATTACATTTGCTGTTACAGCAATTACCGGTGTATCAATACCGGCATGACGGATCAGCTGCGTTGCTTCTTCGCCGCCCATTAACGGCATTTGCATGTCCATAAAAATCAGATCAAAATCTTCTGCCAAAGCACGTTCTACTGCCTTATGGCCGTTATCTACCAGTACGCAGCTGGTATTGGCTTTTTCCAGCATTAGCTGCAGCAATAGCTGATTATCAGGGTTATCTTCTGCCACCAGTATATGCAGTTGTTGCACCGCAACAGTCTGGGCATTTTGTGCAGCTACCTGAGCCTCTCTTGAAAAAGACTGTACCAGCTCAGTTAACTGGCCTGAACAATCAAATTGCAGCTCAAAACAGCTACCAATACCTTTGACACTTTCAACCTGTATATCACCCCGCATTTGCTGCATCAGTTTCTTTGAAATACACAAACCAAGCCCGGTGCCACCAAAATGGCGGGTTACCGTGGCATCTGCCTGTACAAAAGGCTGGAAAATACGGCCCTGCTCTTCTGCAGACATACCGATACCCGTATCTTTTACTTTAATTGACAACTGTTGCGCAATGGCGTCGAAGGACACACTGATAACTATTTTGCCTTTTTGGGTAAACTTGACAGCATTACTGGTCAGGTTGAGCAACACCTGCCGAAAACGTAATACGTCGTTATACAGCGTCAGCGGTAACGGAAATTGCAAGTCTAGCAGGCAGCTCAGTCCTTTCGCTTCCCCCTGGCTGCGGGTTAACTGGAAAACATCATCTATCAAGGCTAAGCAATTAAAATGTTCGTTCAACAGCTCCAGTTTTTCTGCTTCTATTTTAGATAAGTCCAGAATATCGTTAATTAATCCAAGCAAGTGATCACCGCTTTTCAGTACCCGCTGCAAATAATTTTGCCGCTTGTCGTTGTCAGGCTCGGTTTGCGCCTGCTCTGAAAAGCCAATAATGGCAGTCAGCGGAGTACGGATCTCATGGCTCATATTAGCCAGAAACACGCTTTTCAGCCGGTTAGCCTGCTCGGCTGTTTCACGGGCCAGGATCAATTCCTGATTCGCTGCGGCTAAGTCATCATTGGCGCGGGCTAAATCCTGGGTACGGCGCAGTACTTTGTCTTCCAGCTGTTGTTTATAGGCACGTTCCCGTTCACGATACACCCGCAGCTGGCGCACCATAACATTAAAAGCAGCGAACATGTCGCCCAGTTCATCCTGTTTGGTCACTTCCAATAAAGTAGACAAGTCACCCCGCCCTACTGCTGTTTTCGCTGCTGTCAGTTGTTTGATTGGTTCAAATACATTGCGGATCAGTAGCCAGTACACCAGCAAGGGCAACATAAGGCAAACCAGTAATGTCATCAGCACCAGTACCAGCGACATCAATTTTTGCTGACGGTACAGCTCGCCCTCATCCAGCCCATATAACAGCTGAAAAGAACCCGGCAGACTTTTACCCAGTAATAGCCGCGTTTGGCCGAGCAAGATCACCGGCTTGAACTTGTCAGCATCAATACTTTGCTGGATCGCACGAAAATTAGTGGGCGCAAAAGCACTGCCAATTAATGCTGGTGCGCTGGCATACGTCACAGTAGCGCTTTTGCTGATAAATAAGGTAACGCTGTTAGGCGTATGTTGATAATTGACAATATCAGACAACAGTTGTGGCCTGACCACCACTACCAAATATCCCCACAACCGGCGGGATTCACTAACCGAGCCAGCATACAGCTTGTGCGCAAAAAACAGCTGCAGGTTTTTGCTGTCATTGTCACGAGCTAAAAAATAGCCTGACTCATCTACCATAGCCTGCAACGACGAGAAGTATTCATTACGAAACCGATTGGGGATGCCCGACACTTCAGCTCTGGCCGGTAACTGGGTTTCATACTCACCGTTCAGGTTTACCAGTTTAAGAGCAACAATATACTGATCAGCCATTACATATTGAGTAAACTGCTGTTCTAACGGTGTCAGTGTGGTATTGCTACGTTGCACGATATGCTGCTGTAGCAGCGGGCTTTGTGCCAGCATGGCAAGCCGGGTTTGTTGCAGCAACAAAAACTGCGTTAGCTCAGTTTGCTGTCTGAATAACGCCTGCTCTGCTTTAAAATAAGCTTCCTGCTGCAAATGTTGCTTGCTGAACTGGTACGCCAGATAGCCAAAAGCCATTACCGGCAATACCAGCAATGGCAACATATAAGCAACTAGCGTTTCGCGTAACCTCATCCCTGTCCTGGCTCACAGGCAAAGCCTTACCAGCTTTGCATATTTTTCATCGCTACAGCATAACCAGCATACGACAACGCCACAAGCGCTAGTTTACGTCTGCGTTATACAGGGTTTTAATCCATCGCTCTTCGGTAATAAAGTTCCAGTGCCAGCCCTGCCATTGCTCGCCCAGCCCCTTGTCTACTGCCTGCTGTTCGGTCATACCGGCGGCTTTATACCCTTGCACCACTGCCAGTGTAGCTTCCATCATATCCAAAGAGCGTTGCACACCGGCTTTGTTAGTTAACTGGCCGTGGCCGGGAATAACTTTAGTTTGCTCGTTTAGCATGCCGATAAGGGCGCGGGTATTATCAATATAACCTTTAACCGAACCGCCGTTGCTGACATCAATAAACGGAAACCGGCCTTCAAACAACAAATCACCAAAATGTACTGCATTGGCTTGTTCAAACCAAACTACGATATCACCGTCTGTATGGCCTGGCGGCATATAGTCCAGCCTGACTGTCTGGCCGTTTAAATGCAGGCTAAGCTGATCACTGAAGGTAGTTTTCGGTAAGCCATTGCGTGGAAATTTTGCATCCTGTGTTAAACGGCTTAAGACGTTGCGATGGGCAATAATATCAATATTGGCAGCAAGTAAACTGTTACCGCCGACATGATCACCATGCAGATGGGTGTTTATAAGGGTTGTCAGGGATTTATTGGCGCTTAACTGCATTAACTTGGTTTTAATTTTATCGGCTAGTTCAGCATATTGCGTATCAACCAGCAACACCTTCTCACCGGCGATTAAGGTAGCCATATTGCCACCGGCACCAGACAGCATATACAGGTTGTCTGCCAGTTTCGTTTCCTCAATCTGCACATCTTTAAAACGGTCTGCCTGCAACGGTAAAGCCGCGAGCAGCAATACCAGTGCAGTAGTAGTAACTAAGCTAAGTTTCATTGCTTATTATCCCCAGATAAATTTGGCCAGAAATATCAGCGCCAGTACCCAGACACTGAGTGTGGTTTGTTGTAGCTTACCAGTCACTAAACATAACACAGCATAACTGATAAACCCCATACCAATGCCGTCTGAAATAGAAAACGTCAGCGGCATCATAATCAACACAACGCATACCGGCACGGCTTGGATCATATCGTCCCACTCTACATGCTTCAGGCTGCCAAGCATTAAAGTAGCTACATATAGCAAGGCACCGGCCGTAGCATAAGCTGGCACCATAGCGGCCAAGGGGGAAAACCATAACGCTGCCAGAAATAGCAAACCAGTCACCACTGCCATAAGCCCGGTACGGCCGCCTGCGGCTACCCCGCTGGTGCTCTCTACATAGCTGGTGGTGGTGGAAGTGCCAAACAGTGCACCTGCGATAGTAGCGCTGCTATCAGCGATCATTGCTTTACTAAGATCTGGTACTGTGCCATTTTTTTGCATTAAACCCGCTTTATGGCTTACTGCCACCAAAGTGCCTGAGGTATCAAATAAATCCAGAAACAGCAGGCTTAAAATAACCGGTAACATACTTAAGCTAAGTGCAGCAGCAAAATCGAGCTGCATAAAGGTAGGGGCTAATGATGGCGGTAGCGCGACTACACCGGTAAACCGGGTATCACCAAGCCACCAGGCTGCAGCAGTTACCAGCAAAATACTGATTAACACTGCGCTGTGCCAACCACGATGTGCCAGAGCAAAAATAATAAAAAAACCTGCGACGGCTAATAACACTTGCGGGCTGTGTAAATTGCCCAGCGTTACCAGTGTAGCCGGGCTGGCCACAATAATATTAGCGGTTTTAAGCGCAATCAGCGCCAGAAACATACCAATACCGGCAGCTATGCCCATCTTCAGCGGTAACGGTATACTGTTGATAATCCACTCGCGGATTTTGAAAATACTTAGCAGCAAAAATAAACAACCGGAGAAAAATACACACGCCAGTGCGGTTTGCCAGCTATGCCCCTGCTCTATCACTATCACGTAAGTGAAAAAAGCATTCAGCCCCATGCCCGGCGCCAATGCTACCGGCAAGTTAGCCAGCAAACCCATTAACAGGCAGCCTAAGGCTGCTGCAAGACAGGTAGCAACAAAAACTGCCCCCTGGTCCATACCGGTTTGTGTCAGCATGGCCGGGTTAACAAACAACACATATGACATAGCCATAAAGGTTGTCAGGCCCGCTACGGCCTCACGTTTAACCGATGTGCTGCGGCCACTAAGTGCAAAGAGTCTGTCCAGCAAGATGCTATTCCTCTAATGTAAAAAGCTGGCATTACGCCAGCTTTGGTATTAACCCGATTAACTCATCTGCTCAGATAATTTTATTCTGCTGCCAAAACTTTTCTTTATCCAGACGTTTTTGCCGCTTTTCACAAGGTTTATCACAATCGCAGGCTTTCTCTATACCCAGTTCGCCCAAGCCACCACAGCTGCCTGCAATTGTTTTGCGCTGAACCAGATAACCGATAGCCATCGCGACCATAACCAGCAGAAACAAACCGAAAGTTAATAAAAAAATAGTCATAATCACTCCGCTATTTTGCTAAATAAGGTTTGAAGGCTTCAGAGCTAAGCTCGGTATAGCCATCGTCTGTTTTAACCACCAGTAAAACCGCAATAGCATGCTGGTTGGCAAAAGCCAGTGCCTCTTGTGAATCCATGACATTGAGCGCTGTAGCATAGCCGTCTGCTGTCATACAGGACGGGTGCAATACCGTTACCGATACAGTACGGTTATTAATCGGCTTGCCGGTACGCGGGTCAAGTAAATGCGAATAGCGTACGCCATCCTCTTCAAAATAATTCCGGTAGTCGCCAGAGGTTGCCACGCCGATATCACCGGGAGCCAGAATACGTTGCACGGCACGGTCGTTATTAACGGGCTTTTCAATCGCAATTTTCCACGGCTGTTGCTCAGGCTTAACACCTTTTAGCCGCATTTCACCACCAATTTCTACCAGATAATTGCTGATGCCGTTTTGCTCCAGTATCGCCGCCACCTGATCTACGCCAAAGCCTTTTGCTATCGGAGATAAATCAACGGCAAGTTCAGCTTCAGTTTTTTGCAAACCTTGAGCTGTCAGCGTTAATTTATCAAAACCTACTACTGCTCTGGTTTGTGCTATTACCGCATCATCCGGAGCATGTTCTATACGGCCTCTGGCACCAAACCCCCACAGCTCTACCAAGGGCCCAACAGTAACATCCAGCACACCCTGCGTCTGCTGCGCAATACGTAATGCTTCTGCCACTACCGTGTGGGTTTGAGGCGACAATGGAAAAATACTACCATCGCTATGTCGGTTAAAACGCATCAGCTCCGATTCAGGCCGGTAGGTAGACATTAAGTCGTTTACCAGTTCCAGTTCAGTATCAATCTGCTGTTGCAAGGCCGTTTTGTTTACTGCGACATCTGAGTAAAACTTAACCACATAGTAAGTTCCCATCGTGTTACCGTTTAACTGATATTGCTCAGTCGGCGGGGTTGACGGGCTGCATGAAACTAAAATGGCCAGCCCGATAAGAGCCAGCCAGTTTTTCAGCAAAGAAACACGGGACATAAAGGTTCCTGATAGCAGAAGGGGCAACCTGTTACGGTGCCCCTGCCGGTTTTACTTAACTGTTAACCACCGAAGTCGTCTAACAGAATATTTTCATCTTCTACGCCAAGATCTTTAAGCATATTGATAACTGCTTTATTCATCATCGGCGGGCCGCACATATAGAACTCACAATCTTCCGGTGCTTTATGGTTTTTCAGGTAGTTTTCATAAATAACATTATGAATAAAACCTGTGTAACCCGTCCAGTTATCTTCTGGTTGTGGATCTGATAACGCTACATGCCACTCGAAGTTGTCATTTTCTGCCGCCAGCATATCGAAATCTTCTACGTAGAACATTTCACGCTTAGAACGGGCACCATACCAGAAAGTAATTTTACGCTTCGATTGTAACCGGCGTAGCTGGTCAAAAATGTGCGAGCGCATTGGCGCCATACCGGCACCACCACCGATAAACACCATTTCTGCTTCGGTTTCTTTGGCAAAGAACTCACCAAATGGGCCAGAAATAGTTACTTTATCGCCTTCTTTTAGGCTCCAGATATAAGACGACATCTTACCGCACGGTAATGTCAAATTATTAGGTGGCGGCGTAGCAATACGCACGTTCAGCATAATAATGCCTTCTTCTTCCGGATAGTTCGCCATTGAGTAAGCGCGAATAGTTTCGTCGTCTACTTTTGACTCCAGGCTGAAGAACTTGAAGCGTTCCCAGTCACCACGGTATTGCTCAGGGATGTCAAAATCCTTGTATTTAACGTGGTGGGCAGGCGCTTCAATCTGAATATAACCACCGGCACGAAATGGCACAGATTCGCCATCAGGGATCTGCAGCTTAAGCTCTTTAATAAAAGTAGCCTTGTTATCGTTAGAAATAACAGTACAGTCCCATTTTTTGATGCCGAAGATTTCTTCTTCAACTTCAATTTCCATGTCAGACTTTACGTTCACCTGACAAGACAAACGGCAACCTTCACGGGCTTCGCCTTTAGTAATGTGGCCAAGCTCAGTAGGTAGAATTTCTCCGCCACCTGAGTGCACATGCACACGGCACTGGCCGCAAGAACCACCACCACCACAGGCTGATGACAGGAAAATACCTTTGTCGGCCAGTACGCCAAGCAGTTTACCGCCGGCTTTAGTTTTAATAGCTTTGCTTGGATCACCGTTAATGCTAATGGTGACATCACCGGACGAAACCAGCTTGGATTTGGCTACCAAAATAATGACAACCAACGCCAGCACCACCAGGGTAAACATGGCAACGCCAAGAATAATATCTAGATTTTCCATCTTGTGTTCCTTTACCTCTTACAGTGATACACCAGAGAATGACATAAAGCCAAAGCCCATCAAACCCACTACTAAGAAAGTAATACCCAGACCACGTAAACCATGTGGAATATCTGCGTACTTTAACTTCTCACGAATACCTGCCAGCAGTGTAATCGCCAACATCCAGCCAATACCGCTACCCAGGCCAAATACTACGCTTTCACCAAAGTTATAATCACGCTCAACCATAAAGGCTACTGCACCGAAAATAGCACAGTTAACGGTGATTAACGGCAGGAAGATACCTAAGGCGTTGTACAGTGCCGGGAAAAACTTATCCAGGATCATTTCCAGGATTTGTACCAGCGCGGCGATAACACCGATGTAGGTTAAAAAGCCCAGGAAACTTAAATCAGCTTCCGGAAAACCTGCCCATGCCAACGCACCTGGCGCCAGTAAGTTCTGGAATACCAGATTGTTTACCGGTACAGAGATAGCCAGTACCACAGTTACCGCAATACCCAGACTGAACGCAGTGGTGATTTTTTTCGAAATGGCAATAAAAGTACACATGCCAAGGAAGAATGACAGCGCCAGGTTTTCAATAAACACTGCGCGGACAAATAAGCTTATATAATGTTCCATCTATAGCTCCTTAAGCCTTCTCGACCTGTTCAGTACGGAAGGTGCGCAGTATCCAAATAAAGCCAGCGATAATGATAAAGGCGCTAGGTGGCATTAACAGCAGCCCCATTGGCTGATACCAACCGCCATCTTTTACCAGTGGTAGTATTTCTATGCCAAACACCGTGCCTGAACCACCCAGCTCACGGATAAAGGCAACTATCATTAACACCACGCTGTAGCCTAAACCGTTACCTATGCCATCCAGAAAGCTCATACCAGGCGAGCTTTTCATTGCATAAGCCTCAGCACGACCCATAACGATACAGTTGGTAATAATCAGACCAACGAATACAGACAGCTCTTTAGCGACATCGTAAGCAAAGGCTTTTAACAATTGGTCTACTACTATTACCAGAGATGCGATGATCGTCATTTGCACGATAATACGGACACTGGAAGGGATATGATTACGGATTAAAGAGATAAAAAAGTTAGAGAAAGCCGTTACCAGGGTAAGTGCAATACACATTACCAGGGCTTTATCCATCTTGGTGGTTACCGCCAGCGCAGAACAGATACCCAGTACCTGTAACGCAATGGGGTTATTAGCAAATACCGGTCCAAACAGAACGGTTTTAATCTCTTTTGCATTAGCCATTGTTTAATGCTCCATCACGAACTTTAGCCAGGAAAGGCGCAAAACCTTTAGAACCTGCCCAGAAATCGAAAGTGTTCTGTACACCATTAGCCGTTAACGTTGCACCTGATAAGCCATCAACTTCATAAGTTGAATCAGGGCTGGCATTACCCGGTTTGCGCACTTTAATGGCCGGCATACCAGAGGCATCTAACAGTTTTTTACCTTCAAACTGCTTTACCCAGTTTGGATTTTGCACTTCGCCACCCAAGCCGGCTGTTTCACCCTGCTCATAGTAGTTAAGGCCCTGTATAGTAGCACCGTCCGGTGCCATTGCCAGGAAAGCATGCATAGTTGACCATAAACCATAGCCGTGAATTGGCAATACAATTGACGTCAACTCGCCTGATTCAACACCTTTTTCATAAGCCAGGTACACAGGTGCGATATTTGCCCGGGTTCTTATCGAGGCTAAGTCATCCCGCCCTTCCAGGCGTGTGCTTTCTTGCGGATCTTTCATAAACTTGCGGTAATCATAGTTTGCTGGCTTTTCAACAAAATCACCGCTGTCCAGATCAACAAAACGCTCAACAATGTGCTTGCTATACAGCTCAGCGACATTGCTACCCGTTAGCAAACCGGTCACTGCTAACACGTTTTTTTGTGAATCGAGCAGTTTATTCGCGGTTTGCTGCGGACGTAGTTGAACCGCTGCAGTAGATACCACAACCGCACAGACTAAACATAAAGAGATGACTACGATCAGCGTTTTGCTGATGCTATCGTTATTACTAGACATTACGTGCCAGCCTCCGCTTAATATTGGCCTGAGCCACGAAGAAATCGAATAATGGCGCAAACAGGTTCGCGAACAATATGGCTAACATCATACCTTCAGGGTATGCCGGGTTAGCTACACGGATCATCACCACCATAAAACCAATTAAAATACCGTACGCCCATTTACCCTGATTGGTAAAAGAGGCTGATACCGGATCAGTTGCCATAAAGAACATACCAATAGCAAAACCACCCAGTACTAAGTGCCAGTGCCACGGCATAGCAAACATAGCATTAGATTCAGAGCCAATAGCATTGAACAAATATGCTGTTAACACCATACCGACCATTACACCAGCAACAATGCGCCACGACGCAATGCGGAAGTAAATCAGGGCTAAACCACCAATTAACAGTGCTAGTACGGACGTTTCACCGACAGAGCCAGGAATCAAACCATAGAAAGCATCCCACCACAGTTGCATATTGGCAGAGTAATCTAAATCACCTGCTGCTGCTTTGCTTAACCAGGTCGCGCCTGAGTAACCATCCGCTACTGTCCACACTGCATCACCGGAAATTTGCGCCGGGTAAGCAAAGAACAGGAAAGCACGGCCGGCTAAAGCAGGGTTTAAGAAGTTACGGCCAGTACCACCAAATACTTCTTTGGCAATAACAACACCGAACGTAATACCCAATGCAACCTGCCACAGCGGAATGGTTGCCGGCAGGATCAGGGCAAACAGGATAGAACTAACAAAGAAGCCTTCGTTCACTTCATGCTTACGCACAGAAGCAAACAATACTTCCCAGAAACCACCGACAATAAAGGTTACGGCATAAATAGGCAGGAACCAAACGGCACCATACCACATTTTGCTGCCCCAGCCGGATTGTGCTGTCAGCTCACCACCTAAGGCCTGATAAATAGCAACCTGCCAGGTGTCTGGTGTACCAAAACCGGCCTGCAGAGCGATAACCGCCTGATGACCAATATTGTACATACCAAAAAACAGTGCCGGGAACAGCGCCAGCCAGACAAAGATCATAATGCGTTTTAAATCGATACTGTCACGTACGTGAGTACCGTTTTTTGTTACAAGACCCGGGGTATAAAGAACAGTAGCAATAGCTTCATACAGCGCATACCACTTTTCATACTTACCGCCTTTTTCAAAAGACGGCTCAATGCGCTCTAAAAAATGCTTCAAACTCATGATTAGCCTTCCTTCTGAATGGTCGTCAGGCAACTACGCAAAATGGTGCCATAGTCATACTTACCCGGACACACAAAGGTACACAGCGCCAGATCTTCTTCGTCTAACTCCAGACAACCTAATGATGCTGCACTGTCAGTATCGCCCGACACCAGGTCGCGCAGCAGCAGCGTAGGTAGAATATCCAGTGGCATTACACGTTCATAGTTACCAATCGGTACCATGGCACGAGCAGAACCATTAGTGGTGGTAGTCATACTGAACAGACGCTTCGGATTCAGATGCGACAAATAAGCACGGGTTACGGAGAATTTAGTAGCGCCCGGAGCAATCCAGCCCAGGAACTCTTTGTCAGTGCCTTCAGCCAGTACAGAAAGCTGGGTATGGTAACGGCCAACATAGCCATGTACACCGTGGGCCGTGGCGCCAGCTAACACTGAACCGGAAATAATACGGTTCTGGCCATCAGCCAGTTCACCTGCCGTCAGTTCGCTGGTTGAAGCACCCAGTACGGTTTTAACCAGACGCGGGTTTTTCACAACGGGGCCGGCAATGGCAATTACGCGCTCATTGTGCAGCTCACCGGTGGTAAATAACTTGCCGATAGCAATAACGTCCTGATATCCAATGTGCCACACCATCTTTTTCGCGCTTACCGGGTCAAGCAGGTGAATATGCGTACCTACCAAACCAGCTGGGTGCGGGCCATCAAATTCCGCGACTTCGGCTTTGCTGATAGTCGGTACTGTAGCGCCGGCTTTCTTACACAGATACAGCTTACCGCCTGTCAGCGTGGCTAACAGGGTTAAACCCTGAGTAAATGCTTCGCTATCAGCAGCAATAACTACCGCAGGATCGGCAGCCAGCGGATTAGTATCCATCGCATTGACGAAAATCGCACGCGGGGTACTTTTAATAGCGGGGGTTTGACTAAACGGGCGGGTGCGAAATGCTACCCACAATCCGGAGTCCACCAGATTTTGCACCACCTGCTCACGGCTTAAACCAGCGAGCTGATCAGCAGAATATTTCGCAAATTCAACGGCATCGTTACCTGCAGCAGCAATTACTACAGATTGTAATACCCGCTTAGCACCACGGTTGATCTCTGTGACGGTGCCCGCCAGCGGTGCAGTAAACTTAACGCCCGGGTTTTTCTTATCTTCGAAAAGTACCTGGCCTTTCTTTACCGTATCGCCAACTTCAACCGACATGGTCGGACGCATACCAATATACTCTTCGCCTAACACAGCGACAGTTTTAATGGCATTACCCGCACTGATCTCTTGTTTAGGACTGCCCGCGAGGGGAATGTCCAAGCCTTTTTTGAGTTTTATCATACGTACTTGCACTACTATTTTGGGAAGAAACAGGGCCTAGTTTTTCAGCTGCTCACCGCGCAGCGCATCCGGAGTTATTTATCAGGGTTTCCCACTGTTTATTTTTAAACCAGATACACGTATTAAAGTCGCGGATTCTAGCATTAATACAGCTGCCTATCTATGCTGTTACGCAAATTTTCCGGTAAACCAACCGGGCTATACTGCCATTGGTCTACCTTGGCAGCGCCGCGACATTAACGCTTTACTGCTGCAAATTCTAGTCAACTTTAGTCCATTTGCGCATAAACAAAAGCCGCCCGTAGGCGGCCTGGTAAAATTAACCGGCAATGTTTTGCAGTGGTACCATGGGTGAGACATCTGCATCATAATCAACATGGCTGTAGCCAAAGCCAAATAATCTTAAGAATTCATTATGATAGCCCTTGTAATCAGTCAATGTATCAATACTGTCTGTTGTTACCTGGCCCCATAAATCTTTTACTGCTTGCTGAATATGTGCGCTAAGCTCTTTACCGTCCATACGTAAACGGCCGGCGTCATCCATTACGGGTGTGTTGCTGTACAACCCCTGACGGAATAAACCATCAATCTGCTCAATACACCCTTCATGAGTGCCTTCTTCTTTCATGACACGATACAGCAGAGAAATATACAGCGGCATAATAGGAATGGCAGAACTGGCCTGAGTAACCAGCGCTTTTAACGACGCTACGTATGCCTTACCTTTTTTACCGGCTAACTGAGCAGTAATGGCCGCAGCAGCACGATCTAAATCTTCTTTCGCTTTGCCGATAGTAGCTTTGCCATAAATTGGCCAGGTTAGCTCTTTACCAATATAGGTATAAGCTACTGTCTGACAGTTATCTGCCAGTACACCGGCAGCATCCAGTTGATTTAACCAGCGCTCCCAGTCTTCACCGCCCATTACTTTTACTGTCTGATAAATTTCATCGTCGTTTGCCGGCTCAACCGATACTTCTTCAATTTCACGCTTGCTGGTATTGAGTGTTCTGGCAGTATACGACTGGCCTATAGGTTTTAATACTGAGCTGAATATTTCGCCACTCACCGGGTCTTTACGCCGCGGAGCAGCCAGGCTGTACACCACCAGATCAATTTTACCCATTTCACTGCGGATAATATCAATGGCTTGCGCCTTTAACTCATCGGTAAACGCATCGCCATTAATGTGTTTATTCCACAGCCCTTCCGCCTGCGCGGCCTGTTCAAATGCGGCGGTGTTATACCAACCGGCAGAGGCGGTTTTACTCTCTGTGGGTTCTTTTTCGAAAAATATCCCCAGGGTTTTAGCGCCTGAGCCAAAAGCTGCTGTAATACGTGAAGCCAGGCCGTAACCGGTAGAGGCACCAATCACCAGCACATTTTTTGGCCCGTTGGCCACAGGGCCAGCTTTTTTTACATACTCGATTTGTTCTTTTACATGCTCGGCACAGCCGACAGGATGGGCGTTAGTACAGATAAAACCACGAATTTTCGGTTGAATAACCATGACAGCTCCTGCTGTTGTCTCGACAAAATTGACGCTAGTGTAAAACTTTACCGCAGAAAACAGGTCTGATCAGCCGTTTTATGTGTCAGAACATAATTAATATACGCCGGACATAAAAAAAGCGTCATACCGACGCTTTTTCAGTTTTATTGCCACCATAGCATCGTGGCGACACCGGTGGTTTTTCGGCGTAGTATTCGTACCACTCCGACGGCGTGTATGTATGCAGCGCCAGCGCATGTATTTTCTCTGCCAGCTCTTCTGCCACTATGGCATTAACCGCCCGGTGGCGCTGTAACAAACGCATACCATTAAATGCCGGCGTTACAATTACCACTTTAAAATGCGATTCAGACCCCTGAGGCACATTATGCAGGTGGCTTTCGTTCACCACATCAAGGAACACAGGATCAAATGCACTAAGTAACTTCTGCTCAATAGCTGTATGAATCAACATAGCCCTAATCCTTTTTTATTCCTTTAATTAACTCTAGATGCCCGCGTTAAACTTGCCAGCAGGTTTTGCTGTCAAGTTAAATAATCCGAACTAACGGGCTGGTAGCATTACTAAAAATAAATTTGTCTAAGCCTTCGCCTCAATATAACGAAAGGTCAGGTTCAGCCTTGCCTCTGTTACCCGGCTTTGCTTTGGCAACCGGTGCAGCCAGTGCTGCTGGCAGCCCTGGCCCATCAGCAACAAACTACCGGGTGTCAAATCCAGCGCCAGTTGCCAATGCTGCCGACGGTGCTTTAACTCAAAACGTCGTGCAGCCCCCAGGCTGACAGAAGCAATAACCGGATCATCGCCCAGTTCTGCTTCATTGTCAGCATGCCAACCCATATGTTGCTGACCGTTTGCATATAAATTCAGCAACACGCAGTTAAACGGCTGCCGCAGAAACCGGCTTACCTCGTCAGTAAGTTGCTTTACCGCCGGATGCCAGGGCACAGGCATAAAAGTAGTGCCTGAATAGCGATAACTGCAGTGGCTGTCTCCCATCCATACTTGCCGGCGCGGTATCTTTACTTTTTTACCAAACATCATAATGCTGTCCTGCGCCCAAGCTAACTGAGTAACCAGTTCAGCTTGTAGCGCTGCACCTTCAGTGGCATTTAGCCAGCCCGGCCATAATATCATCTGCGCATCAGGTAACCGAAATACTTGCCCGGGGTATTGCTGGTTGTCGGTCTGGCGCGGCCGTGTCAAAATACTCATCTTATTTCATCACTCGTGTTTCTATGAATACCACTTTTGTGCATTCTCAAGGCAGCCTGCAATTACACCGCTGGCCGCTTAACCAACCAAATAGCAGCTTACAGGCATGGGATGCGGCTGACGAATTGTTGATCCTGCACGCACAGGAAGCCATTGCTCAATTTACAGCACAACATCAACGTCAGCCGGCTTTGTTACTTATTAATGACAGTTTCGGTGCTTTGTCCTGCGCACTGTCTGACTGCCCGCAGTTTCAGGTAAATGACTCTGTACTAGCAGCAAAAGGTACTTTATATAACCGCCAGCAAAACAATATTGCAGATAGTGGCCTGCAACAACTCTCCAGTCTGGCACCCTATCCGGCACAACCGGATATAGTACTGCTGAAGCTTCCCAATAATCACAGTTATCTGCAATATGTCTTACAACAACTTGCCGGTGTGGTTACGCCACAAAGCATTATTCTGGCCAGCGCCAAAGCCAAAGATATCAGCCGTAATGTACTGGCAATGTTTGATAATACGCTGGGCCCGGCCACAGCGTCGTTAACCGTTAAAAAATGTCGGCTGATTCAATGTCATTTTAGTATGCCATTAGCAGGTTCCGCTGCGGTAAGGTTCCCGTTAGTCTGGCCTCTGGAGCAGACGAATTTCACAGTAATAAACCATGCTAATGTGTTTTCCCGCGAAAAACTCGATCAGGGCGCAAGGTTCTTCTTACAACATTTGCCCGAAATCAAAAGCACCCAGCGTGTTATCGATTTAGGCTGTGGCAATGGCGTATTGGGGCTTGCACTGTTAAACCAGCACGATAATTTTAAGCTGCTGTGTTGTGATGAATCTTATATGGCGGTTGATTCGGCCCGGCAAAGCATAGCAAACAACTTACCAGACAAATTAGCGCTGTGTGAGTTTGTGGTGGATGACTGCCTGAGCCAGCAAACAGACAAGTCGGCTGATATTGTACTGTGCAACCCACCCTTTCATCAGCAACACGCCGTTACCAGCCACATTGCCAGCCAGATGTTTATTGATGCCAAAAGGGTGCTAAAACAAGGTGGCCGTTTGCGCATAGTGGCAAATCGTCATCTGGGGTATGCTGATGTAATTAAGCGTTTATTCGGCAATTGCCAACAGTTGGCGGCCGACCCTAAATTTATTATTTTAGAAGCCATAAAAAGGAGCTGAACATGCGCTATATACTTTTAACTTTGCTGTTGCTTACCGGTTGCAGCGCCCCGACACCCAAATTTATTCTGTCGCCGCAGGTATTCTGGCCGCAATCCAATCAGTTGCAACAAGCCAGGTTCGCTTTTGCTGTGTCTGATGAACGTGGCAGACCTTATTCACTGCGGATCCAAAAAGGCACGGACATACAGCAGATTAACGCCAGCAACAATATCAGTGCTGACATACAAAGCACTATGGCGCAAGCGCTGACAGAGCAGTCGGCAGTACTTGACCAAAACAGCAATACCCAAATGACCATAAGAATAACCCTGCTACAGGCTCTGGTAGATCAGCGCTCACTGGAGCACGCTGTTACTAATCAGGTTTCGTTAACGGTGTTTGTACAAAACGATCAGGGAACCTTTAGTAAAACCTATTCCGGCGACAGCAGCTATACAGCACCATTTCGCATGGATGTCGCCGCAGTTGAACGCGAATTACGTGTATTAACAGAGCAAGTGCTTGGTCAAATCCTGCAAGACAACAGCTGGCACCAGGCCGTTCGGGGGTAATATGCGTAGCTGGGCAACACTAACGCTGCTGTTTATTTTGCTAACAAGCAGTGCTGAGGCCGGACAATTTATCCAGCCTAATAATTTGTATCCCAAGGTAAAACTGATGACATCGCATGGTGATATTATTGTTGAGCTGGATCGCAGCCGTGCACCGCTGAGCGTCAATAATTTTCTCAGTTATGTGAAAAAGAAAAGTTATGACAACACGCTGTTTCACCGGCTGGAACCTGAATTTGTCTTACAGGGCGGCGGTTATGATGCAAACTATAAACCGGTAGAAGAACAAAAACCGGTGTTCAACGAATCCGGCAACGGCATGAAGAATCAGCTGGGCACTATTGCCATGGCACGCCTGACTGATCCGCACAGCGCCACCAGCCAGTTTTACTTTAATTTGCAGGATAACCCGCACCTGGATCCCGGCCGCAACTGGGGTTATGCAGTATTTGGTTACATTGTTGAAGGCAGCGAAGTTATAGAGAAAATAAGAGCGGTAGCTACAGACACCTCAGCAGAACTTGGCTGGCCAAACGTACCGGTAGAAAAGGTGCTGTTAAAAACTGCTATTGTACTGCCAGAGTAATAAAAGCGGCTATACTTTGCCTTAACAGTCTTGTCAGTAAGAGGCCGCTGTTAAGGCAATATATGTTAAACCACTTTATTGAACAAAAATCGCAGCAGCTGATTTTCTACATTTCCCGTTACTTTCGTGGCCGCTTACCACACAGCGAGTTGCATCTGTTTATCTGGGATACATTGGAAGAATGGGCACAGCTCAGTGCCTCTTTGCAGCAGCCCTGCAGCAACCGGGAACGTGTGTTCTGGCACTTAATTCATCAGTTAGAATTCTGGCCCGATAGCATCCTGCAGGAAGACAAACTATTACGCCGTAATATTCAGGATTGCCTCTGTTATCTTAAAGGTTATGGCGTGGCACCACCAGACTGCGTGGGTATCAGGCCGTAGGCCGGTTGCTTCTCGCGTTTTACAGAGCTTGACCAGAATAATCTGCGCTGTAAGCTAGGCCTACAAGCGTGTTTTAGCGGATGTCCGTTTTGCCTTATTACCTAGCCTGGCTGTCTGGCCTGAGTATCTACTTCCAACGTCGTGTACTGAGTATCTTTATACTGGGCTTTTCCAGTGGTCTGCCGCTAATGCTGGTGTTTGGTGTACTGTCTTTTTGGTTACGTGAAGCGCAGGTATCGCGTGCTGATATTGGTTATTTCAGTTGGGTAGCAATGGCATACGCCATAAAATGGCTGTGGTCACCGCTGGCTGATCATCTTAAAATTCCGGTTTTACATCAAAAGCTGGGCAGAAGGCGCAGCTGGCTACTACTATCCCAGCTTAGCGTAATGGTTGCAATTTGTTGTATGGCATTAACCGATCCGCAGCAGAACTTAGCCCTGATGGCTGCTTTTGCTGTAGTGCTGGCTTTTGCATCAGCAACCCAGGATATTAATGTTGATGCTTTTCGTATTGAAAGTGCGCCGGAGAAACTGCAGGCAGCACTGGCTGCCGCCTACCTTGCTGGCTACCGGCTGGCAATGATTATGGCATCGGCGGGTACCTTGTGGTTAGCAGCTATATTTTCCGATGGTAGTGATTATGATTTAACCGGCTGGCAACAGGCCTATTTGGTTATGGGTTTATGTATGCTGCCGGGCATCATCACCACCTTACTTAGCAAAGAGCCTGTCAGTGGCCTGCAACAGCAACAGTTTACCAATGGCGCTTTATTACAGCGCACTCTGTCCTGGCTAAAACAAGCTGTGGTAGCGCCCTTTATTGACTTCTTTAGCCGCTATAAATGGCATGCCATACTGATCCTGTTGCTTATAGCATGTTACCGCCTTAGCGACGTTGTAATGGGCGTGATGGCAAATGCATTTTATGTTGATATGGGCTACAGCAAAGAAGAGGTTGCCAGCGTATCGAAAATATATGGCGTTATTATGACGTTGCTCGGCGCGGCCCTCGGTGGAGTGCTGATTAACAAGTTTGGCGTAATTAAAATTCTGTTTATTGGTGCGCTGTTAAGTGCAGTAACCAATTTGCTGTTTTCTGCATTAAGCCAGATTGGCTATGACCTGGTATGGTTAACCTTAGTGATCTCGGCAGATAATTTAAGCGCAGGCATTGCTACCAGTGCTTTTCTTGCTTATTTGGCCTCTTTGGTTAATCTGGCGTTTACCGCCACCCAGTATGCGATATTCAGTTCACTGATGTTGTTACTACCTAAATTTACCGGAGGCTTTTCCGGGGTATGGGTAGAGCAGATGGGATATAGCCAGTTTTTTGTTATGACGGCGCTGATGGGAATACCGGCATTAGTACTAATTGTATTGCTGGAGCGCGCCGAACGCTTAAAACAGAACGCCGCAAAATAGCACGGCGTTGCTGACATAGCTCAATAGATCAGGCTGATAAAACTTGTTTTAACCCTTCAGTAGGGTCAACGTCCAGCGCCTGACAATAACGTACGTATTCAATCACATCTAAACGACGTTCCTGATTTTCTACTTTACCGATAAAAGAGTGCGGTGTACCCAAAATTTCAGACAGGCTGCGCATAGTATGGCCTTTTTCCTGACGCTGCCGTTTTAACCAGACACACAGACGCTTATTTTCATCAGAAATTACGCTTTTTGTACCTTTCATGTTTTTTTCTTCTCCCAGCGTGTTACGCTTTTATTATGTCAAAAATACTTCCTGCAAAAATAAAAACCCTATTGCAAACGCAATAAGCAATAAAAATCGGTTAATTAAACCACAGGATGCGACAAGCGTACAGCCACAACTGTTAAAATATGTATTACGACTTTACAGTGCCAGAAGTGGCGTAATTTTTAGCAGCCGAGTAACGAAAACCCAGGCAAAGCCATGCCAGGTATCTGACAGAGATAAAGATGATAAAATTATTTTATTTAATGCCAATATTGATGTGTGTGCTTTGGTACTGGTACCTGAAGCAATCCGGCTGGACTATCCGCCAGGGTAAAAAAGGCTTTGCTTACATTCTGGCTTTTAACGGCTGCATTGCGCTGGCATTGTGGGGCATTATGCTGCTGACTCAACGCTGAGCCAGCAGCACACTAACATACGGATGTGTAGTTTTTATTTTACAAAAACAACTGTCAATTATACTGAAAAAGACGAGCCACAACCGCAAGTTGTCGTCGCGTTGGGGTTTTGTACAATAAAACGGCTACCTTGCAAACCTTCGGTATAATCTACCACACCACCCATCAGATACTGCAGGCTCATGGGATCGACCACCATGGCAACACCCTGTTTCTCGACAACGAAATCACCATCGTTCACTTTTTCGTCGAAGGTAAAGCCATACTGAAAGCCAGAACAACCACCACCGGTGATATACACCCGCAGCTTTAACTCAGGGTTTTCCTCTTCACTAACCAGCAACGCTACTTTACGTGCTGCCGCTTCAGTAAATTCAATTGGTACAGCTGGCTCTGACATAACAACTCCACAGGTTTAGCTAAGGGACAAATTATCTAATACCTGACTAATTTATTCAAGTATTAGCCCTGTTCAGCGCAGATTAGTTATCCGCTTTGATAATTAAGCTGGGTTCTCAGCAACTTATGTTAAACTCTGAATCAACTATTACGGGTGTTATGGCTTATGCAGCGCTGGCAGATCTGGCTTCCGTCTTTACAACGTCGTTTGGCTTTACCGCAAACCTCCTTGCAACTCTGTGTGCTGGGGGTGCTGGGCGGGCTGGCGGCCTCCATTCTGATTATCTTATTCCGCTTAGCTATTATTGGTCTGCAAAGCTTTTTTTTAGATCGTACCGACGATTTTTCTACTGTTGGTACAGATCTCCGCTGGATGCTTCCGCTTGGCGCCGCGGTATTAATTGGTATGATCGCCTGGATCACCGGCTATAAGCATTACCGTCTTGGTATTCCCTTTGTTATTCATCGGATAAAGCTCAAATACGGCATGATGCCAACCCGCAATACCCTAAACCAGTTTTTTGGCGGCATACTGGCACTGGCAGGTGGCTTTTCTGTTGGCCGGGAAGGCCCGTCGGTACATTTAGGTGCTTATGGTGCCAGCACCCTGGGTAAGTATCTGCAATTGCCTTACAACAGCATTCGTATTCTGGCCGGCTGCGGCATTGCCGCTGGTATTTCAGCCTCTTTTAATACCCCGCTGGCTGCAGTTATTTTTGTGATGGAAGTGGTACTGCGTGAATACCGCGTGCATGTATTTATTCCTATTATGCTGTCATCTGTGGTGGGTGCTCTGGTAACGCAAACGGTGTTTGGCAGCGACAGAGAGCTGGCACTGCTGAATATAGTGTCTATCAGTGGCTGGCATATACCCTATCTGGTGCTATGCGGCGTTGTGTTCGGCGCCATTGCCTTTGTGTTTAACAAAAACATGATGCGTCTTATCAAGTTGTTTAAAAACTGGCCTTTAATATTACGTTTATGCCTGGCAGCCTTGCTTACTGCGGCCGTAGGCTATGTTATTCCGCATGCAATGGGTTCTGAAACCGGTGCCATTTACTATGCTGTAAACGCTCCCAATGACATTGCCCTGTTGCTGACCATTTTTATCGGTAAGATGCTGCTAACCTTATTCGCTTTGGGTTTAGGTGTACCCGGCGGTGTTATTGGCCCGGTATTTGGTATCGGTATTGTGCTGGGCACTTTACTGGCTATTGTTCCTTCTGCCATTATTGGTGATAACAGTATTGCCGGTACTTATGCAGTACTGGGTATGGCCGGATTAATGGCAGCCACCATGCATGCGCCGCTGGCTGCGCTGGTAGCCGTAATGGAGCTGGCACATAACCCCGGCATTATTGTGCCCGCCATGGTGGTAATAACCACGGCTTATATTACTGGTGTGCAGTTTTTTAATAACAAATCTATTTTTCTACTGCAGCTCGATTTTTTACAAATGCCTTATAAGCTGTCTCCAGCTGATGACGTATTACAAAAAGTAGGTGTGCTGGCACTGTTGGACAATCAATATCAGTTGCTTGATAACCCCGACGAGCCCCAAGTGCTGCAAGCCCTGGATAAGCTGGAACCGCCGCATCAATTACTGGTAAAACGTGATTCGGGCGCTCAGAGCACCTTTTTGCTGGCAAGTTATGATGTACAGCTGTCAATGACAGGCGCCAGTGCCGTGCAGTACTTGCAACTACAGGGCTTAACGCATCAGGCTACTATGGCCGAGGTGTTTGCCATTTTAGAAGATAAGCGCGAAGGCGCAGTGTATATATATCGCGAAGAAGAACCCCAACAGCTGATCGGTATTATCCGCTGGGATCAGGTGCGCAGTTTATTGGTAAAACAGAACAACTTATTATGACAATTATACTTGTATACAAAGCCTTGCATGTGTTTTTTATGGTGGCCTGGTTTGCCGGCATCTTTTATTTGCCACGTTTGTTTGTTTATCACGCGGGCACAACAAGCCCCGACTGCGATGCCGAATTTAAGGTAATGGAGCGCCGCTTACTCTATTTCGTCACGCCGTTTGCCGTACTTACACTGGTGTTTGGCTTACTGCTTATTCACAGTTACGGCGCAGCCTGGTTTAAAGCCAGCCACTGGTTGCACTATAAACTACCGTTGGTAATGTTGCTGTATGGGTATCACGCTTACTGTTTTAAATTACTGGCCGATTTTAAACACAACCGTAACCGGCGCAGCCCGCGGTTTTACCGTATTTTTAATGAAGTGCCGGTACTGGTTTTGTTGACTATTATCCTGCTGGCGTACTTAAAACCTATGTAGCAACGTATTCGCTTTTAGCCGGTGGTTTCGCGTATAATGCCGCCGTTTATTGCCGGTGCCGGGCCCGCTCCGGCCAGGGTTAATTCTTAGTGAAAAGAGTACCGACTATGAGCTTTAAAGGTGAACACATCCTCTCGGTAAACCAGTTTGACCGTGACACCATTCAGCACGTTTTTCAGATAGCCCGTAACATGCAGCCTTACGCCAGCCGGCAAAAACGTACCAAGGTACTTGAAGGCGCAATTTTAGGTAACCTGTTTTTTGAACCCAGCACCCGAACCAGGGTGAGTTTTGGCTGTGCATTTAACTTACTTGGCGGTGAAGTTCGTGAAACAACCGGTATGGAGTCGTCAGCGTTATCTAAAGGCGAATCGTTATTTGATACTGCAAGAGTGATCAGCAGCTACAGCGATGTTATTGCCATGCGCCACCCGCAGGCAGGCTCCGTTGCTGAATTTGCCCTTGGCAGCCGGGTGCCGGTATTAAATGGCGGAGATGGCGCCAATGAGCACCCTACCCAGGCCCTGCTGGATTTATTCACTATTGAGCGTGAGCTGGCATCTTCAGGCCAGAGTATTGACGGCATGCATATCGCCATGGTGGGTGACTTAAAATTTGGCCGCACCGTGCACTCGTTATCCAAACTATTAAAACTGTATAAAAACCTGCGCTTTACGCTTATTTCCCCCAAAGAACTGGCCATGCCGGACGACATTGTCAGCGCTATTGAAAATGCCGGCCATCAGGTAAATATTACCGATGTGCTGGAAGGCAACCTGAATGCAGATATTGTGTACCAAACCCGTATTCAGGAAGAGCGTTTTCCGTCAAAAACAGAAGCCAATTTATATCGTGGAAAATTCCGCTTAAACCAGGAAATTTATACCCGCTACTGCAAATCCAACACCGTGATTATGCACCCGCTGCCCCGTGATTCACGCATTGAGGCCAACGAACTGGATAACGACTTAAACCTGAACCCCAATCTGGCTATTTTCCGTCAGGCAGACAACGGTATCCTGGTACGAATGGCCTTATTTGCTTTAACGCTGGGCGTTGAAGGAATTATTACCAACTACGAATGCGCTGTGCCCTGGTATAGCAATAAGCACAGTGGCTAATACAGCGAGTAGCTGTTTCAACTTATTTATCGGAAACTGATTTATGTCTTTATCTGCAGAACTGTTTCAACGTGCTCAGCACACCATCCCCGGCGGTGTAAACTCGCCCGTGCGGGCTTTTAAAAGTGTCGGTGGTACACCGGTGTTTATCGACCGTGCCGACGGTGCTTACCTGTTTGATGTAGATGGCAAACGTTATATTGATTATATCGGCTCATGGGGCCCGATGCTGCTGGGCCATAACCACCCGGCTATCCGCAATGCCGTTATTGAAGCTGCCGCCAAGGGTTTAAGTTTTGGTGCGCCCTGCCCGGCAGAGATAACCATGGCAGAGCTGGTAAGCAAACTGGTACCATCAATGGAAATGGTACGGATGGTTAGCTCCGGTACAGAAGCCACTATGAGCGCCATTCGCTTAGCGCGTGGCTATACCGGCCGTAATACCATAGTTAAATTTGAAGGCTGCTATCATGGCCACGCTGACTCACTGCTGGTAAAAGCCGGTTCAGGCGCGCTGACACTTGGTGTGCCAAACTCACCTGGTGTGCCTGCTGACTTTGCTAAATACACGCTAACCAGCGAGTTTAATAACCTATCGCAGTTAGCGCAGCTATTCGAACAGCACGGCGACGATATTGCCTGTATTATTGTCGAGCCGGTAGCCGGCAACATGAACTGCATTCCACCTGCCCCCGGCTTTTTACAAGGACTGCGCCAGTTATGTGATCAATATGGTGCTGTACTGATATTCGACGAAGTAATGACTGGTTTTCGCGTCGCACTGGGTGGTGCCCAGGCAGTGTATAACATTAAGCCGGATTTAACGACACTGGGCAAAATTATCGGCGGCGGTATGCCTGTTGGTGCATTTGGCGGTAAACGCGAGATTATGCAGCATATTGCTCCGCTGGGGCCGGTGTATCAGGCCGGCACATTATCGGGTAATCCTATTGCTATGGCTGCCGGCCTGGCTGCATTGAGCGAGATCAGTAAGCCTGGTGTTTATCAGGCTTTAACCGCTAAAACGACACAGCTCATTAATGGCATCAGTGCAGCTGCAGCAAAACATGGTGTGCCACTGACAACCAATCAGGTAGGCGGTATGTTTGGCTTTTTCTTTACTGCTGAACCAAGCGTAACTAACTTCGCCCAGGCGACACAGTGTGATATTGATGCATTTAAACGCTTCTTCCACCTGATGTTACAGCAAGGCATTTATCTGGCGCCTTCAGCCTATGAAGCCGGTTTTTTATCGCTGGCACACAGTGACGACGATCTGGCACAAACCATTCTTGCTGCAGAGCACAGCTTTAAGCAACTTTAACGGCGGTTTTGCAACCAGACAATATCGGTATCGTACGGCCGCTGCCGTACGATATAACCAACACCATTGCCATCGCTGTATATCGCCACCGGCATTTCCTGCTCTGTAGCTAACACAGCTGTCACCTGCTGTGATAACCAGTCAAAACGATAAACCTTGGTATTGTTATCTGCCAGCCAATAAATGCCGCTGTTGTCAGCAAACCATTGTTCACCGGTGCTGCTGCGCCAGTTAATTTGTACGGGCAAGCTGATTAGCTCCTGTGCCGACGTAAACAAAGCCAGGCTTGTAGTATCAGCAAATTGCAGCACTAAACTCTGCTCTGGGCCACAACGCACATCTGTAACGCCAGGCATAATACTCTCTGGCGTAGTGTCTTTTTCTGTCATTAAAACCCAGCCATCTGCTGTCAGGGCTGTCCAGTATAACTTGCCGTGGCAACTGGCGTAGCGCCCTGCCGATGCTACATGATGATACTGCTGTAGCTGGCCTGATGCTAAATCAAGCTGATACAGGCTGGTGTTAATTACTACCAGTAATTGCTGCTGATGCCATAGCATCTGTTGTACATGTTGTTGTTCAGTAAAGCGGGTAATTTGCATCGTATCACGCTGTTGTGCCAACCAGATTTGGCTAAGCCCGGCACGCTCTGATACAAATGCGGCCTGGCCGGTATCACTCACTGCCAGCAGGCGCTCGCTACGGTTACTGACATGCCATGGCAGCAACTTAATGCCACCGTCTGTTGCCGCGCTGCTCTCCACCCTGAGAATATCTGTGGTGTAGTCTAAAAATTGTGTTGCCAGCACTTGACCCGGATACCGTGAGGCCTGAGTCAATTCACGTGTCAGTGGCCCCAAGCCCTGCCTGCTGTTTGATTTTAGCGACACAATTTGTAGTTCCTGCTGTCCGGCAGATAGCAACACCTGTCGCTCGTCCCACCAGCTAAACTGAGTAATAACATAAGGAAAATCCAACAACTGCTCAAATTCACCGTCTGGCAACATTAATTTTAGCAAAACTGACTGGTTGGGCGTCTGCTGGGCAATAAAGTACAAGGTATCATTACGGATTAACATATATGAAATATCGCGCCAGCGATTATCCCGTGACACCAACAGCTCAGCGGTTTGCCCGGGCAATGCACTCCAGAGCTGCAACTGATTAGTCTCAGCATCGGTATCCAACCACAGCAATTTTTGTTGCCACACGGCAGCTCCCTGAGGCAATACTTTCTGACAGGGCCAGAGTCGTTCAGGCTGAGTTGCCGGTTTTATATGTTGGCGATAAAAGTAACAACCTCCGTCTTGTTGTTCGGCACGAAAAACGATGTGCTCCTGATCCAACCACAACGGCTGTGATAACAGACGGTATTTTTGAGGCAAGTGCTCAACCCTGAGATCTGTCAGGTTCTGCACGCTCCAGTTAAATAAAGTGCTGTCTACAGCTTGATGCTGATATAACACATTAGCCCCGTCTGGTGTTAGTACCGGCCAGTATTCCTGCCCGCTTAACGCACTTATAGGAGTAATGGTATCGGGTAATTTTATCAACGGTGTTGAGGTATAGGTTGCCAGTACGTATGCCAGGCTGGCACAGCCAATAATCACGGCTATCGCAGTGCCGGCAATAAAGCGCCAGGCAGGTCGCGGTTTTACCTCAGTATCAGTGTCACTCGCAGCTGTGTTAACGGCAGTATCCGCAGTAATAACTGCAATATCCTGTAACTTGGCAGGAGTAATAGTTGCCAGCCAGCGATAACCTTTTTTTGATGCTGTCTCTATATAGCTTGGAGCTCGAACATCGTCGCCAAGCACTTTGCGTAATGCGCCAACAGCGCGCATAACAGCAGCATCGGTGCCTTCATCTGCAGGCCAGACTTTTTCAATCAGTGTGTCTTTGGCCAGCAATACACCAGGGTGAAGTAAAAAGTAATTCAGCAGACTATGTAAGCGTGGTTCCAGCCGGATCATATCGTCGGCACCAGAGGCATCAACCGGCCACAGCTGACCATAGATCACCTGATAATACCAGTTACCAATTTGTACCACAGGGTCAAGATTTGACATTAAGGTCCGCCCGACAATTGATTGTCTGGGCGGATTATACCTTAACCAGAAGAAATGTTTAGCGTTGTAAAAAAGAGCCTTAGGCGAACTTCAATTTATCGCTGTTGGTATCTTTGGCTTTATCTTTGCTATCTTTTATCGTTACCGGTGAATAATTATCAGGTATGGTGCAAAGCGGATAAAAAACACAAGCATAGAGTGGCTGACCATTTGCGCCTGAGGCATTAAGAATGCCTGCTTTTTTTGCAGCAACGCCGGTAGCGCCTAACAAAGCGATAAACATAATTGTAAGTGTAGTTTTCATTTTCAGCTCCTGAGTTAGTGTTTGCTTACAGACCAAACATAGGAGCATCAATTCGTTATAACTCGATGACTTTCAGATAAATTCCTTATAAAACATCGACGTCGCTATCAATTATGGCGATATCCATCTCACCAAAATCATATTCCAGTACAAAAACATATTTCTCATCAGCACTGATACTAAAGCGGCCAAATTGAATTGGCTCCAGCACGTTGATAATTTCATCTGTAGCAAAATCAAGATAATTCAACCTATAGTTAAGCTCATCAACAAGGTAAGAGTAATAAATCCCTGTTTTTCGTAACTCAAATTTCAGCATAACCTGAGTTTCGGGCAATTCTATTTTTAGCTTTTTCGGCTGCTCACCAGGCCACTGTATGTAAAATTGTTTATCTCTGCTGCTACGCCAGAAGGCATAGTCGGCATAGTAACTTTCATAATAATACTCTTTGTCATTAGCAAAAATTTCGCGTTTGCCAAGATCATTAATATCACGGTGTATAACCTGCCAGCGACCTTGCCGCGCTTCAGAGTAAAACAAGGCTTTACCATCTCTGGACCAACTGGGTGATGCTAATACAGCATCTTTCTCGCCAGCTATTTTTAGAGGGGTACCCTCAATATCAAATAGCCATAGCTCGTCATTTAACTGCACCATTAACCGGCTACCATCCGGTGAAAATGCCAAACTGCGAATACGCTGATCATCATTAAAATTTGTTAGCTGTTTTTGGCGGCCATCATTATAAAACAGCCATACCTGTTGTGAACCTGAACGCCTTGATACAACCGCCGTTGGGCCATTATCTAAAGGGTTGGCCTCAATAAATGTTTCATTGCGGTTCGAGCTAAATACTGACTCGTTATAAGCTTCATTATTTTTTATGCGGTTTGACACTTTTTTAGGATTGATTCTGGAGAAGTTACCTATAGATGACACAATTTTACCTGAGGTTGTAACTTGCAGCTCACTGGCATAAGCATCTGTGTAAGCAAGAATAGCGGGTTCACTTTTATCAAGCCATACCCGGCCAAGCGCATTAGATGCCGATGGATAAATAACAGAACTGTCTGTTAAATCCCAATCTACATTGCCTGGGACAGTATCAGGTATTTTTGTTAGTAACCGTGTTGATCTGTCGGCAAGATTAAGCAACCAGATTTGTGCAGAGCCAGCGGCTTCTCTTAAAAAAACCAGCTTATCTCCTGAGCGGGAATAACGCGCGGCATAGTCACCAAAACTGCTTGAAGGCGGCACTGTCAGCACTTCGGAGATAGTGTTATCAACCGACGTCATCTGTAAAACCAACTGCTTTCTAATGTCATCCATATTAGGATAAACAATATAACGGCCATCCGGAGACCAGGTAATTCTGATCGATACCGATTTTTCTCCACAATATTTGAGTAAAGTATCCTCCAGCACCTGCATTTTATCTGCGCTAAGTGACATTAGCCGGATTTCGCACTTCTCATTCTGATAGTAACGCTGATAAGCTATTTTAGTTCCATCAGGGCTAAATACGGCACCAAAGCTGCTGTAAGATTTATCAGTTAACTGCACCCTTTTATGTTCCTGCAAATCCTGCAGCATCAATACAGAACCCACGGTAGCAGCAGGCGCTGCGTAGCTATATACCAGATACCGTTCATCTACTGACACATTGTGGTAAAACTCCAGCCCATCCAGTGAGGTGACAGGGGTATAACGCCACATCGGAATCGGACCAGCGCTATCATCAGTTGCGGCACGATCTGCCGGCCATAGCCACCAGGTAGCAGCGATTATCAGTAATGCCACCAAAGCAAATACGCTAACAAGTCTCGGTTTTGCTTTGAGTGGCGTGGTACCATTGCCCGCCGCACTAGGCACAAGTTCGGTATCTTCTTTAACGGCCAGTGGTACTATTTCAGTTACCGGCGCAATAAAACGGTAACCGCGTTTTGGAATGGTTTCAATGTAACGGGGCTCACGGGTGTCATCCCCCAACGCAACCCGCAATACCCGGATAACACGGGTTACCCTGCCATCAGATACATCGCGGATACCCCATACATCAAGCAGCAGCTCATCTTTTGTAACCAGCTTGCCTGCGTTGACAATAAAGTAGTTTGCGACCTTCTGGCACAGGTTATCTAAATCTGCGGTAATACTCAGCCTACCCTCAGCATCAAACTTCATCAGCTTGTCCTGCTCAGGTATATACTGCCATTCACCAACCTGTAGTAGCTGGTTTGGTTTTATCGCCATAGGTTCAGACAATCGTTGTTATTCTTCTGTACATTCGCTCGGTAATGGCATTTCAACCGAAATCGCAGGCAATAACAATACGTTAAGACAATTTTGTGGTTGCGGATAGCCAGTTTTTGCTGAAAAAGCCTGTAAAGATACCTGTTCGGGCACGGCTCTGAGCAGTGAATTCACGCCTTGCAACGTAAAATAGCGGCTAAAAACATTTAACGCTCCGCTAGCACCGGTTAACCCTATAGCTTTATTATCATCCCGGCCTAACCACACTGTCATCAGCGTTTGCTGATCAAAGCCGCTAAACCAGCTGTCCCGGTAATCGCTTGATGTACCTGTTTTACCCGCCAGAATTTCACCGGGAAACACCGAACTCAGCGCCCGGGCCGTGCCTGTTTTTGCCGCCTGGATCAGCGCATACTGCAATAAATATACTTCTTGTTCGTTGTAGCGCCGCGTAAGTTGATGTTCACGCAAATGCAGTGGGTGGCCGTTTGCATCAGTTACTGCGTATAAAGTGCTAAGCTGCTGATGCATACCGTTGTTAGCCAGCGTCTGGTACAACTGTGTCACTTCCAGCGGGCTGAGTTCTATTGCACCTAACAAAGCAGCAGGATGCAGTTTTACTCTGCGGTTTAACCCCAGCTTACGCAAACCGTCACTGACAGCAGGCAGACCAAGCTGCAGCCCCAGCCTTACTGTGGGAATATTTAATGAATTAACCAGCGCATCCAGCAAGCTGACCTGACCTCTGAATTTTTTATCAAAATTCTGGGGTTGCCAGTCCTGATCGTTGCTACGTAAGCGGATCGGGCTGTCATCCAGCGGTGTGGCTAACGTATAGCGACCACGTTGGGCCAAGGCTTCAAGAAAAATAACCGGCTTTACAATACTGCCAATCTGGCGTCTGGCATCGGTAGCACGGTTAAAACCGCCCTGCACTGCTACTTTACTTCCTACCATAGCGTTAATTTCTGCCCGCCGGTAATCCACTACTACAGCGGCAGCCTGTAATTCCGGGTCCAGCGGGGCTAGCTGGCTGCTAACGGCCTGCTCAATTGCAGCCTGAGCCTGAGTATCAAGATAAGTAAATACTTTGATACCTTTGTCACGGTACTGCTCGTCAATACTCAGCTGCCGCAGTTCTTTTTTAACCGCATCCAGATAAGAGGCAAAGCCGGTATTCATATACTGATTGCGCGAAATCACGGCTACCGGCTGCTCTACCGCCTGCTCGTACTGCTTACGGTCGAGAAATTTTTGCTCAAACATCAACCGTAATACCAGATCACGCCGCTCTTTAGCACGAGCCGGGAAACGGCGGGGATCAAAGTACGACGGCCCCTTTAAAATACCGATCATCAGAGCGTATTCTGCTGTCGTTAATTCAGTCAGCGGCTTGCCAAAGTAAAACCGGCTTCCCAGGCCAACACCATGCACGGCATGGGCATAATTTTGCCCGACAAACACTTCATTCAGATAGGCCTCAAGGATCTGATCTTTGTTAAAGCGGTAATCCAGCACCAGTGCGATCATCGCTTCATTAACCTTACGCCATAAGGTGCGGTCGCTGCTAAGGTACATATTCTTTGCTAATTGCTGCGTCAGCGTTGAGCCACCTTGTACAGTGCGCCCGGCAGTAATATTTACCCACAGCGCCCGCAATACTGCCAACGGCGACACCCCATGGTGATGATAAAACTCACGGTCTTCAACCAATAGCAGGGTATCTTTAAATATTTCAGGCACTTGCTGCAGTTGCACCAGTTCACGGTCTTCCTGCTGTGCAGATACTAGGTGGTCAATCAACTGAGGTTCAAGCCGGGCAAAGTTCAGCGCTTCTTTTTGCCGGCGCTGGGTAATACGGTTAATGCCTCCCCGGTTAAACTCGACACTAAACAACTGCGCCGCCTCATAACCTTCAACATACATAAAGGGGCGCCGGTAAACTGAAACATGATTACGCGACACGCTATATTGGCCGGCTCCCGATAACGCCGGGTTACGCTGGTACTGTAGTGAGTCCAACTGCTGAATAAACTGCTGCTGCGTCAGAATTTTACCCGGATACAACTCTATACTCTTGGCATAAATTTGTGCCGGTACCTGCCATTTCTGGCCACTAAACTTTTTACTTATTTTGCTATCCAGATACAGAAAATAAAACGCCAGCAGCACTAACAGCAGCAATACCACTTTAGCCAGCAGCCACAATGGCTTATGCCACCAGACTGTGCGCAGCACGCCGGGCGTAGCACGTTTTTTACTGCTGCGCCCGGAGCTGGTTTTTTTACTGCTCATCGTAACATCGCCTTTTTAGTTTTCGTTGTCGGCATGGCCTGCGCCGGATCTTCCGGCCAATAATGTTTAGGGTAGCGTCCGCGCATTTCTTTTCTGGCCTCCTGCCAGGCATTTTGCCAGAAACTGGCTAAATTCTGCGTTACCTGCAGGGGTTGTCTGGAGGGTGATAACAGCTCTACCGTAACCGTTATGTTGCCCTGCAATAACGTTGGCGACTGCATCTGACCATACATTTCCTGAACCCGCACTGAAAGTTTGGGGCCTCCCTCAGCCAGATAATTAATGCTCAGCTTTGAACCAGTGGGTGCCTGCCAATGTGTGGGTAAGAGCTGGTTCAATAGCTGTTGTTGCTGATAACTTAAACATTGCAGCAATGCGTCATACAGTGGAAGCTGCGCTAAAGCCGTGCTTTTACTGATTTGAGCCAGATAGCTGCCAAGCCAGCCGGGTAACGATGCCAGTAAAGCATTATCAGAAAAATCCGGCCAGCCAGCATCGCTTTGCTGTTGCTGCAGCAATAAAACTCTTGCGCGCAGTTGTAATGCATTATCGGTCCAGTTCAGGCAGCTCAGGCCTTTATTGCTAATGTAGGCCTGCCACGCTAACTGCTTTTGCTCTGCGGTTAATTGCAAGGCTGCGGGCTTGGCAGCCAGTAAGCACTGGCCAAACTTTAGTTGTTGCTCGGTAAAAAAGCTGCCGCTTTTATCATCCCAGAAGGTTTGCGTTTGCCAGCTAAGCTCAGCCTGCCAGTCAGATAACACCGCATCAGGGCTGATACTGACCGCATGATAGATGCGGTTTTCTCGGCCAAACTGCTGCATATGTAATACTACCAGCCAGGGCTGACCGCTAAGACAATGATTGTCTTGCAGCACTGCGCCAATACCATTAGCTAGCTGATACCCCTGACCCCGGCGTTTGGCCAGCCGGTCTGGAAACGCCCGCAGAACCAGTACTGGCAGTAATTCCAACGGTAATATTTCGCTTAGCTGACAACCAAGTAAACGGGCAAAATTTTGCGCCTGCTGCCATTGTTGCGGTAGTGTCTGCTTAACACGGCCTGGCAGGCTGTATATATCGCCCTGCAGCACACGTGTATCTTCAAGTATTGCGGCCAGTATGCAAGCCAGAGCTTGTGCATGTTGACTGCCTTGCCGCTCCAGGTACTGCGCATGCAGCAGCATGGCAGCTAGCCGGGGATCCGTACCCAGCTTATGTGCCTGACGGCCGCTGGCAGTAATAACACCTTTAGTGTCAATAAAACCCAGCTGCAGTAACAACTGCTCTGCCACAGCTAAATTTGCAGCCGGTGGCGGTGTTAGCCAGTGCAAATCGTTTACCTGACAACCCCAGGCCGCAACTTCCAGCCGCAGGGCGGTTAAATCGCTTATTTCTATCTCAGGCGCATCAAACCGGGCGCGGCGCTGCCATTTTTCAGCGGTGTCCAGCCGGTAGCAATGGCCGGGCGACAAACGCCCGGCGCGCCCGGCACGCTGCGTGGCGGCTGCCTGGCTAATAGCGGCCGTTTCCAGCATAGTTACCCCCTGGCGCGGGTTAAACCGGCTTTGCCGACACAGGCCACTGTCTATCACCACGCTAATGCCATCTATGGTTAAGCTGGTTTCTGCCAGGTTAGTTGACAATACAACTTTGCGTACACCTGATGGCGGCGGTGCAATAGCGGCCTGCTGCTGCGCCAGTGTCAGGCTACCCAATAAACGGTGCAGTTGCACATTCGCAGCTAAACCCTGCTGCTCCAGCAACTGAGCACTTTGGTTAATTTCAGCCTGACCGGGTAAAAACACCAGAATATTGCCCTTGTGTTTACTCAACGCCTGTTGCACTAAAACCGCAATTTGCTGCGCCAGAGGTTGGCTACCTGGCAGAGCATATTCCACTGTTACCGGATAACTGCGCCCCTCACTGGCTATTACCGATGCATCAAGCTTGCTTGCCAGTTGCGCCATATCCAGTGTGGCCGACATAATTAATAACTGCAGTTCAGGCCGTAATTGTTGTACCTCCAGGCATAGTGCCAGTGCTAAATCAGCATGCAGTGAACGCTCGTGGAATTCATCAAACAGCAGCAGATCCACCGCTGTTAGTTCAGGGTCTTGCTGTAATTTTCTCGTGAGCACGCCTTCGGTAACAATAAGCAAACGGGTTTTACTGCTGTGTTTTTGCTCCTGACGAATTTGATAACCAACTGTTTCGCCGACAGCTTCACCCAGTTGTGCCGCCAAATACGCAGCGATACTTTTGGCCGCTAAACGACGCGGCTCCAGCATTAATAGCTTTTTACCGGCAAAGTCAGGGTGTTGTAATAAATACAACGGCAGATAAGTTGATTTGCCAGCCCCCGGCGGGGCTGACAAAATCACTTTATTATGTTGCTGTAACAGTGACAGCAATTGCGGAAAAATGACAGAGACAGGTAACACAACTTAACCCGGAAAAACCTTATTGGTGTCAGTTTACCCTGTTTTAGGCTGACGCCCCATACTTGTTAAGTATGTTGGGTTAAACTTCAGGCTTCACCTAGCAAGGTCGCGCTGATGGTACGAATACCCTGCCCGGTCGCACCGGCGGCCCAATAGGCATTGTTGTTGTTATTAAAAGCAGCCGCTAAATCAAAATGCAACCAGCCTTTGCCTTCGTCAGGCACAAAGCGGCTTAAAAAACCGGCCGCGTTGCTGGCACCACCAGCACCGCCACCTTTTACCGGCCGGCTGTTGGCCGTATCGGCATAAGCTGACGGGCACTGTTGCTGATGCCACAGCTCCAGCGGTAACTGCCAGGTAGGCTCCTGCACTTGCTCAGCATAAGTCAGGGCCTTTTGCGCTAACGCTTTATCCAATGCAAACAGCGCATTATATTCTGCACCAACTGCCGTCATAGCTGCCCCGGTTAACGTAGCAGCATCAATAATAAGTCCGGCACCACTTTGTGCAGCGCACATCAGGCCATCGGCCAATACTAAGCGGCCTTCGGCATCGGTATTGACAATTTCAACGGTAATACCATTTTTATAGGTAATAATATCGCCCAGTTTATAGGCGTTGCTGCTGATCAGGTTTTCCGCACAGCATAAAATCAGTTGTACGCGTTTATTCAGGCCCTGCAGTATCGCCAATGCCAATGCTGCGGTAACAGTAGCAGCGCCGCCCATATCGCATTTCATTGTCAGCATGCTTTCGGTGGCTTTAATTGAGTAACCGCCGCTGTCAAAGGTGATCCCCTTACCCACCAGCGCTGCACTAACCGGGGTGCTGGCCTGGCCTGTCGGGTTATAGTCCAATACCAGCATTGCTGGCTTGCGGGCACTGCCGCGCCCTACGGCATGTAAGCCATTCCAACCCTGCTCTAACAGTTGCTCATCCAACAGAATATGGCTGCTAACTGTGCCTTCAGCCGCAATCTCCGTAATAAACGCTGCAGCTTGTTTTGCCAACTGCTCGGGGTATAACTCATCCGGGGTTTGGTTGATCAAGCGTTTAGCCCAGCTAAAACACTGCGCCAGTTGTTCCAGTTGAGTCTTTGCGGCATCATTGTTAAACAACACGCCACCTTGTTTTTTGGCGTTGCAGAAGCCCTGATAAAATGCCCATTGCAGTTCTGCAGTCCAGTTATCACCGGTTAACTGCACCTGTGCCAGGCCCAGATTATCTAAACTGCGTGCGGCCTTTTGCACACTGCGTTGGGCGTCTTTGGTATTAAAATGGATTTGAAAGCCATTTGCAGTAGGCGTCAGTAAAGCTTTGCCCCATTTGCCTGCCACTGCATCTGCCTGTAGCTCAATTTGCACAACGTCTGTCATCTGTCACCCTATTTCATCAGTGCTGGTTTGCGTTAAATGCGATGCCAGTCAGTGTATCACAAGGCTTTACCGGCGAAACCCAGCCTCGTTATTCTGCTGCTGCGCCACGCTGAAGTGCCCGTTAAATTGGCGTAAATTAAATAAGATGACGATATGGCCGCTAGTCTGTATACTTCTGCGTCTTTTTAAATCTGATTGCGATGCCAGCGATATTCTGCTATCTATAGCCGCCATATTTTTTGCTTGGCATTATACAGGAGATGATTATGCCAGAAGGCAATACTACCAAAACGCTGGGCTTACTTGCCCTTGCAGGCGTAGCGCCATATCAGGAAGCTGTCGGGGAAGAGTATATGAACCCGAAGCAACTGGAACATTTCCGCCGCATTCTCGACGCCTGGCGTCAGCAGCTGCGTGAAGAAGTGGATCGCACCAAGAACCATATGGCTGATGAAGCTGCTAACTTCCCGGACCCGGTAGACCGTGCCGCTCAGGAAGAAGAATTCAGTTTAGAACTACGTGCCCGCGACCGTGAGCGTAAGCTGCTGAAAAAAATTGAAAAAACTTTGCAGAAAATCGAAGATGAAGACTTCGGTTACTGCGATACCTGCGGTATTGAAATTGGCATTAAACGCCTGGAAGCCCGGCCAACGGCTGACATGTGTATCGATTGCAAAACCTTAGCAGAAATTAAGGAAAAGCAACTGGGCGGCTAAGATGCCCGCTACAATGCCAGTTTCTAGCCCCGCTTATATCGGCCGGTTTGCACCTTCGCCTTCCGGCCCACTTCATTTTGGTTCCCTTATTGCTGCGGTTGGCAGCTATCTGCAGGCAAAAAGCCAGCATGGCCAGTGGCTGGTGCGAATGGAAGACATTGACACCCCGCGCATGGTACCAGGCATCAACAGTGATATTCTGCGCACACTGGAGCAATTTGGTTTGCTGTGGGATGGTGAGGTGCTGTATCAAAGCCAGCGCCTGGCACGCTACAGTGAAATTTTTAACCAGCTGCAGCAACGTCAGCTAATTTATGCCTGCCAGTGCAGCCGCAAGCAAATCAGTGCAATGGGCGGGACTTACGACAACCGTTGTGCCACAAAGAATTTAAACAGTAACAACCTGGCCTGGCGTTTACGCAGTAACAATGTCAGCACACATTTTACAGATCTGCTATTTGGCCACCAGCAGATAGCAAGCCAACTGGCACAGGAAGATTATATTATTAAACGCCGCGATGGTTTGTTTGCTTACCAGTTGGTGGTAGTGGCAGATGACATCGATCAGGGGATCACTGAAGTGATCCGCGGCGCCGATTTATTACCGATGACACCACGGCAACAAGCATTAATTAGTTTGCTTGGTGCTATACAGCCCGGATACGGTCACTTGCCGCTGGCGGTGCTGGAGCCTGGATTTAAGCTCAGTAAACAAAATCACGCGGCCGCCATTAGCCAATGGCCCAAAGCACAGGTAATGAGTAAAGTATTGCGTTTTCTTGGCCACCCGCTACCAACAGAGTTAGAACAAGCCCCAGTTACGGAGCAATTAGGCTGGGCCATTAACAACTGGCAGCTTGCTAAAGTGCCGCAACAACTGGAAATAAGTAGTACAGAATTTCGTTAAGCCGGCCCGGTTTAATTCTTTTTTTGTTTCGGCTGCGGTATTATTAGCCGTTTTTAAAACAATGCAGCCGAGGGCTGTTATAAACTGCAGCTCAGGGCTGTTGTCAGGAGAATTATCATTATTTCGCGAGTGTTAGATTTTTGCCGCCGCACTTTTGGCAGCAAGGCCATTAAGGTAAACAACCAGAAAACTAAAGCTGTAAGCAAAGTGCAACAGGCACCACGCCCGGCCCCAGGCGCCAGCCTGCTACCTGCAGTGCAGCGTTTAAGCCGTGACCAGCATGCTATTTCACGTAAAGACATCAGCCCAAATGCGCTTAAAGTGCTGTACCGGCTTAAAGACGCTGGTTTTGATGCTTATCTGGTTGGCGGTTGTATCCGCGATTTATTACTTGGCCTTAAACCAAAAGATTTTGATGTGGTAACCAACGCCAAACCCGAGCAGGTAAAGCAGGTGTTTCGTAACTGCCGCCTGATTGGCCGCCGTTTTCGTTTAGCTCATGTAGTGTTTGGCCGTGAAGTGATTGAAGTTGCTACCTTCCGCGGCCACCACAGTGGTGCCGATGACGAAACAGACACCGCCCCTAAGTTAAAAACCGCCAGTTTAAGCGATCATGGCCAAATTCTGCGTGACAACGTATACGGAACCATTGAAGAAGATGCTGAGCGGCGCGATTTTACCGTTAACGCGCTGTACTACTCGGTAAATGATTTCTGCGTTTATGACTTTGCCAATGGCATACAGGCTATAACCGCACGTAAAATCGAACTGATTGGCGATCCGGAAACACGGTATCGCGAAGATCCGGTACGCATTTTGCGGGCTATCCGCTTTGCTACCAAGCTGAATATGCAAATTGCTCCAGCCAGCGCAGAACCCATACCACAACTGGCAGTACTATTGAAAAATATCCCGCCACCGCGTTTATTCGACGAGCTGGTAAAGCTGCTGCTGGCCGGTAAAGCTTTTGACAACTTTATGCTGATGCGCGACAGCAAAGTACTAAAGCAGTTGCTGCCGCAACTGGATAAACTGTTAAAGCAAGAGCCGGAAGGCAAAGCGTTTCAGCTGGCCACTAAAGCGCTGCAAAATACCGATGAGCGGGTTGAAGCAGATAAACCGGTAACACCGGCCTTTATTTTTGCCGCCCTGTTATGGTACCCGGTAGAGCTGCGCAGCCAGATACTGATAATCGACGGTTTAAGTGAAATTGACGCGATGAATATCGCCATGACCGAAGTGCTGGACGATATTCAGCGCACTATTGCGATCCCTAAGCGTTTTACGCTGGCAATGCGCGATATCTGGGCTCTGCAAAGCCGTTTAACCAAACGCGCCGGGCGCCGGGCTTTTAAACTGCTGGAACAACCTAAGTTTCGTGGTGCCTTTGACTTTCTACAATTACGTGCCGAAGCCGAAGGCGGCAGCTTAATTGAGCTGGCGCTGTGGTGGGAAAGATTTCAATTTGCCGATGAGACAGGCCGCCTGCAGCTGATCAACCAGCTGGGTAAAGACGGCATCGACAAAGGCCCGCGCCGTCGTCGCAATTATAAACGTAAACCCACGGTAGAATGATGACTCCGCTTCGTTGTTATATTGGTTTAGGTGCTAACCTGGACGAGCCCGTGGCACAGTTGCAACAAGCGGTACAGGCACTGAAGCAGTTAGCCGGTAGTAACTTGGTTGCCGTGTCTGGTTTTTATGGCTCTAAACCTATGGGGCCGCAAGATCAACCCGATTACGTTAATGCGGTGGCCGCCATAGACACCACACTAACAGCAGAGCAGCTACTGGATGCGCTGCAGCAAATAGAACAACTGCAAGGCCGCCAACGCAAAGCCGAGCGTTGGGGCCCGCGCACGCTGGATTTAGATATTCTGCTGTATGGCAATCAGGTTATCGCCACTGAACGCTTAACCGTGCCGCACTATGGCTTACGTGTACGTGAGTTTGTACTGTATCCCCTCTACGAAATTGCGCCCCGGCTTAACCTGCCGGATGGTACTGTATTATCCTCTTTACTGGCGCAGGTACCGCAAAATGGCCTGCAAAAACTTCACAGCAGTTGCAGCTGATCGCACTTTGTGCGATCTTGCGCGTCCTGCGTTAATGGTCGGATGAGAAGATTATGGCTAAGATCACCACTGCCGTATTACAGAAAATGAAGCAGCAAAGCGACAAGATCACTATGCTGACAGCCTATGATGCCAGCTTCGCTAAATTATTTGCCGAACAAGGCGTAGAGGTGCTGCTGATTGGCGATTCCTTAGGTATGGTGCTGCAAGGCCACGGCGATACTTTGCCGGTTACGGTAAACGACATTGCTTACCATACCCGCGCCGTGCGCGCGGGTGCGCCCGATGCATTCGTCATCGCCGATATGCCATTTATGAGCTACGGCACTATTGAGCAAGCATTGCAAAGCGTAGTACCGCTGATGCAGGCCGGTGCCAATATGGTAAAACTCGAAGGCGGCGACTTTTTACTGCCCACAGTAAAAGCATTAACCGAGCGCGGCGTACCGGTATGTGGTCATTTGGGCTTAACACCGCAGTCGGTGCATATTTTGGGCGGCTATAAAGTGCAGGGTAAAACCGATGCGGCTGCCAACAACATGGTAGCGCAAGCCAAAGCCCTGCAAGACGCCGGCGCCCAGTTGCTGGTGTTAGAATGCATTCCCACCGCCTTAGCTAAACGCATTACTGAAGCGCTGAGCATTCCGGTTATCGGCATCGGCGCCGGTAATGTTACCGACGGCCAGGTGCTGGTAATGCATGATTTACTCGGTATCAGCAGTGGCTATATCCCGAAATTCTCCAAAAACTATCTGGCACAAACCGGCGAGATAAGAAGCGCTATTGCCGCTTATGTCAGCGAAGTAAAAAGCCAGACTTTTCCTGCCAGCGAACACAGTTTTTAAGGCCGATGAAAATACTTAACTCTATTGCTACGCTGCGGGCACAAATCAGTGCCTGGCGGCAAAACGGCGAGCGTATCGCCTTTGTGCCCACTATGGGCAACCTGCATAACGGCCACTTAAAACTGGTTGATGTCGCCAAAAGCCAAGCCGATCGGGTCATTGTCAGCATCTTTGTAAACCCGATGCAGTTTGGTAAAAATGAAGATCTCGACAGTTACCCGCGTACGCTGGAGGCTGATTGTGCCGGGCTAACCGCCCATGGTGCCGATGCAGTATTTACCCCTACGCCGGATATGATGTACCCGCGCGGCCTCGACGTACAAACCTTTGTCGAAGTGCCTTTGCTTGGCGATTTACACTGTGGTGCCAGCCGCACTGGTCATTTTCGTGGCGTGTCGACTATCGTTTGCAAGTTGTTTAATCTGGTGCAGCCGGATATTGCCTGCTTTGGTCAGAAGGACTATCAGCAACTGGCCATTATCCGCCAGATGGTAACCGATTTATCCTTACCGATTGAGATTATCGGTGTGCCCACCGAACGGGCAGAAAATGGCCTGGCACTGAGCTCACGCAACGGCTATTTAACGCCACAGCAGTTAGCTACAGCCCCTAAACTCTATCAATTGTTGCAACAACTACGCGCGCAAATTCTGGCCGGTAACCATGATTACCGCAGCCTGGAGTTGCACACTAAACAGCAACTGAGTGCTGCCGGTTTTACGCCGGATTATATTGATATCTCTGATCAAACCGATCTGACACTGGCAACCACAGCAGAGCAGGCTAAAGTGATTCTGGCCGCAGCCTGGCTGGGTAACACACGGTTAATTGATAATCTGGAAGTTTGATTTTCTGTCAGGCTGTCGCTATTAGCAGACAGCCTAACTAATTGATATTAAATACCTTTATATTTACCTACCGCAGAGTGACGCTGATCGGCGACAACTAAACCTGAGTCTCGCGAAAAAGCCGAGACAAAAACAACATAACCTAATGAATAATATAAACTTTTAAATTCTGGCACGGCATCTGCAATTGCTATAGCAAGATTGCAGAAAGCCGGAGACGGAAAATGAAAAAAGCCCTTATTACTGCCCTGTTGTTACTAAGTGCCAATCTGGTACTGGCAAACGAATTTCTGAATAAGGTGAATCAGCAAGAGCAGCCACAAACAGCGATGATGTCTGAGGCTGAATTGGCGGCTCAGGAAGAACTTACTGCAGCGTTATCTGCCAATGCAGAGTTGCCTTAAAGCATTAACTTAACAGAGTTGCTTAAAACGAACGGGTGGCAAGCCACCCGTTCGGCTAAAAGCCTGACCTGAATTTAGCTGCATCAATAATGGCCCACAGATGGGCAATGGCCGCAATAATGCCGGGTATGATTAAAAACCACAGTGCATAGCCCACTGCACAAACCAGGAAAAACATAATCGCCGCAAATATACGGCCCTGTACCAGTTGGCCTAAGCCCGGAATAAACACGTTACATAGCGCGGCAATAACATTGCCACCTGAACCCTGACCTGACATAACGTTCTCCCTATCTTTTGCTGTTTAATATATTACTGCTTTAAGGCTGCAACAAACTGCTCCGACTGTAAAATAGCGTTGTTCATATCATCAATCAGCCGGTTAATGTCTTTTTGCACAGTATTAAATTCACCCTGCAATGCGCCAATAGCCTTAGCATTTAAATTATGCTTTAAATACAGTGAATTATCTCTAAGAGATGCCAGTACAGGCTGCATACTTTGCTCGGCGCGGCGCATGGTTTTCAGCAGGCTGTTGTACTGGCGTCTGGTATCAGCCAGCTTTTTTTTACTGTCCTGCTTTAACTTGGCGTTAGTATACTGCTCCAACTCGTCCTGCCATTCATCAAACAACGCCTCTGCTACTGCTTCAATGCTATTAATCCGCTTACTAACATCCTCAGCCGCAGCACTGCAGGCCTGATATTCGCTGTCAGTGGCAACATACATACGCTGTAGATCGCCGCCATCAAATTTAATCAGGTCGCTAAACTGCTCCAAAGCTGATTTAAACTGCTTCTGTGCATCCTGCTGCGACTCCTGCGCTTCTTCTACGCGGTTAACCAGAATATCGCGTTTATGAACACCCACTTTTTCCATCGCAGAATAATAAGCACTCTGACAGCCAGTAACACTGAGTAACAAAGGGAGTAAAAACCAAGCATAACGCATAAAATCAGTCCGTTGCCAAAAGGTAATGCCTGATGATAGCCTGTGATGCCACTTAGAACAAACCCGAATGTCAGGCAGCAAGCTCTTTGGCAAGTTGCAGTAGTTTGGGGTAAAACTCTTTGTCTAACTGCGCCAGCTGATCCTGCTCTACCAGTACATCATGCAGAATTTGCTCTGTGGTTAACGGGTTTGCCAACACCACCCGGAATACGATAGTTTCCTGGCGCTGGTACCGTGCCGGGGTTAAGCGGGTACGCGATACAAAAGATTTACCTTCTTCGCGCTGACGCTTTTGGATAAACTTTGTCAGGCCATTTAGCAGCTCGTTAAAGCGCTGCAACTGCTCCGTGTTGGCATTAGCCATGGCTTTTTGCACCTGCGCCGGCACATAACGGTAGGTTAGCAAACACAGCTCGGGCTCGGTGATCAGTTCAAAATCAATATTGTGTGCAATTAATGTAGCAAAGTAGCGTGCCTTCTCCAGGCTTCTGTTGATCAGAATTTCATAGCCGTCGCGACCAATGACCTGCAAACAGGCGTGCACCAGCATTGCCATACCCGGGCGTGAGCCTTCCAGCGTCTGGCTGCCTAAATCTTTTGAGCCTTTACGCAGGATATATTCAGCATGGTGCTCAATAGCATGCGCAGCTGAAGGGTGCTTAAACACCACCATACCAGCGCCCATAGGTACATACATTTGTTTGTGTGCATCTATGGTAACGGAATCTGCACGCTCTATACCGGCCAGTAAATAGCGGTATTTTTCTGACAGTAAAGTCGCACCACCCCAGGCAGCATCAACATGAAAATGACACTGATACTGCTCGGCTAAATCGGCCAGCTGGTGCAAGGGGTCAACATTACCGGTTTCAGTAGTACCTGCCACACCAACAATAGCCAGTACGCGGATATTAGCAGCGCTAAGCTCAGCCATTTTTTCGGCCAGCAAGGCAGTATCAATTTTATTGTTGGCGTCGGTTTTAACCGCGATCAGTGATTCACGGCCTATACCCAACACATCGGCGGCTTTGCCCAATGAGTAATGGCCACGCTCGGACACCAGGATCGCCAGGCCATCATAGCCATAGTGCTTCATCGCCTTAAACAGGCCTTCACGGGCGATCCCTTTAAAGTCGCCATCGGCTTTTAGCAGGCGGTTACGCGCTATCCAAAGTGCGGTAATATTGGCGATAGTGCCGCCGGAACAAAACGCACCCAGCGAATGGTTGGCACTGTGCATCCACTTTTTATAAAAGCCATCACTTTCACCATACACCAGGTGATGCATCATACCCAGCACCTGGCGCTCCATCGGCGTAAAAGCTTTGGAGGTTTCAATTTTTACCAGATTCTGGTTCAACCCCACCATCATTTTCGACAGTGACAACACAAAGTACGGCAGCGCCGACGTCATATGACCAATAAAACTCGGCGCCGCCGTATGTACCGAATGCGCAACCAGCTTTTGCATCAGGCTTTCGGCGTAATCTGAGACAAAGTTCGGCATTTGCGGGATTTGGTGGGTTTGAAAATCGCGCTCAATTTGCCACAGCGGTTTTTCTACCGCCACAATACTTTCACGCAAAAAACCCGCCAGATTCTGGGACAGATTCTGCTCAATAATACTCAGCGTTGAGTCTGGCGCTTCCGGCACCGTAAAGATGCGCCATAAAGCTTCTTCAGAAGCGGTTGCCTGGCGTTTACTGGATTCTGTCATACGCTTGCTACTCTGCATACGGTTTCAGCGGTTACTAAAACAGCCGGAAAATGGCGCTCACTTTACTGCAAGCGCCGAAAAATGTCTGCAAAAAAGTGGCGGCTTAGCTTCGCAGGCCAATACCACGATTAATCAGGTACATGGCATAGCTAAATAGCACGACAATAAAGCCCACTACTACAGCCAGCGCCAACCACAGGCTCACGTCCGTTACGCCCAAAAAGCCATAACGAAACGCATTAACCATATATACCACCGGGTTTAACGCCGCCACATGCTGCCAGAAACCGGGCAGTAAGGTTAACGAGTAAAACACACCGCCTAAATAAGTAAGAGGCGTAAGCACAAAGGTAGGAATAATACTGATATCGTCAAAGGTTTTCGCATACACAGCATTAATCAGGCCGCCTAAAGAAAACAGCATCGAGGTTAGCGTAACGGTAACAATAATTACCGTCAGGTTATGAATTTGAATAGTAACGAAAAACAGCGACAGAATAGTAACTATAAACCCCACCAGCATGCCACGCGCCATACCACCGCCCACAAAGCCGAGCACAATAATGTAGTTTGGCACCGGCGCTACCAGCAGCTCTTCCACGTTACGCTGAAACTTGGCACTGAAAAACGACGACGCCACATTAGCGTAAGAGTTGGTGATCACCGACATCATAATCAGACCCGGTACAATAAACTCCATATACGTGAAACCGCCCATATCGCCGATGCGCGAGCCGATTAAACTGCCGAAAATCACAAAATACAGTGTCATGGTAATAGCTGGCGGCACCAGGGTTTGCACCCAAATGCGCAAAAAGCGGTTGGTTTCTTTATCCCAGATACTTTTTAGCGCGACCAGATAATTGGCTTTGCTCATTTTGCACCTCCGCGGCCGTTTTCTACCAGCGACACAAACAACTCCTCCAGCCGGTTGGCTTTATTACGCATTGATAACACCTGAATATCCTGGGCGCTTAGCTGGGCAAAAATGGTATTTAAGCCCTGTGCTTTTTCTACATCAACTTCAATACTGTTACCATCCAGCGAGCGCCAGTTAACCCCTTCCAGTTGCATTGTTGGCGGCGTTGTCGCCAGATCCAGCACAAAGGTTTCCCGTGTCAGTTTGGCCAGCAAGGCTTTCATAGTGGTGTTTTCTATGATCTGCCCTTTGTCGATAATGGCGATATTGCGACACAAGGTTTCAGCTTCTTCCAGATAATGGGTAGTTAAAATGATCGTAACGCCCTGCTGGTTAATTTTGCGCAAAAACTCCCACATTGAGCGGCGCAGTTCGATATCGACACCCGCTGTCGGCTCATCCAAAATCAGCAGTTTGGGCTCATGCATTAAAGCACGGGCAATCATTAAACGCCGCTTCATGCCACCGGATAATTCGCGGGCACGTGCTGTGCGTTTTTCCCACAAGCCCAGTTGGCCGAGATATTTCTCAGCGCGTTCAAGTGCCAGCTTTTTGGGCACACCGTAATAACCAGCCTGATTCACCACAATCTGCAGTACGGTTTCAAATTGGTTAAAGTTAAACTCCTGTGGCACTAAACCAAGCTGGCTTTTTGCAGCTTCCAGTTGCGTATCCAAATCAAACCCAAATACAGCAACGCTGCCGCGGGATTTATTGACCAAAGAACTGATAATACCGATAGTGGTACTTTTCCCGGCGCCATTCGGGCCTAACAAAGCAAAAAAGTCGCCTTGTTTTACCTGTAAGTCGATACCGCTTAATGCCACAGTACCGCTTTTATATACTTTATGCAGACCTTTAATATCTAACGCTAAACTCAATGCTGTTCTCCTGCTTTTGCTGCATCACCACTGTAGCCCCAACGGTTAAGTAACTGATGCGGCAGCTTAAGGTGGTCTAAAATACGCGCCGCCATAAAGTCGACTAAATCGCTGATCTGCTTCGGCTGATGATAAAAACCCGGCGCTGCCGGCATAATCGTCACGCCCAAACGCGCCAGCTTAAGTAAGTTTTCCAGATGAATGGCACTAAGCGGGCTTTCACGCGGTACTAAAATCAACTGGCCGCCTTCTTTGATCACCACATCCGCGGCGCGCTCAATCAGGTTGTCACTGGCGCCGGTGGCAATAGCCGATACAGTACCGGTTGAACAAGGGCAGATCACCATTTGCCGCGGAGCGGCCGACCCCGATGCCACCGGTGAGAACCAATCATCTTTGCCATACACTTTAAGCAGGGCGGCATCACAAGCAAAATGCTCCAGCAACATCTGCGTACATTTGTCCGGTGCTGCCGGCAGTTTAATATCATGCTCAGTGGCAAATACTACCCGTGCCGCGCTTGATACCAGCAAGTGCACTTTAATGCCCTGTGCCAGCAATAACTCCAGTAAACGCCAGCCATAAGGCGCGCCCGAAGCTCCGCTAAAAGCCAGCGTGATCTCTTTTGCTGTTGTCATCTGTATTCCCACATTAGCCTTCCCATTTGCGTCTTAGCGCACTAATCAGCTTATCGTGAATGCCACCAAAACCGCCGTTACTCATAATGACAATGCTGTCGCCCTGCTCTGCCTGCTCAGATAACAGGCTGACTAAAGCATCAATATCTTGCGTTAATGTTGCTTTGGGCGTCAGGGCGCGGGTTAAGGCATCCAGCGACCAGTTGGCGTTGGCAGGTTCATATAAAAAAACCAGATCAGCCAGTGCCAGCGATAGTGGCAGCGCAGCCTGATGCACGCCCATACGCATAGTATTGGAGCGGGGTTCCAGTACGGCCAGCACACGGTTTTGGCCTACTTTATTACGAATGCCCTGTAAGGTGGTGCTGATAGCGGTAGGATGATGGGCAAAATCGTCATATACCTTAATACCAGCCACATCGGCTTTTAACTCCATTCGCCGCTTTGGCGCAACAAAGCGTGTTAAAGCTTCCAGTGCCACATCAACCGGCACACCGGCATGACGTGCTGCAGCAATAGCCATTACTGCGTTATCAACATTATGCTGGCCACTGAGTTGCCAGTTTAGCTTACCAAGCAGTTTGCCCTGATAATATAAGGCAAAGTGGCTGCCATCATTGCTAATCAGCTCTGCACGCCAGTCAGTACCATAGCTTTGCCGCTCACTCCAACAGCCCATATCCAGTGTTTGTTTAACAGCCGGTGTATCTTCCGGCGACAGCACCAAGCCATTGGCCGGTACCATGCGCAGCAAATGATGGAACTGGCGCTGAATGGCTGCTAAGTCAGGAAAAATATCGGCATGATCATATTCCAGATTATTAATCACCACAGTGCGCGGCCGGTAATGCACAAACTTAGAGCGTTTATCAAAAAAAGCCGTGTCGTATTCATCGGCTTCAATAACAAAAAACGGCGATTCGCCAAGGCGGGCTGAGCAATCAAAATTCTGCGGAATACCGCCAATTAAAAAGCCCGGCTTTAAACCGGCACACTCTAAAATCCAGGCCAGCATAGTGCTGGTAGTGGTTTTGCCATGGGTACCAGACACAGCCAGTACCCAGCGGTCAAATAACACCTGCTCTGCCAGCCACTGCGGGCCTGAGGTATAGCGTAAATTGGTATTTAATACATACTCTACCGCCGGATTACCACGCGATAAGGCATTGCCGATAATTACCATATCCGGTGCTGGCTCAAGTTGTGCCGGATCCCAGCCCTGGGTTAATTCAATGCCCAGTTGCTGCAGTTGGGTACTCATTGGCGGGTAGACGTTGGCATCAGAGCCGGTAACTTTGTGGCCCATTGCTTTGGCAACAGCAGCAATACCGCCCATAAAGGTGCCACAAATACCAAGAATATGAATATGCATAAGTTATCCTGAAAATTAGCTGCAGCCATTGTAGCAAATGCAAAAGCTGCGCAGCCGAAAATAGCATTTGAGCTGCAGTAACACCTGCAATTTGCGCAGAAATTCTTTAAAATACGCCAGCCTCTACCGCATTAGCAAAAATAATTACTAAGAAGGAACCACCCGCATGCGCCGCATCTCGCCAGTATTGCAACAGGACGGAGTCGACAGCGACCTGATTTCACTGATTAAAACCATACTGGCAGCCTGCCGGGAAATATCCTTCCGCGTAAGTCAGGGCGAACTGGCTGGGGTATTAGGTTCTACCCTGGGGGAGAATATTCAAGGGGAAACACAGAAAAAACTCGATATTATTGCCAATGAATTGCTCAAAGAAGTGATTCTGGAAACCGGCGTAGTAAAAGCCATCAGCTCAGAAGAAGAAGACGACACCGTAGCCGGCAACCCAAATGGTAAGTACTTAGTTACCTTCGACCCGCTGGATGGCTCATCTAACACTGATATCAACAGTTTAATTGGTACTATTTTCTCTGTTTTACCGGCGCAAGCCGATAAGGCAGCCGATGATGCGGCCCAGTTTTTACAGCCCGGTACGGCACAAGTTGCGGCAGGTTATGTGCTGTATGGCCCGTCTACCATGCTGGCATTAACCACCGGTAAAGGTACACGGATTTATACACTGGACAAAACCTATGGCGGTTTTCTGCTTACGGAAGAGCAGGCTGCTATTCCGAAATACACCGCCGAGTTTGCCATTAATATGTCGAACCAGCGCTACTGGCAACCTGCTATGCAGGCTTATATTGCTGATTTACTTAAAGGCAAAGAAGGCCCGCGTGGTAAAAACTACAATATGCGCTGGATAGCCGCCATGGTAGGCGATGTACACCGTGTATTATGCCGCGGTGGTATTTTTGCTTACCCGCGTGATACCAAAGATGCCACTAAGCCGGATAAACTGCGACTAATGTATGAAGCTAACCCGATGAGTTTTCTGGTAGAACAGGCCGGTGGTGCAAGTTCTACCGGTTATGAGCGGATTATGGACATAGTACCCACTGATATTCACCAGCGTGTTGCGGTGATACTCGGCTCAAAACATGAAGTGGACAGCTGTGTCGCCTATCATCAGCGATAGCCATTTTTATTGCCGGCGCTATAATAAGCGCCACTTTTAACCAAGCTTTTTATCATTTAAGGACCAGGCCATGAGCTTAAGCGATGTTGCAGCAGGTAAGAACCTGCCAGAAGAAATTAACGTTATTATTGAAATTCCGGCCAATGCCGATCCAATCAAATACGAAGTTGATAAAGACACCGGTACTGTCTGGGTTGACCGCTTTATGGCCACACCAATGTTTTATCCGTGCAACTACGGCTTTGTAAATCAAACATTATCACTGGATGGTGATCCGGTAGACGTATTAGTACCAACACCCTACCCACTGGTGCCTGGCGCAGTGATTAAATGCCGCCCGGTTGGCGTGCTGTTTATGTCGGATGAATCTGGTGAAGATGCCAAAGTCATCGCCGTACCGGTAAGCAAACTAACCAAGCTGTATGACCATATTAAAGACATCAACGACGTTGATGAGCTGCTGAAAAAGCAAATCCAGCACTTCTTTGAGCGCTACAAAGAATTAGAAGCCGGTAAATGGGTTAAAGTAAACGGCTGGGGCGATACAGCTGCTGCCAAAGCTGAAATCGTAAGCTCATTTGAGCGGGCGAAGAAATAACACTCTGCTTTTTATAGCCAGGCCCGACACCGTTCGGGCTTTTTTATGGCTTGTTCCCAGCATACATAACTACAAGCAATTGCTAAAATAAAGCACTATACTGCGCATAAATCTATTCTAATAATAATTAACAAGTGTACAGAGGCCTGCAGTATGGATGTGTTACGACGCCTGTCTATAGCAAAGAAAATCTACCTGATACCTTTTATCGGCACATTGAGCTTTATCATTTACCTTATTCTTGCCAGCAATACAGCACTGAACAACGTTAACACGCTGGAGCAAACCCGTGATGTACAGTTCCCTGTATTGCAATCAGCCCAAAGCTCACTGGTATTGCTGGAGCGGATAAAAGACTCGCTGGCCAGTGCAGTAACTACAGGCGATGAAGAAGCGCTGGCCGCTGCAGCAGGGTTCAGCCGCCAGCTGACACAGGGTTTAAATGATATTTCCCGGCTAAACCGCAGTTATGCCAGCGATGTCAGCAGTATTCAGCAAAGCTACGACGCTTATTATCAGGTAGCCTATAAAGTGTCGCAGGAAATGATTAACAACACGGCTGATTTCAGCACTTTGACGCAGCGCTCAGAAAAAATGAATGCCGATTACGATGCCACAGCCCTGTTGCTAAGCCAGTTTCGTGATGCACGGCTGCAGGCATTTACCGCAGCAATTGACGACGCCAGTGAACAAGCCGGTACCCTTATCACCGTAGGTATTATTATGGGCGTGATCACCACACTGGTATTGTTTGGTACCGCATTTCCGGTAGCGCGGGGTATTCAAAGCAGCCTGGGCAATATGATTAACTCGTTACAGGACTTGGCCAAAGAAAACGGCGATTTAACTGCCCGTATTAATACCAATAGCAAAGACGAGCTGGGCGACCTGGCATATTGGTTTAATACCTTTATGCAAAAGCTGCAGCACGTAGTAAAAGACATTGTTAATACTGCAGTACCGCTGTCAGCACTGGCAAAAGACTTACACCAACTTACCGACGATACTAACAAAACCATAGTGCAACAACGTAAGGCTGCTAATCAGGCCAAACATGCCGTAGATGATATGAGCGCCAGCGTAGTGGCTGAAGTTAGCAGTGCTAACGAGGCAGCGGCAGCAGCCAATCAATCCAGCGAAGCGGCAGATCAGGGCCAGCACACCGTAATTGCAACCGTGCAGAATATTCAGCAGTTGGCGTGCAATGTGCAGGATGCTTCTGATGTTATTACCCAACTGGAGCAAGATGCCAATCAGGTAGGCACTGTACTAAGTGTGATTAAAGGTATTGCCGAACAAACTAACCTGCTGGCACTAAATGCCGCTATTGAAGCGGCACGGGCAGGTGAACAGGGCCGCGGCTTTGCGGTGGTAGCCGATGAAGTTCGTACGCTGGCATCACGTACGCAAAAATCGACCGAAGAAATTCAGCGTACCATCGAACAATTGCAAACAGCCGCGCGACTGGCAGTACAAAAAATGCAGCAAAGTACATCACAGGCAGAACATAGTGTGCAATCGGCCAATAAAGCCGGTGACGCCTTGCAGCTGATCACTAAAAGCATTGCGCAAATACGGCTGATGAACCAGCAAATTGCCGATGCTACGGATGATCAACAAAAAATGGCCAGTGATATCGTTGGCCATGTTGACGCTATTTTCAAAAATACAGAGCATAGCTCAGAAAGTGCCGGTCATATTGCTAAAGCCAGCAGTGAGCTGGCGTCACTGGCACAGAATCTGGAAAGCATTACCAAGTTATTCAGAGTGTAAAAATTGCCTGACCACAAGCCCGGAACACTCCGGCTTGTGGTTAGCTATCAGCTTTTTTGCTGTTGCAAAAAAGCCAGTAACTCTGCTGGCGGCATCGGCCTGGCATACATAAAGCCCTGTACTTCATCACAGCCCATAGCCACAATAACCTGCTCTTGTGCCTGAGTTTCCACGCCTTCAGCAATAGTGGCTAAATTCAGCCTTTTACCCAGGTTAATAATGGTTTCAGCTATGACTTCACCTGCCGGCTTATCAATATCGCGAATAAAAGCACGATCTACTTTTATCCGGTCCAGTGGCAGTTGCTGCAGGTAATTCAGGGATGAGAAACCAATACCAAAGTCATCTATCGCCACCTTGATACCGAAATTCTTCAGTTTTTGCAGTGCGTCTATCACTATCTTAGGTTCGTCCATCACTACCGATTCGGTAATTTCCAGCTCAAGCAACTGCGGATCTATTTGTTGCGCTGTAACACAATCAATAACCGACTGCACAAAACCGTGGCTTCTGAACTGCGGCATCGACACATTAACGGCAATACGTAATCCGGTGTAACCTTGCTTTTGCAACTGCTTAATTTGCAGACAAGCCTGCTCCATTACCCAGTAACCTATCTCCACTATCAGGCCGGAATACTCTGCCAGAGGAATAAACACTGCAGGTGAAATAAACTGCCCATTTGGTTGTGGCCAGCGTAACAGCGCTTCCATTCCCACCACCTGTTTTGTGGTTAAAGAAACCTGAGGCTGATACCACAGTTGCAATTTATCGTTGGCAAAGTCCTGACGTAACATACGTAGTAACGCCAGCCGCCCAGCCATTTCATCTTCCATTTCTGCCTGATAATACTGAAAATTCTGGCCGAGATGCTTTTTGGCTTTATTCAGTGCAATGTATACGTGCTTAAGGATCGTCAGCCCCTGTTCGGCGGTATCTGTTAAGTGGCAAAAACCAAAGGTGGCACTGATTTGTAGCGAATGCTCGGAAGCTTTAAACGGCTCATCAAATACGGCTTGTAAACGCTCTGGCGTAAGCTCGGTGCCTGGCCCCACCAGGCCAAATACATCAGCGCCAATGCGGCCCAGTTGGGCGTAAGTACCAAACTCCTCAATTAATCTGAACGTGACTGCGATCAGTAGCTCATTACCAACGTCCTGGCCTAAGCCATCGTTGACATCAGAAAAGTGATCAATATCAATTAATACCGCAACATTGTGCTCGGCTTCATAGCGGCGGGTATCCTGCAAAATCTGGATAAACTCGTTGCGGTTTGGCGTTTTGGTAAGTGGATCAATATAGGCTGCATGCTTAAGCTGCTGAAACAAAGTAACATTTTCGTAGCCAATAGAAATATTACTTAAAAACACTTCTATCAGTTGGCGATCGAAATTCTCTATCGGCCGGTTAGTTTCAATATATACCGCAGCGCTGTGGATTTCGTTGCCCAAATACAACACTGTTTCCTGATCGGTAAAAATATGTTCATGTGTACGTAAGCAGTTGGTAATTTGCTGCACAATACGGGGGTTGCCCAGCCTGTCGAGCTGACATTTAATGTAAGGAGCATAGTTACCGGCTGCGCCCAGTACATAAATCGTTTCGCTGGCACTGCCGTCATCTTCTATCTGGGCACACAGTACCCCTTCGGCATGCAAACCAATTAATGAAGATATCTGCGTAACCACACCTTCGGAGAACTCATGTAACGAGTGCTGCTCCAGCAGATTTGCTCCGGCATTAATAATTTTTTGCAAGCCCAGCCGGTTCTGATTAATGGTGCGGATCTGCTGATAAGAACGCAAAGAAGAGATGATCGATGTAACCAGCTTACTGCGGGTCAGCTCCGTTTTGGTTTTGTAATCGTTGATATCATATTCTTTTATAACACTTTCTTCTGGTGCATAGCCTGGTTGCCCGGTGCGTAACACAATACGGATCTCATCCATGCCAAGCTCGTCACGGATTTGTTTTACAACCTTAAGACCGGCGTCATCCGATTCCATCACCACATCAAGCAGCACAAGTGCCACATCAGGGTGCCGGGTTAAAAAAGAAATGGCTTCTTTACCAGAATATGCATGATGAAATTTCAGCTGCTTACCTAAAACAGTAAGATCACTCAGTGCCAGTTTGGTCACTGTGTGGATCTCTTCATCATCATCAACAATCAACAGGTGCCATTCACCCAGTGTATGCTCCTGCGCTGGCTCCGGTTCGTCTTCTGCTAAAAACAGAAAATCTTCATCTGTTTCTTTTGGCACCATTATTCAGCCTTATTTAATGATTCCGTTTAAATATACATGTTTAATCTGTTAAATAGTAAGGTATAACAGATTTTATTTTACACAAATAACATCGCTTTACTTGCCGCACATTGCAGCAAATGCCAAGATAACTTATGTTCCGCTTTATGCTGCCAGGCTGTTGTTATGGTTAAAATTAGTGCATTAAACAGCCAGCAACGTTTGCTGCAACTGGCTAAATCTCAGCTGGGTAGCATTAGCAGTGTAAGCCCGGCAGCTGAAAGCGAGTCCTCTGAGCAACAAGGTAACTTCAGCGACAAACATCATCTTCTGGCGGCACGCTCCGGTGCGGCCAGTTCAGCCGCCCTGACTTTGGCACAACGGGCAGAACGCAGGCTGCAAATGCAGCGGGAGCGGCAACAGTATAATCTTGAAAGTATTATGACGCTGGCACTGGAGTACTGCACCGATCAGGTTTCAGCTCAGGATGTTGATCCAGACTGGTTTCAGCAGTTCTGTGAACTGGTGCTGGAGATCTCGAATAAAAGCATGCAACAGCTATGGGCAAAAATTCTGGCTGGCGAAATTGCCAGCCCGGGAAGGTTCGCGCTAAAAACCCTGCATACATTAAAACGTATGAGCTACAAAGAAGCACTGGCATTGCAGCAGGCGGTAAACCTGAGTTGTAAAACCCGGCAGGATCCCAGTGCCAGAATTTACTTTGGTTATATCCGTAAGCCCTCACTGTGGCGGGTACTAACAGGAAAAAGCCGTGCGGTACTTAACCTGAACCAGTTTGGCTTGTCTTACCCACAAATACTCAGCCTGATAGACATCGGGCTGTTACACAGCTCTGAAATTGAAAGTGGTGAATTGCCCACAGGACAGGTACTTAACTGGCAATACCAGCAACTAAACCTAAATGGCACTATCAACAGTAAAGGTGTGGTACTGCAATATTACAAATATACCGCCAGCGGTGCCGAGCTGCTGCCATTGCTGAGTAGCCAGCCAAATCAGGCTTATATCAGCGCGTTAAAGCAGTTACTGGCCGGTATTATCAGTTTTAACTGAGGAACACCAGTGCAATATCTGCTGCAGTTTGTTTACCTCCAGCGGTTTGAAAATCACATCATTCATGCCCGCAGCTTTAAAGCTGGCAACTTCTTCAGCCAGAGCATGGGCGGTAAATGCCAGTATCGGCGTTAGCTGGTATGCCTGCATTTGCCGCAATTGTCTGGCAACCTCTGTACCATGCATATCCGGTAGCTGAATATCTAATAAGATCACATCAAATTGCTGCAAAGCGCATAACTGCAGCGCTTGTTGCGCACAATTTGCAGTGGTCAGCTCCAGTGGCTGCAATTTTAGCAGCATCTGAATAAATGCCAGGTTAGTTGGGTTATCATCAACGACTAAAAGTTTTGGCAGCTTAGCGTTGTCAGCTGTTTTTATCTGCTGTAATTCAGCCAGACAAAACGGCTCTTCTGTTATGGCAACACCCAATGCCTCACGCCACATCTGAATACAATCTACCTCAGCGTAACATAACACTTTGGTTTTCTCTGTCAGCCTTTGGATCAGCTCAAGCCATGCTGCCAGCCCGGCGGGTTCCGGTAAAAAAATTAACGCCGCATCGTATTGATATTGTTCAGCTTTATGTTGCAGTTCGGCCAAATCAGAAGACTGTGCCACATTAGCAACCAGGCTGCCCAGCGCTGCTTTGCGCTCGGTTAACCGGGGCAACTGATCGAATAGCAACAGATGATTTAACCGCTTAACCTGCAGCGGCTGACAATCTGCTATGGATATTCGCACCGAAACAGTGCTGCCAAGCCCTTCGAGAGATTGCACTTCAATGGCAGCATTAAGTTTATTGGCTATCAGCGTAACAATCTGGCTATCACTGTCCTGCCAGTCTGTACTGCGCGGGCCTGGGTTGACTAACTGCTGTTTAACAGAAGCCAGCAAGCCGTCGCCATTGCCTGTTACACTAAGCAATAAACTGCCCGTAGTGCAGGTTACACTAAGCTGCATATTCAGCGTCAGCTCTGTGATCCCATCAGAATGGCTGCTTAAACGTAACAAAGCTGTCAGCAGCATTGTCAGTAAACTCTCAGGTAATGCCAGTTGGTGCACAGCGTTGGCGGCGGCCTCATTTAGTTGTAAAGTCAGATTTTGCGCAGCCAGTATATTGCGGTAATGCGGCAGTTGCCGGGCAACATATTCAGTTAATACCAGTTGTGTCAGTGGTTCGGGCTCGCTTGCCTGTGTTAACTCTGCCAGCGTTAACTGGCTGTGAAGTGCCTGGCGTAGCAGTTTGTCTGGGATAACTGCCTGCTGTTGCGTCAGTTGCCTTAGTTGTAAAATCTGTTGCAGCTGTTGTTGTTTGCTCTGTTCATATAGTTTTTGTACCTGAACAGATTGCTGTTTCTCGCTGACAAGCGATTGGGTTAACTCTGCTATTTGTTGTTTAAGCTGGTTCTTTTCTGTGTCATCACGGGAACGGTTAGTTATTTGCTGTCCGGCAAGCTCGTTCAGCGCTAATTTTAACGGCGCCAGCTCTGGCACCAGTTCGTCATCTAACCGACTGTTTAACTGCCCCTGCTTTAACTGGCTGAGTTTATGTACCAGCAAACTGATATCGGTTTGCTGGCGCTGTGATACCCGGCCAATACTGCCATGCATTGCCAGTAACGCTCCCCAGCCTAACATGGCCACCACCAATACGGGCACTAACCAGACACTGTAGTTACCCGGTGCATCAAGCTGTACTACAACATAATAATTATCATTCTGCCCGGCGATAACTTCGTCGTAGCCGCTGCTGGCTGCAGATGACGACATAGGTTGCACCGCAAATAATGTTCCGGCCTCATGCAATAAATGGAACTCATGTTGCATTTGCTCTGGCTGAAACCGGGGTAGCAAAGCCGCTTTATCTGTACCACTTATTAACCTGCCCGTATCGCTGTACACGGCAATAGCACTAACAGGCAGAACACTGGCGTAACGTAAATGATTCAGCTGGGCTTTAAGTAAATCAGGATTTTTGTTGGCAAGCAAAGGCCGGATACTAAATTGCAGGCTAGCGGTGTATTGCTGCACCTGTGCACGCTGCATAATTTTGCTTTCGTAGTGGTACCACAACGCCGTAAATAGCAGCATCAGGCTAAGTGCAATAAGCCAGGGTAGAGTTAACTGTCTGAAGTGATTTGTCAAAACTTAGCCTACCCGGACAATACGTAAAATAACTATAAAACGATTTACCAGGCCCCACAAGGCAAGCCTGGTAAATGCCGGCCAACTGTAGCAGCCTGCCGGCATGTATTACCGTGTTTAAAAATGTAGCTCTACGCCAGCGAAAACGCCTTTAAAATCTAGATCGGCATGTAAATTATCAACATCATCCAACCGCAGGTTCATGGCTCTATATCCCAGTTTCAGGCGCATATTCACCGCCAGGTTATCCAGCACAGCATAAGCTACACCAGCCTGAGCATCATAGATACGATTGCCGTCCAGCGACACATAACTCCCTTGAGTAAAAACATCCAGCCCGGTCAGCGGTAAGCCAACCTTAGCAGACGCATACAACATAGGAATAAGCTGCGATGCACGTTGTGACGCCGCCATGCCGTTCGCATCAGTTTCAGCAACAGCAACGGTACCATTAATGTATTTACCGTTTATGCCCAAATCCAGGCTGATCAGATCATTATCCAGAATTTCGTAGTACAACACATAGTCTGTGTTAGTCAGCTCGGTTTGGTTTTGTAGCTCAGTGCCCGCAGCAAAGGTAGTACCGGCAAAGCTAAAACCGGCATTCAAACTGGTTGAGCCTGAAGACTCTAACTGGTTATGCTGCAGCCGGATATTCGGGATAAAAGGCAATGGATGTTCCAGCGCAACGTAGTAAGATTTTTGCGTTTTGTCAGAGAAATTAAAACTCTGTAACTGGCTGTTATTAGCAAAACCACCATCTGCAGAAGTGCGCCAGCCGTCTGCGCCAATGTATAGCCCAAGCAATGTGTCAGCCTGCACAGGTACGGTAAATAAGAAGCCGCTAACAGATAACATTAATGCGGTTTTTTTCATGTTGTAACTACCCTTGTGATAATAATTCAGAGAGATCAATTAATGCGGCATTAGCGCGGGAGATATAATTTGCCATAACCAGACTGTGATTTGCCATCAGGCCGAAACCACTGCCGTTGAGCACCATAGGGCTCCATATTGGCTGTTGTGTTGCTTCAAGTTCACGGATAATTTGCCGCAAACTGATCATGGCATTTTTACGTTGTAACACGTCATTAAAATCAGTTTCTATGGCTTTTAGAAAGTGCAGTAAAGCCCAGGCCGCGCCACGGGCTTCATAAAACTCATCATCGATTTTCCACCAACTGGTTTTGATATTCCGCTGTGCCGGTGTTTCTGTTGACTGGCGTGCAGACGCATCACCGGCCAGATCAGTGTTAATACGTTCTTGCCCCACGCTGGCACTTAAACGTTGTGAATAGCTACCAAGCCGTTTTTCTACCGCCTTTAACCAGTCACGTAGGTTATCAGCGCGGGCGTAAAACTGGCTGTCTGGTTTGGCGGGATCTAACAGCTCGGCACGATACAAATATAGTTGTTCTATCGCCTTGGCATACTCAGCTTCAGCACTGGGAATAGCCCAACTTTTGTGATCAATATTAAAGCGCGGCTGTGCTACTTTAAGAAAAACATTTTCTGTTGACTGTGACTGAGAGCGGCTAAATTCTTTGCGTAAGGCTAACGCCAGATCGCGTGACATTTCCAGCACTCCTAACTCCCACGCAGGCATATTATCCAGCAGGCTGAACGGCGGCATAATATCATTTGCCAGATAACCACCGCTTTTATACAGCAGGGTTTCACTAACCCGGATCAACGCAGTGGTAGTGCTATAACCGGTTATAGCATCATCCCCCAGTTTGCGCTGCTCTTGCTTAATTTCTGCGATCAGCATGGCCGGCTCGCGACTTACCCACCAGGCAGTACCATACATAAGCAGCAGTATTGCTAATACTGCTGCACTGATTAATTTAGTATTAACCATCAAGCTGCCCTCAGCGTTTAGGCGTGGCAACAACAGGCACTGTCAACATCAGTTGCTGCCCGTCAGCAAACTCTAAAGTCAGCGGTATTTGCTGGCCAATTTCCAGTGTGTCGGTGGGTTCAAACAACATAAAGTGCAAACCACCCGGCTCAAATGCAACACTGCCACCGGCCTCGATATTAATTTCACTGATTTGTTCCATGCGCATCATACCGTCTTTATGGGTATGCTGGTGTAACTCAACCCGCGCAAACCGGCTGCTGCTGGCTGCTAAAAGTTTAGCCGCTTCTGCAGAGTGGTTATGTAACGTCAGATAACCCGCGGTTACCGTACGCCCCGGCATGGGCTGACGAATTTGGCTATCTTCAACACTGAATGCAGGGTCAGCCTTGGCAAACATAGCGCAGCTTAACATCAACAAAGCAGCAAAAAACCATCTCATCTTGTTTCTCCTTTATAGTCACGGCCTTATCTTACACCAGTTTCAACCAGTTAACAGCCCGTAACTTACCGGGTACAGAATCAACGGTTTGGCAGCACCACTGCGGCAACCAAATAGGCCAGTAGCGCGGCTACAGGGAACATCACTAATAATATCACCGCCAGCAGGCGGATCAGCCAGCGTGGTTGCTGATAATAGCCGGCAAAACCTGCACAAACTCCGGCAATTTTGCGATAGGCCCGGGCACAATACCAACGATCAGTGTCATAAGTTGCCATTTGTCTGTACTCCATCAAGGTGTTTTTTATTTATCTGACTCAGCTCTGCTAACAGCAATAAAGCGACAAAAATAGCAAAGGCGGTCAGTTCTATTGTTACCCAACTCATATCTGCGTTCCTTTTCTGCAACATGCCTGTTTGCTACAACATGCCTGACGCTTTTTGCCCCAAACCAAACAGTGGCATCAGCCAGTGCCACAGCAGCACAACAGGGATTATGCTTAGCACCGGGCTGAGAAACAGCAGCAGTAACCAACCGGATGACAGCAACATAACTTACTCTGCTACCGCTGCGGCAGTGTGCGCTGCCTGATATGCCAGTAATGCTGTTGAGGCGTCCTGTTCAGCGTTTTGCCGGGCCAGCAGCTCCAGCGCAGTTTTATGCAGTGCAACTTTAGCTTGTTGCTGATTGAGGCTATGCAACTCCTGCAATTGCTGCTGGGCAGCGCCGCGGATTTGATCTGTCAATTCATCAGCCATCGCATTGTTAGCCAGTAAAGCACCAGCGAAAACTACAGATAAGGTTAAAGCAGTCAGTGTTTTCATTATCGTTTCCTTGAAAGTGGTTAGTGTGTACTACACAACCGGTATTTCAAGTGCTGTGCCAAGTCAGCAAAACCACATAAATAACTGATATTAATAAACAAAATAACAAAGGCGGGTAACTTTCGTTATACCCGCCTTTTATTGAAAACAAAAAAATAGTGAAATTAACTAATCAGGTGGTTAAATCCGCTACAGGTGCTACTTTTGCCAGTGCCTGCAGCATTAGCTCTGGTGTGGCATCAGCAAAATGCCCCCGCTCGCTTAACAAACGCCGCCATTGCCTGGCACCCGGCACGCCCTGAAATAACCCCAGCATATGGCGGGCAATATGCCAAAACCGCGCGCCTTGCTGCATTTGCCGTTCAATATAGGGCAACATATCCCGTACCACCTGATGCGGGCTGCGGCTGCAACCGGGTTCACCATATATCAGCTCATCAACACCGCTTAGCAGCATAGGGTTTGAATACGCTTCGCGCCCTACCATTACACCGTCAAGGTACTGCAACTGCACTTTGGCTTGTTCAAGCGTTTTAACACCACCATTGATGCTGATATTAAGCTGCTCAAATTCGCGCTTTAACTGGTATACCCGCTCGTAGTTCAGTGGCGGCACTTCGCGGTTTTCTTTCGGGCTTAAGCCTTTAAGCCAAGCTTTGCGGGCATGGATAATCAATTGCTGACAACCGGCATCGGCCACTGTCGCAACAAAATCCTGCAAAAACTGATAATCGTCAGAATCGTCAATACCAATACGGGTTTTCACCGTTACCGGTATGCTAACAGCATCCTGCATCGCTTTAACACAGTCAGCTACCAACTGAGGCTGTGCCATCAGGCAGGCGCCAAACATGCCGTTTTGCACCCGGTCAGACGGGCAGCCAACGTTAATATTAACCGCATCATAACCACGCTGCTCTGCCAGCTTAGCACAGTGCGCCATATCAGCCGGGTTAGAGCCGCCAAGCTGCAGCACCACCGGATGCTCTTCTTCGTTAAAAGCTAAATAATCACCACTGCCATGAATAATCGCGCCGGTGGTCACCATCTCGGTATACAGCACCGCATGCTGGCTTAACAGGCGGTGAAAGTAGCGGCAATGCTTATCTGTCCAATCCAGCATCGGGGCAATGGAAAACTTATGGTCGATAAGCCTGGTCATCAGTTATTTCATGTCCGGCAGGTTGCGGCCGTAGAAAATTTCGCGCATTTCACGGAACACTTTCTTGCTGATTATCTTTTGCTCTTCCGGCGTCATTGAATCTTTGCCCATGCCAAACAGGTAGTTATTCAAATCGGCTTCTTTTAGCATCATCTTGGTGTGAAACAGGTTTTCCTGATACACGTTAACATCGATCATCTGGAAGGCACGTTTGGTGTCTTCGTCCATAAAGTTCTGAATAGAACTGATTGGGTGATCGATATAATGCTTGGTACCGCTGATGTCGCGGGTAAAACCACGTACGCGGTAGTCAATAGTAACTATGTCAGACTCAAAGCTGTGGATCAGGAAGTTCAGTGCTTTCAGTGGCGATATAATACCGCAGGTAGAAACCTCAATATCGGCACGGAAAGTACAGATGCCATCATGTGGGTGAATTTCCGGGTAGGTATGCACGCAAATGTGGCTTTTATCCAGATGTGCTACAACGGCATCCGGCCGGGGGCCAGGGTTTTCTGAGTTATCCGGATCAACCAGTACCGGCTCTTCACTTACCAGTATGGTAACGCTGGCGCCTTGTGGATCGTAATCCTGGCGCGCCACATTCAGAATGTTAGCACCGATAATATCAGTAACTTCAGTCAGAATATCCGTCAACCGGTCGGCATTATATTGCTCGTCGATGTATTCGATGTATTCCTGCCGGTGTTGCTCAGTTTTGGCATAACAAATGTCATAAAGGCTGAAACTCAGGCTTTTTGTCAGGTTATTAAAACCGTGTAGTTTCAATTTTTCAAAAGGCTTAACCACTTAACATTGTCTCCGCTAAAAAACCGGTTACCGGTTTTGACTAATTTACTGCTGTTATTCTGCTGCTGGCGTGAACTCAGCAGCTATAACACTGAATGAATGTGTTACGGCTACACTGCCGGACAACATAATAGATACCGAACAATATTTATCTGCCGACAACTGCACTGCCCGCTCTACCTGCTTTTCACTGAGATTAAAGCCGGTTACAACAAAGTGCAGATGTAATTTGGTAAATACTTTAGGTACGGTGTCGGCGCGCTCGGCACTTAGCTTAACTTCGCAATCCAGCACCTGCTGGCGGGATTTTTTTAAAATACTGACAACATCAACAGATGAGCATGCACCTGCAGCCATCAGTACCATCTCCATCGGGCTGGGGGCGGTGCTGTCATCTTTATTGCCGTCAAAGACCACTGCATGACCACTGCCAGAACGACCAATAAAGGTATTGTTGTCGTGCCATTTAACCGTTGCTTCCATCACAAACCCCAGCCAGAAAAAGAAGGCCGATATTCTACGTAAAAGCAGCTCAGGTATCTAGCACATTTGCTGTAAGGTGTGGTGTTAATCCATCAGATCGGCGATAGCCGTATCAAACAGGTTTTTGATTAACAGAGAGATTTCATTGATAAGTTCAGCCTGCTGGCGGGTAGCTTTTTTATCCAGCACACTGGCCAGTACTTCCTGAAAGTCGTACATGATGCCGTCAACTTCACGGATAATCATGCTGCGGTGGTTCATCTCCAGCTCAGTATGCTGGGTACAAAGCGTGATAATTTGCTCAGCAATAGATTCTTCCAGTAAGGCGCCAATAGTTTTATCTGCGTCGCCTGAGCCGGTTTGTTCAAACAGCGACAAATGCTCTGTCAGAAACTGGATCAAATGCTCGTATCCCGGTTTATCTGTGACCATAAGCTGTTTTACACCTGACTGTTGGCAAGAGATGCATTAAGTATGCGTTATTTAAGCAAATACTGCAGCAGAAAACAAATCGGGGCGTTAGCCCCGATAAGATTTATTTACTGCCAGACTTAAAAAGCCAGGCCCGGCGATAATTGCTCTGGCAGCACCACCTGCTCCAGCTCCACAGACGCCACCGGATAAGCGCAGTAATCTGCGGCATAAAACGCACTGGCTCTGTGATTGCCGCTTGATCCCACACCACCAAAAGGTGCAGCCGAACTGGCGCCGGTAATAGGCCGGTTCCAGTTAACAATACCGGCACGGATGCGGCGGAAGAAATGCTGATATAACTCAGCACTGTCACTTAACAGCCCGGCAGATAAACCAAACTGAGTGTTGTTAGCTGCATCAATCGCCTGATCAAAATCAGTAAAACGAAACACCTTTAACAGCGGACCAAAATGCTCATCATCCGGATAGTCAGTTACATTGCTGCATTCGATAATACCCGGGCTCACCAAAGCGGTGTTAACATCAATATGCTGCATTTCAACCAGCACTTTACCACCGAGCTCAACCAACTGCTGCTGCACAGCCAGCATACCTTTAGCAGCAGCAACCGAAATCATTGAACCCATAAAAGGCTGTTCGGCAGCGTCGTACACACCTACTTTAATATTGCGGGTAACTTCAAGCAGGCGTGCCAGAATCGCATCGCCCTGCGCATTAGCCGGTAAAAACAATTTACGGGCACAGGTACAGCGCTGGCCGGCAGAAATAAAAGCCGACTGAATAATATCGTGCACTGCAGCATCAATATTACTGACATCCTGTACAATCAGCGGGTTATTGCCGCCCATTTCCAGAGCCAGAATTTTATCCGGCCGGCCGGCAAACTGCTGATGCAGGTAATGGCCAGTGCGTGAACTGCCGGTAAAGAAAATACCATCAATACCATTGTGGCCTGCAATGGCCTTACCGGTATCGACTTCGCCTTGCAATAAAGCCATAACGCCAGCTGGCAAACCCGCTTGCTGCCACAGCTTCACGGTTTCTTCAGCCACTTTCGGCGTTAACTCAGAGGGCTTAAATATTACGCTATTACCTGCCAGCAACGCCGGTACTATGTGGCCATTCGGTAAGTGGCCGGGGAAATTATAAGGCCCGAATACCGCAACTACGCCATGCGGTTTATGCCGCACAAAAGCCCGCCCCTGTGGCATCGGGTTTTCTTTGGTGCCGGTACGTTCCTGATAAGCCCGCACAGAGATATCTATTTTGCCAATCATGGCTGCTACTTCAGTACGGGCTTCCCATAGTGCCTTACCGGTTTCGCTGGCAATAGTAAGTGCCATGGCTTCTTTATTATTAGTAAGCTGTTCAGCAAACTTTTTCACCACAGCTACACGGTCATCAAAGCTTAAACCGGCCCAGTCATATTGCGCTTTACGCGCGGCCTGCACGGCAGTATCTACCTGCGCAGCAGTTGCCGCCTGGCCTTGCCATATCTGGGTGTTCTTTACCGGGTCCAGTGAGGTAAACTCTTTACCTTCACCATTAAGCCATTGATTATTAATAAACTGTACTGCGTTATTCATATCTTTCCCCCATTAAATTCTTGTAACCCGGACCCAGTCACCCGCGCTTACCCGCAGCGCAGCAGCAACATCAGCCGGCAGGGTTACCTCTGCGCTGTGTTCATTTACGTCAAGTGCCAGCCAGGTAGCACGAAAGTCTGCAACGCTGGTATTACATATCAGATAAGGCTGGCCGTTACTGACATCGCCCAGCCGTACCTGCAGGCGCTGACTGTTACGCACTGAACGGATATGCTCCACTCTGGCTTCTACGGTAGGGCCGGCATCAAAAATATCGACATAACCACGATGGGAAAACCCTTCAGATTGCAGCAATGCCAATGCAGGTTTGGTTTTATCATGTACCTGGCCAATTACTGCCTGTGCCTGTTTGCTTAGCAGGCTGACATAAATCGGATATTTAGGCATTAGTTCTGCGATAAACACCTTCTGGCCTATGCCAGTCAGATAATCTGCGGTAGGAAAATCCAGCGAGAAAAAGTGTTCCTGCAACCACTGCCAGAATGGCGAACTGCCGTCGGTATTAGAAATACCACGCATTTCGGCGATCACTCTGTCGGAAAAACGCTGCGAAAATTCAGCCATAAACAAAAAGCGCATTTTTGACAGCAAACGGCCATTGTTTTTCTCCCGACGGCTTTCACGCAAAAATAACGTGCATAACTCACTAACGCCGGTGTAGTCATTACACAGGGTTAATATGTCGGCTGTTTTATATACTCCGAGTGAGCGCGAGCTGTGTACCACCTTACCCAGGTGGTAATGATAAAACGCATCATCCAGCCCCACCGCCGCCTCCAGTGCGCTGGTGCCGCATACTTCACCGGTAAGCGTATCCTCCAGCACAAACAGATAGCCTTCATCACCCGGCGAACTGACCTGCTTGTTAAATGATTGCTCAGAGCGGCTTATTTTGCGCATCAAAAGCTCATCATTTACCGGCAACGAGGTAAAACCGTGTCCCGATTCAACGGCAATGCTATACAGCGCCGGGTAATCATCCGCACGGATTGGGCGAATCACCATCATCGTCGCTACTCCACTTTTATGTTATTGTTTTCGGGGCTCTGAGGCCCCTTAGCTTCATTTTTGCAGTCTTGGTGCTGCTTTATAGTAGTGAGCAGTGTCAGGCATTAACTACCTGTTTTACGGCCTGTTCAAAACACTGCATTCCTACCGTAATCTCTTCCGGTGTAATAACCAGTGACGGCGCAAACCGCACGACATCGGGGCCAGCTACCAGTGCCATTAAACCTTGATCTGCCGCGGCCAGGAAAAACTCGCGCGAGCGACCTTTGTATTGCTCATTTAATACCGCACCCAGCAGCATACCTTTGCCGCGTACTTCGCTAAATACCTGATATTTTTCATTAATAGCAGCAAGATGTTGGCGGAATAACTGCTCGTTACTGAGCACCTGAGCCATAACTTCCGGCTGGTTTACTGTTTCCAGCACAGCTTCTGCTACCGCACATGCCAGCGGGTTACCACCATAAGTGCTGCCATGAGTACCTACTTTCAGGTGCGATGCAATATCGTCAGTGGTAAGCATAGCGCCAATAGGAAAACCACCGCCTAATGATTTTGCGCTGGTAAGAATGTCTGGCGTAACACCATAGTGCATATACGCATACAGCTTGCCGGTGCGGCCTACACCGGTTTGCACTTCGTCCATAATCAACAGCGCATTGTGTTGATTGCATAGCTCACGCACCCCCTGCAAAAACTCTGCAGTAGCAGGAATAATCCCACCCTCGCCCTGGATCGGTTCCAGCACAACTGCGCAGGTATTGTCAGAAATTAACGCTTTAACGCTATCAAGGCTATTAAACTCACCGTGCAATACCGCACCGGGTTTAGGGCCAAAACCATCAGAATAGGCTGCCTGGCCCCCTACCGTTACCGTGAAAAAAGTGCGGCCATGAAAACTTTTATGAAAAGAAATGATCTGATCTTTGTGCGCACCGAATTTTTCCAATGCATAACGCCGGGCCAGTTTAAAAGCGGCTTCGTTAGCCTCAGCACCTGAGTTAGCAAAATAGACTTTGTCAGCAAACGTAGCATCGACCAGTTTTTTCGCCAGCCGCAGTGCAGGCTCGTTAGTCATCACATTGCTTAAATGCCACAGCTTATCCGCCTGCTGTTTTAATGCATTCACCAGTGCAGGGTGACAATGCCCAAGGCTGCTTACGGCAATACCACCGGCAAAATCGATGTATTCGCGCCCTTGCTGATCCCATACCCGGGAACCTGCCCCCTTTACCGGAATAATACTGGCAGGCGCGTAATTGGGCACCATCACTTCATCGAACAGAGCACGGTTTACTTGCGTTTGGCCAGTCATTTTATTTTCCTTTTTATTCCGCTTAGGTTAGCCCGCCACACAACCAGCACATAGCTGGCGGTGATATAAGTTTGTCGCATTATTGCAGATTTAAAAGCCCTTGTCTTGTTTGCAGACAGTAAGCAAACCCAGAAAATACAAGGGCTACAGATAGATTTGCATAGGATGTGAATAAGTAAGCACTGCGGTGCTAGCGGTGAAAATAACGCTTATTTTGCCGCCAGACTTTACAACAAGGGCAGGCTTAAGCACTGGCGGTAAAAATATCAGCGTTACTGTATTGCATGTTTATGGTCGTTTTTTATTACAGCTTCGTACTTACAATTCAATACCTAAACGCCTGAGGTTGGTTCTTGCCAGAATATCCTGGCTGTCGCTGTTTAGCTGCACAGCTGCAAACCACTCACTGGTTTCCTGCTCAGATATCTGTTGGTTTTTACGCAATGTTTGCCACTGCACATAAGTTTGTGCCTGCAATACCAGCCGGGCCAGAGGGCTGCAACCGGTAAAGCCTGCACCTTCCGCCAGTTGATCCAGCGTCTGGCACAGCGGTAACGTACGCAGTTGCCAGCGCGAGGTAATATCGGCACTGAGCACGGCAGCAAATTCTGCCAGACTTTCACATAAAAAACTGGCATCGGCTTCAAGCTGATCCAGTGCATTGGTAAGCTGGGTATCGCGATTCTCTCTGGCATGCAATAGCTGCTGCTGGCGTACCTGCAAGTATGTACGCAGGTAATTACGGGTAACTACTGCATGGCCGGTGGTATGAAACAAACCGGCACAAAACGCATTGTAAGGATGCTCGGCGCTATTTTCTGCCAACGCACGCGCAGCAATAGCAACAGCCAGTGTGTAGTCCCATAACCGGCTTTTTAACGGCGTAAAAGGATCGGTTGAATGCGGTATCATCCGGCGCATTGCATATACCGGTATAATCAGTTGCAGACTTTCAACGCCCAAAAAACGTAGCGCTGTTTTAATATCTTTGACCATCGCACCCGATGCGGTGCGGTTACGGTACTGCGGCTGATTAACCAGGCGTAATAATTCTTCTTTTAACCATGGAACTTTTGATACCAGTGGGTCGAGTTTATTAACCGTTACGACTTTCTCACTAAGTACATCCAGCACCGGAAAAAACGCTTCGCCCGGGTCAAATAACGACGCCATGACTTGATCAATATTATGCAATTTACGTAGCAGCTCATCAGCCACTTCATCGTGCAAATGCGCCTGAGCAAACTCATTAAACTGGGCTTTAGCCTGCTCGCCGGCCTCCCGCAGCTGCTGAGCCTGAGCTTCAACGGCCAGTAAAGTGCGCTGAGTATCTACCTGCCCCGCCCGAATTTGATAACCAAGACGCTTCGTTTGCGGGTTCACTCCGACTAACTGATCAAAAAAACGCTGCACCATTACATCTGCAAAGGCCACTAAATGCTCCATCTGAATTCGGTGACAGTTATCATCTGCACTGCCTGCTGCCAATACTGCAACCTGACTCTGGTGGAGTCAAGCCAGCAGACTTAGCCGGGTTTGGACAAGGTTAAAAAATTATCCAACAGCTGTTTACCCTGCTGGCTAAGAATAGCTTCCGGATGAAACTGCACGCCGTGTAATGCCAGCCCGGAGTGCATTAACCCCATAATGTCCGGGGGTTCCTGATTAGCATCATCTGTCCAGGCCGTTTGCACCAGCTCGCTGGGCAGGCTGTGTTTATCGACCACCAAAGAATGATAGCGTGTGACATCCAACGGATTAGCCAGGCTATAAAATACCGATTGATTATTGTGCCGCACCAGCGAGTTTTTGCCATGCATAACCTGCCGGGCCCGCACCACACGGCCGCCAAATACCTGCGCAATAGCCTGATGGCCCAAACAAACTCCCAGGATAGGAATCTTCCCGGCAAACTGTTCAATAGCCGCCAATGACACCCCGGCATCATCCGGAGTTTTCGGGCCGGGCGAAATAACCAGATACTGTGGCGCCAGTTTGGCTATCTGCGCCAACGTAATATCGTCATTGCGCCGTACCATAACCTGCTGACCTAATGCAGCAAAATACTGCATCAGGTTATAGGTAAAAGAATCGTAGTTATCTATCAGCAGTAACATTAGCTAGTTCAGGGCTTGCTTATCAGGGGGTAACAAAGCCAACAGCATCATTTACTTTTGCCAGTGTCGCTGCGGCGCGTAAACGGGCTTTCTCTGCCCCGGCGCGCATAACAGTGGTTAAGGTAGTCTGATCAGCACGCAGCTCGGTAAAAGTTTTCTGTACCGGCTCTAATAAAGCAATGACTGCGTCAGCAACATCGCCTTTTAAATGGCCGTACATTTTACCTTCGTACTCAGCTTCCAACACTGCGATAGTTTTGCCGGTTACACCGCTTAAAATGCTTAACAGGTTGGCGACACCGGGTTTAGCGTCAAGGTCAAAGCGCACCCGTGGCGGATCTTCTGAATCTGTCATCGCTTTTTTAAATTTCTTGCTGATCATTTTCGGATCCTCAAGCAAACCGACGAAGTTCCATGGGTTTTCATCCGACTTGGACATTTTTTTCGTAGGGTCCTGCAAACTCATTACCCGCGCCGCCACCGGCGGAATAAAAGGCTCAGGCACAGTGAAAATATCACCATGTACTGCGTTAAAGCGCATAGCAACGTCGCGGGCTAACTCTAAGTGCTGCTTTTGATCATGCCCAACCGGAATTTGGTTGGCCTGATACAATAAAATATCGGCGGCCATCAGTACCGGGTAAGTAAACAAACCGGCATTTACGTTATGGGTATGGCGCTCAGACTTATCTTTAAACTGAGTCATACGGCTTAGCTCGCCAAACTGGGTATAGCAGTTTAGCACCCAGGCGAGTTGGCTGTGCTCTGGCACGTGCGATTGCATAAACACCGCAGAGCGCTTTGGATCGATACCACAGGCCAGATACAACGCCAGGCTGTCCAGCGAAGCACTGCGCAGTGCTGCCGGTTCTTGCCGCACGGTAATAGCATGTAAGTCAACGATACAGTACAAGCAATCATAGTCATCCTGCATTTTGTCCCACTGGCGCAATGCCCCCAGATAATTACCAATGGTAAGTTGTCCGGATGGCTGTGCACCACTTAGCACAATTGGCTTATTGCTCATAGTTGTATCCACTTTAAAAGCTATATTGTTAATGACAGGCCGGTACGCACCGGTTTGAAGTGCAGCATTATAACCATATCAGCACGTTGCAACAGCAAAAAAGCCGCTTAGCGCGGCACTTTTGCCAACTGCTGGCGCATCTTAGTAATCACCCCGGCATAATCCGGTGCATTAAAAATGGCCGAACCGGCTACAAACATATCCGCGCCGGCTGCCGCGATGTCAGCAATATTATCTGCGTTTACACCGCCATCAATTTCCAGCCGGATGGGCAAGCCGCTGGCATCAATAATATTGCGGGCTGCTGCCAGTTTATCCAGCGTGGCCGGAATAAACTTTTGCCCGCCAAAGCCAGGGTTAACCGACATCAGTAAAACAACATCTACTTTATCCAGCACGTAATCCAGGTAACTGAGTGGCGTAGCCGGGTTAAATACTAAACCTGCCTGACAGCCATGGCTTTTAATTAACTGTAAGGTACGGTCGATATGGCGCGATGCCTCAGGGTGAAAAGTAATAATACTGGCACCGGCCTGTGCAAATTGCGGTACCAGGCTATCTACCGGCTCTACCATTAAATGCACATCTATAGGTGCGGTAATGCCAAAATTGCGCAGTGCCTGACACACCATAGGGCCCATGGTCAGATTAGGCACATAGTGATTATCCATCACATCAAAGTGCACTACATCAGCGCCAGCCTGTAATACCGCAGTAACGTCATCACCGAGACGGGCAAAGTCAGCAGACAAAATAGAAGGCGCAATCAAATAGGGTTGCATAGCAGATTTCCGTTTAAGCACAGTAGGCGAACTTTACTGAATTTGGCATAAAAATGCACGGCTATGCCATAGCGTGTTAGCGCCCAAAAAATGAGCAGCAGCGCACCAATTTAGCACAAGCTGTTACATAAGTTAAAACGAGACTAACTTATCCACATGAATTAAAACAATAAAACTACATGGCATATATCTTGGAACTCCAAAACGAGGGAACAGAGAAAAGGGCGAATAAAATGAAAACAGCAACAAAAATGAAGACGTTAGCAACAAGCATGATGTTATTTGGATTATCGGCCGGCAGTTTTAGTGCAAGTGCGGTAGAACTCAGCGGGGATATTACTTTTACCTCTGACTATGCCTTTCGCGGTGTGTCACAAACCGAAGAAGCCCCGGCTATACAAGGCGGCTTATCGCTGGCTTCTGAATCGGGCTTTTATGTCTCGGTTTGGGGCTCAAACGTTGATTTTCTGGCTGAAGGTACCCTTGAGCTCGACGTAATGCTGGGCTGGAGTGGCGCAATCAACGACGACTGGTCAACAGATGTGGGTATTATGCGCTACGGCTACCCAAATACCGCCATTCCCGGTTCAAACTTCTGGGAGGTTTATGGCTCTTTATCTTACAAAGATTTAACCTTTGGCCTGGCGTACAGTGATGATTACTACGCTAACAGCGGTAAATTCTATTATATATATGCTGACTACAGTTATGCCTTAACTGAAAATTTCAGTTTAGACTTGCATGTCGGCCAAAATGAATATGATGACAGCAGTGCCAGTTATCTGGACTGGAGTGTGGGTATCAGCACTGAAGTGTTAGGTGCCGGGCTGAGCCTGGCCTATGTTGACACGGATATTAATGGCTCATATCTGGCAGATCGCCGGGTAATATTTTCTATTTCAAAAAGCTTTTAACGCTGCTGTTAATCTACCGGTGTAATTACACCGGTAGTCACCTTGTTTAAATCATATTGTTCAGTTGCTAATAAATTGGCGAATAAACAATCAGCTTGAATCAAAAAGCCAGATGCTTTATTATCTGGCATGTTTACAAGAGCAAATGGAATTAACATGAAATTTACCCCCCCGTTAAAAGCGGTTGTAATTTCAGCTGGTATTATTGCCGGCGCTCTAAGCCTTGTCCTGCCAGGATGGGTTGCCAGTCATCACTGCCAACAACTGGCTCAGTCAGCAATGCCCTGTACTGAAGTTGATCAACAAAACTGGTTAAGCTGGTTTACCGGAAAAAGCCGCTCGACTCAGTTTCACTTTGTTGATTTACTTGAGCTTCTAAGCCGGTTTGCTCCGGTACAAAAGTCTTGATAAACCAAAAACCGTCTCTGCTGCAAGTAATTAAAGCTGTGTTAGGTGCTTTGATTGGTGTGCAATCAGAGCAGCAGCGGCAACAAGATTTCAGCGCAACCAGCCCGTTACCTTATATTGTCGTTGGCATTATTGTCACCCTGCTTTTTGTGATAACGCTGCTACTTGTAGTGTCCTGGGTACTTTCTTAGGCTGATATACCGCAAACAGTTCTGCAACCTTGCCGCGTGTTGCACCATTTTGGCTAATTGAACGTCCAACCTGCAAACTATGCAATTGCGCCTGATGATAAATCTTTCGCGTCAATGTCGTATCATGGTTACTAATTACCACAGTAACGCCACGCTGTTGTGCCTGTTCGGCTAAATTAGCCAGCTCAGCCTGATCATCTAAATTAAAACCTTCTGTGGCATAGCTGGTAAAACTGGCTGTTTTGCTCAGAGGCACATAAGGCGGATCGCAATACACCACAGCGCCACTTGGCGCCTGTAACATGAGTTGTTGATAGCTTGCACAGCTAAATTCTGCCCGTTGCGCTTTTTCAGCAAAAAAATACAGTTCAGCTTCAGGAAAATACGGCTTTTTATAACTACCAAAAGGCACATTAAACTTGCCAGACAAATTGTAGCGGCACAAGCCGTTGTAACCGTGCCGGTTCAGATACAAAAATAACTGCGCCCGCTCGTAGGCGTTGTCACTGAGGTTGAACTGTTGACGCAGCTGAAGATACGCATCACGCTGATTAGTCATTACCGTAAATAAGGTTTTTGCATCTGCAATAAAGCGTTCAGGCTGGGTCTTAACCAGTTGATATAAGTTAATTAAATCTGCGTTGATGTCATTTAGCTTGTAGTTTGAGTAATCTGTATTAAGAAATACAGAACCCGCTCCAACGAAAGGTTCTATCAGAGTGTCACAGTCTGGCAGATGCTGTTGTATTGCATCAACCAGATTGTATTTCCCACCCGCCCACTTAAGAAATGCCCGGCTTTTTTGCCTGCTTTTAACCATTGCTTGCTATTCCGGCACACTTTGCTGATTACGCTGCAAGGCATTAATTTCTGTTTGTACGGCCTGTAACCTTTTAACAAAAGGCCCGTCTGCCCGTAAAGCCTCTGGTAGCTGTGCCAGTTGTTGATTAGCCGAAGCGGCATTGCTAAAAGGTGCCAGCAATATTACCCATTGTGTTTTACCCTGCCAGTTACGCTGGTAAACCAGGCGATCCAGTTGCGGATAAGTCTTGTAAAAACGTTGCAATGATGCGTTATTGGATAATACCGCAAGTTGCAGTGCTACCTGTTGCCTGTTCATCGCCAGCAACTGTGCCTCATCATACTTAAAAGCGTGCGCCGCTATTGCGTCATCTGTTGCAACAGGCGCTGGTGCAACGGGTTCCGCTGTAACTTCAGTAGTAGTATCTTCAACTACCGAAGGCTCAGACACTGACGATGGAATAACTGGGATCAGCTCAGGCTCAGGCGTAAGATCAATAACGGCATCTTGCTCAGTAACAATTTCAGGCTCAGTGTTAACCTCAGGCTCAACAGTAACCGCCGGTACCTGCACAGGTATCCGTACTGGCGTATCCGCTGTTTTGCCGTCAGGCCAGAAAAAATGCAGCAACATAGCTACCATTACTGCCGCTATCACGATATATATGGCTTTAAACGGCGGCATTGCAGGTTTTGTATGTTCAGGCTCTGCTATAGATCTGGCAACTGCAGGGCGCAGTAATAAATGCAGGTTGCCATTAGCCTCTGTCAGGCGGCTGTTCATTTCCAACGGGTTAAGCTGCTCAGCCTGCAGCAAATATTCTGCATCGGCAGATGTGGGTGGGCTAATGGTAAGCGTTAAACTATTGTCCAGCAGAGGTTTAGTAGAAAAGCAGAATAGCAGACAGGGTAAATTCTGCAGCTGTGGCAAAACAGAGCTAAATTGTTCAGTATTATCCACAATAAGCAGCAACGGCGTTGCGCCACTCTGAGTAGCGACTTGTTCTGACAATGCGACATCCGCTTGTGCCGGCAATCCAAACCATTGCTGCATTAACTGGCTGGCAACCTGCGTTTCATCCGCCGGCGTATTAAGCAGGGCAACGTTATACTGTTCTGAAAATAGCTCAGCCAGTGTTAATGCCAACGTTGATTTACCGCTACCTACATCACCAACAGCTTCAATATGATCAATATTGTTAAATGCCAGCTGAAACAGCAATCTTTCTGTCCATTCCCGCTGTGACGGCAGCAAGTGGTCAAATAATGCCAATCTTGCCTGTAGTTCAGTTGTTTCCATCAGAAAATACCCTGAAAAGTTCCGTTTCGGTTACGTTATCTACCACTGCTGTGGCGCCAAACGCGGTTGGTAACACAAAACGCATACTGCCGTTTTTTACTTTTTTATCTGTTTTCATATAAGGCATAAAATCACGAATATGCATACCGGCAGGAGATTTAACCGGCAATGAAAATGCAGACAATAGTGCCTTAATACGCGCTAAATCTGCTGCGACTAAATCGCCGCGGCTTACAGCCAGCTCCGCTGCCATGACCATGCCGACAGCAACAGCCTCACCATGCAGCCATTCACCGTAGCCCAGATAGGCTTCTATCGCATGACCAAAAGTATGGCCTAAATTAAGCAGAGCTCTTTCTCCCTGCTCGGTTTCATCACGGCTGACAATATCAGCTTTCATCTGGCAACAATAGCGGATCATCTCAGCCAGAGTAGCGCCATGCTGTTGTTGAATCAGCTGTTGGTTCTGCTCCAGCCAGCTAAAAAAACCAGCATCAGCTATCAAAGCATACTTAATCACTTCTGCCATACCGGCGGCAAACTCACGTGCAGGCAACGTGGATAAAACTGATGTGTTAATAAGAACCTGCGCCGGTTGTTTGAAAGCGCCGATCATATTCTTGCCAAGCGGATGATTTACTGCCGTTTTTCCTCCTACGGAGGAATCTACCTGAGATAGCAAAGTAGTTGGGATCTGTAAAAATGGCACTCCGCGCTGATAACAAGCCGCGACAAAACCGGTAAGATCTCCTATTACACCACCGCCCAACGCAACCAGTAGTAGATCGCGTGACATACGCTGTTCCAGCAGAAACCCCATAACCTGCTCAAACGAACTTAAGGTTTTGTAAGCTTCACCATCAGGCAGTAAAAAATGCTGTGTTGTGCAACCGGTAAACAATTTTTGCACCGACTCTAAATAAAGTGGTGCCACAGAAGGGTTGGATAGAATGACAACCTGACCGCAGTTCGCCAGTTCGGCAGCCAACCCTTGGAAATTATCAGCGATAGAGATGGTGTAGCTGCGTTCGCCAAGTTGGACTTCAACTTTTTGCATCAGCAGCTCCCCGGTAGATATTGGCTAAAAACCCAGTTGTTCTATGATCTGGCTCGCTACTGCACGAGCACTTTGCTCGTCGGTACGTACAGTAAAGTCAGCAATTTCTGCATAAAGCGGATTACGTTCGGCTGCCAGACGTTCCAGAACTTCTTTTGGTGCCTCTTCAGTTTGCAGCAAAGGTCTGCGTTTGTCACGCTGAGTGCGGGCAACCTGCTTTTCAATTGGTGTCTCAAGATACACTACAATACCGCGTGCAGACAAACGGTTACGGGTTTCTTTGCTCAGTACTGAACCACCGCCAGTGGCAAGTACAATGCCCTGGAGCTCTGTCAGATCCTGAATGACAGTTTCTTCACGTACACGGAAACCTTCTTCACCTTCGAGATCGAATACCCAGGCAATATCTGCACCTGTGCGGCGCTCGATTTCCTGATCCGAATCGTAGAACTCAAGATGAAGCATGTCTGCTAAGTGACGGCCAATTGTGCTTTTGCCTGCACCCATTGGGCCAACAAGGAAGATATTACGTTTTTCTGCCATAGGTAGTATTACTAATCAGCTAACTCAGTGAAAAGTTGAATTCAAGGACCAAAAGGCTCCCACGAAAATTTGAAGCGCTGAATTATGTCAGGAATAGCCTTTTGTTGGCAAGCTAATTCTCAAACCTCAGGCACTACTGCCAGCGCAGCTACAGCAGTGCTTATGTTGTTAGTTCAAAGACCGTCGGTAATGATTTTCGGTGTCACAAAAATTAGTAACTCATTCTTTTCATTAACTTCACGCTTTGACCTGAACAAAACCCCCAGATAAGGAATATCGCCAAATAACGGTACCTTATTTACCGTCGACAGAATCTGCTGCTGGTAAATGCCACCCAAAACGATAGTTTCGCCATTGTCGACTAATACCTGGGTTTGTATTTGCTGTGTATCAATAGCTGTTGCCGGTCCGGTTGGGGTTTGCACCGTTTCACCACGGGTATTCTGGGTAATAATCAGATCGAGAATAATCTTATTGTCCGGGGTAATTTGTGGCGTTACCGTTAAACTTAATACCGCTTTCTTAAATTCTACTGTAGTAGCACCGCTGGATGCAGCCTGTACATAGGGTATCTCAACCCCCTGTTCAATGCGGGCTTGCTTCTGATTGGCTGTGGTAATACGCGGGCTGGCGATAATTTCACCTTTGTTTTCCTGTTCAAGTGCTGAAAGCTCAAGATCCAGTAAGGTGCCATCTGCCAGGCGGGCAATATGAAAAGCAATACTACCTGCGGGGTTGCTGGCAGGTAAGTTAACATTCCAACGATTATCGAGCGATGGGATCACACCGTTAGCAATACTGTTAGCACCACCTGCAGAGCCTGACGTTCCCTGGTTAGTACTGCCACTGCTTTGCTGATCGCTAAAACCCCAGCGGATACCTAACTCATCGGTCACGCTATCACGTACGGTAACCATGCGCGATTCAATCAGTACCTGACGTACAGGAATATCCAGCCGCTCTATTAACTTACGTACACTTTCAATATTGCGGGCAGTATCTTTAATTAATATGGTATTGGTACGCTCGTCAACATTTACAGAGCCGCGCGATGACAGCATTGTTGCATCTTTGTTTGACAATAAACCGGCTAAATCCGCCGCTTTAGCATAGTTAATTGACAAAAAATCGGAGTATAGCGGCTCAAGATCAGCCACAGTTTGTTTGGCTTCAAGCTCCCGCGCTTCACGTGCTGCCAGCTCATCGGTTGGCGCAACCATCAGGATATTACCTTCCATCCGCTTATCCAGACCTTTAACCCTAAGCACGATATCCAGCGCCTGATCCCAGGGCGTACCATCCAAACGCAAGGTAATATTGCCGGTAACGGAGTCGCTGGTTACCAGGTTAAAGCCGTTATAATCAGCAATAATTTGCAGCACGGTACGTACCGGAATATCCTGAAAATTCAATGATATTGCGCGGCCTTTGTACTCTTTACCGCCACCGAGTATGCTGCGGTTAGTGGTATCACGCTCAACATTCAGCGTAAAAATGTTATCGATTTGCTGATAGGTAAAGGTAAATTCCGCAGTGGTATCTATTACCAAACGCGTAGAAGCACTCTCTTTAAAGGTTTCAATACCTTTTACAATAGTGCCAAAATCAACTACGTCCAGTTGGTATAATAATTCGTCAAGAATATCAGTGTTATGAAACTCAACTTCCAGCTTACCTAAGCGCTCGGCAACATCCACTGCGGCAGTGTTGTCGCGTAAAAATACCAGCACCCGGCCTTCACCTTTATCACCACGGCGAAAATCTATTGCGTTTACCCGGTTAATATAAGTAGGAGTGGCATCAGCAACTGAGCCAAGATTGCCAGAAGTAGGGTTATCGGAAATATGAATATGAAAAACATTACCCCTGACCCGGGTACGATAAATTTTCAGATAATCCAGATAGATAACTGTTTTCACCCCTTCGCCGACAAATTCAGAAGTAACACGCTTTACCCCGGCTTTATTTATCAGTACTTCGTTTAATTTTTCTTCGTAATCAGAGTTATCAAAAAATAATTCAATACGGGCAGGTTCATTAAATACCTGAATACCTGGATCAGCGTGCAACTCTTCGTCAAAAATGAATTCAATTTCTGTTTCACCGGTTAGCAACGGGTTGTATCTGACATCATATAACAGGGGTACAGCTGCTGCGGGCAATGACAGTAACATTAAGGCTGCAAAACACACCGCCGTGTGCCGGAGTCTGCCAGACATTATTTTGATTATTTTATCCATGATTTACTCGCATACCTGTCAATTACTCGTCACTGATGACGTATCAATCATCTGTAACATGGTCGTCCGTTCTTTCCAGCAACCTGCGCCATCGGGGATCAGTTCCAGCAACTCTATATGAGTTGGTTCAACATTAATGACCCGGCCATGAAACAAGCCCACGTGATTGCTCAGGGTTACCCGGTGTAATGTTTTGTCAGAAGCCTCTATCAGCGCCCAGATATTACCGGTATCGCCCAGAGTGCCACGCATCTTCAGGTTATCCAGCGCGTATTTCTCTAATGGCTCTTTTCTGCGCCTTGGATCAGGATGTAAACAGTCCTGCACCTGCAGAAATTTATCCTGCACAGCCTCCGGCCTTGGTGCAGCAAAGGGGCTGCGTAAGTTTTGAGAACGATAAGGAATATGAACGAATTCCTTAACTTCCGGTAATGGTTCAACACGAGCTCTGGTACTGGCTTTTACCTCAGCAATGTACTGCTGCACGCCGCTCAAATCGTTAAAACAACCGCTTAGTAGCAAGCTCAGCGTAACAACAGACAATGGCCTGATCATGGCTGAACCTCTTTATACCGATAGGTTTTAGCCACTACGTTAAAGCGCAGTCGTTCATTTGGTTCTGTCTGAATAGAGAAGTCATGCAGGCTTACAATACGTGGCAGCTTAGCAACCTCACTGACGAAATTACCAAACTGGTGGTAGTCACCAACCACTTCTATTTTTATTGGTAATTCAGTATAAAATTCTTTTTCTATTTCTGGTTCCCAGTTGATGCGAATAAAGGTTAAACCGCTGGTGGTGCCAACATAGGTAATATCATCCAGCAGGCCTGGCGTTTCATGCGTTGTTGGTAACTGTTTTAATAGAAATGAGAATGTCTGTTCCATTTCAACCATTTGCTGCTTGTACAGATCCAGATTTACCGCAGATGCATACTTGTTGCGGTACATCTGGCGTAACTCAACCTCTTTTTTTTGCGCAAAAGCTAACTCATCAATCTTGCTGTCAACCAACAGGAAATAACTGAGTGCCAAGACTATAAATGCAAGCACTGCAGCAAAAATGATCTTTACCGCAACAGGCCATGACCCCATGTTCTGAAAATCTAAATCATTGATATCTATCTCAGATAAATTCAGATTCATTTAGCACCACCTTTTGCCGGAGTTACAGCAGTGTTAGCCCCCTGCACCGCTTCATAACCTTCAACTTTGAGATGCATCTTAAAATTACTTAACAGGCTGGTATTGTCTTTACCGGCTTCAATAAATTCCAGCAAGGGGCTGGAAAGTAATTCCGATTCTTCTGCTTCGCGTAACAAATTAGACAAACGGTTATTAGATTCGCTTTTACCGATCAACAGCAAAGCGGTACCCTTTTTATCCAGTTGAGTCAGGTAAACTCCGGCAGGTACAGACTTGGCGATAGCATCCATAATTTGCGTCCCAAGATTACGGCTGCCTTGCAACTGTTCAATCAGCGACATACGTTGCTGTAAGTTTTTCTTAGTATCATTTAGCGTACGGATCTCTGCTATACGTTGATCCAGCACTTTGATTTCATTTTCCAGATAACGATTACGCTGCGTTTGTCCGTCAATACGGGCGCTGTAGGTTATGTTTACCAGAAACATCAGCAAAAAACTCATCACCGCTGTTGCTGTAAGTACAGTAAGATATTGCTTTTGTTGCTCTTTGCGCGCAGCCTCCCGCCACGGCAGTAGGTTTATATATGCCATGAGGAAAAACTCCTTAACGCCAGGCCGCTGGCAACCATCAGCTGGGATGAATGACGATTAAGCTGTTCACGATCTACAGAAGTTGCCACTTCCATCGCTTTAAAAGGATTAGCAACCACAGTATGAATACCGAGTTCATCAATCAGCAGTTTATCAATGCCTTCGATAAGCGCTGTGCCACCAGATAACACCAGATAATCCACACCGTCTTTACCACTGCTGGTCAGGTACATCTGAATACCCCGGCGCACCTGCTGTAGCAGCATAGTCTGAAAAGGTGCCAACACTTCAAAGGTGTAGTTCGGCGGTAAATCACTGTTTACTTTTGCCTGTTCAGCTTCGTCATAACTTTTATTGTAGTAAGATAAAATACTGCGGGTGTATTGCTCGCCACCGAATATCTGGTCACGGGTATAAAGGGTTTTACCATTCTCCATGATGCTTAGTAATGTCATGGTGGCGCCGATATCCACCATAGCGACTACCTTTTTATGCGCATCATCGGGTAACTGCTTCAAACATAATTGTGCGGCGCGGCTTAAGGCGTAACTTTCAATATCTACTACCTTGGCAGTAAATCCGCTATTGTCTAAAGCGGCAACGCGGGCTTCTATGCTTTCAGTGCGGGCAGCACTTAACAGTACATTAACTTTAGAAGGATCGGCCTCGTTAACATCCAGCTTTTCAAAATCCAGACTGACTTCATTTAACGGATAAGGAATTAAGGTATCAGCTTCTACTTCAATCTGGCTTTCCAGTTCAGCATCCGTTAAGGACACATCCATGAAAATGATTTTGCTGATCACGGTAGATCCGGAAACGGCGGCAGCAGCATATTTTACGGAGCGGGGGATCTTTTTGCGGATCTTGCTAAGCACATTGCCTACGGCTTCTATGTCCTGGATCTCCCGGTCAGACATAGCACCTTTTGCCATTGGTTCAACTGCAACAGCTTCTACTTTGTAAACGCCATTATGCTGGCTAAGTAACACCGCCTTGACGGAGTGCGCGCCAACGTCAATCCCAACCATCATGGGGCTTTGTTTACTAAACAGGCGATTTATCATAGCACCCTGCGACCAATTTATAGTTATGATTATAATTGTCTCAATTGATAGCTTAGTCGCTAATTTTTCGCAAGAAAAAGCGTTTAATCTAATGCTAATAAATATATACTAGCAGCGTTGTAAAGGAATTGGGAGTAAAAATTGGGGCTATTCAGTGTCTTGGGTTAAAAAGTTTTTAATTCTTAGCCTGCTGATGATCGTTTTTGGCATCATTTCGATCGCTGGGATCTACTTTTATCTTAAAGATGATCTTCCGGACGTCACCACCTTGCAGGATGTAAGACTACAAACGCCAATGCAGGTATTTACTGCAGATGGCGAACTTATCTCACAATTTGGTGAAAAACGCCGTATTCCCCTTAAACTGGAAGACATGCCGCCTTTGTTGGTAGAAGCATTCCTGGCTGTTGAGGATACAAGGTTTTATGAACACCCCGGTATAGATATCATTGGTATCTTTCGTGCTATTTCAGTAGTTGCCTCCTCCGGCGATTTCAGCCAGGGCGCCAGTACCATCACGCAACAGTTGGCGCGAAACTTCTTTTTAAGCCGCGAAAAGAAAATAGTCAGAAAAATTAAAGAGATTTTTCTTGCTATTCATATTGAGCAATTGCTTACTAAAGATCAGATCCTTGAACTTTATCTGAACAAAATAGAGCTGGGCCAGCGATCTTTCGGGGTCGGTGCTGCAGCTCAGGTATATTTTGGTAAAACGGTACACGAATTAACCCTCGACGAAATTGCCATTATCGCCGGTTTACCTAAAGCGCCATCTGCACTTAACCCAGTACGCTCAGCGTCTAATGCCAGAGCCCGGCGTAATGTTGTGCTTGGCCGTATGCTGGAAACCCGGGTAATTGACAAGGCCGCCTACGATATTGCTATTGCCGCCCCGGTTACCAGCCGGCTGCACGGTGCCCAGATCACTGCCTCAGCACCTTATATCGCTGAAATGGTACGCCAGGACATGGTTAATCGCTTCGGCGAAGAAACCGCCTACTCTGCCGGTTTACAGGTATTTACCACTATTCAAAGCGTTCAGCAGGCAGAAGCCAAACAAGCCTTACAGCAAAACCTGTATGACTATGACGAACGTCATGGCTACAGAGGGCCGGTAGCAGAGGTATGGCAATCAACTCTGGTTGAAACTGACAATGCAGCGCACAAATTTGAACAGGAAAATCCGCTTAGCGCAGAAGAGATTCTGGCCTATCTTGATAAACAAAGCAGTATTGAGGATTTACGTCCGGCCATTATCACTGCGGTGCATGAACAAAGTGCTGACGCCGTTATTGCCGGTGGCCAGCAAGTAACCTTACCTTGGGACGGCCTGAAGTGGGCCCGCACTTTTCAGACTGACGAACGCCAGGGGGCAGCCCCTAAAACAGCTTTTGCTATTGTTAAGCCCGGACAACATGTGCTGTTACGTCAGCAGAATGACCAATGGCGCCTGAGTCAGGTACCCCAGGCTAGCAGCGCCATAGTTGCACTTGACCCGCACGATGGTGCAATCCGCTCGCTGGTCGGTGGTTATAGCTTTAGTCAGAGCCAGTTTAATCGTGTTACTCAGGCCAAACGGCAAGTGGGTTCAAACATCAAACCCTTTATCTATTCTGCGGCTTTGGAACACGGACACACACTGGCCACTATTATGAATGATGCACCTATTCATCAATGGGACAGTAATGCCGGTATTGCCTGGCGGCCGAAAAACTCTCCGGCAGTTTACGATGGTCCAATCCGTATCCGTGAAGCACTGGCTAAATCGAAAAATGTGGTGTCTGTCCGTCTGCTAAGAGCGGTAGGCATAGACAATACCATTGCTCATCTGCAGCGGTTTGGTTTTACCGCCAGTGATTTACCACGCAATGAAACCCTGTCATTAGGCTCTGCTTCCTTAACACCGCTGGAACTGGTAACAGGCTATGCCGTATTTGCTAATGGTGGTTATCTGGTTACCCCTTATATTATTGAAAAAATACTGAGCGAAGATGGTGAGTTGTTGTATCAGCACAAACAGGTAACCGCCTGCAGCGGCTGTGAAGCTGCACCTGCTACAACCCGGCAAACCGCAGAACAACCTGCTGATGCCGAAGCACAAATGGATCAGTTATTTAATACGTTGTCGCTTGATACAGCATTAAACCAGCAAGCCAGCGTAGAACAGCCAGCAAAACAGGCAGAACAGGTTATTTCCGAGCAAAACAGCTTTCTTATTGCTGATGCGCTGAAAAGCAGCGTTTGGGGTGGTGGTAGCTGGCAACGTGGTACCGGTTGGAATGGTACAGCCTGGCGGGTGCAGCAACTGAAACGTCGCGATATTTCTGCCAAAACAGGTACCACCAACGACTCGAAAGACACCTGGTTCTCCGGCTTTACGCCTGATCTTGTCGTAACAGTATGGGTGGGTTTTGACGATGCAAACCGTAGCCTGGGCCGCGCTTTATGGCATGCGAATATGGGCCAGCAACAAAGCGCCGGTACAGAATCTGGTGCCCGCACCGCTTTACCTGCCTGGCTTGCCTATATGAAAACAGCTTTACCACAATACCCCGAGCAGCCTGTGAATGTGCCTGTAGGCTTGTCCTCCGTGCGGATTGATTTGCAAACCGGCCTGCTGACTAACCGTACCGATCACACCAGTGCGTTCGAGTACTTTAAGCCCGGTACTGAACCTAAGCAGTACGCTACTGCCAATATTCAGCAAATCAGCTTTGATAAGGCGCAGGATAAAAAGCAGGATGAAGAAGTAGAGTTATTCTAGTTTTTTGTGTCAGCTACAGATAACAGAAAGCCCGCGTTGCGGGCTTTCTGTTATCTGGCGTTAGTAAATCATCATCAGGCTGATTCAAACCACTGCTTAGCTTGCGCCAAAGCTGCCAGTACCTGCTGCGGTGCTGTGCCGCCCAGAGCAGCACGTTTTTGCAAACCAGCTTCCAGTTGCAGCGCCGGATAAACATCTTCGCAGATTAATGCGCTGAATTGTTTAAACTCACCTAGCGGTAAAGCTTCCAGCGCCAGTTGTTGCTTGGCAGCATGTACAACCAGCTCTCCTACTACCTCATGCGCATCCCGAAACGGCATACCTTTGCTGACTAAGTAATCAGCTAAATCGGTGGCGTTGCTGTAGCCCAGTTCTGCCGCCTGACGGCACTGCGACTCGTTGACACTTAAATGTGGCAATACAGTGGCCAGTACCAGTAAAGATTGTTGCCAGGTGGTCATCAGGTCAAAAAAGCCCTGTTTGTCTTCCTGCATATCTTTGTTGTAGGCCAGCGGTAAGCCTTTAAGCACATGTAAAATGGCGACCAGGTGGCCCAATACACGACCGGTTTTACCGCGCAGCAGCTCAAACACGTCGGGGTTTTTCTTCTGTGGCATTAACGATGAGCCTGAGCTTATCGCATCACCCAGTTTAAAAAAGCCCGCTTCGCCGGAGCAGAAGAAAATTACGTCTTCAGATAAACGCGATAAGTGCGTCATGCAAATGCTGGCGGCAGCGGATAACTCCACCACGTAATCACGATCTGATACCGCATCTAAGCTATTTAATGCAGCACTGGCAAAGCCCAGCCGCTGTGCAAGTAGTTCGCGGTCAACTGCCACACCAGTACCGGCTAAGGCGCCACAACCAAGCGGACACACATCCATCCGGGTTAAAGCATCATCTAAACGGCTGACATCGCGTTTAAACATCTCAACATAGGCCAATGCCCAGTGTGCTACTAAAACCGGCTGTGCCCTCTGCAAATGGGTAAAACCCGGCATTACCGCAGTACCAGCCCGTTCGGCAAAGGTCAGTAAAGCGGCGATGGATCCCAGTAAAGACTGACGCACACCTTGCGCATTCAGTTTGCTCCACAAGCGCAGATCCGTAGCTACCAAATCATTACGGCTACGGCCGGTGTGCAGTTTTTTCGCTACTGCCCCCAGTTTAGCCGTTAGCTGTGCCTCAACCCAGCTGTGAATGTCTTCTTCGCTGGTTTGTAGCGGCAGTTTAGCGTCTGCATCGATCGCTACTGCCAGATCTGCCAGAGCGGCGTCGAGCTGTGCCGCTTCATCGCTACTGATAATACCAGCGTGTGCCAGTTGCTGTGCCCAGGCCCGTGAGGCCTGAATGTCCTGCTGCGCCAGCAGATAATCAAAGCTTAGCGAGTCGTTAAAATCGCGAAACTCAGCAAGGGTTGCTTCCTGAAAGCGTCCGCCCCACATTGCCATAATAATTAACCTTTTTGTTGCTGATGTAATGCCCGGATCCGGCTTGCCAGGCTGTACAAGCGGATAAAACCGGCCGCATCTTTCTGGTTGTACACTTCATCGCCTTCAAAGGTAGCAAAAGCTTCTGAGTACAGCGAGTTGGGTGAACGACGCTTAGCTACGGTAACATTACCTTTGTATAGCTTAATCACCACATCACCGGTTAATTGCTCAGCCAGCGAAGTTGCCGCTGCCAGCAGTGCATCTTTTAATGGCGTAAACCAGCGGCCATCGTATACCAGTTGGGCAAATTCCTGGCCTACTTCTTCACGGTATTTAAGTGATGAGCGGTCATATACCAGCGCTTCCAAGCCCTTTAATGCCGCCATTAAAATGGTACCGCCAGGTGTTTCATAACAACCGCGCGATTTCATGCCAACCAAGCGATTCTCAACGATATCAATGCGGCCAACCCCATGCTCTGAACCAATTTCATTCAGTAATTCAATCGCCGCTACCGGTGCAATATCATGGCCGTTAATCTTAGTCAGTTCGCCGTTGGCAAAACTCAGTTCAACATAGGCAGCATGATCCGGGGCCTGCTCGGGTGACTTGGTCCACATCCACACCTGCTCTGATGGTTCACACCAGGGGTTTTCTAATTCGCCGCCTTCATGCGAGATATGCCAAAGGTTGGCGTCGCGGCTGTATATTTTGGTGGCAGATGCTGTGGTTGGTACCTTTTTCTCTGCCAGATAGTTCAGCAGTGACTGACGTGAATTAAACTGCCACTCACGCCACGGAGCAATCACTTTCAGTTGTGGTGCCAGTGCGGCAAAAGCGCCTTCAAAGCGTACCTGATCGTTACCTTTACCGGTACAGCCATGACACAAAGCATCAGCACCCAGCTCCAGTGCCAGTTTTACCTGAGCACGGGCAATCACCGGCCGCGCCATCGAAGTGCCCAGCAGATACTGACCTTCGTACACGGCGCCGGTTTTCAACGTCGGGTAAATCACTTCTTTTACAAACTCTTCGCGCAAGTCAACGATATGGCAGCTGCTGGCACCGGAGTTAATAGCTTTTTGCTCAACACCGGCCAGCTCTTCATCACCCTGACCAACGTTGGCAACAAAGGCGATAACTTCGCAGTTATAGTTGTCTTTTAACCACGGCACGATGGCCGACGTGTCCAGACCGCCGGAATAGGCTAAAACGACTTTTTTGATACTCATAGTGTCCTCACGCAAATAAACTGATTAATACGGCATTCTGGGCGTGCATGCGATTTTCCGCCTGCAATAAAACAAGTGACGCTTCGCTGTCGAGTACCTCGCTGGTAACCTCGTGTTCACGATGCGCCGGTAAACAGTGCATAAAATATTTTACCGCCAGGCGTTGCATCACGGCGGTGTTGATCTGGTATGGCTTAAACACACGTTCGATCTGCTCAGGGTCAGCTTTATCACCCATCGACAACCAGGTGTCAGTATAGATAGCGTCTGCACCGGCTGCGGCAGATAAATGCGGGCTTAGCTCCAGCACAGCGCCAGTGTCGGCGGCTATTTTTTGTACCCGCAATAATACCTGGGCATCAGGCGAGAAACCTTGTGGTGTCACTACCGTCATTTTCATGCCGGATAAGGCCGCGCCAATCATCAGTGAATGGCACACATTATTGCCATCGCCAACATAGGCCAGATGTACTTTGGTCAGATCGCCAAAGCGCTCTTTTAACGCCAGTAAATCGGCCAGCGCCTGGCAAGGATGGTATAAATCACTCAGCGCATTTATCACCGGCTTGTGGCTGGCCTGTGCCAATTGCTCTAATGTCTGCTGTGAGAATACCCTGGCGACTATCGCATCGGTCCAGCATGCCAGGTTACGGCCAAAATCGGCTACCGTTTCGCGTTTACCCATAGCACCATTTTGCTGATCAAGATACACACTGTGGCCGCCGAGCTTATATATACCCACATCGAAACTGACACGGGTACGCAGTGATGGTTTTTCAAAAATCAGTGCGATGCTTTTACCCGCCAGGGCCTGGGTGTATTTCTCCGGTTGCTGCTTTACCTTCAGTGCTAAATTCAGCAAATCGTTTAACATGGCCGGGCTTAATTCAGCCAGACTCAATAGTTGTTTCAGTTTACTCATTTTCAGCTGACCTGCCGCCAGTGCGGCATCCTTGTTTAAGGGACTAACAGACGATGCGCGTGCCTACTGCTTGCTGTCGCATCAGATTTAACAGATCTTGCGGGTGTTGCCAGCCCGCGACAGTGATACTTCGTCGCAGTGCCTGGGCGGTGTCTAAAGCGGCATCCAGTTTTACTTTCATGCCGCCTTTAATAATACCCTGGGTTACTAATTCTGTAGCCTGGCTACTATTAAGCTCATTTATCAGCTTACCTTCGCCATCTAAAATACCGGGAACATCAGTTAACAGTACCAACTGGCCTTGTACCAGCTGGCAAATAGCCGCAGCAGCCAAATCGGCATTTACATTTAATAATTGCGCCTGCTCGCCATGACCAACCGAACTGAATACCGGCGTAAAACCAGCAGACAGTAAATTTTGTAATAAGCTGGCGTCTTGTGGTTTAGCCACACCGACAGCACCCAGTTTAGTATTTAATTCAAAGCGGCAACTATTACCGGCAGACAAGGTTAACCCGACAGGGTTTAAACCCTGCAACGAAGCGCGCGCTACCATATGTGCATTAACGGCCCCCGCTAAAGCACCGGCAATTACCGGCATTTGTTCAGCCGGAGAAATACGCTGACCATCAAGCTTTTCGGTATGGAAACCGAATTTGGCCAGCCACTGATCAACCTGATCACCACCGCCATGCACCAGCACCAATGGGTACTGCTGTTTTAATTCTGAACACACTGCCAGCAAAGCATCCAGGGCTTTATCATCTTGCAATAAGCGGCCGCCCATTTTTAATACCAGAGGCGTATTACTCATGGCTCACTCCGGTAAATAAGCCAGCCGTTTCCGGCTTACCAAAACGCACATTAGCCGCCTGCATAGCCTGAGCCGCCGCACCTTTTAGCAGGTTATCGATAGCCGATACCACCACCAACTGCTCGCCATCCTGCTGCCAGTGAATATCACAGTACGGTGTACCGGCAACATCAGCAACATTCGGGGAATGCGTCACTAAACGAACCAGAGGTTTACCTGCATAGGCGCTGCTAAATGCACTGTTTACCTGCCCGGCAGTCACGCCGGCTTTTAATGTCACTACGCTGGTCGCTAAAATACCGCGTTTAAAATTGCCCAGATGCGGCGTAAATACGACTTTGCGGCCCAAGTTTTGTTCAATTTCCGGCCGGTGGCGGTGTTTAAAGAAACCATAGGCATTTAGGCCTACTTCACAAAACGACGTGTTAAGTGCCGCTTTACGGCCAGCGCCGGATACACCGCTGGTAGCATTAATTACCGGAATGCAGTTATCCGCGACCAAGCCGGCTTTAAGCAGTGGCAACAGCGCTAAAGTACAGGCTGTCGGGTAGCAGCCTGGTACCGAAATTAACCGCGGTAATGGCGTGCTTTGCCATTCCATTAATGAATACACTGCTTCTTCCAGCAATTCAGGATGCTGGTGCTGATAACCATAATACTGCGGATACAACTGCGGCTGCTTTAAACGGAATGCACCGGATAAATCTACTACATCAATGCCTTGTGCTAGTAATAGCGGTGTTACGGCTTCGCTGGCTTCATGCGGCAAAGCTAAAAAAGCCACATCAATTTTGCCGTTTAAACTAGCAGCCAGATCATCCGTCCACGGCTGTACCAGTATGTCCAGTTGCTGTTTGTAACGCGGATATAAAGCAGAAAATGGCTCGGCACTGCGACCGGCAGAAGCATAAGCACCACACAGTTCAAAATAGGGATTGCGCGCTAAAATCACTGCCAGCTCAGCACCGCTGTAACCGGCAGCACCTAATACTATGCTACGTACTAAAGAAGAAGATTTGTTAGTTGATAACATCGGATACGGCTCTCGAACAATAAATAACGTATAGGTATAGCACGAAACAGCCGCTAGTGTAGAACGACCGCCATGCAGTTTCAAGAATTATTATTCTGTTTTTATGAATTTTTATACAATCAATATTAATAACAACCATGCTTAGACAGCGATATCGACCCGGTTACGGCCGTTTTGTTTCGCCTTATACAGCGCGCTGTCAGAACGAGACAACAACTTATCATAGTGTGCTTCTCCGGCAAACTCAGCAATGCCCATACTTACCGTAATACGCAGTTTTGCGGCAAAAACAGCACAGTCAATCTGCATAATGGCCTGACGCATGCGTTCACAAATATCCTGCGCGACTTTTACAGTGGTGTTTGGCAGCAATATGGCAAATTCTTCCCCACCCCAGCGTGCTACGGTATCGTCTGCACGGCAGTGATTACTAATTTCTGCAGCTACCAGCTTAAGAATTTCGTCACCAATGCTATGGCTGTAACTGTCATTTACCTGTTTAAAATGATCGATATCCAGCAGCACCAGACAAAGTGGTAAATTATTGCGCCGTGAACGTGCACATTCACGCGCCAGCGCTTCATCAAAGGCACGGCGGTTTGCCAGCCCGGTTAACGCATCACTGCGAGCCTGTTGCTCAAACTCTTCGGCCTGACGTTTTAATTGCACCAACAATGCAGAACGCTCTTGATCTACCGCTTGCAAATGATCTGCCTGCTGTTGTAATTCAACGGTTTTTTCCGCTACCTGCCAACGTAATAATTGCTCACGCCGGCGCAAAGCGTTAAGACGCCAGCGCAGCATTATCAGGCCAAACAGCGTGATCAAACCCACTATTGCCAGCCAGAAGCCTAACCTTTGCCAGATATAAGGAAAAATAGTAAAGCTCAAGCTGGCTTCGGCTTCGCTCCAGCCCCCTTGCGGATAAGCTGCACTGACTAAAAAGCGGTACTCACCAGGTGGCAGGTTGGTATATTCGGCTATATTTTGTGAGCCACGCTCCACCCAGTCAGAATCAAACCCCTGCAACTTAGTACGATATTGAATACGCTGCGGCATAACAAAGCCTAAACCGGCAAAGGCAAATTCCAGCCGGTTAACCCCGGCAGCTAACTGAATTGACGAGGTTAACTGCCTTTCAATACCATTAACTTTCAGGCTTTCGATCACTATCGGTGGAATATTTGCCGCAAAGCGTTTTAATACCAGAGGTTGTACCATACTGGCTCCTTTGGAGGTAGCAAACCACACTGCACCATCCTGAGCCAGTGTGGCCGCAGGCATAGAACCGCCATTAGCCTGTGCACTTTGCATACCGTCACCTTCGCCAAATAGCTCATAGTCAAGATGATCATGCTTACCACTTAGCACGGCGGCAATATGTTCGCGCTCCAGCCGCAGTATGCCCCTGTTGCTGCTAATCCACAGGTGCTGCTGTCTATCGATTACCACCTGAAATAGCTTATCAAAAGGCAAACCAACATTGCGGCCAAGCATTTTCAGCTCACCGCTGTTCAAAGCGTAATGAACCAGGCCACGGTCGGTTGTCATCCATATGGCATCCGCGTCAATATCGAATGCAAAACCAAACGCATATTCAGCACCGTCCAGATTACTGAAATCAACCGGTGTTATACTGCCATCCGGTTGCATAATGGCCACACCGGCCCCGGTACCGATAAACAACCGGCCGTCACTATGCTGGTACAAAGCCATAATAAATGGAGCTGGCAACCCCTCTGTGGTGGTAAAGTTTTTTATGCCGTCAGCACCTACATAATTAAGTCCCTGCGCAGTTCCTACCCAAAGCCCGCCGTCTTTTGCCGGTAACAGTGCACGGACCTCGTTGGCCAATAAACCATTTTGCCGGTCAAACCGGCGGGTAATCTTGCCATCCTGCCATAGCAGCACACCGTCGGTGTAGGTGCCAATCCACACCGAGCCATCGGTAGCCTCTGCCAGGCTTAATACCGACTGGCCACGGCTGGCCGCAGATAAATCCAGTGTTTGCAGTTGCTGCCCCGCTAAACGGTTTACACCCTGGCTGCTGCCAATCCAGACTGAACCATCGCTGTGTGCCATTACGCTGCGGACATAATCTCCGGCCAGGCCAAGTTCGGCGGTGTAAGTAACAAAAGGGGCATCGCGTAAACGGAATAAACCGCCGTTAGTGCCAACCCAAATGCTTTGCTCGCGATCAAAATACAGTGACAAAATACGGTTATTTGGCAAGCCACCGGCTATTGTTAACTGCTCTAATCCCAACTCGCTGTATCGCAATAACCCCCGATCAGTAGTCCCTATCCAGAGTTGATTGTCATTTATCAGTAATGAAGATACTGGCAAATCTGCTAATTTTGCGTCAAGCAAAACAGCCTCACCGTTAAACCAGCTAAACAATCCCTGTTCAGTACCTGCCAGAATGTTCTCTTTGTATATAGCCAGCACAAATACCGGTGCGGCGGGCATCTCTTTAATAACGGTAATGTCAGGCTGTGTTGCTGCGGTATCCAACCATGAAAGTCCCCGGCCAGAACCAATCCATAACAGGCCGTTGCTATCAACCAATAGGCTGTGAATCACATCACTGGGTAAGCCATCAGCCTGAGTGTAACGTGTGCGGCTGCCATCTGCCGCCTGGCGGAATAACCCCTGCCCTTCACTGGCCAGCCAAAAAGCCCCGTGCTGATCCTGAACAACCGCATTCAGTAATACATTAAATGGCGCCCAACTACGCCAGCTGTTTGGCGAGCGCAGGCTAAAACCTCCACGCGATCCGGCAATCAGCAAATTACCAGCGTGATCTTTATTTAATACCCGAACACCGGAGTCAGGTAACCCTGTAAGCTCCCCCCGGCCAAAAATACTGAACTCCCGGCCATTAAAGCGGGCAATACCTTCCCAGGTGGCTACCCACAGGTAGCCATCTTCACTTTGACTGATACTGTTTATGGTGTTGTGCGGCAGGCCGTCGCGGGTGGTCCAGCTTTCCTGGAAATAATTACTTAACGGGGCCAGGCTGGCACTGGCACAAAGGCTCAGGCTGATGCACAGCAGTACCAGCCAGCTTTGGTACAATAATGAGTGCCTGGCAGCAAAGCGCCAGCTGAGAACTTCAGACATTACTACTCATCCCTGTTCATTAAGTAATTGCTAAAGCAATATTACCATTCAGATTAACCCAATTTTCAATTGGCGCCAACCTGACAAAAGTCCGTTTTTTAATGAATACAGCCCGTTTTATCACGGGCACAGGTGGGTTAAAGCAGTTTATAGCGCAGCTTGTGGCCTGACCCCCAGTAAGTGGCAAATGGCATAACTCAGTTCGCTACGGTTAAGCGTATAAAAATGAAAATGATCCACACCTTCGCGGCTTAATACTTTTACCATTTCCATAGCAATATTAGCCGCCACCAGATTACGGGTGGTGGTGTCGTTTTCCAAGCCCTCATAGGCTTTATGCATCCAATTCGGCACTGCTACGTTAGTCAGAGCAGCAAATTTTTTCAGTTGTTGAAAATTAGTCACCGGTAAAATACCCGGCACAATGTCAACATCAATGCCTATAGCAGCACAGCGATCGCGGTAGCGTAAGAATTTCTCAATATCAAAGAAAAACTGCGTAATAGCACGCGATGCCCCAGCTTCAACTTTGCGCTTTAAGTTAAGCAAGTCAAACTGAGCATTAGGCGCTTCGGGGTGCACTTCAGGGTATGCCGCTACCGAGATATCAAAATCAGCTACTGAACGCAGTATTGCTACTAAATCTGCTGCGTACAGATCCGGCTTCGATACACTGCCGGGCGGTAAATCGCCGCGCAGCGCCACTATATGCCGGATGCCGTTTTGCCAGTAATCCCGGGCAATATCAATCAGCGCTTCTTTACTGGCATCAACACAGGTTAAATGCGGTGCGGCAATTAAGCCGGTACGCTGTTTAATCGACTTAATAATATCGTGTGTACGGTCACGTTCGCCAGAGTTAGCACCATAGGTTACAGAAACAAAAGAGGGCGCCAGCGGCGCCAGCCGTTCAATTGACTGCCACAGGGTTTGCTCCATCTGTGGCGTTTTCGGTGGGAAAAACTCAAAACTGACATTAACCTTGCCCTCAACATCCTGCAGGTTGCGGTTAATTGCGTCTAAATACTGTGCATTTGCAAATGCCATAACGACTCTCTTTCTGTTACGTCAGTAAGGCAGGCGTGGCAGCCTTGCCAATAAGTTGATTAATCAACACAGCCAGATCTGCATGCAAACCACCGGCAGTAACTACCCGTCCAGCACCCGGACCTTTCAATACCAGCGGGTTAGCATTGTACCAGCCAGAGCGGATCACAAAGACGTTATCACAAGGTGCTATTGCCGCCAGCGCGTGATTCTGACTAACCTGTTGCAACGATACACTGGCACTTACCTTGCCATGCTCCAGAGATAAAACAGCCACATAACGCAACACTTTCCCCTGAGCTTTTGCCGTAGCAAACACTGCCGCAAGCGCTGTATCAAGTATGTCACGCTGCGCCCAGAAATCCTGCCAACTGCCTTGCTCCAGCCCCTCTGGTAATAACGGCTGCAATTTAATGTCATCCAGCTCCAGTGTTACCCCCAGCTCACGGGCCAGCACCAGTAGTTTGCGCTGTACGTCTTTGCCGGATAAATCATCGCGTGGATCCGGCTCTGTCAGGCCAGCCTGCTGTGCATCCAGTACAAAATCAGAAAACGGCTTGCTGCCATCGTACTGGCACAATAACCACGACAGCGTACCGGAGAAAATACCGCTGACTTCTGTTATTTGATCACCGGCACTTAATAATTCCTGCAAGGTGCGTTGTACCGGTATACCGGCGCCGCAGGTAGTGTTGCTCAGCCATTGCCGCTGATGCTGCACCAACGCCTGCTGAATTTGCTGATACTCAGCCCCCGGCAAGGTTACGCCCTGCTTATTAGCACTGATAATATCGCAGCCAGCAGCGATAAATGCAGGGTACAAACGGGCAAAGTCACTGCTGGGGGTAATATCCACCAGCACTTTAGGCGTAGGTAAAGCCTGCAAATAAGCCGTTAACTGCTCTGCATGCCAGCTATCGCCTGCAGCCAGTGCGGTTTGCCAGTCAGCCACGGTTATAGTGTCTGCCAACACTGCACGGCGCGAATTCAGTACCGCTGCCAGATTCAGCTTCAGCTTAGCGGCAAAACGTTGCTGCTGTGTTTCCAGCATGCTGAGAAATTCAGCACCTACATTGCCGGCACCGGCTACCACCAGCTGTAACACCGGTGTTGGCAGAATTAGCTGCTGATGCAACTGCTGTAACACTGCTGCACGCAACGGCGCACCCAATAACCAAATCAGTTGCCGGGCGTTTTCATAGCGGTGTAATACCCCATGCTGCTGTAGCAGTTGATCAGCCGCTGTAGCCTGTTGTGCCTGATCCGCCTTTAACCATGCCACGGCGAAATAACGCTGCGTATCCCACACCGCATGTATGTTTAATTCTGCCAGCCAGGCCAGCGCCTGCTCTGCACAAGCTATCGGCAGCAACCAGCACAGATTGTCGCCTTGCTGTGACAACTCAATAACCGGTTGTTGCAATTCTAACGCCAGCCTGACCGCAGTAACCGCGGTGTCCTGATGCAGTGTTAATAAGGTAACGTCATTCAGTTCAGTAATAAAACCCTGCTGTGCTGCTCCCTGCCCGGTAAGGCCTGGCTGCACTACGCAACAACCACCTTGTGCCGGTTCATAGCTGCTGCGTACCTGCAATACGGTATTTGTACCGGTCAATGGTGCTAAGGTACGGGCATGTAATACCGGGTTACCCAGCTGTGCCAACTGACAGGCTTGCTGCCAACTGACCTGACTGTATGGTACTGCACTGGCCACTTTGCGTGGGTCGGCACTATATATAGCTTTAACGTCGGTCCAGATCGTTACTTCAGCGGCCTGCACCAAGGCACCGAGCAAGGTGGCGGAATAATCACTGCCATTACGCCCCAGTGTAATGCTGCGGCCGTTATCATCACGGGCTATGTAGCCGGTAACAACATGAATGCAGTCTGGCTGCGTTTGCTCAGCCAGTAATGCTGCTGATGCTGTCCAGTCTGGCTGGTGCTGTTTTAAACGCAAAAAATCACGCGCATCCACCGCAACAGCATTAAGTCCGCGTTGTTTTAGCAGTTCACTCAGTAATAACGCCGACAAACGCTCGCCAATTGCCAGTACATCATTTAGCTGTTGCTGTGCCAGTTTATCCGGCACAGCCGCCAACCATTGCCGTAGCTGCGTGGTAACAATCGTAGCGGCCTCTGCCGCTAATGTTTGCTGCACTATTACAGTCAGTTGAGCTTGCAGGGCATTCAGCGCCGTATCCCGCACGGCTATATTTTCTGCCGCAGCAATAATAGCCAGTAAGGCATCGGTAGTATCACCCGGTGCTGATACTACTACCCACAGCGCCTGTTGGCGGTTTTGTTGCTGTAAAATATCAGCCACTGCAGCAAATCGCTGTGCACTGGCTAAGCTGCTGCCGCCAAATTTATGCACCTGGGCTGCCGGGCTGAATTGTTGTTTTGCTTCAATTTGCATTATGCATTACCAAAAAGCGCTGAGTGCCGGGTTAAGCCGGAACTGCTGCTGTTGCTGTTCATTCTGTTGTTTTAACCTGTCAGCCTGCGGGTTAAGTTGTTGCTGATGGTTCTGCTGATCATGTTGCGCCACCGCGTTAAAAGCCTGCTGTAGATCGGCTAGCAAATCATCAGCATTTTCAATACCTACCGACAAACGAATTAATGTTGGGCCTATACCGGCAGTTTTCTGCGCCGCGGCATCCATCGATGCATGCGTCATGCTGCCAGGATGGCATACCAGGCTTTCAATGCCGCCCAGTGACTGGGCCAGGGTAAATAAACGCAGTGCAGAGAAAAACACCGGCAATAAGCTTTCGTCAGCGGCCAAATCAAAACTGCACATCGCACCAAAGCCGTGTTGCTGGGCTTTGGCAATAGCATGGCCCGGATGCTGCGGCAGCCCGGGGTAATACACTTTAGCCACCAACGGCTGTTTTACCAGAAAATCTACCAGCCGGGCAGTATTGTCCTGCTGCAAACGCAGCCGTGGCTCCAGTGTACGCAGGCCACGCAGTGTCATATAGCTGTCAAACGGCGCGCCGGTAATACCCAGGCAATTGGCCCACCATTTTAATTCATCACCCAGTTGCTGTGATTTTGCGATCAATACCCCACCCACTATATCACTGTGGCCGTTAATATATTTAGTGGTGGAATGCACAACAATATCAGCACCCAGCGCCAGAGGTTGCTGCAAGATTGGCGATAAAAAGGTGTTATCCACGACTACCAGCGCTTGTAATGCTTTGGCCAAATCACATACGGCGCGCACATCGGTAATTTGCAGTAAGGGGTTAGACGGTGTTTCCAGCCAGATCATTTTCGGCTTCACAGCCCGGATCTGCTCAGCCCAGTCAGCTTGCTGAAAATTTACTACCAGCAGTTTAAAAGCACGTTTGCGCTGTGCCAGATTAACAAACAACCGGTAACTACCGCCGTAGCAGTCATGCGGGATCACCAGCGTATCATCCGGTGTCAGCAGTTGCAGCGCCAGCAAGCAGGCCGACATGCCGGTGCTGGTAACAATGGCTTTTACCCCGCCTTCAAGTTCGGCAAGGGTTTCTGCTAATAAATCCCGGGTTGGGTTATTCGAACGTGAGTAATCATAAGGGCCGGGTTGTTTAAAGGCTTTTAATTCATAGGTTGAGGTTAAATACAGCGGTGGTGTAACCGCCGCGTGGGCAGAGTCCTGGGCAATACCGGCTCTGGCAGCGATAGTCGCGGCGTGGCGCTTTGACATAGGAAACCTCATTTAGATGTTTAGACGTCTAAAAGTATAATGATAGAAATAGAGATGTCAAACCATTTAGCCGTCTATAATCATTATTTGTTGTACACTATTTGACTGGGCAGCATAACAAGATAGAATTTCGCCACTTGCGTAAAGCAATACAACATAATGACTAATACAAGGTAACCATATGGCTAAGTGGAATGGGGAATATATTCACCCGTACGCGGAACACGGTAAAAAATCAGAACTCGTAAAAAAAATCACCGTATCTATTCCGCTAAACGTATTAAAAGTGCTGACAGATGAACGCACCCGCCGCCAGGTAAACAACCTGCGACATGCAACCAACAGTGAATTATTATGCGAAGCGTTTCTGCATGCATTTACCGGCCAGCCACTGCCAGCCGACGAAGACTTACGTAAAGACAACCCGCACCAGATCCCGGCAGAGGTGCGTCAGATCCTGACCAGCATGGGCAAACCCATTCCGGTAATTATTGAAGCTGACAGCGACGAAGAATAATAAACAAAACACCCGCCAGTTGGCGGGTGTTTTGTTTCTGTACCATCTTAACTGCTGCGGTTAGCTATAGTAATTTTCCGGCAACGGCAACCTTGCCACCCCGGATGCCACTGCCGCTTGCGCCACTGCCAGAGCAACCCGTGATAACAGGCGCGGATCCATTGGTTTAGGAATAATATAGCTTTTACCAAAACTCAGCTGGCTAACCTTAGCGGCTGCTAATACTTCGTGCGGCACAGCTTCTTTAGCGATAGCCCGAATAGCATTGACCGCTGCCAGTTTCATTTCGTCATTAATAACACTGGCGCGTACATCTAAAGCACCGCGGAAAATAAACGGAAAACACAGCACGTTATTTACCTGGTTCGGATAATCTGAACGGCCGGTGGCCATAATAATATCGTCGCGCATAGCATGAGCCAGTTCAGGTTTAATTTCCGGATCCGGGTTAGAGCAGGCAAAAATAACCGGCTTATCGGCCATCAGCTTTAATGCCTCCGGCGGTAACACATCCGGGCCAGAAACCCCGACAAACACATCAGCCCCGTTTAAAGCATCTTCCAGTGTGCGTTTATCAGTATTGTTGGCAAACAGCAGCTTGTATTGATTTAAATCATCACGGCGGGTATGAATAACACCTTTGGTATCCAGCATGTAAATATGCTCACGCTGGGCACCGCATTTAATCAGCAGCTCCATACAGGCAATAGCCGCGGCGCCTGCGCCCATACAGACAATAATTGCGTTTTTAATGTCTTTACCCTGAATTTCCAGCGCGTTTAACATGCCGGCAGCCGTTACAATAGCAGTACCGTGCTGATCATCATGAAACACCGGAATTTTGCAGCGTTTGATCAGCTCTTTTTCAATTTCAAAGCACTCCGGCGCTTTGATATCCTCAAGGTTTATACCGCCAAAGGTGTCGGCAATATTGGCAACGGTATTAATAAACTCTTCGGTGGTGCGGTGCGTTACTTCAATGTCAATCGAATCAAGGTTAGCAAAGCGCTTAAACAACAGAGCCTTACCCTCCATTACCGGCTTCGAGGCCATAGGGCCTAAATTACCCAGCCCCAAAATGGCCGTGCCGTTACTGATCACCGCCACCAGATTGCCTTTGGCAGTATATTTGTACACATTATCAATATCTGCTGCTATTTCGCGTACCGGTTCTGCTACGCCAGGGCTGTAGGCCAATGCTAAATCTGTTACGGTTTCGGCGGCTTTACTGATCTCAATACTGATTTTGCCGGGTTTGGGTTCTGCGTGGTAACGCAGTGCTTGTTCTCTGAAATCTGACATCTGTTTATCCTGCCGTTTGTTGTAGGGCCTAGCGTAAAGTTATTATTGTACTGTTACGTCTGAGGGAGGCTTATTCTAAAGAGCTACCAGCGGTAAGAGAACCGTAATCAGTCTGATCGTACCAGCGCAAAATGGCCCGTCTGGCTATACCACTTTAGTCGCAACCTGTAACTGTTATAACAATTACGGCAGACAAACGACATTTCTTTTAGCAATATTGAATATAAATTCCTCATCTGGCACAAATTGCAGGCACAAAAAAAGCACCCGCAGGTGCTTTTTTGTCTTACTGTAGCAAAACCGATTAACGGTTGCCCAGTACAGAGAAACGTTTTTTGAAGCGATCTACACGGCCGCCTACGTCTAACACTTTTTGCTTACCGGTATAAAACGGGTGGCAAGCAGAGCAAACGTCCAGGTGGATGTCTTTGCACAGTGCTGATTTAGTTTTGAATGCATTACCGCAAGTACAAGTTGCAGTAATCTCTTTATATTCTGGGTGAATACCTGGCTTCATGGGTTACCTCGTTAGGCCGTATCGCTATCTGGTCAAACTAGTTGCCAGACACCATACGTAATTACAGTTAATTAAGGGCGCGTAGCTTAATAGATAGCCACAAAAGTTGCAACTGCTTATACAGCTTTGCAATAAATTTTGTTTTACTTGGCATTTCACCGGGCTGTCCTTACACTTGAAGGCTGCTATTTAACAGGACCCTGTTGTGACTGTAGTTCGCGTGGCTCTGCCGGTGCCATTAAGACAACACTTTGACTACCTAATCGCCTCTGATCAACCCTGTCAGATTGGCTGTCGTGTACTTGTACCTTTTGGTAACCGCCAGTTAGTCGGCATTATATGGCAGTTGGCACCTGAAGATGGCTTTGATGCCAGCAAACTAAAACCTGTACTGCAACTGCTAGACACCACACCGGTGCTACCACCACTATTGTGCCAGCTACTCAGTTTTGCGGCAGAATATTACCATTACCCGCTGGGTGAAGTGTTAGTTAGTGCCTTACCGGCATTGCTGCGCGAAGGGCGTAACTTAACCGACTACCAACCCAAAGCCTATCAACTTACCGCTGCAGGCCAGCAGCTAAGTAGTACTGCATTAAAACGCTCGGCCAAGCAAAGTGCGTTGTGGCAGGTGCTGCAAAGCCATCAGTTAACCGAATCAGTACTATTGCAGCAACACAGCCGCGCTACCTTAAAACAATTACTGGATAAACAGCTGGCAGAAGAGCTGATAGTGCCGCCGGTGCCTTTTACCGCGCCGCTAAAGCACGCAACAGGCCTTAAACTTACCAGCAATCAGGCGTTGGCGGTTACAGCCGTTGATCAGGCTTGCGGCCGCTTTGAACGCTTATTGCTCGAAGGTGTTACCGGCTCGGGGAAAACCGAAGTATACCTGCAAAGCATTGCCGGCTTGCTTAACCAACAACAGCAGGTATTGGTAATAGTGCCGGAAATTGGCTTAACGCCGCAAACACTGGCGCGGTTTCAGGCACGGTTTGATGTTCCGATACTATGCTGGCACTCAGTACTTAGCGATAGCGAGCGCTTACATTGCTGGCTGCAGGCCAGCACCGGTGCTGCGGCCATTATTATCGGTACCCGCTCAGCATTGTTTTTACCCTTCTACCGGCTGGGTTTAATTATTATTGATGAAGAGCATGATCAGTCATTAAAACAACAGGACGGTTTTCGCTATCATGCCCGCGATTTAGCTATTAAACGCGCGGCGCTGCAGCACTGCCCTATTTTGCTTGGCTCTGCCACACCCAGCCTGGAAAGCCTGCACAACGCACTGAACAAACGCTTTATCCATTTACCACTGCCGGATCGCGCAGCAGGCCAGGCGCTACCGGTATTTGAACTGGTCGATTTAAAACAGCAGGTATTGCAATTTGGCTTAGCCAGCCAAACGCTGGCACAGATTAAAAAGCAGCTGAGCCTGGGCTTGCAGGTCATGTTGTTTTTAAACCGCCGCGGTTTTGCCCCGGCATTAAGCTGTCAGGAATGTGGCTGGCTAACTGAATGCCATCGTTGCAGCGCTTTTACTACCTACCATAAACAAAGCCGCCAGCTGGTGTGTCATCATTGTGGCGCCAGCAAGGCAGTACCACGCCAGTGCGGTAATTGCGGCAGCACTCAGCTAAAACCGCTGGGCCAGGGCACCGAGCAATTAGAAGAAAACTTGCAGCAGCTGTTTACAGATGTACCAATTACCCGGCTTGATCGCGACAGCACACGCCGCAAAGGCGCCCTGCATCAGGCGCTGGACGATATTCACCAAAGCGGTGCCCGGCTGATTGTTGGCACCCAAATGCTGGCCAAGGGCCATCATTTTCCTAATGTCAGCCTGGTCGTTATTGTTGATGTTGACGGCGCACTATACAGCAGTGATTTTCGTGCCCCCGAGCAACTGGCGCAGTTACTTACTCAGGTAGCAGGCCGTGCGGGCCGCGGCAATAGTGGTGGTAAAGTGCTGCTGCAAACCCACTACCCGGACCATGTTTTACTGCAGGATATAATTAACAACGGTTATGCGTCTTTTGCCCGCAGTGCGCTTAAAGAGCGTGAGCAAACCCACTTGCCACCTTACCGGCATCTGGCGATGTTTCGCGCCGAGGCGCATCAATCTGACTTGTGCCAGCAGTGGCTACAGCAGTTGGCCGACTACAGCCGCCAATTTGCCGGTTTACAACTACTGGGGCCCATACCAGCGCCACTGGAGCGGCGGGCCGGTAAATACCGCTGGCAATTGCAGCTTTACAGCGCAGGCCGGCCACAGCTGCACGGTGCGCTGGATAACATGCTGCAACAACTACACAACTGGCCGTTAAGCCGCAAAATAAAATGGCAGTTGGATGTAGATCCCACCGATCTTACCTGAAACCGCGCTGTTGTTTCTTTTTCTGTTTAACCTAGTAGAATAGCGCCAAGCCCTGAAGTTTGAGCAAATTACCTGACCTTATGCCACAAAAAGATTACGTTAAAGCCAGCCGGCCTAAGGCCAAAACCGCCAGCCGCCGTCCGGCCAGAGCCAACAGTAACGCTGCCGCGCCGAAAAAACCCTGGTTGTTAATGCTGGTCACTCTCACACTGGTCAGTGGTTTTATTTATTTTCTCTGGTATTTAAACCAGCAACCTGCCGCACCGGTAACCCCGGTGGCGCCAAAACAGCAAGCTGTTAAAAAAGACGAGTTACCGGCCAAGCCAACAGAAGAGCCATACCAGTACATTAAAGAGCTGGAAAACAAGGAAGTGATTGTAGAAGTGCCGGTACAGCAACAATCCAGCGGCCCTTTTCAGATGCAGTGTGGCTCATTCCGCCAGCAGCAGCAGGCTGAAGCCATGAAAGCCCAAATCGCTTTTGCCGGCTTTGCCTCAACCGTGCGCCGTACTGAAGGTGACAACGGTGTTTGGTTTCGGGTGGTGTTGGGCCCTTACGAATCAAAGCGTAAGGCCACTTCAGACATGAACCGCCTGCGCCAGCAGAATATCAATACCTGCCGCGTCTGGAACTGGACTTGAAAAGCGCCCGGGGCAACCACACTTAAGCCTTAAGTTAATCACGCCACAGGGCTTATTCATGACCACTATTGTTTCTGTTCGCCGCGATGGCCACGTTGCCATCGGCGGTGACGGCCAGGTTTCGCTTGGTAACACCGTAATGAAGGGCAATGCCCGCAAAGTTCGTCGTTTGTACAACAACAAAGTTATTGCCGGTTTTGCCGGTGGTACGGCAGACGCCTTTACCTTATTTGAACGCTTTGAAGCCAAGCTGGAAGTGCATCAGGGCCATTTAATGCGCGCAGCCGTTGAGCTGGCTAAAGACTGGCGCACCGACCGCATGCTGCGCAAGCTTGAAGCACTGCTTGCGGTAGCCGACGCCAATACCTCGCTGATTATTACCGGTAACGGTGATGTAGTGCAGCCCGAGCATGACCTTATTGCCATTGGCAGCGGCGGCCCTTACGCCCAAGCTGCAGCCACGGCACTGCTGCAAAATACCCAGTTAAGTGCGCGCGACATTGTTGAAAAAAGTCTGACTATTGCCGGTGATATTTGTGTTTACACCAATCACCACCAGACCATTGAAGAATTATAAGCAGGTATTTTATGTCTGATATGACCCCAAGAGAAATTGTGCACGAGCTGGACCGCCACATTATCGGCCAGAATAAAGCCAAACGTGCTGTTGCTATAGCCCTGCGTAACCGCTGGCGGCGTATGCAACTGGACCCGGCACTGCGCCAGGAAGTCACCCCAAAAAACATTCTGATGATTGGCCCCACCGGTGTCGGTAAAACTGAAATTGCCCGCCGTCTGGCCAAGTTAGCCAATGCGCCCTTTATAAAAGTAGAAGCCACCAAATTTACTGAAGTAGGCTACGTTGGCAAAGAAGTAGAAAGTATTATCCGCGATTTGGCCGACAGCGCGGTAAAGATGTTCCGCGAGCAGGCCATTGAGAAAAACCGTTTTCGTGCTGAAGAAGCCGCGGAAGAGCGCATTTTAGATGTACTGCTACCACCGGCCCGTGACAGCTGGGGCGAAGCCGATAATAAACCGGCAGCAGACAGCAACACCCGCCAGGTGTTTCGTAAAAAACTGCGCGAAGGCCAGTTAGACGATAAAGAAATTGAACTGGAACTGTCGCAGGGCCCTATTGGCGTTGAAATTATGGCACCACCAGGTATGGAGGAAATGACGTCACAACTGCAAAGCATGTTTCAGAGCCTTGGCAGTGAGAAAAAGAAAAAGCGCAAACTGAAAATCAAAGAGGCTTTTAAGCAACTTATCGAAGAAGAAGCCGCCAAACTGGTAAACCCGGAAGAGCTAAAAGCCCAGGCCTTGGAAGCGGTAGAGCAAAACGGTATCGTGTTTCTTGATGAAATAGATAAAATTTGTAAGCGCGGCGAAACCAGCGGACCTGACGTGTCGCGCGAAGGCGTACAGCGTGACTTACTGCCGCTTATCGAAGGATGTACCGTTAACACCAAGCACGGCATGGTAAAAACCGACCATATTCTGTTTATTGCCTCTGGCGCCTTTCAGATGAGCAAACCGTCAGATCTGGTGCCGGAACTACAGGGCCGCCTGCCGATCCGGGTAGAACTGGAAGCATTAAGTGCTGCCGATTTTGAGCGCATACTAACTGAGCCTAAAGCCTCCCTGACTGAGCAATCTATAGCGATGCTTGCCACCGAAGGCGTTAAGCTGAGTTTTAATGGCGAAGGTATTAAAAGCCTGGCAGCAGCGGCATGGCAGGTAAATGAAACCACAGAAAACATCGGTGCCCGCCGCCTGTACACAGTAATGGAGCGGCTGCTGGAAGAAATTTCCTATGACGCAGCCGACCATGCCGGTGAACACATCGAAGTTGACGCCGCTTATGTGGAAAAACATCTGGGTGCATTGGTAAAAGACGACGACTTAAGCCGGTTTATTCTGTAACGATGGCCCACACAGAGCACAGCGCACAAACTCCTCAGCTGCAGGTTAGCCGCCTGCACTACCACCACCAGAGCCGGGCGCTGGACATTACCTTCAGCGATGGTACTGTGGCGGGTTTTAGTGCAGAGTTTTTGCGCGTGTTCTCGCCATCGGCTGAGGTACGCGGCCACGGCAAGCCCAAACTGGTAAGCAATAAAAAGCAGGTTAGCATCAGCAAGCTGCAACCGGTTGGCCATTATGCGGTAAAGCTGGTGTTTGACGATGGCCACGACAGTGGCATCTACAGCTGGCAATATCTTAAACTGCTCAGTGAGCAGCAAAGCGAACTATGGCAACAGTACCTGGCACAACTGGAGCAGGCCAACGCCAACCGCAACGATTTAATTGCTGTTAAAGTGCGTTATTAAACCGGCTAGTAATTAATCTGGCAGATACAATCTGTTGGTTAAGCAGCATGTTAACTGTGACGTGCAGCGAGCTTTTTATATACCGCATCTTTGTCACGTTTACCAACGGCCAGTACATACACTACAACTTCATTATCAATAACTTCATAAACCAGTCGATAACCTGCGGTGCGCAATTTGATCTTGTAGACCGAGTCATACCCACGTAACTTAGCTGACGCGACATGCGGATTTTCTAACCGTTCAGCTAGCTTTTTCTTGAATTGCGATTTAATGGGCGGCGCTAGTTTTTCCCATTCTTTCAATGCAACCGGCAGAAACTTTAACCTATAGGTCATCGATACTTATTTCCACCGCTTCAGCAAGCCCTGCTCTTCGACTTTCAACCAATTGTGATAACTGATAATCGTCCAGCATATCCATTAACCATTCATAGGTTTCTGCCGGAACAAGGTAAGCTGTAGGTTTATTGTGATTAAGAATAGCAACAGCAGCGCCATTCGCTTCGTTAAGTAACGCTGTTGGGTTCTTTTTTAACTCTGAAATGCTGACTGAGCAATCTGCCAAAACCCGCTTCATAAAAACACCTTTTTTCAACACCGAATTAAGTGCTAATTTTAGACCTATACAATAAAAAGCGCCAGCATTGGGGTTACAGTATTGCAGTTGGTGCCAAATACCAAAACCCGTCTGATAAGACGGGCTGGAGCTTACGTAGTGTTTATATTGCTGTAGCCTCAGGCGTGGAACCGGTCTACCGTTTGATGCAACCGTGCGGCCTGCTGGGCGACTTCTTCGCTGATCGACGCATTTTGCTTAGCGTGGGCGTAGGTTTCATCCGAAAGATCCCTAATTTTAACCACGTTTTTATTTACCTCAGCTGCCACGTGGCTTTGCTGCTCAATTGCTGCGGCTATTTGCGTGGTCATATCCATAATATTGCTGACATCTGCAGTGATTTCGCCCAGTAAACGCATGGCTATATTAGCCTGGCTGGCGCTTTCGCTGCCCTGCTCGCGGCAACTTAACATAACTTTGACAATTTCATTAGTGCGCCCCTGCAGGCCGCTTACTATAGCCTCAATCTGTCGGGTTGATTCCTGTGTGCGCATTGCCAGGTTACGTACTTCGTCGGCCACTACGGCAAAACCACGACCCTGATCGCCAGCTCTGGCCGCTTCAATAGCGGCATTTAGCGCCAGTAAGTTTGTTTGTTCGGCAATGCCGCGGATAACATCCAGCACTGAACCTATGGTTTTGCTGTCCTGCTCCAGCTCTGATACTACCCCGGCGGCATTTTGCAGCCGGTCTGATAACAGCTGAATACGCTGCACGGTTTGCTGTACTTCCGTTCTGCCGGTTTGAGCATTCTGGTTGGTGGCTTCTGCTCTGGCCGCGGTGTTTTCTGTATTGCTGGCAATTTCGTTTATGGTAGCGCCCATTTCCGTTACTGCTGTGGCAACCATATCGGTTTCACTTTGCTGTTGTTGCATGCCGCGGCTGGTGTCGGCGGTAGACTGTGCCAGCTCATTGGTGGCCTGGTCCAGCATTTCCAGCGCCTGATTTACCGTTTTAATTAGATCCTGAAAATCCCCCAGCATAGCGTTAAAGTCTGTTGCTAAGGTGGTCATTTCATCTTTACCGGCAACATCAACCCGCATACGAAAATCGTTACTGCTGCGAATAAGGCCAATGGTTTTACATACGTCAAGCACCGGGCGCAGTATGCTGCGGCTGGTCATGGCTACCAGCAGCAACACTACCGCCAGCACAAAAACAAAAACACCTACAGCCAGTTGCTGTACTGAGGTAACAGCATTGGCAATAGCCTGGCTGGTTTGCACAGATAACTCGCTAAGGCTGGCTTCGGTAGCTTGAATAGCGCTGCGCATTTGCCCGGTTAAGCCCTGGGTTTCATCCAGACCACTTTGCTGCATTGAGCTCACCAGTGCAGTAAAATGCTGCTGATAATTAGCCAGCAAATTTTTACCACTGGCATCATCAGCTAACGCTTGCTGTAACTGCGATGCTATCTGGTTAAACTGCTGCTGGTAAGCTAAATCGCGCCGTAGCAGAAAGTCTTTCTCTGCCCGGCGTAATTGCAACAACCATACGCTAAGATTGTCATGGCCAAGTTGTTCAAAGTGGCTTTCAAGCTGGTGTACCGTCTGACGCAGTTCTCCCATCATGCCCGATGACGGGTTCAAACCAATAACCTGTTGCTGCGCCACCAACTGATTAAACGCTTGCTGGTACTGCGCCGTTAAACCAAGAAACTGCTGTAAGGGTTTAGCATCAATATTGTGCTGCATTAACAACTGCAGTAGCTCAATTGCGCGCTGCTGCATCTGACTGTAGTGATCGTTCAGCCGTTGCTGGTAACGTAAATCGGTGCGCATAACAAAATCTTTTTCATGGCGGCGAAACATCAATACGTCGGTACTTATTTGTTCTACCAATTGCTGTGTTCTGGCCAGAGAGGTTAACTGCTCGCTTTGATAAAACAGGATCAGCAACATAACGGCCATTGCCGCTACCAGTGCCCCGCCGTTAATAAACAACCGCTGCTTTATTGATAATTGTCGTAACTGATTCATGCTGCTCACCCGGATTATTAACAACTTAGTTGAGCATAGCGCAGCCGGATAAAAGTGCGGGCTATTTTTTGGTTAAACACTAATTGTATATAATATAGGCACTTAAACTACATAAAGTACCAAGAGTGGCACCGGCAATAACATCCAGCGGAAAATGCACACCCAGCATAATACGTGACAAGCCCACACTGCAGGCCCAGATCAGCGCTAAAACTGCCAGCGCCGGAAAATAAATAGCTAATGTGGTTGCTACTACAAAAGCGCCGGCAGTGTGGCCGGACGGCAGGCTAAAACGGTCTGAAGGGGTAATATGCGCATAGCCAAACACCGTCAAGATATCTGTTGGCCGGGCCCGTTTAATACAGTTTTTCAACACCAGATACAGTGGTAATTCCAGCGAGAACGCCAGTAACAGTATCGTAGTTAGTTCTGTCGCGTCGTTATGGTTAAGCAGATACAAGATGCCGCAAAGCAGCAGATACAGCGGGCCATCGGCCGTTTTAGACAAAAAGTAGCTGGCTATAAAAGCCGGCCGGGACGAGCTGCGGCTGAACAAGCTGCAAAATGAGTGGTGGTCCCATTGCTCCAGACGTTTAAGTAACATAACTGCGCCCTGTCATTTACCTGACTAAGCGCAGCCTAACGGCTTTCTATGACGTTATAATGACATTTTATTGCGATAAAACGCTATGGCATCGGCCTCTGTCAGCGGTTTGGCCAGGTAGTAACCCTGCACCGCATCGCAGGACATACTCTGCAACAGTTGCAGCTGCACGTCTGTTTCAACGCCTTCAGCCAGAATACGCTTACCTAAACCATGCGCCAGCTTAATCATGGTTTTAACGATCATCATGTCGGAGTCGTTACCGGCCATATCCATCACAAAACTGCGGTCTATTTTAATTTTGTCTATTGGCATACGCCGCAAATAAGCCAGCGAAGAATAACCGGTACCAAAATCATCAATAGATACACGAATGCCCATTTGCTGTAGCTCCATCACATAATTTGAGCCTTTTTCCATATCATGCATGGCCGTATTTTCAGTGATTTCAAGCTCCAGCAGATCCGGCGATACTTTGTACTGCAACAATAACCGCTGGATTTCACGCTTCAGGCCGTCCTGCTGAAAATTTACCGGTGACATATTTACCGCCAGCGGAATATGCAACTGTTGCTGTTTCCACTGGCTGATAGTGTCTACCGCTTTGCGCAGTACCCATAAATCCAGTTGCCGGTTTAGCCCCAGCTGTTCCACAAAGGGTAAAAACTGCCCTGGTACCAAAAAGCCTTTTTGCGGATGCTGCCAGCGTAACAGCACTTCAAAGGCTTCTATGTTGCCACCGCGTGCACTGCATTGCGGCTGAAAGTACAACACAAACTGGTTATGCTCCATCGCAGCCAGTAACTCTGTTTCCCAGTTGATCAAACGGCTGGTTTCATCTTCCATGCCGGGCTGATACTCCAGCCAGCGGCTTTGCATACGTTTGGCCTGATGAAAAGCAATATTAGCTTTTTGCACCAGTTGCTCAGCATTGGTTGCGTGTTGGGGAAATTTAGCCAGGCCAATGCTACAGCTTAACTTTAATGAACCACAATCAAGCACAAAGCTTTTTTCTACCAATTGCTGCAAATGGCGGATGGCAAACTGCAACTGGTTATCATTGTGCACATCAGTAATAACCAGAGTAAAAATATCGCCACCGGTGCGGGCAATTAATAGCGGTTTTAACACACTTTGTTCAAACCGCCGGATCAACTGGCGTAAAATTTCATCGCCCTGCTTCAGGCCGACGGATTCATTAACGGTTTTAAATTTATCTAACCCCAGCATCAGCAAATGCAGCGGTGCAGCCTTTTCCTGCCGTAGCTGATCGTTAAGAACAGATAACAGCGCGTCACGGTTTAATGCCCCGGTAAGCTGATCGTAGCGGTTAAGGTAGTGGGCTTTTTCGGCTAGCTGCACATTTGTACTGCGTTCATGTTCTTGCAGCCATATAATCAGGCTTAACCCGAGGCAACAAAGCAAAAACAGTTCGGTGCTTTTATACAACAGGATCCAGTAACTCCATTCCTCATGGCGCTCAGCCAGCATTAACCAGATACTATTGCCAACGTACAATAAGCCCCAAAGTATCAGGGTAACAACTGCCAGCCGCTGCCCCAGCGTAGGTGACATTCTTTGCCATAACCCAACAGCAGCGGTTAGCAGCACAATACCCATAAGTAGCAGCCTGATATACAGCTGAAAATATAACTGCCAACCGGCCAGGGCATCGCTCAGCACAAATGGCACTACACTTAGCAGCGCTACAGCAACAAGCAGCAGTAAAGTAGGCTGCAGTTTTACCTTTAATAACACATGCTGCTTGTCATGCCGTGTCATTACCATGCCGCGTAGTAGCAGCACAGCAAAAGCGTAACTTGTGAAAATCAGCACAAACTGAAACACTGAAGGTAATAGCGTGGTGCCCCGGGCCTGCCCCAAAATGCCCTGAAGTAAAATTGCCGACTGATACACGGCAAAACACAGTAAAGCGGCAAACCAGCATTTAATGTATTCTTGCCGGTATATCCGGCTGAAATGCCGTAGCAAATAGCACAATAGTAAAGCTATGCCCAGCTGGGTAAAGTACACAACAAACCTGGCAAATAATTCGGTGGTCACAACTGGCAGCCGGTAAATTTGGTTACCATCACCATAGCAAACAACCTGCAAAAACGACAACTGGCTAACCGACGATTAACCACGAAAAACCAATAATAATAATAGTTTGAGCTTACTCCAGTCAGCGCTATACTGTTGGCTCAGTACCTTTTCTCAGCCGGAGCTTCTTATGGAATACAACACTTCTGAATTATGTGATCTTTATGCCGATTTAGTTGATGTAGTAGAGCCGCTGTTTGCCAGCTACGGCGGCAGACGTTCTTTTGGTGGTAAAATTCATACCATCAAATGTTTTGAAGACAACGGTCTGGTACGGCAAATACTAACTGATCCGGGCATTGGCAAAGTGCTGCTAATTGATGCCGGTGGCTCTGCCCGTCGCGCTATTATTGATGCCGAACTGGCGTCACTGGCGGCCACTAATGGCTGGGAAGGTATAGTATGTTATGGCAGTGTGCGCGATCTGGATCTGCTGGAAGATTTTGATATCGGTATCCAGGCCGTTAATGCTATACCGGTGGGCGCTGATGACAAAGGCTTTGGTGAAACCGATGTACCGGTCAATTTTGCCGGTGTGACCTTTTTACCCGGCGATCACCTGTATGCCGACAGCACCGGCATTATCATCTCGCCAGACGCACTGGATATTGAATAACACGGTACCGGCATGCTGAATTTCTTTACCCACGATCAGCTACAGCAATACTACAGCATCCGGGATGGTGAGCAGCGCCTGGGGCAGGTATTAAGCCTGCCTGATCCTGCGCTAAACCTGGCCGGACAACTGGCACACAGCAAAGCCGAAGGCTGCCGTTTTGTACTACTGGGCGTACCGGAAGATATTGGCCCCCGCGCTAACCTTGGCCTGGGTGGGGCAGATAAAGGCTGGGCAGCTTTTTTAAGCAAATTTGTAAACCTGCAAAGTAATCATTTCATTGCTGCCGGGCAAATTTTGCTGCTGGGCGAAATACAGTGCGCCGACTTACAACAGCAAGCCTGTACTCTTGATATCTCACAACCACTGCAGCTTAGCCAGTTACGGCAGTTGGTTGAAGTATTGGACACCAGGGTTGCAAACGTGGTGCAGGCAATATTTACTGCTGGTTTATTACCGGTTGTTATCGGCGGTGGCCACAATAATAGTTATCCGATAATAAAAGCGTTAAACCAGGCCAGCGGCCAACAGGTTAACTGTGCCAATTTAGACCCACATTCAGATTTTCGGCCGCTTGAAGGCCGCCACAGTGGCAATGGCTTTAGCTATGCCTGGCAAGATGGCTTGCTAAAACACTATTTTGTGCTGGGTTTGCATGAGCTGAAAAACTCTGCCGCAACACTGGCCCAGTTACAGCAGGCCACCGGCGAATTTTGTAGCTACCAGCGTATTTTTGTCCGTCAGGAGCTGAATTATCAGCAAGCGCTGGATCTGTGCATCGACAATGTCGTACAAGGCAGTGGCGACATAGGTATTGAAGTAGATACCGACAGCATCAACCTGATGCCGGTAAGCGCCTTTACTAGTTGCGGTATTAGCGTGCAGGCAGCCGAGCAATTTGTTTATCAGTTGGCTAAATTACCGCGAAGCCGTTATTTACATCTGGCAGAAGCCGCTCCGGCACAACATCCGGCAGGGTTGGCTGCTGGCGTTAACGAAGCCGGGCAAGTGTTGTCTGCGCTGGTAGTGGCCTTTATGCAGGGTAAAAAAGATCAGGCTATTGCAATTTAACCTTATCTGGCTGCCATTGCTTTAACCATACGGCAAAACCACTGAGTTCAAACGGCCTTGAGTAAAAAAAGCCCTGGCCGCGGCTGCAGCCCATACGTAGTAATTTCTGCTCTACTTCTGCTTCTTCCACGCCTTCGGCTATCACCCCCAGATCCAGATTACGCGCCATGTCGATAATGGCACCGGTAATAGCAGCATTCATATCAGATTTATGCAAACCACTGATAAAAGAGCAGTCAACTTTAACATGCTGTATAGGTAATTGCCGGATATAAGCCAGCGATGATAAACCGGTGCCAAAGTCGTCCAGTGCCAGCTCAACCCCCAACTGGTGTAAACGCTGCAGCATGGTCTTGGCTTTTAGCGGCTCAGCGACCAGCGCACTCTCTTTCAGCTCCAATATCAGTTGCCCGGGTTCTACCTGATATTGGTCAAGTAACTGTTCCAGCGCTTCTATCAGCTCATCGTGCAATAAGTCTTTACTGGAAATATTCACGGCAATTTTGCTTACCAGCCCGGTCTGTTTCAGCGTAGCGATCATGGCAATGGCTTCATTTAATACCCACTGCGTCAACGGGTAAATAACCCCCATTTCCTCAGCCAGTGCCAAAAAACTGTCTGGTGCCAGCAAGCCCCGCTTCGGGTGGCGCCAGCGAATATAAACTTCACCGGCTAATACTTCGTGGCTACGCATATCAACCTGCGGCTGGATATACAACGCCAATTGTTGTTCGGCAATCGCCTGACGCAATTCTGCCATCAGGGTTAATTTGTCATTGCTGTAGTGCAGCATGTCGGTACTGAACACCTGGCTGCGGCCCTGTAAAGAACTGTGATATTGCAACGCAAGATAGGCCCGCTCCAACAACTCATTCAGTTGCGTACCATGTTCAGGATAATGTGCAATACCCGATTGCAACTGGTAATCAATAGCACAGCCATACACGATCATAGATTCAGGAATAACCCGCTCCAGCGTGTCTGCCAGATGCTCGGCCATATGTGCTTTGTCGTCACTGTTTACCCATACCACAAAATCAACCCCACCTAAGTGAGATACCCGGGTGGGTTTTTGCTGGCGATATTCAAATGTCAGGGCTTTGTCTTCGCCGGCCAGTTGATCATTAATGCGCTGGGCTATCTGCGCCAGAATAAGGTTACTGTTACTGTGTCCCAGCAATTTGTTCACCTGATCAAACTGCGTTATTTTGATCAGTAACAATGAATAATGCTGCTCAGGCGAGTGCTTTAACAACTCATCCAGTTGTTGCTGTAAAAAGAATTTATTGGGAAAACCGCTGATATCATCATGCAAAGAGTAAAAGCCATGCCCACTATCTTTTGTTGTGGTGCTGGCTTTTTGCAGCTTATAGATGTCGAGTTTTAGTTTAAACAGGTAGATAAATGCCAGCAGCAAAAAGCCACTAAGCAAACTAACTATGGGCAACGAAGGCTCAAATGTCTGCGCTGCCAACGGACAACTGAGCAAGCCAGGAACAAGCAGCCGGTAAGACAAAGCAATACTCCAGCAAAAACCGTGCTATTAGCTTAAGCTAAAATACCAGCTTGTAAAGCAGATTAACGCCGCAGGTTTATCTCTTTACCATTAATAATCAGCTGTTTAAGTGAGTTTACACCAAATTGGTAGCATAACTCTGCCGGCCGGCTTATGCCGTAACAGGCAAAATCAGCCCGCTGCCCCACCGCCAGCGTACCGCGATCTGACAAGCCAAGCGCTTTAGCCGCATGCCGGGTTACCCCAAGCAAAGCTTCTTGTGGCGTTAAACGAAACAGCGTGCAGGCCATATTCAGCATCAGCGGTAAAGAACACAGCGGCGACGTACCGGGGTTTAAGTCAGTAGCGATGGCCATCGGCACAGCATATTGGCGCAGTAGTGCAATCGGCGGTAGCTGAGTCTCGCGTAAAAAGTAAAATGCGCCAGGTAACAATACAGCCACTGTGCCTGCTTTGGCCATAGCCGCCACACCGGCTTCATCCAGAAACTCGATATGATCAGCCGACAAGCCGCCAAACTCAGCTACTAAAGCGCTGCCGCCTAAATTGGACAACTGCTCAGCATGAGCTTTAACCGGTAAACCAAGCGCACAGGCGGCAGCAAACACTTTGCAGCTTTGCTCAGGGGTAAAACCTATGCCTTCGCAAAAGACGTCAACAGCATCAACCAACTTCAGCGCATGTAATTGCGGCAACATCTGGCACACTGCTTCAATGTAGCCATCAGCATCATTACTAAATTCGGCAGGTAAGGCGTGGGCGCCTAAAAAGGTTTTTTGTACGCTTGCCGGATGGTGCTTATCCAACTGCGCAGCAACTTCAAGAATTTTCTGCTCGGTGGCTAAATCAAGGCCATAACCGGATTTAATTTCTACCGTGGTAACACCTTGCGCCAACAGGGTGTTAAGCCGGTCTTTGGCCAGCACAAATAAATCTTCGTGGCTGGCCGCACGCGTTGCCGCTACCGTAGCCTTAATACCGCCGCCTGCTGCTGCAATATCCTGATAGCTGGCTCCGTTTAAGCGCATTTCAAACTCATTGCTGCGGTTACCGCCGTACACCAGGTGCGTATGGCAATCAATAAAACCCGGCAGCAGCCACTGCCCGGCAGCGTCATACAAGGGGGTAGCCAGAGCATCAAATGGTGGCAAATCTGCTTTGCTGCCAACAAAGGCAATCAGGCCGTCTTTAACCGCTAAAGCACCGTTTTCTATGCTGCCATAGGCAGTACCGTTATCCGTCATGGTGGCGATATTGGCGTTAATCCAGATAGCATCAAACTGCTGCATAAAGGCGTCCTGTAAGTCATTTGAAATAATTTTACACCAACAACTTGTATATACAACTAAATTAGCTTATTTTTTATTTAGTAAAACCGGAGGGTGTTATGGCAGTTGCCAAATTTGCCGAAATTAAAGAATACATGCTCAGCCAGATTGAAATTGCGGCCTGGCCCGAGCATAGCCGGGTGCCGTCAGAAAACGAGCTGGCCGAACAATTCAGCGTCAGCCGGATGACAGCAAGACGCGCGCTGCAGGAGCTGACCGAACAAGGCATTTTGTACCGCACTCAGGGGGTTGGCAGCTTTGTTGCAGCGCTTAAATCGCAATCGTCGCTGCTGGAGATCCGCAATATTGCCGACGAAATTAACAGCCGTGGCCATGCCTATAGTGCCCGCTTACTACAGCTGACTGAGTTACCCTGCCCAACTATTATCGCGGCTGCGCTCGGGTTAACGCGCAATGAGCCGGTGTATTTTTCCCTGATAGTACATTCAGAGAATAACCAACCGCTGCAGTTAGAAGCACGCTACGTTAGCCCTAAACTGGTACCGGATTATGTAAAACAAGACTTTAATCAGCAAACGCCGCACCAGTATTTAAGTTTTATTGCACCACTGACCGAAGCCGAACACACCGTTGAAGCCATTTGGCCGGACGATTTTACCTGCAAGCATTTAATGCTGAAAAAAGCCGAACCCTGCCTGCGTTTAACCCGCCGAACTTTTAGCCGTGAAGGCGCGGTCAGCCTGGCCTATTTAACCTCACCGGGTAGCCGCTACCGTTTAGGCGGCCATCTGAACTTTTCTTTACCCAGCAGAGAGACTATCTGATGACAGATCCACGTATTGATAACAGCCGGCTGATCCGCGCCGACCGCGGCAGCAAGATCACCGCTAAAAGCTGGCAGACTGAAGCCGCCAAGCGCATGTTAATGAATAACCTCGACCCGGAAGTAGCCGAACACCCGCAAGCCTTAGTGGTATACGGCGGTATTGGCCGGGCAGCCCGTAACTGGCAGTGCTATGACAAAATTGTCGAAGTATTAAACCGGCTGGAAGATAACCAGACGCTATTGGTACAAAGCGGTAAACCGGTTGGCGTATTTCCCACCCACCCTGACGCACCACGGGTACTGATTGCCAACTCTAACCTGGTACCCGCCTGGGCGAACTGGCAGCACTTTAACGAGCTGGATCGCAAAGGCCTGATGATGTACGGCCAGATGACTGCAGGGTCGTGGATTTACATCGGCACCCAGGGCATAGTGCAAGGCACCTATGAAACCTTTGTTGCTATTGCCAAGCAACATTTTGACGGTCAGGCAAGCGGCAAGTGGGTATTAACCGGCGGTTTGGGCGGTATGGGCGGCGCCCAGCCATTGGCCGCCACTATGGCTGGTTTTCATATGCTGGCCTGTGAAGTAGACGAAAGCCGTATCGATTTTCGCTTAAAAACCCGTTATCTGGATCAAAAAGCCCACTCTCTGGACGAAGCACTGGCTATGCTGGAAGCAGCCAAAGCAGCAGGCAAGCCAACCTCAATCGGCTTGTTGGCCAATGCGGCCGATGTGTTTGCCGAGTTAGTCGCACGCGGTATTACACCGGACGTGGTTACCGACCAAACCTCTGCCCACGACCCGTTAAATGGCTACCTGCCACAGGGCTGGAGCATGGAGCAAGCTGCTGCACAACGTAAAACCAATGAAGCCGGTGTGGTAAAAGCCGCCAAGCAATCAATGGCAGTGCAGGTACAAGCGATACTGACCATGCAGCAACGGGGTGCTGTCGCCACCGATTACGGTAACAACATCCGCCAGATGGCCAAAGATGAAGGCGTAACAAATGCTTTCGATTTCCCGGGCTTTGTACCGGCCTATATCCGGCCGTTGTTTTGCCAGGGCGTAGGGCCGTTTCGCTGGGTTGCCTTATCTGGCAATGCCGAAGACATCTATAAAACCGATGCCAAAGTAAAAGAGCTTATCCCCGATAACCCACACCTGCATAACTGGCTGGATATGGCGCGCGAGCGCATTCAGTTTCAGGGTTTACCGGCACGTATTTGCTGGATTGGTTTAAAAGACCGTGCCCGTATCGCGCTGGCCTTTAACGAAATGGTAAAAAATGGCGAGCTGAGCGCACCGGTTGTAATTGGGCGTGATCATCTTGACTCCGGCTCTGTTGCCAGCCCGAACCGCGAAACCGAAGCCATGCTCGATGGCTCAGACGCTGTATCAGACTGGCCGTTATTAAATGCGCTGCTTAACACTGCCGGTGGTGCTACCTGGGTATCGCTACACCATGGTGGTGGCGTAGGTATGGGCTACAGCCAGCACAGTGGCGTGGTAATAGTTGCCGACGGCACAGAGCAAGCTGCGGCGCGCCTGGGTCGCGTACTATGGAACGACCCTGGTACCGGCGTAATGCGCCATGCCGATGCCGGTTACGATATCGCAGTAAATTGTGCAACAGAACAAGGCTTAGACTTGCCAATGGTAACGGAGTAACAACATGAGCTTTAAACTGAATTTAGTGCCGGGCACCCTGACACTGGCGCAATTACGCCAGGTACAACAAGGCCCGGTTGAACTGAGCCTGGACAACTCAGCCATAGCCGGCATTGAAAAATCGGCGGCCTGCGTGGCTGATATTATTAAGCAAAACCGTGTGGTGTATGGCATTAATACCGGTTTTGGCTTACTGGCCAATACACGGATAAAAAACGAAGAATTAGAGCTATTGCAAAGGTCTATTGTGTTATCCCACGCAGCTGGCTTTGGCGACATTATGGATGACAGCACAGTACGTTTATTAATGGTGCTGAAAATTAACTCGCTGGCCCGTGGCTTCTCAGGTATCCGCCTGTCAGTTATCGAGGCACTGATCAAGCTGGTCAACGCTGAAGTTTACCCCTGTATCCCGAAAAAAGGCTCGGTGGGTGCATCCGGCGATTTAGCACCACTGTCACATATGGTGTTGCCACTGATTGGCGAAGGCGAGGTTAGCTACAAAGGCCAGATTTACGATGCCCGCGAAGGCCTGGCCTTTGCCGGGTTAGAATCGGTAACCTTAGCAGCAAAAGAAGGTTTAGCCCTGCTTAACGGTACTCAGGCATCTACCTCTTTGGCACTGGAAGGCTTGTTTAAAGCAGAAGACTTATTTGCCGCCGGTACCGTTATCGGCGCTATGAGTGTAGAGGCCGCTATGGGCAGCCGCTCGCCGTTTGATGACCGCATTCATCAGGCCCGTGGCCAGCGCGGCCAAATTGATGCCGCCACCATTTATCGCCACCTGCTGGGCCCAACTTCAGAAATTGGCGAAGCACATCATAACTGTGAAAAAGTACAGGACCCATACAGCCTGCGCTGCCAACCACAGGTAATGGGCGCCTGTTTAACGCAGATCCGTCAGGCAGCAGATGTATTGGTAGTTGAGGCCAACGGCGTTACCGACAACCCACTGGTATTTGCCGATGACAACGATATTTTATCCGGCGGTAACTTTCATGCCGAGCCTGTTGCCATGGCGGCAGACAACCTGGCGCTGGCGATTGCCGAAATTGGTGCGATATCTGAGCGGCGCATGGCACTGCTGATTGACGCGACCTTAAGCAAATTACCGGCGTTTTTAGTACCGAACGGCGGTGTAAACAGTGGTTTTATGATTGCTCAGGTAACGGCTGCAGCGCTGGCCTCTGAAAACAAAAGCCTGGCACATCCTGCCTCGGTAGACAGCCTGCCAACGTCAGCCAACCAGGAAGACCATGTTTCCATGGCAACCTTTGCCGCCAGACGCTTAGCCGACATGGCCGAAAATACCATTGGCGTATTAGCCGTAGAATATCTCGCCGCTGCCCAGGGCTTGGATTTTCGCGCCCCGCTAAAATCTACCCCGGCTGTTGAGCAAGCAAAAAGTTACCTGCGCGAACAGGTAAGCTTTTATGGCGAAGATCGCTACTTTGCACCAGACATTGAGCAAAGCGCCAGCTTGCTGCGTCAACGTCAGTTAAATAGCCTGCTACCACAAAATTTGCTGTGTAGCTTCTGAGTTATACGGCAGCACCATTTTGGTGCTGCCGCCCTCTTTTTGTTCATGTCCCTTTTTACTGGCTGGACCAGTTAGTGTTTCTTTGTTAACTTCAGGTTGTTTACCAGACAGCTGGTGTCTATGGTTAAGGCACAGCTACGGCGTGGAGTTTGTTTCCGTGACATCATTAAAAGTTGCGCATAAAGTTATCATTGGCTTCGGATTTATCGCTTTGCTATTGTTGTTATCCAGTGGCTCTGCTTTGTTGAGCTTTGCCGCCATTACTGAGTCCAGCGACAGAGTTAATACTCTTGCTGTACCGGTACAACAACAAAGCAACGCAGCGCAAATTCAGCTGTTAAAACTAGCCAAGTTGTCTGCTCTGGGTTTTACAGCTGAACAAGACAGCGAAATCAGCCAATATCAACAACGGTTTAACAGTGGCAGCCAAACTCTACGCGATCTGCTAACCGATCTGGCTGCGCTCACCAGCGCCGAACCCGCATTTACGCAAACCCTGAATGACATCGACAACCGCTACCAGCAATATGCTACTGCAGTTGATACGATGTTTAACGCCAGACTACAAAGCATTACAATGCAACATCAGGTGCAGACCGAACTGACAGAGTTAGAACAACTGATTGATAACATAGGTGCCAACCTGCTGGATATCTCTTATCTTGAACTGCGTGGTGGCAGACAACAAAATGAGTTGATAGCCGGCAGCGCAAACCGTATTGATGGTCAATTGCTTGGCTTGCTAAATACACTGAAAGAAGTAGCGGCTTATAACGAACTGACAACTGCAGAAACCGGCCAGGAAAGCATCAGTTTTACGCTAAGTGATATGCAGGTCAATATCGACTATCTTGCTGATATTCTGGATAAAATCGACACAGGTGGGCTCTGGCAAAATACCACTGAACAACTGGCACAACTGGCCAGTAAACTGGAAGCCCAAAACAGCCTGGCCAGTGTTAAGCTGCAGCAAGTCAGCGCGCAACAAACTGCCCGTGTACAGCTAAACCTGTCTGAACAGCGGGTTGAACAGGTCATTCTTGCGTTGGATAAACTACTTTCGGCCGCTGATACTCAGTTCAGTACCTTACAACAGAATGTGTCTGACGCAGTCAGCTCTGGTAATACCCGCACACTTAGCCTGATGTTAGTACTAATTTTACTGGCTGTTGTCGCAGCCTATCTGACAATCAACGCCATGCTGCGCCCGCTGGCCGATATTAATAAAGTGTTGGGCGACATTGCCCAAGGCGATTTAACCCGCAAGCTGCATATTACCAATCAGGACGAATTCGGTGCTCTTGCTGTCAAAGTAAACAGCCTGATTAGTGCACTGAGCGCGCTGATTATTAATATTCAGAACAACGCCACTGAGCTTAATTTAAACGCCAGCCAGTCAGCAAAAGAAGTGGGTGAAATTAACGACTCGCTGCACCAACAGCAGCGCCAGATTACACTGGTGAATGATGTGACACGACAGCTGGCAGACAGTACCCGTGACATTGCCCTGCAATCAGCAGAAACCACTGCAGCAATGCAACAAGCATTGCTGCAGGGAGAACAGATAGATTTAATAGCCGGCCAGAATAATAAACTTATCAACCACCTGGCAGAGCAACTGACTGCAACCAGCGCAGTAATGAGTAAAGTAAATGACGAAGCCAATAATATTGGCAGTATTTTAGCGACTATTCGCGGTATTGCAGAGCAAACTAACCTACTGGCACTAAATGCTGCCATTGAGGCTGCAAGAGCCGGAGAGCAAGGCCGCGGTTTTGCTGTAGTAGCCGATGAAGTACGCTCTTTGGCCGGGCGCACCCAGCAGGCCACTGATGAAATTCGTCAGATGATCGAAACACTGCAACAACAAAGTAAACAAGCTGTGTTTGCCATTACCAATGGTAAAACAGATGCCGACAGCTGTGTGGCACAAACCCTGGAGCTGGTATCTTCACTTACTCTGGTAAATCAGGCGATAGCCCAAACGCAGGATATCAGCAACCGGGTAACAGCAGCCACTGAAATGCAGCTGGATCTGGGCCAGGCCATAGATAAAAATATGCAGCAGATGGTCAATATTGCTCATATCAGCGGTGAGAAAGCCAGCCGCACTTTACAGCACAGCGATGAGGTATCTGAACTGGCAGTAGAACTGCAGCAAGCGGCCAGTACCTTTAAAATATCCTGATAATACCAAGGCGTATTTGCTGTAACAGAATGGACTTTATAAGATAGTCGCCTGGTACAGGGATAGCGTAGTACAGTAATTGCGTAATACGGTGATTGTATGATGTGGTGGTGTAAGAAAGCATTGTGACACAGCGGCGTCCTGCCGCTTTATTTATTGCTTATCCTGAGCTAAGAAAAGGGCTGGACAATGTCCAGCCAGGCAGGAAGTATCTTTGTGTCCTTTGTTTTTCTTTCGATTCCATTCGCTATTCATAGTGCCAAAACAGCAACAAAAAACCCGATGAAAACATGATATTGCTACTACACCATAGCAAATTGTTGCTCACGCTGTCTTTTTTGCTGCTTTTTCAGACTTTTTGCATCGATCAATTCAATATTGGCCTCATGAGCAAATATCCAGGCCTGATTACTAAAACCGGCGTAGCTGACTACAACACCGCTATTGAAATCAGCAGCCAGCATTTGCTGAAACAGCGCACGGATCTGGGAAATATCAACCGACTGGTTTTTCTGCTGGATGTAAACCAGCTTTTCACTCTCGCCTGACAGACATTTGTAGTCAGGGCTAACGCGATTAGAATGTGTCAGCTTGCCCTGGCGTACTAAAAAGCGTTCTGCTTCCTGCATAAATTGCTGCTGTTTGTCTGCTGACGACAAAAATGCTTTAATCGGGCGCGCCAGCCCCAGCAATTTATGCTGCTCGTCCAGCTCAAAAAAGGCCAAGACATTAAAGAACAACGCCACCATAAACATCAGCACAAAGGTCCATAGCATAAACGCTGACCAAAAAGCGGATAGTACCCATTGGTTGTCACTCAGCAGCAGAGAATGCTCAGCAAAAAACAAATAAACAGCACCGGCAATAATGCCAAGACCAGTACTGACAGATGAGATAAGTAGCCATTTATTTTTCATATCAACCTCAAGTCCATATGGAACAGGCTACAGTATTAGTCTGCTGCTGAAATTTTTCTTAATAAGAAGTTGATAAATGAATTATAAAGACACTGCTTGCTTATTTTTACGTCAATTGCAGTAAGCCAGAGCATCAGAAGCCGATGCGAAGCGATAAGAAAAGTTGAACTGCCGGACAAACTTTTCAGCATTCACTTTACGCCCCTTAGCGCTCTCTTTCGCGAAAATGGCTGGCGCCGTACCTGCTGACACAACCGCCTGCTGATAAAAATCCTGCCGTAGCAAAGTTGACGGACAACTAAGATTGAACACTCCACTGCACGGTGTAGCATCAAGTAGTAGTGTAACTGCCGCAATAATATCTGCTGAATGCAACATGTTAACCGGGGCAGTTGCATCAGGCAGCACCTTAGCTGCAGCAAAACGCCCCGGATGCCTCCCCGGGCCCATTAAGCCGGCAAGACGCAATGTGACTGCCGGTTGGAACTGCTGTAATGCCTGCTCACCCTGCCACAGTAAACTGACCCGGAGCTCGGTTAAGTGCAGCGATGCAGCTTCATCGACCTCACCAAGCAGGCCATGATAAATGCCGGTAGAACTAAAATGTATTATTTGCCTGCTGCCAGCCACTGTAGCCAGGGTGGCAAGTTGCTGTAACGCCGCAGTGTAATGGTGTGATTTCTGATCCCGCCCCGGAGTAACAGCACAAACAACTATTGCATCATGCAACATGGGCATTAGGGAGTGTTGATCTGCCGGTGTATTTAAATCCAGCACAAAACCGGTTACCCCGGCGGGTAAATCACTCAATGCAGAGCCTGAACGACGGCTGGCATATACATGATGGCCTTGTGCTACTAAATCTGCCGCTAATTGCTGCCCCAACCAACCGCAACCAATAATGACGATTTTCATTGCTGCCCGGCCTTAACCGGCAATACGGCATAACGGCCGCTAAATTCAGCAGCAAGTTCACCGGCAGAAAACACCTGCACTTTAATATGTTGCACGGCTTTACGCCCTTCAGCCAGCATATTCAGCGCACCGGCGCATTGCTGTAAGGCACAGCGCGCCTGTGGTTGGGCCGCAACCGGTTTCAGATACTTAATTGTTGCATCTGCCAACACCTGATCGCCGTGCAACCCCTGTGCCTGTAACTGCAAATACAACATGCCCCAGCCCGTTAATGTCGCCAGTGCATAGATACTGCCGGCAAACATGGTCTGGTGCAGATTAATGTTTGGCGCCAACGGAGCGTCGCAGCGTATTTCATTGCCATCAAAGCCGGCGATAGCCAATTGCATATACTGGCTAAGCGGTATGGTTTTCTGCCAGGTATCATTTAACTGACGACACCACAGCTGATGTTGCTCTGAGGTGCCAGCAAGCCGGATTGGCTTTTGCATAACAAAGTGCGCAATACCGTACAGCTGAGGAGCAGCCCCAAGTTGGCGGTAACCATTGCGTTGATAAAATGCCAAAGCAGTATCACGCGCATTTAATCTGATATAACCACAGCCCCATTTTACCGCCTGTAACTCCAGCGCGGCCAAAACCCTGCCACCGGCACCTTTACCCTGATACTCCGTAGCAACTGCCATATAACGCACCTGGGCCCCGCCTTGCTCAAGCTGATGCAAACGCCCGATAGCTGCAATATCACCATCCGGTGTTACTAACATCAGATGATAAGCCTGTGTTTCGAGCTCGTCGCGTTCTGAACCGGGTGGTTGCTGCCAGGGGGCACGTAATATTTGCCAACGTAGCTGATAATAACGGTGCCATTCGTCTGGGGTGGCGGGCGAGCGTAATTGCCAATGCCGCATAAGGTACAACTCCGAAAAATTAGCTTTGCAGTAAAAACGTTACCGGGCCATTGTTTACCAGACTAACCTGCATATCGGCAGCAAATTGCCCGGTCGCAGTGGTCAGGCCCAGTGAACGGCAATATGCCACAAAAGTTTCGTAATACTGGTTGGCTTTGTCAGGTATTGCTGCAGGTGTAAAGCTGGGCCTTAAACCCGACTGGGTGTCAGCTGCCAGCGTAAACTGTGACACCACCAGCAAACTGCCGCCAGCCTGTTGCACATTCAGATTCATTTTGCCATTACTGTCCGAAAACACCCGGTAGTGGCAAACCTTGTGCGCCAGCCTGGTAATATCTGCCGGTGTATCTTCAGCTTCAACACCCAGCAACACTAATAAACCATGCTCAATCTGGCCGATAACGGCACCGTTAACCGTAACAGACGCCTGATCCACCCGCTGGATTAATGCTTTCATTTTACAACTTGGCCTCATTTATGTCGTCAGACGGGTCAATCTGATCCGGATCATCAGCATCGGTCTGTTCGGTATCTGCGGCAATTTGCTGCAGCAAGGCTGTCATTTCAGCCCCCAACAATACAACTAACCAGCACAGGTATACCCATACAAAAACAATCGGTACTAACGCCAGTGCACCATACAGGGTGTCGTAGGCCGGGAAATGCGTAACATAAACCGCAAAACCACGTTTAGATAATTCAAACAACAGCATCGCCAACAGTGCGCCAAAAAAGGCATGCCGGCTGCGTACTTTAATATTCGGCACCACCAGATACAGCAGAAAAAATGCCAGTAAAGACATCAGATACGGCACGGTACCCAACAACAGCGTAGACAGCCCAGGGGTATAATCCTCAGCAAGGCGGGTTAACCTGATCAGGTAAGAAGTTACTGCGATAGATGAGCCAAACAAAATGGGGCCCAATGTCAGAATCATCCAGTAAATTGAGAAAGAAATAACCGGCCTTGGCCTTCTGGTTACCCGCCAGATTTTGTTCAGGCTTTTATCAATGTTATGAATAAGCAGCAACGCCACAAACACCAGTACCGCAATACCTATTGCCGTCATGCCACCGGTATTACCGATAAACTGGTTAATGTAGGTTTGAATTTCTTCGCCACGCGAAGGAATAACATTGGCGTAAACAAACGCTTCAATACCCTGACGAAACTCTGCAAACATCGGAAAAGCACTTAGCATAGAAAACATAACGGCTATCAGAGGCACGACAGACAGCAGCGAGATATAAGCCAGATAACCGCCAATCATACCAATTTGATCCTGCTGACAACGCTGGATATAAAGCTTAACAAAGCGCACAGCCGTTTTCAGATAGGATTGCCACTCAGGCAGCATAACGCCTCCAAATCACATAAATACTACCAGAGGATACAAGAAAAGCAGTGGTTCAACCAGCTTGGCAACAAGCTAACCCTCTGAGTACTAAAAATAACCCAGAAAAAAGGCCAGCATGGTGCTGGCCTTATATACAGATTGCCCGGTATTTAACCGCGGCTGGCGCGTTTACGATCGTTTTCTGTCAGGTGGCGCTTACGGATACGGATAGATTTAGGTGTAACTTCTACAAGTTCGTCGTCATCAATAAATTCCAGAGCCTGTTCCAGCGTGTAGCGGATTGGCGGCACGAGATTAATTGCTTCATCGGTGCCAGACGCCCGTACGTTAGTTAATTGCTTACCTTTTAAGCAGTTAACTGTTAAGTCGTTACTGCGGCTGTGAATGCCGATTACCTGACCTTCGTATACTTCTTCAGCATGGCTGATAAACATACGGCCACGCTCCTGCAATGAGAAAATAGCATAACCGGCAGCTTTACCCATAGCGTTAGAGATCATTACACCGTTGGTGCGCTGACCGATAGTACCGCCTTTGTGCTCACCGTAATGATCAAAGCTATGGTACATCAGGCCAGTACCTGAAGTAATAGTCATAAACTCGGTACGGAAACCAATCAAACCACGGCTTGGCATTAAGAAATCCATACGGATACGGCCTTTACCATCGGGTTGCATATTGGTCATCTCAGCTTTACGCTCACCCATACGCTCCATAATAGAACCCTGGTTCTGCTCTTCGCAGTCAATGGTCACGTTTTCCATCGGTTCCATCTTCACGCCATCAACCATTTTCATGATAACTTCCGGGCGCGATACCGCTAATTCGAAACCTTCGCGGCGCATATTTTCAATTAATACGCCCAGGTGCAACTCACCACGGCCGGATACTTTGAATTTATCGCCATCTTCTGTTTCTTCAACCCGCAGCGCAACGTTGTGTTTCAGCTCGTTAGTTAAACGCTCTAAAATCTGGCGTGAAGTAACAAACTTACCTTCTTTACCAGCAAATGGCGACGTGTTTACCTGGAACGTCATGGTAACGGTAGGTTCATCTACCTGCAGGGCGGGCAATGCTTCTACTTTAGTGGTGGCGCAGATAGTGTCAGAAATTTTCAGTTCACCCAGGCCGGTAAAGGCTACGATATCACCGGCGTTGGCTTCAGCAGTTTCTACCCGCTCTAAACCTAAGTAACCAAACACCTGGCCTACTTTACCGTTGCGCTTGGAGCCATCAGCACCAACAATCGTCACCTGCTGGTTTGGCTTTAAGGTACCGCGTTTAATACGGCCAATGCCGATAATACCCAGGTAACTTGAGTAATCCAGCTGTGACACCTGTAGCTGGGTTTCACCGTCCAGCTCAACTGCTGGCGGAGCTACATGTTTAACAATAGCTTCAAACAAATCAGTAATATCGGTTTTAGGTTCGTTATGATCTAACGTTGCCCAGCCGTTTAACGCAGAAGCGTAAACAATCGGGAAATCCAGCTGCTCATCAGTGGCGCCTAAGTTATCGAACAGATCAAACACCTGATCAATAACCCAATCCGGCCGTGCACCCGGACGGTCGATTTTGTTTACTACAACAATTGGCTTTAAACCGTGGGAAAAGGCTTTTTGTGTTACAAAGCGCGTTTGCGGCATAGGGCCATCAACGGCATCAACCAACAGCAATACTGAGTCGGCCATTGACAATACGCGCTCAACTTCACCACCGAAGTCGGCGTGGCCCGGTGTATCAAGAATATTAATGTGATAACCGTTCCAGCGCACCGAAGTATTTTTTGCCAGGATAGTTATACCGCGCTCAGATTCCTGCGCATTCGAGTCCATCACGCGCTCCTGTAACTTGGCGCGGGCGTCGAAGGTGCCAGACTGCTGTAGCAGTTTGTCAACCAAAGTGGTTTTACCATGGTCAACGTGCGCAATAATGGCAACGTTGCGCAGCTTGTCTAAGTATGTCGCGGTAACGCTCATGTAAATATATCCTCTGTGGCACTAGATGACCGTAATGACCACCAGGCAAAACTAACTGAAACGAAAGGGCGCACATTCTACTCTGTTTTTGCATGGAAATAAAAACGGCAACCGCAGTTTAAGCAATTTTTTTTCTCACAGCCGTCCGCAGCATCTAGACTTAAGCCTGCCATAAGCGCACCATAAAAATGCAACCAAGCACCATAGTAGTGCAACGCTGATAGCGAAGGCGCTGCATTGGCCATCAATACAAATATAAATCAAACACTTAAATGTTTGGCATGTATCTGGCATTTATTGGAGCAACACCGCTAAATCAGTTCAAAACAGATTAATTGGAGGAATGCATGTCTGCATCATCTGTACTGAGTTTAATTAAAGAAAATGAAGTGAAGTTTGTAGATTTACGTTTTACCGACACCAAAGGTAAAGAACAGCACGTTACAGTTCCTGTTAATCAGATCAGCGAAGACTTCTTTGAAGACGGCAAGATGTTTGACGGCTCTTCTATTTCTGGCTGGAAAGGTATTAACGACTCAGACATGATCCTGATGCCGGATGCATCTACTGCAGTACTTGACCCGTTTTTTGAAGAAACCACACTTAATATTACCTGTGACGTTATCGAACCAAGCACCATGCAGGGTTACGACCGTGACCCACGCTCAATTGCTAAACGCGCTGAAGAGTACCTGAAATCTACCGGTATTGCCGATACTGTGCTGTTTGGGCCAGAGCCGGAATTCTTTATGTTTGACGATATCCGTTTTGAAACCACGATGTCTGGTTCTTTCTTTAAAATTAACTCTACTGAAGCAGCATGGAACTCAGGCACCAGTTATGAAGATGGTAACAAAGGCCACCGCCCAAGCGTAAAAGGCGGTTACTTCCCACTACCACCGGTAGATTCGGGCCACGATATCCGTAGCGCTATGTGTATGGTACTGGAAGAAATGGGTCAAACCGTTGAAGCACACCACCACGAAGTTGCAACTGCCGGCCAGAACGAAATTGCAACCAAGTTCAACAGCCTGACCAAAAAAGCTGATGAAGTACAGCAACTTAAGTATGTTATTCATAACGTAGCTCACCTGTATGGTAAAACCGTTACCTTTATGCCAAAACCTTTAGTAGGTGATAACGGTTCAGGTATGCACTGCCACCAATCGCTGGCAAAAGACGGCGTAAACCTGTTTGCCGGTGATAAGTATGCAGGCCTGTCAGAACTGGCGTTGTATTACATTGGCGGTATTATTAAACATGCTAAAGCCATTAATGCTTTTACCAACCCGTCTACTAACTCGTACAAGCGTTTAGTACCACACTTTGAAGCCCCGGTTATGCTGGCTTACTCTGCACGTAACCGCTCAGCCTCTATCCGTATCCCACTGGTACCAAGTGCCAAAGCCCGCCGTATTGAATGCCGTTTCCCGGATCCGGCAGCTAACCCATACCTGGCTTTTGTTGCCCAGTTAATGGCTGGTTTAGACGGTATCCAGAATAAGATCCACCCTGGCGATGCGATGGACAAAGACCTGTACGATTTACCGGCAGAAGAAGCTGCTAATATTCCACAGGTTGCAACGTCTCTGGAAGAAGCGCTGAACGAGCTGGACAAACACCGTGCTATTTTCACTAAAGGCGGCGTAATGTCTGATGCAATGATCGATGCCTATATCGATATTAAACGTGCTGAAGCCCGTAAAGTAGCGGTTGCTGTACACCCGTTAGAATTTGAACTGTATTACAGTGTTTAAATAACAATTTGATTAAAAGCTCACTTCGGTGAGCTTTTTTTTTGTAGAAAATTAAAGCGAAGCAAGCTAGAGTAACTTGGTGGAGTGACAACAATAAAATAACACGGAACCTGCAAAGCATATGAATAAAGTATTGTTTATTATATTAATGTTGCTTTGCACAACATCTTTGCCAGCGCAGGAAAACAAAAAAGTATTTGTAACACGCGATGCCAACGGCGTGCTGGTATTTTCTGACAGCCCGCAACCTGGCGCAGAAGAACTGACGCTGTCGACCCGGGCCAATATCATGGCCGCTACAGATCCTACCCTACCCGCCCGCAAGGCACCTGCCGTAGAGCCTTTTAACGTTGAGATTGTACAACCTGAAGAACAAGGTACAGTGCGTGACAATACCGGCTCTGTTTATGTATCCGGTAAAATAAGCCCGATGTTTGAACGCGGTTTGCGGGTGCGCTTGTTGTTAAACAGTAAACCACAGGGCGAACCGCAAAGTAATGCGGTATTTATTCTGCGCGATGTTCACCGCGGCGAGCACAAATTGCAGATGGAGCTTTTTGATCAAAACGGCAAGCTTATTGCAGCAAGTCCTGTAACGACCTTCTATTTACATAGAACATCGGTAATCTCACCAAATTAGTGCGCATGCCATGCAATTCAGCCTGAACTGAATTACACTGCTAAACTGGCGCACCAAATTGGTGCATAAGGTGAAGCAGTGACAAATACAGTAATAGCAGCCGAACAATTACATGCTCATATCAGCGAACAACTGACAACAGCAATAATGCTATTGGACGCCGGTTTGACGATCCGCTACTTCAATACCGCATGTTGTGCAGTATTGGGTTTGGGCGAAAAGCGTCTTAGCGCGCAATTTTTTCCGGATTTATTTCAGCATTGCGACATTAACGCCAACCATTTCATTGGAGCATTAAACAGTAAGCAGGGTTTTGGTGTTAGTGATGTACAGGCGGTATTGGCCGATGGCCGTCATTTGCTGCTGGATATTTCAGTCACTATCTGTGAAAACCCGGCCGAGCATTTATTGCTGGAAATCCGCCAGGTTGATCAACAACGCAAAATTAGCCTGGAAAGCCTGCAGCAGCACCAACATTTAGCAGCACGGGAGTTAATCCGTGGCCTGGCACACGAAATTAAAAATCCGCTGGGTGGTTTGCGCGGTGCTGCGCAGTTGCTGGAAGAGTCATTAAACGATGAGTTAAAAGAATACACCCAGCTTATTATTGCGCAGGCCGACAGGCTGCGTAACCTGGTGGACAGACTATTGGGGCCTTACCGGCCAGCGCAGCGTGTAAGTGCCAACCTGCATCAGATCATTGAGCAGGTGCGCCAGTTGGCATTAATGGACAACCCGGCATTAGTGCAGTTTAGCCGTGACTACGATCCCAGCATTCCCGATTTTCCGTTTGATCCGGAGTTAATTGAACAGGCGTTGCTAAACATAGTGCGTAATGCCCAGCAAGCTCTGGAGCAAACCGAACAACCAGGCATTTGCCTGCAAAGCCGGGTACTGCACCAACACACTTTACATGGCAAACGCTACAAACTGGTGGCGCTGATCCGAGTTATCGACAATGGCCCCGGTATTCCTGCAGATATTAAAGACACCTTATTTTACCCGATGGTCAGTGGCAAAGCCGGTGGTACAGGGCTTGGCTTGTCTATTGCCCAAACCCTGATCCACCAGCACGGCGGCTGGATTGATTGTGACAGCTGGCCCGGCCATACCGAATTTACGTTATACCTGCCAATTGCAGACACTGAGGATTGAACTAATGAGTCATACTGTGTGGATTATTGATGACGACAATTCTATCCGCTGGGTTCTGGAAAAAGCCCTGGCCCGGGCGGATATTTTATGTGAAAGCTATGCCTCAGCCGACTTGATGCTGCAGCGGCTGGAGTATGATCAGCCTGCTGTCGTAGTATCAGATATCCGCATGCCTGGCACTGACGGCATGGCGTTACTTGGCAAGTTGCAGGAACTGGCCCCGGAGCTGCCGGTAATTATTATGACTGCACATTCCGATTTGGACAGCGCAGTTAACGCTTTTAAACGCGGCGCATTCGAATATCTGCCAAAACCCTTTGATGTTAATGATGCCGTAGCGCTAATCAGCCGTGCACTGGAACATGCCAGTGCCCGCCAGCCTAAACATAAAGCCTCAGCGCCTGCCCTGTCACCGGAAATTATTGGCGAAGCCCCGGCAATGCAGGAAGTATTCCGCGCTATTGGCCGGCTGGCACGCTCCAGTATCAGCGTATTAATTAATGGCCAGTCTGGCACCGGTAAAGAGCTGGTTGCCCGCGCACTGCACAAGCACAGCCCGCGCTGCGAATTGCCATTTATTGCGCTGAATATGGCAGCAATACCAAAAGATCTGATTGAGTCAGAACTGTTTGGCCATGAAAAAGGCGCCTTTACCGGTGCAAATAACCTGCGTAAAGGCCGTTTCGAGCAAGCCGATGGCGGCACCTTATTTCTTGATGAAATCGGCGATATGCCGCTGGATGTGCAAACCCGTTTGCTGCGGGTGCTGGCAGATGGCCAGTTCTACCGCGTTGGTGGCCATCAGGCTATTGGTGTAGATGTACGCATTATTGCCGCCACCCACCAGAACCTGGAGCATCTTGTAGGTGAAGGCAAGTTCCGCGAAGACTTATTCCACCGGCTAAACGTTATCCGGGTGCATTTACCGCAGTTAAAAGAGCGCAAGCAGGATATCGCCAAACTGGCGCAGCATTTTTTATTGCAGGCTGCAAAAGAGCTGAATGTTGAAGCCAAAACCCTGACCAAAGAGGCTGAACAGTTTTTAAGCCAGCTCGACTGGCCCGGTAACGTGCGCCAGTTAGAAAACACCTGCCGCTGGCTAACGGTAATGGCCAGCGGCAAGCATATTGTAGTAGCCGATTTACCGCCTGAGCTGACATCGCCGCAAAAAGCAGCACCGGCAGTGCAAAATGGCCAGGGAGGTAGCTGGCAGGATTTACTGGCTGGCTGGATCAGCCACAAATTAAATGCCGGTGAAGAAAATATATTGGCTGAAGCCGGGCCGGAGTTTGAGCGTACAGTGTTACAACAGGCACTGCAGTTTACCCACGGCCATAAACAGGAAGCCGCAAAACGGTTGGGCTGGGGCCGCAATACCCTGACCCGTAAACTTAAAGAGCTGGATATAGAATAAAAAACAAGGCCGGGCGTTAAAACGCACCGGCCTGCTGTTAACTGTAAAGAGCGCCTACAATGTCAGGCCCTAAGATATTTCAGGCATTACTACGCTGTTGCTTTTTTTGCTGCCACTGCTGCCGTTTTTCATTTAACTGCTGGCGTTGCTCATCAGTCAATACCTGTAACACCTGATGCTGTAATTTCATTGCAGCCAGCCGTTTGTTTACTGCTTGCTGTTGCTGCTTTTCTAATAACAGGCGTGCAGCAGTTTCGTCAAAGGTATCTGCGGCCAACAGATCGCGCATTTGCTTGCGTTCAGCCTTATCTGGCCGGGCCGTTTTTTGCTCACTACGGTGTTGCTGCATTAGCTGTTTAATCTGTTCGCGCTGGCTATCTGTAAGATCAAGGCCTGCCAGCATACGCTTCATCGGAGCATGCTGCATATGGCGGCCATGTTCATAACCTGCCGCTTTATGCTCATGCGCCAAGGCAACACCAGCCACGCTGCTGGCAGTCAGTAAACTTAAAGCAAAAATCAGTTTTGATATTTTCATCGGATACACTCCTCTATTAAGACAGCCTAAGCATAAAACAGCTAATGCAAAGCAACGCAAATGCCGGGTAAAGATTCTGTAAAGCTGTATTGCAAGGCGCTGACATTAGGTAAACTCATAGCAAATAAGGAGTGGTTATGCCTGCAATTTTAATGATCGACGATGACACCGAACTGTGTGAGTTGGTAGCTGAATATCTGGCGCTGGACGGCTTTCAGTTTACGGCAGCCCATGACGGCCAGCAAGGTCTGGCTATGGCACAAAGTGGTGGCTATCAGTTAATCCTGCTGGATATTATGCTGCCCGGCATGGATGGCCTGTCGGTGCTTAAAGCTTTGCGCACCAGCCAGTACTGCCCGGTATTAATGCTAACGGCACGTGGCGATGACGTAGACCGCATTGTTGGCCTTGAGCTGGGCGCTGACGATTATCTGGCCAAACCCTTTAACCCACGCGAGCTGGTGGCACGTATTAAAGCAATATTACGCCGGGTTGAGCTGACTCAGGTGCCGCAGAGTAATAGTGACAGTGTGCTTAATCTGAACGGGCTGCTGTTGAACCCCGCCAGCCGGCAACTAAGCTGTAACGGCGAAGTGGTAGCATTAACCGCCACTGAGTTTCAGTTGTTGGAATTGTTGATGCGCCGCGCCGGCGAAGTGGTCAGTAAAGATGAACTTAGCCGCGAAGTATTAGGCAAACGGCTACAAATGTATGATCGCAGCCTGGATATGCATATCAGTAATATCCGCAAAAAGATCGCGGTATATAGCAGCAACGAGAAAATTCAAACCTTACGCGGTAGCGGCTATCTGTTTTTGCAAGGTGAAGCATGAACTGGCTAACGCACCTTAACCCGTTTCATTATCTGGCCGGGCGGATTTTTCTCTGGTTCTGGCTGGTACTGTTAAGCGCCGTGTTTGCCACGCTGGCACTGTCACGGGCTTTAGTTGAGCCAACCGAAATCCGCCGGCTGCCGCATAATGTTATTCAGCAATTGCAACAACATCTGGCCCCGCTGGCAGACAGCGAAAACAGTGCGCATTTAGTTGCCCGGCTGCAACAAGACAGCCCGGACCGCTGGCTGGTAGTGGATGCACAAACACAAGTCGTACTGACACCACAGCTGCTACCGCGTGATTTTGACCAACACTGGCTGACCGAGTTGTCGCAGTTATCACGCCCACGCTGGCTAAAACACCATAACACCTCACTGGCCGGCCCTTTTATTTTGCAGCTTGGCGATGAAACCCTGGCGCTGTACCAAAAAAGGCAGCGCCCGCCGCAGCCATGGTGGCGCTTAAGCGAAATACCACAACATGTATTAATGTTGTTTACCTTACTGATTTCTGCCGTTGCCAGCTTTGTGCTGGCGGTATCGATTTCCCGCCCTTTGCGTGAACTGTTGCAGCGTAATCTGCAATTTGCCGATGGCCAGCTTAACAGCCGGGTAACCAGCCTTATTAAACGCCAGGATGAACTGGGGCAACTAGGGCACAGCTTTAATACCATGGCCGAGCGTATTAGTGCCCTGCTAACCAATCAGCAGCGTTTACTGCGTGATATATCTCACGAGCTACGCTCGCCACTTGCCAGAGCCCAGCTGGCACTAGGCTTAACCGAGCGCCAGCAAAACCTGGAGCAGGTACCAAGGTTAAAACAAGAGCTGGACCGGCTGGATATAATGCTGGATGAACTGCTGACGTTTAGCAAACTGGATGCCGGCCAGTATCAATTGCAACAACAACGCTTCGACTTAACCGAGCTGCTGTCAGATATTATTGAGGTTAACCGGGTAGAGGCTGATGCAAAACAACAACAAATACTATTGCAGGCACCACAACAGCTGGAAATAACGGCAGACAGCAGGCTGCTGGCACGGGCCATTGAAAATATTCTGCGTAATGCTATTAAATACGGCCCGCCGAATAGTGATATCACCTGCGCAGTAACGCAGTTGCAGCAACAACTGGTGTTACAAATTTGCGATCAGGGGCCAGGCATCGCCTCCGATCAGCTTGAGGCGATATTTGAACCTTTCTACCGGGTGTCAGATAGCCGCACCAGTAGTACCGGCGGCACCGGGCTTGGCCTGGCAATAGTGGCGCAAATCATCCGCCAGCATGGTGGTAAAGTGCACGCAGCCAACGCCACCGGACAAGGACTTTGTATCACTGTGCAGTTACCGCTAAACTAGCGCCACAATACTGATTAAAAGAGCCTATTTTGACAGCAAGTGATTTCCCTTTGTGGCAGGCCAGCGGCCATGCTGCCAATCTGGCAGAGAACTGGACCCAGCAATTACGGCCATTCTGGCAAAGTATGACCTCAGACGTACTAACCAGCAGCGATGGCCTGAAATTAAGTTACCACTATCATCAGAGCCCCAACGCACGCCACGCCGTGGTGATCAGCGCCGGCAGGATGGAAATGGCAGTAAAATATGCCGAACTGTGTTTTGAACTGGTTAGTGCAGGCTACAGTGTTTTTTTACTCGATCACCGGGGCCAGGGCCTGTCGCAGCGTGAACTTGGCAACCCACACAAAGGCTATGTAGCTGATTTTGCACTATATCAGCAAGATTTAGCCCAGTTCATTCAGCATATAGTGCTGCCAAGCGGCCATAGCAGCCATATTGCCCTTGCCCACTCAATGGGCTGTGCCATCCTTGCCGGTTATTTACAACAACAACCGCATCCGTTTAAAGCAGCCATACTGGCCTCGCCAATGCTCGGTATTTATACCGGCCTGGTACCGGCCCGCTTAGCAGAACCGCTGGCACTGGCATTTGGTGCTGTTAACCGGGGGCTTAAAGCCCAGCCATGGTATTTCCCCGGCCAGCGTAATTATCAGGAAAAAGCGTTTGCCAACAACCCGCTGACCAGCTGTGCCGAACGTTATCAGTGGTTGCATCAGTTATACCGTACATATCCTGATGCCCGGCTTGGCGGCGTGACCACAGCCTGGGTTGATGCAGCAATAAAAGCCATGCGACGCCTGCAGCAAGACGCCACTAAATGGCATACACCGGTGTTAATGCTACAAGCCAGTGAAGACAAGGTTGTCAGCAATTATGCCCAACAGCTCTGGTATCAGCAACTGCCTGAAAACCTGTATCACGCTCGAGTGGCACTAAAGCAGGCACGACATGAAATTTTTATGGAAACAGACAGCATCAGACAACAGGCATTTGCCGCTATTAATCAGTTTCTGGCACAGCTGCCAGACTAATCCACTTTTTGCTACAATACCGCCTTGTTAAGCCGGAGAGCCCCATGCTGCATATAGTGCTGTTTGAACCCGAAATTCCGCCGAATACCGGCAATATTATCCGCCTGTGTGCCAATACTGGTTACCAGTTACATCTTATCGAGCCGTTGGGCTTTCAATGGGACGACAAAAGGGTAAAACGTGCAGGATTGGATTACCACGAGTTTGCCAATGTAAAACGCTACGCCAGTTTCAGCGACTTTATATCACAGCAAAAGCCGGGGCGCTTATATGCCTGCACCACCAAGGGCCACACCACCCATAGTGATGCGGCTTTTGCCGCCGGAGATACTCTGGTATTTGGCCCGGAAAGCCGCGGCCTGCCATTGGAAGTATTGCAGCAAATGCCAATAGAAAACTGGCTGCGTATTCCGATGACAGCCAACAGCCGGTCAATGAATTTATCCAATGCCGTAGCAGTTTTTGTTTATGAATCATGGCGCCAATTGGGCTACGCCGGAGCCAGAACATAACAACCAGTAATAGCATTTGCATATAGCAAAAGACTACAGCTATATTTAATGCTGTTTTTATCGATAACAAGGATGTCGATACTATGCTGTCTGGTTGGCTGCTTTTGTCTGCTGCGGTACAGCTGCCAGCAGCAGCTTTGAGTGGAGATACTCACACTATGCTGCTTGCTCTGGCCGTATTACTGCTGCTGGTTATTGTACTTAGCCTGTACAACCGTAAACTGCTGCAAAGCAAAAAAGCGGCCGATTCCGAACAACAGGCACTGAAGAATCTGCTTGATCAATCAGCTGAATTTATTGCTATTCTGGACAGTAGTTTACAGCCTACTTATCTGAATCCGGCATTCTCATCAGTTATACCCGCTACACCATCTCCACCGGCCGTTTTTAAAGACGAAGAAAGCGATGTGTTGCTGCTTGCCGAAATTACCCCACAACTACACTGGCAAGGTGAAGCCTGGCTACAACTGGCAAACAATGAAAAGCGCACGCCGGTAGCGTTAACCATTACCCGTCACCTGGATAGCGGCAGCTACCTGCTGAGCGGGCGGGATATCAGCCACTGCAAACGAAAACAAACTGAGCAGGATGCCGATTATATTTATGATGCCGACACCGGCCTTTTTACGCCATTACTGCTTAACCAGTTTATTCAGACTGCAATCAACAGTTCCACCGCCAGCCAGTCACAATTCGCTATTTGTCTGATCAAGTATAATCAGATCGTAAGTTATATGGCCAGCGCTCCCCAGGACAAAGTACCGGATGTGCTGCGCAGCCTCAGCGCACAGTTAAAACAGTACAGTAGCAAAGGCGCTATAGTTGCCAGATATAATACCGATACACTGGCTATGCTGATCCCCGCGCATCTGTGCTCTGCCCAAATTGAAGTTAACCTGAACCGGCTGGCACATAAAATACTGCTACTGGCCGATCAGGCGGCGCAGGAATTTAAACAATCGGCCTTGCAAACCTATATCGGCATTAGTATTTATCCTTTGGATGGAGCCAGCCCGGCAGTACTGCTAAGCAGTGCTTCAACAGCTATCTGCAGCGCAGCCAGACTAGGCCGCAGCAATATGCAATTTGCCAACAGTCGTTATCAGCTCAAAGCACCGGAATATCTGGCTCTGGAAGCCGAATTGTTAAAAGCCCAGGATAACGACGAGTTTGATGTTTACTATCAGCCCAGGCTCAGTATTGGCAGTAACCGTGTTGTCGGTTACGAAGCCTTGCTACGCTGGCATAATCCCAAACGCGGTATACTGGCACCGCAGTATTTTATCAATATAGCGGACGACACCGGCCAGATTGTTGCCCTGGATAAACTGGTATTCCGTAAATGCTGCCAGCAACTGAAGCACTGGCAACAAACCGGCATAAGCCGTGGCCGCATCTCGGTAAATATTTCTACGTTAAGCTTTCGCCAGCAAGATTTTGTCAGCGCGCTGCAGCAACAGCTGGAAGATGCACAGTTACCAGCCGACTTATTTGAGCTGGAACTGCATGAAGATATTTTCCTGCAACCTGACAGCGCAATAAACACCACGTTACAACAACTTATAGCGCTGGGTTTTCATTTAACGCTGGATAATTTTGGCCAGGGTATATCGTCATTATCTGTACTACGCGAATACCCGCTGCACAGCCTGAAAATAGCACAGGGCTTTATCCGCGATATGGAACACAATGAACAACAGCGCAATATAACCGCAAGCTTGATCCGGCTGGCGTCTTATTTGCAAATAGATGTGATAGCAACAGGTATTGAAAATGAAATGCAGGCCTATCTGCTGCATGTAATGGGATGTGATATTTTACAGGGCCACTTATTTAGTAAAGCCCTGCCAGCAAGCGAAGTACCCGCTTTGCTGGCGAGGGAAAACCGGTTACTACGTAAAGAAGTCGGCTAGTACAACGCAGTGAACCTGCGTAACGGCTCTAGGTGACTTCGTCGCGCTTTTCCCGGCCCAGTAAATCCAGTGCCGCCAGTTTTGCATCTTTAGCCTGATACAGCACCTGATAGATCTGCTCGGTAATCGGCATTTCTACACCAACACGCTGAGCCAGATTAAACACTTCTTTGGCGTTACGATAACCTTCAACTACCTGGCCAATAGTCTGTATCGCCTCTTCAACACCCTTTCCCTGCCCCAGCAGTAAACCAAAACGTCGGTTGCGTGACTGGTTATCAGTACAGGTAAGCACCAAATCGCCCAAACCTGCCATACCCATAAAGGTGTCTTTTTTTGCGCCAAGCGCACAGCCTAAGCGGCACATCTCGGTAAGGCCACGGGTAATTAATGCCGTACGGGCATTAGCACCAAAACCGATACCATCGGCCATACCAGCACCAATGGCAATGACATTCTTAACTGCACCACCCAGCTGAACACCGATAAAGTCGGTGTTGGTGTACACTCTGAAGCTTTTTGCACAGTGCAGTAAATCTGATAACTCGCGGATAAACTCCGGGTCGGTAGAAGACAATGAAATCGCTGTCGGCAAACCCATAGCCATTTCTTTGGCAAAAGTAGGCCCGGAAAACACTGCCAGTGATACCCGCTCGCCCAGAATATCGCGCGCCACATCCTGCAGGAGTCTGCCGGTATCTGGTTCCAGGCCTTTGGTGGCCCAGGCAACACGGCCCTCAGCCTGCAAATGCGGTTTAATCAGTTGCAGTGTGTCAGCAAAAGCATGGCTTGGTACCACGAGCAAAATATCGCGGCTACTGGCAACAACCTCAGCTAAGTTTGAGCTTACCTGCAAAGTTGCCGGCAAACGGACATCCGGCAAATACTTCTGGTTAACCCGCTGCTCTGCCATCCGGGCCATTTCCTGCTCGTTACGGCCCCACAAACTGATGGTATTGCCATTACGCGCCAGACAAATAGCCAGAGCAGTGCCATAAGACCCTGCTCCAATCACAGCAATTGCTGAAGGCTGCATTGTTTAAGCGTCTGCCTTCACGCCCTGCATTTCTGCCTGACGTTTTTGCAGGTATTGCGCAAACAGCGCGTCAAAATTCACCGGCGCCAGGTTCAGCTGTGGGAAAGTACCACGGTTTACCAGGTTAGATACGGCTTCACGGGCATAAGGGAATAATGTGTTCGGGCAGAAAGACGCTAACATATGCGCCATTTGCGAGTCTTCCAGTTGACCGATAGAGAAAATACCTGCTTGCTGAACTTCACATAAAAATGCAACTTCGCCTTCTACTTTAGTGGTGACTGTCAGTGACAGTACAACCTGATACACGTTGTCTTCCAGCTTTTCGCTGCGGGTATCTAAATCCAGTTGCACTTCCGGTTTCCATTCCTTACGGAAAATAGCAGGTGCGTTAGGTGCTTCAAACGAAATGTCTTTTACGAAAATACGCTGGATAGCAAATTGTAAACCCTGCTCAGTGGCAACGCCGTTTACTTGTTGTTCGGCCATGATAATTCCTGTTGTTGTATTTATGATTGCAATAAAGGATCGAGCTTACCTGCCGCATCAAGCGCCAGCATGTCATCGCATCCGCCAATATGCTGCCCGCCGATAAAGATCTGTGGCACTGTTGTACGCCCGGCTGCACGCTCGATCATCTGTGGGCGCAGCTCAGGTTGCTCGTCAATACGAATTTCCTCATAGGCCACGCCTTTGTTGTCCAGTACTGACTTTGCGCGAACACAATAAGGACAATAGGCCTTAGTGTAAATAGTCACTTGCGACATCAATTACCTCTTCGATTTAACGACCGGCAAACTGGCACCTGTCCAGCTGCCCATACCGCCCTGTAATACGGATACAGTAGTGAAGCCTTGTTTAACTAAACTGGAAGCCGCTTTTGATGCCGTCATTCCAGCCTGACATACCACAATAATGGGCACGTCTTTTTGCTTTTCAAGCCCGGCCAGTTGTTGTTTTTCAATATCAGCCAGCGGTAAGTGTCTGGCGCCGGTGATATGGCCTTTGGCAAAATCGGCTTCAGCGCGGATATCCAGCACCACCGCATTGTTGCGGTTTACCTGCAATGTCAGATCTGTAGGGGATATCTGTTTTATGGCAGAAAAACGCGACTTGATCAGGCTGCTGACTAACATAATAAATAACACCACCCAAACCGCACTTAAGATCGGATGATTAGTAATAAACTCTATATACTGCTGCATACTCATTCTGCTTATCGGAAAATAAACCAGCGCAGAGTATACTCAGTTTGCCCGCCCTGAGCCAGCACACTGCCGATACAGGGCTGGAGAATTACACAAAATTCGGTAAGATAGCCATTCACTTTGTCCGCATGTCTTAGCTAAACAACGGAGCACACATGACCAGTCGCAAAAAACCTTTGGTATTATTAATTCTCGATGGCTGGGGCTACCGGGAAGAGACCAGCAACAATGCGATTGCCCAGGCCAACACTCCGGTAATGGACCAGTTATGGCGCGATTACCCACATACTCTGATTTCAGGTTCAGGGCTGGATGTCGGCTTGCCTGACGGCCAGATGGGTAATTCAGAAGTCGGCCATGTTAATCTGGGCTCCGGCCGCGTGGTATACCAGGATTTTACCCGCATAACCAAAGCCATCAGCGATGGAGATTTCTTTACCAACCCGGTACTGACAACCGCAGTAAAAGCTGCCGCCGGGCAAAAAAAAGCAGTACATATTATGGGGCTGCTATCTCTTGGTGGCGTACACAGCCATGAAGATCATATACTGGCCATGATTAAACTGGCAGAGCAACAAGGTGCCGGCCCGGTTTATTTACATGCCTTTCTTGACGGCCGCGATACCCCGCCACGCAGTGCTCAGGCCTCGCTGGAAAAAATTCAGGCACATTTTGCCAGCAGCGGCAATGGCCAGATAGCCTCCGTTATTGGCCGTTACTTTGCCATGGACCGCGATAAACGCTGGGATCGGGTGCAAAAGGCTTATGATCTGATTACTCAGGGCAAAGCAGATTTTCAGGCAACAGATGCCGTTACTGCGTTACAACAAGCTTATCAACGCGATGAAAATGACGAATTTGTCAAAGCCACCGCAATACTCACTAAAGATGGCACAGCGGTAAAAATGCAGGATGGTGATGCGCTGATTTTTATGAATTTCCGGGCTGATCGTGCTCGCCAGTTCAGCCGCGCCTTTATCAATGATGATTTTGATGGCTTTAAACGCGAATACCGCCCGGCCCTGAGCAGCTTTGTTATGCTGACAGAATATGCTGCCGACATTAAAGCCCCTTGCGCCTACCCGCCAGAAGGCCTGAACAATGTATTGGGCGAATGGCTGGCCAAACACCACAAAACCCAGTTACGTATTTCAGAAACTGAAAAATATGCCCATGTGACCTTTTTCTTCAGCGGAGGCCGGGAAGAGCTGTTTGACGGCGAACAACGTATTCTGGTTGACTCACCCAAAGTAGCGACATACGACCTGCAACCGGAAATGAGCTCAACAGAGCTAACCGACAAGCTGGTAGCTGCGATACATAGCGGCGAATTTGACGTTATTATCTGTAACTACCCGAACGGAGATATGGTGGGCCACACCGGTATTATGTCTGCCGCTATAAAAGCTGTTGAGGCCGTTGATTCCTGCATTGGCCGTGTTGTTGCCGCGCTGCAGGAAGTGGATGGCGAATGCCTGATCACAGCAGACCATGGCAATGCCGAGCAGATGCTGGACACTGAATCTGGCCAGGCTCATACCGCCCACACCAGCGGCCCGGTGCCGTTAATCTATGTTGGCCGCCAGGCAAGCGTGGTTGAAGGCGGGATCCTGAGTGATATTGCGCCTACCATGTTGCATTTAATGTCGATGCCAGTACCTGCAGAGATGACAGGTAAAGTACTGATGCAGCCGAAATAGATGCCTCTACACTGTGTAAAACGCTATTTACAGCAGTCTTGTTGGCTGCTGTGCTTTTGCCTGCCTGTAACCAGCGTTGCCCAGCAGCAGGAGCAAGAGCTGGCAGAAGTTAAACAGCAAATACAGCAAACAGAAAAAGAAGTTAAACAGCAACAGAAACAGCTGGAGCAAGCAGAAAAAACACTGCAACAGTCTGATAAAGCACTGGCAGAAGCCTCAGCCAGCGTGCGCGAAACCGAACAGCAACGCCAGCAACTTATTACGCGCGAGCAACAATTACTTAAGCAAAAAACAGAGCTGGAGCAAGGCCTGCAGCAACAGCAAAAATTGCTGGCATCACAGCTAAAAAGCGCTTACAGCCTGGGGCAGCACGACTATAGCCGCATGTTGCTAAACCAGCAGGATGCAGGCAAGCTGGAGCGGGTACTTAGTTACTACCAGTACTTTAACCGTGCCCGCATACAACAACTGGCTGAACTTAATAACACCATAAGCCAACTGCAGCAGGTTTTGTCTGAGCTAAACGACAAACAGCAGCAACTGGCGCAAACCCTGACTGTACTGCAACAGCAACAGCAACAACTGCTTGGCGCCAAAACAGAACAACAACAAGCTGTTGGCAGGCTGCAGGCCATGTTAAAACAACAGGGGCGGCAGCTGGATTATCTGCGTCAGAACGAAGCCAGCTTGCAAAGCAAACTGGAAGAGCTGCGCCGGCTGGCACAACAGGCACGGGAACTGGCCGGGCTGAACAAAGACAAAGGCAAGCTAAACTGGCCCGTGCAAGGCAGCCTGCTACAACGCTTTGGCGAAAGCCGTCAGGGCGGTATCTCATCCCGTGGCATTCTGATCCAAAGTACAGAAGGTCAGGCCGTTAAAGCGGTAGCTGATGGTCAGGTCATTTATGCCGACTGGCTTAAAGGTTATGGCTGGGTCATAGTGTTGGACCACGGCGCAGGTTTTATGAGCCTGTATGGCCATAACCAAAACCTGCTGAAAAAGCCAGGCACCCGTATCAGCGCCGGTGAAACCATTGCTCTGGCCGGCAGCAGCGGCGGCCAGTCTGTTGCCGGGTTGTATTTTGAGATCCGTAATAAAGGTGAAGCAGTAAACCCGTTGCAATGGCTTGGCAGAAATTAGCAGATGAAAATAGGAATAACAGTAACGTGCGTTTGTTAACTTACCTGCTATTTAGCCTGCTTAGCGTACCGCTTTATGCCGTAGAGCCCAATGCCAGAATAGCTATTATCATTGACGATATTGGTTATCAAAAATCTGATTTAAAACTTGTTGATTTACCTTTTCCGTTAACTTACGCCGTGTTGCCACACACACCTTACGGTGCCCAGGCGGCACGGCAGGCTTTTGCGCAACAAAAAGAGGTAATGTTGCATATGCCAATGGAGGCCAGCAACGGCAAAGCACTTGGCCCGGGAGCCCTGACCAGTGACATGTCAAAACAGCAAGTTCAGCACACCTTAGAGTTAGCTTTAGCTGATATTCCTTACGCCATTGGTGTTAATAATCATATGGGCAGCCTTTACACCGCGCAGGAACAACCAATGGCCTGGATGATGGAGTACTTAAGCCGCCGCCAGCTGTTTTTTGTCGACAGCCTTACCACGCCAAACAGCACAGCAACCAAATATGCCAGCCATTACGGTGTGACACATTTAAGCCGGCATGTGTTTCTGGATAACATACAAACAGAAGCCGCTATCACAATACAGTTTGAGCAGTTACTTGCCATTGCCCGCAAGCGCCACAGCGCCATTGCTATTGGCCACCCTTATCCGGAAACATACCGCTTTTTACGTAAAAACTTGCCGCTATTGCACCAACAAGGCATAGAACTGGTTAGTATTTCGGCGCTATTGCCAGCAGGTCACAATATCGTTGCTGCCGGTTTCACTGCACCGGCTATTTCAGCGGCGCAGTAAAGTAACAGGCATAAAAAAACCGCCGGTTGGCGGTTCTTTTTATACTCAGGCTTAGCTCATAGCAGCCTGCAGCTTTTTCATTGCATTCTTTTCTAACTGACGTACACGCTCAGCAGACACACTGTATCTGTCGGCCAGTTCCTGTAATGTCAGCTTGTTGTGGTCAAGCCAGCGGGCACGGATAATATCCTGGCTACGGTCGTCAAGAGTACGCATTGCAGCCTGTAAACGGTCTACTGCTGCGTTATCCCACTGATCTTCTTCTACCCGTAGTGCCAGATCAGAGGCTTTATCCTGCAGATAATACGCCGGTGCAGTATAAGCTGCTTCGTCATCATCATCCGGCGCGTCAAATGGCATATCGTAGTTGCTCATGCGTGATTCCATCTCACGCACTTCATGCTCGGCCACACCCAGCGACTCCGCTACGTTCTTCACTTCTTCCTGGTTAAACCAGCCTAAGTGTTTTTTGGCTTTACGCAGGTTAAAGAACAGTTTGCGCTGGGCTTTAGTGGTCGCAATTTTGACGATGCGCCAGTTTTTCAGCACATACTCATGAATTTCAGCTTTAATCCAGTGCACAGCAAAAGAAACCAAACGCACACCAACATTCGGGTCAAAACGTTTTACCGCTTTCATCAGGCCGATATTGCCTTCCTGAATTAAATCGCTTACCGGTAAACCATAACCAGAGTAACTGCGCGCAATATGCACCACAAACCGCAGGTGTGACATGATTAACTGGCGCGCGGCTTCCAAATCACCATTCTGGTGTAAACGTTCAGCCAGGTTGCGCTCTTCTTCTGCGCTGAGCATGGCAATGGAACTGACAGCATGAGTGTAAGCTTCCAGGCTGCTGCTGGCTGCTACCGGTAGTGACATCATTTCTGCTGTATCGCTCATTTTTATGTCCTGTCCTAACTAAGTGAACCGATATTAGCACTCTTTGACAGAGAGTGCTAATTTAAGTTGCTGCAGTTTTTAGATCTGCTTATTCTAAAAATTGTGATGTAATAATTAAACGTTATTAAGGGCCGGTAGGTTCAATCGCGCTGATATGGCGGCGTACTGAAAGGTAAGAGCCGGTCAGGCCCAGTAATACTGCCAGCAACATTAAACTGAAAAACTCTGTTATGCTAAACGCCATCAGACGGAAATCGCTATCGTATAAAGAGGTAACGCTGCCAATAGCGCCTTGCAGCCACCACAGCATGGCTTCGACAATCAAAAACGCCAGCAAACCACCGAATACACCAAACCATACACCACTATATAAGAACGGCCGCTGAATAAAGGCATCGGTAGCCCCAACCAGCTTCATGATTTCAATTTCGTCTTTTTTACTCATAATAGATAGCCGGATGGTATTGCCAATGATCAGCAATACCGCGCCCAGCAATAAAACTGCGATGACCAGCACTGCCTGACGTAGCAGGCCTACAATGGCATCAAGCCGGGTAAGCCAGTCGATATCCAGCTTACCAAACTCGACAATACGCTCTTTTGACAAGCGCTCCAGCAACTGGCGGGCACTGCCGGCGCTGGTGTTTTTTGGCAATACCAGCAACACATCCGGTAATGGGTTATCTGTCAGGTAAGTTAGTGCGGCACCAAAACCTGAAACATCGGCAAATTCATCCAGTGCCTGCTGCTTGCTGATATGGGTGACGCGGGCAATGTCATTGTCGGCCTGCAAAATTCTCAGCAAACTGTTAATTTGCCTGTCGTCAGTACCATCTTTAATAAACAGGCTAATCTCAGCCGCCTGGGTAAAGCTGTCACTCACCTGCTGCACATTTTTTACCAGCAGATGTAAGGTAGCAGGTAATGTCAGACTTACGCCCAGCACCCCGATAGTAAGAATAGAAGCCGAAGGCGTACGCCATAACTCGCCCAGGCTAAACAGTGCCTGACGGACATGATTAACCCAAAACATGATAAAGCGACGGCCCAAACTAATTTTATGCGCCGAAGCGCCGCTGCTGGCTCGGCCGGAGAACAGAATACTCATAGTGGGTCTTCCTGATACTGCAGCAAGCCATCGTTAATCATTTTGCCTTGTTTTAATGTCAGAGTGCGGTACTTCATCCGCGCCACCAGGCCAAGGTCGTGGGTGGCAACCAGTACCGACACCCCTACCTGATTAAAAGCTTCAAACACCCGCATAATGTCTTTGGACAAATCAGGGTCCAGGTTACCGGTAGGCTCATCGGCCAGCAGTAAAGGTGGTTTATTCACCACAGCCCGGGCAATACCCACCCGCTGTTGCTCACCACCGGATAACGTTTGTGGCAGGCAGCGTACTTTATCCAACAAACCCACTTTATCCAGTGCAGCATGCACACGCTTTACCATATCTTTGCCGCTAAAACCTTCTATCACCAGTGGCAGTGCAACATTGTCAAATACAGTGTGATTCATCAGCAGGCGGTGGTTTTGAAAAATAATGCCGACATCGCGGCGCACATAAGGAATATGCGGCCGGCGAATACGGCTTAAATCCACGTCATTAATTAATACCCGGCCAACGCTGGGGCGCTCAATCAGGCTGATCAGCTTTAACAGCGTACTTTTACCGGCGCCGGAGTGGCCGGTAAGAAATGCCATCTCACCTTTTTCCAGTTTAAAACTGACACGATCCAGTGCAACAAAACCACCCGGATAGCTTTTACTGACCTGATCAAACTCCAGCATAGTTAAGTGTCCCGGTTAAATAGCGCGCGAATAAAATCCTGGCTGTTAAATACGCGTAAATCGTCTATACCTTCGCCAACGCCAATGAAACGCAGTGGCACTTTAAATTGATCAGCAATGGCAAAAATTACGCCGCCCTTAGCGGTGCCATCCAGCTTGGTTAAGCTGATGCCGGTTAGCTGCACTGCCTCATTAAATACTTTGGCCTGACTGAGCGCATTTTGGCCTGTGCCGGCATCCAGCGTCAGCATCACTTCATGCGGTGCGGTCGGATCAATTTTTTGCAGTACCCGGACAATCTTTTTCAGCTCTTCCATCAGGTGAGCTTTATTTTGCAAACGACCGGCTGTGTCAGCAATTAACACATCCACCTTACGTGCTTTGGCCGCCTGATACGCATCAAAAATAACTGAAGCACTGTCGGCACCGGTGTGCTGGGCAATAACCGGGATCTGGTTGCGTTCGCCCCATACCTGCAGTTGTTCTACTGCTGCAGCACGGAAGGTATCGCCTGCCGCCAGCATGACCGACTTACCCTGTTGTTTAAACTGTTGTGCCATTTTACCGATAGTGGTGGTTTTACCGACACCGTTAACACCTACCATTAAAATAACAAAAGGCCCGCCTGCATTTACCGGTAGCAAAGGTTGCTCAACATCTTTTAGCAGCGCTGCCATATCCTGCTGTAATTTTTCAAACAACAGCGAAGAGTCTTTCAGAGATTTACGATCTGCATGTTGCTCAAGCTGCCGGATCAGTTTCTGCGTGGTATCAACACCTACATCGGCCAGCAGCAACTGGGTTTCCAGCTCTTCATACAGCTCGTCATCTATTTTGCGGCCGCTGAATAAACCCGCCAGGCCTGAGCCTAAGTTCAGGCTGGTTTTGGCTAAGCCCTGTTTTAACCGCGAGAAAAAACCGGTTTTTTTAGTGGATTCAATAACAGGTTCGACAGCCGCTACCGGCTCAGCTGTCGTTTCAGCTACAACCTCAACAGGTGCAGTTTCTGCCGGTTCAACATCAGATACAGTAGTGTCTGGCGCAGCAGTTTCAGCCTGGCTATCGTCTTTGCCAAAGCCAAGCCAGGAAAACAGTTTATTTTTTTTGCTCATAAGCCCAAGTGTATGCAGATAAAAACTAAGGTAAACTTGGCCGTTATACTAACACCTTTGTGTTAAAGGCAAAACGGATTAGATGAAACAAGCAAAAAGCACAATAAAACGCCCGGCTAGCGGCGCAAAACGTGTTGCCGCCACAGCGGGTGCACCGGGAGAAGTACGGGTTATAAGCGGTAAATGGCGCGGCCGCAAACTGGCTGTGCTGGATGCTGAAGGCCTGCGGCCAACCACCGACAGAGTAAAAGAAACACTGTTTAACTGGCTGATGCACGACATTAGCGGAGCAGCAGTGCTGGATTGCTTTGCCGGTAGCGGCAGTTTGGCGATAGAAGCCTTGTCCCGTTATGCCGCCCATGCCACCCTGGTAGAGCGTGATGCCAGCCTGGCACGGCACCTTAAACAAAACCTGCAAAAACTAAGTTGCGACAACGCTCAGGTGGTAAGTCAGGATTGTTTAAGCCTGCTGTCCGCCAAAGCAATACAGCAATACAATGTGGTGTTTATCGATCCGCCTTTTCGCAAAGGTTTAGCGTTGCCCTGTTGCGAGGCGCTGGAACAGCAGCAATGGTTAGCCGACGATGCCCTGATATATCTGGAAACTGAAAAAGAGCTTATAACCGCACAGATACCGGCAAACTGGCGCTTGCTAAAAGAGAAAATAGCCGGCCAGCTGGCTTACCGGCTATATCAACGCGGTTAAAACCGCGCCGGAAGCTTAATCTGTACTATGCAAATCCATGCCCAGGTTAGTCAGTCCTTGCTCTTTTACCCAGTTTTGCAACATTTGCCGCTCTTCGCGGCCAAATTGCTTAACTGGCGTCACAAGTTCAATTAGCTCCGCCAGGCAGTCCATTTCGTATTGCATCAACGGGTGTTCGCGAACGATTTTTTTCAGCTCGGCTTCGGTAGTAATATCATCGTCAATACTGTCATGTTCTATTAACCGCGCTACGGTAGCCTGCGAAATTTTAGCCACATTAATAAATTCGCCGGCATCTTGCTGGGCAATACCGCTTAACATCATATCCAGAGCCGTGGCACAATCTACTGCCGGATATACACCAAAAATATCAAAGTCACTTAATTCCGGTGTTACTGCATCCAGTTCTTCAGATAGTTTTTCAAAATTAATTTTGGCTTTTTTTACCGTTAACCACTCCCATACCAACGTCAGAATATGACGCGGTAGTTCAGCATCACCGGTTTGGGTTACCTCAGCAAACAGCTGGTAATTCGGTAACATGCGTTCAAGCAAGGTAGTTGCAATAGCGGCTTGCTGATAAAAACCCAGCTCACGCATCGCCTGAAAATTATTAGCTTTTTGTTTCATCTTTGTCCTGAAGACATGACCAGCAAATATCAAAACTCTGGTAGTTAAGTTCACCACAGCTACATTGCCACTGTGCTGGTTCATGCTTTAATTGTTGTAAATACTGATTAATTATACGCTGTGCAGACGAAAATTGCTGCTGTGGCACCCAAAGCTGAATACCTACGTCATTTAATGGCAGCTCACCCGCTGCTCCGGCAAGGTATTCACCGCTAACTCTTACCAACACTGCAGCCTGCTGCAATAACCCCTGTACCAGGCCCGCCTCAAAACTGTTAGCGGCCTGATATAACCGCTGCCATTGCTGCACATCATTGGGGTGCAACAGCTCCATTGTCAGCCCGTCACGTTAAGTTGTTTTTGGGCATATTCAAATTTCAGCTTAAATTCCATCATACGCTCTTCCATCGCCTGCACCTGGAGTTGATGTGCTTCCTGCTGTTGCTGTAACTCGCTACGAAGTGTGCGGATTAACTCGCGGCTGCTGTCAGCTTCCTGCTGCTGCTTTTGTTCGGCCGCATACTGGCGGTTTTGTGCATGTTCAAGCTGAGTTTCTATTTTTTGCTGCCTGCTCTGGCTGAGCTGATACTGTTCTGTCAGGTTAACGTAATCGGCTTGTATACGGCTAAGTTCAGAACCTAAACCATTGCTTTCATCAGTGGCTCTGGCCAGTTGTTGCTGTAAGTCTGTCTGTTGTTGCTCTGTTTCAGTCAGTTGGTGTTGCCATTGGTGCTGTTGCTCAGCCTGCACAGAGAGCTGTTGTTGCAGTTGCTGAATTTTCTGCTGCTGTAAGTCATGGGTTCTTTTACGATCCTGCACTTCTTGCTGCAGCCTGGCAATGGCTTGCAGTTTGTCCTGTTGCGCAGCCGCCACCGCGGCTACATGCTGCTGTTCCGCCACTAAAGCTGCGGCCTGTGTATTCAGAGTTTGCTGCAGTTCAGCCAGCTGTAGCTCATACTTAGCCTGCAATGCGTCAAGTTGCTGCTGGTGCTTTTGTTGTTGCTCGTGGGCTGCTTTCAGCTCAGTTTTAGCTTGCAACACTACCAATTTTAATTCGTGAGCAGCGGCTTTGGCTTGCTCCGCATCAGCTTCAGCTGATGCCAGTTGCTGCTGTAGCTGGCTTAACTGAAACCCAGCCTGCTGTAGCTGTTTCTCAGCTTCGCTATTACCGTTATCGGCATGCTGCAATTGTACAATCTGCTGTTGCAATTGCTCGTACTGTTCAATCTGTGCAGCATAGTTTTGCTGTATTGCCACCAACTGAATGCTGGTTTTCTCCAGCTCACCGGTAACCTCATTATATTGCTGGCGTAACTTAGCCAGCTCCTGCTGATCGCTATCGGCTGCCGGTGCGGCCATATCAAGTTGCTGTTTAGTCTGTTGCCAGTCTTTAAATAACTTTTGGTAGGCTTGCTCTTGTTCAAACAACCTTTGTTGCCACTGTTTCTGGCTATCGGCCAATATATCACTGGCAAATTGCTCCAGTTGTTGCTGCTGAGTATTAAGAAGCTGGCTGGAAAAATCGACCAGACTGGCCTCCAGTTGCTGCTGTGCGGTCTGGGTTAATTCGGCAATAATCTGTTGCTCGTTTTTATTATTGTTTTTCTTCACTGCATTCATTATCAGCTCTCGTTTCACTTCGGTAGCCATTGCCTGATTATGCAAGCGCCACGACGTCAACAGTTAAGCACACCATAGCCGGAATCCCAGTATAAAAAGGCTATAACATGCTATGCCGGACTTTAGTGTAATATGACTTATCATTGATAGCTAACGCTATTGATAGTTTTAACATTTTCCCGGTTTAATTTTTTATAACAGGAGCCTGCACATGATGGATTTAACTACCCCCGCCCTGCTGTTTCCCGCCATCTCTTTGCTGTTTTTGGCTTACACCAACCGCTTTTTGGTGTTGGCTCAATTGATCCGGGAGCTAAACCAGCGCGAAGGCGATAATGTACGCCAGATGGCCAGACGTCAGATTGACAACTTACGCCGCCGAATAGTGTTAATAAAAGTAATGCAAGCTTTTGGTGTACTTAGCTTTGTGCTGTGTACCGCAGCCATGTTCTGCCTGTTTATGCTATGGCAAACCGCAGGCCAGCTTTTGTTTGTTGTTAGCCTGATTAGCTTATTAATTAGTCTGCTCTATTCTTTATATGAGATCCAAATATCCTGTGATGCCATAAATATAGAACTGGAGTCACTGCAAAACCGCTAACAGACACCGATGATGACAACCAGCACCGGATGACAATATGAGTAATAACGAGTTTCTGTTTCAGGATGAAAGCGCAAATCCGGAGCAAGAACCGGATATCAATACCAGAGCGCCCTGGCAGGTATTGGTAGTCGATGACGATGCCAGCATCCATCAGATCACTACTTTGGTGCTGAACAACTTTGAATTTGAGCAGCGGCCGCTGCGGCTATTGCATGCCTACAGCGCACGCGAAGCGTTGAATATGATCTCACAACAGCCGGATATTGCACTGGCTATTATTGACGTTGTAATGGAAACACAGCACGCCGGCCTGGAACTAGTTAAAACCATCCGTCAACAGTTGCAAAACCGCAGTATGCGGCTGATCTTACGCACCGGCCAGCCGGGAGAAGCGCCAGAAGAGCATGTTATCCGCGATTACGACATTAACGATTACAAAAACAAAACTGAAGTCACCGCGATAAAACTGAAAACGATGTTATACGCAGGGCTGCGTTCATACCGCGACCTATGCATTATCGAACACCACAAAACCGGGCTGGAAAAAATAATTGGCTGCACCACCAGTTTTTTACAATGCAGCAGTTTAAAACAGTTTGCCTCATTAATTCTGGGCCAGGTTGCTTATTTACTGGGGCTTGAGCGTGAGCAAATATACTGCTGCGCCGCAATTCATAACGCCGGGCAGCAAAGCTCAAAGCTGGACATTATTGCCAGCAGTAACCCTGTAAGCGGTAATAAGTTACCAGACGACGTTGCCGGTAAAATCCGGCAGGTGCAGCAAAGTAAAGAGCCGTACTATGCTGAAGATTGCTTTATCAGCTATTTTTCCACACACAAGGGTAACGAAAACTTCCTCTTTGTTAGCAAAGGCAGTAAGTTAGAGCCGAGTGATCATCATTTGCTCAGCTATTTCTCGCACAGCATCGCCATAGCATATGAAAATATCCAGTTACGCGAGCTAATGCGGGAAAGCCAGCGCGAACTGTCATATATTTTGGGCGAAGCGGTAGAAAAACGCTCGAAAGAAACCGGCAGCCATGTAAAACGGGTAGCTAATTACAGTTATCTGCTGGCAATAAAATGTGGTTTGTCAGAGTACGAGGCCGAAATAATAAAGCTTGCCTCACCACTGCATGATTTGGGCAAAATTGCGGTACCGGATCATATTTTAAATAAACCGGCTAAACATGATGCCAGTGAATGGGCTATGATGCAGCAGCACGCTGAGCTGGGTTACCAGATTTTACAACATTCCACTAACGAGATCCTGCAGATGGGTGCCATTATTGCTTATCAGCATCATGAAAAGTGGAATGGTAAAGGCTACCCGCAAGGACTAAGTGGCCACAACATTCATATTGCCGGGCGCATAACTGCTCTGGCAGATGTTTTTGACGCGTTAGGCAGCGACCGGTGCTACAAAAAAGCCTGGCCATTGCCCGAAATTATCGAACTTATCCGCCATGAACGTGGTCAACACTTTGACCCGGTATTGGCGGATATATTGTTAAACAATCTGGATGCCTTCCTCGCAATACGCGATGCGTACCCAGATTAAGCATAGGAAGAAGTGTATGCTACGCAAAAATATTAAACAGATGGTTATCACCTGTGCCGCACTGGCAGCGTTGGTTATTACCGGTTGTGCTACCGGACCTAAAGTGCGCTCTGACGCTGCGGCCAACACCAACTTCTCTGACTACAAAACCTTTGCTTTTATGCCAGAGCCCGCAACCGACAAAGCTGGCTACGCCACTTTGGTAACCCAGCATTTTAAAGATGCTATCAGCGCCCAAATGACCGCTTTGGGTTATCAGTACAGCGAAACCAACGCTGATTTGCTGGTAAACTTTAATTCTAATGTTGAAACCCGCACTGATGTGCGCTCTATGCCATCAGCAACCTTTAACTACGGCTACTACAATTACCGTCGTGGCTATTATGCCGGTTTCCCACTATACACCAATGACGTAGATACCATTCGTTACAAGTACGGTACTGTAAATATTGACGTTATTGATGCTGAGAAAAAGCAGCTGATTTGGGAAGGTATTTCCGAAGGCACGTTGAAAAAATCCGATCTGGAACAGCCTAAACAGGCAATTTCAGAAGTAGTAGGTTTGATTTTCCAGCAGTACCCTACCAAAGCAGCCAAGCCGCAGCCTTAACTGCGGCTTGATGCCAGAATAAACAGATTAAGCGGCGTCAGGTATAAGCTGCTTAATTTTTTGTTGTAACGCCGCACAGTCGGCGTTTTTATTTTGTTGCTGAATGGCTAACGTCAGCTCGCCTACCGTTACACCAAACTTATGCAGTGTGCTGCGGTTGATCAGATTCTGCCCGTCTACCAGATAGAGCCAGTCTTTTACCTTCACATCCAGCGTGTCGCCATCATACGGAACACGCAGCGTATATTCCCAGTACAAAGCATTGCCAGCCAGCTGCCCGGCAGCACTGCCGATAACATCACCGGCAGTACCGCTAACACTGCCATCAGCGTTTTGCTGCAACTGCCAGTGGCGCTGCTCTGTACGGCCATCGCTAAAATAAAACAGCTCATACAAATTGCCGCTATTACCCTGCCAACTACCGCACAACTCTGCAGTAAAACGCACACTCTGCTTACCTTGCCAATTGTGTAGTACACCCCAGGCCAGGCTTTCACCCTGAAAAAACTGATCCAGCTTTAATACGGGTACCTCATTGCTATACTCGGATACCGATTGGCTACAACCAACTAATATCAGGGCCCCGGCAACAGCAGCTAATGGTAATTTGCGCATAATTTCCTCCACTAATTTGCCAATTTACGCAGTGCAGCAGCCCGCGGCTCAGAAAAATAAAAAAATTTTGCTAACGGCCAACTAAATTTGCAGTCGGCCCGACTTAATAAACAAAACCAGCAGAGAATAACAATATCGTGTTTAAACGCAGTGACGAGAGCTTAATTGCCAGAGCGTTAAATGGTGATCAACGTGCCTGGCAGCAGTTGGTGAACCGGCATCAGAGTGCGCTGTTTTACTTTGGCTTACGCTTGCTTGGCTCGCGTGAAGACGCCAACGACCTGCTTCAGGATGTATTGATAGTATTGTGCCGTAACCTGGGCCAGTACCGTGGCGATAGCAGCTTTAAAAGCTGGCTGTTTGGTATTGCCAACTACCGCGCCATGGACATGCTGCGCCGCCGTAAATACAGCGACAACGACGATGAACTGGCTGAAATGCCAGCCGATACCCCTGGCCTGCCAGAACAACTGGCCAGCAACCAGCAGCAAAAACAAGTGCAGCAGCAGTTGCGCAGCTTGCCGGCTGAACAACGGCTGGTGCTGGAGCTGAAATTTTATCAGCAATTTACTTTTGACGAAATTGCCAGCCAAATGGCGATTTCCAGTAACACTGTAAAATCCCGTTTTTATGCCGCGCTGGATAAATTGCGCCTGCAGTTGGAGGACGACCATGTCGAACAATCAGCAAATTTTTGAAGACTGGCTCGACGGTAAAATTACCGATCAGCAATGTGCCAGCGCATTACAACATGATGCTGTTTGGTATAGCCGTATGCAAAATGCTCAGGCACTGCAAAGCCATGCTAAAGCGCCACATTTTGAAGCCGTACCGGATTTTGACAGCAGCGCAGTATTTGCCCAACAGTGGCAAAGACCCAGGCCACAGCGTAGTTGGTGGCCACAGCTTAGCCTGGCGCTGTCTTGTGCGGCCATGTTAATTAGCCTGTCACCAGCTAAATTTCAGCTGCAGGATGGCAGCCTTACGCTTAGCTGGCACAACAGCCAAAGTGAAATTAACAACGCGGTAAACCATGCACTGCTGGCATACCAAAAAGAGCAACAGCAATGGCTGGTGCAACAACTCGACACACAACAGCAAAGCACCAGTTCGCAGTTGGTACTGCTAAAAGATTACTTACAGGACGAACTGAAGCGCGACCAACGCAGCGATATGTTGCAACTGGTGGAATACCTTAATCAGCAACGCCAGGCTGACTGGCAATACTGGCAGGAAAACTATCAGCCAATGCAGGCCGGTTACCGCCCTGCCAACAGTTACTATAGCCCAACCAATACCGGAGTGGTAAAACCATGAATGCATTACGCCGTACCCCGTTTTATTCCGTAACCTTTGGCGCAGCTTTAGCGTTAATGCCATTGCAAGCCGCAGAAGTCAGCCCGGCGCTGAAAAAAAATGCCGATATTCTGCAAACTATTTTGCAAACCGCTTTTAAGGATAACGAAAGCAGCCGTTTATCGTCGCTACAATACAGTTACTTAAGTGGCCAGGGTTTGCTGTTTCAAGCCAGCAGTGGCGGGCGGCATGTTTTTCAGTTCAGAAATGTCAGCATACCAGCCGCACCGGTTGCACCAACGGCACCATTGCCGGGAACTGAGTTTGAATTTGACAGCATCGATATTGAAAGAATCACCGAGGCCGCGCAAGAGATGGCAGAGCAGATGCAGGATCAGCACCGGCAAACCTATCGCATAGCGGAAAAGCAGCGCACCATAGAGCGTGAACTGCGCGATGTTGAACGCGACAAGCGTGATATAGAATTTAATAAAAATCTGACCAAGCTGGATAAAGAGCAGCAGCAGGAACTGCAAACGCTGCAGCAAAAAACCAAGCTGTTGCAGGAAAAGCTGGCCGAAGTGTCCAAAGAAGCAGAATTAAGCCGTAAACAGCTGGAGCAACAACGCGCTAAACAGCTGGCTGAACAAGAACAGCAAACTGCAGCTATGGTAAAAACGGTGGGCGAAAAATTCAGCCAGGTATTGTGCGATTACGGCGCCAGCCTGCGCGATATGCCGGATAACGAATACGTTACCTTACAGGTAAACAACCGTGGTAGCGAAGGCCGATATTACTGGGTGGTAAAAAAAGCTGATATTAATCAGTGTATGACCGGCAAAATTAAAGCCAAAGATTTGCTAGCTAAAACCAGTAGCTACCAGTTTTAGCTTTACGCAACAATCTACAACCGGTCAGCTAACGAACCGGCTTGCCCACGCCAACGCGCCGTGAACCCATCCATGGGGGCTCGACTCAGGCATCCATGCCTTCAACGGTTGGCTTAGGGCAAGTCGATTCTCACGTAGGTGAGCAGCTTAAACATTCGTCTACTTTATTAAATCTTTGGCCGCAATAGCTGAAACCGCGTTGCGGCATCTGCGACAAAATAATCGCCCGGGCCGCCACCGCGCAATACCGGCTCAGCCGATGCTGTGTCGTATAGTCCATCCACCAGCAAATGCTGCGCAATATGCACGCCAACCACTTCACCAAACACCATCCAGGTAGTAATTTTGCTGCCATCGGCTGCACTTAGCTGCACTATCTGGCTTAGCTTACATTCAAAGGTAACCGGGCTTTGTGCAACATGCGGCACCTTGATAATACTGGACGCTTTGGCTGTTAAACCGGCCAGCACAAATTCATCTACCTCAGGTGCAACGGCGGCACTGGTCTGGTTCATCGCCTCTGCTAACGGTTTAGTTACCAGGTTCCAGCAAAACTCACCGGTTTGCTCAATATTGCGTAGCGTATCTTTGTAACTGGTGCTGGCAAAACCAATAATTGGCGGCGTGTAGTTAAAGGCATTAAAAAAGCTGTAGGGTGCTAAGTTAAGCTTGCCCTGGATGTCTTGAGTGGAGATCCAGCCTATCGGCCTTGGTGCTACCAGCGCATTAAAAGGGTCGTGCGGCAAGCCATGGCCTTTGGCGGGTTCATAGAAATAGATACTGTCTGACATGGGTTTCCTTTGGCATAAACTAACCTGATGCCAAGAGTAACAAAATCCACTTTATGGGCGTGCTTTTTTCAGCGACAATAAACGCAGTTTATTTTCTGAGTATCGCTATGTCCGCCCCGGCTTTGTCCAGTGACGCTATTATTGAGGCTTTTTATCAGCACGGCTGGGTTTGGCTGCCGGATTTTTTAAGCACTGAATTAAATACCGCTCTGGCGCATGAAGCACAACATGAAGCACAGTTTGCACCCGCAGGTGTTGGCCGTCAGGGCGATCATCAGCTAAATCAGCAAATTCGCCGCGATGCCACCCAGTGGTTTGATGGCAGCACCACAGCGCAGCAGCAATATCTGGCACAGATGGCACTGTTACAGCAGCTGTTTAACCGGCGCTGTTTTTTAGGTTTATTTGATTTTGAATGCCATTTTGCCCGCTACCAAAACGGCGATTATTACCAAAAACATGTTGATGCTTTTAGCGGCCGCTCGAACCGGGTGCTTACTACGGTAAGTTACCTGAACAGTGTTAGCGCGGGTGGCGAGTTAGCCCTGTACGATGAGCACGATAAGTTGATTGATAAATTTCTGCCCGCCGCAGGCGGCCTGATTTTGTTTGAAAGCGAGCGCTTCCCACATGAAGTACTACCGGCCATCGATACCCGTTACAGTATTGCCGGTTGGTTTCGCAAAAATGCCAGCATTAACGGCGTGCTGGACCCGGCAAGTTAAACCGCCTATGATAAGCGCCATGCGCACTGTACTTAGCTATTTGTTATTGCTTACTCTGGCACTATCCGGTTTTAGCGGATCGGTGCAACAGGCGCATGCCTATACGCTGGCCGATGCAATGGCTCAGCACCAGCATACAACACCGGTAGCCGAAGCCGAAATGCCCTGCCACAGTGTGCAAAAAGCTGCACCTGACGACACCGATCATGGTTGCTGCGAGCAAGCTCAGCATAAATGCAAAGGCGATTGCTGTGCCAAGCACTGCGCTACTGCCAGTGCACTGTTAGCCACTGAATTATTTCGCTATATCCGCCCTGACAACACGGTTGCAAAGCTCGCTGACAGCCTGCCAAAGTGGTTATTTACTGAAGATCCCCCGCCACCTATAAACGCCTGAACCGATTAAACCGTGTTAATGCTGTGCTTTTGCACGCGGCTTTGTATTGTTTCAGGAAAATATTATGCGTACTTTTTATGTTATAACCTTGCTGTTATTGCAACCGGCCTTTGCCCTATTGGCACAAGATCATAGCCATCCCCCCCATCAGACCGCTTCGCCTGCCGCAGAACAGAGCGTATTACCACAAACAACACCGCTGTATGTCTGCCCGATGCACCCACATATTCAGAAGGGCGAAAGCGGTAACTGCCCGATTTGCGGCATGGATTTAGTGCTGCAGCGCCAACAAACTACAGCAGCCGTAGAAGTTAACGGCGCTATGCAACAAGCGCTGGCAATACGCACCGAAGCTGCTGTACCCCGCACTTTATGGCGCTTTATTGAAACCTTTGCCCAGGTGCAATACCCGGAGGATGCTATTCACCACAGCCATATCCGGGCTGAGGGCTGGATAGAACAGTTATATGTGCGTAGCCTTGGCCAGCGTGTTAAAGCCGGTGAAAAGCTGTTTAGCTATTATGCCCCGGATTTACTGGTAGCACAGGACGATTACCTGCAGGCGTTATCTGTCAGTAAACAAAATGGCGAGCGCAGCAGCAGCCTGCTAAAACGTGCCGAAACTCGCTTAAGGCTGCTCGGCCTTACCGATAACGATATTAGGCAGCTACAACAAAGCAGACAAAGCCAATACCAAATAACCGTGTATGCCCATCAGGATGGCGTGGTTACTATGCTGAACGTGCGCGATGGTATGTATATCAGCCCCGGCGATACTCTGATGGAAATCACCAGTTTAGCCAAAGTCTGGTTACTGGCCGATGTGCCGCAGGCGCAGCAAAGCTGGCTACGTGAAGGTATGAGTGCCGAGGTAGATATTCCCCAACATCAGGTAACAGGTATTGAAACCCGCGTCGATTTTATTTACCCGGCACTGGATGCGCAAAGCCGCAGCAGTAAAGTACGCATGACGGTAGACAACACACAGCAACTACTACAACCCAATATGTTACTGCCGGTGCGGTTATACGGTGGGCCATTGCGCGATGTATTAGCCGTGCCGCGCGATGCGGTGCTGTTATCAGGTAACGGCAGCCGGGTAATTGTGAAAGATGGCGATAACTTTAGCGTACGGCATATTACTACCGGCAGCACTGCTCAGGGTTATGTGCAGATATTAACCGGTTTGCATCAGGGTGAGCAGGTAGTCGTATCCGGCCAGTTTTTACTTGATGCCCAAGCCAGTTTAAGCCAGTTGCCGCAAAGCACAGCTGGCAGTCATCAGCATTAGGAGCAGCGAAAATGATTAAAGCTATTATTCGCTGGTCGGTGCAAAACCCGCTACTAATTTTGCTAAGCACCTTTGCACTGGCACTGTTTGGCTATCAGGCCAGCCAGCAACTTAAATTAGATGCCCTGCCGGACTTATCTGACGTGCAGGTTATTATAAAAACCAGCTACCCGGGCCAGACGCCAGAAACCATAGAACAGCAAATCAGCTATCCTCTGTCCAGTGCGTTGCTGGCTGTGCCCAAAGCCAAAGCTGTACGCAGTTTTTCCATGCCGGATGATAGCTATCTGTATGTTATTTTTGAAGATGGCACTGACCCCTACTGGGCGCGAACCAGGGTGTTGGAGTATTTGCAAACCGTCACACTGCCTGCTGGCGCCAAAGCTACCTTAGGGCCCGATGCCAGCGGCGTGGGCTGGATATTTCAGTACGCCTTAGTGGATAGAACCGGCCAGCAGTCGCTGGAGCAACTTAGCAGCCTGCAACAGTTTTTCCTTAAACCTGAGTTGCAAAGCGTTAGCGGTGTAGCAGAAGTCGCCAGCATCGGCGGCATGGCAAAAACCTATCAGTTGCAAATAGAACCCCGATTGATGCGCGCCTATAACGTTACTCTGGCACAGGTGATTAATGCTATTAACAGCCATAACCAGCAGCAGGGCGGCGGCATTATTGAAGTAGCTGAAACCGAGTTGCTGGTGCAGGCGGGTGCATATATTCAGTCGCTGGACAACTTAGCCGCCGTGCCGCTTGGCGTGCGCAACAGCGCCGATTACCCGCTAACATTAGCTGATATTGGCACTGTGCAGTTAGTACCGGCTGCCCGGCGTGGCATTGCCGAGCTAAACGGCGAAGGTGAAGTGATTGGCGGTATTATTGTGATGCGTCAGGGCGAAAATGCCCTTAGCACCATTAATGCCGTAAAACGCAAACTGGCAGAGCTGAAAAACGGCCTGCCAGAAGGCGCAGAACTGGTAACGGTATATGACCGCTCCGAGCTGATTGAAAATACCGTTAGCAATTTAAGCCGGAAACTGCTGGAAGAAATGGCAGTAGTCGCACTGGTATGTCTGGTGTTTTTATTACATGCCCGCTCTGCGTTAGTGGCCGTAATCAGCCTGCCACTGGCACTGTTAGCCAGTATTTTGCTGATGCAAAAGCTGGGCATTAATGCCAATGTGATGAGCCTGGGCGGTATTGCTATTGCCATTGGTGCATTGGTAGATGCAGCCATTGTGATGGTAGAGCACGGCCATAAAAAACTGGAGCAGGCCCGCGCTAATGGCAAAGCGCTAAGCACTGCTGAGTTTAGGCAGACCATTATCGACGCCTGCCTGGATGTCGGCCCGGCGCTGTTTTTCTCTTTGCTGGTTATCACTGTTAGTTTTTTACCGGTATTTATGCTGGAAGCGCAGGAAGGCCGCTTATTTGCCCCGCTGGCTTACACCAAAACCTTTGCTATGGCCTCTGCAGCATTGTTGGCAGTAACGCTGATCCCGGTGCTGATGCTGTACTTTTTACGCGGTAAGCTGCCATCAGAGCACAGCAACCCGCTTAGCCGGCTGCTTATTACGCTTTATACACCGCTGCTAACATTAAGCCTGCGTTTTCCGAAAACCTTGGTGCTGCTGTGCCTGCTCGCATTAGGTTCCAGCTTGCAACCCTGGCAGCGGTTATCTACCGAGTTTATGCCGGCTTTTGCTGAAGGCGATTTGCTGTACATGCCCACCACCCTGCCCGGTATCAGCCCGGCCACGGCGGCAAAGCTGCTGCAGCAAACGGATCGTTTAATAAAAACCGTGCCAGAGGTCGACACAGTCCTGGGTAAAAGTGGCCGAGCGGATACAGCCACCGATCCTGCACCGCTGACAATGCTGGAAACCAGTATTAAGTTAAAACCACAAAGCCAGTGGCGGGACGGGGTTACGCTAAATGATATTATTGCCGAGCTGGACGCCACTGTGCAGGTACCTGGCCTGACCAATGCCTGGCTGCCACCAATAAAAACCCGCATTGATATGTTATCTACCGGCATTCGTACTGCACTGGGTGTACGTGTCAGCGGCCCGGACCTGGCCACTATTTCACAAACAGCGCAACAGCTGGAAAGTCAGATCAAGCAACTGCCGGGCAGCCGCTCGGTATTTGCCGAGCGCACCGAAGATGGTTTGTACTTACAAATCACACCTGACTTACAGCAACTAGGCCGCTACGGCCTGACACTTAGCGAACTGCAGCAATATGTGGCTTTTGCTATTGGCGGCGCGCCGGTGGCACAAAGTATTCAGGGCCGCGAGCGCTATGATATCAGCCTGCGCTTCCCGCGCGACAGCCGCAGCCACCCGGACGATATCCGCCGCTTACCTTTGCAAACCGCAGACGGTGCCTACCTGTTGCTGGAGCAGGTAGCAAAGGTAGAGGTAGTAAAAGGCCCGGTAATGATCCGCGCGGAAAACGCCCGTTTAACCAGTTGGGTTTATATCGACTTACCGGCCGAAACCCGGCTGGGTACTTATATTGCGCAGTTGCAGCAGTTGCTGGCAGAACAGCGCTTTGCTCCCCAGGTTAGTGTAAGTATCGGCGGCCAGTATGAATACCTGGAACGGGTAACACAGCGTTTGCAGCAACTGCTGCCCTTTACGTTACTGCTTATTGTGTTGCTGCTGTACTTAACCTTCCGACGTTTTAGCGATGTGCTGCTGGTGCTGGTTACTTTACCCTTTGCCCTTAGCGGTAGCTTATGGCTGTTGTATTTGCTGGATTATCAGCTGTCGGTAACGGTTGCCGTGGGTTTAATTGCTTTAGGAGGCGTGGCGGCCGAATTTGCGGTAGTTATGTTGCTGTATTTAAAGCGCGCCGTGGAGGAGGTAAAACCACAAAATCAGCAGCAGCTCTGGCAAGCCATTATGCAGGGTGCTGTGCAGCGGGTAAGGCCAAAAGCGATGACGGTGCTGACTATTATTGTCAGTTTACTGCCGGTAATGCTGGGCAGTGGTGCCGGTAATGAGGTTATGCAGCGCATTGCCGCACCTATGCTGGGCGGTATGCTGGCCGCACCGCTGGTGTCGATGTTGCTGATGCCGGTATTGTATTTTTTGCTGCTGCGCCGCGCATTACCGGAAAAATGATAAGGACAGCAAAACTTAAAGGCTAAGCAGATCTTTTTCTGAGGATGGCATGCCCGATTTGGACGCCACAGAGTGTCTGAGCCCTGCCGCAGGCAAAAGGGCGAGTTGCTGTGGCGAGCCAAATAGGGTCGTGGCATCCTCGCGCTTTCACTGATACAGGTTTAAGCGCATATATGCCGGGAGTACTGCCCCGATCTGCTCGCCTCAGCAGGGTTTCTGGCAATCCTGCCCTCAACCAGGCGGGCCAGTTACGCTGACCAAATTCGTTCCCGACGAATTTGTTACCCGCCTTCGCTGGCGCGAAAAGGTCTGAGACTGCGCTATCGGGGCAGTACTCCCTGTTTCTGGATTAAAGCAATATTGTCAGGGTTTAGTTTCAGGGTTCAGGCTTACTTTCTGCCCAACCGCTACGCCATGCTTGGCAAACCAGCCGCGCGGCATCTCCAGCGCGGCTATTACCGGCTGCTTTGATGGCACAGGTGTTTCATCATAGGGTTCAAGCGTAATCAGCTCTGCTATCGTCCAGTTGGCATCAATATAAGCCACATCCAGCGGCATAGAGGTATTTAGCATCCACAGTGCAATCTCTCGCGGCTCGCGGTACAGCAATAACATGCCGGGGTCTGCACTTTGCTGAAACATCAGCCCCTGCGCGCGTTTTTGCGGTGTATCTGCCAGTTGCACCTGAATTAATTGCTCACCCAGTTGCAACGGCACCAAACTAAATACTTCCCGCTCATCTGCCGGTACAGCACAAGCCAATAGCGGCATTGCCAAAGCCAGCACAGCTAAAAATCGTTTGATCATCGGTTTATCCTTGTAACTGGTAACTTAAAGCAATACCGGCGAACACCAGTATGCCTACATAGTGATTGTGCAAAAACGCACTAAAACAGCCCTGACTGCTGCGTCTGGCAATAATATACTGATAGATAAAACAACCAGCTGCAGCAATAAGGCTGAGGTAGAACACTAAATGCAATTGCGCCAGATACCCTACAGCAACCAGCAACAGTAAGGTACACAACTGCAGCAGCGCAATAATAGGCAAGGCATATTTGCCAAATAAAATGGCGGTAGATTTAATACCTACTTTCAGATCATCCGGCCGGTCTACCAGTGCATAGTAGGTGTCATAAGCTACTGTCCATAGCAGATTAGCCAGATACAACAGCCACAGCAGCGGCGGTAATTGCAACTGAATCGCCATAAACGCCATTGGCATACCCCAACTAAACGCCGCGCCAAGCACCACCTGCGGTAAATGGGTGTAACGTTTCATAAACGGATACACTGCCGCCAGCAGTAAAGCCACTACCGATAACAATACCGTTTGCCAGTTTAAAAACAGCAATAAACCGGCAGACAGCAACACCAGCAGCGCGAATAACTGCAGCGCTTCATTACTGCTTATTGCACCGCTGGCCAAAGGCCGCTGTTTAGTGCGTTCTACCGCGCCGTCCCATTTACGATCAGCATAGTCGTTAATGACGCAACCGGCGGCGCGCATTAACAGCACACCTAAGCTAAATACCAGCAGTAAATACAGCGGCGGCGGCCCGTTGGCTGCCAGCCACAGTGCCCACCAGGTGGGCCATAACAGCAAATATGTACCTATCGGCTTATTTACCCGCATCAGTTGCAGGTAATAATTACGGTGAGCCCAATTTAGCGCCAGTTTCATTACAAGGTCGCTTCCAGTTTATTGATATCAGGCAAAAATGCTTCAGCCACCAGCAGTGGCTGGCCTTCCAGCTGAAATACCGAGCGGCGTACATAACAGTAGGCAGCAATATTCAGTTGCGGCAGCATCACGTCAAGTTGTGCAGCCTCAATAGTGCCGCGCTGCAGGCTCTGATGCTGAAAAATGTAGTCGCCTAACGGCCGTTCGCCTAAATCGGCCAGTGGGCGCAATGTGCTGATAGTTTGCCCGGGTAACCAGCTTTGCGCATACACACAGGGCATCTCGTTGCACCACAAAATTACTTCGCGCACCTGCACTGCGGTAGTGTCAGGTAGCAAAGGCTGTAAAAATTCGGGTAAGACAGCGCTGTATTCCTGTAATACCTGCAGACGAAAATGCTGACAATGCCGCTTTAAACGCGCAGTCAGCGAGGCGGGTTCTAAAATCCACGGCGCTAACGCAGCCGGTAACACCAGGGTATTGGCGTCCTGCCAGTGCCGGGCAAGAGAAATAAGGGGAGTGCTCACAAATATCTATTCTGCAACTAAAAGTCTGGCGGCATCATAGCAACTTCGGCCTGACTTTTCAGCCGCAATCAGCACAGAAAAACGGCTTACTGTAAACTAAGTTAGCTGGTAAAATGCCACGCTTAACGCTACTGTTAGTGTCGTTGCCGCCATTTATTCTTCAACCAAAAGTGATACTTATGATCAAAAGCCTGCTACTTTCTCTGGTGCTGTCAGTGCCGCTGCTATTTGCAACACACCCGGCTGTTGCACAGCAACCGAAAGAAATTGTCTATTACGGTTTTGACCCTGATATTGTTACTAACTACATATCCGGCAACCGCCGCAGCCTGGGTTATATCCGTGTTACTGTAGAGCTGATGATTGAAGATAAATCTTATCTGAGCGCCATAGAGCATCACGAGCCACTGATACTGGATCTTATTATCGGCACCTTCACCAAACAGCCGGAAGATAAAATAAAGTCACTTACCGGCCGTGAAGAAATTCGCCTGGCAATTTTAGATAAACTGCAACAGGCGATGAAAAAAGAAACCGGCAACGCCATGATCAGAGATATTTTATTTACCAAGTATCTATATCAGTAGCACCGGTATCAGTAAGCACTTTATTGCACATGCGCACGGCCTTTGTGTTTACGCAGCACCCAGGCCCAGCCCATACCGGCAAGTAAGCCGCCCAAATGCGCCCAGTTTGCCATGCTTACCCAAAGTACATCGAAAAACCCCAGCAATAACCACAACAGCATAAAACCTACCAGCCCCGGACTGATATACAAACCCTGCGCCGGGTTTAACCGGCCGGCTATCCAGAAATAACCGAACAAGCCGTACACGACACCAGATAAACCGCCAAAATTAGGATTAACCATAAAGTACTGTGCAGCATTTGAAACAAGCGCCACCGACAGGGTAACGTTCAGTAACATCACCAGCCCCAGCCGTTGTTCAAACTGGCGGCCCAGATATAACCACCAGGCCAGATTAAATACCAGATGGGTTAACGAAAAATGCAATAACATCGGTGTAAACCAGCGCCACAGCTGTGTGGGTTCAGTAAGCTGCAAAGCAGCGCTGCTGGCTCGCCAGTCCAGCTGTTGCCACACGTATACCAGCAGACATAACAGCAACAATGCGGATGTTAAAGGCGCCTGACGCCACAGCTCACGCCAGTTAAATACAGGCAGGCCATCATGCTGCAACTTTTGCGTGTCTGGCTGGCTTAGTTGCCAGGCTGCAGCCTGATACCGCGGATGCGCCGGTTGCTGCAAAAAAAGGGCAAACTCCTGCTCTATCCGGGCCAGTTGCTCTGTTGCACCATACAGTTCTGCCAGCGTTGACTGCTGCACCACCGCAGTAACCTCAAGCCCCTGTGCTACACAATAAGCAGCAAACAGTTGTGCCGCCTGAGCAGAATTTAACTCGGCAAATTTATGCACTGTCGCCACTCACAAAAGGTAACTGTTGGCGCCAGCTTTCAAAGCCACCATCCATGCTGTACACCTGCTCAAAGCCCTGCTGAGCTAAATATTGTGCAGCCCCCTGGCTAGAGTTACCGTGGTAACATACCACCACTACCGGCTGCTCAAAGTCATACTGCTGCATAAAGCCAGTTAAGCTGCCATTGGTCAGATGAAAAGCACCATCAATATGGCCACCTGCAAAACTTTGCTCATCACGGATATCGGCAATAACTACCTTACCTGCAGCCATTAACTCAGCCGTTTTTGCCACAGAAATATGTTGAAAATCGCTCATGCTTACCCCTTAAAGTCTGGTCGGCTATGATACCGCAGCCATCAGGAATTACCAGCCAGCTCCAAAGCCAAGCCGGTTATCGCAGTTTAATGCAACCTGAACAAGAAGTGCTGGACACTAATTAAATTATTGTTAACAATAGCAACCTACTTTACCATAACCTTGGAGATATCATGACCAGCCTGATTATTCTGGCTATTTTAGTTGCCATAGTATTCTGGGTTATCAGCATTTTTAATCAGCTGGTAAAACTGAAAAACCGTTTTCAGAACGCCTTTGCCCAAATTGAAGTACAGCTAAAACGCCGCTACGACCTGATCCCCAATCTGGTTGAAACAGCCAAGGCCTATATGGCACACGAGCGTGATACGCTTGAAGCTGTTATAAACGCCCGAAATGCAGCCCTGGCAGGGTTAAAAGTGGCAGCAAACAATCCCGGCGATGCAGGAGCCATTAACGCGTTAGCCGGAGCTGAAGGCGCATTACAAAGTGCCATGAGCCGCTTAAATGTGGTAATGGAAGCTTACCCGGATTTAAAAGCGAACCAGAATATGATGCAAGTATCTGAAGAGCTTACCAGTACCGAAAACCGTGTAGCTTTCGCCCGTCAGGCCTTTAACGATGCCGTTACCGATTACAATAGCTACAAACAAAGCTTTCCTCCGGTGTTGCTAGCCTCTGCCTTTGGCCATGCGGCTGATGCCAAGTTGCTGGAGTTTGCTGACAGTGCTGCCATTCAGGCCGCGCCTAAAGTCAGTTTTTAAACAACGCGGCAAAATATGAGCAGTAACTTTTTTGCCCAGCAGGATTTAGCCCGGCGTAATACCCGTATTTTAGTGGTGTTGTTTACGCTGGCGGTACTGCTATTGCTAACGCTAACCAACGTTATTACCCTGATTAGTTTAGGTTTTGTTGACCCTGCTTTTTTATCATCATCCCTGCAGTGGCGAACCCTGCCATGGGATTTGGTTGGCTGGGTTAGTTTTATCGTACTGGCTGCCGTAACCATAGCCGTATTGTTTAAATGGCAGCAGCTAAAGGCTGGCGGTAGAGCTGTAGCCGAGTCACTTGGTGGTATACGGTTACTACCCGACAGCCAGGACCCGCTGCAAAGGCGCTTACTTAATGTAGTTGAAGAAATGGCTCTGGCTGCCAATACACCGGTGCCACCGGTATATTTACTGCCCGAACAAGGTATTAATGCCTTTGCCGCAGGTTACAGCCCGGCAGATGCAGTGATTGGTGTTACCCAGGGCTGCCTCGAACACTTAAACCGCGAAGAATTGCAGGGCGTTATAGCACACGAATTCAGCCATATTTTAAACGGCGATATGCGGATGAATATCCGTCTTATTGCCATCTTAAACGGTATTCTGTTTCTCGGGCATATTGGTTACTACATGCTGCGCGGTAGCAGCAGAGCCGGCGCCATACGCGCCAGTAGCCGCTCATCCGGCAACAGTAAAAATAATGGCGGCGGTATAGTGCTGTTAGCACTGGGTTTAGTGGTAATAGGTTATGTAGGCTCTTTTTTTGGCAATCTGATTAAAGCTGCAGTGAGCCGCCAGCGCGAATTTCTGGCAGATGCCTCTGCTGTACAGTTTACCCGCAACCCGCGCGGTATAGCCGGTGCGTTAAAAGCTATTGGCAGCCATAGCAGCTCAAGTAAAATAAAAAACCAGAATGCCGATGAAAACAGCCATCTGTTTTTTGGTGAAGCAATAAGCCGCTGGGCCTCTATTTTTGCTACTCACCCACCACTGTCCACGCGGATAAAACGGCTGGAACCACACTGGAACGGCAAATACCCCACTGCACGCCCTGCACAAACTGCAGTTGATGCCAGCGCCAGCACCACGGATGCCAAGCCCACTAATGCTGAGCGCTTGCAACAGGCTTTACCTTTACTATTGCTACACAGCAGCCGCCAAACAGAACCCGCCACGGCACTGGTATGTTGTTTACTGCTGCAGCAAGATCACGATATCCGCCAAAACCAATTAAGGCTGATTAAAGAGCTGGGGTCTGCCAGTTTTTTGCAACAAACCGATCAGTTGTGTGACAGTGTGGCAAGCCTTGATGCGCTGCAACAGGTACAGCTATTGCAGCGGTTGATCCCGGCGCTGAAAACCTTATCCGAAAGCAAATTCCGCCAGTTTGAGCAATTATTGCAGGCACTGATGCACGCCGCTGGTGCTGTGGATATCAGTAGCTGGCTGGCCCGGGAATTTGTAGAACACAGCGTGGCTGTGCAATTTGACCCGGACCAGATAAACCGTAAATACTCAGGTAAAACCCTGGCCCAACTGGCACCTGCAGTAAGCTCACTGCTCTCCCTGGTAAGCCAGGTTGCCGGTGACGCAGCCAAGCAACAACAAGCCTGGCAGGCTGCTATTGCCACACTGCCTTTTACCGCAGACAACATAAAGCCCGACTTCAACTTTCCCAACCTGAGCATGCAGTTACCGCAGTTGCTCGCACTGGCGCCTCAGCAAAAACAACAGCTGTGGCAAGCTATTGAAGCTGGTGTAAAGGCCGATAAACTGCTTTTAACTGAAGAGCAGGCATTATTGCTGGCATTGGCGCTGTTACTGGAAATACCCTACCAGAGCGAAACGTAATTTACCGCTGATAATGGCAATATCAGCCGGTATTGCCATTATCATTACCGTTCGCCCTTTAGCATCTGCTTAATTTCAGGTAAAATTAGCGGCCATTTTTCAGCAGGAAAACGTCATGACCGATAATCGATTATTTTTGATGTACGATACGTCATTTGACGAGATGGATGCTGAGGGCAGCCCGAGTTTTGGCTATGTATTGCTGTTTAACAGCGAAGATGCCGAACAATATCAGGTAGGTGAAAACCCGTCATGCCCGGCCGTATCTATGATGTTTACCGATCATGCCGATGGCGCTATCAGTGGCGATTTACTCGGCTGGGCCCACCTGGATGCCGACATCTTCCAGCAATTCCCACTAGGCCATTTTTTATTATTAATGGAACAAGCCGCTCAGGTTGCCATTAATGCCTACCGCCAGGTTGGCCAGGTACCCGATCGCTTAATCGCCCAACATTTGGGTGATGAAGAACTGATCCAGTTCGATGTGCAATTTAATGATCTGCAGCTGAATGAACAACAAAACGAACAGCAACTGGCACAGCAGTTGATGTCTGGCCGCCCCTATCTCGACTCGTAGCAGACATAGTAACGGCAATAAATACCCTAAAACTATTTTGCATTTCCCCCTAACGGCTTTTACTATTAGCCGCTGGGTTGGCAGTTTGTTACCGGAGAAGGTGTTATGGCGCATGCCATTGATATGTCAGCAATTGAACAAGCGTTAGATGGCTTTACCATACCACCGCAACCGGAGATCCTGCAGCATATTCAGCAACAGCTGGATTTGCCTGAGCCTAACATTAAACGTATCGCGGCGCTGATAAACCTGGATATCGGTATTGCCGGCTTTACGTTAAAAGTAGTGAACTCCGCTTTTTTCGGCCTGCGGCACAAAATTACCTCTGTAGAGCATGCCTGCAAATTTCTTGGCGTGAGCCGGGTATTAAAACTGGTGCGCAGCGTACTAGTGCGCTTTACCCTGTCGGAAGGACGGGATGATAAATTCAGCTTAAAATTGTGGTCCAGCGCTTTGCAAACCGGCAATATTGCCATGACACTAGCCAAGCATTTTAACTTCAGCCAGGACATTCAGGACGACTGCTACAGTCTGGGTTTGTTTCATAACGCCGGTATTGCCCTTATTCAACAGCAGGTAAGTAACTACGAACAATTAATGCAGCAAGGCCTGCAGCAGGGCCGCGGTTACAGTGAAATTGAAGAACAGTATTTTCATACCTGCCATGAGGTAGTGGGTTATCTGGTAGCCCAGTCATGGGGTTTAACGCCAGAGCTGTGTAATGTTATTGCTTATCATCACAGCCCGGCACTGATGCTGGAAAGCGACAGCGAACTGGAAAAGCAGCTGTTTGCACTGTTAAAACTGGCAGAGCACTTCAGTGGCGAAAGCCGCCAGCTGTTTAATATTACGCTGGACCCGGAATGGGAGCTGCATAAAAGCGCTATTCTCGAAGTGTTGGATATGGAACCGTTGCAGTTGCCTGAACTGGCAGAATTGCTGCACCGCCAACAGATCAACACCATTTACTCTGTCTGACCGACCCAAAGCTGATGCAAATTATACTGGCGCCGATGGAAGGCGTAGTCGATCATCTTATGCGCGATATGCTAACGCGCATTGGCGGCTACGACTTATGTATTACCGAGTTTATCCGCATAGTCGATCAAAAATTACCAGCCCGGGTTTTTACCCGCTTTTGCCCTGAGCTGCAAAACGGCGGCAGAACCTTTGCCGGTACGCCGGTAAGGGTACAGTTGCTGGGGCAAGACCCAAACTGGCTGGCCGAAAATGCCGTGCGAGCAGTAGAACTGGGCTCGCCAGGGGTTGATTTAAACTTTGGTTGCCCGGCTAAAGCAGTAAACAAAAGCCGTGGTGGTGCTGTGCTGCTAAAAGAAACCGAGCAACTGTACCGTATAGTTAAAGCGGTGCGTGATGCTGTGCCTACGCAGTTTCCTGTCAGTGCCAAAATTCGCCTCGGCTATGACGACACCAGCCTAACGCTGGCCAATGCAGCTGCTATTGCCAGTGCTGGCGCCAGCATGCTTACCGTGCATGCCCGTACCAAAAGTGACGGTTACCGGCCACCGGCTTACTGGCCATGGATAGCAAAAATTAAACAACAAACAGCTATTCCGCTGGTGGCAAACGGTGAGATTTGGAATGCCGCCGATGCTGCGTTGTGCCAGCAACAGGCCGATTGCAGCGACATTATGCTCGGCCGTGGCGCACTGGCCATGCCAAACCTGGCACAAAGTATCCGTACCGGCGTAGCTGCTATGCCCTGGCCGCAGGTACTGGAGCTGCTGATGCGCTACTCTGAATTTGAGATCAGCGGTGACAAAGGCCAGTATTATGCTAACCGTATTAAACAGTGGTTCAGCTATTTAAAGTTGCAATACCCGCAAGCGGCTGACTTATTTCAACAACTACGGCTGTTGCGTAAAAGCAGCGACATTCTGGCGACATTAAATCAGGCATTGTTGCACAGCCAGCAAGCTTAGAGTGTTTTGACGCAAAGTTTTTTATAAAGGCTATACTCCTCAGACAGTTAGTTTAAGGAGTGTGCTTTATGCCAATACAGGTTGCCGTGCTGAAGGAAAGCCGGCCACACGAAAAACGTGTTGCCATGGTGCCCGCCGTGGCAGATAAGTTGAGTAAACTGGGCTGCAGGATCAGCCTGCTCAGCGGCGCAGGCCTTAGCAGCAAATTACCCGACAGCGCCTATACTGCAGTGCATTTTGTTAATACAGAGCAAGAGCTGCTGGCAACAGCCAATATAGTGCTGTCAGTACAGCCCCCTACCACTGAGCAAATTAACCTGATGCCACCCGGCTGTATTTTGCTTAGCTTTGTTTATCCACACAAAGAACCCGACCTTACCCGTTTACTGCGCGATAAGCACATAACCTGCTTTGCTATGGAGCAGGTACCACGTATCAGCCGTGCTCAGGCCATGGATGCGCTATCGTCGCAGGCGGCATTAGCCGGTTACTATGGCGCACTACTCGGGGCCACTAAGCTGGCGCGCATTTTACCGATGATGACTACCGCCGTGGGCTCAATCCGCCCGGCACGCTGTTTGGTAATGGGCCTCGGTGTAGCCGGTTTGCAAGCCTTAGCCACTGCCCGGCGTTTAGGGGCAATAACGGAAGGCTATGACGTGCGGCCAGAAACCAAGGAGCAGGCGGAATCTTTAGGCGCCAAATTTGTTGATACCGGCGTTGATGCCCGCGGTGAGGGTGGCTATGCCCGCGAGTTAACGCAACAAGAGAAAGACAAAATTGCCAGCGTAGTAACCCGGCATATTCAGCAGGCCGATATTGTTATTACTACGGCAGCTATACCCGGTCGGCCCTCACCGAAGCTGATTAGCAAAACCCAGGTTGACGGCATGAAACCAGGCGCCGTGATCATTGATTTAGCCGCTGAAGGTGGTGGCAACTGCGAATACAGCATACCGGGTGAAACCTTAGAACAAGGCCTGGCAACGATAATGGCACCGTTAAATGTACCTTCTATGCTGGCAGAACATGCCTCAGAGCTATACGCCAAGAATCTGCTGAATTTACTGCAGCTGTTTATTGCAGATGGCGAAATTAAACTGGATTGGGATGACGAAGTTCAGGCAAAAACCATACTGACACATCAGGGTGAGATCAAACCGGCAGCAGTAAAAACTGCGCTGGAACAACAATAACACAGCATTATTTTTGGGGAGCATTATGGACTACACCACCACTATATTAACCGGCTTTGTCGCGCTATATATTTTTATGCTGGCTGCATTTACCGGTTTTGAAATTATCGGCCGCGTACCGGCTATTTTGCACACACCACTGATGTCCGGCTCTAACTTTATTCACGGCATTGTGGTGGTTGGCGCGCTGTGGGCATTGCTAAATGCCAGCTCATTACCCGAGCAGATCATCGGTTTTCTTGGCGTACTGTTAGGTGCAGGCAATGCTGCCGGTGGTTATGTGGTAACCGAGCGCATGCTGCAAATGTTTAAACCGTCCGGCAAAACCAACAAGGAGTAAGGCATGAACGCAGCTTTACTCATCGACAGCAGCTATTTTATTGCCGCTTTTTTGTTTATTTACGGTTTAAAGCGTATGTCGTCTCCCCTTACTGCCCGCTCAGGTATTGTGGTTGCCGGTGCCGGTATGGTACTGGCCGTGCTGGCCAGCTTTTTGTATACGCTGGATGTTAACGAGGCGGCCAAGCCGCATCTTAGCACTAACCTGACACTGGCACTGATTGCCCTGGCTCTGGGCCTGGGCTGGGCCTGGCGTAGCGGTAAAAAAGTAGCAATGACTGACATGCCGCAAATGGTAGCACTGTATAACGGTATGGGCGGCGGTGCAGCAGCGGCGATTGCCGCCATAGAGCTGATTGGCTACAAAACTCACGGCACTGTGTCACTAAGCCTGGCTGTGCTGGGCGGGCTAATTGGCGCTGTTGCGTTATCCGGCTCGCTTATCGCCTGGGCTAAACTGGATGGCCGTATCAATAAAACCCTGCGTTTTGGTGCCTTGCAACTGGTAAACGGCAGTCTGTTATTCGTGTTGCTGGCCATTGGCGCTTACATTATCTGGCATGGCGGCATGGTTAGCTGGCCGGTATTTGCTATCTTTTTTGCGTTAGCACTGATTTACGGCGTAATGATGACCATGCCGATTGGCGGCGCCGATATGCCGGTGGTTATTTCGTTGTACAACGCCTTTACCGGCTTAGCTGTTGGCTTTGAAGGCTATGTACTGAATAACCCGGCACTGATGATAGCCGGTATGGTGGTCGGCTCGGCAGGCTCCTTACTTACCCTACTGATGGCCAAAGCGATGAACCGCTCAGTGGCCAATGTACTGTTTTCTAATTTTGGTGCCGTTAGCGAAGAAGCCCAGGGCGATATTACCGGTAGCCAGAAACCGGTTGATGCCAGCGACGCAGGTATTAATATGCGCTACGCCGGTAAAGTAATTATTGCACCTGGCTATGGCTTAGCCGTGGCGCAGGCACAACATAAACTGTACGAGCTGGTAAAACTGCTGCAGGACGCCGGGGTAGAAGTAAAATTTGCCATTCACCCGGTAGCAGGCCGCATGCCGGGCCATATGAATGTGTTGCTGGCTGAAGCCGGCGTACCATACGACATTATCTTTGATATGGAAGATATTAACGGCGAGTTTAAAGAAGCCGATGTAGCCATAGTCATTGGCGCCAATGACACAGTAAACCCGGCCGCCCGCAGCAATAAAAGCTCGCCGATTTACGGCATGCCGGTATTAAATGTTGATATGGCCAAACAGGTATACGTGGTAAAACGTGGCCAGGGTAAAGGTTATTCCGGCGTAGAAAACGCGCTGTTTTATGCCGATAACACGCAAATGATATACGGCGATGCACAAAAGGTGATGGTAGCCATGATCCAGGCGATTAAATCACTGGGCGGCGGGCATTAACCGGTACCGTTAAATCTTTGCTGGTTTAGCTGCTGTTGGCACAACTGCCCAAGTGTTTGTAATGCCCGCTCCAGCCGTGCATCCTGTGCTACTGCACAGTTTAAGCGGATAAAATTACCGTAGCGTGCTTTACCGGCCGGTGCGGTGGGCGAAAATATGGTGCCTGGCGCTATGCTGATTTTTTCTGCCAGCGCCTGCTGTGTTAACAGATAAGCATCTGTGCCTTGTGGCAGCTCTACCCAGAGTACAAAACCGCCCTGTGGCTGGCTAACGCGGGTGCCAGGTGGAAACAAGCGGCCAATACTGCTGCTGATACGCTGCACCGCCGCTTCATACTGCGGCCGTACCTGACGCAAATGCCGCTCATACTGGCCGCTTTGCAACAGCTTTGCCACCGCCAATTGTGGCAAAGCTGCCGTACTTATATTACTGATAAATTTCAGGTATTCGAGCTTCGCGGTATGTTTGGGCGCTATTACCCAGCCCAGGCGTAAATCCGGCGACAGGGTTTTAGAAAAAGTGCTGCAGTAAAAAATATCCTGCTTTGGCGCCAGCGCCAGAAAGCTGCCGGGCCGAGGTCCGGTAAAGCCTAAATCGCCATAGGTATCATCTTCTATCAGTGCTATGCCACGCTTTGCCAGCAATTGTACTATGCGCTTTTTATTGCTGTCCGGGATCAGGCTGCCCAATGGGTTACTGTAGTTGGCAATCAGCACACAGGCCTTTACCGGCCACTGCTCAAGGGCCTGCTCCAGTACGTCAGGTGCCATGCCGGTTTGCACGTCGGTGGGCAGTGCCAGCGCTTTTAAACCAGCAGCTTCCAGCGCCTGTAGCAGGCCATAAAACGCCGGTGACTCTATCACGACCACATCGCCAGGCTGAGTTACGGCCTTTAAACTCAGCATCAGCGCTTCCTGGCAGCCATTGGTAATAATGACATCGTCCTGCGATACCACAGCACCCTGTAACGCCATACGCCGGGCAATTTCATGGCGTAGTTCGGCTGCGCCGCGGCTGGCTTCATAGCGCATTAAGCGCGCCGGTTCAGTTTTAATTACCTGTTGCAGCACTTTTTGTAGCGCGTGTTGTGGCAGATAAACCGCCGCCGGTACAGCAGCACCTAAGCGCATGTAAGCCGGATCGGCTGCGGCCTTAGACAACGACAAAGCTATCTGCTGGCTACAAACAGTAACGGGCCCGGCCACTTGCTGTAGTGTGCTACTAAGTGCCGGAGGCTGATAACGTGGTTTAACAAAATAACCGCTGCGACTACTGGCCTGTAAATAGCCGTCGGCCTCCAGCCGCCGGTAACTTGCCACCACGGTAGACACACTTACGGCCCGGCGTTTGGCCAGCTCACGCACACCCGGCAGGCGGTCACCGCAGCCATATTGGCCCTGCTCTATTTGTTGTTGCAGCTCGGCAGCCAGCTGTTGATAACGAAAACCCACACGCCTTCCTTTTACTTACCACTGCAATGCCTGCCACAACGGTGGCAGTACCGATAATGCCAGCAGAACGCCCATGGCCCGGTTAAACCAGCGCCGCTGCTCTGGTGCAGTTAGTAAGCGCTTTAAACCGGCGCCGAACATCAGCCAGCTAATGGTACAGGGCAACCCCACCAGCAAAAATACCAGTGCAATCAGCACTAATTGCTGCCAGTACACCCCCTGCAAGCTGGTAAAAGCTGCAATAGCACCGGTAATCATGACCCAGGCTTTGGCATTTACCCACTGAAACAGCAACGCCTGGGTAAAACTCAGCGGTTTACTATTACCCGTTTCTATTTGCTTTGGCTCAGCACTGGCAATTTTCCACGCCAGATACAGCAAATATACCGAACCCACTAATTTTATTAGCTGGTGCAATAACGGTTGTTGCTGCAAGATCAGCCCAGCTCCCAACCCCACTGCCAGCAACATCAGTAAAAAACCCAGCTGAATACCGGCCAGATGGGCCAGGCTTTTTTGCACGCCATAATTAACGCCGGACGACATAATCATAATATTATTCGGCCCGGGTGTAATGCTGGTGGCAAAAGCAAAAAATACTAAGGTCCAGAATAACTCCATGCTGCTTGTTCCTGTCTGCTTGCGTTAAGTCACCACAGTAACGCGGGCGCGTGGCAGAAAATATACACAGTGCCTTACAAAATAAGCAGTACAGAGCAAATTAAAATGAAAGCAAAGCAGTACAGTTTAAGCCCGGTATTTAAATTAATGTCATCAGGTCACACCAGCCTGGTAATAAACAATTAATTACACAAAATACTATGCTACTAACTCATGATTAACAGCTTTGTAGTCGCTAAACTTAGAAACACCCTGATTTTTGTATTTATTGTGGAGTATTTGGTATGGACCTAGGGTCTTGCGTTAAACCAGCCAGCAACAGGCTTACTGTGCCTGCCTGGTTGCTTGTGTCTTCGCTGGCATTAGCGGTGTCAGGCTGTGGTGGCGGTGACAGTGCAGATAGTACACCGCCGGTAGCTACTCCACCGGTAGTAACGCCTCCGGTTGCCACACCACCGCCAACAGAAACGCAACCGCCTGCAGACGGCCTACCCGAGCCAGAACTTGAAGCTGCGCCCAGTGCAGACGTTAAACCGCTACCCAAACCAGGTGCCCCATCGTTATCACCACCACCGGCGGAGCTCAGGTTATCAGCAGCTTATAACAAAAGCGCTGCTGCAGTGCCGGTACTTGCCGTATCTGCCAGCTCGTCCGGCGACGAAAATGGCAATAACACTGCAGATAAAGCCATTGATGGTGATTTAAACAGCCGCTGGGAAAGCGCCTGGAGCAATGGTATAGCCGATGCCGATAACGCCTGGTTACAGTTTGATTTTGGTGCCAAAACCGCCATAGGCTATATGAAGCTGCACTGGGAAAATGCCTACGCTGAAGAATATGCCATTTATATTTCTGACGATGGCCAAAACTGGTACCAACTGCGCTATATCACCGGCGCTCAGGGCCGCACTGAGGAGTTTTTTAATCTGAATATTGATGCCCGCTATGTTCGCCTGCAGGGCATTAAGCGCCACACTCAGTATGGTTATTCATTATTTGAAGTCGAATTCAGAACCCCGGGCAACGACAACTCCATGCCACTGCTGGATACGTCCTATGTACCTTACCCGTTGAGCGGCAGCGGTCGCCAGCCATTGCCTGCCCCGGCGCAACCGGTTGAAAGTGTGCGCTTTACCTTAGCCGACGGCACCCTGGTAACGCGCTTTGGTATGGTTGGGCGCTCACGCCATGCCCGTGAACGCGGCGAAGAGTGGAACGAAATTGGTTTTGGCCTGAACGAAACTGTCGATGCCCAGGGTAACCCAGCAGATAAAGGCCCCGGTGCACATTTAAACTTTATTGCTAACTACTTTAAAAACCGCACCTGGGGCGTCGAATTTATTGATAACAGCAATGTCGCTGGCGTTACCGCGCCACGGATTATTGTTAATCAGTATTATTTGCAAGCGCAAAAAGGCGGTGGCCACTCTTTTGTGCGCCGTTTTGACGAACCCAACGTTACCGGTTTTGGCTGGATGAGCCCTGGCCGTTTGCTGGATAACTCTACCTACCTGAGCGACGGCGCGCCCTGCCCGGTAGTGCCTAAACCAGCCAATGGCCTGTTGCTAAACCCCAACAGCGGTTACGGTGGCGTAATTGGTGCAAATGATGGCTGTAGCGTAGTATTTGACACCTACCCCGGCCACAGAGCCCTCTCAGCCAATGCCGATGGCGTAATGGTGCCAAACGGTAATAACGTATCCGCACGGTCGCTGAAAAAAGGCGATATTATTGAGTTTACCGGGTCGTTTTTCTCTACCCGCGAAGTGATGGATGCCATTGGCGATAACGGCGGCTTTCGTTACTACACCAATGAGCTCACCTATGTCATGGGCCAGGGCTTACGCCCCTGGTATGGCGTACAACCGCGGTTAATGAACCAACCACTGCCTGACAGCACTCTGCAAGGCGGCCTCGGCTCGGTATCATACGATTATGCCGACAATGCCACTTTTATATTTCAGCAGCCACATAACAATATTGGCATGCAAAATATACAACGCTTTATGGAAGGCCGCCGTTGGTTACACACTAATTTATGGACCGGCGAGCATAACGAAGATGGCAATGACCGCAATGATGCAGGCCGTTTCCTGCAAGGGCCGCGCTTTAACCAGTCATCCTGTTTTAACTGCCACGTTAGCAATGGCCGCAGCGTTGCCCCAACAGTAGTAAACCAACGGCTTGATACTATGGCAATACGCACCGGCGCCACCGGCACCGACGCTAACGGTAATTACCTGCCACACCCTATATACGGCCAGGCAATGCAAATGAATGCGCGCTCAACCACAACGGGCGCGGTGCAAAACTGGGGTAACGCTGCTGTAGTTGCCGGTTTTACCACAAAGAATGTACAACTGGCCGATGGTACTGTAGTAGAACTGCGTAAACCGGAAATAGCCTTTGAGGGCCCGGTACCGGAAGCCTATTCCGTGCGCTCGGCGCAGCCATTAATAGGTATGGGCCTGCTTGAAGCCATTGACGACGACACCATTCTAGCGCGGGTACGCACCACACCCGATGCTGATGGTGTTCTTGGCACTGCCAACTATGCTTACGATCCGGAAACCGGCGATGTGCGTTTAGGCCGCTATGGCTGGAAAGCCGGTAAAGTTAGCCTGCGTCACCAGGTCGCTAACGCTGCCCTGCTGGATATGTCTGTAACGTCATCTATTTACCCGAACCGCGACTGTCTGGCCGGGGCAAAACACTGTGACGCCGCCAGTGGCACAGAGCCCGGCTTACCAGATGAAGCACTGCAATTAATGACAGAATATCTGCACCTGTTGGCCGTACCGGCACAGCGCAGCCTGGTTAGTGGTTTCCCTAAAGGCGTATCGCCGATGGCGTATTTGGATGTTGAGCCTGCCAAAATAGCCCAGGGTGAGCAGGTATTCACAGCCATTCGCTGCAATGCCTGCCATATCAGCGAAGTGCAAACCAGCGCCCGCTCGCCATTTGACGAAGTACGCAACCAAACTATCCGGCCTTATACCAACATGCTGCTGCATGATATGGGCGAAGAGCTGGCAGATAATTTCGCCGAAGGCTTAGCCAGTGGTAACCTGTGGCGTACACCGGCTTTATGGGGTATTGGCTACACCGAATACGTAGCGGCAGGCACGCCGGTAGGTTATTTACATGACAGCCGCGCCCGCACGTTAACCGAGGCCATTTTATGGCACGGCGGCGAAGCTGAAGTGATTAAAAACCGCTTTGTTAATTTACCCACTGAAGATCGCGAAGCCCTGCTGACCTTCTTGAAGTCGCTGTAATATAGAGGCCCGGTGCTTAACAGGCACCGGGTTGTAACTCTCTGGCTACTTAGCCACTTTCAGCTATCTTGCCGCTGCGTTTCTGTGTAAACAGTCAAGCCTTACGACATAGACAGGCATTTCGCTGCGCAGTACACTGAAGCGCTATTTTTATTAACAAACAAGGTTATACCCGTGAATACAGAAAATTTGTCTGAAGCACAAATTGCAGAAATAAAAAGCAACTTTGATTTTTTTGACCGTGACGGCAATGGCCGCATTGAATTAACCGAGTTTATCGAACTGCTTACAGCGCTAGCCCCTAAGACCAAAGTCAGTCATGTTGAAGAAGGCTTTAAGCTTATCGACACCAATAATAACGGCTATATCGACTTCGCCGAGTTTTTAGACTGGTGGCAAGACTGCTGGTGGGAATACTAAAATAAAAGGGCAAGGTTGCTGCTTGCCCTAATCTGATTTATCCAAAAGCCCTGCTGCAACATCACTTTTTGCATTCTTACTAACTATTAGCGAAAACCACTAAAACATTGGCTGCAAGTTTGCAGCATCTCCGCAGAACATGCCTAACCAACTGATTTTAAAATATAAAAATACTGGCATAACACTTGATTGCTTAATGATAAAACACCGCATGTTTAACATCAAAAGGATCAACACTATGAACAGAACACTGGTTATTATCTTATTAGTTGTTGTAGGTATTTACTGCCTGCCTACGTTACTGGCAACAGCTGCAACCATTTTTGCCATTGTGATCGGCGTTTTCGGCGCTATTCTTGGCGTAGGTATCTCATTAGTGGTTACGCTATTGCCGGTTATTATTGTTGGCTACCTGATCTGGTGGCTGGTACGCGATAACCGCCGTAACCGTCAGTATTAACTTAACCGGCATAGCGTGGGCCCGCACAGGGCCCTAATCAGCAAAACTCACCTTACCCATAGTAACGCCCGGTATACCCTCACGGGCGTTGCTGAATTTCTGCTTGCCGCCAACTAAACATTCATTCGCCAGTACGGCAAATAATACTGCCTCTTTCGCGTCAGGGTTGATGCCTAAGTCATGAGTGGTTTTAATGCTTACGCCCGGCAATGCCGCCTGAATTTGCGTCATTAACAACGGGTTGTGAATACCACCACCACTGGCGTAAATAACAAATTGCTCCAGCTTTTCAGTGGTTTGCTTAATAGCACTGATAATCATATCGGCGCTAAAGCAATTTAGCGTGGCCATAATATCGGCATGGCTTAACTGCTCTGTGCCACTTGCCAGCTGTGCCTTAGCAAGATAGGCCAGGTTAAATACTTCCGGCCCGGTGGTTTTAGGAAAGCCCAGCGCAAAGAATGGATCTTGCTTTAAGGCCCCCAGTAAAGGCTCACTAACTTTACCAGCCTTGGCTAACAGCGAGTTCTCATCAAAATACTTACCCGGATAATGTTGTTGAATAAACGCATCCATCATCGTATTGCCGGGGCCAATATCACTGCTAAATACTGCTTCGGCGTCCAGCGTTTGTGGCAGCCAGGTAAAGTTAGCGATACCACCAATATTCAGCATAATGCGGTTTTCGCTGTTGCTGCTAAACAGTAAGTAGTCGCCATACACCGCTAACGGCGCGCCTTCGCCGCCTGCAGCAATATGTTTTTGCCTAAAATCACTCAAAGTAATAATACCGGTGGCCATTGCCAGATGATCGCCATCGCCAATTTGCAGCGTGGCGTTGCCGTAATCAGCCAGATTATGCTGGCGTTTGGGGCAGTGAAAAATGGTTTGGCCATGGCTGGCTATTACGTCAACATCAGCGGCTGTCAGTTGCCACTGCGTCAGGCATTGGTTAATCATGCGGCCGTGCTCCAGCCCAATCCATGGGTTTAACAGCGTTACGGCCTGCAAGTCTACTTCACGTTTGGAAAACACCGCCTTTACCCGCTGCTTATAGTCAGCATCGTAATCTACCGTGGTGAACTGCAGTAAGTTAATGCGGGTATTGAGACCATCGCCGCTTAGTTCACACAGGGCTACATCCAGGCCGTCAAGTGAGGTGCCGCTCATCAGGCCGATAACTTTACGGCTGGGTTTGGCGGCAATATTAAATAAATTCTGAATATGTGCGTGCATCTGTTTTCCTGTTGAGGCTGAAACAAAACTACTGTTGCAAACTGTAGCATGAATAATTTATCCAGCAACACCAAGATTCATACTAAATAAAATTGCATAAAATTTCGCTTTGAGGTATATATTCACCGAAAGCTAGTCACCAATGTATAAAAAATTCATAAATTTAAACCCGATATTCTAGCTATAGCAACTGGGAGTATACACAGATGGCGTCTTACCTTAGCAGCAAAACCGCCGGTTACAGACTGCGCCAGGCTTCAAAACTGGCTTTGGCAGTAAACCTGGCACTATTTAGCCAAATAACTCTGGCTCAACAAACGGATGAAACCGCCGCAAAAACTGAAGTGATCACTATCACCGGTTCGCGTATCGCCCGTACTGAACTGGTTGCATCAAGCCCGGTAGCTTCGGTAGATGAAGTGCAAATTCAGCTGGACCGCGCCGTTAACGTTGAAGACATTACCGCTAAACTGCCGCAGGCAGCAGCAGGAGCCAATGCTACCGGCGCCACAGTAGGTGACTCTTTAGGCTCATCAACCATCGACTTACGCAGCCTGGGCCAAAACCGTACTCTGGTGCTGATTAACGGTACCCGTGCCGTGCCTTTCAGCTTTCGTAACTCGGTAGATGTTAACATTATTCCGGCCGGTTTAATTAAGCGGGTAGACGTATTAACCGGTGGTGCAGCTGCCGTATACGGTGCCGATGCAGTAGCAGGCGTAGTAAACTTTATTATGGACGACAAGTTTGATGGCGTTGAGCTGTCGGCCAGTTATGAAACCGCCGATGGTGGCGGTGAGAAAATGAACACTGAAGCCGTGTTTGGTGGCGATATTGCCAATGGCCGTGGTCATATTACCGGCTATGTCGGCTATTCTGAACGCAAAGCCCTGCTGGCCGGCGAACGTAGCTGGGCGCTGCAAAACAGCGGCAGTATTATTAACAGCGGCGGTTTTTATACCGACGTTGCCAGCGGCAACAGCTTTGGTATTGACGATAACGGCGGCGTTACCACAGGCCGTAACACAGTAAATATTACTGATCAGCGCTACCTTACCCAGCCAATGGACCGTTTATCTGCCGGTTTATTCTTTAACACCGAATTTAACGACTACGTTGAGCTGTATGGCCGTGGCATGTATGCCAAAGTAAAAGTAACCGGTGCCGGTTCTGCTGGCCAAACCCCCATTTCAGTTAACGAACAGGTTACCTTAACAGCTGATAACCCTTATATTCCTGCGGCAGTGCGTGATTTAATCAGCTTCGACGCCAATGGTAATGCGCTGGTAAATGTAGAGCGTAACCTGGGCCTGGGTGTCCAGTACACTGAAGCGGTGCGCGAATCCAGCCAGTTCCAGTTGGGTTTAAAAGGCATAATAACCGATAGCTTAAGCTACGACGTTTACGCCCAGTATGGTGTTACTGATGAAACTTCCAGCATTTACAACAATGCCTACCGCAACAACAATAGCGGTGTAAGCCGTTTTGGTGCATTGGCCAACACAGTAGATATTTTTGATCCGCAACTGGATTTAAGCTCGTTTAGCGTGCCGCTGTTGTTTGCCAACCGTGAGCGCACACAAAGCGTAATGGCTGCTACCATTTCAGGCGATTCAGCACCGTTATTTGAATTACCGGCCGGTACAGTCAGCTATGCGCTGGGCTATGAATACCGCAAAGAAACCGGCAAACAAACGCCGGGCGATGCGTTTCGTAACGGCACCAGCTTCTCATCAGCGGCTGTATTTGACATGGACGCCAGCTTCGACAGTAAAGAAGTGTATGCCGAAGTGCTGGTACCATTACTGTTTGACACCGCTTTTGCCGATCAGCTTGACTTTGAAGGCGCTTACCGTATTTCTGAGTACTCAAACACCGACGCTGAAAACACCTGGAAACTGGGCATTAACTGGGCAATAAACAGTGATGTACGTATTCGTGCCAGCCGCCAGACGGCGTTTAGGGCGCCTAACTTAGGTGAATTTGCCAGCCCAATCACGGCACTGTCACTGGCATTATTTGATCAAACCAGCGAGCAGTTTGTACCGCGCTTTGCCGGCCGTTTTGACGGTGATCCATGTTTACTGGGTACCGGTAATGCCGAGCAGTGCGCCCGCTATGGTGCCGCACCGGCGGGAACACCGTTTGATGCCTCTACTGCCAGTTATACCTATGGTGGTAACCCTAACATTAAGCCAGAGCAGGCCGTGTCATCTACACTGGGCCTGGTGTATACCCCGTCTTACCTGAAAGGGTTTGATGTAACACTGGATTACTACACCATTGAAATTACCGATGCGGTAAGCCAGATCCAGCCTGCGGCTGCGCTGAAAAACTGTTATATCGACAACCCGGTTGCCGGTAACCCCTTGTGTGACGCCGTACTACGCGACCCACAAACCGGTTTAATCAGCACCGCTATTGTAAACGACTTTAACCTGGCAGCTGTTAAGCAGGACGGCGTTGACCTGGCCGTTAATTACCGTTTCGACGCCCCGGCAGTAATGGGTGGCAGTATGAAGCTGGCTTATCAGGGCACCATTATTACCAAACAAACCCGGCAGGATAACGCCACTTTGCCAGCCATTGATTGTAAAGGCACCTTTGGCAGTGCTTGCTCCGGCGACTTTGCCAGCGTACTGCAGGCAGACTACAAACACCGTATGACACTGGACTGGAACCTGGACACTCTGGGCGTACAGCTGGGCTGGCGTCGTATTGGCGAAGTAGAAAGTGCTGCCAATCGCAGTATCAGCATTGGCGCACAAAACTATATCGACTTATCTGCATCATGGCAGGCTACTGACGAGCTAAGCCTGACTGCCGGTATTGATAACCTGCTGGATAAAGATCCGCCATTGCCGTTCTCTGGCGCCAACCATTTTAATACTGTAAGTGACTACTCAGTTCTGGGCCGCACTATAGGTATTTCACTGCGTTACAAACCCGCGTTCTAATCCCGGACACGGTGTTTCCCGGCCTGTATTGCAGGCCGGGCTTTTCAATTTCCTCCTATCATAATAAGCTGCTGGTTAAAACCGTTTTACTCTACTGAGCCAATCAGGCTGAAAACAGGAATACCGGATGTCTGTACTCGATAAAATTCATGCCCTGCGCGAAAAATTTCCACGTGCAGAACAGCAACTGGCAGAATATATTCTGGCTAACCCGGATCATATCCGTGACATGCCATCACAAATGCTGGCCAAAGCTGTCGGCATCAGCCAGGCCAGTGTAGTGCGCTTTACCCAAAAGCTGGGTTACAAAGGTTACCCGGATTTTAAATTTGCCATTACCGACAGCCTGCATCATCAGGTATTGCCAGCCAGCGCCGACAAGCTGCACGGCGAAATTTCACTGGACGATACCTTCAGCACCATGAGTCAGAAACTACTGGCCAGCAAAATTAATGTGCTGAATAAAACCCATGCTATTAACTCACAAACCAGCTATGAGCAGGCCGCTTTAATGCTGCGTAATGCCAAACGGGTGCTGCTATGTGGCAAGGGCGGCTCGGCTTTAGTGGCAAAAGATTTCTCATACAAGCTGCAGAAACTCGGTATGGCGGCGCTGGCTGAAACCGATACCCATGTGCAACTGGCTAATATTGCCAACTACACTGCCGAAGATGTGCTGGTAGTACTGAGTGAATCAGGTGAAACCGCCGACAGCGTAAAAATTACCGAGCAGGCGGCCAGCAACGGCGTGCAAATTATCAGTGTTACCGCTTATGGTGCTAATAATATTGCCCGGCTGGCCGGGCTGAATTTATATACCGTGGCCGACGAAAGCTCAGCGCGCTTGTCGTCTATTCTGGCGCGTAATGCACAGGAACTGGTGATCGACACCCTGTTTATTTTGCTAACACAAACCTGTCCGCAAGGCCGCAAAAAACTGGCGGCATCCAACAAAGCAGTAGACACTTTCTTAGCCCGCAAACGCTGAAACATTAAAACATTCTAATGTAGAGTCACAAAAGCTTGATCCAGCGCATAAGCGCTGGCTGCCTGCCCTTGTATAGTGCTATGGCTGTACTACTTTATAGGTACTGCCTAACATTAACCTGCGCACGCGGAGTATGCAGATGGATATTGTAGACCTGTCCCGACTTCAGTTCGCCTTTACGGCAATGATCCACTTCCTGTTTGTTCCTCTTACTCTTGGTATGGCTTTTTTACTGGCTATTATGGAATCGGTTTATGTGATGACCGGTAAAACCATTTACCGTGATATGACTAAATTCTGGGGTAAGTTATTTGGCATTAACTTTGCGCTTGGCGTTACCACCGGTATTGCCATGGAATTCCAGTTTGGTACTAACTGGTCTTACTATTCGCACTATGTCGGCGACATTTTCGGTGCGCCGCTGGCCATAGAAGCGCTGATGGCATTTTTTCTTGAATCTACCCTAATCGGCTTATTTTTCTTTGGTTGGGACAGATTAAGCAAAGAAAAACATTTAGCAGTAACCTGGCTAATGGCGTTAGCCAGCAATTTATCAGCGCTTTGGATCCTGGTTGCCAATGGCTGGATGCAGCACCCGGTAGGCTCGGTATTTAACATCGACACTATGCGCATGGAACTTACCAGCTTTAGCGAGGTTATTTTTAACCCGGTGGCTCAGGTTAAGTTTGTACATACGGTGTCGGCCGGTTATGTTACCGGCGCAGTATTTGTGCTGGCCATTTCCAGCTGGTATCTGCTTAAAGGCCGCGATTTACCCTTTGCCCGGCGCAGCTTTGCTATTGCTTCAGCCTTTGGCCTGGCCAGTGCGCTATCGGTAATAGTGCTGGGTGATGAATCAGGCTATGAGCTTGGCGATGTGCAAAAAGTCAAACTGGCCGCTGTCGAGGCCGAATGGCATACCCACCCGGCACCAGCTGCGTTTACAGTATTTGGCTTACCGAACGAGCAAACACAAACCACCGACTACGCCCTGAAAATTCCGGCTGTGCTTGGTCTTATTGCTACCCGCTCGGTAACAGAAGAAGTAGCAGGCTTAAGTGAACTGAAAGAAAAACACCTTGAGCGCATTATTCGCGGCCAGGAAGCTTATGTGCTGATGACGCAATATCGCGCCGGCGATAAATCGCCCGCTACGATTAACCGCTTTAATGAAGTCAGCGCTGATTTAGGCTACGGCATGCTGTTAACTGCCTACACCGATGACGTTGCCAATGCCACAGCCGAGCATATTGCTCAGGCGGTGGAAGATTCCATACCTAAAGTCTGGCCGTTGTTTTGGAGCTTTCGCATTATGGTAGCGTGCGGCGTGTCTATGCTGGTGCTGTTTGCTGCGGCTTTCTGGCACAGCGCCAAACGCACAGTCGATAAACCGCGCTGGCTGCTTAAATTTGCCCTGTTCAGCCTGCCACTGCCGTGGATTGCCTGCGAAGCCGGCTGGTTTGTCGCAGAATACGGCCGCCAGCCCTGGGCCATAGGTGAAATACTGCCCACGCATTTAGCGGTATCGCAGCTTAGTGTCAGCGATATCTGGTTCAGCCTTGGCGCCATAGTGGTGCTGTATACCATCTTCGTTATTATCGAAATGTGGCTGATGACTAAATACGCCAGGCTCGGGCCCTCAGCCCTGCATACCGGCAAATATGATTTAGAAAGCCCCGCTAACGTGAAGGAGGCATAACATGGATTACGAAGCACTAAGGTTTATCTGGTGGTTGTTGATTGGCGTGTTACTGATTGGCTTTGTAGTAACCGACGGTTTTGATATGGGCGTGGCGGCTTTGTTAAAAGTGCTGGGCAAAAACAACGACGAGCGCCGTGTTATGATCAATGCCATAGCGCCGCACTGGGACGGTAACCAGGTATGGTTAATTACGGCTGGCGGTGCCTTATTCGCCGCCTGGCCCACAGTATATGCCGCCTCATTCAGTGGCTTTTACATCGCTTTAATGTTAACGCTGTTTGCGCTGTTTTTACGCCCTATCGGTTTTGAATACCGCGCTAAAATTGACAGCGAAACATGGCGCAGCCGCTGGGACTGGGCACTTACCGCAGGCTCTGCCATACCGGCGCTGATTTTCGGTGTGGCCTTCGGCAACCTGTTACAAGGCGTACCCTTTTACTTTGATGATATTTTGCGCCTGCATTATACCGGTAGTTTCTGGGCATTACTTAACCCCTTTGCCTTACTGGCCGGCATATTAAGCCTGTTGATGATACTAAACCACGGCGCCACTTACCTGCAGCTGAAAACCGAAGCCGAGCTAAAAGCACGTAGTGAAAACCTGTCAGCAGTACTGGCACTGGTTTGCTCGGCTATCTTTGTACTGGCCGGTGTCTGGCTGTTTCTGGCAGTAGATGGTTATAGCGTTACCAGCCTTATTGACACCAACGGTGCCAACCGTACTACCGATAAAACCGTATTGATAAGCGCCGGAGCCTGGTTTAGCAACTATGCCAGATGGCCGTTGCTGTGGCTGGCACCGGTGCTTGGCGTAGCAGGCTTTGTGGCTTGCGCGATGGCCAGTAAAACACAGCGCCATATTACTGCGTTTATCAGCTCGTCACTGGCCATTGCCATGGTTGTGCTGACAGCAGGCGTTAGTATGTTCCCCTTTGTTATGCCGTCCAGCAGCACACCGGCACACAGCCTGACCATGTGGGACGCCACCGCCAGTGAAAGTACGCTGATGATCATGTTTGTGGTGGCCTGCATCTTTGTACCACTGATCCTGGCGTATACCGCCTGGAGTTACTTTGTCATGCGCGGGCGCTTAAACGAGCAGCATATCCGTGATAACAGCCACTCACTGTACTGATCTTCAGTTGATAGAAGGAGCAAATTATGTGGTATTTTGCCTGGATTTTAGGCGTATTAATGGCCTGCTCATTTGGCATTATCAATGCCATGTGGCTGGAGTTTAAAGGCTACGAAGGCGAGGACATCCAAGCTGACTAGCTCAGGCCAACCGGCACAGCAGCTGGCAATACTGCTGCAAAGCCAGCGTATACGGCTTAACAGCGCCCTGCTGTTAGCCGTAAGCGCCAGCCTGCTGTTTATTTTGCAATGTTATTTACTGGCCAGCCTGTTTGCCGGTTGGCTTATTACCAGCCAGCAAGGCCTGCCGGTTAACAGCGACCAACTGCTTAACAGCCTGCCCTGGCTGGTGCTTTGCCTGCTGGGGCGGCCTGCACTGCAATACTGGCGTGAACAACTTAGTTTACAAGCCAGCCAGCATATCCGCAGCAGCTTACGTGTGCAGTTGCTGGCAAAACTGGCTGACGCCGGCCCGGCTAAAAACCAGTACGGTAACGATGGCAGCTTAAGCAGCAAGCTGCTGGAGCAGGTTGATGCGCTGGATGGTTTTATAAGCCGCTATTATGTCCAACGTTATCTGGTACTGATCACACCGTTACTGCTGGTTGCTGCCACCTTTGTTTACAGCCCGCTGGCAGCAGTTATTTTATTAATTACCGCGCCGCTGGTACCGCTATTTATGATCTTACTGGGCAATGCTGCGGCCACAGCCAGCCAGCGCCAGCTGCAACAGCTTAGCCGCATGAGCGGCCGTTTTCTTGATTTAGTGCGTGGCATGGCTACCTTGCAGCAGTTGCAGGCTACTGAACGCGCTGGGCAATCGGTAGCCAATGCGGCCGGGCGCTACCGCGACAGCAGTATGAATGTACTGAAATTAGCTTTTTTATCCTCCGCGGTGCTGGAGTTTTTCTCGGCACTGGCTATTGCCTTGCTGGCATTGTATTTGGGCCTTGGGCTGCTGGGTATTTTACCCTGGGCCAAAGAAGTTATACCGGTGCCGTACCAGGGGGCCTTGTTTATTTTGCTGCTGGCGCCGGAGTTTTACGCACCGCTGCGCCAGCTTGGCAGCGATTACCACGCCAAAGCACAGGCCGAAGCCGCAATTGACGGGCTAAGCCCCATTTTACAGCGCCAGGCCTGGCAACACCCCGGCACACAACAGCTAACCCTAAACAGTGCACCGGATATCGAGCTGCAGCAACTGCATATTTTAACTGCCGGGCAGCGCCAGCGACTGGCACCGGTTAGCTTAAGCATAAACAGTGGCGGGCGCATCGCGCTACAGGGGCCAAGTGGCTGTGGTAAATCCAGCCTGTTGCACGCATTGCTGGGCTTTGTGCCGTATCAGGGTGATATTCTGATCAACCGGCATCCGCTAACCCGGCTTGAGCGCAACCACTGGCAGCAGCAACTGGGCTATATGGCGCAGTACAGCAGTATTGCTGCGGCCAGCATTGCCGCTAACCTGCGCCTGGCCGCACCTGATGCCACAGATCAACAACTGATAACTGCACTGCAACAGGTAGAGCTGTGGCCGTTAATACAACAATTACCGCTTGGCCTTAATACTGTGCTGGGCGAGCGTGGCAGGGGTTTGTCAGGCGGCCAGCTACAACGGCTGGCGCTGGCGCAGTTGTTATTGCGGGACGCTAAAGTCTGGCTGCTGGACGAGCCCACCGCGCATTTAGACGGCGCTACGGCTTATCGTTTACACCAACTGATAGGCACGCTGAGCCAGGGTAAAACGCTGATTATTGTTAGCCACCAGCTACATGGCCTGGGCTGGCTGGACAACATAATGCGGCTGTCCAACCCCGCAATTAACCCGGCAGTTAACCCTGTTGAAGGAGCGCAGTATGTTCAAGCCTGAGAATCTGCCAGCGCCAGAACGCAGTATTCGTTTACGCAGCCTGCTGCAAAGCCGCAGCAAGGCCTGGTTGCTGGCACTCTTGCTTGGGCTGGCTACTTTACTGGCTGCAGCAACCTTATTAGCATTATCCGGCTGGTTTATCAGTGCCGCCGCGCTGGCTGGGCTGGCAAGTGTTGGCGCTTATGGTTTTGATTATTTCCGCCCGGCGGCGATTATCCGCCTGTGCGCCATTGGCCGTACAGCCGGGCGCTATGCCGAGCGTTTAACCTCGCACTATGCCGCCCTTAGCTTGTTAAAAGATTTACGCGTACACAGCTTTAGCGCTCTGGCACAACAGCAGCACAATAACCATCATTCGGCAGATACGCTGCAACATCTGGTTGGTGATATTGATTTACTCGATCAGTTTCCACTAAAAGTTGTCGCGCCCTGGCTTTGGGCCTGCAGTTTAACCTTACTGGTGCTGCTGTTCTGGTATTTGCTGGCACCACCGCTACTGTTTGCTGCCGCGCCCTGCCTGCTACTGGCACTGGCGTTACCACTACTTAGCGTGCGCCACGCCAAAGCGCTGGCACTGCAGGATACCGACGCCAGCACACAACGGCGCAGGCTATTGCTGGAGCCGCTATCTATGCTGACATCGTTACTACTGTGGCAGCGCTGGCCGGATAACATCAGCCAGTTTAGTGTGCAGGATCAGGCCTGTCTGAATTTACAATTGCGCCAGCAACAGTTAATCAGCCGCACGGCTTTGTTACAGCAAAGCCTGCTGGCATTAAGCCTGTTGGCACTGTTGTGGCAGGGTAATGCGCTGGTGGCCGCTAACTTACTCAGCGTGCCGCTGCTGCTGGCTGCCATGTTGGCACTGTGGGCGCTGTATGAAGTATTGTTGCCGCTATGCCAGAGTTTTATTGCACTGGGCCTTAGCAGCGCCGCCCGCGACCGGTTAAACCGGTTAACGGATGTCAGTGCGCCAACACCGCTTAATAAACCAGAACCGGCCGCCCCGTTTAGCCTGAATGTAAACCGTTTATCGGCGCGCCAGAGCGGTGCGTTAGTTGGCCCGTCGCAGGTTAGCTTTACCCTGCAAAGCGGTGAAGTGCTGCTTATAAGTGGAGCCTCCGGCAGCGGTAAAACCACTTTATTGCAGGCACTGGCTAATCAGCTGGTTTTTTGCGGCGACATTACCCTAAACAGCTTGCTCTATGATGAATGGCAGCTCAGCAATACTCTGGCCTACCTGCCGCAGCAAACAGATTTATTTGATTTAACCCTGGCGCAAAACCTCCGCTTAGCCGCGCCAGATGCAACCGATGCCATGCTATGGCAGGTGCTGGGTGATGTTGCGCTAAGCAACTGGGCCCAAAGCCAGCCGCAGCAGTTAGATACGGTTATCGGTGAATACGGTGCCGCAGTATCTGGCGGCCAGGCCAGGCGCCTTGCTCTGGCACGTTTGCTGTTAACACAACGGCCGGTATTACTGCTGGACGAGCCTTTTGCCGGCCTGGACCCTGCAACCACAGCGCATATGCTTAACGCCTTGCTGGCGCACCAACGCAACGGCCTGCTGGTTATCGTCAGCCACCAGCAGCTTAATGTACCGCATGCTAAACAGCTGCAGCTGTAGTACTAATAAAAACCAGTTGCTGTAATTAGCAATAAAAGTCATTAAAATAAGCACTGGTACGCAGACATTTTTGTCAGAAAGATTTACAGCGCTGTAGCAAACAAAACACCAACCAAGATGCAACAATATGATTTATAGACAATTATATCTTATGGTATTTTTTTTGCATCATCGCAGCCATTAATAAGGATGCCCGGCTGAATGGACAAAACAGCGTCCGGGCGGCATCAGTTCATCGGAGTAAGGCCATCACTATGGAAAAGTTACTTGTTGCCAGCTTGCTTGTACTTAGCAGCACCAGTTTCGCAGCTACCCAAACCTGGGATTTTGTCGGTAGCGGCGGAGTCAGTAGCCTGAACCGCAATATAGTGCCCAACAACATCAAGCTTAATGACAACGACAGTACTATGTCGGTGACAATGACTGCCTGGGCTGCCTACAACGATGAAAATATTTTTCAAAGTGAACTGTGGTTAAGTCAGTGGGGTACGCTGGTATTTAACTCCAGAGGTGAAGCACACTGGACAGACAATGTCGGGCGTTATGAATTTATTTTGTTGTCATTTGATCAGGATGTTGAGCTGTCCGGCATCAGTATTTCCAATTACATGACCGACTCTGATATTTCTATCGCAGCATTTGACAGCAACCCGTTTGAAGGCGGCACCGCCATGACACGCTGGAGCCAGGTTTCGGGGTATGCCTTGTCATCATCCAGTTTTTCAAATGTCGGTTCATCACCGTTGAATCAGTATTATGCTTTGGACAGCGGCGCAAACCAGGCTAAAACCACAGCAGGTACCAGCGCCAGTTACTGGCTGATTGGTGCTTACAACCAGTATTTTGGCGGTGGCTTAACTGCCGGTAATGACAACCTGAAATTTAGTGGTTTAACCACTAAAACCTCAAATACTACACAGGTTTCAGCCCCTGCCAGCCTGTCATTATTTGCCTTTGCTTTATTAGCTTTCGCCGGCCGGCGCAAAAAGCCGCGTTAATTTTTAAATGTTCGTTTAAAGCACCGCCTGCGGTGCTTTTTTATTAGCTGCGATTTCTCTGCCAATAAAAAACCCCGCGCTAAAAAGCACGGGGTGTCAGATAAAAAGACAAAGGACAAGGATAGACGTAGTTTGGTGGTGACGTTCAGTTCGCGGTTGCGCTACCGGTTGGTAACGCATCGCTCACTAGCTCCCAGGAAGTTCCACCAACTCTTCCCAGGCTGCTTACTTTACCGACGCTACAAACTCAGGGTAGGCTTCAATTCCACACTCTGAGGCATCAACGCCTTCATACTCGGCTTCTTCGCTTACGCGGATGCCTACAACCAGTTTAAGTACATACCAAACAATCAGGCTGCAACCAAATACCCAGACAAAGATGGTAGCACCGCCAACCAGTTGGCCAAGGAAAGTGCTGTCGCTGTTAGTTAACGGCACCAGTAATAAACCGTAAATACCTACAGTACCGTGTACAGAGATAGCACCTACCGGATCATCAATTTTCAGCTTATCCAGACCGATAATAGACGCTACCACCAATACACCACCGATAGCACCAAATAAGGTTGCCTGCAGTGCTGTTGGTGTAGAAGGTTCAGCCGTAATCGCCACTAAGCCGGCCAGAGCACCGTTTAATGCCATGGTTAAATCTGCTTTACGGAATAACACTACCGACAGCGCCAGTGCTGATATCGCCCCAGCAGCGGCCGCCGCATTAGTGTTAAGAAATACTACTGCTACTGCATTGGCATTACTGATATCGCCCAGCTTTAGTACCGAGCCACCGTTAAAGCCAAACCAACCCATCCACAGCACCAGAGTACCCAGTGTCGCCAGCGGCATATTGGCACCCGGAATGGCATTCACTTTACCGTCTTTGCTGTACTTGCCTTTACGCGCTCCCAGCAATATCACCCCGGCAAGAGCAGCAGAAGCACCAGCCATATGTACTATGCCTGAACCGGCAAAGTCAGAGAAACCTAAATCGCCTAAGGTGTATAAGCCAAATACCGCATTGCCACCCCAGGTCCATGAACCTTCCATCGGGTAGATAAAACCGGTCATAACTACGGCAAACGCCAGAAAGGCCCACAGTTTCATCCGTTCGGCCACTGCGCCAGACACAATAGACATAGCAGTAGCAACAAACACCACCTGGAAGAAGAAATCAGAAGCAGTAGAGTACACCGCTGCGCCAGTGAAACCATCTTCACGCTCAGCAAAGCTGGTTAGCGTGGCGTCAACATCAACCGCACCAATACCACTTAAGAAAAAATCGCCGCCGTACATAAAGGCGTAACCGCACACCAGGTACATAATGCAGGCAATCGAATACAACGCCACATTCTTCGTCAGAATTTCAGTGGTGTTTTTTGCCCGTACCAGGCCAGCTTCCAGCATAGAAAAGCCCGCCGCCATCCACATCACCAATACCCCGCAGATCAGGAAGTAAAAGGTGTCCATTGCATACTGTAAATGATAAATTTGCTCTTGCATGATAACAGCTCCTTATATGGCTTCAGCGTCAGACTCACCGGTCCGGATACGCACTGCCTGCTCCAGGTCATAAACAAAAATTTTACCGTCGCCGATACGGCCGGTGTAAGCGGCTTTCTGGATCGCTTCAATCAGGCGATCAACCTGATCATCCAGCGTAGCAATTTCCAGTTTGACCTTAGGCAGGAAGTCGACCTGATACTCAGCACCACGATATAATTCGGTGTGCCCTTTCTGGCGGCCGAAACCTTTTACTTCTGTTACCGTTAAACCTTCTACCCCAATGTCAGCAATGGCTTCGCGTACATCGTCCAGTTTGAACGGCTTGATGATGGCACATACAAGCTTCATGGTGTTTTCCTTTTTACTTTTATAAGGCGATTGCACCTTATACAAGGAAACCTTGTGCCAATTTTATTAATTTATTAATTATCATAAACTTAAATTAAAACCGCTATCACAGACGAAAAAAAACGCACCATAACAGTGCGCTTTTTCCCTGTCGCTGTGCAGTTTCAGCGTAGGTTCAGCCAGCCAGAAACTGCTGCCATTCGTGCAGCAGTTTTAGTAAATCTTCCAGCCCGCATTGTGTACTCATGCCCTGTTCATCCAGCTGTAAATCATCATCGGCCAGTTTATCTTGCTGGCGCTGCGGTAACGGCTCTGTACCGGTGTAAAACAAGGTATTGTGGCTTAGTGTTACTTCACCGTTTTCCACCTCCAGCAAAAACTCTTTGCCCTGATACTGCATACTCTGGTGTGGTTTTAGCGCGCTCAACTGTTGTAGCAGGGGTAAATATGCCTCTGCCTGCTGGCCAAATTCGTCCAGTAAAAAGCGGCCCAGCACTTCATGCTCGGCGGCAAGCCGGATGCTGAATTGCAGTGTATTGCGGTCGTAAATAAAGTCGTATTCCATACTTCTGGTCCATGTTTAAGTAGTAGATGGAACTTTGCGCGAGCGCGCCTGCATACTCTGTCAGGCTCGCCACAGCAACTCGCCCTACTGCCTGCGGCAGGGCTCAGACACTCTGTGTCGCCCTGTCAGAGATCCAGGCCCGCTAAGGTTGCGCAAAGTTGCTACAGCCGAACGTTTATAGCTTTGATGGTCATAAAATTGTAGCTGCTATGGCTATATTAGCGAGCAGAAAAAAGGCCTGCAGTAGCAGGCCTTGGGCATTGCAGGGGTTATTACACCGCTTGCTGAATAATCACGTTATCCGCTTTTTTGGTGTATTGCGGCATACGGTGGAAATTCAGGTAACGGTAAGTATCGGCCGCAGTAGCGTCAATTTGCTTCGCGTAGTCCATATACTCAGCTACCGTTGGTAAGCGGCCGATAATAGAGGCTACCGCTGCCAGCTCGGCTGAAGCTAAATATACGTCTGCGCCCTGACCTAAACGGTTCGGGAAGTTACGCGTAGACGTAGATACTACCGTTGAGTTTTCCGCTACGCGTGCCTGGTTACCCATACATAGTGAACAACCCGGCATTTCGGTGCGGGCACCCACTTTACCAAAAATGCTGTAGTAACCTTCTTCGGTCAGTTGAGCCTGGTCCATCTTGGTTGGCGGCGCTATCCATAAACGGGTTGGCAGCTGGCCTTTGTATTTATCCAGTAACTTACCAGCTGCACGGAAGTGGCCGATGTTGGTCATACAAGAACCGATAAACACTTCGTCGATCTTGTCGCCAGCCACATCAGACAGTAAGCGCGCATCATCCGGATCGTTTGGTGCACACAGTACCGGCTCTTTAATATCTGCCAGGTCAATTTCAATAATTTCGCTGTATTCTGCATCGGCATCGGCCGACATCAGCTGAGGATCTTTCAGCCACGCCTGCATTGCCTGAATACGACGTTCAATAGTGCGCACATCACCGTAACCTTCAGAAATCATCCACTTAAGCATAACAATGTTTGATTCCAGATACTCGGCAATAGACGCATCTGACAGCTTGATAGTACAACCAGCCGCCGAACGCTCTGCTGAAGCATCTGACAGTTCAAACGCTTGCTCAACTGTTAAGTTAGGTAAGCCTTCAATTTCCAGAATACGGCCGGAGAAAATGTTCTTCTTGCCTTTCTTATCAACGGTTAATAAGCCTTTTTGAATGGCAACATAAGGAATAGCATGTACTAAGTCACGCAGCGTAATGCCAGGTTGCATTTCGCCTTTAAAGCGTACTAATACTGATTCTGGCATATCCAGTGGCATTACACCGGTAGCGGCAGCAAAGGCGACCAGGCCAGAACCGGCCGGGAACGAAATACCAATCGGGAAACGGGTGTGTGAGTCACCACCGGTACCTACGGTATCAGGCAGCAACATACGGTTTAACCAGCTGTGGATAATACCATCGCCCGGACGCAACGATACACCGCCACGGTTCATAATAAAGTCTGGCAGTGTGTGGTGCGTGTCAACGTCAACCGGTTTAGGATAAGCTGCAGTGTGACAGAATGACTGCATGGTTAAATCGGCAGAGAAACCTAAACAGGCTAAGTCTTTTAACTCGTCACGCGTCATCGGGCCGGTAGTATCCTGCGAGCCTACTGTAGTCATGCGTGGTTCGCAGTATGTACCAGGGCGCACACCTTTTACACCGCAAGCTTTACCCACCATTTTCTGTGCCAGCGTAAAGCCTTTGCCAGAATCGGCTTTGGCTTGCGGACGGCGGAATTTGTCAGAGTGGCCAAGGCCTAAAAATTCACGTGCACGGTCAGTTAAACCACGGCCGATAATTAATGGAATACGGCCACCGGCACGTACTTCGTCAATTAATACGTCGGTAGCCAGGCTAAATTCAGCCAGCACTTCGCTGCTGCCATGGCGAACTACTTTGCCTTCAAATGGCAGAATGTCGATCACATCGCCCATTTCCAGCTTAGACACATCAACTTCAATCGGTAACGCGCCTGAGTCTTCCATAGTGTTAAAGAAGATTGGCGCGATTTTGCCACCTAATACGAAACCACCACCGCGCTTGTTTGGCACGAACGGGATGTCATCACCCATAAACCACAGTACTGAGTTAGTAGCTGATTTACGTGATGAACCGGTACCTACTACGTCACCTACATAAGCCAGCGGGAAGCCTTTTTTGTTCAGCTCGTCCAGTTGCTTAATCGGGCCTACTGTACCTGGCTGATCCGGGTTAATGCCTTCGCGGCTGTTTTTCAACATTGCTAAGGCGTGCAGAGGAATGTCCGGGCGTGACCAGGCATCCGGAGCTGGCGATAAATCGTCAGTGTTGGTTTCGCCTGATACTTTAAATACGGTAACAGTAATTTTTTCTGCCAGTGCGGGTTTGGCTTCAAACCATTCGGCATCCGCCCAGCTTTGCAGTACTTGTTTAGCGTGTGCATTACCAGCATCTGCTTTTTCAGTCACATCGTGGAACGCATCGAAAATTAATAAGGTGTGAGACAGTGCTTTGGCAGCGATAGGTGCCAGTTTAGCGTCGTCTAACAGGCTGATCAGTGGCTCAATATTGTAACCACCCATCATAGTGCCTAACAGTTCAGTCGCACGCTCGGCGCTGATCAGGCTGCAGCTGGCGTCACCTTTAGCAACAGCAGCTAAAAAGCCGGCTTTTACATAAGCGGCTTCGTCTACACCCGGCGGTACGCGGTTTACCAGTAAATCAACTAAGGTGTCTTCTTCACCTTTTGGCGGGTTCTTTAACAGTTCAACTAAGGCGGCTACCTGCTCTGCATTGAGCGGTTTTGGCGGGATACCTTGCGCTGCGCGCTCGGCCACATGTTCGCGATATTGTTGTAGCACAGTATGATCCTCTTGGTCGTTGCCGGCAGTCTTGCTACTGCGGCGTCATTTCACTGAAATGAATGGGCGTAATTATATGAAAATTCGGGCCAGATTGACATCAGGCCGTTAACCACCCAACTTATAGTGGGTATAAATTCTGTGAATATAAAACCGGATGTTATATATTCTTTATTATAGTGGTCAGACCTCATTACTTATATAATAGAGGTTGGAATCCCTAGCCGGAGCGGGAATTGCAACCGGCAATCTAAACTCAGTTACTTCTTACAAATACACAAAAAAGCCGAGCAGTTACCTACTCAGCCTGTGCAGTGTAGCAGAAAAATATTATCCAATGGATAACGGCTTACCAGATCTTAACGCGCTGCTCCGGCGGTAAATACATCTTATCGCCTTCTTTAATATCAAAGGCAGTATAAAATTCCGGAATATTCGGCAGCACACCAATTACCCGGTAATGCGCCGGTGAGTGCGGCCCGGTGCTTAACTGACGGCGTAAGGCTTCTTCACGAAACTTAGTGCGCCAAACCTGCGCCCAACTGATGAAGAAACGCTGGTCGCCGGTAAAACCATCCATTACCGGGGCCTCTTTACCTTCCAGTGATAAATGGTAAGCTTTTAACGCTACCGTCATGCCGCCTAAATCACCGATATTTTCCCCCAGTGCCACTGCGCCGTTTACATTAACGCCCGGTAAAGGCTCAAAACGGTTGTACTGGCCAATTAACTTGGCACCACGTGCCTGAAACTGGCCTTTGTCCTGCTCTGTCCACCAGTTACGTAAATTGCCGTTGCCATCATATTTCGCGCCCTGGTCGTCAAAACCATGGCCAATTTCATGACCGATAACGCCACCAATACCACCATAGTTCACTGCGTCATCCGCTTCCATATTAAAGAAAGGCGGTTGCAAAATAGCAGCCGGGAACACAATTTCGTTATTTACCGGGTTGTAGTAAGCATTGACTGTTTGCGGTGTCATAAACCATTCGCCTTTATCGATTGGCTTACCCAGCTTGTTAAGCATGTCATCATACGCCCAGTGGCTGGCGCGCATAAAGTTACCCACTAAATCATCTGCTTTAATTTCCAGCGCTGAGTAATCTTTCCATTTATCCGGATAACCAATTTTAGGTGTAAAAGTGCTGAGTTTTTCCAGCGCAGCCACTTTGGTTTCTTCGGTCATCCATTCCAGTTCTTTAATGGATATTTCGTAAGCTTTAATCAGGTTAGCAACCAGTTGCTCCATCCGCGCTTTGGCTTCCGGTTTAAAGTGGCGCTCTACATATAGCTTGCCTGTCAGCTCGCCCAGCACTTCATCCGAAGCATCTACAGCGCGTTTCCAGCGTGGCTGCTGCTCTTCAACACCACTCAACGTAGTGCTATAGAATGCAAAACGGCGGTCTGCAAAGTTGCTGCTTAATTTATCTGCGTAACTGTTGATCGCACGCATCGTCAGGTAATCCTGCCAGGTTTGCAGATCTGCACTTTGTACTACCTTCGCAAAACCTTCAAAGTAGCTCGGCTGACGTACAATAATGTCTGATACACCGGCTAACTTCACGCCTTCGGCAAATGCGGTCCAGTCAAAGCTGCCCATGCTGCGGTTAAGCTCAGTGGCAGACATTTTGTTATAGGTTTTATCGGCATTACGGCTTTCCAGACGGGTCCAGTGGTGCTCTGCCAGTGCTTTTTCCAGCGCATACACACGCTCAGCCGCCGCTGCAGCATCAGTGTTACCGGCCAGAGTAAACATATCGGTTAAGTACGCTTTGTACTGGTTAATAATATTTACTGAGGCTTCATCATCTTTAAAATAGTAATCACGGTCTGGCAAACCCAGGCCGCCCTGGCCCAGATATACCGCATACTCACTGGAGTTTTTGGCATCGTTATTAACGTACCAGCCAAACGGAATAGCTATGCCATCGCGTTGCAAACTGGCAAAAAGCGCGGCTAGCTGCTTTTTATCTGTTACTGCTTTAATAGCATCTAGTTGCGGTTGTAGCGGGCTTAAGCCCAGCTTTTCAATGGTGGCTTCATCCATAAAGCTGTTGTAAAAACTGCCCAGCTTATGCTCGTCTGAACCGGCTTTTAGATCTGCCCGGGCCGACACTTCATCAATAATGGCCTTTACTGCCTGCTGTGAGTTATCGTTTAAAATATGAAACGAGCCATAAGAGGCTTTGTCGGCCGGAATAGCTGTTTCAGCCAGCCATTTACCATTAACAGCCAGGAAGAAGTCTTCACTGAACTTTACCGCCGGATCAAAATATTGCTGATCAATACCCGATACCAGCGGTGCTTTAGCCGCAACTGCCGCTGCGCCCTGGGTTTGGCTTTGGGTTTGAGTGGTATCCTGTTTGTTACACGCCGTAAGGCCAAGTGCCAGCGCCACAGAGGCGGCAGCCAAGGTAAGTTTTTTCATTGTTGTTATCCTGATAAGGTTACTTATTATTACGCCGCTTAATACTACTCCGTTGTATAACTGATGCCAAACCACCACAGCTACGAAGTTGTAACAAGTTATAAAAACGCTATGATGTTAACCAGTAAACCACCTGAGAGAACAACAGCATGGACAAGTTGCAACACGCCAACCAACTGCTGCAATGGCGCGAGCAGCGCCAGCTTAGTGCTGAGCAGCTGCAGCAGGCCAGCGGCCAGTTTCCGCTACAGCCTGCTACAGGCTTGTGGCTGGCACAAGCTAACCTTATTTTGTTATTTGGCACTGTGGTACTGCTGGGTGCGGCGCTCATTTTCTTTATCGCGCATAACTGGCCGTTTATGCATTATTTCACTAAATTTGCTCTGGCTGCCGGTGTGCTGGCGTTATCAGGCGTTGTTGCCATATACAGCACTTCCGCCAGCCTGGCACAGCGCGCCGCACTACTCAGTGCAACCATCCTGACAGGTGCTTTACTGGCACTGATAGGCCAAACATATCAAACCGGTGCCGATATCTGGCAGCTATTTGCCAGTTGGGCTGTGCTTATTATGCCGCTGGTGCTGTTATCTAAAAGCCGGGCCTGTTATTTACTCTGGTTTGTGGTGCTGGAACTCGCGCTTGGCCGCTATCTGAGTACTCAGTCTGCGCTTTTCTGGCTGCTGGCAAGCCCGCCAATGATCCTCAGCCTGGCACTGGTAAACCTGCTGATGCTGGCATTTACCGAGTTTGCCCTGCCCCGGCTGGGGGTTCAGGCCAATAAAACGCTGGTTCGCCTTGCAGCATTAATCGTCATAGCACCGTTAACTTACGGTGCTGCTATTGGCTGCTGGGACAACAGTTACCAGACTAATTTACTGGTGTATCTGCCACTTACCGCCGCACTGGGGCTATGGTACTGGCGCCAGCGCCGTGATGTGCTGATATTAGCCTTGCTGGCCTTTAGTGTAATTACCGTGGCAACCGCAATGCTGGCAAGCCTGCTGGAAAATGCCGATGAGTTTTTTGCCATGAATCTGTTAGCGCTGTTTGTAATTGGCAGCAGCGTTGCTGCTGTTGTCTGGTTGAAAAAGCTACAGCACACAACAGCAGGGACAACCGCATGAGCAACCCGATGGAACTTACTACACAACTACAGCAGGCCGGTATTATTGATGCCGCTAAAGCGCAGCAACTACAGACAGCTGCCAGCCCCTGGTGGCTGCAAATTTTGCTTGGTATAGCTGCCTGGATAGCGTCTGTTCTGATCATCAGCTCTTTTTTAGGCCCGTTACTGGCACTGGCCGATAATAATCCGGTGCGCACTGTGGCCGCTGTTGCTTTGCTGGCCACGGCAATCTGGCTGACCAGCCGCAAGCAGGAATTTTTACAGCAAATGGCGGTAGCCATTGCGCTGGCAGGCCAGGGATTGCTGGTATACGTGATTTACGATGTGTCAGGTTCAAACGATGAAACCGCGCGCTATGCCTGCGCGGTTATCAGTATCGTGCTGCTGTTAAGCCCGCTAAACCAGCTGCATCAGCGTGCCAGCCTTAGCATAGCGTTGTTGTGTTTATTATCACTGATAAACTCCGCCCCGCTGCTGGCGGTTGTCAGTAACCTGCTGGCTATTGTCGCCGCACTATTATGGTGCAGCCGGGTAAAATGGGCAGGCTTTACTCAGGCCGCTACCATTAAAAGCCTGCTGGAAGTGATAACTCTGGCAGCTTTGGCGCTAACGTTATTTGGCCAATGTTTATTATGGCTGGACACCGGTTACTGGCTGGACAACAGGCTGGATATAGCCCGCGCCCTGTATAGTGCACTTGGCAGTGTATTATTAATTTCAACCGTATTCTGGCTAAGCCGGCTGGCTACGGTACCCAGTCGACTGGCACTGCTTACAACAACGCTGGTGTTATGTATTTTGCTGTATCCGGCTTCCGGGTTACTGGTTAGCACTGCCTTAATGCTGGTGTGTTTTTATGGCTGCAGCAGAAACTGGTATGCGTTATGTCTGCTTTGTATGCTGTTTGCCATTAGCCAGTTTTACTACAGTTTACAGCTTAATTTATTACATAAATCCGGCATTTTAGCACTTAGCGGTATAACACTGCTGGCGGCCTGGTTATTGTTGCAGCGCTATCAGCGGAGGCTTGTATGAGCATTACATTACAACGCCGGGCCATTGCAGCGGCGGTGTTACTTATTCTTGCTGCAGCCGGTTTTGCTATCTGGCAGTTTGAACAAACGTTAAAAACCGGCCAGGTGGTTAATATTGCATTGGCGCCACTGGACCCACGCTCAATTATGCAGGGCGATTATATGGCGCTGGCCTACGCCATTGACCGCGAATTGCCCGAAGATGCCGCGCAGTACAAATACGCCTGGCTAAGTGTCGATGCCGAACAACGGGCCGGTTTGCACAGCCTGAGCAACCATCTGCCGCAACAGCCCCAATTAGTGGCGATCTTACTGCGCCAGCGCAACGGTATTATCAGTATTGGCCCTAATGCGTTCTTTTTTGCTGAAGGCACAGCCCAGCTGTATGAACAGGCACCTTATGGTCAGTTGCGGGTAGATGCCAACGGCAAGGCATTGCTGGTAGGCCTGTTGGATGAAAATTTGCAGTTATTGGGAGAAAATAACCGCTAAACCTACACTAAGCGAGAACCGGCTTACCCTAAGCCAACCGTTGCAGACCAGGATGGTCGAATCGAGCCTACAGGGACGTATTTACGGCGTGTTGGTGTGGGTAAGCCGGTTCGACGTCATTTAACCTTTGCACTGATAACAACCCGGACTACGCGGGCAGCTGTTACCGCGGGCGCAAATAAGCTGCACCGGCTTTTGTAAGCTGCGGGCCACCCAGTTAATATTCAGAATATTCGCCACACTGGTCAGCGCGGTTTGAATGCCTTTCGGCACTTTAGCCCCGCCGCTGCTGCCAACGCACAGCTGCTTTAACTCTGCCGCCATTGTATCGGCATCAACGCCTTGTGCCAGCAAAGCCGGGTTTAAATCAATACCGGCACACAGCACATGGGTATTGCCAGCCAAATCGCTTACTTTAGTAGATTCGCAGCAGTAAATGCGTGGCGCGCCGTTTACATCCAGCAATGACAACTGCGCGCTGCTGGCTACGCCTTCAACATCAAACATCCGAAACACTGCCCAGTGCTGGCAAGGGTCTTCTACCTGGCGCATATTGCCCCACGGCAGCGGTATACCGTTGCCGCGATACACCGCTTTCAGCTTCCCCGGCGTGTAGGCATCAAAATAATGCCAGTGTGTATAAGGTGATACTGCTGTCATGCGGCGCATTGCCACCGACGCCGACACCCCGGCTTGCTGATGCGTGCTGATCTCATAACCGTGGCGGTCCAGCAACTGGCGAAACGGTAACTTAGGGCAAAGCAAAGCTCCGGCGAAAAAGCTCGACTCAAAATCACGCCAGGCGTGCAAAATATCCTGCGGCTGCACGGCGCTAGAACTGGACAGCTCATCGTCATGCGCACCGCCCACTGTCATACTGCTTTTTACGCCGTCTTTATTGTGCAGCACGGCATGGCCGATATGCACTGCCAGCTCATACTTTAACCGCGTAGGAAACTGCTGCAGCAAGCTATTTAAATGCAAAATGTTAGGTGGGGTAAAAAATGATGTGGAGACATTTTTCGACAACACCCCCAGCTCATCCAGCAACTCTCTCGGAGCTTCAGTAAACCAGCTTATTTTCAGCCCAAGCTGTTTTACAATCGCCAGTAACGCTTCCACACTTAATGGCATCTGCTTTTGGCCAACCTCTTCTGCCGCGCGCTCCAGCTCAGGAAAATGGTTTTGATGGTGCTCCTGATGCGCACGGATCAGCAGCTGGGCGAACTGTTTGCCGCTGGTACCGGTTTGCGACAACATCTCCGGAATGGCAATTTGCAAAATATCGTTGGAGAACAAAAAACCCGGCTCCAGCGCCATACCGCTGATGCCGCCCCGGCTGCCTTTTTGCGGCGTTAAATCCTGGCCGTCGTCTTCACCATCAAGAAACCAGTCGATGTCTTTTTGAAATACCTCGGCGATCACCTCAAGCATTTCAATGCCGGGCACCCGCTTACCGCGTTCAATCATTGACAGATAAGACACCGAGGGAGCCTGTTCCGCGTTTACCCGGATGCAACGGGTGGACAAATCTTCCATCGTTAAGTTATTGCGTTTTCTCAGGTTGCGGATCTTGGTACCGAGAAAATGCGACTTTCTGAGCAGGCTTTTGTTTGCTTTCATTTTGTAAAATTCACACTGTAAAATTTTTATTGTGAAATTATGCTGATTTTTAGCCTAGACTAGTTTTTAACCGATAGCAACTGGTCTGACGTTTAACGCGGAGGATCAGTAAAGCAGATGTTCAGAGGCTGACAGCACAGGGTCTGCGGCTGTGCCATCAGCCTCTGAACATCGGTTACTAAAGCTAAACACTGTACCTGATTACAAGAGACGAGGATGACATCATGACAACACTGGCCCAACACCACAGCACTCCATCACCATGCCATACCGCCTGGATGGCGACTGAACTAAGCGTGATTAACGAGCTGAACCAGCGCCATGTCAAACAGGTAATGGATTACTCAAAAGGCTTTTTAGATAAAACCTTCCCACTGCAGCAAGGCTCGCATAAAGATGTATGCAGTTACGTAGTGTACTACCAGCAGTTGCTGGCATTTTTTGCCGACGGCAGCACCAGCGGTTTGCAAACCCCGGCGCAATTTGTTGCGTTAAGCGGCCACCGCGAAGCGCCCTGCTCCATCGTGCTGAACAATAACGGCCGCCACGTCGAGCTTATTTTAAACCGCAGCGGTATTAACGGCTGTCAGGATAAAGCCAGCATTGATGATATTCAGCTGCAAACCTCTGAGCCGGATTGTGTTTGGTTTAGCATGGTAACCGGCCGCCAGGTTAGCTGTGCCCACAAAGGTAATAAGCAGTTTACCTGTAAAGACGGCCAGCCATACTCGCTGATCTGATGATAACCCGGCTGCAATTCAAACTGCAGCCGGACCTTGTAGCTAAGTTCTGTTAAAGTTTCCCCGGTAGCAGCCGATACAAAGGCACCCTCAGGTTAAGCAGCCCGTTTTTATGCAAATTAATACTCTGCAGCCGCAGCCTGCCAGTTTAAAACCCAACCTGCCAAAACAAACTACAGCCACTGCCACCGGCACAACTCCCAATAACAGCGCTATGTCGGATGCTTATGTCAGCTTGTCTGAGCTGGGCAAAACTAAAGCAAAACAAGCTGAGAAAAATAAAGATATCGATGACAGCAACCTGCCGGATATTATCAAGCAGATACTAAAAACGATCCGCGATCTTAAACAGCAAATTGCCGAGAAGCAGGCCGAAATAGATAAAGCTAAACAAGATGGGCTGCAATCAGAACAACAGCAGGAAAAACTGAAACTGTTGCAAACTGAGCTGAGCATGCTGAACAGCGCTCTTGGCAGCGCTCAACGGAGCCTGAATAAAGCCATGCAACAACAAGAGCTGAGTGACGAACAAGTACAAACTGCTTTATCGCTGATGTTGTAGCGCTAAACAACTTAGCTGCACTGCAGCTGTTTACGCTGGCGCCGATCGGTTGCAACCAGCAACAATTCATCCACCGTGGAGGTTTTCCGGCTAACAGGGCTTACGCTCACCGCCACCCGGATCTCATTGCCGTCTGGGTCCGTCATGCTGGCATCTAACTGCAGGGATTCAGCCTCATTACCAAACCCCGTTTTACCTTTTGCTGTAAACACTGCCTGCAAGCGGTGCAGCGCTGTGCTGGCAGTGTCGGTTTGCTTAAACAACGTCATAATATTCCGCCCGGCAAGGCCACCGGCCTGATAACGCAGCAGGTTTTCGGCCCCTGCATTATTAAAACACACAGTACCATCCGGGCTTAGCACCATAATGGCAAACTCTGTAACAGAATTCAGCACGGCTTGCAGCCTGGCATTCGCTTTTTGCAGCCTCCGGGCATATAGCATGGTTTCATTTTGAGTTTTTAACAGCTCACGTTCAAAACGCGAGCGTTCACGCGCCGGAAACATAACCCAGCGGTAACACTGCTGCTGCAGGAACTCACCCCGGCTGCAATTTAGCAACACCGGCAGTTGCGGCTCGGTACGGGCACGCACTTTAAGGTAAATTTCTTTTACACTGCCCTGGCGGTGTAGTAGCGGCCAAATGTGCGTTTGTAAAAAAATTTGCGACGCCTTAGGTAAAATGCTGTCTATATTAGTACCTAGCTCACAGTCGCCAAACTCTTCTTTAAACGCGCTATTTACCTGCAACATCCTCCCCAACAGATCCGTGATCAGCAACGGGCAGGGCAGCAGGTTAATATCGTCAGTGATACCCACCCCCACCTTGTATCGCCAGATAATGAAACATGGCCTGAATAACTAGGTAGGGATGGCTCATATGTGCGACATGGCCTGCTACATTCAGTATTTCCAGCTTACTGTTTTTCAGCTGCCGGTGCACAAACTCTCCAACTTTAACAGAAGCCAGCACATCATGCTGATGCTGTAGCACTAAACACGGTAGCGATACTTTGGCAAAGTCAGCACGGTTATCCGCAAAAAACGTTGCTCTGGCAAACTGTTTCATTACAACCGGATCAGTAGAGCAAAAACTGTCTGACAAACGGCCACTGATCGATTCGTCATTGCCCGTGCCTGCTACTACGGGTGCAAGATAGCTAACCCACCCTAAATAGTTCTGATCCATCAGCTCAAGCAAGTCATGCAGATCAGAGTATTCAAAGCCCCCGAAATAGTGTGGCGGATCATTAAGAAAACAGGGAGATGGACCAAGCAAAATCATGTTGGAAAATAATTCAGGCCGGGCGATCGCCGCCAGAATGCCAATACTGCAACTCACAGAATGAGCAACAAGAACAACGTTTTCAGTTAATTCCAACGCATCACATACATCAATAATATCCTGTGCATAGCCCTGCAACTCGGCATAACGTGTAAAACTGTATGCGCTGATATCTGACTTACCGCTGCCAACATAGTCAAACAACACCTGAAAATGACTTTGCTCAAACGCTGGCGTAATACTGCTCCACATGGTTTGATCGCAGCCAAAGCCATGAGCATACAACAGTACCGGAGCCGTTGGATTGCCAAGCGTTTTTACGTTATTTCTTTGTAGAATATTCATTAAACCTGCATTCGCAACAAATATAGTTAAAACGTACCTTTTACAGGTTTTTTATCATACTGTCATTTCTAATAAAAACAAGGCTGTACAGCGTGTCTGCTGTGGGGTTTATGTGCTACAGCACAATGTAAAGCGGCTGAGTCAGCCTGTTTCTTTAGCCTGACATTGGTGATCATGCCATAAAATGCTATTTTAACTGGCAGGCACCTTTTAATACCTGCTTAGTGGCGCAACTATTAAACCCAACACGCTGTCATTGAGCTTTAACCATGCAAGATCTTATTTACCTGCGCCAGTATCCCGTTACACTGCAACAGCAAGTACGTCAGTTACTGGCAGAAGACCAACTGGGTAATACCTTACAGCGCCGCTACCCTAACCCGGGCCACAGCGTACAAACCGACAAAGCGCTGTATGAATTTACCCAGGAACTGAAACGGCAATGGCTGCGCAGCAGCGAACCGCTAAGCAAAGTGGTATTTGATGCCAAAATTCATATTATAAATAACGCTTTGGGTACCCACACCCAAGTTAGCCGGGTACAGGGCGGCAAGCTAAAAAGCAAGAATGAGATCAGGGTAGCGGCATTACTCAAGCAGCTGCCATTGCCGCTGCTGCAAATGGTAGTAGTGCACGAACTGGCGCACTTACGCGAAAAAGACCACAACAAAGCCTTTTATAAACTTTGCCAACATATGCAGCCAGATTATCATCAGCTAGAGCTGGATTTACGCCTGTACCTCACCTTGTTTGAACAACGCGGTGAGCATGCTATTTAAGCCCGGCGCCCCTAGAGGTTAGTTAAATAAAAACCACAGCCAAACACCGGCAAGTACCAGTAACACTGCGCCAATTTGCTTCGAATAACGCTTCCACAACTTCAATGCTGCCTCACCGGCTATATTAACCAGTATTACCAGGCCAAAATACCGTACCGACCGCGACAGCGTAACTGCCAGTAAAAACAGCAGGAATGAATAACCAGTTGCACCGGCAGCCAGCATAGCTATTTGTAATGGTGTAGGCGTTACGCCTACCGCCAATACTGATATAAAGCCATTGTCGTGTATTTCTGCAACAAAGCTGTCATAAGCTTGCGCACCACCAAACAGGCCAATCAGGGTATCGCCCCATTGCTCCATCGCCAGTGCGCCAAGCCAGTATCCCAACGCAGCAGCGGTGATATTACCGGCCAGAGCTACAGAGGCAATGCTCCAGCGCCGCCGTTTCTGGCTTAGCATCCACGGAATTAAAATAGCCTCTATGGGTATAGGTATAATCAGTGTTTCTGCCATCGACAGCAGAAATAACAGCGGTAGGGCATAGGCAGACCGCTCCAGACGAGCCAACCAGGTTTGAGCTGACAGTTCTTTAGAATCCAGCATCGCGTTAAAAATCCTTATAAGCCAGTTTTCTACTTATGGTAAAAACAGATCGTAGCCGGAGCCAATAATCTGCTATAACGTTAAGCTTTAGCACAGCTAACCTGCTGTATTATATGAAAGTTATAAAACTTCACACTTAGCTTCAATTTGGTTGCAATCAGTTACAATTAATACGCTATACGCAGGCTAACATCTTGGCTAAACCACTGCTGAGGAATAGCATGATGAAAATTAGCGCCCTCCCCCTGCTGGCCGGCAGCGTATTGCTACTGATCGGTTGCGACATTGAGTACGGTACCCTGCCGGAACATTACTACGACTTTCGCCATGGTAACCAACAATGGCAAGCTGGCTTTTCTGATTACCCCAGCGACAACGCCGATATTTATCAGCTTGAAAGCGGTATACGAAACCTGCCAACAGGCTTCTCCGGTAAAGGCTTTTACCTGGCAGGCATGAACCGCAGTGACGATTTGTTTATGTACATTAAAAAACAAATCACCGGGTTACAGCCATCCACCCGCTATCAACTGTCTGCTTCGGTACGCTTTTTAACCAATGCCGGCGCAGACTGTGTTGGTATAGGCGGCGCACCGGGCGAGGCGGTGTACTTAAAGTTTGGTTACGCCACCACAGAGCCAAAACAAGCCGGTTACTATTTAAATACCGATAAAGGCAACCAAAGCCAGGATGGCAGCCAGGCCCGTGTTATCGGCAATATTGCTGCCTCAGGCATAAACTGCGATGGTCAGCAGTTTGCCAGCAAAACGGTTAGCGGTAGCGGCAATACACCACTGCAGTTTACCAGCAACGCCGATGGCACCATCTGGGTATTTATCGGCACTGACTCGGGCTTTGAAGGTTTAACCCGGCTGTACTATCAGGAACTGGAGCTACGTATCCTGCCGCGTTAGCCATTAGCCGGTGCCATCCCCAAACTTAAAAGGGCACAAACACCTGCACATTACCCCCGCCAAACTGTAAATTATGCAGTTTAACAGTAGGGTTAATTGTCAGATAAGCGCCGGTTGCCTCACTTAGCTGCCATATAACATTTGGGCTTACTTTTGCCAGCCAACCATTATCTTTAAGCGGCTCATCACTGTGCTGGCGTAATTCACTCGTCACGTTGGCATAGCCGGTATATACCGTAGGGCGCCATAGCCAGTTCTCACTGATTGGCCGCTCAGTACTGACATAGGCAAAAGCTTCGCGCCGGTATTCAGCCGCGGCTCCCTGCAAGCTGGCCCGGCTGTCCTGTTCAGTTAAACGGTTTGCCTGTAAGCCAAAATTAAACGAATCTGCAGCTGGCGCTTGCTGCCATTCGGCATTAAGTTGCTGAAACCGCCTTACCAGCAACCAGTCTGCCGCCTGGGGTTCAGATAACAAAGCAGCGGCGCTGCGCCGGCCATATAACCCCTGAGCCTGCACCAGCACACGGGCACCGTGTAACAACTCACGCTGCCAGTTCACACCGGCAGAGTATTGTTTATCGGTAAATAATTGCCGGGCCTGCTCATCTGCATAGCGTGTCGTCAAATTAAGATTAACAAAACCAGCCAACTGCTGCCGGCCTAACATTTTAGCCCCAGCAAGATAAAGCGTTACCGGGTTCTGCTCATAACGGTTATCGCTGTAAGTTTTACTGTTATAAAATACATCAGCCAGCACTACGGCAGCAGTGGCATAACTGCCGTCAGCATAAGCACGGTGGGCTTCAAACTGCAGGTCCATTTCTTCTTTGGCGCCACTGATATCGCCCCATACGCCCAGCTCCCATTGCTGTTCAGCCTGATAACCTACGCCAAACAAGGTTCTGTCATAACGGCCGTCGAGATCTTCAGAGCGTTTATGCCTGAAACCGGCAAACACCGGCGCATCAAAACTCAGTTTTTGCTGCATCAGCGAATGCACATAGAACTCTTTGCCTCTGCTGCTGCCCCCTGTGCCATACCAGCCATTTTGCTGCCACAAAGGGCTGGCAGTTTGTATTGGTTGTTCAGTAAAACTCAGGCGCTGCAGAAAACTTTCTATATTGTAATCAAACTGACGGCTATCTAACCGCTCCAGCCGGAACGGCTCAGGGCCATGCCAGCCATTACTGGCCTGTAAAGATGTTGTTGTAAGTAGCAGGGTTATACCAAAGCAAATACTGCGGCTGTAAAACATAGCTCTTCCATAATAAAAAATTACGCAGTATATGTAGTGTGGGCTTAACCGGTAATGAACCCAAATACTAACAGCCCGGGAGGCGTTATGCTTAAGTGCGACTTGCATGATTATATTGAAATTGTCTGCCTGTACCATTACCCGCTACAGTTGACACTAAGCTCGGGCGTAGTGCTTAGCGGCACAGCCGAAACCACCCGCTATAACCACCAGCGGCAGGAGTGTCTGGTCATTAAGCACAACAATAGCGAACAGCTGGTAGTGCTGGATGATATTGCGCTGCTTGAAGTGATGATAGCTAACCCGCACTTGCAGCAAGTGCGGTTTAAGTAAGCTGAGGTTATTTGTATTAACCCAAAAGCCCCGCATGTAAGCGCCAACATTTGCGCTATGTTATGCAGTAACCAGCTGCTTACGTCAAGATTAATTACCGATAGTGGCTACCGGTCGGCAGTGCATCGAGCATCGAAGATATGGCCCGGCTACATTAAAACAACGACAGCCCCAGCTCGTCGGCCAGCTGTTGAATTAACTGCATCGCCACCACCGAGTTACCATAGCTGTTAAGTGGTGGGCTCCAGGCGGTTATCACACCAAATTGCGGCACTATCGCCACAATGGCGCCGCCTACACCGCTTTTAGCTGGTAAGCCGACTTTAAAGGCAAACTCACCAGACTGATCATACATGCCGCTGGTAGATAAAATAGCGTTTACGCGGTGTGCATCGCGTCGGCTGCAAATTTGCTCGTTGCTTTGCGGCTGTACACCGCGGTTAGCTAAAAACAATAACGAGCGCGCCAGTTGCTCGCAGCTGATTGCAGTGGCGCATTGGTAAAAATAGTGTTCCAGCACTTGCGGCACATCTGCTTCAATATTACCGAAACTTTTCATCAGATACGCCATAGCTGCGTTGCGGTTGCCGTGTTCCAGTTCAGACAAATACACCTGCTGGTCGGCATAAATGGCTTCTTCCCCGGCTAAACGGCGTAAAAAGGTTAAAAATGCACTTTTGCTGGCCGAGTAATGGCTAACCAACACATCTGCCACCACAATCGCACCGGCATTAATCATCGGGTTGCGGGGAATACCCTGCTCCCATTCTAACTGCACGATAGAATTAAACGGCTGACCGGACGGCTCCATATTTACCCGTTGCCACAGCTCATCGCCCAGCCGGTTCATCGCCATTACCAGGCCAAAGATTTTCGAAATGCTTTGCAACGAAAAGCTTTGTTGTGCCGCACCGGCACTGTGCAGCCGGCCATCCAGCGTGGCCACGGCCACTGCAGCCTGTTGCGGCGCTACCTGCGCCAGCGCCGGAATATAATCGGCTACTTTGCCACTGCTGTATAATGGCCGGCTCTGCGCTAACATTTGCTGCAACAAGGCACTAAGATCGGTGATGTTCGTTATCGGCAAGGCTGCCTCCTGCACTATTTTCTATGCTGGCAGTATGCCACAGCAGCAAAGTAGCCGGGGCATTTTGCCGCTTTGCATTAGGGCTGAATTCTGTTGATATAGCATTTTTGCTTTAGTGAATAACGCTGATACTGAATAAGCTCGGGTGCTGCGCTTAGTGAAGCAAGAACAGTGTAAACAGCGGTTGCTTTAATTTTGCCAAATGGCTATGGTTGTCGCCATTGGTACCCGGTACTTTTTACATGAGACATTAACTTTGTTTAGCGTAATAAACCTCATACAGAACTTCCCTCTCGCCTTCCAGCTTTAAACCGGGCGCACTTTGTTGCACCCGGTTGTAACACCTTAAAACTCTAAATATTTCACTGCTATACCTTCTTTAAGCACAGATTGGAGGCAATATGCCATTTTTGTACGTATCCGCTGGCTGCACAGTACAACTGGTATCAATGCATGATGAACTACGCTGCTGGTTAAAATTAGTCGCCAGCGCTAACCCTGATCTAAGCAAAGGTGAACTAGCAGAGCTCTCGCCGCTCGGCCTGGCCATGCTGGGTAAAGGTATTGGTGAGCAGGTTAAGCTGAACATTCCAGGTATCAATATTCATTTTCTAATTACAGATATCCTCGGCGACTAACACGCCAGGTAATACGTAACTCTAACCTGTATATGAAGGAGAATTCCATTTGAAGCATTTAGGCTCGCAGCACGGTTTTGCACAATATTGATCTACCAGCCAAGATTGTAGCCCGCTGCGACTACAACACTAGCTGGTTATTGTTCAGGAATATTTTTATGAGTAAGCAAAATACCAAAAAGAAGCCGCAACACGACATTAAAGAAAAACGCCGGCTTAAACGTGATAAACGTAGTAACGACGCTTAAATAGTTAGTGAGTAACCTCTTAGGGTGCAAACGGACTTACCCCTATTTAAGAACCAAACTTTAACTTTCCAGGCCTGATCATGAGGGTGGATTAGAACTGCTGCATTATGGCGATAAAGCTGAACCCTATCCCACGAGCCAGCTGGTATTTGAATGCCAGCAGTATGAGTAAAACATAGCTGTCTCAAAAGCCATCAATCAGCAGATCAAGGCCTGCTTTGATGTGCTGGCGGTATTTGGAAGCACTATATCTGGCCGAGCCGCTCAGCAAAAGTACCGTGCTCAGCAACTTGCTGGTTATAGGCGGCTATCGCATCGGCATTTTCTGCCTGCCACAACTCAGCTTTAGCCTGGCTAACCGCTTTACGTAAAGCCTGCTCTAACACCACAGATGGGCTGATATTGAGTGACTTAGCCTCGGCCAATAAAGCTGCATCCACCGAAGTATTACAAGCTGCTTTTGTAGCATTGTTCATACTCAAGCTCCGCTGTTAGTTAATAAGCTGCAGTATAGCGCAAATTTTATGTGCAGATAACTTGCGCATATTTTACTGACAACCAAACTGCTGCATTAACCGGCTTGGTGGATACCGTATTTTTAACGCTGCCAATCGTAACGGGTTTGGCTGGAACATTAGTCAGCACCACATCTTTTACCGGTGCCGGTATCGGGTTTTGACAGTGGTTATCAAATGCACGCTTAGCGCTTTGGTAGTTATGGCTATTCGGCTGATTGGAGAATTGCACCATCTGGTGCTGCAGCAATAAACACGCACCCTCGGTATATTGCTTTTGGCCAAAGGCCAGCGGGGAGATAAGCAGTAACAACGGTAAAGTAAAACGCATCCAGCGCATAACACGTCCCTGATTTATGGAATGTAGATGCTAGCAAGAGAGGGACTAAGCGGCAAGTTGCTTATACCTTAGTGTACTGTTTTCAGCGGCTTTAGGAATATCAATGACACTGACCCTATCGATTCGATTTTGACCCCATTGATTTCTAGCATCGTCTGCCTCTAACCCCAGCGCATATTATACTGCCTCGAGGTATTGATGTTGCGAATAACAGAGTTTGCAAATTAACAATACAAACAGTACCTTAAACTGCACGCTGCGCAAAAAGCATGCAGACACTTGACCAAACCTAATTGTTCAGAGAATCTAATGACAATCAGATAAAGACGTTAGTAACTTCTTATAGTGTTTAAAATACAAATTCTTACCAACATATTCAGATAAATCGGAAGCTCAAAAAGGAGTTAATTTTGCTAGAAAAACGCACACTTGAGCAGGTAAAACGAATTACCAACGAAGTAAAGGAATTGCATCCACTTCTATCAGCTCTTTTCCCCAAATTACCAACAATAATTAAATGTGAATACAAGCAAGGTAATAGAGAAGCTGGAGCAGATTTTGTGCTAACCAAGCAAGACCCAGTCTGGCTTCAGGAAGAATATGTTGGTGTTGTTGTTAAAGTTGGAAAAATAAGTAGCAATTCAACAGATGTTCAAATGCAAATTGACCAATGCATAACAATGAAAAGGAGCATTAATGGTAAAAAGGAAATTCTTGTCAATGAAGTTTGGGTCGTTTCGTCAGCTGGGGTAACTCAAAATGCACAAGACTATTTCTCCCAAAAATTTAATAATCACAAAATAAAATTTATAGGGCCTGAAGATATAACAAAGATGATGGTGGCTTATTTGCCTGAGTATTTTGAAGGCATATCTATCCCTATCAATCAATACATGCAAAGAACAAGAAACTCGCTTGAACAACTACAAGCAAGTACAAAGTTGTGGCTTAACGGCCTAGATAACGTAAATATTAATCATGAACTGATTTTCCAAAGTAATAGAAAATATACCCAGAACGACACAAGGATAATAAAAGCACAGAACGTTCAAATTGATACTTTGATAGAAAAGGGAGGAGTATCCTTAATTGAAGGAGCGATTGGCTCTGGTAAGTCAAGTTTACTGCGCTCAACAGCCATTAAGTTGTTAGACTCCACTAGATTTCAAGAAAAACGCCAACTCCCTATATACATCCAATTCAAAGATCTCGAGAAAAAATACGGTTTTTCATTGGAGAAGCTAATCGCTGACGAAATTCATTCTGACAAAAGTGATGATATAAAGTACATCGTAATGATTGATGGAATTGATGAGTCTAACCATGAACTCGACGAAAGAATCGGCATTATAAATAAAATTGTAGCCGAAGCTTCTCCAATGAAAAGCGTAAAACTAATTCTTACATGCCGCTCAAACGATAAGACATTATTTAGAACAAAGTTACCAACTTCGGTGAGAAACTACCAAATCGCGCCTTTATCGATGAAGCAAATAATCGGCATCATAAATATGGCATGCCAGCAACTCAACACGAAGAACAGAATAATTGAAGACTTAAAAAAATCAAGCCTTTTCAAGTCCCTGCCTAAAACACCAATTGCAGCTATCCTACTAGCCAAATTACTAAATGAAAACAACCAAGAAATCCCATCAAACCTAACCGAATTATATTCAAAGTATACAGAAATCGCACTTGGAAGATGGGATATAGAGAAAGAACTAGCTAAAGAAAAAGATTTTGACGCTACAGAAGCAATTACAAAAAACATTGCAAAATATTTTTTTGAGAACGATTTATTAGTTATATCTAAAGATGAAGCAAGAAACTTCTTTAAAGAATACTTAAGTAAACGAAAAATGGGAGTGGATCACAATAGTCTTTTCGACCACGTGTGTGAACGTTCTGAAATATTTTACTCCGATGATACCAATTCCACATTCGGATTTAGGCATAGAACCTTCATAGAGTTCTTTTATGCAAAATATCTTTTAAGCAGCGATAGCTTTGAAATATCGGATAAATGCTTTGAAGCAAACTGGTTAGCGGTTAGCTTTTTTTGGACAGGTTTACAAAAAGACTGCCCTGGGGTTTTAAGAGATTTCGCCCTTTCTGCACCATCTGAAGAAAAAAGCAAAGTTCTAAAAATGATAAATATGGGCAATATTCTTTTGGCTGGATATAGCACTGAATATAAAGTCATAACTAGCGCACTCGCACAAACATTTTCTGAGGCTGGAGTTTATTTTTCAGATATTGTTAAAACCGGTAAGACTTCTATTTTCTCGAGTTTTTCAGAAATGAAGTTATTATCGCTACTTAGATACGTCATGGCGGATTCATATGGCTACGAATTTTTTACAGATGCCATTGAAGAGGCAATGGTTCTTATTGACGAAAATAATGACTTAGAAGACATTCATAAAATGTACGCTCTGTTCTTTCTACAAACGTCACTAGTCTCTCCGAGTATCGAAAATTTATTTGAACACCTTATTGAGAAATATAAAGAAGCGCTCCCAATGTCAATAGCGCTTGGCATAGCTCATGAAACTAGAAACTTAGATATGAAAAATAAATTTACGGCTAAAGTTATGCGTTACTTACGAAAAGTTACCCAAGACAGAGACGTGCAGCAACACATTAATTTCTTATATGAAAGACCAATAAAGCAATTATTGAATAAATAGCTTTAGCATAATAAGCAGAATAACAAAGGCCGCATTCGCGGCCTCTTTATCTTAAACACTCAACTCAGAAAAATTACTTCTTCTTCGCTTTCGGGTTTGGTAAATCGGTGATTGAGCCTTCGTATATCTCGGCGGCTAAGCCGATAGACTCGTTCAGTGTTGGGTGAGCGTGGATGGTTAACGCGATATCTTCTGCGTCGGCACCCATTTCTACTGCTAAGCAGATTTCACCCAGCATTTCACCGGCGTTGATACCAACAATAGCGCCACCCAGAATACGGTGCGTTTCTTTGTCGAAAATCAGCTTGGTGAAACCTTCAGTACGGGCTGAAGCGATAGCACGGCCTGACGCTGCCCATGGGAAGGTAGCGGTTTCAATTTTTAAGCCCTGCTCTTTAGCTTCTTTCTCGGTAATGCCTGTCCAGGCCATTTCCGGGTCGGTATAAGCTACTGACGGAATGCAGCGTGGGTCGAAGTAGTGCTTCTGGCCGGCAATTACTTCAGCCGCTACGTGGCCTTCGTGTACTGCTTTGTGCGCTAACATTGGCTGGCCGATAACATCACCGATAGCATAGATATGGCCAACGTTGGTACGCAGTTGCTTATCTACATTGATAAAGCCGCGCTCGTCTACGTTAACACCGGCTTTAGCAGCATCTAACAACGCGCCATTTGGCTTACGGCCAACTGCAACCAGAATTTTGTCGTAACGTACCGCTTTCTCCGGTGCGTTTTTGCCTTCGAAAGTAACATACAGGCCGTCTTTTTTCGCTTCTACGCCAACAACTTTAGTAGACAACATAATGTTGTAGTTGTCTTTGTTGTACTTGGTGTAGGCTTTTACGATGTCAGCGTCAGCTGCTGGTACTAACTGATCAGCAAATTCTACTACTGATACTTTAGAACCCAGTGCGCGGTATACGGTGCCCATTTCCAAGCCGATAATACCGCCGCCTAATACCAGCATTTCGCCAGGAATGTCTTTTAATTCCAGTGCGCCGGTAGAATCGATAATACGGTCGTCATCTTTTGGAATAAACGGCAGTGATACCGGCTCTGAACCTGCCGCAATAATGGCGTGTTCAAAGGTAATTTTGGTGTCGCCAACCTGTAAGGTGTTCGCGCCGGTAAATTTACCGTAACCGGTAACTACCTTAACTTTACGCATTTTCGACATACCGGCCAGGCCGTTAGTCAGCTGGCCTACTACTTTGTCTTTCCAGCTACGGATTTTGTCTAAATCAATTTTCGGCTCACCAAAAGTAACGCCGTGTGATGCCATATCGCGGGCATCGTCAATAACCTTAGCAACGTGTAATAAGGCCTTAGACGGAATACAACCTACGTTTAAACACACGCCACCTAAAGTGCTGCGCGCTTCAACCAGTGTAACTTCTAAGCCTAAGTCTGCCGCACGGAAGGCTGCAGAATAACCGCCAGGGCCTGCGCCCACAACTACTACCTGAGTTTTGATATCGTTGCTCATCGTATTACCTTTTCATTGAGTCGGTGTTCTGACAGCGTCACTTTGTAGGGTACGGCTATCAGGCGAAAAAAGTGGCAGAATTTTAACATCCTGCCTGAGCGATGTCCCGTAACTTTTCAGCACGGGACACAAAATTCGCTCTTAGCTGTTACATAATGATCTGGCGAATATCGGCCAGATAGCTGGCCAGCGTCGCGGTAAAGCGTGCTGCCAGTGCGCCGTCGATAACGCGGTGATCGTAAGATACACTTAGCGGCAGCATCAGCTTGGGTTCAAACTCTTTACCGTTCCATTTCGGTTTAATGTCTGATTTCGACACACCTAATATGGCTACTTCCGGCGCATTTACAATAGGCGTAAACGCCGTACCGCCAATGCCACCTAAGCTGGATATGGTAAAGCAGCCGCCCTGCATATCGGCAGCAGTTAACTTACCTTCGCGCGCTTTTACCGAAATGTCCTGCAACTCGCGTGACAGCTCGATAATGCCTTTTTTGTTTACGTCTTTTACTACCGGTACAACCAGGCCGTTTGGCGTGTCTACTGCTATACCTAAGTGCACGTACTTTTTCAGAATTAAGCTTGCGCCATCTTCTGACAATGAGCTGTTAAAGGTTGGGAATTCTTCCAGCGCCTTCGCCACCGCTTTCATAATAAACACCAGCGGGGTGTACTTAACGCCAAGCTTTTTCTTCTCGGCCAGTGTATTTTGCTCTTTACGGAAGTCTTCCAGGCCGGTGATATCGGCTTCGTCGAACTGGGTAACATGCGGAATACGCACCCAATTACGGTGTAAATTGTTGCCGGATAACTTCTGAATGCGCGATAATGGCTTGCTTTCAACTTCGCCGAACTTAGCAAAATCAACTTTTGGCCAGGCGATTAAGTCAAAGCCCATGCTGTTACCCGCACCAGAGCCTGCAGCTGCACCGCTTTCAACCTGCTTAACCAGTTGCTTCACATAGTTTTGCACGTCTTCTTTAACCACGCGGCCTTTACGGCCGGTGCCGTTAACTTTGGCCAGGTTAATGCCAAACTCACGCGCTAAACGGCGGATAACTGGCGAAGCATGGGCATAAGCACTGTTTTCAACAAAGCCGTCGTTTGACGCAGGTGCCGGTGCGGCTTTAGCTTTAGCTGGCGCAGCTTCGGTTTTCGTTTCCGCTTTAGTTTCAGCTTTTGGCGCTTCAGTTGCAGCGGGTGCCGTATCGGCTGAACCTGTGGTTTCAAACACCATTATCAGGCTTCCGGTAGACACCTTATCGCCCACACTGATTTTAATTTCTTTAACCTTACCGGCAAAAGGCGCTGGTACTTCCATACTGGCTTTGTCGCCTTCAACGCTAAGCAAAGACTGATCTTCGCTTACCGTGTCGCCAACTTTTACCATAATTTCAGTAACTTCAACGGCGTCACCGCCAATATCCGGTACTTTTACATCTTGTACGCTGGCGGTTTTGCTTTCAGTTTTGGCTTCGGTTTTCGTCTCGGCTTTGCTGTCAGCTTTGGCTTCTTCCTTTGCCGGTGCGGCGTCTACTTTGGCAGCGCCTTCACCTTCAAAGGTCATAATCAGGCTGCCGGTTTTTACCTTGTCGCCTACTTTTACTTTAATTTCTTTTACTACACCGGCGTCATTGGCCGGTACTTCCATAGAAGCTTTGTCGCCTTCAACGCTTAGCAGCGATTGGTCGGCAGCCACTTTGTCGCCAACCTTTACCAGAATTTCGGTTACTTCAACTTCATCAGCACCAATATCCGGTACATGAATTTCAATAGTCATGTGTAATCCTCTTATGCGTACAGCGGGTTGGTTTTGCCGCTGTCGATGCCGAATTTCTTAATCGCATCTGTCACTACGGTTTTCTTCAACTCGCCCTGCTTCACCAGCTCGCTCAGTGCGGCCACTACGATATAACCAGCGTTCACTTCAAAGTGGCGGCGCAGGTTTTCACGGCTGTCAGAACGGCCAAAACCGTCGGTGCCCAGCACCTTGTAAGACACGGCCGGAATAAAGGCACGTACTTGATCGGCGTAGTTTTTCATGTAGTCGGTAGCAGCAATGGCTGGCGCTTTGTTCATCACGGTAGCAATGTACGGCGTTTTAGCCTTGGCATCCGGGTTTAGCATATTAAAGCGCTCGGCGTCCTGGCCGTCACGCGCCAGTTCGTTAAACGAGGTTACTGAGTACACGTCAGACGCTACGCCGTAATCCTTGCTTAAAATTTCTGCCGCTTTACGCACTTCATTTAAGATAGTGCCTGAGCCCATCAGCTGTACCTTGCCGCGATCGCCGTTTAAGCTTTCCAGCTTGTAAATACCACGGCGGATACCATCTTCAGCGCCTTTTGGCATAGCCGGGTGATGGTAGTTTTCATTCATTACGGTGATATAGTAATAAATGTTTTCCTGATCTTTACCGTACATGCGGCGGATACCGTCCTGCAGAATAACCGCCAGCTCGAAGGCATAGGTTGGGTCATACGAAATACAGTTTGGTACTGTGCCGGCCAGAATATGGCTGTGGCCATCTTCGTGCTGTAAACCTTCGCCGTTAAGCGTAGTACGGCCTGCTGTAGCACCTAACAGGAAACCACGCGCTTGTTGATCTCCGGCCAGCCAGGCCATATCGCCCACGCGCTGGAAACCAAACATAGAGTAGTAAATGTAAAACGGGATCATCGGTAAGTCGTTGGTACTGTACGATGTTGCCGCCGCTACCCAGGACGACATCGCGCCCAGCTCGTTAATACCTTCCTGCAATACCTGGCCGCCGGTATCTTCTTTGTAGTAGCTTACTACTGAGCGGTCTTCCGGCGTGTAGTTCTGGCCACCAGGGTTATAAATACCAATTTGGCGGAATAAACCTTCCATACCAAAAGTACGGGCTTCGTCGGCAATAATCGGCACAATTTGCTTACCGATATGCTCGTCTTTCAGCAGAATATTCAACGCCCGCACATAGGCCATAGTGGTAGAAATTTCGCGTTTTTGCTCTTCTAACAAACCGTCAAAGGCGCTTAATTCCGGCAGCGTTAATGGCTTGGTAAAGTTAGGCAGCCGCACCGGCGTATAACCGTGCAGCGCTTTGCGCCGTGCGTGCATATATTCCAGCTCTGGCGAGCCTTCCGGCAGCTTAATGTACGGTAAATCGGCTACCTGCTCTTCGGTAATATAGTCTTCCAGGCCTAAACGCTTGCGCAGTTGCAGCACATGCGTCATGTCCATTTTCTTCACCTGGTGGGCAATGTTCTTGCCTTCTGCCGCTTCGCCCATACCGTAACCTTTTACGGTTTTGGCTAAGATAACAGTAGGTTTGTCGGTACATTCCTGCGCCGCTTTAAAGGCAGCAAACAGCTTGGATGGTTCATGGCCGCCGCGTTTTAAATCGAAAATTTCTTCGTCGGTCATATCGGCAACCAGTGCAGCGGTTTCCGGGTAACGGCCGAAGAAGTGCTTGCGCACATAGGCGCCGTCGTTAGCTTTGTATGTCTGGTAATCACCGTCGATGGTTTCGTTCATCAGCTGTAACAGCTTACCGGTGGTGTCTTTGGCCAGCAGTTTGTCCCAGCCACGGCCCCATACTACTTTAATTACGTTCCAGCCTGCGCCACGGAATAAGCCTTCCAGTTCCTGGATAATCTTACCGTTACCCATTACCGGGCCGTCTAAGCGCTGCAGGTTGCAGTTAATTAAGTAACACAGGTTGCCCAGTTTTTCACGGGCAGCAAAGCTGATAGCACCGCGTGATTCCGGCTCGTCCATCTCGCCATCGCCTAAAAAGGCATAAACGCGCTGGGCGCTGGTATCTTTTAAACCACGGCCGTGTAAATACTTTAAAAACCGCGCCTGATAAATAGAAGCAATAGGGCCTAAACCCATAGACACGGTAGGGAACTGCCAAAACTCCGGCATTAATTTCGGGTGCGGGTAGCTGGATAAGCCTTTGCCATCTACTTCCTGGCGGAAGCTGTCCAGTTGCTCTGCTGTTAAGCGGCCTTCAACAAAAGCGCGGGCATAAATACCCGGTGAAATATGGCCCTGATAATACACTAAATCGCCGCCGTCTTTTTCATTGGGTGCGCGGAAGAAATGGTTAAAACAGGTTTCATAAAACGCCGCAGAAGACTGGTAAGACGCCATGTGGCCGCCTAAATCCAGCTCTTTTTTTGAGCCGCGCAGTACAATCATAATGGCATTCCAGCGGATCACCGAGCGGATACGTCGTTCCAGATTAACATCGCCAGGATAGGCCGGCTCTTGTTGCGGTGGAATGGTGTTAATGTAGTTGGTAGTAACACCGGTAGGCATAGCAACGCCTTCTAACCGGGCTTGCTCCAGTACCTGCTCCAGCAGGAACTGCGCGCGCTCTACCCCTTCAGTGCGAACAACCGATTCCAGCGCTTCAAGCCACTCTTTGGTTTCCAGAGCGTCGATGTCAACTTTACTGACTTCAGACATATCGAGGTTTCCTTTGGTTATGCACGCCTGTGTTTTAAATGCACAGCTGCGTTAAAAATAATGATCAGCCTTGTTGGGTGCGCCGTAACGAGCGTTCAATACGTGAGCGCTCTTTACCTACATCCAGTAAAGCTTCTTCGATAAAGGCCAGATGGCCATTACTGGCCTGGCGCGCCTTCTCCGGCTCACCATTTATGACCGCTTGCATCAGCCGTTGCCGGTGCGAATTCAGCTGGCCGACTATGCCTTCCTTCTGCTGCAGGGTTTCCAGGTTAACCCGGATATTCTGCTCCACCAGTGGCGTTAAGCCGCGCACTAAATGCAGTAAAACCACATTATGTGACGCCTCGGCCACTGCTAAATAAAAACTGCCTACCGCTTTGGCTTCGGCCTCCAGATCAGTTAACTGCTGCGCATCACAAATAGCATCATAGTGGCGCTTAATCTGGTCAAAATCGGCCGTTGTGCCACGCAATGCGGCGTAATAAGCACATATACCTTCCAGCGCGTGGCGAAACTCCAGTAAATCAAACTGCGATTCAGGATGGCGTGCTATTAATTCAAATAAAGGATCAGTAAGGCCAGCGGTCATATTGTCGCACACATAGGTGCCACCACCCTGTCGGCGGCTAAGCAGGCCTTTGGCTTCCAGCTTCTGAATGGCCTCGCGCAATGACGGGCGCGATACGGCAAACATTTGGGCTAAATCACGCTCGGGCGGCAGCTTTTGTCCCGGTGCAAAACTGCCCTCCAGCAACATGTTTTCCAGTTGCTCGACAATGCGATCAGAGAGTTTAGCCGGTTTAATTTTAAAATCTGTCATGCCGTGCTGTGGTTTCCCGTGGGCTGCAAACCTTTTTGTAAATTGGTATTACCAATTTATTTTTAGTGGCGATAAGGTAACAGTTTCTGCTTAGCAAGTAAATAAAGCAGAGATTACCGGCAAAGGCAAAAGCAGAAAATAGTTAGAGTAATAACTCAGCACCCAACGACTAGGAAAGAGACAGGAAGAATTGGTCTGACCAGGCGAAATGTGATTCTCATATTAGCGCAGGCTCCGACAAGAACCTCCGCTATGCTCGCCACAACGGGCTTTCGGCTGTCCTGCCTTCAAGCTGGCGGATCGGCTGCGCCGACGCAATTTGTTCCTGACAAATTGCTCATCCGCCTTCGCTGCGCGAAATGGTTTTGTGGCTGCGCTATCGGAGTTGTCGTCTGCTTGCTGTTACCCCCTCTTTGGCAAAGAGGGGGCTCAGGGGGGAGATTCGGAGTTACCCTAACCAGCCGGTTAAAGTTAAAATAGCGGTAAAGGCTAAAAAGAACAGCATATTGCGCTTAGCAAGCTGTACCATATAACTGGTGTCGTCCAGCGTGTTAAAGCTTTCTGCCGGTAATGGCTCTGCGGCTGTTGCAACCTCTACTACAACCTGCTCGTTGCTGGCGGTAAAATCAAGAAAGTACCCCAGCAAGGCGGTAGATGCGCGGGAAAAATGCCCCACCAGCGCAAAACCTAAACCAAATAACCGCGCCGGAAACCAGTTAGCCCAATGCGCTACATAATGCACCGCTTTGTTGTCGTCGCCCAGGCAGGCAGCATAGTTGGCAGCGTCTTCTTCTGCTACGGCTTCCTGCAAATGCCGCACCAGAGCATAAGTAATTACACCAAAAGCACCCAGCAATAAAAACCAGAACACCACAGCGGCGTAATAACGAAAATTCAGCCAAATCAGTAACTGGCCATAACTGCTTTGCTCGCGCGTACTGCCCATATCTGTGCGTATTTGCTGCATGGTAATAAACGCCGCTTCTTCGTCGCCTCTGTCCATCGCATTTAAATACTGCTTGTATAACTGGCGGTAATGCCAGCAACCAATAGCCACCAGCAATACCAGAGTGTTAACCACCAAACTAATTAAATGGCTGTCAAGCAGGCACAACGCCAGCATAACCACGCCACCTGGCAGTGCCAGCCACAAATATTGCCCCAGGCCATGCGCAGACAACCTGTTTAATGCTGAGCCAGCCGTAAAGCGCACATAAGCACGGCAATAGCCGCTGGCTTGCCATTTATTGCTGCGCACAGCCAGGCGCTCAATAATTAATGCCAGCAACATACTGATTAACGTCATACAAACAACTCCTTTATCGCGCTTTTTAGCACACTCTTTTCCTGTACTCTTTATTGCACTATTGCGCTACGGTAGCGCATCCAGTCAAATGCAATGCCGGGGTCAGTTTTACGCCCCGGCGCAATATCACAGTGGCCAACAATACGGTCTGGCGTAATAGCCGGATACTGCTGCATTAAAAAACCGGTCAACCTGATAAGGCTCTGATATTGTTGCTCAGTATACGGCAAATTATCTGTGCCTTCTAACTCAATACCAATAGAAAAATCGTTACAGCGCTCGCGGCCGTCAAACTGGCTAACACCGGCATGCCAGGCACGCTGCGCAAAAGGTACGTAATTAAAAATACGGCCATCACGCCAGATCACGCAGTGCGCCGACACCCTAAGCCCCTGCAAACCGGTAAAACTACTATGCGCGCTGCAATCTAAATTACCCATAAATAAGGCATCAACATAGCTTTGCTCAGGTACAGCAGCAAACTGCCCGGCTGGCAGGCTGATATTATGAATAACCAATAAACTGATGCTTTCAGCATCGGGGCGCACATCATAATGCGGGCTTGGGCGGGTTAACATGGCTGGCGGTTTAGCGCTCATCAGAAGTTTTGCCTTTGCAGGTCTGTGCCAGTAAGCTATGGGGCTATTGTCAATGCTGGAGCCTTTTAATGCAAGCGCCTGAACCCACAAACAAATATGGTAAGACCTTTGCTATTATCGCCTGGCTTATTTTAATGGTATTGCTGTTTGTATTTTTTCAGGACACCATCAGCAAGCAGCTTAACCCCAACCAGCAACTAAGCAGTGTACAGGGCCGTACCGGTGAAATACGCACTGTGCTTATCCGTAATAAAAGCGGCCACTACGTAGGCACTGCACTTATTAATAACACCCCTACCGACTTTATGCTGGACACCGGCGCCACCACTGTTGCCATAGCAGCCAGCACGGCAGAAAAACTGGGCATGCCGTTTGGTGCCGCCATACAGGTAAGCACTGCCAATGGTTTAACCACCGCCTATCGCAGCCGTATTGACCAGCTACAGCTGGGCGACATAGTGCTGACTAATATTCCGGCCAGCATTGTGCCCAACCTTAGCGGTACCGAGATATTGCTGGGCATGAGTGCGCTTAAACAGTTAGAATTCCATCAACAGGGCAATCAGCTCACCCTGATCCAACACAGATAAACGAGCACCACTAACTTTTGTATACACAACGACTATGCCAACTGATTACTCCACACTGCTGCAACAGGAAATTATCCGCTCGGTATCTGCTGCTCTGGCAGAAGATTTAGGCTTTTTACCCCTTAACGAAGGCGATATTACCGCCTCGCTGATACCGCAAAACCAGCAGGCCACCGCCACCATTATTACCCGGGAAAACTGCGTAATATGCGGCACCGCCTTTGCCGACGAAGTATTCCGCCAGTTAGGTAACAACGTAAAACTGCAATGGCAGGTTACAGATGGCGACAAGGTAGCAGCCAACACCACCCTGTGTACCTTAAGTGGCCCGGCGCGCATATTATTAACCGGCGAGCGTACCGCGCTTAACTTTCTACAACTGTTAAGTGGTACTGCTACTACCACAGCGCACTATGTGCAGTTTTTGCAAGGCAGCAATACCCGCCTGCTGGATACCCGTAAAACCCTGCCCGGCCTGCGCTTTGCGCAAAAATATGCAGTAACGGCCGGTGGCGGTAAAAACCACCGTATTGGCTTGTTTGATGCCTTTTTAATTAAAGAAAACCATATAGCCGCTGCAGGCTCTATCGCGGCTGCAGTGGCCAGCGCCCGGCAAAATTTCCCCGGCAAACCGGTAGAAGTAGAAACCGAAAACCTGCACGAGCTGCAACAGGCACTGGATGCCAAAGCCGACATTATTATGCTGGATAACTTCAGTACAGCCGATATAGTGCAAGCGGTAGCCCTGAACGCTGGTAAAGCGAAACTGGAAGTGTCAGGCAATATTACCAGCGAACGTTTAACTGAACTTGCAGCCACCGGCGTTGACTATATTTCCAGTGGTGCCTTAACCAAGCATGTGCAGGCGATAGACTTATCCATGCGGCTGAGTATTCAATAAGGTGTTAACATGACAGAGCAAGATATTCGCTGGCAGCAACGGTTTAAAAACTTCCAACGGGCATTTTTTCTGTTGCGCGAAGCAATGGAAAACGACCTAAACAGCCTGAGCCAACTGGAAAAAGAAGGTATTATTCAACGCTTTGAATACACCTTTGAACTGGCCTGGAAAGTGTTAAAGGATAAAATGGAATATGACGGTTTGGAGCTAAACCAGATCTCCCCCAAAGCTGTAGTACGCCAGGCATTTGCTGCTAAATATATTCAGGATGCCGACACCTGGTTACGTATGATTGGCGACCGCAACCTGATGAGCCACACCTACGATTTCAGCAAGTTCGAGGCTGTTATTGCCAGCATACAAAGCGACTACCTGCCTATGCTGGATGAATGGCATTTTCAGTTACTGACAGAGCAAGCAAATGACAGCTAAGCCAGGTTTATCCGCTAGCGTATTAGCACAGCTGCAACAGATCTGGCTGCAATTTCCGCAGATCGACCAGGTAAAACTTTATGGCTCCAGAGCCAAAGGCAACTTTACCCCACGCAGTGATATTGATCTGGCGATATTCGGTGAAAATATCAGCCGCCATACACTTGCGGCCATAGCCCTGACACTGGATGACAGCAATATAGCCAATACTGTGGATATTCATTTATACAGCGACATTAAAAACCCCTTACTACGTAACCATATCGACAGGGTTGGCATTTGCCTTTATCAAAAACCTACTGGCCCGGCAAAGCTGCCATCACACAATTAACCTATGGTGCAGCGCTTACGGGGTAAACTTCAATTGCCGTTGCTGGCCATATAAAACGGTACAGGCTAACAGGAACACCCGATGCAGTTAACCGGTAAAGTGGTGTTCTGGCGCGACGATAAAGGCTTTGGCTTTATTGTATGCAACCAGACCCGGCAAAAACTGTTTTTTCATATCCGTGATCATGCCGGCACCGCAGGCCGCCCGCAAATGGGTGACACACTGCAATTTAGCGTAAAGCAGGATAAACAAGGCCGCGACATTGCCGCACCCTGGCAATTTGTTACAAGCAAAACAGCCACATCAGCAGCGCAACCTAAGGCCGCCGTGCATTCTGACAGCCTTAGTATTCAATACGCCAACCAGATAGCACTGCTGTTTCGCATCAGTTTTCTTACAGCCGTTATTATTGCCTTGCTGTTTGGCCGCCTGTTTTATATTTTGCCGCTGCTATACCTTGAGGCCAGCTTATTTACCTACTGGCTATACAAAACCGATAAAGAAGCCGCCATAGCCCGCCACGGCAACCGCCTTACCGAAGAAAGCCTGCAGCTGTTTAGCCTGATTGGCGGCTGGCCCGGTGCTTATATTGCCCAGCAACAACTGGCACATAAACGCAGCAAACAATCGTTCAGGCGTGAATTTGGCTTTGTTATTCTGGGTAATACCTTGTTGGTTATCTGGCTGCTATCGCCGTGGGGAGAGCAATTTTTAGCCCGTATGGCGCTATGGTCAGGGTAAGATGAAGTAAAACTGCGGCAGCTTGCTGCAAACACTTCATAGCAAAGGTAGCGGGCGAACAGCTATTAATTGCTGCCATATACCACACAGAAATTGAAATATAGCCTCTTATAAAAACCTGCATAACAGTAGTCATTAACTTTGGCCAATCAAGAGCACCCCCACTTTATTTTCACCAAACGCTGTAACCTTTACTGTTTAATAAATGCACTATACTGTCGGTGGTTACACAGTAAATTGCGATAAGCAAAAGCTGACATAGCTGCGTAATCACTTTATCAGAGCAGCAAAAATAGTACTTTACTACTAATAAATATGGCAACAACCTTTATTAGAAACAACTTAAATTTATTTAAATTTAATAAGTTACAGCTTTTAGATAAATTTGGTTACATTTAGCTTGCGGCTCTGAATAAATTGCTCAAAATAACACCTAGCCTTACAGGCTAAATAAAAATCAGGAGAAGTTAAAATGACTAATATGAAACGTACACAGCAAGGTTTTACCTTAATTGAATTAATGATTGTAGTAGCTATTATCGGTATTCTGGCTGCAGTAGCATTGCCAGCTTATCGTGGCTACGTAGCTACCTCTTATGGTGGCCAGGCCATGAAAGGCGTATCTGCTTACGTTAGCAAAGCACAAGCTTGCGTACAAACAGGCATTGATTGTGATGTCTTAGGTAATGAAATCGCTGCAGAAACTAAAATCGCCTCTGACCCAGCACTTCCTGTTGAAGCTACAGAAGTAGAGTTAACTTGGACTAATGAAGGCTGTGTATTAGTAGCAACTGTAACAGCTGATGGCGGCCTGACCTATGGTATAACAGGCGTAACACCAAGAGCTACCAACGAGCAATGTGAAAAAGGCGCAGGATTACCACCTGCAGCAACTCCAACTCCGTAGTTAGCAGCTAGAAAGTTGAAAGCCTCCGCAAAGGAGGCTTTTTCTTTTGTCTTGAACGCCAAGAGTAAGACACAAAGATTACTTAAACCGCCGGGGACAGATCCAGATGTTATGGCTATTAAACCACCTTTTATTGCAGCCGTTCCTTAGCCGCTGTTTAACTTGAATAACCGGCATTTAGTGGCATAATCAAGTAATTCAGCAAAATCTTATTAGCAAAATCAGGATGTTTTCGTTTAATGGCCGTTACCACTACCTCAACACTTTTCAGGCGCCTGGTACAGCTTGGCCTACTGAACGCTGAACGAGCCACTAAAGCGGTTGTCGACAAAAGCGGCCAGTATAAAAACCTGCCTGAATTACTGATTAATGAAAAGCTGATTACCGCCGCAGCATTAGCACAGGCAGCGGCCAGCATTAGCCAGGCCATTAGCCTGGATCTGGAACACTACGATGTTGCCAGTATTCCTGAAGATCTGCGCAACGAAAAACTCATTCGTAAAACTGATATGCTGCCCCTGGGTAAACGTGGCCGTAATATTTTTTTGGCTGTGGTTGACCCTACCAATATTCAAACCATTGAAGATTTTGAATTTAATACCGGCTTAAATGCCGAGGCAGTGGTAGTTGAATACGACAAACTGCATAAGTTAATTGATAAGGTATTTGATAGCAGCCTGGGCGGCGACTTTACCGAAAGTGACTGGGATTTAGGCTCGATGGGCATCGTTGAAACCGACGACGATGACAGCCCCGGTGCCATGCCCGATAAAGAAGACCAGCCGATAATTGCCTTTATTAATAAAATGCTGCTGGATGCCATACGCAAAGGTGCATCTGACTTGCATTTTGAACCCTACGAAAAAGTTTACCGTATCCGCTTTCGTATTGACGGCATTTTGCATGAAGTTGCCAACCCACCGGTGGCACTGGCTACCCGGTTATCTGCCCGGCTAAAGGTTATGTCGCGGCTGGATATTGCCGAAAAGCGTATACCACAGGACGGCCGCATTAAATTAAAACTGTCGGCAAAAAAGTCGGTCGATTTTCGCGTTAGCACCCTGCCCACTTTGTGGGGCGAAAAAGTGGTAATGCGTATTCTGGATTCTGACAGCGCCATGCTGGGCATAGATATACTGGGTTATGAAGAACACCAGAAAAAGCTGTATTTAGATGCCCTGGCCCAGCCTCAGGGCATGATATTGGTAACCGGCCCGACAGGCTCCGGTAAAACGGTATCGCTGTATACCGGTTTGGCTATTTTAAATACCAGCGAAACGAATATTTCTACCGCTGAAGACCCGGTAGAAATTAACCTGCCCGGCGTGAACCAGGTGCAGGTTAACCCACGTGCAGGCTTAACCTTTGCTTCAGCGTTAAAAGCTTTTTTACGGCAAGACCCCGACGTAGTTATGGTAGGCGAAGTACGCGATTTAGAAACCGCCGAAATTGCCATTAAAGCCGCACAAACCGGCCACCTGGTATTGTCTACCCTGCATACTAACTCAGCACCGGAAACCCTTACCCGCTTACTGAATATGGGTGTGCCGTCTTACAACGTGGCCAGTTCAGTGTCGTTAATTATTGCCCAGCGTCTGGCCCGGCGCCTTTGCAGCAAGTGCAAACAACAAGAAATACTGCCCGAGCAGGAACTGCTGAAACAAGGTTTTACACCACAGCAACTGCCAACCGTTAAAATATTTAAGCCGGTAGGTTGCGACCACTGCACCAACGGCTACAAAGGCCGGGTGGGTATTTATGAAGTTATGCCGGTAAGCCCCAAAATGGCAGATATTATTATGCAGGGCGGTAACTCGCTGGATATTGCCAACCAGGCCCAGTTAGAAGGAGTTAACAACCTGCGCCAGTCGGGCCTTATTAAAGCCGCCGCCGGTTTAACCAGCCTGGCTGAAATAAACCGGGTGACGAAAGGCTAGCGCCAGCGCTGAGTGGTTAATGCTTAGTGTTTAGTTGTGAGTGATAAATGGTAAGTGATAGCAGATTTTGACTTTTAGCGCTAAGGCGCTGCAACAGGAAACCAACATGGCTCAGGTACAACAATTTAAAATAAAAGAGCTGGAAGCATTTACCTATAAAGGCGTTAACCGGCGCGGTAAAAAAGTTGACGGTGAAATAAAAGGCACCAGTATTGCCGAAGTAAAAGCGCTGCTGCGCCAACAGGGCATTACCCCGTCGGGTGTTAAGAAAAAGCCTAAATCGTTATTTGGCGATGGCAAACGTATTACACCACTGGATATTGCTATTTTTACCCGGCAAATTGCCACTATGCTTGGCGCCGGTGTGCCATTAGTACAATCGATAGACTTAATTGCCAATGGTGCCGACAATAAAAGCCTGCGCACCTTAATGCAAAAAATTTCGGTTAAAGTGCAGGCCGGTTTGCCCTTATCAGAAACCCTGCGCGAGCACCCGAAATACTTTGACGATTTATACTGCGATCTGGTGAAATCGGGCGAAGCTTCGGGCGCGTTAGATGCTATTTTTGACCGCTTAGCCATGTATAAAGAAAAGGCCGAAGCACTTAAATCTAAAATTAAAAAGGCTATGTTTTACCCAATAGCCGTTTTAGTTATCGCTGGTATCGTTACCTCTATTCTGCTTATTTTTGTAGTACCGCAATTTGCCGAAATTTTTGCCGGTTTTGGTGCACAATTACCCGCCTTTACCTTGTTTGTACTGGGTATATCAGAGATGATGCAGGCTTATTGGTGGGTGGTACTGGCAGGCTTGATAGCCACTTTTTTTATGGTAAAAAAAGCCTATAGCGGTAACCTGATGTTTCGTACCTGGGCCGACGGCCGTATTATTAAACTGCCGGTAATCGGCAATATATTAAATAAAGCTGCAGTAGCACGTTATGCCCGCACATTGTCTACCACTTTTGCTGCCGGTGTGCCGTTAATTGAAGCGCTGGAGTCAGCTGCCGGGGCTTCCGGCAACGAGGTGTACAAAAATGCCATTTTATTTATCCGTGAAGAAGTATCCTCCGGTAATCAGATGCATATAGCGATGAAGCAAACCAAACAGTTCCCCGAAATGGTTGTGCAAATGGTGGCTATTGGTGAAGAATCCGGCTCGTTAGACAGTATGTTGGCAAAGGTAGCGAATATTTACGAGCAGGAAGTAGACGACGCCGTAGATGGCTTAACCGCACTGCTGGAGCCGATGATTATGGCCGTACTGGGCGTGGTCATTGGCGGCCTGATTATTGCCATGTATTTACCAATCTTCCAAATGGGTTCAATCATCTGATGCAGCAATTAGCAGAACTATTCAGCCTGTACCCGGCATTATTTATTGCTGCCACAGCAATATTAAGCCTGATTATCGGCAGCTTTTTAAACGTGGTTATTTACCGCCTGCCCAAGATGATGGAAAACGAATGGCAGCAGGAATATAAAGCCTATTTTTCACCTGATACTGCCTCAAGCACCACACCGGCGAAGTTTAATCTGGCGGTACCGCGCTCAAGCTGCCCGGCTTGTAATGCACCGGTATTGCCGCGTGATAATATTCCGCTGTTTAGCTGGCTGCTGCTAAAAGGCAAATGCCGCAGCTGCAGCACACCAATAAGCATACGCTACCCGGTGGTAGAAGCCTTAACGGCGGTACTGTCGGCACTGGTAGCCTGGAAGCTGGGTTTTGGTTTGGCAGCCGCTGTGATTATTTTTACCACCTGGGTACTTATTGCCCTTACCTTTATTGATTTAGACAAAATGCTGCTGCCTGATCAGCTAACCCTGCCGCTGCTGTGGCTGGCGTTGTTGTTCAGCCTGAGTAGTTCAGCCTTTGTTAATCCGGGGCAGGCTATTGTTGGCGCCGCTGCCGGTTACCTCAGTTTATGGAGCGTATACTGGCTGTTTAAATTGCTTACCGGCAAAGAAGGCATGGGCTACGGCGACTTTAAGTTACTGGCAGTATTTGGTGCCTTGCTGGGTTGGCAACAGTTGCCGCTTATTATTCTGCTGTCGTCCTGTGTGGGTGCTGTAGCAGGGGTCATATTGCTAAGTGTGCAGGGTAAAAATAAAGCCACACCGATACCCTTTGGCCCTTATATTGCCGCTGCCGGCTGGATAGCCCTGCTATGGGGCGAGCAGATAACTGGCATCTATTTACGCTATTTGGGCCTGTAATGTCAGCTTTTGTTGTTGGCCTTACCGGCGGCATTGGTTGTGGTAAAAGCACAGTAACAGAGCTGTTTGCCAGCCTGGGTGTGCAATATGTTGACGCCGACATTGTAGCCCGTGAAATAGTTATGCCCGGCACACCGGGCCTGGCAGCAATAAGTGCACATTTTGGCGCAGATATTTTACACAGCAACGGCGAGCTTAACCGTGCCGGTTTGCGCCAGCGTATATTTAGTAACAGCGCAGATAAACTCTGGCTAGAGCAACTGCTACACCCGGCTATACGGCAGGAGTTACTTGCGCAACTGGCTGCGCTAACATCGCCTTATGCGTTATTAGTGGCGCCTTTGCTGTTAGAGAATAAGCTTAACCGCTATGTACAGCGGGTGCTGGTAATAGATTTGCCCGAAACCCTGCAGCTACAACGGGCTATGGCGCGTGACAACGCCAACGAACAGCAGATAAAAGCCATTATGGCGGCGCAAATTTCGCGGCCACAGCGGTTAAACCTGGCTGATGATATTCTTAAAAACGACAGCAGTATTGCTGATTTAACGCCCCGCGTAGCTGCCTTGCATCAGCATTATTTGCAACTGGCCGCCAGGCTGTAAACGGGGCTTTCAGTCTGCTGTCACAACAGGTGTGATACAGCAAACTCATGACAGAACTTATCTACGAACATCCGCTTAATGAAAAACTGCGTACTTATCTGCGTCTGGAACATTTGCTGGCACAGTTGCACAGCCTCAATGAGCTTGAACCTGAGTGGCAGCAGCCGGCATTCTTTAATGCGTTATTTGATCTGATAGAAGTGCTCGATCGCAACGATATCCGGCCCGATCTCATTAAAGACTGCGAACGCTGCGAAAGCGCACTGGTCGTCTGGGCTAACCACCCGTCAGTATCCGGCGATAAACTAAAGCCGGTGCTACAAAAAGCGGTTCGCTTGCAGAGCGAGCTGCTGCGCAGTGGTAAATTTGTCGGTAACTTAAAAGAAGATAAGTTTCTGTCGCCACTACGCCAGCGTTTTTCTATCCCAGGCGGCACCTGTTTTTTTGACGTACCCCAACTGCATTATTGGTTTAACTTACCGCTGGAACAACGCCAGCAAACAGCCGCTGCCTGGTGCCATGAATTCGGCTTGCTGTTAGAGGCCATCAGCTTTGTGTTAGGTTTTAGCCGGGAAAAGGGCCACTTTACTGCCGTAGTTGCCGATAACGGTTTTTATCAAAGCAATACTGATCAGCACGAATTGCTGCGCATTCGCTACCCAATAGAGGCTGGAGTTTACCCTACCGTAAGTGGCAATAAGTACCGTTATGCAATCCGCTTTATGCAACTGTGTGACGAAGCCGGGCGCAGCAACAGCGATCAAAGCATCAGCTTCGAACTGGCCTGCTGCTAACCCTAAATTTCAAGGGGTCAGAACACTTGAAGCTTTATCCCGAGGATCGCCGGTTACCTCCATGCTCCAACCGGCGCAGCACCTCTCCTGCCGCGCGGCTGATCTGTGCAGTAAACGCTGCTGAGCCAAGCAGCCAAGACTTATTCACTGCATTTCTAATTGCGGTTAACTCCGGACCGGTTATTGCTTGCTCAAACAGCGCTTGATACGCAGCACAGCGCTGTTCCGGCTGTGCTGCTAAAGCAATGTAAACCTGGTGAGGCGTTAGCATGGCAGATGAATGGCCTAACGCATTGACACAGTAACTCGACCAAACATAGTCTTGCGCCTGCTGCACCAAGCCCGCTCTGACGGGATTTAGCTCAATATAACGGCTGACGGCAAGAAAGTAGCGATCACATTCTATCAGCGAAGACTTGAAGCGCCCCTCCCACAGGGTTCCGGTGCGAGCGTATGCAGAGTTGATGTAGCGCACATAAGAGCGACCAACTGCCTGCATAAACACACTGGTTGCGCCATCCTGTTGTGGTGTGAGTAAAAGATGTACATGGTTCGTCATCAGTACATAAGAATGAATATGAACTTTGTACGTTTCAGAATATTCAGCCAATTTGTTCAAATATAATTGCCGGTCTTTGTCACAGAAAAAGCATGCTTGTTTATTGTTACCGCGCTGAATAACATGCTGAGGCACTCCAGCCAGACAAATCCTTTTGCTTCTTGCCATTAACAATCCATATCTGCCACCATTGTAAAATAAAGGATAATATAAAATTAAAAATCTTCAAGGGGTCAGAACACTTGAAGTTCAAGTGTTCTGACCCCTTGAAAATGCTACAATTGTCGCACCTGAATTTGGAGGATAGCTATGAATGTAAAGTGCCCCACCTGCGATAAAGATGTAGTCTGGTCGGCTGCTTCACCGTTTCGCCCTTTTTGTTCTGAGCGCTGTAAATTAATTGATTTAGGCGACTGGGCTGCAGAAAACCACCGCATACCCGACAAAGCGCCAATAGACGCCGCTTTGTCAGAAGAATACCTGGCCGAGCTGGAGCAAGAATTTATCGCGCAGGATAATGAATTTTTTAAGCATTAGATGCAACACAAAAAAAACCTTTAATTTACAATAGCCATATTCTACGCTACTCTTTGAACTTTAAAACAAGGATACGTTGAATATGAAATGTCCAACTATTGTAAATCTTCAGCTTAGCCCAAGCAGCCTTGAAGCCGTTCAAGAGATTGAGCGTCTTGGTGCGCTCGAAAAGCTTGGTACTAAGTTTCTTCTGATAGGTCAGTTATGGTCAATCTTTGGTGGGGCTACTCGCACAGGCGCTTCTGGCTCAGGAGCTCAGCAACTTGAAGGAACTCTGGCTTTTAAACTGGCATCTTCGGACTCAGCTCAATCTGGTTATGCAATTTATTCCACTAATTGGGACATTTTCTTTGAATCAGTGCAAGGACTTGGTGTTATAAAACGTCGTCAGATCGAGCTGATTGCATTAAAGCAAACACAAAAATCAGCTTTATCAGCAAAAGAAAGACAATTTTGGAAGGCGATTTATCAAGGGTGTCGGTATGAATAAATTACTGTTTGCTTTTGCCTGCCTGTCATGGGGTGTAAACGCAGTAGATGCCGACGATGCAGTTGCATATACTCGCACTGCCCTCGCTGAATATGAAGCAGCTGCAGAGCGTTGCATGAACGAAAGAACAAACAATATATCTATAACCTCCAATGAACTTAGGCTGCTGACGCAGATCCCTTATTCAGAGGCTATCATTCCGTACTTAGAGCAGCAGGCTTTTCTGAAGTGTGTTTCGAAGCAAAAGCTAAACTATACCGAAACGCTTATTTTACTTGAAAAGTTAAATGAATCAGTGAAGAGCGAAGAAGTTTCACGTTTTGTAAAACAACAAAAAGCAGATAACTTTCATCTAATCGAGTTAGAAATCAAGCTTGATTACATGAAGTTACCGCTAGATACCAGAGAGCGCCTTGAGTCGGTTAAGGCTTTACATATACCTTTTGATGGCGTCAAACTACAAGAAATGATCTGGCCAACGTCAAATTACTAACAGATACCTCCCCAGTGTAAAAAGTAATAATATCCAGCCCAATGTGGCGAGCGCAGCAGTTTCTATATCACGAGTGGTAGGCTGCCTGAACAGATATAACAAGGTTTCTCTGGGAAAGATAATGAGCGGGGCAATTAGCCCCGGCATTACGAAGCTCCACATTCCGGAGAACGATAAAGCCCGCCCTGCTTTATAACCCTGATCAACTAATTGCAGTATTATTGAATCTACACCACTGAACAAACAATAAACTGAATAGCAAAAAAAGCAGCTCAATAAAAAATACTGCCAATAGGACAAGTTCTTGCCGGTAAATAGGTACTCTTCCTTGTACCACTGATAGCCAGCTAACAGCAAAGGCAGAATAAGGAATAACGGCAATAAGAAGTCGTTCATTTTAACTAATCGTTGACTGCCAGTGTCGCAAATAACTGCTGAATACGCGCGACGATTGGCTGGTTGGCATCCGGAAACGGAATCTCTGTTAGCTCTGCCACTGTAGCCCAGCGCAGTGGCTGGCCTTCACGGCCGTGTGGTTCACCACTAAAACCGGTTACCAGCCAGATATCCAGTAATACGGTTTTCTCCGGGTAGGCATATTCTAGCTGCATTAACGGGCTGCTCTGGGTAACACTTATTGCCACTTCTTCCTGCAGCTCACGGTTAAGCGCCTGTGCCACAGTTTCACCAGCTTCTACCTTACCGCCGGGAAACTCCCATTTACCGCCCTGATGCTGTTTGCCGCTGCGCAGCGCCAGTAAAATTTGCTGCTGGCGCACTATTACCCCAACTGCCACATGCACGACTTTATTTTGCACTGTTGTTTGCATTATTACCCACCTGCCTGACACCCAAACAAAAGAGCCAGCCTAAGCTGACTCTGTGTTTATATTACTGTGTAACCGTTATACCAGTTTACCGTGGCACTGTTTGTACTTTTTACCTGAGCCACACGGGCACGGGTCATTACGGCCTACTTTATCCTGGTCACGAAATACCGGGGTGCGCGGAGCATCTTCCGGGATCTCGCCGCCAACATGCTCTGCTTCTGCGTGCTGGTAATCGTGTGGCACTGCATCGGCTTTACGGCGTTGTTCTTCTACCGCTTCTACATCTTCTGCTGCCCGCACCTGTACGCGGCTTAATACGCCTACAACGTCAATTTTCAGGTTTTCCAGCATGGTTGAAAACAGTTCAAAGGCTTCGCGCTTGTATTCCTGCTTCGGGTTTTTCTGCGCATAACCGCGCAGGTTTATGCCCTGACGCAGATGGTCCATTGCTGCCAGATGCTCTTTCCAGTGTGTATCCAGGCTTTGCAGCATAATGGCTTTTTCAAACTGGCGCAGTACCTGCGGGCCAACCATTTGTTCTTTATGGCTATAGGCCTGTTCAACTTCCTGCTGAATCCGCTCACGCAGTTTTTCTTCAAACAGTTTCTTGTCATCTGCCAGCCACTGCACCACAGGCAGCTCAAGGTTAAAATCAGCTTTCAGGCGTTGCTCTAAACCCGGTACATCCCACATTTCGTCCAGCGACTGTGGCGGAATATACTGGCTGATCACACCGTCAATAACGTCAGTACGGATGGCACTGATGGTTTCGCTGATATCGGTAGCGTCTAACAGTTCGTTGCGTTGCTCGTACACCACTTTACGCTGATCGTTGGCAACATCGTCAAACTCAAGCAGTTGCTTACGAATATCAAAGTTACGCGCTTCTACTTTGCGCTGTGCGTTTTCAATGGCGCGGCTAACCCAAGGGTGCTCAATCGCTTCGCCTTTTTCCATACCCAGGCGGCGCATCATGCCTGCCATACGGTCTGAGGCGAAAATACGCATTAAGGCATCGTCCAGCGACAGATAAAAACGGCTTGAACCCGGATCGCCCTGACGGCCTGACCGGCCGCGTAACTGGTTGTCAATACGGCGCGATTCGTGCCGCTCAGTACCAATAATATGTAAACCACCGGCGTTGATCACAGCATCATGCTGCACCTGCCAGTCGGCTTTTACTTTGGCAATCTGTTCAGCACTGGCATTTTCGCCAAGTGCTGCCAGTTCAGCCTGTAAACTGCCACCCAACACAATGTCGGTACCACGACCGGCCATATTGGTAGCAATGGTTACGGTGCCCGGCTGCCCGGCCTGAGCAATAATCTGGGCTTCATTGGCGTGGAATTTGGCGTTTAGCACCTGGTGCTTAATTTTGGCTTTATTAAGCAGGCCGGATAAATACTCTGAGCTTTCAATTGACGCCGTACCTACCAGTACCGGGCGGCCACTGTCGCGGGTTTGGGTAATGTCTTCAATAATGGCCTGGTATTTATCTTCAGCATTTAAATACACCAGATCGGCCATATCTTTACGGATCATCGGCCGGTTAGTTGGCAGTACTATGGTTTCCAGGCCATAAATTTGCTGGAATTCAAAGGCTTCAGTATCTGCGGTGCCGGTCATACCCGACAGTTTGTCGTATAAACGGAAATAATTCTGGAAGGTAATAGAGGCCAGTGTCTGGTTTTCGTTCTGAATTTTTACGCCTTCTTTGGCTTCTACTGCCTGGTGTAAACCTTCAGACCAGCGGCGGCCTTCCATTGTACGGCCGGTATGCTCATCAACAATAACGATGTCACCGTCTTTTACTACGTAATCAACATCGCGCTTAAATAACTGATGCGCACGCAAGGCAGCATATACATGGTGCAGCAAAGTGATATTGGCAGCAGAGAACAGGGTGTCGTGCTCGCCTATCATGCCTTGCTCACGCAGCATGTCTTCTACTTTAATCTGGCCTTGCTCAGTTAAATAAACCTGACGCGCTTTTTCATCTACAGTGAAGTGGCCATCGCCATGCGCGCCCTCTTCGTCTTCTTTTTCCTGCTTAACTAATTGCGGTACCAGCAGGTTAATTTGTTTGTACAGCTCTGAGCTGTCTTCGGCCGGGCCGGAAATAATCAGCGGAGTACGGGCTTCGTCAATTAAGATTGAGTCGACTTCATCGATAATGGCAAAGGCCTGGTCACGCTGCACGCGGTCTTGCGGTGAAAACGCCATATTGTCGCGCAGGTAATCAAAGCCAAACTCGTTGTTAGTGCCATAGGTAATATCAGCAGCATAAGCTTTATGCTTTTCCGGCTGTGCCATACCAGGTACGTTAACGCCAACGGTTAAACCAAGGAAAGCAAATAACGGTGCGTTGGTTTGCGCATCGCGCCGGGCCAGATAGTCGTTTACGGTAATAACATGCACACCGTTACCGCTTAACGCGTTCAGATAAGCCGGCAAGGTTGCGGTTAGGGTTTTACCTTCACCGGTGCGCATTTCAGAAATTTTCCCCTGATGCAGCACAATACCGCCGAGCATTTGCACGTCAAAGTGGCGCATGCCAAATACCCGTTTGCTGGCTTCACGCACAGTTGCAAAGGCATGCGGTAGAATGTCGTCCAGCGTACTGCCGTTGGCCAGTTGCTGTTTAAACTCTGCGGTTTTTTGTTTCAGCTGGTCGTCGGACAAGGCTTCAAGTTCTGCCTCTAACGCATTGATCTGCTGTACTTGTTTTTCTAGTTTTTTTAAGAAGCGGTCGTTGCGGCTACCAAATAATTTGGTAAAAAGTTTTCCAAACATTATCCAAATACCATGTTAAGTTAAAACTGCAGTGCAGCCCCGGCGGCGCTTTGCCCGGCCAGTAAAAAGTATGAAAGCTTCAGCATCTTACGCCAGATATGGTGCCCCATGCCAACGCTTTCAAGGTACAACATTCTCTGTATCTGAAGAAGCTGTTACACTGCACAGATGTTTTACTTGTTGCAGGTGCATAAAGGCAATGGCCCGCTATACACAAAAGCCTCTGGATATCAGCAAAGTGCTGGCGCACAGCACTCTGGCATCACAGCAGCAACAGGTAAGCCTGGTGCAACAACTGAACAAGGTGCTGGCTGAAGTATTACAGCTGGAGCAACTTAGTTTCTGTCAGGTCAGCTGTATTCGTGACGGTCGGGCGGTTATTTTATGTGCCTCGGCGCCCTGGCTGACCAGTTTAAAAATGCAGCGCGACGCCATTCTAGACAATTTTCGCCGAAAAATCTTGCCTGATTTAGCTGGAATTGAGATTGAAGCCTCACCTAACGGCCAGATCAGCAGGCTGCAACTGCCGGTAGCGCAGAAAAACAACCATCAGTTATCTGACAACGCAGCCTCGGCGCTGCGCATGGTAGCACAAAACAGCGAAGGGCCATTAAAAGACGCTTTACTGAAACTGGCAGAAAACGCAGCTTCAAGTGTTCTGACCCCTTGAATAACAAAACCCGGTTAAACCGGGTTTTGTGTATAGCTTAAGTGCTGATTCAGGCCAGTTGGGGTGCCAGATAAGATATCGGCATCTGGGCTTTGTCTTCAAAGGTAACAAATTCCCAGTTTTCCTGATTAGCCAGTACTGCACACAGTAGCTGGTTATTCAGCGCATGGCCGGTTTTAAAGGCTTTAAACTCGCCCAGTATGCTGTAACCGGCCATATATAAATCGCCGATGGCATCGAGAATTTTATGTTTAATAAATTCGTCTTCGTAGCGCAGACCGTCCTGGTTTAATACCCGGTATTCGTCCAGTACTACGGCGTTGTCGAAACTGCCACCCAACGCCAGGTTATTTGCACGCAGGTACTCTACTTCATGCAAAAAGCCAAAAGTGCGGGCACGGCTGATATCTTTAATAAAACCTGCGGCGGAGAAATCCATTTGCATATGCTGGGTGGTTTCTGCAATCACCGGGTGGTTAAATTCAATGGCAAAATCAATTTTAAAGCCATGGTGCGGTTTAAATTCGGCCCATTTGTCGCCGTCTTCAACCCGTACAGATTTTTTAATACGGATAAACTTTTTCGCCTGACGCTGCTCTGCCACACCGGCCTCAAGCAACAGATAAACGAACGGATTGGCACTGCCATCCATAATAGGAATTTCAGCTGAGTCTACTTCAACCATCAGGTTGTCGATCCCCAGCCCGGCAATGGCCGCCATCAGGTGTTCAGTGGTAGATAAGCGCACGCCATTTTCATTAATTAAACAGGTACACATCACCGTATCACCTACTAATTCAGGTGCTACTTTGAAATCGACCACAGGATCGAGATCAACACGACGGAACACGATACCCGTGTTGTCCGGCGCAGGTCGGAGAGTAAGCGTAACCTTTTCGCCTTTGTGCAATCCCACTCCAATGGAGCTGACTGTTTTGTCGATGGTACGTTGTTTAATCATAATTTCTTCCTGCTCAAATAATAAGCAATCACAAAATGGTGGCGAAGCATAGCATAATGTAATAAGTATGCCAAATACCACTGAACAGCAGCTTAACCCTGCTGTCGGCCCTGCCTGCAACTAAAACTGTACTGAGTACAGCCTTAGTCGGCTTGTTTGCGTAAAAACGCCGGTATATCAAAAATGTCGATATTCGCCTTGCTTTCTGGCTGTGCTTTCACGGCAGCAGCAGGCTGCTCTTCACGCATAGCCTGCGGTGCAGGTTTTTGCATGGTGTTACCGTGTTGCACGTACACAGGCATTGGCTCAGCACGGTGGTTTTGCACCAGGCTGATATCCGGGCGGCGATCTGCACCTATACCGGTAGCCACCACAGTTACACGCAACTCATCCTGCATGTTAGGGTCGATTACCGCACCTACTACTACAGTAGCATTTTCAGACGCAAAGGCTTTTACAGCATTACCGACAATTTCAAACTCTTCGATGCTGATATCCAGGCCGGCAGTGATATTAACCAGAATACCCTTGGCACCAGATAAATCAATATCTTCCAGCAATGGGCTGGAGATAGCCTGTTCGGCGGCTTCTTCTGCCCGGTCCGGGCCGGAAGCGCGGCCGCTGCCCATCATCGCGGTGCCCATTTCTGACATCACAGTACGTACGTCGGCAAAGTCAACGTTGATAAGACCAGGTCGGGTAATTAATTCAGCAATACCCTGTACAGCGCCCAGCAGCACATTGTTGGCGGCTTTAAACGCATCCAGCAAGCTGGTGCCTTTACCCAGTACTTTTAACAGCTTGTCGTTTGGAATGGTGATCAAAGAATCAACGTGTTTGCTCAGTTCCAGAATACCTTCATCTGCATAAGCGGTACGCTTTTTACCTTCGAACGGGAAGGGTTTGGTTACCACTGCTACGGTTAAGATACCCAGTTCACGCGCCACTTCGGCCACGATTGGTGCCGCACCCGTACCTGTACCACCGCCCATACCGGCTGCGATAAAAATCATATCAGCGCCCTGCAGGGTTTTCTTGATGGTTTCACGGTCTTCTTCGGCTGAACGGCGGCCGATTTCCGGGTTGGCACCAGCACCTAAACCTTTAGTAACATGAGCGCCTAACTGCAGCGTAATGTTGGCTGATGAATTACGCAGAGCCTGGGCGTCGGTATTGGCCGCCACAAACTCTACACCTTCGATATTGCTGGCAACCATATACTCAACTGCGTTACCGCCGCCGCCACCAACACCTATTACTTTAATAACAGCTTCTTCGCTGTGATTTTCCATTAACTCAAACATAGCTCTCTCTCCGTTTCTACGCTTACTAACTTAAAATTCGCCTTTGAACCAGCTGCTGATCCGTTTGACGAAGCTACTTACTGAATCGCGCACATCAACAGATTTTTTCTGCTGGGTGCGTGCATCTTTACCGTACAACAACAGCCCTACCACGCTGGCATAAGCCGGGTCCTGTACGTACTCTTTTAAACCTGTAACATGCATAGGTTGCCCTACCCGTACCGGCATCTGAAAAATGTCTTCGGCAAATTCCACCGCACCTTCCATCTTGGCGGTACCTCCGGTCAGTACAACACCGGCAGCAATTTGCTCTTCCAGGCCAGAGCTGCGAATTTCTTCCAGCACCAGCTCAAATAATTCCTGATAGCGTGGCTCTACCACTTCGGCCAGCGTATGGCGCGACATAGACCTTGCCGGCCTGCCACCAACGCTTGGCACTTCGATGCTTTCTTCTTTACCTACCATGCTGCGCAGCGCGCAGGCATACTGCACTTTAATATCTTCAGCATGGCTTAACGGCGTGCGGAAAATTTTGGCAATGTCGCTGGTAACCTGATTACCGGCTACCGGGATCACTGCGGTGTGGCGCAGTGCACCATTGGTATAAATTGAGATATCAATAGTACCGCCGCCCATATCCACTACACAGACACCCAACTCTTTTTCATCGTCGGTTAACACCGCAAAGCTGGAAGCCAGCGAGGTGAAAATAAGCTGATCAACCTGCAGGCCGCAGCGCTCAACGCACTTTTCAATATTTTTTGCCATGTCGTTGGCGCAGGTAATAATGTGCGCCCGGGCTTCCATCCGTACACCAGACATGCCTACCGGGCTTTTAATACCCTCCTGCATATCTACCGAGAATTCCTGCGGCAGCACATGTAACATGCGCCGCTCGGCCGAAATGGGCACTGATTTAGCAGCGTGGATCACATTGGCAACGTCTTCTGCGGTTACTTCTGTATCATTAATCGGCACCATGCCGCTTTCGTTCTGGCAGCGAATATGTTTGCCGGTAATACCTAAATACACTGACGATACACGGCAATCTGCCATCAGCTCGGCTTCATCAATTGCGCGCTGTACCGCCTGTACTACCAGGTTTAAATCGTTCACGCCGCCTTTATCCATACCGCGGGAAACATGGGTACCAACGCCGACAATGCTCAGGCGATCATCAGCGGTAATTTCGCCCACCACCGCTTTTATCTGGGCAGTGCCAATATCCAGGCCAACAATCAGATCTCTATCCAACGACTTTGTCATGCTTTTCTCTTTTCTTCAGTGCTGTAACGCACCGCTATACCGGTGTCGTAGCGCAAATCGACTTCAGCTACGGCTTCGGTTTTGTGTTTACTGATCACCGGATACAACTCAATAAAGCGTTGTAGCCGTTTTAAGGTATCTTCACGCCCCAGCTTTAGTGCAACGCCATTGCTCAGGCTTACCTGCCAGGAAAAGCGCTCGGTTAAACCCAGCGCCACGGCATTAAATTTATGCAGAGCCAGCAAGCCCTGCATATGGCGGAACATGGCAAGTGCATCCTGCTGGCTGCCTTCGGGGCCGGTTAGCATTGGCAATGCTGTTTTCAGCTGTTCTACGGGCGCCTGAAACACCTCGCCCTGTGTATTAAGTAATTGCTGCTGATTCCAGATTGCTACCGGCCGTTGTTCTGTTACCACCACAACCAGAGCATCAGGCCATTGTTTGCGCACGGCCACCTGATATACCCAGGGTTGCTGTAACAGGAACTGCTGCACCTGATCCACGTTCACGCTAAAAAAGTTACCAACGTATTGCTGTTGCAAAGTCTGGTGCAGTGCAGTGGCATCAATATGATGAAAATCACCGTACAACCGTACCTGACGCACCGGGGCACTTTGCTGGCTTTGCATCCAGTCGCTTATTTTTGTGCCAGCCCACGCCAGCGCTGCTACCGCAGCAATAAAAAACAGCACTCCGGCATAAAATGCCGGGCGTTGTTTAAATTGCAGTTGAGGCAGGCGCCAGTTCATGATTATTTTGTTCCTTCGGTTTGGTTAAGTATTGCCAGAACTAATTGCTGAAAACTCAGGCCCGCAGCTTTAGCCGCCATAGGTACCAGTGATTTTTCTGTCATACCCGGCACGGTGTTTACTTCCAACAAATAATGCTGGCCGCTTTGGTCCAGCATAATGTCTACCCGGCCCCAACCTGATGCACCCACTGCATTAAAGGCTTTAAGTGCCGTGTCTTGCATGGCCGCGGTTTGCTCTGCGCTTAATGGCGCCGGGCATAAGTATTCAGTACTGTTGGCCTGATATTTGGCTTCGTAGTCGTAAAAGGCACGTGGTGTGCGCATCTCCACTACCGGTAGTACCTGGCCATTTAACAGAGCGACAGTAAACTCGCGGCCGTTTATCCAGCGCTCAACTAAAATTTCGCTGTCGTATTTCAGCGCGGCGCGAATGGCCTGTTCAAGCTCTGCTGCTGTGCTGGCGGCACTCATGCCAATGCTGGAACCTTCATTGGCTGGCTTTACCATTACCTTGCCACCAAGGCTGGCCAGCAAACCGGCAAAATCGGTGTCGTTGTTATGCACTACCGCAAAAGGCGCTGTTGGCAATTGCTGCGCCTGAAATAACCATTTACAGCGGATTTTATCCATCGCCAGCGCCGAGCCCAGTACACCACTGCCGGTGTAGGGTAAGCCCAACTGCTGCAGCGCGCCCTGCATGCTGCCGTCTTCGCCACCACGGCCATGTAATACGATAAACACCCGCTGTGCTGCGCTGGCAGCTAACTCAGCCAGTGACTGTGTTTGCGGGTCAAAAACAAACGCATTTACCCCGGCATCCTGCAAGGCTTTTAGCACTGCCGTGCCAGAGCGCAGCGACACTTCGCGCTCGGCAGAGTTACCGCCAAACATTACGGCAACTTTGCCAAAAGCATTTACATTGCTACTCATGCCTGTACTCCTGCGCTGGCTTTAAGTTGTTCAATATCCAGCTGCATAGCAGCCAGCTTTTTAACTAAAGTGCCTATATTACCGGCGCCTTGCGTCAGCACTACATCACCATCCTGTAGCACGCCAGCCAGGCTGGCTGCCAGCTCGGCAGGTTCGGCAACATAAATTGGGTCCAGCGTGCCGCGGGCACGGATAGAGCGGCATAAACTGCGGCTGTCGGCACCGGCAATAGGTGCTTCTCCGGCTGAATACACCTCCAGCAGCAACAACTTATCTACCGTGGACAATACTTTGGCGAAGTCTTCGTATAAATCACGGGTACGGGTAAAACGGTGTGGCTGATAAGCCATAACCAGGCGACGCTGCGGCCAGGCCGCCCGTGCAGCCGCAATAGTGGCTGCTACTTCAGTTGGGTGATGGCCGTAATCGTCCAGCAGCAACACTTTGCCGTTACCGGTATCAAACTCACCATACTGCTGAAAACGCCGGCCTATGCCTTCAAACTTGCTCAGCGCAACCAATATGGCCTGCTCGCTGATGCCTTCATCCAGCGCCAGCGCAAAAGCGGCAGTGGCATTTAATGCATTATGTTTACCGGGCAAATTCAGGATCACTTCACGCTGGTTGCCGTTGCTGTCGCCGCCGGTGTTGCCGGTGATTACAAACCGGCTTTGGGTGCCGCTCTGGCTAAAATCGCTGATGACAAAGTCAGCATCGTCGCTAAAACCGTATGTCAGCACGGTGCGGCCGATTTGCGGGATCAGCGCGCGCAGCACCGGATCGTCAATACATACCACGACCACGCCGTAAAATGGCAGATTGTGGCAAAACTCCAGATAAGTAGCTTTTAGCTTTTCAAAGTCGCCCTGATAGGTGTCCATGTGATCAGCTTCGATATTGGTGATCACAGTAGCCAGCGGCTGTAAATGCAGAAAAGAGGCGTCGCTCTCGTCGGCTTCAGCAATTAAATAACGGCCGCTGCCCAGCCGCGCGTTAGAACCGGCTGAATTAAGCAGACCACCAATAACAAATGTAGGGTCGGTACCGGCTTCAGCGAAAACCGATGCCAGCAAACTGGTGGTAGTGGTTTTACCGTGCGTACCGGCAACGGCAATACCATGACGAAAGCGCATCAGCTCGCCCAGCATTTCAGCGCGGCGCACTACAGGAATGCGTAACGCACGCGCTGCAGCAACCTCGGGGTTGGCACTATTAATAGCACTGGAAACAACGACCACACTGGCGCCGTTAACATGGTCAGCATCATGGCCAAACAATACGCTGGCACCCAGTGTAATTAAGCGCTCGGTAACGGCATTAGGCGCTATGTCAGAGCCCGATACGTTATAACCTTCGTTAAGCAGCACTTCGGCAATACCGCCCATGCCGGCACCACCAATGCCGACAAAGTGAATACGCTCAACGCGGCGCATGGCGAGTTTTTTCTGTTGCGGTGTACTTATCATAAATTCTGTCCTGCTACTTGCTGACCTACTACCTGCTGACATAGCGCCACTACCTGTGCTGTTGCATGATCCAACGCACAGGCACGCGCTTTGACGGCCATTTGCTGTAACGGTGCTTTACTGTTTAACCATTGCTGCAGCAGCGGCAGCAAACGTTGTTCTGTTAACTCGTGCTGCGCCAGCAACAAGGCTGCACCCTGTTCTGTTAACCAGCGGGCGTTGGCACTCTGGTGATCGTCTATCGCACCTGGCAGCGGTACAAACACCGCTGCAACACCTGCACAGGCCAGCTCGCTAACCGTAGAGGCGCCGGCACGGCATATAACCACATCGGCCCAGGCATAGGCCTGTGCCATATCGTCAATAAAGGCACTGGCTTGTGCAGTTAAATTGGCATTGCCCAGTTGCTGATACTGTTGCTCTGTTTGCAGTTGCATGGCCTTGCCGGTTTGGTGGCGTACTTCAAGCGCGCCGGTTTGTGAAGCTTTGGCAAAAATGGCCGGTAACTTATCGTTTAACGCCTGCGCCCCTAAACTGCCGCCTACTACCAATACTTTTAAACTGCCGCTGTAATCATGCGCTGCGGCAACATTAATAAGCTCTGCCCGTACCGGATTACCCACCAACTGCTGTTTGCTGTTACCGGCAAAAGCCGCAGGAAAGGCCACCAGCACCTTACGGGCCAGTTTTGCCAGCAGCCGGTTGGTGCTGCCAGCTACGGCATTTTGCTCGTGAATAAACAACGGCAACCGTTTTAACCAGGCTGCCACGCCACCGGGGCCGCTGGCATAACCGCCAAACCCCAGTACCAGATCCGGTTGCACCGTGTTAAGCACCTGGCGCGCCTGCAATAGTGATTTAACCAGCATCCAGGGCGCGCTGATCAGAGACAACACACCTTTACCACGCAGCCCGGCGACATCAATAGTGTGAAATGGCCAGCCAAATTGCGGCACTAAAGTGGCTTCCATCCGGTTAGCCGTGCCCAACCAGTGAATTTGCCAACCGGCAGCAGACAGCGCCGTAGCCACCGCCTGCGCCGGAAAAATATGCCCGCCGGTGCCGCCGGCCATAATCAGAATACGCGGTTTAGTCATTACGGCCTCCGCTGATGGCATGCTTGCCTTTTAGCCGCACTTCAAAATCTATCCGTAATAACAATGCTGCAGTGGCCAGCATAATAATTAAACTGCTACCGCCAGAGCTGACAAACGGCAGCGTTAAACCTTTAGTAGGTAAAGCGCCGGTGGCCACACCAATATTTACCGCTGACTGAAAACCAATCCAGATTGCCAGCGCATAAGCTAAAAAGCCGTGGAAGCTCATATTTTTTGCCAACGCACGCTGGCCTATCCACAGTGCGCGATACACCAGCATAAAAATCAGCGCCAGCAGCAGGGTTACACCAATAAAGCCGGTTTCTTCGGCAATAACGGCCAGAATAAAATCGGTATGCGCTTCAGGCAGGTATTCCAGCTTCTGAATGCTGTTACCCAGGCCCTGACCAAACCAGCCGCCCCGGCCAAACGCCATTAACGACTGCGTTAACTGATACCCACTGCCAAAAGGATCTGCCCAGGGGTCTAAAAATGCGGTTACCCGTTTCCAGCGGTACTCGCTGTATATAATTAGTACGCCAATCGCCATCAGGCCGGTAAAAATAAGACCGAAGAACTGCCACAATTTGGCTCCGGCCAAAAACAGCAGAGCTACCGCTGTGGCAAACATGACAATTACGGTGCCTAAATCCGGCTGCATCAGTAGTAATACCGCAAAGGCAAATAACACCAGCAAAGGTTTTAAGAAGCCTTTTAAATTTTCGCGCACTTCTTCATGGCGCCGTACCAGATAACTGGATAAATAAACAAAGAAGAACAGCTTGGCAGGCTCGGCCGACTGCAAACCAATAGGGCCAATGGCTAACCAGCGGGTACTACCGTTAACGTTGCGGCCAAACAGTAATACGGCTACCAACAGCGCCAGCCCGGTAAACAGCAGTAACATATTGCTGTTGTGCCACCACTGCACCGGAATATTTATTACCACCAGAGCGGCAGAAAAGCCCAGCCCCAGATACACCAGATGGCGGATAGTAAAATGCAGTTCGTTGCCATGTAACCGGGCAGCCACCGGCACCGATGCGCTGGTAACCATTACCACTCCCACCGCCAGAATAAGCAGCAGTAAGGTAAGAAACAGTTTGTCATAAGCGGCGCCATCATCGGCATTCCACCAACTGCTAATAATGTGCAGCGGGTTTTGCAGCTGATTTCTCAGCGTATCCAGTGCCAGCTGTTTCATAGCACCTCCGCCTTAACAGCGGCAGCAAACTGCTCGCCACGATCTGCATAACTTTTAAACATATCCAGGCTGGCACAAGCCGGTGACAACAATACCATATCGCCTGGCACAGCAAGCTTTGCCGCCGTTTTTACTGCGTCCTGTATAGTTTTCACCTGAATACTGCCGGTTTTAAGCGCCGCTATGGCCGGGCCGTCCTGCCCCAGTGTAATCAGTTGCTGTACATCGCTGTCTAACACCGGTTTAAGCTCGGCCATATCAGCGCCTTTGCCGTCTCCACCAGCAATTAAAATCAGCTTACCTGTTACTGCCGGGCGCAAACCGGCAATGGCCGCCAGCGTAGCGCCAATATTGGTGGCTTTGGAGTCGTTAATCCAGCGCACGGCGTTTTTGTCGGCTACTAAAATGCAGCGGTGCGGCAAAGATACAAATTGCTTTAACGCACTGATTAACCCGGCACGGCTGGCACCGGCAGCCAGCGCTAAAGCGCTTGCTACCAGGGCATTAAATTCGTTGTGAGCGCCAAACAGTGTCATTTCACTAACAGGCAGCAGCGGTTCACCAGCCACGTTTAACCAGCGATGACCGTCAACAACAGTAATGCCGTAGGCAGAATCGGCCAGCTTAATACCCAGCGTGTGCGCACAATTTTCCGGTGTGGTGGCGCTATCGGCTAAATTAAATACCGCCAGTTGGGTGTGCTGATATACCCGCTGTTTAGACGCGGCATAAGCTGCCATATCCCGGTAACGATCTAAGTGATCAGCACTGACATTTAAAATACAGCTGGCGACACTATGCAGGCCTGTTGTGGTATCCAGCTGAAAGCTGGACAGTTCCAGCACAAATACATCAACGTCTTGCTGAGCTATAGCATCAAGCACTGGTAAGCCGATATTGCCCGCTGCCAGTGCTTTTATACCACTGCATTTGAGCATGGCTTCTACCAGCATTGTTACGGTAGATTTACCGTTAGAGCCGGTAATAGCCACCACCGGCTTATTATTAAAGCGGGCAAATAACTCAACATCGCCCAGTAGCTCAACGCCCTGTGCTACCGCAAAGCGGATAGCCGGATGTGTTGGCGATAACCCGGGGCTTAGGATAATAATGTCCATCTTGGCCAGCCTGTTGGCATCCAGCTCGCCTAAATAAATACCATCTACCTTTTCAGCAGCAATCTGTTCGATACCGGCAGGTTTGCTGCGGCTGTCCATCAGCACAGGTTTAACGCCCAGGCTTAACAGAAAACGCACAGTGGCCAGACCCGACAGGCCCAGCCCTACAACTGCTATGCGTTTTTTTGCTAAATACTGCATCATTAAACTCTGTGTCTCCGTTAATACCATCGTTATCTCAGTTTCAGGGTGGCAAGGCCCACCAGCACAAAGATGATGGATAAAATCCAGAACCGCACTATCACGCGTGGCTCAGGCCAGCCTTTTAATTCATAGTGGTGGTGAATAGGCGCCATACGGAAAATACGCTGGCCGCGTAATTTGTAAGAACCTACCTGCAAGATTACCGACAGCGTTTCCATCACAAAGACACCGCCCATAATAAACAGCACGATTTCCTGCCGCACCAGAATGGCGATAACGCCCAGTACCGCACCCAGCGCCAGTGAGCCAACATCGCCCATAAATACCAGTGCCGGATAGGTGTTAAACCACAAAAAGCCCAGGCCTGCGCCCACTAAAGCCGCGCACACTACCACCAGTTCACCGGCGTAAGGCAGATAAGGGATATTCAGATAACCGGAAAAATTCACGTTGCCGCTGGCGTAAGCAATAATGGCAAACGCTGACGCCACCATAATAGTAGGCACGATGGCCAGGCCATCGAGGCCGTCAGTCAGGTTGACGGCATTGCTGGTGCCGACAATGACAAAATAACTCAGCGCAATAAACAATATGCCCAGCTGCGGCATAACGTCTTTAAGAAACGGCACCAACAGTGCAGTTTCAGCCGGGCGCTCGGCGGTAAAATATAAGAAGGCGGCGGTAGCAATAGCAAACAGCGACTGCCAGAAGTATTTCCAGCGGGCTATCAGGCCTTTGGGATCTTTGCGGATCACTTTACGGTAATCATCTACAAAGCCAATCAGGCCGAAGCTAACCAGCACAAACAGCACTACCCAGACATATTTATTATCCAGATCGGCCCATAGCAAGGTGCTTAACAGCACTGAGCCTAAGATCAGCAGCCCTCCCATGGTTGGAGTGCCTTTTTTCGAGAAATGGCTTTGCGGGCCGTCGTTACGTACCACCTGGCCAATTTGCATCAGTTGCAAACGCGCAATAAGCTTAGGCCCTAAATACAGGCTTAAGAGTAATGACGTTAAAATACCCAGTATGGCACGAAATGTTAAGTAACTGAATACATTAAAAAAGCTGTAGTATTGGGTTAAATACTCGGCCAACCAAACTAGCATGGGCTGTTCTCCTGCTGACATCTTTCTAGCAAGTCTTGCACGACTAATTCCATTTTCGCGCTACGCGAACCTTTCACTAGCAGGGTGACTTCCTGTTGTTCTGACACTATCGGCAACAGGCGCTGTAACAACGCCTGGCGCGAACTGAAATGAGCGCCTTGTCCATTGAACAAGTCACTGGCGCTCTGTGATAACACGCCAAGGGTGAACAACAGATTAATACCTGATTTTTTTGCGTATAAACCAATCTCTTCATGGTATAAACGGGCATCTGCACCCAGTTCGCCCATGTCGCCGAACACCAGCACCCGGTAACCGGAATACGATGCCAGCAGATCAATTGCCGCCTTTACCGACTCGACATTGGCGTTGTAGGTATCATCGATAATACGCAGTTGCGGGTTAACCATTTTGACATTGGTACGGCCTTTTACCGCCTGCATTTGTGCCAACCCCAACTGCACATCAGTCAGCGTGGCGCCAACAGCGATACAAGCGGCAGCTGCAGCCAGTGCATTGGCTACATTGTGCCGCCCGGGGATAGTCAGTTGAATAAACTGGCGGCCTGCCGGGCAGATAAGCTCAAAACCGGCGCAGCCCTGTGTGTCCAGTACGATACCTTCGGCATAATAATCGGCTGGCCCGGTAGCTGAAAACTGGATTACCGTTTTGCCTTCAAGCCGTTTTAACCAATAATCGCGGTATTCGCTGTCAGCAGGCAATATGGCAAGCCCCTGTGCTGACAAACCATTGAAAATCTCGCCTTTGGCGCGCGCCACACCATAAACATCACCAAAGCCTTCTAAATGCGATGCCGCAACATTGGTAATAATGGCCACATCCGGCTTAGCCAGTGAGGTGGTGTAGGCAATTTCGCCCTGATGATTTGCCCCTAACTCCAGCACCGCGTAGTTGTGTTTTTCTGTCAGGCGCAGCATGGTAAGCGGTACGCCGATATCGTTATTAAAATTGCCCTGGGTTGATAACACCTGGCCACGGCGGCTTAAAATGGCTGCCATCATTTCTTTAACGGTGGTTTTACCGGCACTACCGGTAACCGCAATAGTTTTTGGTGCCAGCCTGGCTTTTACCGCAGCAGCCAGCTGCCCCAGCGCCAGGCGGGTGTCCTGCACTACAATCTGGCTGATAGCTTCAGACACCTGATGCTCTGTTACCACTGCAATGGCGCCTTTGGCTTTAACTTCAGCAACAAAAGCTGTGCCGTCGAAATTCGGCCCCTTTAAGGCAATAAACAACTCACCTGCACTGATACTGCGGCTGTCGGTACTGACTGACGTTACTGTGACATCGTCACCGAGCAGGCTGCCATTTAAGATTTCAGTTATGTCGGAACAGCGTAAGCTAATCATAATGACATCTCCGCAACCAGTTGCTGCAAATATGCACGCTCGTCGTACTGGCGAACTTCTGCGCCAATAATCTGTACTGTTTCATGTCCTTTACCAGCAACCAGAACAATATCGCCGGGCTGCGCACTGGCCAGTGCCAGCTTGATAGCGGCTTTACGGGATGGCTCTATCTGGTAACTGGCGTCCGGGCTCATGCCTGCTGCAATTTCTTCGCAAATTGCCACAACATCTTCGCTACGCGGATTATCGGCGGTAATAATAATATGGTCGGCGAACAATTCTGCCAGTTGCCCCATTAGCGGCCGTTTACCACGATCTCTGTCACCGCCGCAGCCAAATACACACCACAGGCGGCTGGCACAGTGCATACGCAGTGACTGTAAGGCCTGCTGCAGTGCGTCGGGCGTATGGGCGTAATCAATAACCGCAGTAAACTGCTGTGGAAAAACAAACTGTTCCATCCGCCCAGGTACGGCTTTTAACTGCCCGGCAGCGTCAATAAGGCTATTCAGTGGCTGGCCCAGCATATACAGGGCACCAATAGCGGCCAGCACGTTTTGAATATTAAACTCGCCCAACAGCGGCAGTTGCAGGCTGAACTCGCCCAAATGGCTGCTAAGGCGAACCTGATAGCCATTTACCATTGGCACCACATCTGAATACGCCAGATAACGCTCAAAGCCGTTACAGTCTTCTGCTTTGCCATAGACAAACAGCGGATTGACACACTGTGCTGCCAAAGCACGGCCAAACTCATCAGAAACGTTAATAACTGCGGCCTGGCTAAGTTCCGGTTTAAATAACAGGGCTTTAGCAGCACCGTATTCAGCCATAGTGCCGTGGTAATCAAGGTGGTCGCGTGTCAGGTTGGTAAATACCGCCACATTAAAATGTAAACCGGCAACCCGCTGTTGTACTAACGCATGGGATGACACTTCCATCGCCGCCAGCTTAACGTCTGAGCTAAAAAATTCAGCAAGAATACGTTGTAAATCAACAAAGTGTGGCGTGGTGTTAGGTAAGGTTGTCAGTTGTTGATAATAGCCATACCCCAGAGTACCGATAACCGCAGCATTAGTAGCCAGCAGTTCTGCCAGCTGATTAATAAAAAACGCTATGCTGGATTTACCGTTAGTACCGGTAATACCTACCAGTTGCAGTTGTGCAGCCGGTTGCTGATAAAATGCGCTTACTAACTGCGGCAGTATTTGAGTTAACTGCGGTAACACCAGAATACGCTCGTCGGTGTAGCTACCGCTGTCAGTTAATACAAGGGCAGCCCCCTGCGCCAGCGCTTTGCTGATAAACTGGCTGCCATGCTGCTGCACGCCCGGTATAGCCAGAAACACATCACCGGCGCCCACTTTGCGGCTATCCAACTGTAATTGCTGCACCTGAACATCGGGAGCGCTGATATCATAAGCAGCTAACCAGCTGCGGGCATTAACCGGCATTGCGGCCTCCCGTTACGGCAGAGCGTTTCGGCTGGCTGTTGCTATCCGGAACCAGGTTAAGTAGTTGCATGGTTGCCCCCATAATATTGGCAAACACCGGGGCAGCAATTTCGCCGCCGTGATAAAAATCACCTGCTGGTTCGTTAATTACCACGACACAGGCCAGCCTGGGATTAGACACCGGGCCAACACCAGCGAATGAAGCAACATAGTCATCACCGTAGCCGCCGGCTATGGCTTTACGTGCAGTACCCGTTTTACCACCAACACGGTACCCCTTAACCTGCGCACGGGTGGCCGTGCCGCCCGGCATAATATTGGCTTCCATCATTTCTAACATTGCCGCAGCATGTTCAGGGGCCAACACCTGCTCGCCAGAATGCGGCTGATCTGATTTTAAAATAGTCAGTGGCCGGCTGATGCCGCCATTGGCCATAGTGGCATACACCTTTGCCAGCTGAGCTGCGGTAACTGACAAGCCATAACCAAAAGATAAGGTGGCACGCTCAAAGTCGGACCAGCGCCGGCGGTGGCTTAACATGCCACCACTTTCGCCATTCAGGCCAAGGCCGGTATCTATGCCCAATCCCATATTCGCGTACAAGCCAATAACGTGCTCTACCGGCATATCCAACACCAGTTTGCTCACACCAATATTGCTTGATTTCTGAATAATGCCGGTCAGGCTGAGGTTGTTATAGTTGTTGGCATCACGTACCCAGCTACCACCAATACGCATATAGCCCGGCGAGGTATTAACAACCGCATTTAATTTGGCTGAACCAAACTCCAGTGCGCTTAATACCGCCAGTGGCTTCATGGTTGAACCGGGTTCAAAGGTGTCGGCAATGGCGCGGTTGCGAAACAGGTAAGACGGCGTATTACGCCGGTTGTTAGGGTTAAACGATGGGCTGTTTACCATCGCCAGCACTTCACCGGTTAATACATCTACCACTATAGCTGAGCCTGAAGTAGCACCATGTGCCAGTACGGCTTTTTTCAGCTCGCGGTACGTTACCGACTGAATACGCTGATCAATACTTAGCTGTACATTGCCAGGCGCCTGCGCCTGGGCCCGTTCAATCACTTCAATTTCCCGGCCTTTGGCGTCTTTACGGAAAACTTTGCGCCCGGCAGTACCGGTTAACAGCTCATCAAAACGTTTTTCAATGCCTTCTACGCCAACGTCGTCAACATTGGTAAAGCCCAGCAGTTGCGCGGTAACTTCACCTGCAGGGTAATAGCGGCGTGATTCCTGGCGGAAATAAATGCCCGGCACTTTGAGTTTTTTTACATAGTCAACCACTGCCGGATTAACCTGACGTTGCAAGTAAACAAAGCGGCGCTGCGGGTTGTCGCCAATCCGGTTTAGTAACTGTGCCGGTGTCAGTTGCAGTATGTCTGCCAGAGCATGCCAGCGCCTTTCATCAGCTGCGGCATTGCGCTCAATAACCACTTTCGGATCAGCCCAGATAGCCTCAACCCCAACGCTAACGGCCAGTTCTTCACCGTTACGATCAACTATCATGCCACGCAGCACGCTGTCTGACTCTACCCGCAGGCTACGGGCATCGCCCTGGCTTACCAGCATATCCGGCTCTATTACCTGCAACCAGGCAGCACGGACTACCAGAGCGGTAAATACTGCCGTTAAACTCAGCAGCACAAAAGCAAAACGCCAGCCCAACACCGAAGGTGATGTTCTGGCTTTAGCCTGAGGTGCTTTCTTAGCCCGGCTCATGGCTGTGTCACCGCGACATCCCGCTCACCGGCGGGACGTAACATTTGCAATTTATTACGGGCGATATCTTCTACCCGGCTGTGTTCAGACAATGCCCGTTGCTCCAGCAACAGGTTGCGCCACTCTATGTCCAACTGATCGCGTTGCTGGTATAAACCGTCCTGCGCTATGGTGAGCTGGCGGTTTAAATGGGCAAAATGCACTACCGTCAATGCCGAGGCAATGCAAGCCAGCAGCAACAGCGCCAGCCACTTTTGTGTCCGCCAGTCCTGGCCAATTAAGCGATGCAGGCTGATATTACTCATGGCGCTGCTTCTCAGCTATGCGTAGCACTGCGCTACGCGCCCTGGGGTTGACTTCAAGCTCTTGCTCAGATGGCATAATGGCTTTACCAATCAGCGTAAGCTCGGTGCGCTGTTGCATTTGCGCGGCTGTCAGCGGTATACCGCGGGGTACAGGTTCACCTTTGGCATGGCGGCGCATAAACTGTTTAACCAGCCGGTCTTCCAGTGAATGAAAACTGATAACCACCAGGCGGCCGCCGGGTTTTAACACCTGCATGGCAGCTTGTAAGGCCTGGTGCACCTGTTCCAGCTCACTGTTAATATAAATACGGATCGCCTGAAAACTGCGCGTAGCCGGATGTTTTTTCTCTTTATTGCTTTTGGGTACGCTGTCACTTATCAGCTTTGCCAACTGTGCCGTACGGGTTATTTGCGTTTCTGTACGTGCAGCCACGATGGCCTGTGCTATACGCCAGGCAAACTTCTCCTCACCGTATTCCCGCAATACAAAACTGATGTCCTCTACGTCAGCCTCAGCCAGCCATTTTGCAGCACTGATGCCTGAGCTTGGGTCCATCCGCATATCCAGCGGGCCGTCGCGCATAAAACTAAAACCCCGATCGGCATCGTCCAATTGTGGGGAGGACACGCCAAGATCGAGTAAAATGCCATCAAGTGCACCGTTGATGTGCAACTGCTCAGCAATAGTTGCCAGGGCGGCAAAGGGGCTGTGGGTGATATGAAAGCGGGGATCTGCCTTAAGTGGCTCGGCAGCAGCTATCGCGGTGGGGTCGCGATCTATAGCAAATAAACGGCCTTGCGGGCCTAATAAAGATAAAATAGCCCGGCTATGGCCACCACGGCCGAACGTACCGTCAAGGTAGCAGCCGTCTGGTTTTATTGCTAATCCGTCCAGAGCTTCTTGCAGCAGAACGGAAATATGCGCCACAGTAGTCATTTTACAGTGCAAAGTCCTGTAATCGTTCTGACAATTCAACATCGCCGGCCTGCGCTTGCTCTAATGCAATATCTGCAGCAAGCCGCTCATGCCAGGCTGTTTCATCCCAGATTTCAAATTTATTTAACTGGCCAACCAGGCGGATGCCCTTAGTCAGGCCAGCGTGTTGCCTAAGCGGAGCAGGCAATAAAATACGGCCGCTTTTGTCCATATCGCAATCAGTGGCATTACCCAGCAGTACGCGCTGTAAGCGGCGCTCTTGCGGGTTTAAGCTGGACAGGCGTTTCAGTTTTTCTTCTATTTCTTCCCACTCTGCCAGCGGGTATAACAATAAGCAGGGGTCGTGCAGGTCAATCGTACAGATCAGATGGCCCTGACAATCAGACAGCAGAAATTCACGGTAGCGCGCGGGTAGCGCTAACCGGCCTTTCTCGTCCAGTGTCAACGTAAATGAGCCACGAAACATTAAGCTTCCTGAGTATGTTATTTAACAGCTTTGGCTTACGGGTAACCCAATTTGATCCACTATTACCCACAAATCCCCACAACGATACAGTTTAGGGTGCCCCTTTCCCCCTTGTCAAGGTAAAAACAGCATGTATTGATCGATTGCAACCACAGTAAAAACAAGCGCTGTAGCAAAGGTGATGATTTTGGTGGAAAAAAGTGGGGTGCTGATCAGGCAGTAAGATCAAGCCTGCATAAACATAGCCCGGCGGGTATTGTATTAGTGCTTTTTGCAACAGTGACTTGCCAAGCCAGAATAAATTATTCAATACTGAAGCTAAGTATTAATAACAAATTCCCGCTCACTGTAGCAGCCGGCAAAAAGGAAGATCGTATTATGGTGTGTTTACTGAAAATTCGCGGCATGCTGGAGCAAATGTCAGTGATTGAGCGTAAGCTGGCAGATTTTATTTTAGACAACGCACACTTGCTGCGCGATTACTCTTCGCAACAACTGGCCGACGCCGTGGGGATCAGCCAGTCGAGTGTGGTAAAGTTTTGCCAGAAGCTGGGCTATAAAGGCTACCCGGATTTAAAACTGGCAGTAAGTGAAGCGGTTATTACCGCATCGACCCTGCAACGTGACACCAATGAACATCAGCCTCAGCCCAATACATTGCTGACACTGGTAGAGCAGCTGCAGTTTAGCCTGCAACATCATTTTCGTGCCTTGCTGGAAATTAACACTGAGAAAACGCTGCTTGATGTGGCCGATGTGCTGTCGCAGGCGGATAAAATTCTGATAGCGGGTTTTGGCCAGTCCGGCATTGTTGCCCATGATATGCAATACCGTTTATTGCAACTGGGTAAGCTGGCACTGACTGACAGCGATCCTGCCGTTATATTACAGCTAACCAGTATGCTTAGCGCTAACAGTGTATTGCTGCTGGTGTCAGATTCTGGCCAGAATAACGACTTGTTGAAACTGGCTAAATTTGCCCGTCAGCGGCACATCCGTATTGTCAGCCTTACCAGCTATAAAACTAATGCGCTTAGCCTGGCGGCGGATCTGGCACTGTTTGTGTTACATGGCGATGAAAATGTGCGGCTTAACCCGATATTGGTGCAACTGGCACAGCAGCACCTGTGCCATATTGTGTATTTACTACTGTGCCAGCAGCTGAATAATGATTATCAGTTGGAAGAAAACAGTAAGCTGGCAGATTTGCTGGAAAAGCTGTAACCGGCTTAAGGCAGCATTTCCAGCCCTTCTATAGCTGTAATGCCAAGTCCGGGTGCATCTTCAATGGTAATATCGGCATCATTAAACTTAACACTGCTTTTTACCGGATCAAACAGGCACAGTGACGGCCCATCCAGGTCGATTTTGGTAATCACATCTGATTTTGCCACCGCCACATGCACAGCCGCCGCAACGCTGACACTGCCCTCCAGCATACAGCCTATCATGCATTGCATATCGTAAAATGAGCAGATATCGGCAATTTTAATGGCATTGGCAATGCCGCCGGTTTTCATCAGCTTAATATTAATAATGTCGGCAGCACGCATTTTAATAAGGTCAATGACCTCACGCGGGCCAAAGCTGCTTTCATCAGCCATTACCGGCGTATGCACACGCTCAGTAATGTACTTTAAGCCTTCCAAATCATAAGCTTTAACCGGTTGCTCGACCAGCTCCAGCCGGACACCGGCGTCTTCAAGTTTATGCAGTGCATATACCGCTTCTTTTGCTGTCCAGCCCTGGTTGGCATCCAGCCGGATTAACGCTTTGCCTTCAACTGCAGCATAAATCGCTTTAACCCGCTCAATGTCAACACCAATATCTTTGCCTACTTTCACCTTTAAGGTTTCAAAGCCACGGTCAATTGCGCTTAATGAATCGGCCACCATTTTGTCGATGTAATCTACACTGATGGTAATATCCGTAGTTATTTTAGGCACACCACCACCAAGGATTTTATATAGCGGCGCTTTGTACAGTTGCGCGAACAGGTCATAAACCGCCATTTCTACCGCCGCCTTAGCGCTGTAGTTTTTCATTATGCAGCTTTGTATAAGGCGGATAATATGGTTTAAGTCAGCCACTTCCTGCCCAACAATCTTCGGTTTAATCACTGTGCGGATGGCTTCGATAATAGAACCATGAATATCACCGGTGATCACTGCTGTGGCAGGTGCTGAGCCATAACCAACGTGACCGGTATCGGTTTCTACCATTACCACCACATCTTCGATGGCGTTTACGGTGCGCAGTGCAGTTTTAAACGGGGTTTTCAGAGGCACACGTAACATACCCAGCCTGATATCAGTTATTTTCATAGTTGCCTCTGTTAACGCAGTGATTTAATAGCATAGAGCGCATCCAGATAAGATTGCTCCGGATTCGCATTTAATGGCAGTAATGGCGTAACCACTACACCGTTTAAGGTGCCGACATAAAGCCCGCTATCAGTAGTTGGGTACACCAGGGTATTTACATCGTGGATCATAAACGGCTGTTCATTCACCATGCCCAGATACAGTGAGACATGGCCGGGGAAATACAGTAAATCGCCAACCTGCGCCTGCTGTATGGCCGTTAGCTTGTCATCTTTACTGCTTTGGCTGTCAAAGCGGATATTACTGCCGTAAGTTCCGTTGCCCTGCTGACCGGAGTTACGCGGCATTAAAAAGCCGAAACTGCGAAAAATTTCTGAAATAAAGCCGGTGCAGTCGCGGCCATTGTAATCATGGCCCCAGCCGTAGCGCTCACCTAAAAACTTAAACGCCTGCGCCACAATATTACTGGCCGTAAACGGCAGATATCCCCGATGTATATCTTCTGAGCGCGGTATAAGCGCCGCTGTAAAAGCCAGGCTACCATCTGCACGGCGCAGCGGTAGCTGCACTATATAACTGGCTGCCGGATTTTGACCATGCACTTTAAAACCGGTATCTGCTGCGCTAAGTTGCGGCAAACGAATACCCATATCCAGCTGCAATTCGGAAATAGCCTCTACTTCAGGGTTATAAGCGGTACGAACCTTAGCGCCGGTGGTAACCAGAAAAGGCTCCTTAACGGTATAGGCAAACACCTGCTCTTTGCTGCCAATAGCAATATCAGCTGCCCTTACCCAGCCGGTATAATTAAAACTGTGCACCAGCAGCCACTGCTTATCCTGGCTATGGTGTAGCACTGCTACGGCATCAGCGACAAATAGTGCGGTTTCAGCAAAGCGATCCAGGTCGGTATTTAATTGCGCATTAAAAACCCGGTCATCGGTAGGAAAGGCACGCAACGCGGTGCGTTTCACAACTAGGCCAAACTGTATTGCCGTTTTCGGTTTGATCTGTTTTTGCGCCAGTAATGCCGTGTAGCCTTGCCACTGCTTTGGCGTTACCTCGCTACCATCTGCATAAAAGCGCGGCGTTTCAGGTACACTGCTAACAGCCTGCAGAATGGCCGTCAGCTCAGCTTTTTTGTAATGCGCAGGCAGGTTTTGCAATAGCCGCATTTCAGTCTGCTGGTTAAACGTTTGCTGGTTACGCACCGCTATCTGCTCGGCATTTAACAGCAGTTTGTTGGCAGCGGTGAGTTTCGTCTGCCAAAATGTGCTGTTCAACTGTTCCTGCCGCAGCAAGGGCACATCGGTACTAAACTGTTCCTCAGCAAAGGCTGCAACAGTAGCACTGCACCAGCAACACAGCAGTAATAACAGCTTTCTCATTCAGACTCCTGAAAATATGTTGTTTTTCAAGCTTTTTTCACTTACCAATTGGCATAACCATACTGCCAAAGAATGAAATATTCCAATTATTTTGAAAAATCAGCATAAATTATTTTCAAAAGAAATAAAATATTGCTATGTTAATTTTGAGCAGAAAATAAACATCTGCCAACAAACATCAGAAACGGGCGATCAGAACCCGACAAACGGATAGCGATAAAAAATAAGACACAACTGTAAATCCAGGAGAGAAAGTGATGAAGTCAACACAGCATACCCTGGCTAAAAGCCGCTTAGCCTGCGCAACGCAGCGCGCTTTTAGCTCACCGAAAACCGTATCGGCGTTTGTACTTGCTGGCATGTTAGCTTGTGCTCCGGCCTTAGCTCAGCAAGCAGGCGGTATCAGAGGTAAAGTAACGACTGAGCAAACAGGCACTTCAGTTGAAGGCGTTACCGTTGTGGCATCCAGCCCGGTACTGCCCCGCCCGCGTACTGTACAAACCCGTGAAGATGGCAGCTTTAACCTGCCACTGCTGATCCCCGGCCGTTACACGCTAACCATTACCGCAGCCGACGGTTCTGTCAGAACCATGGAAGTAGACGTACTGTTGGACCAGACCGCTAATGTTAACGTCGATCTGGAGCCGCGTACTGCAGGTATAGAAACCATTCAGATTGTAGGCTCGCCGCTGATGGCACAATCGACCAATGCTGCGTTGGGTACTTCACTGGGTGCAGAAGTCGTTAGCTCACTACCCATTGGCCAGGATTACCGCGATATGCTGAAAATCGTACCTGGTGTGCAGTATTCTGAAGCGCAGACCCTTGGCCCGGCAGCAGGTGGTTCAGGTGCACATAACAAGTATGGTTTTGACGGCGTAGATGTATCTATGCCGCTATTTGGTAACCTGGCGTCTGAGCCTTCTACCCACGATATCGAAATGGTATCAATTGAACGTGGTGGTGCCAAAGCCATCGGTTTTAATCGCTCGGGTGGTTTTGCGATTAACAGTAAATCTAAATCAGGTACCAATGAGTTCAAAGGTAATATCGACTATAAAATTCAGAATAAAAACTTCTCGGCCACACCGCAAGATGGTGTTATTGAAGACAGAGATAAAACCTGGCTGACCACCAGCCTTAGCGGGCCATTAATTGAAGACCAACTGTTTTTCTATGGCTCATATTACCGGCCGGAAGAAGAAGGTAGCAGCAGGGTTACCGCTTACGGTGATGTTAAACCTTATAAAAGCGAGCGTGATGAATACTTTGGTAAGTTAACCTGGGCAGCTACGGATGACCTGCTGTTAAACGTAAGCTACCGCGATTCTGACAAAGAAGAAGTCGGCGACAGTATAGGCCAGTTTGAAGCGGATTCGGTGTCGGTTGGCGGCACTGCGACTCAAAAGATATTTACTCTTGACGGCACCTACATACTAGGAGACTACACAACTCTTAGCTTTCAGGCCAGTAAGTTTGAACTAAAAACTGCCAGCCGGCCCGATGTTCTATTGAGCGTGGTACCTGAAGTAGGTGGCTCATTGGATATTAACAATCTGGAGCAAATGGGCTACATCAGTGTCCCCTCACTACTGGCTGCAGATAACGCTCAGGCAGCTATTTTTAACCCTCGTGCACAAGTATTAATTGATCGCTATGGTTACGTTGAAGATGGTGTCAGAAAAGGCGGCGGGGGCATAGGTGCCTATTCGCAGTTTAATAACCAGAACTTTTTCCGTGACAGTATAGAGCTTGCCCTTGACCATGAAGTTATTGGTCAAAATGTGGTGCATAGTATTCATATCGGTCTGAAATACAACGAAAGTGAAGAAGAACTAAGCCGACTGTCAAATGGCTGGGGCGGTATTACCTTTAACGGCGGCAGAGCTGATTTAGCTTTAGATAGTACCGTTACCGGTATCAACAGTGCTGATGTGTATTATGTTGCCAGCACCGAGCAAATGAGCTTCTTAAATGAGCAAGGCCAAACAGTATCGCCGATATACTCGTCTATTAAATCACTGAACCTGGAGATTAACGACACCATTGAACATGGCGACTTTATCTACAATATTGGTGTGCTGATCAGTAAAGATACCTTGTATGGCCAGGGTTTAAGCCCGAATTCTGCTAATGGCTCGGGCTTTGAACTGGCACGCGGCGAAAAGTACAAAATGTACTCTTTTGACTGGAAAGATATGATTCAGCCCCGGCTAGGCGTTACCTGGCGTTACGATGGTGATGATACGGTTTTCGCCAACTATGCCAGCTATAACCCGGAAGCCAGCTCTTTAGCGCGTGCGGCATCATGGGATCGTAATACCCAGGCGTCACTGAGAAGTTACTTTGATGCTGATGGTAACTTCCTCGCATCCGGTACGGCCAGTGGTTCATCCGGCAAGTTATTTGCCGATAATATGAAACCACACCGTATTGATGAAATTACTCTGGGTACCACCAAAGCCATTACTGACCGCTTACAGTTACGCGGCCATACCCGTTACCGCTATGGCTCACATTTCTGGGAAGACATGCCAAATAATGGTCGTATTGCCGCTTATCCGGCAAGTAGCCAAATGCCCGGCGTACCGGCGCATATTGCCGAAAAAGGACTATATATTCCCGATCTGGCTGAGCGGATGGATGGTATCGGCACCGCTTCACCTACGACTTATGTTATAGCTGAAGTCGATGACGGCCAGACTAAATACTGGGAAGTCAGCTTAGAGGCTGAATACTTCGGTGACCGCACTTACTTTAATGCCTCTTATGTCTGGAGCCACTTCTACGGTAACTTCGATCAGGACAATACCACTACCAGTAATGATGCGAATACCTTTTTAGGTTCTTCGCTATATGGCGACGGCCCTGGCCGTTATTCGTGGGATAACCGCTACGGCACCCTGGCAGCAGATAAACCGCACTTATTTAAAGTATTTGGTTATTACACTACTGACTGGGAAGCCAACGTAGGCGCTTACTTTCTTTATCAGTCTGGCGCAGCATGGGAAGCATGGGACGGTAATGTATACGGCTACACTGCTAGCAGCAGCCGTTATGCAGAGCCAGCAGGTAGCCGCCGCGGCCCAAGCCACTGGCAACTGGATTTAAGCTATACACAAAACTTTACGCTGGCAGATAAATATGTGCTGCGCTTCAGGGCTGACCTGTTTAACGTATTTGATCGTCAGACAGGCTATAACTTTGACCCTGTGGTAACCAATAACACTTTTGGTGAAGCCCGTAGTTTCTACAACCCTCGTCGCCTGCAGTTATCTGTCGGTTTCGATTTTTAAACCACCTGTTCCTGGTGATTTTTCAGCCCGCTTTATGCGGGCTTTTTTCTGCCGGTACCCTATAAAAACAAAAACCGCAGCCTGTTACAGCTGCGGTTTTATGGTGTTTGATGTGAGCCGGCCGTTAAGCCGGGTTCTGTGCTCTGTTGCCAGAGTGACAATCATTCCTCTAGGACTTAAGTCACCTTAAGCCTCAAGCAATCTACCCGCCCCCAACGCGGGCCGCGCCAAAGGGGGCCTATTTGATCTTGCTCCGGGTGGAGTTTACCGTGCCACGAACTGTTACCAGCCGCGCGGTGCGCTCTTACCGCACCCTTTCACCCTTACCTGATCCCACTTGCGTGGGCCATCGGCGGTTTGCTCTCTGTTGCACTGGTCGTAGGCTCACGCCCCCCAGGCGTTACCTGGCACCCTGCCCTGTGGAGCCCGGACTTTCCTCCCCCTGCTTGCGCAGGCAGCGATTGTCTTGGCCAACTCACGGCGGCGATTATACCGGTTTTATTCGGTTTCACCAGACAATTGCAGTGCCACTTTATATAAAGCGTTTTTCTTGCCACCATGAATTTGTGCCGTTAATGCCGCAGCCTTTTTTAGTGGTAACTCGGTTAGCAATAGTTTGAGGGTGCCAAGCTCGGCTTCGCTTACTTCACTTTCAGCTTTGGGTGTTGGCGCTATCATTAATACCATTTCGCCCTGGCAACGTTGTGGATCGGCCTCAAGCCAGGTGGCAATTTGGGCAGCGGTGCCATATTCCAGATGCTCAAAGGTTTTGGTCAGTTCCTTGGCCAGCACCAGTTCGCGCTCAGGGCCAAACACCTGTACCACATCCTGCAGCGTATCTTTTATCCGCCGCGCGGTGTCGTAGCAAATAATAGTACCGACACCGGCCGGAATCTCTGCCAGCTGGTTTTGCCGCTGCTGGCTTTTGGGTAGTAAAAAGCCGATAAAATGAAATTTGTCGGTCGGCAAGCCTGCGGCACATAAAGCGGTAATTAATGCACAGGGGCCGGGAATGGGGATCACCCGTACACCCGCTTCGCGGCACTGGCGCACTAAACTGTAGCCGGGGTCGCTTATCAGCGGCGTACCGGCGTCAGACACCAACGCCACATGCTCACCGGCCAGACATTTTTGGATAATACTGGCAGCGCGCTGTTTTTCGTTGTGATCATGCAGTGCTATGGTTTTGGCACTTATGCCAAGGTGCGATAATAAGCGCCCGGTGTGGCGAGTGTCTTCAGCAGCTATCCAGGCTGCCTGCTTTAAGGTGTCAATAGCGCGCTGGCTGATGTCGTCCAGATTGCCTATCGGGGTCGCCACTACATATAAAAAACCGTTATCTTTTGCCATTTTATGATTAATGTACGCTATTTAATTGAGCTTAACCGGCAGTCTCAGTAAGATAAGACCATTGTTTCGCTATGGTACTGTGCATTGTGACTTCCAGCAAATTAAAGCCTTTGTTATTTCTCTGCGCCGCAGGCGTGTTAAGCAGTTGCGCGCAAGGCCCGCAACAACGCCAGACAGACACCCCTCTGCGCAGTGAAGCGGCTGCCAAAGACGAGGTAAAAACCGGTGTTGCGGCCCGCCAGCTCTATCAGTTGGCAGCAAATTATCAGGCCGAGCCACAACATTATCATTTACTTAAAGCAGCGCGTCAGGCACTGATTGAACAGGATTACCTGCTGGCACTGGCCATTTGTGAAAACCTGAAACAAAGCCCGTTTGTGCAGATCCGTCAGCAAAACCTGCTGCCACTGTTACAGGCTTATATTGCTACCGGGCAGCATGCAAACCTGAGCAACCTGCTGGAAAAAGCAGACATAAAAGACGTAGCCCGTGCTGATCAGGCAGAGTTTCTCTGGCTCAGCGCAGGCTACCACAGTGAGCAACGCCGCTACCTGGCTGCCAGCCGCAGCTTGCTGCAACTGGAGCAATACAGTGATATCAGCAACAACTACCCACAGTATAATGATTTACTCTGGCGTAACCTCAGCGCCCTAAGCGACAGCCAGTTAGAAAGCCTGCGGGTAAACGCCCGGCAAAATACACTGGCCTGGATTAATCTGGCACAGCTAAGCCGGCGCCATATTGGTAACCCGCAGGCACTGCAGCAAGCTTTTGCTGACTGGCAGCGGCGCTACAGCAGCATGCCGCGGTTACAGCAGCTCCCTGAAGCTGTGCAGCAGCTGTTTAGCTTACAACCATTTCAACCGGCTAAAATTGCCGTGTTATTGCCGCTGCAAGGCCAGTTCCGCCAGCATGCTCAGGCTATTCAGTACGGCATTCTGGCAGCAGCCAGAGCCAATGAGGCTGAGTTAGTGTTTATCGACAGCCAGCAATCAGCCAGTGCCCTGCGTGAGCAAATCAGTGCCCTGCAGGCCGAGTTTGTTATCGGGCCTTTGTTAAAAGACCAGGTTGACGCCATTAGTAACGAGGCCGACTGGCCCTGGCCAACGCTGTTTTTAAATACGCAAGACTCAACTAAAACTAACGCCAAAGATAAATTTTACTTTGCGCTTAGTATGGAAGATGAGGCGACTCAGGTAGCTGAACTGTTTCAGCAAAAAAGCTACCGCCGCCCGGTGGTGATCAGCGCTGCTAACAACATCGCAGTGCGGATGCAGCAGCACTTTAGCCGCCAGTGGCAGCAACTGGGCCACCAACCGGCAGAAAACTACCAGTTTAATAGTAAGGAAGATCTGGAAGCCCTTATAGCCCGTTTACTGGAAACAGATCGCAGCCGCGAACGCCTAAAGCAAATTAACAGCCTGGTGCCGCAAAAACTGGAAACCGAGCCACACAGCCGGTTAGATATCGACGCCATTTACCTGATTGCCGATCCGGTGCAAACCCAGCTGTTTAAGCCCTTTGTTGATGTGTCTGTCAGCCCGACAGCACCGCGGCTGCCTATTTACGCCAGCTCACGCAGCCACAGCACCAGCCTTAGCAGCACAGATTTACGTGATTTAAACGGCCTGACCTTTACCGAAATGCCCTGGATGCTGGGCGAACAAAGCTCTGTTGAGCTGCGCCAACAATACCAGCAACTGTTTAAAGAGCAGGATGAAACGCTACAACGTTTGTTTGCTATGGGATATGACGCCTATAAACTGGTGGGTAGCCTGCGCCAGCAACAACAATTACCATCGGCGGTGTTTCCCGGCCTTACCGGACAATTACGGCTTAGCGCTGATGGCAGTATAGTACGCCAGTTAAGCTGGGCAAGTTACCGCAACAGCCGGTTAGCGCCGGTGCAGGAACCCTGATTAGCTTATGAATAAACTGGGCCAGATGTACGAACAACTTGCTCTGGCATATCTGCAACACCAGGGATTACAGCTGGTACAACAAAATTACCAGTGCAAAGCCGGTGAAATAGATTTAGTCATGCGCGACAGCAGCACGCTGGTATTTGTTGAAGTAAAATACCGCGCCAGTAGTGCTTTTGGCGGTGCCATTGCGGCAGTTACTGTAGCCAAACAGCAGAAACTGCTGCGCACCAGCCGCTGGTATTTACAACAACACAAATTAAGCGATACCGCATGCAGGCTTGATGTGCTGGCTATTGAAGGCCAGCCGCCATATCAGTATCAATGGATAAAAAATGCGATTACGCAGTAGTACAACAAGCAGGATACCCTGATGCAAGAGCATATTCGCCAGTTGTTCAGCGAAAATATTCAAACCATGATAGCCACCGGCGAAAGCCTGGCTGGCCCGCTGGAAAATGCCGCCTGTGTTATTGTTAATAACCTGATTAGCGGCGGCAAAGTTATTTGTTGTGGCGAAGGCGCCACCAGTGCGTTGGCAAACCACTTTGCCCAGCTACTGCTGGACCAGTTTGAAACTGAGCGCCCCACGCTGCCAGCACTGGCATTACTACCACATAATCACAGCTTGCAGCACTGCCATCAGCAGGATTATCTGGCCCGGCAAATTAAAGCACTGGGGCAAAGTAACGATGTCTTGCTGGTTATTTCGCTTACCGGTGCCGAACCAAGTTTGATAAAAGCCGTCGAAGCAGCATTAACCAACGACATGAAAGTTATAGCCCTGACAGTAGATACCAGTGGCGAGCTGTCGGGTTTACTAAACCAACAAGATGTTGAGCTAAAAGTACCGGTACACCGGCCCGCACGCATTTTTGAATGCTATACCTTTTTACTGCACAGTCTGTGCGAACTGATAGATATGACGTTGTTCCCACAACAAGGAGATTTATGAATACGCTAAAGTTAGTCTGTGCCTGTACCTTACTGGCGTTATTACAGGGCTGTGCCGCAGCAGTAGTTGCCGGTGGCGCCACAGCGGTAACATCAGCCAATGACAGACGCACCCTGGGTGCGCAAATTGACGACAAAAATGTTGTGTTAAAAGCGACACGCGCTTTATCTGATGACGCCAGCACAGCTGAAGGCAGTAATATTAACGTAACCAGTTATAACGGTGTATTACTGCTTACCGGCCAAACCCGCAGTGAAGCCATTCGCCAGCAGGCACAGGCGCTGGTTGGCAAAATTGATGGCGTGCGTGATGTACAAAACCAGATCCGCCTGGGTAACAACACCGCCATGACTACCCGCACCCGCGATAGCTGGATCTCCACCAAAGTAAAAACCCAATTGCTGGCAGATGAACAGGTAAGCGGCTTGAATATCAAAGTGATAACAGAAAACGCCGAAGTGTTTTTAATGGGTTTGGTTACCGAGCAAGAAGCTGCCAAAGCAGTAGATATAGCCCGCCATGTTGATGGCGTATCGCGCGTAGTGCGCGCTTTTGAAATCCGCCAGAACTAAGCCGTTAAACCCGCCAGTATGTCAAAATGCCCGAGCTTGCACTGCAAGCCGGGCATTTTTTAGCATTCCTGCAAAGCTTTAAGCACCTTAGAATGAAACTCACGGTGCTTCATTACCATCATCACGACAACGGATGCCACCATAAACAGTATCGGGTCGATAAACCAGGTTAGCGCCGATAATGAAAAATAGATCGAACGCAAACCGTAGTTAAACGAATGGCCAGCCTGATCGATAACTTTGGCAGCACGGTTGGCATAGAGTTTTTGGTCGTCAGCAGTCATATCACGGCCATCAGGCGCAGCACCAATTAACACACCACAAAAACCATACTGGCGTAATGACCAGGTGAACTGAAAAAAAGCAAACACAAAAATAAATGCCAGCAGCAATAGCTTCAGTTGTACCGAGCTTTCGCTGTAGCTGGCCCAGGGCACCAGATTAGACAACATCAGGCTGAGTTTTTCTGCTGACGCCATCGCCGTAAGCAAACCTGCCAGTATCAACAGGGTACTGGAAGCAAAAAAGGTGACATTACGCTCCAGCGTGGAAATAAGCCCGACATCGGCCATTTTGTTATCACGCAGCAACATCTTTTGCATCCAGTCATTGCGCTTTCGCCGTAGCTCAAACGACAGACAAGACACCACTTTCGCGCGGCGTTTGGCAAATAACGTATAGCCGACCCACAGACAAAAAAACCAGACAACGGCAATGACATCAATGCTACCAGCCATCAAAGACCCCTTATTTCAGCTGTTTATACCCTTCGTCTTTCAAGATGCACGGTTGTTGGCTGCGCTCACTCACCCCAATCACATAGTATTACTATACTCATGGGGATTCATTCACTTGCCGCCTACGTGCAGCTTGAAATTCATTGGGTATACAGCTTACGTTATTTTAGTTTTGCCCGCAGCCGGCGCTGGCGGTTAAATTGCCACGCATCAGCGGTATATAACAATAACGCCAACCAAATTAAGCCAAAAGTAACAAAACGGTCTGCCGCAAAAGGCTCATGATACAGCCAGACACCAAATACAAACATAAAGCTTGGCCCTATGTACTGGAAAAACCCCATGGTGGATAACTGTAAACGCCGGGCTGCAGCGATAAAACATAACAGCGGTACCGTGGTTACCAGGCCGGCCGCCATCAAATAACCATTTAGCTGCCAGCTGTTGGCTAACAAATTTGCCGCGCTGCTGTCAGCAAACTGCCACCAGTACCATAATGCCAACGGTAGTAATAACAAAGATTCATAGAACAAACCGGTAATCGCGTCTACCGCCAGTTTTTTACGCATCAAACCGTAAATAGCAAAGGAGCCGGCCAGTGTCAGCGCTATCCATGGTAGTGAACCAAAAGTGATCAGTTGGATCAGCACACCGCTGGTGGCTAGCGCCACTGCCGTCCACTGCATTTTACGCAGCCGCTCGCCTAAAAACAGCATACCCAACAGCACGTTAAGCAGCGGGTTAATGTAATACCCCAGGCTGGCATCCAGCATATGATGATTGTTCACCGCCCAGATAAACAACCCCCAGTTGCCGCCAAGTAATAAAGCCGACACCAGCAACCAGCCAAGTATTTTAGGCTGGCGTAAAATAGCCAGCACTTTGTCGCCCTGACGTAGCGCCAGCACGATTAACGATAGCAGCACAAAAGACCAGACAATACGGTGCAGCAGAATCTCTGTTGCCGGAATAAAATCAATTTGTTTGAAGTACAGCGGGGCTACACCCCATAAACTATAAGCACTGGCGGCGAAGATGCCCCCAAGTTTTTGTTCGCGACTTAACGACATGCAGGCAGGCTCCGGTAGATGAGGCGCCATTATACGCCGAAATAAGCCCGTCCAGCAGCTCACTTAACGACAAAAATGAGCCAGTTGGCTAATGCTCTGGCGCAGATAAGTTCAATTTACTGTTTCTGAGCATCGCATTTGCCATTAGAATGGCGGCTTATTTCAGTTGCCCGATGGTATTAAGTGATAGACGTTCTGCTACCCCTGTTAAAACAAGCCTTTGGTTACAGCGAATTCCGTGACGGCCAACTGGATGTGATCCAGGCAGCCTTACAGGGGCAGGACAGCTTTGTGCTGATGCCAACCGGCGGCGGTAAATCGCTGTGCTATCAATTACCGGCATTATTGCTGCCACAAATCACCTTAGTGGTATCCCCGCTGATGTCACTGATGAAAGATCAGGTTGATGCTCTGCAGACTAACGGTATTGCCGCTGAGTTTATTAACAGCAGCCAAAGCCGTGAAGAAATACTACAAATATTTGCCCGGCTACGCCGGGGTGAACTCAAGCTGCTATATGTAGCGCCCGAGCGCCTGTTACAACCGCAATTTCTCGACCGCCTGCAAGATTTGGGCGTCAGCCTGTTTGCCATTGATGAAGCGCACTGTATTTCACAGTGGGGCCACGATTTCCGGCCAGACTATATGGCACTAGCCCTGCTAAAACAGCGGTTCCCGGCGGTACCGGTAATGGCCTTAACCGCTACAGCAGACGGCGCCACACGCCAGGATATTTTGCAACAGCTGAACCTGCAGCAACCCCTGGTGCATCTGGGTAGCTTTGACCGGCCGAATATCCGTTACACCGTACAGGAGAAATTCCGCCCGGTGGAACAACTGGTCGGTTACCTGCAACAGCAGGATGGCGCCAGCGGCATAGTATATTGCGGCTCAAGGCGCAAAGTAGATGAACTGACCGAACAACTAAAACAGCGTGGCTTTAACGCTGCCGCTTACCATGCCGGCCTTAGCAGCGACGAGCGCAATAAAGTGCAGGATGCCTTTAAGCGCGACGATTATCAGTTGATTATTGCCACTGTCGCCTTTGGCATGGGGGTAAATAAATCGAATATCCGTTATGTGGTGCACTTTGAGCTGCCACGCACCATTGAAGCTTATTATCAGGAAACCGGCCGCGCCGGGCGTGACGGTGTAGCCGCCGAAGCCATGCTGTTATTTGACCCGGCCGATATAGGCCGGATGAAGCGCTGGTTGGATGCCGAAGAAAACGCCCAGCGCGCTGAAGTAACCTGGCAGCGCTTTTTAGCTATGGCCGCCTTTGCCGAAGCGCAAACCTGCCGCCGCCTGGTATTGCTGAACTACTTCGGCGAAGCCCGGCAAACCCGCTGTGGCAACTGCGATATTTGTTTGCAGCCACCACAGCAATTTAACGGCACTGAGTTGGCGCAAAAAGCACTGTCTTGTGTTTACCGGGTTGGCCAGAGTTTTGGTATGCACCATGTTATAGACGTACTGCGCGGCGGCCAAAGCCAAAAAGTGCTGGAGCTGGGCCACGACAAACTGTCAACCTGGGGCATTGGTAAAGAATTAAGCCATGATTACTGGCTGAGTATTTTGCGTCAGCTCATTCATTTTGGTTTATTGCAACAGGATATTACCGCTCATTCGGTATTAAAACTGCAACCAGCCGCCCGTCCGGTACTGCGTGGTGACACTGAATTGTCACTGGCTGTACCCAGGCTGCAAAGCGTAAAACGCGAACCCGAGCGCCTGAGCAAACAACAATACGACCGGGCTTTATTTGCCAGGCTTAAAGCACTGCGTAAAAATATTGCCCAGCGCGATGATGTACCACCTTTTGTGGTATTCAGTGATGCCAGCTTAATTGAAATGTGCCAGCAATTGCCAACAGACAACCGCAGCCTGCTGGCAATATCAGGCGTTGGCCAGACAAAGCTGGCCCGTTATGGAACTGACTTTATTGATGAGATCAGTGATTATCTGGCAGCAGATAATCAGCCGCCGGCCGGTAAGCTGGCAAAATAAGCGGCAATATTCGCCACATCAGCATCGGTTAAACCTGAAGCCATCGGTGACATAATCGGGTTTTTCCGCTCGCCATCACGGTAAGCCTTAATAGAGCTTTCCAGATATTTTACTTTTTGCCCGGCCAGATTAGGGTAATCAGGAATAATCGAAATACCATTCGCGCCGTGACAAGCTGCGCACACTGCAGCTTTGGCCTTACCGGCAGCGATGTCAGCTGCACTGGCTGATCCTGCCAGCAACAAAAGCCCACACATCAGTATGTTTAGTTTCATAAAATTTCCCATGTTGTTGTTTTCTTATCTAGTTATAACCTAAGTTTCGGCTGGCTCAAACCGGATAAACTAACCTTTAGCTGATCCGCATCAAAACCACGGTAAACAATGTTTTTTGCTGACACCATAGCACAGCATATGTTACTGTTCACCGCTCATTTCATTAACATTTCAACCTGCTGCGGAGAAAGCTGTCAGTGAGAACAGGCACTTACTGCTTATTGCTATTGATCTGGCTGTGTACCCTGCCTGCCCATGCATTTCATGCTGAAGTTAACATGCTACACAGCCCGCTGCCAGAACAGCAGCGCCTGCAGCAGGTTTATTTTCAGGTTACGCCGTTGCAACTGGGTTTGGACGATATCCTGGCAGATCCGGAAAAACAGCATGCATTTAGCTTACTTGCGCCCTCGCAGCAGATTTTATTTACAGAGCATCAGGTAGTATGGATGTTTGCCCGCCTGCAGAACAACAGCCATCTGCCCCGCCAGGTAGTACTGGAATATGACTTTCCGTTGGCAGATAAAATTGAAATTTACCAGCGTAACAGACAAACACAAGATGTCCGCCTGCTGAGCCGCTCAGGCAACGATTACCCCTACACAGAACGTGCCTTGCCCTATCGCAGTTATGCTGTCAGCCTGAACCTCGCCGCGCACGAACAAGCCGATATTTTTATCCGCGTACAGGACGCCGCTCTAGTACCCAGTGACTTATTGCTGTGGCGTTATAACAGCTTTATTGCTTACACCCAAAAAAGTGCCATTCTGGATGGCCTGCTACAAGGCATATTATTGCTGCTGGCATTTTACAACCTGGTACAATTTTTCCGCTTAAAAGCGAAAAACTATCTGTACTACAGTGCTTTTTTTGTCAGCTTTGCGCTGGTTATTGCCGTACTTAACGGCATGGCTTTTGCCATGCTGTGGCCTGGCCATCCGGAAGTTAATCAGGCTATTTTATATATCAGTGTCGGTACAGCGCTCTTGTGCCTGAACTTATTTATTCACCACGCACTACAGCATTTATATACACCCTTGTGGCGCTGGCTGAGCCACGCCAGCAGCTTTGCCGCTATGTTGCTGTTATTCAGCCCGTTATATGCCTCAGGCCAGTACCGGCTGTTGTTATTGTTTCTGGCTTTGGGCTGGGTACTTGGCAGTAATATTATATTGGCGGTGCGCTTCACGCTGGCTGGCCAGCCACAAGCCCGTTCTTTTGTCTGGGCTTGTGTGTTTACATTGTGCACTGCGCTGTTACTGACGCTAAGCCAGGCGGGTTATCTAAACACCGGCTTTGACTGGCTATACCTGCTGCAATTATTAATGTTATTCAGCCTGGCATTAACCAGCTTTGGTTTGCAAAAAATACCGCGCCACAGTGACGCAAGCAGCTTAAGCATGAGCCAGTTACAGCAATACCATGATATTTTTCATAACGCTGTTGAGGGTATGTTTACCACCACTTTGGATGGCAAACTGTTAAACGCCAACAATGCCCTGCTGAATATTCTCGGATACAACACGCTGGATGAACTGAAACGTGCCGTGAGCGACAGCGGTATGGCACGTTTTTATGCCGACCCGGCCGAGCGGCAAATGCTGGTGCAGCAATTGGAGCTTGGCAACAACAAAAGCTTTGAAATTCAGGGCTTACGTGCCGATAACAGCCCGTTCTGGGCCTTGATGTCGGCACGGCTGGCGCGCTCAGTGCATAATCGCGATGCTTTCGTACATGGCTCTGTTATTGATATTACCGAACAAAAACTGGCCCACGAGCAGTTAGCCTATCTGGCTAACCACGACAGCCTTACCGCACTTTACAACCGTTTTTACTTTGAACAGCAGCTACAGGCATTGTGCCAGCAAGGCGGCGCTACCGCTGGCTGCATGCTGTATATTGATATTGATCAGTTTAAACTTATCAACAACAATTGCAGCCATAGTGCAGGTGATGCGTTACTGAAACAACTGAGCGAAGTGTTTAAACGTGCCCTTGGCCGCAACGGCCCGCTGGCCAGGCTAGACAGCGACGAATTTGGTGTTTTGTTAACCGGTAAAAATGCTAATGAAGCTTTTGCCCTGGCCTACCGTGTGCTGGATGCCGTAAAAGAGTTCCGTTTTATCTGGCAAGACAGCATTTACCCCATCAGTGCCAGTATTGGCATAGCTGAAATCAGCGGCAGCAATATTGTTGCCGATGATGTGATTAAACAGGCCGATGCCGCCTGCAGTATCGCCAAAGACAAAGGTCGCAACCGCATTCAACTATTTGACAGCAACGATCTGGAAACCCAGCGCCATCAGGCAGAAATGCAATGGGTTGCACAACTGCGTGATGCGATAGCACAAGACCGCTTTGTGCTATACCAACAGCCCATTCAGGCATTAAAACAACCTGGCAGTGGCATGCATTACGAAGTGCTGTTACGTCTGCAAGGAGAAGACGACAACCTTATCGGGCCGGGTAGCTTCCTGAGCTCTGCCGAACGTTTTGGTTTGATGCCGCAAATCGACCTCTGGGTTATCCGCCATTACTTCCGCTGGTTACAGCAAAACCCTCAGCATCTGCAACAACTGGAGCTTTGCTGTATTAATGTGTCTGGCAGCTCGCTGGTTGACAGTGGCTTTAAAGAGCAGGTGCAGCAACTATTTACTGACTATCAAATTCCTTATCAGCATATCTGCTTTGAAATCACTGAAAGTGTGGCCATTGTTAATTTACAAAACACACTAAGCTTTATTCAGTTTTTTCGGGGCCAGGGCTGCTTATTTGCCCTGGATGATTTTGGCAGCGGCTTTTCATCTTACAGCTACCTGAAGCACTTTCCGGCCGATTTTATTAAGATTGACGGTCACTTCGTGCGTGACTTGCTGGACGACCAATACGATAAAGCTATAGTAAAATCTATTCACGAGGTAGCTAAAGCCGTAGGTATGCGAACGGTTGCAGAATATGTTGAAACTCAGGCCGTATGCGACGCCCTTCAACTATTGGGCATTGATTATGTGCAAGGCTATGCCATAGCCAGGCCAATGCCCTTACTGGCGTTATCCGGTTAACCCTAATTATATTTCTCAGCGCCTATTGCTGACAGATTGAACAACTCAGTACAATGGCGCTGCAACATTTCGTTGCTCCTTAACAGGCAAACCCAAATTAATAGTTATTTCGTTCGGAGTCTTTATGCAACGGCTGCGTGAATTATCGCGTCGTGTTGAGGCTGTGTATGGCGAAATAGCGGAAACATTTTCAGCATATCAGCAACAGCGCGGCTTAAATTGCCGTTCTGGCTGTGGTGAATGCTGTTTGCAACCGACGATAGAAGCGACGGTGCTGGAAATGATGCCGCTGGCATTACACTTGTTTGATCAAGGTAAAGCAGAACAAACACTGACACAACTCGAAGAGTTAACAGAGCCTCAGGGCTGTTTTTTTTATCAAAAGCTGTCATTTGACGGCAAACAGGGCCAGTGCAGTGTATACCAGCAGCGCCCCAGCATTTGCCGCTTGTTTGGCGCTTCAGGCTATCGCGACAAACAGGGTAAAACCTCTTTGTCGGTGTGTAAGGTTATTAAAACTGACCGGGCACAACCCTATCAGGACACACTGATCGCAATGGAGTCTGATCCACCGCCGATGATGATTATGGCCAAAGAGCAGGTAAACGAGCTGGACTATGAGCTGGGTAAACAACATTTACCCATTAATGATGCCTTGCAGCAGGCACTTGAAAGAGTGTTATTTAAAGCCTGGTATAGTGGCATGAACGACGATCAGCAGATTGCATAGCGCCGGATTTAACAGCAGCCAGATTTGGCTGCTGTCCTGATGGGGCTGTTGTATAGTCGAAACCCGTTAGTTCCAGCCTTCCAGTACCACTTTACCAATAGCAGTACCGCTTTCCAGCAGCAAATGAGCCTGACGCAAATTACCGGCATTAATAGTACCCATCGTTTGCTTTAGCGTGGTTTTTATCTGGCCTTGCTGAATAAGCCTGGCCAAATCAGTTAGCAACTGATGCTGCGCATTCATATCCGGCGTACCAAACATGGCGCGGGTAAACATAAACTCCCAGTGCAGCGAAATACTTTTTTGCTTAAGCGGCATAATATCCAGGCCATCCACCGGATCATCTATCAGGGCCAGCTTGCCCTGTGGCGCCAGCAGTTGCACCAGCTCAGCGTAATGCTGGTCGGTATGGGTTAAACTGGCAACATGGCTGACACAGCTTAAATCAAGAGCTTTTAACTGCGGTAACAACGGCTGGCTGTGATCCAACACATAGTGCGCCCCCAGCTCAGTAACCCATTGCTTGGTTTCCGGCCTGGATGCTGTAGCAATAATGGTTGCCGTGGTTAATTGGCGGGCCAGCTGCACCAACACTGAGCCTACGCCACCGGCTGCACCGGTTACCAGCAACACCGGGCGCGGGTGCTTTAAACTTGGCTGCTGAATTTCCAGCCGGTCAAACAACAACTCCCAGGCGGTAATGGCAGTTAACGGCAAGGCTGCAGCTTCAGCGTAACTTAAACTATCCGGCATCACTGCAGCCAGGCGTTCATCAACCAGTTGCAGTTCACTGTTGCTGCCAGGGCGGGTTAATGAACCGGCATAAAATACTTTATCACCCACTTTAAACAAGCTGACATCTTCGCCTACTGCTACTACTTCACCGGCGGCGTCCCAGCCCAGTACTTTGTGTTGCCCGGCTTCGGGCTGAACCCGCTTTCTGATTTTAGTATCGACCGGGTTAACCGATATTGCATGCACCCGTACCAGAATATCCTGACCACTGGCCACCGGATCGGCCAGTTCAATATCAACCAACGCTTGTGGATCGGTTGCCGGTAGTGACTGCTGATAACCTACTGCTTTCATTTTTATTCTCCCAGTTTTGCCGCCTACCTTAATCTGCCAGTTGGTAGCGGTCAATTTTCTTTAGTAACCCCTGCCGGGATAAACCCAGTTGGCGTGCGGCCTGGCTTTTATTACCGTTACATTGCTCAAGCGCTTGTTTAATCATGCGTATTTCCAATTGCTGCACGGCCTGATCTAACAATTGTACACCTGTCTGTGTTACCACTTGTGTAGCGTCCGGTGTACCGGCTTCCGGGTGCAGCAAGCTGATATCAGCCATGCTGATCACTCCGCCCTGCGCCACTGCGGCAACGCTTTCCAGCGTGTTTTTCAGCTCGCGGATATTACCCGGCCAGTCGCGCTGTAAAAACCAGCTTAGTGCAGTGCTGTCCAGTTTTAATCGCTGGCCCTGCTGCTGCGATAACTGCTCAAGAAAAAACTGCAGCAGTAGCGGTATATCCTGACTACGGCTGCTAAGAGCAACAGTTTCCAGCGTAATACCTTTAATGCGGTAATACAGATCTTCCCGAAACAGGCCTTTTTGTACCAATTGTGGCAAATTAGCGTTGGTGGCAGAAATAAGCCGTAAGTCAATTTTTTGCTGCTCACGCCCGCCAACCGGGAAAAAGGTGCCTTCCTGCAGTACCCGCAACAGCTTTACCTGCATCGGTAAGGGCATTTCGCCAATTTCATCGAGAAACAAGGTGCCACCGTCAGCCAGTTTCAGCAACCCCGGCCGATCTTTATCGGCCCCGGTAAAAGCACCTTTAACATAGCCAAACAGTTCACTTTCGAGCAGGTCGGCCGGAATGGCGCCACAATGCACAGACACAAAAGCTTGCTCTGAGCGCCGGCTGAGTTCATGCAATGCCCGCGATACCACTTCTTTACCGGTACCGGATGGCCCGGTTACCAACACCCGTACATCAGTAGGGGCAATACGCTGGATCAGCGTGCGCATAGCCTCCATCGCCGGTGATACACCAATTAAACGCTGCACTGCGTTACTGGCCTGGCGTTGTTGTTTCAACTGGCTAAGCTCTTGTTCAAGTTGATGCTTACCCAGCGCGCGCTTTATTACTACTGCCAGTAAATCAGGGTCAACCGGTTTGGCTATAAAATCCCAGGCACCAAGCGCAATAGCATCCAGCGCCAGTTGCCGTTCGGCATGGCCAGTTAAAATAATGACCGGCCTGGCAATAAATTCCGGCAGGGCCTGTAGAGTATGCTGCGGGTTAAATTGGGGCGGTAATGATAAATCAAGCAAAATTAAGTCAGCGTCAAATTGCTGTAGTTGCTGGCGCGCCTCGGTTAAATCGGCCGTCGTGACTACCTGATAACCACTGTTTTGCAACCAGCTTTGCGCCAACTGGCGAAATGCCGGTTCGTCGTCAACCAGTAATATGCGGCCTTTATTCATTTACAGTATCTTCTTTATTTAAATTAAAACGTAATTCAAAGCTGACTGGCCAGCCAAGATCAGTGCGGTGGTTAATTTCACCACCGTGCGCCTGCATAATACGCCGCACTATCGCCAGCCCCAGGCCACTGCCGCCAGCCCGTTTGCTGACAAACGGCTGAAACAGGCTGCTATGCTGCTCAGGGGCAATAGCCGGGCCATTATTGTGCACATACAACAGCAACTGCGGGCCCTGTTGCTGTGCCTGCAGCTTAATAATGGCACCATTCTGGTTACGGCAAAATGCCAGTGCATTATCCAGCAGGTTTACTATTACCTGCTGCAAACGGTAAACATCGGCGGTGATCAGCAGTTGTTCATCTATCTCTAACTGACAACTTACTCCTTGCCAGTCGTGTTGCTGAACCAGGCTTTGCAACAGTGCATTAAGTGGTACTGTGGTTAATTGCAACTGCAGCTGGCCGGAATAACTCAGTAAATCGGCAATTAGCCGGTCGGCACGTTTTAATTGCTGCTGAATATGCCGGCGGGTGTCGTCTGCCGTACTTGCTGCGGCCATAGCAATAATATTCAGCGGGTTTCTCAGCTCATGCGCCATCGCGGCCGATAATGCGCCAAGCTCTACCAGATGCTGTTGATCCAGCCGTTTTCGCTCCGCCTCGGCCAGTTTTAATGATTGTTCCAGAATACGGCAACTGCTTAACAATAAAGCTGCAAACACCTCGCCCTGCAGCCTGTAACCCGGTGTAACATCATCCCAGCCGTTAAGCTCATAATGCCAGCCTCCGGCCCCCCGCTGGCAGTGAATTTGCAGTTGGGCTGCCACGGCCTGAGTGTGCGGTAAATGCACAGCAACGCGCATACGTAACTGTTGTGCTAACAATGTGCTGCCAAGCGCCGCCAGTTCTGTCCAGCTTTCGCTTTGCTGCAACTGCGAGCGCCAGCGCTCCAGCAAGGCTTCATTTAATGTCACGCCGGGATATATCAACCGCCTGGCAAGTGCCGCCACCGGCTGATAACAGGCAGCCGATAATAACAGCAGCAAAGCAGAATACAGCCAAAGCTGCCATGCCGGAACTGCCGACAGCGCCTGCATACCAAACTGCCCCAGCATGGCACTGACCAGTGCCATCAACGCCAGCACCACCAGCAACATACAAAACCACAGCAATGCCTTGTTGGCAAAAGCATTAATCGCCAGTACCTGATACCGCACCACACCATATACCAGTAATAACAGGTAGCTGGGTAATAACAGCATCGGGTACGGATACCAGGTCAGGCCAAGTGACGGGAATATAAAACTGCTAGCCAGCAGTAAGCCCCAGCCCCCGGCGATAAACATAGCGCCAATAGAACGCTTGCGGTTACCGGAATGATGCCGCCAGCCATGCAGCAGCACACCATGGGCGGCAACACCCAGCAACACGGTGTACACCAGGTTTAACCAGCCCAGCCCCTGAAAAGCAAAAAAGGTATTAAAACCGGTAGTAGCAATAATTTTGCCACCATTAAACTGCCAACTCAGTACAATAAGCAGTAACGTAAAGCCATATAGCAGCATAATATGTCGCTGCAAAACCTTCTGCCATGCCGCTAAAGGCCGGCCTGCTGCGACAAATTGCAAAGCAAAATGTAAAAAGCACATTGGCATTAGCGGGTTTGCCAGTACCAATGCAATACCCAACTGCGGCCACTGATGCAAAATGGCAATATGACCCGCGCACCACAATGCCATCATAGCGGCAAAACCTGCCAATGCCGGCATACCTGTTTGGCGCTGCCCTTGCCAGAGTAACCAGCCAGCCAGTAATACCGCACAACCACTGGTTAACAGCATGCTTATTTCAAATATTAAGTACAGTGGCACTGTAAACCTCGTTTACATTAACCTGAAGTGTAAATCGTAAACCTTGTTGACAATCCAAACAAGAAGAATATAAAAATTGATATAAATCATAAAGTAATAAGTTCGCTCAAAAAGTGGTAAGCATCTTGCAAATCTCGTTGCACAAACCCAGTTATATAAACCAAGCAGATGTCGCATTAAGAGAGTACATTATGAATAGTAGTTTATTAATCACTGAAGTTCTGGCACTAAGCCTGATGGTGGCCGTAGCGCTGGCGCCTGCCCTCTACCATTATTTGCAGCAGCGGAGACGCTGATATGGAACTGGATGCTGCGCTATTATCCCGTTTGCAGTTTGCGTTTACCGTTAGTTTCCACATTATTTTTCCGTCTATTACCATCGGCCTGGCAACGTTGATTGCGATTTGGGAAGGCCTATGGCTGAAAACCGGCAACCCGCTCTATTTGCAACTGGCTAAATTCTGGATCAAGCCTTTCGCCATTACTTTTGGTATGGGGGTGGTGTCAGGCATAGTGTTGTCGTACGAATTTGGCACCAACTTTTCTGAATTTTCCCGCATTACCGGCGCAGTGCTGGGACCGTTAATGGCATACGAGGTACTGACCGCGTTTTTCCTTGAGGCAGGCTTTCTTGGCATTATGTTGTTTGGCTGGCAACGCGTTGGGCCTAAGCTGCATTTTATGGCTACGGTGGTGGTGGCAGTAGGCACCTGGATTTCGGCATTTTGGATTATTGCCGCCAACTCCTGGATGCATACACCGGCCGGCCATATTATTGTTGATGGCGTATTCCAGGTAGACAGCTGGTGGCAGGTCATTTTTAACCCGTCAATGCCATACCGCTTTACTCATATGTTACTGGCGGCTTTTATTACCGGCACTTTTGTTGTGTTAGCTACCAGCGCATGGCAACTGCGGCACAGCGAGCACAAAAACATGGCCCGCAAAGGCTTGTCTATGACACTGTGGCTGGCACTGATTTTAACGCCGCTACAGGCTTATGTCGGTGATTTGCACGGCCTTAATGTAAAAGAGCATCAGCCGGTAAAACTGGCCGCAATGGAGGGTATTTGGGCCGAGCGTGAAGCCGGTGCGCCGCTGCTGTTATTCGCCATTCCAGACAGAGTGGCAGAAAAAAACCATTTTGAGATAGGTATTCCAAAACTGGCCAGCCTGATTTTAACCCACGACCCTGATGGTGAACTAATGGGCTTAAAGGCTGTACCAGCTGACGAGCGGCCTAATGTAGCTGTGGTGTTTTTCTCGTTCCGCGTGATGGTGGGTATTGGCGTACTGATGATTTTAACCGCGTTTACCGGTGCATTCTTACGCTGGCGTGGCACCTTATACCAAAGCCGCTGGTTTTTAACTGCCTGCAGTTATCTGGCCCCCAGCGGCATTATTGCTGTGCTGGCGGGCTGGTATGTGGTAGAGGTTGGCCGCCAGCCGTGGCTGGTACATGGCCTGATACGTACGATAGATGTGGTATCGCCTCTGCCAGCTGAGCGGGTGCTGTTTTCTCTCACCCTGTTTGTGCTGACATACAGCCTGCTGTTTGGTGTTTACCTGTACTTTATGCGCAAGCTTATCCGTAAAGGGCCGCCACCGATGGAAAAACTGTCACAACAACTGATTGGTGTTAAAGCATCGGGCTATGCCGTAGCACTGGCCAAACATATAAAACCGGAACAGGAGCAACACTAATGGAACTGCAAATAGGTCTGCCTTTGTTTTATTTCCTGTTGCTGGGTTTTGCCATTTTAATGTATGTGCTGCTGGATGGCTTTGATTTAGGCATCGGTATTTTGTATCCATGGTTTAACACCGACGCCGAGCACGATCATTTAATGCGTTCTATTTCGCATGTCTGGGATGGCAACGAAACCTGGCTGGTATTTGGCGGTGTGATCCTGTTTGGCGCTTTTCCGCTGGCATATGCCAGCATCGCCTCACTACTGTACCTGCCAATTATGCTAATGCTGATAGGGCTGATCTTTCGCGGCGTGGCGTTTGAATACCGCTTTAAATCCCATACCTCTAAAATATGGTGGAACCGGGCTTTTGCCATAGGCTCCAGCCTGGCGGCGTTTTGTCAGGGCCTGATGCTGGGTGTATTGGTGCAGGGAGTCGATGCCGACAGCATAGCCTCGTCCAGCCTGCAGTGGTTAACGCCGTTTAGCCTGTTTACCGGTTTAGCGGTAATGGCTGGCTATGCTTTGCTGGGGTGCACTTATCTGACCATGAAAAGCCGCGGAGACATTCAGCAAAAAGCCGCCCGCTACGGCCAGCGCCTGTTATTATTTGTAATGCTGGCGATGTTGTTGGTCAGTTTATTTACGCTATACCGGCAACCGGAGATCCGCGATCGTTGGTTCGGCGGCGCCCACAGCCTGATCCTAATGTTACTGCCCCTGATGGCCGTACTGGCTGCCAGGTTGTTATTCCGTGATTTAGGCAGGGTGCAGCGCCAGTTTGCTGCAGAGGCAGATATCAGTATCCGCCATGAAAGCCGCCCGTTTTGGCTGGCTGCCAGTTTGTTTTTACTGGCTTTTGCCGGTTTGGTTGCAGGGCTGTTTCCTTACTTACTGCCGCACCAAATCAGCTTTTATACTGCAGCGGCCCCCGATAGCAGCTTAAGCTTTATGTTACCGGGCGTACTGATCTTTTTACCGCTTATTCTGGCGTATACTTTATGGGGTTATCATATCTTTCGCGGTAAGGTAGAAGACTATGAGGAGGGCTACTAATGGTAAAACTATCGCTGCCTAACGGACGGCCATTGCCTAAAATAGTCTGGTTTATTCTGCTGTATCTGGTGGGTTTAGGCAGCCTGACATTGGTTGCACTGTTACTGAAAAGCCTGCTCTCCGGCCTGTAAACGCCACTGTGTCGTGCAAAAATAGTCGTTAATCGCAATTTTCAGCTATTTTTGCAGCGCCCCCTTGCGCAAGCTATAACAAGCGCTCATTATCAAATGACATCGTGTTACCTTAAAACGGTGTATTAAGTGAATGAGGTTGTATGCGCTGGCTAAGTAGTTTTGCCTTACTGTTGTATCTGAGTTTATTGTGCACGCCGCAAGCCTTTGCTGTGCATGATCAGCGCTTATCGCCGCTGGCAGATACCCAGTTTCATGCACTTACGCCATCTGCTTCACACCACACAGTAACAACAGAACAAGACAGCACTGACGAACCACAACCTGTGCTGCCGGTTTCTGCCGGTATTACCACCTTAGCTTTTTTCAGCACAGTTTATGCTGTGCGCATTGTATTTAGCAAAGCACCGTTCTTAGTTTCTCTGCAGGCCCGCGCCCCGCCGGTTTTATCCTCACATTAATTTCAGCCAGAACAGCCCTGCTGTTCACCATTAAATTATTTTTTAGCCGGTATGGCCTCTGCGTACCGGTATGTGAGGAACACCATGAAAACATTAGCATTATATTCTGTTGAAGCCATTGACCATTTAGTACAACCTACCGATTTTGATGGTATGACATTAAACTCACCGGCACTGACCGTAGTGACCGACTTTAAACACAGCCAGCCTAATACTGTGATTGCATCTACCACAGCACGTGATGCGCTGGACATGATGCAGCAGGAGCAAACCAAACTTAAGCTGGTAGTAGACCACGACGCGGAATTAGTGGGTTTATTGCACCTTGACCAACTGTCAGATCAATCGATTATGCGCCGTATTGCCTTTGGCGACAGCCGCGATGACATTACCGTAGCTGACTTAATGCGCCCGCGTGAGCGCATTAAAGCACTGGCGTACCAGCAACTGCAGCACTGCAGCATTGCTGATGTAGTTAACACGCTGCAATCAAGTGGTGAGCAACACTGTGTGGTAGTGGACCGTGAATCACACCAGATCCGCGGTGTAATAAGCGCGCAGGATATTGCCCGGCGTTTACGTATGCAGTTGCATATTCAGCAAGCTCCCACCTTTTTGCATATCTTCGACAGCTTATCTGCCTGATGCTAAAACGGCTGGCCTTAGCGCCAGCCTTTTTCTTTGCCGTATTACCACAGCATATTAGCTATGCCGCTTAAAACCTGCGCTTTGCCGCTGTAGGGTTTGTACTTCTGTCTGGATCGGGTTAGGTTTAAGCAAAAATAAACTTAAACTACACTATCCGGGAGCATTATGCGTACATTTACCCGCTCAGCGCTGGTGATTACCACCAGCTTATTACTGAGCAGCCCTGCCTTACTGGCTGAAGAGCCTGTTGCCATATCGGGCGCAGCCAACGCCACTACAACAGCCAGCAGCCGTTACTTTGAGGCAGAAGATATTTTCGCACTGGAATATGCCGCTGATGTGCAAATATCGCCTGATGGCAGCAAAATTGTCTATGTGCGCGCCAGTAATGACATTATGACCGACAGTACCCGCAACAGCCTGTGGTTGGTGGATGTAAAAACCAGCCAGCAAGTGCCGCTGTTTGCCGACCAGTTTAATTACAGCCAGCCGCGTTGGTCTGCCGACGGTAAACATTTGGCTTTTATTTCTGATATGAGCGGCTCCCGGCAAATTCATTTGCACTGGCTGGCAGAAAACAAAACCGCCCAGTTGTCTAAATTACGGCAAAGCCCATCTAACCTGGTTTGGTCACCGGATGGCAAACAACTGGCGTTTACCATGAATGTAGATGCCCGTGAGGCCGCTGTAAAACAAAGTGTAAAGCGGGTAAAAAAACCTAATGGTGCCAAATGGTCTGAGCCCGCCGTAGTGCTGGACCGCGTGCGCTATCAGGCTGACGGCCAGGGCTTTTTAAAGCCGCAGTTCCGGCAAATATTTGTTCTGCCGGCCAGTGGCGGCACTGAGCGCCAGTTAACGCAGGGTGACTTTAATTACGGTAGCGATTTAAGCTTTACACCAGATAGCAAAGCGCTGGTATTTTCTGCCAACCTCGACCCCGACTGGGAATATCAGCCACGCGACAGCAATTTATATAAACTGGATTTAGCCACAGAACAGTTAACAGCCCTTACTACTATGCCAGGCACTGAATCATCGCCGGTGTTTTCGCCCGACGGTAAACAACTGGCGTTTTTATGGCAAAACAATGCCCTGGTGCCTTACAGTAACAGCAAGCTGAAAGTATTAAACCTGAGTTCAAACAACATCAGCGACATAGCTGCAGACTTTGATCGCAGTATCGACCAGCCAAACTGGCTGAATAACTCCAGCTTTGTGGTGCAGTACGACGATCGCGGCCAGCGCAAGCTGGCTACCCTGACCAGCGGCGGTAAAATTACCGAGCTTACTGCCAGCTTAGGCGGGGTGTCACAGCCGCAGCCTTATTTAAGCGGCTCATACTCGGTAGCCAATAACGGCACCATCGCATACACACATGGTACCAGCCAGCGTCCGAGTGAGGTTGCGGTGCTACAGAAAGGTAAAGCTACAGTACTTACTGCCCTGAATGAAGATTTGCTTGGCCATAAAAAGCTGGCCCAGGTACATGAAATTACTTATAAGTCGTCTTTTGACGATGAAGAAATACAAGGCTGGTATATGACACCGCCAGACTTTGACCCGGCGAAAAAATACCCGCTGTTGCTTGAAATTCATGGCGGCCCGCACTTAGCCTATGGCGCTCAGTGGAGTGCGGAAATGCAGCGCTATGCCAAAGAAGGTTATGTGGTGTTTTATGACAACCACCGCGGCAGTTCATCGTACGGCGAGCGTTTTGCCATGTTGCTGCACAATAAATACAGCTCACCGGAAGACTACGCCGACCACGACAGCGGCGTAAATGCGATGCTGGCACTGGGCTTTATTGATGAAAATAACCTGTTTATCGGTGGCGGCTCGGCCGGTGGTATTGCTACCGCTTATGCCATAGGCCTGACTGACCGCTACAAAGCAGCTGCAGTGGTAAAACCGATTATTAACTGGTTAAGTAAAGTGCTAACCGGCGATACTTATACCTATCAAACCTTCCATCAGTTCCCCGGTGTGCCGTGGGAAAATGTCGAGCACTACTGGCAGCGCTCGCCATTAAGCCTGGTTGGTAATGTAAAAACCCCGACGATTTTGATCACCGGTGAAGCAGACCGGCGTACACCTATTTCAGAATCAGAGCAGTTTTATCAGGCGCTGAAACTACGCCGGGTTGATACCACTCTGGTACGGGTACCGGGTTCACCGCACGGTATTTCTAACCGCCCCAGCAGGATGATTGAAAAAGTAGAATATATGCTGGCCTGGTTTGAAAAGTACCGCACGCCGTCAAATTAACTGACTAACCTCTACAAATAACCTTAGCAGAACCGGCTTGCTCTAAACTAACCGTTGCAGGCTAGGATGGCCGAATCGAGCCCCCAGGGATGGGTTTACGGCGTGTTAGTGTGGGCAACCGGTTCAAGCTCAAACGTCAAAGTGCTTTTATATTGTGAATTTAAGGCCTGCATGCTAGTTTGCCGCCTGTCGTATTTGCCGGAGTGCCTGTGATGGTGGCCAAGCTTATTATTTTTAGTATCCGCTCGCTTATTTCCCTGCTGCTTGGCGTGGCGCATGTGTATTTTGTGATCTTGTGTTTTGGTTTTATCGCTACGATAAACCCGGTACAACTGTGGATTATGGACTCCGATACCTTACGCAGCTCAGCACTATTATGGCTTTCCATTATGGATTTAGTGCTGCATCTGTTGCTGGCTGTTCCGGTTGTAATCGCTCTGCTGTATCTGCAAACCCAGCTACGCCGTTACCACCTGTGTTTAGTTACGGTGCCAATGCTGGGTTTTGGTTTATACAGTTTGTGGCAGCTGTTTAGCCTGCGGCACGAGCTTAGCCTGACTTACCTTAGCTATATCAACACCCTGCTACCTGCTTTTGCATTACTGCTTGTTGGCTTTTTGGCGCTAAAACACTTTGGCCGTATCAAACCTGCTGCCGCCTCCTTGCGGCTGTAACAGTCACGCTTTTAACCCTTAAGACGGTAAAAAATAACGGTCTAATATTGCCAGCGTATCGCGAATATATGCCATGCGCTGGCTAATATTGGCACTGTGTGGCCGGATGCCAATTTTTGCGCCCAGTACCGGCAAGCCAGCGGCATCGTTGCACACAGCCAAACAGTTGTGCATAGCCTGCTCTGTCATCCAGCTACCGGGTTCACCCTTTACTACCTGTCCGCTGCTCTGCGGTGGTTGATGGCTATCACGCCAGGCGCCGTATTCGCTATCCTGATCAGATACCCCGGAAAACATCAGCCCGCTTAGCACACCTGCCGCCTGTGCGGCCAGAATATGCTCAACAGCACCTGCAACCCGGCGGGTTTCAAATACCGAGCGCCCCCAGTTAATTACCATACCCAATTGCTGCTCTTTGCCCAACTCTGTATTTAACTGCGTAATAACGTCCAGCTCATCACTTAGTGCTAAAAAGCCTTTTGACGGAGCCTGGTGCTCAACATAAGCATCGCAATGTTCAATCACAATACGGGCGCCATGCCAGTTCCAGCTAAGCATAGTGCGCAGCGATGCCATCAGCGCCGCTTTAGAGGATGACGCTTTATGCCTGGCCGGTGCTGTCTGGATTTGAATGGCCGTAACAGCCTGACGGCCCAGGTGGGCATTTAATTTACCAATTGCTGTGCAGGCCTGCTGCATAAAGTTAAGTGCAGCCAGGCGCCCGGCTTCATCATCAGAAGCAATACCAAACATTGGGTTTTGCCCCAGTGCATTCATAATGCCTGGGATACAGGTAAATACGTAATGCCACTGTGGGTCGATATTGGCTAAAAACCAGCTGTCATCATATTGGTGCAAAGCACCTAAAAACGGGTGCTCCAGGCCTTTGATATTCGGCAGTGCTTTTAATTCGTTGTAATACGCTGTTTCCAGCATAGGATCCCAGCCACTATAGTTGGGAGAAGCGGCATAAGCGCCAAGGTAATATTTCATTGTGTTATGTATCCTTTTTAACGCTTAATCGTCCGGGCTGTTAAGCGTAAACACCAGGTGCTTGCGCATATCTTTTAGCACTATGCCCTTTTTCAGTAACAAGCCGCTCAACCGCTTTTGCCATACCAGCAACTGCGGCTGCGCTGTATCCAGCATAGCTTGCTCAGTAAACTGCAAGCGCACCAGCAACGACACCGGAAAGGCCTCATACTCCAGGCTAAACCAGCACTGCACCGCGCCAGGCAAGTCCAGCAGCGCCTGCTGCTCCAGCTTTGTTACCGCCTCCAGCACCGCAGCCTGTTGTTTAAGTTGTACTACAGAGAGTTTTTTCATATTGATATTTGCCTTAACAATACTGCCCTGCTACCCAACCAGACGCCCAGGCCCATTGAAAGTTGTAGCCTCCTAACCAACCAGTCACGTCCACCACTTCGCCGATAAAATACAAGCCCGGCTGGTTTTTCGCTTCCATGGTCTTTGACGATAAATAGTCGGTATCGACGCCGCCGATGGTCACTTCTGCCGTGCGGTAGCCTTCGGTACCGTTGGGTTTAAACACATACCCGTGCAGGTTGTCGGCAAGCTGTTTAATGCTTTTCGGGTTTAAGGCCTTAAGCGGCTGATTAGTAAATATTTTCAGCTCCAATAGTTTTTCTACCAGCCGTTTTGGTAGCAATTTAGCCAGTGCGGTTTTTACTTCCTGCTCGGGGTGGGCTTGTTGTTGTGTAGCCAGAAAATCGGCCACATCGGTTTGCGGCGCCATATTAACTATTACGTCATCACCCGGTTGCCAGTAGCTGGAAATTTGCAGTATGGCCGGCCCGCTTAAACCGCGATGGGTAAACAGCATATCTTCCGGGAATAAAGTACCGTTGGCTTCAGCCGTTACCGGTAAGGACACACCGCTGATTTCTTCAAATACCGCTTTATCGCTGGGTTGCCAGGTTAGGGGCACTAAGGCTGCGCGCAGTGGCAGCACTTTTAACCCAAACTGTTCGGCCAGCTGAAAACCAAAGGCGGTAGCACCTAAATTCGGCAGGCTTAAACCACCGCTGGCCACCACTAAACTGTGGCACTGGCGGCTTAGCTCTGCTGTGGTAACGGTGTATTGACCATCAGCAAAGCTGACGCCGGTAATAGTTTGCTGCAGCGCAATTTGCACATTGGCGGCCTTGGCTTCGCTTAACAGCATATCAACAATATCTTTGGCGCTGTCATCACAAAACAGCTGGCCGAGGGTTTTCTCGTGGTAGCTAATACCATACTTTTGCACCAGGGCGATAAAATCCCACTGCGTATATCGGCTTAACGCCGATTTACAGAAGTGTTTGTTTTGCGACAGAAAGTTCTCCGGCCCGGCATACATATTAGTAAAATTACAACGGCCGCCGCCCGACATCAGAATTTTACGGCCAACTCTTTTGCCGTTATCTAGCACCAGTACCTTGCGGCCGCGTTTACCCGCTTCTATCGCGCACATTAAACCAGCCGCACCGGCACCTATTATTATTACATCCCACTGCTGCATTAATTTTTACTCTGTATGGTATGGCTTGCCGCTTGCTGATAACCCAGCTCCAGCGCGGCGAATTGGTCCTGCTGCCAATGGAATACCGGCAGTTGCTGTTTTTCTTTGTTTAGCGAGCGTAACAAACGCTGTAAGTTCTGTAGCTTCCAGCTTTGCTGCGGAAAATCAGCACAGCTTCGGATGGCGCATTTATCAAAGTCGATTAGCCAAAACTGGCCCTGATTATCCAGCAGAATATTGTGACAGTTTAGATCTGAGTGATACACGTTGTGCTGATGAAAACGGGCGATTAAAGCCCCAAGCTGTTGCCACTCTGTGCCGGTTAAAGCACGTTGTTGCAGCAGATGGGCCAGATCTGTGGTACCAGAGATCCGTTCAATCAGAATATCAGCGCTATAACCAAAGCTATGTTTTTGGTACAACGCGGCACAAGGCCTTGGCACAGGCAATCCCCACTGCCGCATTTGCCAGAGTAAACTAAATTCTGCCATAGCCCGGCTTTGGGCTACAGGCTCTGGCCAGAATTTATCCTTGTTTAGCTTACCTACCAAACCACCACGGTAATAATGCCGCAGTACCGCCTCTTTGCCGTTTGGCTGGCGGATAAACCACACTGTATTACGGCCTTTTGATTGGCCTGTGACTAAACCCTGTTGTTGCCAAAATTCTGGCTGAAAATACTGTAGTTCAAATTGCGGATAAAACGCCGGGTCAAACCATGCTATGGCCTTGCCATTGTTAATTATGCTGACATCAGCCAGCGGCACTAATGCCTGCGCCTGTGCCATGATACGCGCCACGGCACCTTGTTGCTGCTGATACAGTTTTAAGCCTTTTGTACCGGCCTCAGCAGCCAACTCTGGCTGCTGCACCAGTTTAGTTACCGTACTGGCCAGCTCAGCTACCGTAGCAACCTGAAAATAAGCTTGCTGTTGGCGCAACAGCGCAAACACCAGTTGGAAGTTAAATACATAAGGGCCAGATAACACAGCTTTGCCAAAAGCCATGGCTTCCAGCGGATTATGACCGCCGCGTTCAATCAGGCTACCGCCGATAAACACAAAATCGGCCAGTTGATACCAGCTTAATAACTCGCCCATTGAATCGCCAAGCCAAACTTCAGTACTGGCATCTGGCAACTGGCCTTTACTACGGCGAATAAACCTCACGTGCTGTTGCTGTAACAGCTGCGCGACAATATCAAACCGCTCAGGATGTCGTGGCACCAGCACCAGCAATAACTCTGGAGACTGCACTTTTAACTGCTGATAAGCCTGAATAAGCAACTCATCTTCACCAGCATGCGTACTACCCGCCACCCAGACCATACGGCCTTGTAGTACAGGCTTTAAACTCTGTGCCAAGTGTGTGCTACTTTCCGGCACGTCCAGTTCAAACTTTATATTTCCAGCAACACTAACCTGCTGAGCCCCAAGGGCCTGAAAACGCCGGGCACTGTTTTTATCCTGCGTCAGAATTTGGCTGATATGCTGCAACATCGGCCGGGTTAAGGCGCTAAAACGCCGGTAACCTTTGGCTGAGCGTGCCGATAAACGGGCATTGACCACTAAGGTTGGAATAGCCAGTGCTTTGCAATTAGCTAACAGATTAGGCCACAGCTCAGTTTCTAAAATCAGCAACAATTGCGGTTGCATCCACTTTAACCAGCGACGCATTAAAACCGGATAATCAAAAGGCAGGTAGCAATGTTCTACCTTTTTGCCCAATTCGCGCTGTTCAGCCTGCAACTTTGCAATGGCAGCTGAGGCGGTAGGTGTGGTGCAGGTGATAGTAAGCGGCAGCTGTGGGTAGCGCAGCAACAGTTTTTTAATCAAAGGCTTGGCTGCGTTGAACTCCCCTACTGACACTGTATGCAGCACGATGCCGTTTTGGGCTGAAGCGGCAGGCAGTTTAAAGGCAAAACGTTCAGCAAAACGCTGCCGATAGGCCGGGTCTTTGCGCGAGCGCAGCAATAAATACAGCAGAAGCAAAGGCGTCAGCGCCACAATCATGGCGCTGTACATCAGCCTTAGCAGCAAAAATCTGGCGTGCATTTAGCTTTTTGCTTTGGCTTTTGCATCAGCCACCATGGTGGCTAACGCCGCATACTTATGAAAAGCATATTGGCCCAGCACTATCGCCATTAATAAACCACGCCAGCCGTCGAGGAAACCCAAACGCAGCACGTATTGCTGAATAAAGTCGGTGAAAAACCGCACAATAGCAAACCCTAAACTGGCTTTTTTACCACGGGAAAATTTATCTTCAGCACCTAAACAGGCGTATTTAATATGCTTTTCCTGACAATGCTGATAACTGCGCCAGCTATGGTGAATAATGGCCGATTTTAATACCCGCACTTTTTCATAAGGTAATAACAGGGTTTCATGCACCTGACGGTCTTTAAAACTGGCGCCGGTTTTTAAAAACAACTTGCCTTGTGGTGTGGAATAACGGCCGTGTTTCAGTAACTTGCCAAAGAAGTAGGTATGCCAGGGCATTTTAATAAAGTTGGCGTCCAGATCTGGCTCAGCCAATACCTGATCAATTTCCACTTTCAGTTCTGGCGTCAGCACTTCGTCGGCGTCTATGCTCAGTACCCAGTCATGCTCACACCAGGCTAAAGCCCGGTTACGCTGCGGGCCAAAACCCGGCCAGTCGGTTTGGTACACTTTGTCGGCGTACTTTTCTGCTATTTCTACCGTTCTGTCTTTACTGCCGGAATCGACCACTATTAGTTGATCCACCCAGCCAGAAAGCGACTGTAAGCAGGCTTCAATGCGGTCTTCTTCATTACAGGAGATCACAAAGCAGGAAATTTTACGGCTGCGCATGCTTACACCTCTTCCTGTTTGGCTGGGTTAAACTGCACCTGCGACACATCGCCTGACAAATGCTTGTTACGGATAGATTTTAACTGGAAACGGTATTTCAGGTTACGCCAAAACGATGTGCCACCTTTACGGGTACCGCCACTCATTTTATCAATTTCGCTTTCAAAACGGCTGGCTGACCATAAACGATAAGGCAAGATTGAATACACCGTCAGGTTAAGCTCAGGATAAAACTGCAAATCAACATCCACGGGGCGGAAAAACTTAGGCCGGCTCAAAAGCTTTTTCGCGCCCTCCAGCGTTAACGCATACCCCGTAGTACAGTTCGGTACTTTGGCAAAATTCACTAAGGTATAACCATCTCCCAGATCTTTTTTCTGCTCACCGGCGCCAGCTCTGTCATCGGCTAACTTGATCATATCCCAATGGTTTAACTGGGTTATTTTTTCCAGCACGGTCAGAAATTCAGGCTCTAAATCTATATCGTCTTCCAGAATAAAAGCCATAGCGATATTTTCATCTACCATCCGCTGCCATAAGGTGCGGTGACTTAAATAACAGCCTATTTCACCTGGAGACAAAGGCCGGCGGAATTTTTTCTGGTTAAGGGCAGGATCGTAACAAGCCGCCACATCGCCCGGGCTAAGGTTTTTACCATAAATAGCGCTGAAGCGTTCTGCATCTAAACCCAGCTTGTGCAGCTGCTTTTTGGCAGACTCATAACGCTCGGGGTTAGAGTCCAGATTAATTAACCAGATTGGGTATCCAGCATACTGTCCCATGTATTTCTTCCGTATTGTGTCGCGAATATGCAACGATTTTACCTGAACCACTTCTAAAGACAGAGCTTTTTTTCCCGCGCAGGCTTTGAAGACAAAGAGCATTGCGAAAAAGTTCTTTTGCAATAAACAAGATCCGTTAAAATGCCTTTATTCACACAGCTAAGCCGAGCCTTATATGTCAGATTTAGAACAGAGTTTTTTACAGAGTTTAAAACGCCATCGTGATGCCTTTGCTACGGTGGAGGCTTATCATAGCCAGGCAATGCAATTACTGGCCGCCGTGCAAGACTGCTTAAAACAAGGCGGTAAAGTAGTATGGATGGGTAATGGCGGCAGCGCAGCCGACAGCCAGCATTTAGCCGCTGAGTTTATGGTGCGTTACAAAGCAGAACGTGGCCCGCTGGCTTCTATCGCCTTAACTACCGACACGTCTATTCTGACAGCACACGCCAACGACTATCATTTTGACAGCGTGTTTGAGCGTCAGGTGTTAGGTTTAGTCCGGCCACAAGACGTGGTGATTGGCCTGACGACTTCAGGCAAAAGCCCGAATATCAATTTAGCTTTAAAGGCCGCCAATGACTTAGGTGCTTTCACTGTCGCTCTTACCGGCCGTGATGGTGGCTTGGTTAAAGATATTGCCAAGCTGCCGATTATCGTTAAAAACGACGAAACAGCCCGTATTCAGGAAGTACATATGTTTATTGGCCACTGGCTGTGTGAAGCCCTTGATTTATCGATCGAGCATATGGCCATAGTAGGTACTAACTAATGATTAACTTAAGCCTGCTGCAAAATTTGTCTTCTGCTTCTGTACTGGTGGTGGGTGATGTGATGCTGGACCGCTATTTTAATGGCGACTCGCAGCGTATATCACCTGAAGCACCGGTACCCGTGGTAAAAATCAGCAAAATAGAAGACAAAGCCGGTGGCGCGGCCAACGTGGCACGTAATATCGCCCATCTGGACGGTAAAGTAGGCTTATTAGGTATTATTGGTAACGACAGCGCGGGCGAATCGTTGCAACAGTTGCTGGCCGGTGAGCAAATTCACTCTGAGCTGTTTAGTCAGCAGCATAAACCTACCATAGCCAAAATGCGGGTGGTATCGCGCCAACAGCAAATAGTAAGGCTGGATCAGGAAGAAATGTTCAGCCTTGCTGATGCGCAACTGCTGGCAGAACGTTTTGCCACTGTGTTCCAGAACTACGATGTGATCCTGTTCAGTGATTACAACAAAGGCTCGCTGCAGCAGATCTCGCAAATGATCAAACTGGCCAAAGCCGCTGGCAAAATGGTATTGGTCGACCCAAAACAAGCAGATTTGTCGGTGTACGCCGGTGCTGATGTGATTACGCCAAATTTAGGTGAATTTAAAACCGCTGGCGGAAAAACCGGATCTGTAGAAGAGATGCTAAGTTCAGCCCGTGAGCTGATGCAAAAAGCCGGTTTAGCTTCGATTTTATTAACCCGCAGCGAAAATGGCATGAGCCTGATTACTGCTACTGAGCATTATCACTTCCCGGCCCAGGTATTGGAAGTAAGCGATGTAACAGGCGCTGGCGATACCGTTATAGCCACTTTGGCGGTGATGTTAAGCGCTGGCATGTCCTTACATGATGCCACTCAGCTGGCAAATTTGGCCGCTGGCATAGTGGTAGGCAAAGTAGGCGCAGCCACAGTTTCACCAGAAGAGCTGGCCGCAAAGCTGAATAAAGATTTATTCCGACAGGGTGATTTTTACCAGACACCTTTTGACAAAGTACTGCAGCATATTAAGTTTGCCCGGCAAAATGGCGAACGTATTGTGTTTACCAATGGCTGCTTTGATATTTTACACGCAGGCCATGTACGCTATTTAGCTCAGGCCAAAGCTTTGGGTGACCGTTTAGTGGTGGGGCTTAATTCAGACGCGTCAGTACGCCGCTTAAAAGGCGAACAGCGCCCTATTAACACCTTAGAAGATCGCGCCACAGTGCTGGCAAGCCTCGCCAGTGTCGACTGGGTAGTGCCTTTTGGTGATGATGCGGCTGAAAACGATACACCACTGAAGTTAATCAGCACCATATTGCCTGACATCTTAGTAAAAGGCGGCGACTACAGCATTGAAACCATAGTAGGGGCAGATGTCGTAATAGCCCATGGTGGTGAAGTACAGGTACTGACTTTTGTTGATGGCCGCTCTACCAGCAAAGTGATACGGAAAATTCAGGACTTGCAGGGAAATAACTGATTTGTCTAAGCCCTTAACCTCTATCTGTATTCTGCGTTTATCCGCTATTGGCGATGTTTGTAATGCCGTCTCTGTAGTGCAGGCGATTCAGCGTCAGCACCCACAAGCGCAAATCACCTGGATTATCGGCAAAATCGAAGCCCGTTTGCTGGAAGGATTACCCGGTGTACGTTTTGTGGTGTTTGATAAAAAGCTCGGCAAAGCCGCCTACAGCCAGTTAAAGCAGGACTTAAAACACGACTATTTTGACGTGCTGCTGCATATGCAGGTGGCCTTTCGCGCTAATGTCGCTTCACTCTGTATCAAGGCGCGCAAAAAAATTGGTTTCGACTGGCATACAGCCAAAGAGCTGCATGCGCTTTTTATGCGCCACCGCATAGAGCCAACACCACGCAGCCATGTGCTGGATGGTTTTCGCCAGTTTGCCAAAGCTATTGGGGTGACAGAGCAACAGCTTGGCACAACGCCAACCTGGCAACTGCCTATACCTGAAGCCGACGAGCTATGGGCTAAACAGCAGTTAGCGGCAACTGGCAACTCACGGGCGTTGATTATCAGCCCAGCCGCTTCTAAAGCCGAGCGCAACTGGTTACCGGAGCGTTATGCGGCTTTGGCAGATTATGCCCATACCAAAGGTTTTGCGGTGATGTTATGCGGCGGCCCGACAGAGCTGGAACGCAATTTAAGCCAGGCTATTCTGGCTTCGGCACAACACCCTATTATAGATCTCACCGGCAAAACCAATTTAAAGCAGCTGCTGGCGTTGTTAAAACACGCAAGTTTAGTCTTAGCGCCAGATACAGGGCCTGCTCATATGGCCGTAGCCGTGGGCACTCCGGTGATAGGTTTGTATGGCCACAGTAACCCGGAGCGTACCGGGCCTTATTTGTTCCGCCAGTATGTGGTTGAGGTCTATCACCAGTCTTTATTAGAGCAACAAGGCAAAAAGGCAGCAGAACTAAAGTGGGGCACCCGCGTAAAAGGCCACGACATTATGCAAAAAATAACAGTAGAGGCCGTAACCGCTATGTTTGATAAAGTAGTGACCGAACATAAATTATGAGCCAGCAGTTATGAACCAGCCACTTGATCAAAAACGTAAAGCGGCCTTTCTGGACAGAGACGGTGTAATTAATATTGATCACGGTTATGTCAGCAGCCCCGAGCAATTCGAGTTTATCGATGGCGTGTTTGATGCCTGCCGCCATTTACAGCAGCAGGGTTATTTACTGATCGTAGTAACTAACCAATCGGGCATAGGCCGCGGCTATTACACCGAGCAGCAGTTTTATGCGTTAACTGACTGGATGAAAGCTCAGTTTGCGTTGCATTGTGTTACGCTGACCGATGTATTTTTTTGCCCGCATCATCCGGTTAATGCCAAGCCGCCTTATCAAACCAACTGCAATTGCCGTAAACCCGCACCTGGCATGCTGTTGCAAGCCATAGAAAAATATCAAATTGACCCAGGCCAAAGCCTGATGCTGGGTGACAAAAAAGCCGATATGCAGGCGGCAAAAGCTGCCGGAGTGAAGCGTAAAATACTGGTGTTATCAGGCCAAAGCCTGACAGAAGAAGATAAGGCCAGCGCAGATGAAATCTGGCCTTCGGTGAAGGCTGCCCTGACAGCAGTGTAACGGTTATCTGAACAGATATTTGTTACAATGCTGCTAAAATGACTTCGGCTTTACTGACTTCAAAGGTTTTTGGGGCTTCTACATTTAGCAGCGTAACTACGCCGTTTTCAACGATCATGGCATAGCGCTGTGAGCGTACACCGCCAAAGTCACCGGTTTCCATGGTCAGGCCAATGGCTTTATGAAAGGCTGCACCACCGTCGGCTAAAAACACAATTTCTTCAGCGTTCTGGCTTTTGGCCCAGGCACTCATTACAAAAGCGTCGTTTACTGCGGTGCAAACAATGGTATCAACGCCTTTGGCTTTGATCTGGTCGGCCAGCGTAATATAACCCGGTAAGTGTGCTGCAGAGCAGGTAGGTGTAAAAGCACCCGGCACAGCAAACAGTACCACTTTTTTATTGGCAAAAATCTGGCTGGTGGTTGGGTTCATTACACCTTCTTTGGTCAGTTGCGAAAAACTCACCTCAGGTAACTTGTCGCCGGTTTTAATCATGTTAATTCCCCTGTTTAATTTATCTGTTGTCAAAAGTATCACTAAATTGCTGCATTAATATACACATCAAAACGGTTATTTTTACCGGTGACAGACATTGCAGGCGCCTTTTGCGCTAAAAAATCAGCATAACCGGGCCGTTTTACCACCACACGTTTTTGCGCCAGCTTAAGTGCTGGTGCCAGTAAGGCATCAGCATCGGTATCGCTACCCACTACATCATGAAAAGCGCGCATTTCTTTTTTAACCAGCGCGGTTTTATCCCGCGGTGGAAACATCGGGTCCAGATACACCACATCAACAGCACCATGCTGTTGCAGCGCCTCCAGCGCGCTGCTATGCAGTAGCTGCATACGCTCGCCCAACCAGTTAAGGTCAGCTGTAGCCGCAGCCCGGCGCAAACCATCAAACAGTAAAGCTGCCACGGCAGGGTTACGCTCAACCAGAGTGACCTTAGCGCCCAGGCTGGCCAGTACAAAGGCATCACGGCCCAGGCCAGCAGTAGCATCTAATACGGTGAGATCGCGCTTTTTATTCAGCCCGCAAGCTTTGGCAATCGCCTCACCTTTGCCACCGCCATGCAAGCGCCGGTAACTGGCAGCACCACTGGCAAAGTCGACCAGGATATCACCTTGTTTGGGTAGCTCACTGTGGCGTAACACCAGCGCATTATCCTGCCAGGCCAGATGCCAGCCACTGGCTTTAGTGGCTAAGGTTAAACCAAACTGCTGACAGAGCTGCCCGGTATAGGCTTTATCTGCAGCTAGCTGTGTTAAAAAAGGTAACATGGCAAATCGCAAAAAAAAAACAGGAGCACAGTGTAACTGGGCTCCTGCATCAATTGCCAGTATTAGCGTTTAGTCGGGCTGAATACGGCGAATATTGTCGGCGCTGTCGCGGTCGATCAGGTTTATGTAGGGGTCAACACCCGCATATGCTGGCAATTGGTCCAACACTATCTGCAGTTGATTGTCTCCTGTTTGCAACAAGTGCGGCTGTAAGTACAACTGGCCACCTTCTGCTGTCAGCTTATCAGGGTCTGCACTAAATAAACCTATACTCACCTGTTGCTGCATCGGCTCACTGCTTTGGTTGCCGCGCCCGTCGGCGCGCAGCTTGTCAGCATAAATTTGTAGTGTGATCTGGTAACGACCATCTTCCAGCTTCACCGCTTTGGCTTGCTGCAAACGCATGTCATAAAGAGTGATATTTTCAAACTGATCGCGGATAAACGCGGCCTCTTCTGCACTGGTGTCTAACGTAAGGTAATCAAGTAAATCCAGCGTAGTTGGAAATGGATCGTTGCGAAAGCGATAGCGCTCATTAAATGATTTAAGGTTAGCATTAAGCCTTGCTTCGCCAATCTGGTCTTTAATTGCCATCATCACCACTGAGCCTTTTTGGTAGTGAATATAACTTTGGCTTTCTGCACGCAGTAACGGCATTTCGGCAAAGCGCTCTGCCGAGCGGCCTTGTAGATAATCATCCAGTTCGTGTTTGATAAACTTACGGATCTTATCAGCGCCATATTTATGCTGCATAACCATCAGCGCCGCATACTGCGACAAGCTCTCTGAAATCACCGCACTGCCCTGCACATCAGCTGCACCTACCTGATGCCCCCACCATTGGTGTGCCACTTCATGTGCAGTAACATAATACACAGGGTCGATATTATCCGGGTCACGTAAGTCAGTGATAAAGCCAATCCGCTCCGAATATGGCACCGTATTGGCAAAGCTTTGCGCAAAACTGCGATAGCCCGGAAACTCAATGATGCGCATTTGCTTATGCTGATAAGGGCCAAAAGCTGCAGTAAAGTAATCCAGTGAGTCGCGTACTGATTCGATCATACGGTCAACATTCCAACCGTGCGACAGGTGATAGTAGACTTCTATCGCTACGCCATTATGCTGTTGCTTTTTCACGGCATAGCGGCCTGACGAAATCGAGTAAAAATTCACCATTGGCTGGTCCATCTCGTACCTGAAATAGTTGCGACCATCTTGCTGCCACTGCCTCTGCAGGTAACCAGGCGTAATAGCTATTTGATCGCCCGATGTCGATACAGTGGCAGCAAACTGAATAAAGTCGCCGTCGGCGCCGAAAAAGTTTTGCTGGTAGAACCGGCGGTCTTCCAGTTTATTGGCCCGCTCCCGTGGTGGCAAATCGCGCTTTAGCCGTTCATGCTGATCTTTTAACTCATAGTCTTGCTGATAACCAAAAGTAGGTAACAGCTCTTTGTTGTTAATAAAAGTACCGTTTGCTACCACAGCGCTGTCAAAATTAGTTTCGCGCAGCCCTATAGACTGCCTGACCAGCTCAATCTCGCCCGACACCGTTTGGCCTGGTTGCAGCACAGGCGTAAAGGTTAGCCAACTGGTGCGCATATCGCTATCGCGCTCACTCAGGCTGGTACCAGAAATACGAATATCCATCACCTGGGTATTCTCCGGCCAGTTAACTAATACCTTCTCTATTGGCTGTTCAGATTTATTCTGCCAAGTCAGTACCACCTTAGCGGCAATTTTTTGTTGTTCAGGATACAAATCCACGATCGCATCCACCTTGGTAGTCACCGGAAAAGCCAGTTCAGCGTATTGTTTAAACTGTTTTTCATATATCGCCTGTAAATCACGCCGCTGATCTTCAGTTTGATAACTATTAAGAATGGTAGTTTGCTGATATAAAAAACCGCCACTGGCAACAGCCAGCACTGCTGACGCGGCTATCAGGGTTTTACCCGCCCGGCCAAGCTGATAACCCAGTTTGCGCCAACGCTGCCTCAGGCTTTGCATTGGGCCACGATGATATAAACCATAGCCGAGGGTAAACAACATAAGGCTTATCGCGCCCCAATACAGCATATACCAGCTGTGCGTAAGCAAATTAGGTCCATACTGGTTTAAGTCAGAGAAGCCAACATTAGGCGAGTTAGCGTAATTAATCAGGCTGTGCCCCAGCCCCCAATTGGCCATCACCAGCGACAACAAGTAATAGCCAACAAATAGCCCCATACCGATAAATTTATTCGGGCTGATTACCTGGAAAAAAAACGCTAGTACCACACTTAACAGCGTAGGTAACCAATACTGATAGCCCAAACGGATCAGATACTGGCTTAGCTCAACATCGGCAATACCTTTTAATAGCTGATAGCCGATAGTACAAACCATACCTAGCAACATCAGCAACAGTAATACCGCAGCCACGGCCAGCAATTTTGCAATCCAGAATGTCACATTTGCTACCGGCATGGTGTCAATAATATCGCCCATGCCAGAGTTACGCTCACGCCACACCACTTCGGCACTGTAATACACCGTTACAATAATAATCAGCAAGCTCATCGCTTCAACGATGTACATCACCATTGCTTGGGTAAGGGGCCAATCTGAAGTACCGTACCAACCCAAGTCTGCAAACATCGGACCGATAAGTTGTGTTAACGAAATCACTATCAGAATAAAAAACGGCGCGGTCCACAACACCTGCCGCATTTCAAATTTTATCCGGCACCATAGTGCACTTAAGCCACCGAATTGCGATGCCTTTTGTTGTAAACGGCCAATTGCTACTGGCTGCATTTTGGCCGGTACAATCTTTGACTTTTTACTATCGCGCGAAGCAAGCCCGGGCAAGCGGAATAAGCCTGCCATCGCCAGCAACACTGCAGCAATCGCCAGCCATAGCAGACGGTTTTGCAAAAGCACGCCCGTCAGTTCAACCAGTTGGCTATTCTTTTCCTGAATGGTCCAATAGCGGGTTACGTCAGCAAAGGTGCGAAGACCAAAAGGGTCCATTAACGCGGCAACAGCACGATACTCTGGCAAGCTGGCAAAAGTGCCAGACACCAAATACAGTACTAACAACACCAACGCAATCAGGTACAAAGGCATGAGCGAGCGAAAACGCACAGCTGCTGCATAAAACAACGCGGAAATAACAAAAAGCCCGGGAGCAGATAGCACGATAAAATTATACAAATAGGCAAACAGATTGTTGGGGCCAAACCGGCTGGCATCCACCCAAGGCATAAAACTACCAATCAACATCCCCAGCGGCACGGTGAAGTACACCAATAACACTATCAGATAGCTGCCAAAAAAACGGCCAAACTGATAGTTAAACGCCTGTATTGGCTTGGTATATATTAGCTCTTCCATTTGGAACTGAGCATTGCGAACTGCACTGCTACCTACGAAATTTACCACCAAAAACATGGCAAACAGGCTCAGTATCAACAACGTTTGCGCAATGGCATAAGGGCTGTTTTTAAAAACCTCCCCTCCGCTGCCGATAACCACATTGTTTGAGGTGACCGAGAGAAAGCTGGCCAGAAACAGTAATAAACTAACAACATAAAATGATGGCTGACGCAAAAAATAGCGCAGCTCAAACCGCAGCATAGATATCAACATAAGGCCCCCTTATGCTGCATTCTGTCTGTGGGCAGACAAAGTAGAAAAATACACATCTTCCAGGCCAGGCACTGCCCGGCTGAAGCCTTCAGGGGCTTGCTCCGCATACACATGCAACACGGTGCGGCCAGCCAGTAAGCGCTTGGCAATAACCGGTAATTGTTGTTCCAGCTCTGCCGCTTCTGCCGCCGATACTGTTTTATGCCAGATCTTACCCTGCAAAGCCGCAATCAAATCAGCCGGATTACCCTGCTGCACAATCTGGCCACCCGCCAATACTGCCATGGCCGGACAAAGTTCGGCGACATCATCAACAATATGGGTAGATAAAATAATCACCTTTTGCTCGCCCAGGCTGACCAGCAAATTGTGGAAGCGGTTACGTTCTTCCGGATCAAGCCCGGCGGTGGGTTCGTCTACAATAAGCAGATCAGGATCGCCCAGCAACGCCTGAGCAATACCAAAGCGCTGACGCATACCACCAGAAAAACCACTGACGGCCTTGTCTTTGTGCTGATAAAGATTGGTATGTGCCAACAGGCCATCTACTAGCTCTTTACGCTGCTTTTTATTGGCAAAGCCCTTTAGCACTGCCAGATGATCAAGTAAATCTGCCGCACTAACCCGCGGATACACATTAAAGTCTTGTGGTAAATAGCCCAGTGTTTTGCGCAGCGCCTGCGGGTCATTTAGTACATCTATACCATTAAACACTATGCTGCCAGCATCAGGCTGCTGTAATGTAGCAATAGTGCGCATTAGCGATGATTTACCGGCACCATTAGGGCCAAGTAATCCAAACATGCCTTTTGCTACGGTTAAATTAATATTGTTTAGCGCTTTCACGCCATTGCTATAAGTTTTGTTAAGCCCTGTTATTGTTAGCATATTAATTCTCCGTGTAAAAATTACTACGCTAACACGGCTTTAACTCAACAACACACAAATTAACCGCAACAGAAACAGTTAAAATGTAACCAATAGTTACATCATTATTGCTGCATTCCAACAATATTCTCGCCAACACTTAACGCAATAATCTGGCTGATGTGCGCCAGGCTACGGCCTGATTGCTTATGCCAAAGATTAAACTGCTGCTGGATCTGATTTAAACTGCGTTTGCTGTTTATACCGCCATCAAATATGTTGGTTGCCCGCAGGTAAGCTTCAACATCAGTGCTTAAAATAAAGGTATCTTTACCAATAGCCCGCAACGCATAAGGCCCGGTATTGCCGCCAAGGCGGGCGCCATGCTGCTTAAGGTAAGCCCATAAACCGATAATATCGGATGTTGGCCAGTCGGCAATAAAACGGCCGAAGCTGCCATGTTTGCGGGCAATATCATCAATCATCATGGCATTGTGGCGGATGGTAAACACTTTACCGGCATTGCGGATAATACGTTCATCACGGGCTTTGGCTTCAAGCATCTCATCGCTCATCAACAGCATTTTTTCGATATTAAAATCGAAAAACACTTCACAAAAGCCCGGCCATTTTTGCCGCACAACACGCCAGACAAAACCAGACTGAAACACTTTTTTGGTTAGCTCGCCCAGCAGCAAGTTGTCTGGTATGGCAGCAATATCATCGTTGCCGGCACTGTGGCCCAGCAAAGCTGCAAGCGCTGCCGCGCCGCCTTTGCGCTCACAGGCACGTTGATAAATACGATCAAAGGGTTCAGCGGTAGTCAAAATTGTACTCATCTTCAGTGAAAAAATAAGGCAACACGGGAATGGTTGCCTTTATGCTTATATTGTAAACGTTACTGCAGGTTAATAGGCTGCAGTTTCGCCGCCTTCTTTTAGCGTACACACGCCATTTTGCAGCACTACAGCTGGTTTGGGCACGACAGCGCAGTCAGACATCAGGCCAATGCGCTCGTTCTCTGCTTTGGCAGCAGAGTTGTATCTGGCTATCAGAGCCATAATCTCCGTTTCATTGCCGCCTTTGGTAGACACAGCTATGTAGCTGGCCGGACCGCCACAAGGTTTGCTGCCGAAGCCTACTACCCGGCACTGTTCAACATTATCTGCTTTTGCATCGCCAACCCGCGCCATAATTTCAGCCCGCATGGCGCTGAGGTTTACTTCATCTGCCATTTGTTGCTTCCTCGCTTTTACCGCACTTACCGGATCTTTGCTTGGGTCTATCGGTTCTATCAATGGTTTAGGGGGCAACCGCTCTGCAGTGGTATCACTACCTGCCTGGCCCTGCTGGCACGCCGCCAGCGTTAAAGCCGCCATGATTACTATCAATACCTTAGTGCGCATATTTATTCCTCCGCGTTCGGCTTCAGCTTGGCAGAGCTGATGTAAATTCGCAATAAATTGTTAAGTTTAAATTAACCATGCCGGTATTAACCAGCAATGCCCATATGGCGCAACAAAGCTTCATTAGATGGCTCACGGCCACGGAAACCTTTAAATAACTCCATAGGCTCGGCACTGCCGCCGCGCTCTAAAATCCAGCGTAAAAAATCGCGGCCGGTGTCAGCATTAAAAATGCCTTCTTCCTCAAAACGGCCAAAGGCGTCGGCTGATAACACTTCAGCCCACAAATAACTGTAATAACCGGCGCCATAACCACCGGCAAAAATATGGCTGAAACCATGCTGAAACCGGTTAAAACGCGGCGGTATAATAACCGATACTTCATTGCGTACTTCATCCAGTAGTTGCTGCACACGGCCGCCCTGCGCCGGATCATACTCAGCGTGTAAACGAAAATCGAACAAGGCAAATTCAAGCTGACGCACCAGAAACATTGCCGACTGAAAGTTTTTCGCTGCCAGCATTTTATCCAGTAAGTCCTGCGGTAATGGCTCTCCGCTTTCATAATGGCCGGAAATAATGGCCAGGGCTTCACTTTGCCAGCACCAGTTTTCCAGAAACTGGCTTGGCAGCTCTACTGCATCCCAGGCCACACCGTTAATACCAGCTACCGCTGCAGCATCTACCTTGGTAAGCATATGGTGAATGCCGTGGCCAAATTCGTGGAATAACGTAACCACTTCATCATGCGTAAACAGTGCTGGCTTGCCACCCACCGGCTTATTAAAGTTACAGGTTAAATAAGCCACCGGCGTTTGCACGCTGCCATCAGGCAAAATACGCCGGCCCTGGCAATCGTCCATCCAGGCACCGCCGCGCTTTTTCGCCCGGGCGTATAAATCCAGATAAAAGCTGCCGCGCAAGGTGCCTGTGGCATCAATAATGTCGTAAAATTTAACATCGCTGTGCCATACATCCACACCGGTGCGCTGCTTTACTTCTACACCAAACAGCTTGTTCAGTACGGTAAATAAACCGGCTACCACTTTGTGTTCAGGGAAATACGGCCGCAGCTGTTCATCAGAAATAGCGTATTTGGCCTGTTTCAGCTTTTCGGCATAGTAAGTAATATCCCAGGCCGCCAGCTCTGTTACAGCGTATCCGCTTTGGGCAAAGGCTCTTAACTCTGCTAAATCCTGCTCGGCTTGTGGTTTGGCGCGGCGGGCTAAATCCTGCAGGAAATCCAGCACCTGCGCCGGGCTTTGCGCCATTTTTGTTGCCAGTGATTCTTCTGCAGCGTTGTTAAAGTCCAGCAATTGCGCCAGCTCATGCTTGAGTGCCAGGGTTTCTTCAATAATGCCGCTGTTATCAAACTGGCCGGCTGTCGGGCCCTGATCCGACGCACGGGTGCAGTAAGCGCTGTATAGCTCTTCACGCAACTCACGTTTGTCAGCATAGGTCATTACGGCAATGTAGCTGGGAAATTCCAGCGTAAACACCCAGCCTTCCAGCTCTCGGCTTTGTGCTTCTTCAGCGGCAGCCAGTTTGGCATCATCCGGTAAACCAACCAAAGCGGCTGCGTCGGTAATATGTTTAAACCAAGCCTGGGTTGCATCCAGTGTGTTGTTAGAAAACTGCGAACTTAAATCGGATAAACGGCTTTGAATTTCGCCGTAGCGTTGTTTCTTCTCTGCTGATAAGCCAATGCCCGACAGCTTAAAATCCCGCAGCGCATTTTGAATCACTTTTTGCTGCGCCGCCGTTAGCTCAGCATACTGCTGGCTTTGTGCCAGTTGCTGGTACTTCTGGTACAGGCCCTCATGCTGGCCCAGCCAGGTGCTGTATTCAGACAACAACGGCAGGCAGCTTTCATAGGCTTCCCGCAGTTCGGGGGTATTCACTACTGAGTTCATGTGCGACACCGGCGACCACAATTTCCCTAAGCGCTCGCTGTCCTGATCCAGCTGTTCTATCAATGTGTGCCAGCTAACGTCTGGCAGTGCCACTGCAGCTTCAACTGCAGCCCGTGCCTGTGCAATAGCCTGCTCAACCGCAGGTTTAACCTGCTCTGGCGTAATCTGGGAAAACGGCGGTAAATCCGGGAACGACAACAAGATATTCTGGGTAGCAGACATGGCAAACCTTAAACTAAAGTAACAAAGATTAGCCTTAATGTTGGGGCAAACACCACTATTGTCAATGCTAAAACAACCTTATTGGCAGTAACTATCGCTGTTGGCTATACTGTGCAAAATTTGTTAATCAAAGGAATGAAACCCAAATGAAAATACTGCAAAAAACTGCAATCAGCTGCCTGTTATTTAGCTGCCTGAACCTGACTGCAAGCGCCAATGAAATAGACGAAGCCATAGCTGCTGCTACCAAACACTACAAAGCCGGAGAGTTGTCGCAGGCGATATCTCAGCTGGATTATGCCAGCACCTTAATCCGCCAGGAAAAAGGCGAGCAGGTAAAACTGGCTTTCCCACCGGCTCCCAGTGGCTGGCAGGCGCAGGATGCCAATGCTGAAGTAGCCGCAGCAGCAATGTTTGGCGGCGGTATCAGCGCCTCACGCAACTACTACAATGACAGTGACAGCATTGATATTGAACTGATGATGGATTCGCCAATGTTACAGGCTTTTGCCATGATGCTGAGCAACCCATCGATGATTGCCATGTCAGGCGGCAAACTAACTAAAATTCAGGGCCTGCAGGCGGTGCAACGAGCAGATGGCAGTAACCTGGAAATTCAGTTTGTTACCCAGGGCGGTGCCATGGTTACCGTGCGCGGCAATAACACCAACCAAAGCACCATGTTAGCGCTGGCCAACAGTATTGATTTAAAAAAGCTGTAAGTACGGCTACGCCCTGTCGCCAGTACAGCACAGATTGGCAGCAGGGCTTGTAAAACACCACACTAACCCCTATAACCGCAGTAATGTCTACTTTGCGGAATTGCCTGATGTCTCGTCATTTTAACTATATATCTATTGGAGGCGGCAGCGGCGGTATTGCCAGCGCCAACCGTGCGGCTATTCGTGGCGCAACTGCTGCTGTAATTGAAGCAAAAGCTGTCGGCGGCACCTGTGTAAATGTTGGTTGCGTGCCGAAAAAAGTAATGTGGTACGGCGCCCATGTTGCCGAAGCGCTCAAATACAGCCCGGCCTATGGTTTTGACATCACCCAAAATAGCTTTAACTGGGCCACGCTGGTAAAAAACCGCGAAGCTTATATCCAGCGCATTCATGGCAGTTATCACAAAGGCTTTGATAATAATGGCGTAACCTATATTGAAGGTTTTGCCCGTTTTATTGACAAGCGTACCGTTGAAGTTAACGGCGAGCTTATTACTGCCGATCATATTACTATCGCCACTGGCGGCCGCCCGGTATTGCCTGATATTCCGGGCGCAGAGCACGGCATAGATTCAGACGGCTTTTTTGCCTTAACAGAGCAGCCGAAAAAAGCACTGGTAATAGGTGCCGGTTATATCGCAGTAGAAGTTGCCGGTGTATTGCATGCACTTGGCACAGATACACACTTGCTAATACGCGGCGATAAACCACTGCGCAGTTTCGACTCTGACATTACCGATATGCTGCTTGAGCGTATGGCGCAGGACAAACTCAAACTGCATAAGCAAACCAACGTGATAAAAATAGAGAAAATCAGCAACGGCAACTTAACCGTGCATTGCGATAATGGCGTTGAGTTTACCGGCGTAGATTGCGTAATCTGGGCCATTGGCCGCGAACCCGCCAGTGACAAGCTCAATCTGGCAGCAGCCGGGGTAAAAACCGATAAAGATGGTTTTATCAGTACCGATAAATATCAGAATACCAACGTAAAAGGCATTTATGCCGTAGGTGATGTTACCGGCGAAGCACAGCTAACCCCGGTAGCCGTTAAAGCCGGCCGTTTATTAGCTGAGCGCTTATTTAATAAAAATATGCCCGATGCGCATATGGATTACTCACTAATCCCAACCGTAGTATTTAGCCACCCGCCAATTGGTATTATCGGGCTTACCGAAGCCGAAGCTATTGAAAAGTATGGCGCAGCCAATGTAAAAGTTTACCGCTCTGGCTTTGCTGCCATGTATAACGCCATCACCGAGCATCGCGCCCTTAGCCGCTTTAAACTGGTATGCACAGGTAAAGACGAAAAAGTGGTTGGCCTGCATGGCATTGGCGAAGGTATGGACGAAGTGTTGCAAGGCTTTGCTGTAGCAATAAAAATGGGTGCCACCAAGGCCGATTTTGACGCTACTGTGGCACTGCACCCCACCAGTGCTGAAGAGTTTGTTACGCTACGTTAGGGCATTACCGTTTCCAATATTCACACCGAGGCTTGCCTGCAACTGCAACCGGAACATTAAGCCCGGCTGTATTTTGTGGGCTGATAACACCCAGCCATGCGCCAGAGCAATTTCGCGGCAAATGGTCAGGCCAAGCCCGGCGCCGGTATCGCGCTTGTGCGCGCCGCGCCAGAAGCGGTCAAACAACTTAGGTAATTGCGCATCTTCAATGCCCGGGCCGTGGTCGCGCACGGTAATATTGTCTGAAAACACATCTACCGACACAGCGCTGCCTGCAGGTGCATGTTGTATGGCATTTTCCAGCAGGTTTTTTAGCAACGTAAACAGCGCCCCCTTATCAGCCTCCAAAATAACATCGGAAGCATGCAGTTCCAGATTAAGCGTCACCTGTGCGGCATCTGCCATACGTTGCAAATAGGCTACCGTCTCTGTTACCTGTTGCGGCATATTAACCCGGATAAACTTGTAGTTCTGCCGTTCACTGGCTTCTGCCAGCAATAACAATTGCTGCACCTGCCGCGACATATAGCTGACATCATGCAACAACCAGTTACGCTGTTCTGTCTCTGTCATCAGTTCAAGCTGGGCGCGGATTAATGCCAGCGGGGTTTTTAGTTCATGCGCGGCGGTGGCCAGAAACTCCTGCTGTACACGATAACCATGCTCCAACCGCTCAAGTGCCTGATTAAAGCTGTTTACCAGGGGGGTGAGCTCGGTAGGCACGCCTTTAACCGGCAGACGAACATCCAGAGAATAAGGAGAGATAGTGGACGCAGACTGAGATATCTCTTTTAGCGGCCGGAGGGTATAGCGCAGAGTGATGTAAGCAAACAAACCGAAAGCAAACAGCGATACCACGCTAAATAACGTAACGCCGGCGCCCACCAGCGGCATTGCAATATGCCGATGCATCAGCTCCATAAACCTTGTACTGGCGGTAAGCTGCAAATACCAGATTTTACCATTGTGTACAATTGGCTCAGTTGCCCCATGCATAGTAAGGCCATTATGCTCAAAATCGAACCGGCCGCGCGCCAAGCTGAGCAGTTCTTTGCTCTGCGGCCAGACAGACTCGCCAGTACCTGATTGCAACACCACATTACCGGCTTCGTCCAGTATCCGGTACGCCGTTTCACGCGAAATACTGTCAAACAACCATGTTACATCCTCTACTTTCGCAGCAAAGCCAATCGGCGTACCTTTTTCATCGTACCGGATATCATCTGCAATCCCTGCCGCGGCGTCGGCCAGGTCCATTCTGGCAAGCGTATTGTCTTGCAACACCCAAACCGCAGCCAACAACAGCAATGTTACGCTCAGAATCATCCCGCCGAGATACGATAGCAGTACCTGCAGGCGTAAACTATTGAAGTGACGCATCGTTACGAAGCGCATAGCCTATACCTCTTATATTTACTATCCGCTGCTGCGAACCAATGGCCTGCAATTTGCGCCGTAGCCGATGTAACGCCACATCCAGTGCGTTGGGCGTAACTGCCTCACTAAAGCCCCAGCCAGCGGCTTCAAGCGCACTGTGGCGCACCGATTCATTACATCTGCGCACCAGCAACAGCATAATTTGCATTTCGGCCTGCGCCAGTATTTCGTTTTTATCACCACAACACATCAGGCTGTCGGCCGGGCGCAAGGTTAAATCGCCGCATTGCGGCGCCAATGAACGCACTTCAGCCGGCCGGCGCAGCAATGCCCGCACCCGCGCCAGCATTTCTTCCATGGCAAAGGGTTTAGCCAGATAATCATCAGCTCCGGCATCCAGCCCTTCTACCCGATCATTCAAAGCGGTGCGGGCAGTTAGCACCAGGCAGGGAATAGTATTGCCAGCCTCACGTAAACGCCGCAATAATGACAGGCCATCACCATCCGGTACGCCACGGTCTATCACCAGCGCCTGATAAGGCACCTGCCGTAAAGCAAGCCAGGCATGATCAATACGGCTAAATACATCGGCGACAATACCAGCCTGTGCCAGCCCTTCGCATATCAGCCGGGCTAAACGCTCGTGATCTTCAAGTAACAGGATACGGTTCATCAGAAACGGTAAATATAACCGAGCATCACCCAGTTTTCTGTTGAGCTGTCTACCAGAGGGCTGTCTTTTATTTCTGACGCCAGGCTGGTAACGCTAACATCCAGAAACACAAAATGCTTTTGCTTAAACATATAGCCTCCACGGGCACCAACCTCAAAATTTACTGCCGACTCACCCTGATAATAAGCCCGGTCAGCCGTTACTTCATTGGCTCGTACGCCGTAGTAGTAATCAACATAGTTTTTATCCAGCAAGCTCACTACCAGCCGCGGGGTGAACATAAACTGTTGTTTAAAATGCCAGGTTCTCTCTACAGCAAAATTAAATGCATTGCCTTCGCTGTCGCCAGACACCTCAGTAACATATTCGGCACTGATATCAGCCAGGCTGTTTTGCCATTCTGCTTTAAAGCCTGCCCAGAAACCACCATCACGATCTTCCATACCATTAAGAATTGGCGCATCGCTTTGTTCGTAGTCGGTAAAATCGTATTTGCCGATAATACTGAAACTAATTTTATTCGACTCACTAAACTGATAACCGGGCAACTTAACTGCCAACTCCGGCCCGGCCAGCCGGATATAACGGTTTTCGTAGCTCAGTATCGGTAATACCTTATTATCACGGTCAATATCAGTATAAGCCTTCTGGCTGGTGACGACTGCCAACCCCAGCCCCCAAGATGACTCAGATGAGTCATCATCTACTTGCTGTGCCGTAACAGCCAAAGGTAAACCGGCTCCAAGCAGCATAAACGAAGCCGCAACAGTGCGGGTCATTGCCGTTTTCAAATAAGGCACAGTTGAGATCACTAAGCGCATAGATAACTTCCTTTCAGGTATGTATAGGTGGCGTTGTATGTAAAAACAGCCCCCATCATCCACCGCCTGACTTACCTAAAACTTACCAAAACATTTTTTTGTTGTTTTTGCGCCAGTAAGTTTGCTGAAAGGCAACTTGCCGGATAGTAGCTGCGATGCCCGGTAGAATAAGGAAGCAGAAAATGAAAAGATCACATCAGGTTGTTTTAATAGCCACGGTGTTTGTGGTGGCAATTACTGCAGCCATTGTCATCGCTGCTGATAGCGCCGATACACCAGCAAACAACCCCAGCATTGCAACCGCTAAACCCACACTGACAGTTAACCTAACTACACCGCAAGTTATGGTGCTGCCGCAGACAATATCTGCCAATGGCAATATCAGCGCCTGGCAGGAAGCCATTATCGGTAATGAAACTGAGGGGTTAAGGCTGGAACAGGTGAACGTGAACGTAGGTGATATCGTGCAGCGCGGCCAGGTACTGGCGACCTTCGCCGCTGATACGGTTAAGGCAGAACTGGCGCAAAGCCAGGCTGCGGTGGCAGAAGCCGAAGCGGTGCTGGCCGAAGCGGCCAGCGACGTCAAACGTACTGCTGATTTGCAAGCCAGCGGGGCGCTGTCAGCACAGCAAATTCAGCAATACCGCACTACAGAAAAAACCGCACGGGCCCGGCTTAAATCGGCACAAGCAAATTTGGACACCCAACAGCTACGCCTGCAACAAACTCAGGTGCTGGCACCGGACAACGGCATTATTTCAGCCAGAACGGCCACTGTCGGTGCAGTGTTGCCGGTAGGCCAGGAGCTGTTTCGGCTGATCCGCGGCAACCGGCTGGAGTGGCGGGCTGAGGTGTCAGCGCAAGATCTGGCAAAGCTGCAGCCGGGGCAAATAGTACAGGTTACGCCGGTCGGCGGTAAAACCATTACAGGCACAGTGCGCATGGTGGCGCCGGTAGTAGATACCCAAACCCGTAACGCTTTGGTCTATGTTGACTTACCTGTCGATAACGCCACCCGGGCCGGCAGCTTTGCCCGCGGCCAGTTTGAACTGGGGGCGACGAAGGTGCTAACACTGCCGCAAAGTGCCGTGCAACTGCGGGATGGTTTTAGCTATGTGCTGCGAGTGGGCCCGGATGGCAGAGTCAGGCAAACCAAAGTCAGCACCGGGCGGCGCACCGCTGATTTGGTGGAAATTACCAGCGGCATAACCCCGGCTGATCAGGTTGTTGCTACGGGCGGTGCCTTTCTTGGCGATGGTGACCTGGTGCAGGTTGTCTCCCTCCAGCCCGCTACACGGCAACCCGCAAAACCCAGCGCAACCACAGCGGCTGTAAACGCTGCATCAGACGAAGCGATGTAGCCGGAGTATAAAATGAATTTGAATATCTCTACCTGGGCCATACGTAACCCTACGCCGGCTATTTTGCTGTTTATTCTGCTGACCTTTGCCGGGATTTTCAGTTTTCGCGCTATGAAAGTACAGGATTTACCTGATCTGGATTTACCCACAGTTACGGTAACAGTGGAGCTGCCAGGGGCTTCACCGTCCCAGCTTGAAACCGATGTGGTGCGTAAAATTGAAAGCTCGCTCGCTACCGTGCAGGGCGTTAAACATATTTACAGTAACCTGACCGATGGTGAAGCCAGTATTTCGGTGGAGTTCCGCCTGGAACGTTCTATACAAGAGGCCGTTGATGATGTGCGTGATGCGGTATCGCGCATCCGGGCCGATCTGCCGTCAGATTTGCGCGATCCGGTAATAAAGAAGGAAGAATTATCCGGCTCACCTATTCTGACTTACAGCCTTAGCTCAGCACAAATGGATAACGAAGCCTTATCCTGGTTTGTTGATAACGATATCAGCAAAACCCTGCTGGCAGTCAGAGGTGTGGGTGCTATCGCCAGAGTGGGTGGCGTTAACCGGGAAATACGCGTTGATTTGGATTTTGCCAAACTGCTGGCATTTAATACTACGGCTGCCGATATTTCCCGCCAGTTACAGCTGGTGCAGCAGGAAGCCGCCGGTGGCCGCGCCCATTTTGGCGGCATGGAACAATCGGTAAGAACCATTGCTACCGTGCAATCGGCTGAAGAATTCGCTGCAATGGAAATTACGTTAACTGATGGCCGCCGGTTGCGCCTGGGCCAGATAGCCTCCGTGTCTGACACCTTAGCAGAGCAACGCTCAGCTGCTTTTTTGAACGGCGAGCCGGTAGTGGGTTTTGAAATAACCCGCGCCATCGGTTACGGCGAACTTGAAGTTGCAGCAGGGGTACGTGCCGCGCTGCAACAGCTACAAACACAGCGGCCAGATATCAGCGTAACAGAAGTATTTAACCTGATTGACCCGGTAGCCGAGAACTATGCCGGTTCCATGCAGCTACTGTATGAAGGCGCCTTGCTGGCGGTACTGGTGGTATTTCTGTTTTTACGCGACTGGCGGGCAACCTTTATTTCTGCACTGGCACTGCCGTTGTCCATCATTCCCACCTTTTGGCTGATCCATATGATGGGCTTTTCACTCAATACCGTCACCTTATTATCACTCTCGCTGGTAATCGGCGTGCTGGTTGACGATGCTATCGTTGAAATAGAAAACATCGAGCGCCATTTGCTAATGGGTAAAACGCCGTTTCAAGCCGCTATAGAAGCTGCCGATGAAATTGGCCTGGCAGTGGTTGCCACCACCTTTACCCTGGTAGCAGTATTTTTACCCACCGCCTTTATGAGCGGCGTAATCGGCAAGTTCTTTGTGCAGTTTGGCTGGACAGCTGCTATAGCAGTGTTATTTTCCCTGCTGGTTGCCCGGCTGCTTACGCCGATGATGGCAGCCTACCTGCTGCGCTCGCCTCAGATGCATAATAAGCAGCAGATTAAACCGGAGCCGGGCTGGGTTCGGTACTACCTTAATCTGGTAACCTGGTGCTTGCAGCACAAAGGGTTAACCCTGAGCGCAGCGGCGGTATTTTTTGCTGGTGGCATTATGCTGGCGATGGCACTGCCCGGTGCTTTTATGCCAGCAGATGACAATCAGCAAACCCAGGTTACGCTTACTCTGCAGCCCGGCACTAAACTGCAGGATACCATTGCCCTGGCAGAACAGGCGCGTCAGATACTGCAGCAAAATGACTATGTAAAACAAATTTACACCGCTATTGGCAGTGGCAGTTCCGGTGCATCAGATAACGCCGGAAGCACAGCAGCCAGCGTGCGCTCTGCAGTGCTGACACTTAGCCTGACCCACCGCAGTGAGCGTGCCGGTTTTCACAAGCAACAAATTGAACAGCAATTACGCGAAATGTTAAACACCCTGCCCGGCGCCAGAATTAAAGTGGGTATGGGCGGAAGCGAAAATTATATGCTGGTACTGGCTGGCGAAGACAGCCGCATACTGCAACAACATGCGCTGCAGGTAGAACGCGAGCTAAGGACTGTTCCGGGCATTGGCGCTGTGACTTCCAGCGCCAGCCTGGTCCGGCCGGAGCTGATTGTTACTCCCGATTTTGCCCGCGCAGCCGACCTTGGTGTAACTTCATCGGCCATTGCCGATACACTGCGGGTTGCCACAGCCGGCGACTATGAGCAGGATTTACCTAAGCTTAACCTGAGTGAACGTCAGGTGCCGGTGGTGGTACGCCTGAATGATATCGCCCGCGAAGATTTCGACACATTTAAACGCTTACCGGTACCCGGCGCCCGCGGCCCGGTAGCACTTGAGAACGTCGCCAGCCTGGAAATAGGCAGCGGCCCGGCTGAAATCGCCCGCTTTGACCGGATGCGTAATATTAACTTCGAGGTAGAACTAAACAACCTGCCACTGGGTGTGGTTGAGCAGGCCGTATTGGCGCTGCCAAGCCTGCAAGCTCTGCCACCGGGCGTATCCCAAACTACATTGGGCGATGCAGAAATGATGGGCGAACTCGCCAGCGGTTTCGCGGTGGCTATGTTAACCGGTGTGTTCTGTATTTATATGGTACTGGTACTGCTGCTAAAAGATGTTGTTCAGCCGGTCACTATTCTTGCTGCACTGGTGTTATCGGTGCCGGGTGCCTTCCTGGCGCTGTTTTTAACCAATGCCGCGCTGTCGCTGCCGGCAATGATTGGCTTAATTATGTTAATGGGCATCGCCACCAAAAACTCTATTTTGCTGATTGACTACATCATTATTGCCAGACGCGAGCATCTGCTAAACCGCTGGGACGCCGTTATCGACGCCTGCCGCAAACGGGCCCGGCCAATAGTGATGACAACCATAGCCATGGGCGCCGGCATGATGCCGATCGCCTTAGGTATGGGTGGCGATCCGAGCTTTCGCGCACCAATGGCGATTGTCGTGATTGGTGGCCTTATCACCTCAACTTTTCTCAGCTTGCTGGTAATACCGGTGGTGTACAGCTGTGTAGATGACGTCGTGCAATGGCTAAAACCGCGTTTGCGCCGTTTTTCACCGCTGAACCACTAACACCCTCCCGTTTAACTGAAGTTTACGGCTGCGCAAAAAACGCAGCCGGTTTTATGGCCAGATCAGGAGCCAATATTATGAGTGTCAGTGTTTTTATCGTCAGCAGCATTGTGCTGTATTCCATTGCATGTGTAGCTTATGTTTATCGTTGGCGGGGGCAGGCGCGCTATGCTTCATTTAAGCAGTATCTGCGCAAAAGCTGGCCGGTGTTTGCGCCACTTAATTGCCTGTTGTATATGGCTACCCGGGCCTGGGCCCGCAAACCGGTGTTAAACGCCGACTACCTGCAAAACATTGCCGTGCTTAGAGATAACTGGCAACTGATCCGCGATGAAGCCCAGGCGCTGCAGGCAACCGGAGCTTTTGATGACATTAAAACACCCGGCTCGGCCGGTTATTACGATGTTGGTTTTCGCACGTTTTACAAACGTGGCTGGAGTAAGTTTTACCTGACCTGGTACGGCACTCACCACCGTTCAGCACAGCGTTTGTGCCCGAACACTGTGGCATTGCTTAGCCAAGTACCGCAAGTGCGGGGCGCCATGTTTTCCATCCTGCCAGCCGGTTCTGAACTTAGCCTGCACTCCGACCCCATGGCAAGCTCACTGCGGTATCATCTGGGCCTGAGCACCCCTAATTCAGCCAAATGTTATATCAATGTCGATGGAGAACATTGTATCTGGCTTGATGGCCGGGATTTTATCTTTGACGAAACTTACCCACATTATGCGCACAACGACACAGATGCGGCCAGATTGATCCTGATGTGTGATGTCGAGCGGCCAATGCGCCTCGTCGGGCGTATATTTAATCTGCTGTATCGGTTTATCATCCGCGGCACCGTGGTGCCTAACTCTGCAGAGGATAAACGCGGTATCTTTAGCGCTTTATTTGCCATGATTGCGCCACTGCGGCAAAAAACGCTGCATTTGCGCAGTACTCACCGCCGACTATATAAAACGCTGAAGCTCATCCTTAACACCAGCCTCGTTGTTTTGTTACTAATAATATTACTGACTTTTTTCAGTCTGTTTGAACATTTATTACTGAAATAAGCAGGTAAAGCGCCAGAAAGGGCTGCAAACATATGTTGCATTAGGTTAATATTCTGTCTTTACCAGCTAACATAAAAAGTGCTGTTTCAACTGAACTGAAAGCATAAAAACAAGCCTTCTGCTTGTTGAAATACTCTATGTTAACGCTACGTAATGAATTGACAGGCTATATGCTTAACTACGGCTATATTGGTGATTGATGAAAACTGCTATGACTATAGGTGCGGTGCTGCCGCTTAAAGTAACCGGCAGCTACGGTGTAGACGATTTAAACCGGGCGCATATTTTATTTAGCTCACTGCAGCGTTTTGCCGAGCCGGGGCTGTTCAGCGAGTTTTATGTAGTGGTGCCCGCAGCTGAAGTAGAGCAAGTCAGTTCGGCTTTTGCCCGCTGGCAGTCGCTGGGTATTCAGGTGATATCGGAAGACACTCTGGTACCGGAACTGGCAAAGTACCCCAAAATGCGCGGTTGGCGTAAACAACAAATCGTTAAACTGGCGATAGCCACAAAAATGCAGGCAAAATTTTATTTAACTTTTGATGCCGATGCTATCTGCCTTAAACCTATCAGTGCAGAAAAACTAATTGTCGATGGCAAAGCTTTGTTGCAATACGAACAGCGCGCCCAGCACCCCAAATGGTGGAAAGCCTCTGCCCGTATTTTAAAAATGAATGCCAATGTCGGCGATCCACAACTGGGCATGACGGTAACACCGGCTATTTTAGCCACTGATATTGTTAAAGGCCTGATGCAACAACTTTCGCCAAAAACAGCAAAGCAAAGCTGGGTAGACTGGCTCTGCCAGTTACATTTACCTAAACACCCGAAAAACTGGCTGTTACACCGGTTTTTAATGCTGAAGTGGACAGAGTATTCATTGTACTACCTGTGCGCCCATAAGTTGGGAATGCTGGATAAATACCATGTAACCGCCGGTACTGCTGAACTGCCACAGCGCTTACTGGTGCATGAATCTCACCCTTTTGAGCAGTGGGATGTTGCGCGCAGTTTCAGCAACAACTGCCCCGGCCTGTTTTGTGTGGTGGGCAGTAAAACCTTTTTACCCCCTGCAGAAGTATGGCAAAAAGTAAGGCCTTTTATTGCACCGCAGCAAAAAGCCGGCCCTCTATAACCGCCCAATTGCTATTCAGCATAACTTAAGCTCAAACCAACAAAATAGCACCATCCTCTGGTGCTATTGCGGCAGGCAGATTTGTCAAACTGAGCACAGCCTTAGTTTGTAACTAAGATAACAGCTTGATTACAAAGTCACACAATCTGCTACCCATCGCCGCTTTATATTACCGCCAGTAAATACAATGTGCAGCGGTGTAACTGATGATCCCTAAAATAATTCATTATGTCTGGGTAGGAAATGCGCCCAAGCCCGAACTGGTACTCAAATGTATCGCCAGTTGGCAAACGCACCTGCCGAACTATCAGATTGTAGAGTGGAATAACGACAGCGTGCATGCGCTGGACAATACCTATATGCAACAGGCTTTTGCAGCAGGCAAATGGGCTTTTGTTTCTGATTATCTGCGGCTTTACGCTTTACAGCAGTACGGCGGCTTTTATTTTGATACTGATCTGGAAATTACCGCAGATCTTGAAGCATTCCGCCAGCATGATTTTGTTACCGGCTTCGAACAGTTTAAAAAGCGTCTGGCACCGGTAACGGCGTTAATGGGAGCCACCGCCAACAATCCGGTGATCCGGCAACTACTGCAACCTTACTCCAGCAAACAATTTATTAAAGCCGATGGCCAGTTCGATTTAACCCCTAATACCGGGCTGATCAGCGATATCTTTGCCGCAAAGTTTGGCTTAACTAAACCCTACACTGCCCGCCAGATCACCAAACTGACAGACAATGCCTTTATTTACCCCAGCCACTATTTTTGTACACCTGAGGCGGGCAAACCCGGCTACGCCATTCATCACTTTAACGGCTCCTGGTTTGAAGAATACAGCCGTAAGTTATTGTTCAGCATTAAGAACTACAAACTTATCCGCTTAAAGCGCAATAAAATCCGCTCGGCACTGCTGCCTTTGCAGGCAGGTGAAACCAAAATCTGGCAATTTGGCCTGAATGCCAGATACAGCCTGCTGGTGGTACAAGACAGTAACTGATCAGTTTGCCAGTTTAATCCGCAGTAAATAACTGCTGGCGGTAATATACAGCCAGCTGTTGTCATGACTTAACGCCACATTGGCCGCGGCTACGCCGGTTTGTATTGTGCCAAGGTGCTCGCCCTGTGGCGACAACACCCAAACACCACCCGGCCCGGTGGCCAGCAATACGCCTGATGGCAGCACTTTTAAACCATCGGGCAGGCCGCTGGCGGTTTTGGTTGCGGCTGTAGCATCAAAAAACAGCTCGCCTTTAGCCAAACTGCCATCGGCGTTAACGGCATAACGCCACCACTGCGCCGCTGCCGGATCAGAATTGGCAACATACAGCCATTGCTCATCCGGTGAAAACGCCAGGCCATTGGGCCGCGTTAAATTATCAGCTAACAGCGTGATCTTGCCATCTGCTGCCAGCCGGTATACGCCATTTACGCTTTGCTGCTTTTGCGCTGAATCATCACCGCCTTTTAAGCCATATGGCGGATCAGTAAAGTAATAAGCTCCGCTGCTATGCTGCACCAGATCATTCGGGCTGTTTAGCAATTTGCCCTGATAATGGCTCACCAGGGTTTGATATCGCGGTAATTTACCGGAGGCGTCCTGCAATACTGCCAGGCGCCGGTCACCATGCTGCGCCAGCACTAACTTGTTATCAGCATTAAAAATTAGACCGTTGGCGCCTTCCTGTAAGTTGTTGTCAGGGTACAGGCCAGTGTAGCCGGATGGCTGCAAATACACCGTTAAGCCCTGTGTTTTATTCCAGCGGTAAACGGTATTTTCGGGTACATCAGAAAACAGAATATCGCCGGTTTCCGGCTCAGCTACCGGCCCTTCTGCCCAGCGAAAACCTTCGGCCAGTTGTTCCAGCATTGCATCTGCAGCCACAACCTGTTGCATCTGCGGCTGAAGTGTTAATACCGGCTGTACCGGCCAGGGCGTGTTAGCTGCCAGCGCCGGGGCAATAAGTAAACACAGGGCAAAAGCTGAAAAACGCATAAAAAGTCCGCCAGATCAGGAAAAGTGCTTACAGGCTAGCATTAGTACCCGTTTGATGAAATGCTCAAATTTGCTGTTTTGTTTATGTTTATTAACACAACTGTGCTTGTTCTTCCGGCCGCAGCGTTAATACCTCTACCCCACTGTCGGTTACGGCAATAGTATGCTCCCACTGCGCCGATAATTTTTTATCGCGGGTTACCACTGTCCAGCCATCTTTTTTAGTTTTTACTTTAGCACTGCCCTGGTTCAGCATGGGCTCTATGGTAAATACCATACCGGGCTTTAACAGCATACCGGTTCCGGCGGCGCCATAATGCAGCACCTGCGGTGCTTCGTGCATTTCACGGCCAATGCCATGGCCGCAATATTCGCGCACTACGCTGTAGCCTTTACTGCGGGCAAACTGCTCAATAGCAAAGCCGATATCGCCTAAACGGGCGCCGGGTTTTACTGCCTTAATACCAAGCCATAGCGCGCTGTAACAATCATCTATTAACTGGCGCGCCGGAAAACTCAGCTCGCCAATGCCGTACATTTTGCTGGAGTCGGCAATAAAGCCATGTTTTTCCAGCGTAATATCCACATTAACAATATCACCGTCTTTCAGCACCTGCGTAGCTGATGGCACGCCATGGCACACCACATCGTTAACCGAGGTATTAAGCACATAAGCAAAACCATACTGGCCTTTGCTGGCCGGGCGCGCTTGTAGTTCATCAACTATATAGCGCTCAGCCAAATCATTGATCTGCAAAGTAGACATACCCGCTACGATACTGTTGTCCAGCATGGCAAATACCTGAGTCAGTAAGTGGCCAGCCTCACGTTGCAGCGCCAGTTCGGCGGCAGTTTTAAGCTGAACGGCGCTCATCGCTGCCTCCGGCCAGTTTAAACTCTGCCTGCTGCAGCAGCATCTGCACTAATTGCTGATAATTGTGCGTTGGGTGCAGTTCAGCCAGCATGCCCATTTTCAACCAAAATTCGGCCTGTGCATTAATAGAACGCGACATAGCTCCGCTGGCTTTACGAATTTCTTCATGCAGTTCATCGGCAATTTTAACAATACCCAAGGTGATACTCCTCGACTAAGGCTTAACATACGAAGTATACATAAAACATATATTCTGGTAAAGCCAGACCAGTCATTCCTGTTGCCCTGATTTTCAGCTGCACTTTTGATTTAAGTTGCGCCAATTTTAAGTTGCGCTGCGGCGGCTATTTTCGCAAAGTAACCAGCTTAGTATTTAAGTGTGAGAGCAAATGCCAATGGCTTCAGAACTGCGCACCCTGCTGGTAGGTTATGGTTATGCCGGTAAAACCTTTCATGCCCCGCTGCTACAGGCAACGCCGGGCCTTAAACTAACGCATGTCGCGTCATCGCAGGCTGCATTGGTTAAGCAAGAGCTGGGGAATGATATTACAGTATTAGCCAATTACCCTGCCGCCGTGCAACTGGCAGAAATTGATCTGGTGGTTATTGCCAGCCCGAACGACAGCCACGCCCCACTGGCCGAACTGGCGCTGCGCGCCGGTAAGCATGTCGTGGTAGATAAACCCTTTGCGCTTAGCTTTAAAGCAGCCAAAGCATTAACGGCACTGGCGGCAGAGCAAAAACGGCTGCTGTCGGTATTTCATAACCGCCGCTATGATGCCGATTTTCTCAGCTTGCAGCATCTGCTAAACAGCGGCCAACTGGGCCAGGTAGCGCATTTAGAATCACGCTTTGACCGCTTCCGGCCGCAGGTACGCCAGCGCTGGCGTGAACAGGCCGGGCCTGGCGCCGGTTTATGGTTTGATTTAGGCCCACATCTGCTGGACCAAAGCCTGGTGTTATTTGGCCTGCCACACAGCATTACTGCCAGCTTAAAAACGCTACGGCCAGAGGCCACAGCCACAGACTGGTTCTCGGTACTGCTGGATTACGGCCATTTTAGTGTGACCCTTGGCGCCTCTATGCTGGCCGCCGCACCATCGGCGCGCTTTACCTTGCAGGCTCAGCATGGCAGCTGGCAAAAGTTTGGCCTGGATATACAGGAAGATCAGCTAAAACAAGGCTTAACACCTGCTGATGCGGGCTGGGGCATAGAACCCCAACCCGGTTTGCTGTATCAGGCAGAGCACCTTACCCCCTACAGCACCGCAACGGGTTGTTATCAGCATTATTACGCAGCCATTGTTGCTGCCATAAACGGCAAGGGGCCAAACCCGGTACCGCCACAGCAAGCTTGTGACGTAATGTGGCTGCTTGAACTGGCTGAGCAATCGGCAGCAGCGGGTAAAACGTTGCCGGTTTAACTGCTTACTGAATAGCCGATACCGATTCTACTACGCGCTGGGCGCCACGTTCGATATCGTCAATTATTGCCGATAATTGGTTAATTTTATCGCCGTTTTGCTTACTTAAACCGTCAATAGAATTAATGGCCTGCAGCACATTTTGTGTTACTTCAAGGTTTCTGCTGACAACACTGGAGATATCGCTGGTGGCCTGGCTGGTTCTGGATGCCAGTTGCCTTACCTCATCGGCTACCACGGCGAAACCGCGGCCTGCTTCGCCTGCCCTGGCGGCTTCAATAGCGGCGTTTAATGCCAAAAGGTTAGTTTGCTCTGCCACACTGCGGATAATACTCACCATATTGGCAATTTCTTTGGCCTGCTCATTTAAACTTTGGATCACAGTATCGGTTTGCAGCACAGTGGCAGAAATTTCTGTCGCCAGCGCGGTGGACGACATAATATGCAGCTTGCCCTGCTCTGCCACGTTAAAGGTTTCTGTCGCGGTTTCATGGGCTACACGGGCAGCTTCGCGGGTGCGCATGGCTTGCATAACCCGGTTGGTAATCAAGGTAGCAAACTTAATCACCTTGTGTACTTTGCCCTGCGCATCCAGAACCGGGTTGTAGGTTGCCTCCAACCACACTTCATTACCATGCGCATCAACCCGTTTAAACTTACCGGAACTCAGTTTGCCCAATGCCAGCTGTTGCCAGAAATCGGGGTTTTCGCGATAAAAGCTGTCGTCACAAAGCATACGGTGGTGTTTATGCTTAATTTGCTCCAGCCGGTATCCCATCGACTGCAGAAAATTCTGGTTCGCATTAACAATAGTGCCATCAGGGGTAAATTCAATTACCGCCATTGCTTTGTCTATAGCGCTGTAAATGGCTTTTTGCGCTTCCGCCTCCTGCTTTTGGCGGGTAATGTCGTAAGCTATTTTCATTACAGAGCATACTTTGCCACTGCTGTCCTGCACCGGAAAATAGGTAGCCTCAAGCCATATTTGCTTACCACCGTTGGTTTTACGCAAAAAAGTACCGTGCTTTGCTTCGCCCCGTCCAAGCGACTGCCAGAAGGCTTTATATTCGCTACCATTAGCATAAGCGCTTTCACAAAACATCGCATGATGCTGCCCTTTTATCTGTTCCAGCGTATAGCCTACCGTTTTAAGAAACAGATCATTGGCATCTTCGATAACACCGTCGCGGGTAAAACAGATTAACGCCACACTGTTACGCATTGCCGCAATGACCGCAGCATAATGTGATGACTCAGCTTGTGCAGACAACAATTGCGCTTTTAACTTAGTATTAAACATGTGGCCCCCAAAGTTCAGCAGCACATTCTAATATAAACCATCCAATGTTGGTCAAAACAGAGGCAACTTGATATTAGCATGCAATGAGCCACCAATACGGCGCCAGCGTTACTTATGATCAGTATAAAAACAAAAAACCGGAACAATCAGATATTGTTCCGGCATGTTCAGACAGCGCTCTCGCTTTTAATCGGTTACTGGCTTAGATCATGAATACTGCCGTTGCTTAAATCCAGCCTAAAGTGCATATCGCTGTCACCGTGGCGAAAGGCCTGCAGCAGTTGAAATAAACCACCAAACTGCCGGGCAAAGCTGTCGTTACCTTGTTCTGTTTCAGCTTTAGCCGCCAGCAGGCGTGTAAGCAATTGATACTGCGCCAGCCGCTGTGGGCTGATATCCTGCAAAGCCAGGCTACCGGCATTACGCAGCCGGTAAAAATCTACGGCTAAATCAAAGCCATTCCAGCTGCCAAAATCCTCTGCTGCCAGGCCAGCCTGTGTTACCAAAGCTTCAGCCGTCGTGGCTGCTTGCTGCCAGTTTGGGCTTTGCTGCAATGTTGCTAACTCTGCCAGCAGCTGCGTTAACTGCAATGGGCTTTGCAGTTGAGATAACACCAGCATTTGCCGGCCATTTAATGCCAGCAGGTTGTCGCGCAGCGGGGCGGGCCAGTCTTGCGGTAAAAAGCGTTGCCGGGTTAATTCGCTAAGATGCCAGTTGGTAAATTCGCGGTAGCTTTTTGCCGTCAAAATGGCCTTATTCCACAGTGGCCTGCCCTGCTGCGTCAGGGTGTTATGCTCCTGCTGATAATGTTCAAACAGCTCGTTATAACGCGGGATATCGTTCAGTACCACGGTTTGCACTTCAACATTTTGCTGCGGTTTTAGTGTTACCAGCTTATAGGCCGGTACATAAGCCGCCAGCGATGGTGCCTGCACATTTACCAGCACTTTGCCATCCGGGCTTTTGCTAATGCCGGTGTCGTTAATATGCATATGACCGCCGATATGCAGCTTTAAACCGGTAGCGGCCAGCATATTACTGACACTGTCCGCCGGGCTGCGGGCCAACTGAAAACTATCGGCGCCAAACTGTTCGGCAATAGCAGCAGACTGGCCATTATAAAACTCAGTCATCGGGTAATGGCTAAAAGCAATTAACGTTTTACCGGCTTGCTCAGCGCGCTGTACTACCCGGGTTATCCAGTCTGTTACCTGGGTTTTATGGCTAAACATGCGGTTATAACCGGCATTACCGGCCCCGGTATAACCATTGCCATTGTCACCGGCCTGCGGCACATAGACATTGGCATCTATTGCCAGTAACCATAGCCCCTCTACCGGCTCTACCAGGTAACTGCTGTCGGGCACCATACTGCACTGGCTGTAATCTGGCTGCTTATAATGCCCACCGGTACCTTGCAGGCATATTTCATATTGGCGCTGCGTATAAGTAGCCTGCTCACTGGCCTGGCTGAAGCGATAATTACCTTCGTTGTAATTGCTATATGGCGTTTCCCAATACAAATAACCCGGCTGCGGGTAAAAACCAAACGGCGCCAACTGCGCCATAATCTCTTGATAGCCCAGCTCTTTTACCTCTTCGCTGCAAATGGTACTGAGTTTGGTGTGGCTTTGTATCGCCGGTAATTTAGCGGAACACGCGTCACTGCCGGGGCTGTAGATGGGCTGCTCGTAGCCATTAATGCCTAAATAATCGCTTTTACCGGCCGGGCGGCTAAAGGGCCGTACCGGATCATGGTTACCGGGAGCGGCAAAAAACTGCATGCCGTAAGTGTCGCTGTAATGCTGCAAAATAGCGGCCAGGCCACGGATATGCAGCGGCTGGCCGTCATCGCTAAAATCGCCGGGCAGCGCTATCAGCTTAATGTCACGCGCTGCGGCGTCGTCCAGTGCGGCCAGTAAAGCAAAGTAGTTTTCGTTAAATAACCGGGTAGATTTAAGCTGCGCCGCCATACTGCGGATAGTGGCATGTTTGCCACTTTGGCTGTTGGGTAAACCGGCAAAGGCGCCATCGCTGAAATTAGCGTAAATATCGTGAAAATGAATATCCGGCATAAAGGCAATTTGTAACTGTTGCCCGGTGCCTGTCTCAGTTGGTATTGCTGTTGATACTGATGTTAAAGCTGGTGTGGAGGCGGGTTGCTCAGAGCAGGCACTGATGCCGGACATTATACCTGCTGCCACCAAAACAAAACCGGGAAAACGCTTAAACTGCATACTTTTGCCCACTGCTACATAGATTAAAACAGTGTACCGCCAACACGGTAACAAACAAAATTACCGTGCTGGCGGTGCTGATTACCCTTAGAAATCCGCGCGGATGCCTAAACTGATGCGGCGGCCGGAAAACTCATTCATCACCGGGAACAACGGGCTTAACGTATAGCCGGTAGCTTCTTTGTCGGTAATATTAATCCCTTTTAAGCTCAGCTTGATGTTGTCGGTAAGGTTATAGCCAATAGCAATGTCTACCTGGCCATACGCATCGCGGTATACCGGGTACATATTCAGGTGGATATACTCTACGTATTTGTCTTTGTAGTTATAAGAAATGCGGGTATCGAAGCGGTCATTCTCATAATACAACGTAAAGTTGTAGGTTTTGTCGGCCAGGCCTTCCGGCGGGGTGGGAATATCCAAATCCGAAGCGCCGGTTAACGAGTTATCCAGCATGGTATAGTTGCTGTTAATACCAAAGCCTTCCAGTGCAGAATGCAGCATATTCAGCGGCAGCTGGGCAATCAGCTCCAACCCGGTTACTTTGTACGAGCCTTCAGCATTTACCGGCTGGAAAACATCAAAATCATAATAACCATCTAAGGTGCCGTTGGCGTTGCGTTTTTCAACGTTTTCTACCACACCGGTCAGGGCTTCACGCACCACACCGTCAATTTCTTTCCAGAAGTAAGACGCCGCCAGAATACCACCACTTTCCAGATACCATTCCACACCGGCTTCCCATTGTTTGGCCGTAGTGGGTTTAAGATCCGGGTTGCCGTCTTTAAAGCGGAATTCACTCCAGCTAACCGAGCGTTTATACGCTATATCGCCCAGCGCCGGGCGCATCAGGGTTTCTGAGGCTGCAGCACGCAGTAATACGCCATCTGCCAGCTCCACTGTCATATTCAGGCTGGGTAGTAAGTCGTTATAACTGCCTTTTTTCGAAATTGGCGTATCGGTGTAGCCATTAGAGCCATCTTCGTTTTGCACTTGGTGGTAACCAAAAGACAATACAGAGGTATCTACCGCCCGTACACCGGCATTCAGTGTTACCGGCAGACCGGCCAGATCAAAGTCCAGGTTTGCCATGGCATACAGGCTTAGCACTTCTTCATCTACGCGGTAGTAATCGCCCTCGTTAAACGGTGTGCTAAAACCGGCATAGCGAAAGGTACTGCGGGCGTAATCGTTAGCCACCTGCATCCAGTTCAGATCTTTAGCTTTGTAAGCACCGCCAGGCACTATATCTGTTACCCATTGCAGTTCGCTGTCGGCCAGAGTACGGCTATTAACCCAGGATGCATCACCGGCCGCCGGACCCTGAATTTTAGCACTGCCAAACTGACGCTCTTTTGATTTATCCGTGTAACGCACACCAAACTGGACGCTGCTAAGTGCCGGCATAAACGACAGCTCAAGCGACTTTTTAAAATCGAGCTGGGCGGCGTATTTATCGTCGGTCACACTTTCCAGCTCGGTTTCGTATGCTTCAAACAGGTAGCTTTGCGGCGAGTTATACATATCAATACTGGCCGGGTTAGCACTAACTATGGTTTCGCCGCCGGTTGCTGTCCAGCGTGTACGTGACGGCGCATAGGCCACGTGTTTCAGGTTGGCGTAATCCTGCTGTTTTTTCGCCCCTGAGTACCCTATCAGGCCGTTGATATCCCAGCCGTTGGTTTGCCAGTCCAGCGTCAGGCTGTACTGCGAGTAATCGGTTTCATTAATACGCTGTTTGCTTAAAAACTCGTGTTGCGTAGCGGTGTACGACACATCGGTCAGTACCACTATGCCGTATTGTGCCAGCGTGGTGTCGTCGTAATCGTGAATGGTTTCCAGCGTACTGCGGCTGGAAGCAGAGTAAGCTGCCGCATCGTATTCATCTTCTGTTACATCGTAGCCGCCTTTCATCGCATCAAAGGTCAGGCTGAAATCATTGCCTGGTTTGTACTGCAACGATGCGGTAGCACCCCATTTATCCTGATCATTCAGGTATAGCCGGTCGCCTACTTTGTCCTGAAAAATAATCCGGCTGGTTTCGTTTTTATCTCTGCGATCGCTCACCACGATACCGGCATCACGTTCCAGCACGGCAGCAGCCTGATCAGAGCGTACTCCGGTTGCTTCCAGAAAACGGCCCATTGGCCGGAAGTTAATACCTGAGTTGGCGTCGGTTCTGTTGGTGCGGGTAGCTTTAGAAAACGAAACCAAAGCGCCCCAGTCACCAAAGGTATCGCTGGCTAAAAAAGAGAACTTAGGATCAATTTCTTCTGAAATAGAGTTATGCGCACCTTCGGCCGATACAATCAGCTTGCGCTCGCTGTAATCAAATGGCCGCGCAGTAGAGATCATTACCGACCCGGCAATACCGCCTTCTTCATCTGCTGCCGTGGGCGATTTTTGCACGGTAACACTTTGAATAATTTCTGAGGCAAAAATATCAAATTCCACATCACGGCCACCACTGCCTGATGCTGTCGCCAGGTTATTAATAGACACATGGGTAAATTCACTTGGCAGGCTGCGCACGTTAATTTTACTGCCCAGGCCCTTATTGCGCTCAATGGTCACACCCGGCATCCGCTGCAGTGCTTCGGCCAGGTTTTGCTCGGGGAAATCGGCTACGTCGGTAGCAACGATAGAATCAGAAAAACCGATATTGGTTTTTTTCAGATCGACGGCTTTTTCCAGGCTGCGGCTGTAACTGCCGGTAACTGAAATGACCTCAACAGCTTGCTCTGCGATGTTGTCGGTAGTTTGCGCCAGCACTGGCGCAGCTGCCAGCAACGCAGTGCTGATTAAAATCTGCTGTACTGCACGGCTTAATGGTTTTTGTTGTAATTTGCTGATGTCGTTGTGTTTAAAAGAATACTGCATCTGTGTACCCACTGCTAATAGCTACCGCAGGCCAGGCCTGCTATAGCAGCAACCTGGCCTGACGCGCACGGTTATTATCGGATTGGCTGATAAGTGCTCCTGAGCCACAGCAACTCAGGTAAAAACCGTGGCACTGCATCCTGCCATCAGGAACGCCGCTACACTACAGCAGCTATATGATGGTTTTCTTACAATAAAATTAATGATTTACGACAATAAACGATGTCGGGCCACCAGCGGGTGATTTTACTCGGCCCAGCGTTGGCGGATAGCGAGAAGATCAGGCAGGTGTTGCTCCAGCAGATCGACCAGCCGGGGTTCAAAATGCCGGCCCTTTTGCGCCCGCATATACTGCAGAGTATCTTCAATACTCCAGGCTTGTTTATACGGCCGCGCGCTGGTCAGGGCATCAAATACATCCGACACGGCCACAATACGGGCTTCAAGCGGAATAGCCTCTGCCGCCAGGCCATGCGGATAACCGCTGCCATCCCATTTTTCGTGATGATACAGCGCTACCACTTTGGCCATACGCAGCAGCTCAGAGTCACATTCACCGATAATTTCTGCGCCAATCAGCGGGTGCTGCTGCATTTGCTGATACTCTTCTGCGGTAAGCTTGCCGGGCTTTAGCAAAATGCTGTCGGCAATGCCTATTTTGCCAATATCATGCATTGGCGCAGCATGCAGCAAATCTTCTGCTTGCTGCGCAGATAAACCATAAGCCAGTGCCAGTACCTGGGCGTAGTGGCTCATACGCATTACGTGTAACCCGGTTTCGTTGTCTTTATATTCTGCTGCCCGGCCCAGCCGCTGAATAACCTGCAGCCGGGTTTGCTTCAGCTCGTCAGCACGTACCAACGACAAATGAGTTTTTACCCTGGCCCTTACCACAGCAGGTGATACCGGTTTGGTAATGTAATCTACCGCCCCCACCGCAAAGCCTTTAGTTTCGTCTACCTCATCTTTTAATGCAGTAACAAAAATAACCGGCAGCCGCTGGGTTTCTACATTGGCTTTTAAGCGGGCGCATACATCGTAACCGGTCATGCCTGGCATCATTACATCCAGCAGAATCAGGTCCGGTTGCTGTTGTTGCACCAGTTGCAGCGCCTCTTCACCATTTTTGGCAAACAGCAGCCGGTAGTCGTCCTGCAGTATAGTGCGCAGCACCCGCAGGTTGGTTGGCTCGTCATCTACCAGCAGCAAGGTTTGCTTATCGGCCATTAATGTTGTCCTGTGTTGATATGCTGTTGCAACTGCTCAAGCACAGCTAAAGCATGGGTAAAGTCAAAATCATTTACGGCATCCAGCAACGATAAGATCTGTGCCTCGTGCGCTCCGCTGTATCTTTCCAGCTGTTTTAGTACCCCATCTTCCAGCTCATGGCGCTGCAGTGCCTGTTGCAGGGTAGCGAGCAGCGCGGCAAGGGCATTATCGTCAAACTGCTGTAGCGGCTTAGCTGCGCCCTTAGCGGCTTGCTGTTGCAATTGCTGGCAGGCCGCCTGATATTGCGGCCAGCTGTGCATAATTTGTTGCAAGGTTTTGTCTGCCCGTTCATGTTGCTGCTGCCGGGCCGCCTGCTCTAACTCAGCACAGAGTTTACTCAGCTGCTCCAGTGCCAGGTTGCCACTTACACCTTTAATGGCGTGCGCCACTTTTTGTAACTCAGCAAAGTGCTGCGCCTGCAAATACCCGGCAGCTTTTAGCAGCATAGGCTGTTGCTGTTGCAAAAATTGCTCAAGCTGCGGCTGATAATGTGTTACCGAGCCCCACAATTGCATAGCTTTTGCCATATTTAGCAGTTGCAGTGGCGCAGGTTTTGCTGCGGCGCTAACAGCCGGGGTGCCGGTATTAAGCTGCAGCACCCGCGCTATTTCATTGCTTAGCGCAGTAAAATCAACCGGTTTGCTGGCAAAACCCTGCATACCGGCTTCTTTGGCGGCAACTTTATCTTCGTCCAGCACACTGGCGGTTAAGGCGATAACAGGCAATGGCTTACGCTGCTGTGCGTCTTCCCACTGGCGGATCAACCGGCATGCCTCCAGGCCATCCATTACCGGCATCTGAATATCCATCAGCACTACATCAAAATGTTGCTGCTGCACCGCCGCTACCGCTTGCTCACCATCTGCCACCGCCACCACAGTATGCCCGGCGCGCTCCAGCATCAGTTGCAGCAGTTCCAGATTTTGCGCTATGTCGTCGGTTACCAGCACAGATAACGCCGGTAACGCCAGTGCCTGCTCAGTATTGTGTTGCACCTGTGCCACACCGGGCTTTAGCGGCACAGTAAAGCTAAAACAGCTACCTTCACCTTCGGTGCTTTGCACACTGATCCGGCCGCCCATCAGTTCAACTAACTGTTTACTGATAGTGGTGCCAAGCCCGGTGCCACCAAAGCGGCGGCTCATTGAAGCATCAGCCTGGGTAAAAGCATCAAAAATGTAGGGCAAACGCTGCGCTGAAATACCAATGCCGGTATCAGTAATGCTGAATGTCAGCTCTGACGGTGCAGTTAGCTGCACTTTTACCCTGACACTGCCCTGCTCAGTAAATTTAATCGCATTACCCAGCAGGTTTGTCAGCACCTGGCGCAGCCGGTCTGGCGCACCGTAGTAAAACTCGCCTGCTGCAGGGTCAAGCTCCAGCGTAAGCTGCAGCTGTTTTTTGCGGGCCTGCAGCCACAGGGTAGACACCACGGTATCCAATAATGCCGGTAACGAAAAGTCGGCGTATTCCAGTTCCAGCTTGCCTTTTTCCAGCTTGGCACTGTCAAGAATATCGTTTAGCAAATGCAATAAAGAGCGTGCAGCGCTGTGAATGGTTTGCAGGTGTTTATGTTGCTGTGGCGGCAAATCAGCCGACAGCATTAAATCGCTAAAACCAATAATGGCATTCATGGGGGTGCGGATCTCATGGCTCATATTGGCTAAAAAGGCGGCGCGGGCTTCAGCAGCCTGCTCAGCAATATCTTTGGCCTGTACCAGCTCTTGTTCCATCTGTTTACGCGCGCTGATATCCATTAAAAAGCCGTCTAACCAGATAATGTCGCCGCGGTCTGATTTTATCGCTTCGCCATGCTCTAAAATCCAGCGCCAGCTGCCATCCTGATGGCGGATACGGTATTCCAGTGTAAAACTGCCCTGATATAAATCCAGTTGCATAGTGGTAGCTTTATCTGCCGGGTGCACTAAATCAGACCAGCTGCGCTGTGGCGAGGGCAGCATAAAATCGCTGGCCGGATAACCGGACAATAATTCAACAGCATTGCTGATAAACAGCATGTCCCAGTTATCATTATATAAACACCGGTAAGCGGCTCCGGGAATATTGCTGATTAACGAGCGATACTTTTCTTCATTATCTCTGGCCAGAATTTCTTTGGCCTTAACCTGTTGGTTTAGCTCGCGGTATTTAAGCAGCAAGTTTACTGCTACCACCAGGCCAGTGATCATCAGCGTAATAAAAGCAACCGTCAACGCCATCAGCCAGGAAATATCGTCGTTGTTGCTCATTGCGGTAAAACCCGGCGGCGGTACAAAACGGGCTGCCGCCATACCGGTATAATGCATACCGCTTATTGCCGCCCCCATTACCACACTGCTTAGCAACGTAAGCCAGTGCGGCGCCAGATTAAAGCGGCGCAGGCCAAAACGAACCCACAGCGCAATAATGGCCAGCACTACCGCCACCAGAATAGACAGCAAAAACATCGGCAAGTCGTAACGCAAGGCCACCGACATTTGCATAGCGGCCATGCCCATATAATGCATGGTACCAATACCGGCACCCACCAATACGCCGCCGCCCAACAGTTGCAGTCTGCGTAGCTGTTGTTTACTGATCAGATCAAGCGCCACCCAGGAGGCCGCAATACTGGGTAACATAGATAAAAAGGTTAAACCTGGCTGATAACTGACACCGGTACACAAGGCAAACGCCAGCATACCGATAAAGTGCATTGACCAGACACCGCCGCCCAATGCAATACTGCCGCTACCCAGCATCAGCAGGCGTACGCTTTTTTTCTTAACGCTGATAGCCTGAGCGGTAATATGCATGGCAATAGCAGAGGAAAATACTGCGATTAAAAAAGATAGCAGCACCAGGCTGGGATCATAACTACCGGCAAGCAGCAAAGGATCGGCCGGATGCTCAAACCACTGATGTAACCACTGCAACATCTCAACCTCTACTGCTTATGCTTTGAGCAAATGTTAACAGATTACAGTTAACCAACGCTATGCCAGTTGCGCTGGTATAGCAGTATCCTCCGTCAAATAACGGCTAAAACCACTTAACCTGCTACTGGCGAGCTTATAACCTTAGCAACTGGCACAGTTTCTGCTTTATTTCGGTACAGGCAAACTTCTATCTTAAGCGGAGTACAGCAAATGACCGTGTCAGGCCTCAGTATTAATAACTACCAACTACAGTATCAGTTGCTAAAACCCGAAGCAGAAGCCGCCGATAGCAGCACCCAGCGGCAAGAAATTGCCGGTATAGCTACGCCTGCGGCAACACCGGCCGCACAGCAAACACCGCAGCAGGATGAAACCAGCAAACAGCAGGAGGCATTTTTAAGTCAACTAATGGACCAGATGCTGGCCAACCGTATCGGGCTGGATAAACAAAAGTTCGATGAAATACAGCAGAAAATAGAAGAAGCCCAGGCCGAAAAAGAAGCGCTGCAGCAGCAACCGCAAAGCCCGGAGCGCGACGGCAAAATAGCGGCACTGGATGCCAAACTGGATAAACTCGGCAAAGCGCTGGAAGGCTTAATTGAACAAGCCAACCGTAACCGTGAAAACAGCGAGCGGGAAAAGCAGGCCGTAAGCGCAGTTCAGCAGTACCAGCTAACGGCAGCAACCGATAAAGAACCAAAACTGTTTTTGTAATCTGAGCATCCCAGGCAGACCAAAACCGCCTGCTTAACAGCCGCTTTAGCTGAAACCTGAGAAGGCTTCTTAAAGTGCTATTTTCACATCTGTTTCACAGCACTACGGCCATGCTGCGATAAGTTTATCCAGCAAGAGTAACCGTTATGCCGGCATCCGCGATAAGTCGTATTGAATTAAACAATGTCAGTCAATCCTTCACTCTCCATAAAAAGCAGGTTCAGCTGTTCAGTCAGCTAAACCTGTCTATTGTACAGGGGCAGTCTTATGCCATTACCGGCCCTTCCGGCTCAGGCAAGTCCAGTCTGTTGATGCTGATGTCCGGCCTGGAACAACCTACAGAAGGCCAAACCAGTTATATGCAAGACGGGCGCATACTGCCGCTTAATCATTTGCGTGCAGAAATTGGTTTTATTTTTCAGCAGTTTCACTTATTGCCGGAATTAACGGCGCTGCATAATGTGGCGCTGCCGCTTAAACTGCGCGGCCAAAAACAGGCGGAACAACAGGCTACAGCATGGCTGGAAAAAGTCGGGCTTGGCCACCGGCTGCATCATAAACCCAAACAGCTAAGCGGCGGCGAGCAACAACGGGCAGCAATTGCCAGAGCCCTGGTGTTTGAACCGCGCTTTATCTTTGCTGATGAACCCACCGGCAATCTGGATACACAAAGTGCTGCAGAAATAGCTGAGTTGCTGTTTTCCTGCTGTCAGCAAAAAGGCGCCGGACTGGTAATGGTAACCCATAGCGAGCAACTGGCGGCCCGTGCTCAGCATGTGTTTAGCTTTAGTCATGGTAACGCAGCTCTGGTTGAAAAAGGCCGGCCGGAGGTGCAGTGTGTTTAGCCAAAACCTTACTCTGGCCTGGCATTTTTATCGCCAGCAACGACAGCACCGCCATCAGCACTTGCTAAGATGGGTGCAAACCATTTTGATGGTGTTTATTGTCGCATTAAGCCAAACCAGCGCTGGCATTCAGGCTTATCTGAGCCAGAACTTAAATAACTTGCTCGGCGCCGATTTGGTGCTCAGCCAGTTGCAAGCCTTAACTGAAAGCCAACACACAGAACTGGCGGCTATGTCACAGCAAATAGTGCTGACCAGAAGCCTGACGACCACCCTGACCCACAACGGTACCTGGCAGCAGGCAACGCTAAAAGCCGTGGCCGCAGACTACCCGTTGCACGGTGAACTGCGCTCATCGACCAGCCTGACCGGCAGCGAAACCTTGTCTTCTGCCGGCCCGGCAGCAGGCGAGATCTGGCTGGATTCGCGGCTGTTAACAAGCTTATCACTGCGCATCGGTGATCCCTTAGCCATTGCCAACCAAAAGCTAACCGTGACGCGGGTTTTGCAGCACGAGCCAGACCGCTTAATGGAAGGGCACAACGTCAATATGCGTGCCTTAATGCATAGCCTGGATTTTGAACGCTTCAACTTTGCCGCCGACAGTGTGCAGCACCGTTACCTGATTGCAGCCAACCAGGCGCAAATAAAGCAGATTATTGCCTGGCAACAAGCCCATTTACCCGCCGCGCAACTGCAGCACAAACAAGGTGCGCACCCGTTGGCGTTGTTTTGGCAACGTACAGAAAACTTTATTGGTCTGGCATCTGTTATTCTGTTTTTTATGGCGGCGATTGCCATCCAACAACTGACCCAGCTGCAAATGCGCAAAGAACAGTTTTTCAGCGCGGTTTGCCTGAGCCTGGGCACGTCAAAAAGCACCACTGTGCAAGTCTCTGTTATCAAGTGGCTATTGGGGTTGTTGTTTTTGCTGCCCGCAGTGCTGCTGATATCTGCCCTGTGCCATTGGGCGCTTATCCAGTGGCTAACCCCCACCTTCGCCGGGCTTAGCTGGCAGTGGAACTTCCGCCTGGCAGCACAAACTGTGCTGGCCACCGCCGCTATGTTTTGCGTGTTTCAACTGTCGGTGTGGGCCGGGTTATACCGCGCTAGTGTGGCTCAACTGATTCATAATACGCAGCGCAAGCTCAGCCATGGCCTGTCTTTAGCCTGTGCCGTGCTGGTACTGTTGGCTGTTGCGGTGGCCTACTCAGATAACGGTTTATTAACGGCCATGCTATTAACGGCAATGGCGATAACTATTGTGTTTATGTTAGCCAGCAGTTGGTTGCTGTTGTCGATAGGCGAAAAGTTAACCAGCAATATCTCCGGTTTACTGCCGTTCGCGCTGTATATGATGAGACAACGCTTACTGAGTAAAACCACGCAGATTTTAGGCATAGGTTTGTCTGCCTTTTTATTGCTGTTTAGCCTGATGCTGCTTAAAGACCTTGGTGGCAGTATGCAAGCGTATCAGCGCCAGCACGATGGCAACCTGCTGGTGTCACAGGCCAGCAGCGCCCAGATGGCCGATATTGCGAGCTGGGCGACACAGCACAACGTGGCTATACGCCAGCATAAGCCATTTATCTACGCCAAACTGACCAGGGTAAATGGCCGGCATTTGGCTGACTTCAGCCAAAAACCCAGCGATAGCCTGGCCACATTCAACCAGCCGGTGCGGCTGCACTGGAACGATGACGTGCCCGACAATAACCGTATTATCGCCGGCCAGTGGTGGCAGCACGGTGATAGCAACTGGCAGCAGGTTGCGGTGGAACAAGAAGTAATGACCGATCTGGGTTTGAAGTTGGGTGATCGCTTAAGCTTGTTTATTGCAGGACACAGCATCGATCTGGTTATTGTTGCCAGCCACGCCTATAAGCCCGGGGCCGGCTCTATTACCTTTTGGCTGCAAATGCCAGCCACAGCGCTTAAGCATATCGCAGCACCGCACTACGCTATGGCCAGCCTGGAGTTAGCAAACGCTCAGTTTGCTCTGCTGGGTGAACTGTGGCAAGTACACCCGTCGCTGCGCATGGTATCACTGCAGGAGATGACCCAACGCTTTGATACTACACTGGCGATGGTTACTCAGGTGATCAGTGGCTTTTCCGCCTTGATCATTATGCTGGCAGCTATCGTTATTGTGTCCTCTGTGCATGCGCAGGAAGCCAGAGAAAAACAAAAGAACAGCATCATTCTCAGTTTTGGTTTTTCCCGCGCTACCTGCTTAAAGCTTACCGCCATTGAGTGGCTGGCTACCGCCGCTATTGCGGCAACCGGTGCCATCATGGGTACCTGGTTGGCGGGGTTACTCATTTATCAATCGCAGTTTTCACTACCGTATCACCCTGATTTTATCTGGTTACTGACAACCTTAGCCATCATTTTACTGCTGGTCACCGCACTGGGTGTTGTCGCCGCTAAACATAGTCTGGCCGGTTCAGTACGACAACTTATGGCGGAATAAGCCATCAGCTGCCGATTAAAAGGCAGTTTTTAAATTGCTTTCACATGGCTTTCACAACCGGGCTGACATGCTGCTCACTGAAACCTAAAACAACTAAAATTTAATGCTTAAACGGAGACAGTATTATGCAATTACTTAAACGTTACTTATTGCCATTCATCCCACTGTTGGCGTTACTACTGATGGCCGCCGGCGTAGCGGCACAGCCGGACGACAAGCGTATTTTGTTGGTGTTAAGCGGCCACGGCCAACAACAGGGGCAACAAGCGCCCGGTTATGAATTTGATGAATTTGCCAAAGCCTATCTGGTATTTAAAGCACATGGTATTGACGTTGACATTGCCAGCCCGCAAGGTGGCCCGGTGGAGGCCGATGAGTACGATCCAGCCAAGCCGTACAATCAGCAAGTGCTGGATGACCCCGCCATAATGGCAAAACTGGCTAACACCCTGGCCACAGCGCAATTGGATGCCGCTAACTATAACGGCATTTTTATCGTTGGCGGCAAAGGCGCCATGTTTGACTTACCAAAAGACGCCGCGTTACAACAACTGATTGCCGCTATTTATCAGCAGCACGGTTCGGTCGCTGCGGTTTGCCATGGCCCAGCTGCGCTGGTAAACGTTAAGTTAGCCGATGGCAGCTATCTGGTTGCCAATAAAGCGGTTAACAGCTTTACCAATGAGGAAGAGCAATTGTTTGGTAAAAAGTGGCTGCCAAAATTTGAATTTTTATTGCAGGATAAACTGACGGAGCGTGGTGGTATCTTTCAAGCCAGCCCTATTATGCTCAATCATGTGGTAGTGGATAACCGGCTTATCACCGGCCAAAACCCTACCTCTACCGTTGCCGTGGCCACAGCACTGGTTAAATCGCTTGGCATTACGCCACTTGTTATGCCACCGCATAAAGACGATCACACCCTGGCGTTAGTGGCAGCCTTGCTGGATGGCAAGCCGGACGCGGCACAAGCGTTAGCATCGAACCCGGAGCAGCTTCATATTGAACTGGCAGGCATGTATGGCTACTACTATTTCACTGCCGCTAACACCGAAACGGCATGGCAGCATGCGCTGACGCTAATGCTGCTGAGCCAAAGCGCGATCAATAATCCGGCGTTGGATCTGCAAATTGCTAAGGCGCAGCAAAAGCTTGGCGATAAGGCTGCGGCTACGGCAACACTTAAGCAGATATTAGCCAACAAACCTGAGTTTGAACCTGCTAAAGTCATGCTAAACAGCATGTCGCTGTAATGTAGTAATACAATTGGAAGCCTAATGGAAACTGCGCTAACGCCGTCTTCAGCCCTGCATGTACTGCTGATTGAAGATCAGCTGAATATTGCCCAAAATATTGCCGAGTATATGGAGCAAAAAGGCCATGTGTTTGATTTTGCTGTCAAGGGCACACAAGGGTTGGCGTTAGCGCTGCAACACTATTACGACCTGATTATTCTCGATTTAAATCTGCCAGCCATGGATGGCCTTGAAGTGTGCCGTCAGCTGCGGGAAAAAGCGCAGCGGCATATTCCGCTGTTAATGCTCACTGCCAGAGACAGTATCGATGATAAAGTCGCTGGCTTTCATGTCGGCACTGACGACTACCTGACCAAGCCCTTTTCGTTACAAGAGCTGGAAGTGCGCTGCCTGGCTCTTTGCCGTCGGCACCGCTTACAAGGCAAGACCTCGGTACAGCTTGGTCCTTTGCTGCTGGACAAAACACGCAAAACAGCAAGCCGCGATGGCAAACTGCTGGAGCTCACCACTATGGGCTATAAAATTCTGACGGTACTGGCAGACGCCTATCCACAAGTGGTTAGCCGCTCTGAGTTAAGTTGCAAGCTGTGGGGCGATGAACCAACAGAGTCTGACGCACTACGGTCACATATTTATCAATTGCGGGCGGTGCTGGATAAGCCTTTTACCTACCCGATGATAAAAACCGTGTTTGCTGTCGGCTTTACCCTGGAGGTAGCAGAAAAGTGATGCCTGATGTAACTGATCTAAATAAGCCCGGACAAAAATTCCATAGTTTAAGCCGGCGTATCGTATGGCAGTTCTGTATTTTTACGCTGCTGATCTCAGCGCTTTACAGCTTCATTTCCTTTGTACTGATGTACACACTGGAAGACAGCTTTATCGAAAAAGATATGCTGCGCGAAGCCGCCTACTTAAGTAGCCAGTACCAGGAAAGCGGTCACTGGCCAGCGCCAAGAAACCATACTATGCAGTTGCATTTTTCCAGCACCACCTACCCGGATGATATGCGAGCCTCTGCCTTGGCCGAGCCGGAGCGTAAAGAGTTTTACGGCCAGCAGGATCGGCATTATCACTTGTATCGTTTTCCTGCGCACCCAGGTGTGTCGCTGCTGGCAGAGGTAAGCACTGAGTTACTGGTACGGCCCATTCGCGGTGGCGTGCTGCAATTTTTAGCCATCAGCGGCCTGTTAATCAGCAGCATTGCTTGCCTGATAGCCTGGTTGGTTAGCAGAAACACCACCCGGCCGCTAAAGCAACTGGCACAGCTGGTTGATGGCGCGGCGCCACAGCAGCTGCCGGATAAATTCTCCCGTCAGTTTCCTAATAATGAAGTGGGTATTTTGGCGCGCACGCTGGAACATACGTTTTGCCGGATTGCTCAGGCTTTAGAGCGTGAAAAATGCTTTACCCGCGATGTCAGCCACGAGCTGCGCACGCCGCTGGCAGTAATAAAAAACGCCGTTGAACTGTGTCATAGCCAGGCCGTCAGCAGCACCGCTGACAACGCCGTGTTGCAGCGCATTTACGACGCCGCCGATCAGATAGAAAAAGCCGCCCACACGCTGTTAATGCTGGCCAGAGAACAACATGCCCCCGGCAAACACAGCGCAACCCGGCTGATGCCGCTGCTGGAAAAAGCCATTTTGGATAACCGCATACTGCTAAGCGGTAAGCAGATAGAAATTGATATCAACGATAACTGCGATGTGAGTATCAACGCCAACCCGGATATGCTTAAAGTGTTGCTGGATAACATTTTAAGCAATGCGTTTAAATATACTGAATCCGGCACAGTAAGCCTCGCCTTTATTAATAACCAGCTGCAGATCCGCGATACCGGCCCGGGCATAGAACCGGCGATCTGCGGCCACATCACTGACGCCGGGGTTAAAGGCACGCAAAGCACCGGCTTTGGTTTTGGCTTATCCATTGTAAAACGGCTGTGCGAACACCAGGGCTGGCAGATGGCGGTAAACAGCAATACGGGCACCACTGTATCGATCAGCTTCCCGCCCAGTGATATACCATAGTAATGTTCAGGCCAGAGCTGCAGATATTACGGGCCTACATAACGGTAATCAGAATAAGTAGCGGTCGATACTTCATCAATAGTGGTAAAAAACGCGAAGCGGCCTTTCATAGTCAGCTCCTGCCGTGCTGGCAGTATCGCCGTATCAATTTTAATAAAGCTAAGCGTTAGCTTAAACTCCTTAATATCGGCGCTGAATAACGGCGAAAAGCTGGCGGTATTAGTAATTTCAATACTTTCAATATAGTGCTGCTGTTTGTCAAAGATAAGGCTTCCTTTCAGATGCTGCGACGCCTCTGCACCCAACTGGCTGAGATACACAGCAAAGCCGGCCTGAAAACGCTGCGGCTCGCTTGATAGCAGTTGCAATGTGTCAATTTGAATAAGGTCGCGCAACTTCACGGAGAAGCTCTGCTGTCCGCTATTTTCTGTCTGTTTTTGCTTAGTTTCAGCCAGTTTTTTTTCAGCAAACTTGCGCAGTTGCTTATTATTTGGTGGTTGACCATTAACGCTAAGCAACGTCCATTGCTGGCTCAGCGCCCTTGTCGGGTCGAACAATTCAATACTGCTGCTAATTTCTCCTTCTTCGTTTTCATAGCGCGAAACACGATAAGACCAGTCGGCACGGGCGCGTTGTTCAAAGTCAGTAATAGCCCGGCTGATAAGCTGTTCGATACAGCATTGCCCGTCAATTTGTGCAGTATCCGCTAAAACTTGCTCTACCCGCTGCGGCTCAGCCGCCACAGGCTGCGCCGCAAGGCCCAGGCAAAGATACAGCGCGCAATACTTGGTGTGCATAACATGCCTTTCTTGTTACAACAAAACAGGCATTAAATTTACCGATTGCCGTGTGAAAGCTGCGTGAAATTTGCCGCCTTGCGTGTAACCGGCCCGTGCATGTTGGCCAACTTTTCTCAAGTTTGTTGCATCTTACCTGGCCAGCAGTTCATTGCGCACAATCTCTGCCCCTGCCGCTAAGGCATTGAGCTTGCCAGTGGCAACGTCACGGGATAACGGCGCCATACCACAGTTAGTGCAAGGGTAAAGCTTGTCGGCATCGACATATTGCAGCGCTTTTCTAAGCGTTGCCGCTACTTGCTCCGGTGTCTCTATGGTGTCAGTTGCCACATCAATGGCGCCGACCATCACTTTTTTACCGCGGATAAGCTCCAGCAACTCAATAGGCACATGCGAGTTGTGACACTCCAGTGAAATAATATCAATATTGGATTGTTGCAGCTTGGGGAATACTGCTTCGTATTGCCGCCACTCAGAGCCTAAGGTTTTTTTCCAGTCGGTATTGGCTTTAATGCCATAGCCATAGCAAATATGTACTGCCGTTTCGCATTTAAGCCCTTCGATGGCGCGCTCTAAACATTTAATGCCCCACTCATTAACTTCATCAAAAAACACGTTAAAGGCTGGTTCGTCAAACTGAATAATATCAACACCGGCAGCCTCTAACTCTTTTGCTTCCTGGTTTAGTATTTTGGCAAACTCCCACGCCAGTTGTTCGCGGCTTTTGTAGTGGTCATCGTGCAGGGTGTCGATCATTGTCATCGGGCCCGGCAAAGCCCATTTTATCGGCTGCGTGGTTTGCGCCCGTAAAAACTTAGCATCTGCAACAAACACCGGCTTTGGCCGCGACACCGGGCCCACTACCGTTGGTACACTGGCATCATAGCGGTTACGAATTCTCACCGTTTTACGCTTATTAAAATCCACGCCGCTTAAGTGCTCTATAAAGGTGGTGACAAAGTGCTGCCGGCTTTGCTCGCCATCACTAACAATATCAATGCCGGCCAGTTGTTGTTGTTGCAATGACAGCCGCAGTGCATCCTGCTTGCCGCTAATCAGTTCTTCTCCCTGCAATTTCCACGGTGACCAAAGTGTTTCAGGCTCTGCCAGCCAGGATGGTTTAGGTAAACTGCCGGCCGTTGAGGTAGGTAATAGTGTTTTCATCTTAAGTCATGTTCCCGATTATTAAGCGTAGTTAGCCGACCATTGTTCCAGCACCGCGCGGTGCGGTTTAATAAAGTGCTCTTCAGCAAACCTGCCCTGCGCTATAGCTAACTTGCTGCGCTCTTCGCGGTCGTACACAATTTGCGTGATGGAATGATCCTGATTGCGCAAATTTGGCTGATAACACCTGCCAGCTACGGCATTGGCGTTATAAATTTCCGGCCGGTAGATTTTTTGGAAGGTTTCCATGGTGCTGATGGTGCTAATCAGCTCAAGGTTGGTGTAATCGTTAAGTAAGTCACCAACAAAATGAAAAGCCAAAGGCGCCACACTGTTTGGCGGCATAAAATAGCGCACCTGCAAGCCCATTTTTTTAAAGTACTGCTCGGTTAATGACGACTCGTTTGCCAGGTATTCCACTCCCAGTACCGGGTGCTGGTTTTCCGTACGCTGATAAACCTTGTTATCCGACACACTAAGGCAGATAACCGGTGGCTTGTTAAAATGCTGCTTGTAAGCATTTGAGTTAACAAAATATTTGAACAGCTTGCCATGCAGCTCGCCAAAATTATCCGGTATGCTGAACCGGGCCTGATGCTTATTGTGCTCCAGCAGCAATACGCTAAAATCGTAATCCCGCACATAAGAGGAAAAGTTATTGCCAACAATGCCTTCAATACGCTCGTTGGTTTTATGATCAACAATATTGGTTTTTAATACTTCAATCGACGGGAAGCTTGAGCCATTGCCGTCAATATCCACATCAACGGATACGATGTCCAGCTCGACAGAGTAACGATCGCCTTTGGGGTTATCCCATTGCGCCAGTGCATTAAAACGGTTGTTAATCATCGTTAAAGCATTACGCAAATTCTGCTGGCGGCACTCACCCCGTGCCAGATTGGCGAAGTTGGTGGTAATGCGCGTGCTGTCTGCCGGCTGATAATGTTCATCAAACCGGATACGCTTAATGGTAAAAGTAAAATCGTTATTCATGCTCTGCTATCCCCTTTGCTAACCGCCGATAAAAACATCTAGACGTCTAGACTTAAAGCCATGTGTAATTTATACACCCAGGGCTACATGAATAAAAATGATATTATTTCATCAATCTATGAACAAAACTCATAGTTATGCGCGTATCGAACGCTTAGCAGAAAAATGGTGGGATATTAGACGCTGTAAGGCAACCCAACTAATAGCTCAAATGCTGGCCAACCTTATCGGGCCGGCTTTAAGCCAACTTGACAGAGTACTAATCCACAATATTATTGATTAACTATCAACCAAAAAATTCGAGTTACTTGCATTAATCCGTTGCAAGGTGAATGTTGTGCTATATGGAACTGGCAATGACAAATCATACGGATACTTCAAATGAACAACACAAATCTGATACATCTTCTAAACCAAAGCTAAAACAAGCCGTAGTGGTGATCCATGGTATGGGCGAGCAACGCCCAATGGAAACCATCCGGCAATTTGTAGCTCATGTATGGAAACAGGACAAGCAACTGGAAGATCCTCATTTTTGGAATAAGCCCAGCGCAGTATGCGAATCTTTCGAACAACGCCGTATTACAACAGACAGGCCCAAGATTAAAGGCTCAGACGATCGCGTCTGCAGAACAGACTTCTACGAATATTATTGGGCACATCATACCGTAGGCACTAAATGGGAGCATTTTGTTGGCTGGTTTCTGGCATTGCTAAAATGCTCTCCCGACAGATACAAAAATCATCCAAAATCACTTAAGCCCCTGTGGTATATGCTGTGGGGAGTTTTCCTTCTCGGGAGCTCGAGTATAGTTGGCTGGTTGTTCGCCGTTCACTGCTTAACTGAGTACTATAAAAGCAACGCTATTGCAGCCTTAATCCTCGGCGTTTTAATCAGCGCAATAGAGGGAGCCGTCCTATTCTATTGCAATAAACTCAGAAAATTTTTTACCGATTACTTTGGCGATGTGGCCCGTTACGTTCGCGCTGAGCCGGCAAATATCGCAATAAGGCAGGCAATTCGAGAAGGCGGTATTGAGCTATTGGAACGCATTCATCAAACAGGGGAATACAACCGCATTGTGTTAGTTGGCCATAGCCTAGGCTCCATTATTGCCTATGACATTCTTAATCACCTTTGGGCTAGGCATAACAAATTTGAAGTAACTCAAGGCAGTAGTTCTAAATCAACTCCGCTTTCCGAAAAAGCTAAAGAACTGGCAGACAAATTACAATTAATGACTTCAGATTGTGGCTTAGCCACCTTTGATCAGAAGGGATATTGGGATCTGCAACGCCATCTATTTAATGAGCTTACCCAAAATGATCTGGCTAATAACTGGCTGATATCTGATTTTGTAACTTTAGGTAGCCCGCTTACCTACGCTGATATTTTGTTATTTGACAACGAAACACAGTTTGTTAAAAGAAAACTAGACAGAGAATACCCTACTTCTCCGCCTCTAACTGAGAGTGGGAGCTGGTATTACGGCGCTGGTTCTGATTGCTATTTACATCATGGGGCTGTATTCGCAGCCGTTAAATGGACAAATATATACACCCCTCACAAAAATTTCGTTAAGGGCGATTTAATTTCCGGCTTGGTCAGTCGCAACTTTAGTTATAAGAGTTTTGATAACAACAACGGAAAAATGGCGCCTCCTGAAGATCTGACAAAATCACCAATTGAAGAAATCGAATTAGATTGGACGAAAATAAAAGATGGCTTTACACATACTGAATATTGGAGCCCTTCGACACGAGGTGACATCCATCTGGTCAAGCTTCGCAGAGCCATTGCACTATATCCCGACACGCAATAGCCAGCAGGAAAATTCCGCATCGAAGATGCGGAGGCCGCCAGACCAACGCAAAAATATAGCACCTCATACTTTATATGCATAAAATGCCTGTTTTGTTGAAAAAAAACAGGCATTTTAAAATACTAACGGGCGAGTAAAAGCTGCGTGAAATCTGCTAACCAGCGCGCGCACAGCAACCAGTTTAATTCTGCTCTGCCGCTACTAACTTATGTCATCGAGTGCAGGCCAATTAAATTGCCTTCACAGTCGCGCACCACAGCGCAAAAACCATGTACGCCAATAGACATTTTCGGCTGCTGTATACTGCCGCCATTGGCTTTGGCACGCTCAGCCTGCACGGCACAATCTTCGCAGCCAAAATACACCAGAGTACCACCGCCGCCAGGGGTAAAACCGGCCATTTTCACCAGGCTGCCACCAGCACCGTAGTAATTCATGCCGTTTTCTTTATCCATCGGGAAGAACCACATTTCCATCTCAAGCTCCGGCGTGGGCGATGGCATAGGTTCCAGCTTGATATCAAACAGCGCCTGATAAAATGCTTTGGCGCGTTCCATGTTTTCTACGTAAATTTCAAAATGCACTACCGGGTTAAATTTCATCGCGTTGCTCCTAAAATTGGCAATACCCTGCACAGCCAGCTGATGCAGCAGTAAAGATAGCAGTGATTGATTCACAGTGCTTAGTCGGATGGAAAAGGCAAAGATCGACAAGCATCTGGCAGAGTTTTAAAGACATCTGCTTACATCTCCATCATTGCAACTGCAGCCGATTTTCAATAATCTTAGATAAATTAATTTGTTAGAACCACATTCTGGCCACTAACTCACGGAAGACTCTCTGATGCCCGTACCTCAGTTACTGCGTAAAACCCTGATATTAGTTGCCGTAGGTAGTGCCTGTGTAGGTGCAGCCCGTTCAGACCCGGCCGCACTGGATGAGAAAATCAGCCGCGTAGAACAAGGGCTGTCAACGTCAGTTATTGTCAAAGGCGCATCAGCTCAGAAAATGCAGTTGGCACATCGGATGCACTATCACCAGGTTCCTGCTGTAAGCATTGCGGTTGTAAACAATGGTCGACTTGAGTGGGCCCAAGCTTATGGGGTAAATGTTGCAGGCAGCAATGCAAACACCACATTAACCACCTTGTTTCAAACCGCCTCTATCAGCAAAGCCGTCAGCGCCATGGCTGCATTACATCTGGTTGAGCAAGGAAAACTTCAGCTGAATGGCGATATAAATAGCCAACTGAAAAGCTGGAAACTGCCTGAGAATGACTTCACCAAAGAGCATAAAGTGAGCCTGCGGCAGTTGCTGAACCATAGTGCTGGCGTCAATGTGCATGGTTTTCATGGTTATGCACTTACACAAAATGATCAACAAGCAGTACCAAGCTTACTTGCAGTATTGAACGGTGAAGCACCAGCGAATACTGCACCAGTTCGTGTCGAAGCAATACCAGGCACTCAATGGAGCTATTCCGGCGGTGGTTACACCATCATCCAATTGATGATGATGGAAGCAAGCCAAAAGGATTTTCCACAGCTATTACAAGATATCGTATTTACCCCTTTAGATATGCAGCACAGCCGCTTCGCCGCACAGTTGCCACAGCAAGAGCGCAAAAATGCTGCCGCTGGGCATGATAGCAGCGGTGCAGCCATTCCAGGCTTGTGGCACCAAAACCCTGAACTGGCAGCTGCAGGCATGTGGAGCACAGCCGCAGATTTAGCAAAAATAATTATTGAAGTGCAGAAGTCGGAAGCTGGTACTTCAGACAGCATACTTTCCAGCCAAATGACTAAAACCATGTTAACGCGCGGCTTAGGTGAAACTGGCCTTGGCTTTTTTGTTGAACAGCAGCTAGACAGAACCAGTTTTAGTCACAGTGGTGGCAACAAAGGATTTCGCACTTTATTATTCGGCTATACAAAAACCGGTCAGGGTGCAGTAGTGCTGACCAACAGCGATAATGGCATGGCATTAATTGAAGAAATATTTACCAGTATTGCCGCCGAATACAACTGGCCCGACTTTAAGGTCACAGAAAAAGCAGTCATAGCGCCAGATGCTAAGCTCAACCAAACATTAGCTGGTGAATACCTGCTATTAGATAAACCTGCGTTTATTCTTGCAGAAGCAGATCGCCTATATTTCCAAAGCAATTTAATCAGCGGCAAACGCCTTGAGCTGCACCGGGAAGCAAACTCCAGCTTCTTCCTGACAGCTCCGGATGCTACGGTCCGATTTGAAACCGATACTGAAAACCAACTGACAGGGTTTTCTTTGATTAAAGGTGTAAATACTTATAAGGCTACAAAAGTGAAATAATGCGTAGAAAATAGAGCTGCACTGCTGTCTACCAAAACCAAGAGGCTCTATACCATCAGCACCTGAATTATTTCTTAAGCGGATGGCGCTGAAGGTATCGATATCGAATGCTCGACGTTGTTACACCAAATTAGATTTTAACAGTACTCTAGACACACCCAGCGTCACATTATGTAAGCATTATCGGTAGTCTATTTTATAGCCATAAAAAACAGCTCACTGTTATAGCGAGCTGTTTTAAATTACTTGACCGTTAAGAGTCACCTTACCGATTAAGGCGTTTTGGCATACCAGTTACCACCAAGTGCGCGGAATAAATCGACGAGTGCGAGTTGCTGCTGCGTACTCACGGTAATCAGATTTTGCTGTGCACTAAAATGCTGTCGTTGGGCATCCAGATAACGCAGATGACTATCAACACCGGCACGATAACGCGCTTCGGCTAACTGCAGCGTTTTATTGGCAGAACTAGCTAATTCAGCTTGAGCGTGTTCTTCCCGTTGCAACGAGCTACTTGCGGCTAATGCATCAGCGACTTCGCGAAAAGCACTTTGGATTTGGTACTCGTATTCTGCTATCGCAATATCTTTTCTTACCTCTGCTAGCGTTAAGTTAGCCCGATTACGGCCGCCAGTAAAAATGGGTAATGAGATTTGTGGCATAAAAGCCCAGGCTTTTGAGCCACTTTCAAATAAACCGGACATCTCATTACTTGCCGTGCCAAAATTTCCTGTTAAGGAAATTCTTGGGAAAAACGCAGCGCGTGCGGCACCAATATCAGCATGTCGAGCTTTTAAGCGGTGTTCACTGGCTAAAATATCGGGCCTATTAGCAATTAATAGTGATGGCGTACCCGCCTCTATATATTGCACTATGCGTTTTTCACTCGGTTGCGCCAATACTGTGCTTTGCAACAACGTAGCAGCATCAGGAGTGCCCAGTAATAACACTAAGGCATTTTGCGCCTGTTGATGTGCTCTATTAGCTTGCTCCAAAGCAATATTAGCTTGTTGCAAGACACTATAAGCTTCTTGGTAATCTAATGCCGATGCATCACCTAAAGTACGTCGTTGCGTCACTAACTCTAATGATTTTACGCGTGTTTCAACTGTACTATTCGCCAGTATCGCTTGCTGTTGCGTGCTTTCATAGGTTAAAAATGCTTGAATCACTTCGGCGATTAGCGCAACTTGAGTAGCTCTACTCCCCGCCTCTGTTGCCAAATATTGCTCCAGCGCAGCATCTGAAAGGTTTTTTACTCGGGCAAATAAATCTAGTTCATACTCCGGTAAAGTTAACCCCACTTGGTAATTACTGCTAACGCCGGCAACACCAGTAGGAGATAAGCTGGCCGGTATTTGCTGACGATTACCGCTACCAGCGGCCTGCAACTGGGGAACGCGGTCAGATTGCACAATGCGATATTGTGCTCTGGCGCTTTCTATATCCAATAACGTTTGTCGAAATGAGCGGTTATTCGTCAATGCCGTTTGCACTAATTGCCGTAATGCTGCGTCGGTAACGAAGGCTTCCCAGCTTTGACTTTCTGTTTGCTCAACAACAACGGTATCACCACTTTGCCATGCATTTGCTATCGGCGCTGCCGGTTTATGATACTCGGGGGCCAGCGAGCACCCGGCAAGTGCAATAGATAACGCTATAAATGATGGTACTTTATAAAACATCATTATTGCGTCTCCTTATTATGAGTTTGAGTAGTTTGCTCAGCTTTTTTTGCGTTAAATAGACCAAGCACGGCAACAAAGAAAATTGGAGCAAAAATAACACCCAGAACTGTAGCACTAAGCATACCGCCAATAACCCCTGTGCCAAGCGCCTGCTGACTTGCTGCCCCCGCACCAGATGCTAACGCCAGTGGTACTACGCCTAAGATAAATGCCGCAGAAGTCATGACTATTGGTCTGAAACGTAATTTTGCAGCTTCAATAGCGGCTTCGCGTAACGAGTAACCTTGCGCCAATAGATCTTTGGCAAACTCCACGATTAAGATGGCGTTTTTAGCTGAAAGCCCGATAATCGTGATTAAACCAACCTTAAAGTACACATCATTAGCCATATTGGCGACAAGTACGGCAAGCACTGCACCTAATGCACCGATTGGGACAATCAACATAACCGATAACGGGATAGACCAACTTTCGTACAAGGCAACCAATAATAAAAACACAACTAAAATAGAGAGTGCTAATAATTTAGGTGCTTGGCCGCTGGCAAATTTTTCCTGATAAGACAGTGCCGTCCACTCATAACCTATTCCTTCAGGCAACGTACTGATTATTTGCTCCATTGCCGCCATAGCATCACCAGAGCTGACGCCAGGTGCTGCATCACCGCCGATCTTAAAGGCTGGATAGCCGTTATAACGTGACAACTGCACAGGGCCTTTGCTCCACTGTGTGGTGGCAAAAGCGCTAAATGGAACTTGTTCACCTTTATCATTACTGACATAAAGTGTTAACACGCTTTCTGCTGTTGCGCGGCTATTGGCTTCTGCTTGTACAATCACCCGTTGTTGTCTGCCAGTATTGGAGTAATCCCCTACTACCATTGAGCCAAAGGACGTAGAAAGTGCATTGCTAATAGCATCAAAGCGCACACCTAAAGCACTGGCTTTTTCACGGTCAATATGCAGGCTCAATTGTGGTGCATCGGCTAAACCTTCCATATACGCATAAGCAAAGGCAGGATTGGAGAACACTTCTGCCAATAACTGATCTCTGGCTGCAACAAGCGCTTCGCGCCCTACACCACCGCGATCTTGTAAGCGTAACGAAAAGCCACCAGAATTGCCTAAGCCTTCAATCGGTGGTGGAGAAACCGCCATAACTGCGGCATCGCTATGACCATAAAAATGGGCATTAACGGCTTGTACCTCATCAGCGGCTGATTGCCCTTTGCCACGCTCAGACCAATCTTTTAGTGTTGGAAATGCTAAGGCCGCATTTTCCCCCATGCCTGAAAAGCTAAAACCCATGACTAAAAACGTGGATTCGACACTTTCGCGCTCAGCCAAAAAGTTTTCCAGTTGTGTGCTAGCGGCATCGGTTCTACCACGGCTGGCACCTGCTGGTAATTGAATATCAACGATCATAAAACCTTGGTCTTCTTCTGGTACAAAAGACTCCGGCAAACGTAAATAAACAAAAGCCAGTAACGCCACAATACCCGCATAAATCAACATATAACGGCCGGTTTTACCCACGGTACTGCTGGTTAAATTGACATAACGACCCGTTAAACGATTAAAGCCGCGGTTAAAAGCACCAAAAAAGCCTTTTTTCTCGTGATGCCCTGCTGGTATTGGCTTAAGCAAGGTGGCACACAATGCCGGAGTAAAGGTTAAGGCTAAAAAGCCGGAGAATAAAATAGACACCGCAAGCGATAATGAGAACTGCTGATAAATAACACCAACAGAGCCGGACATAAAGGCCAACGGTAAAAATACCGCAGTAAGTACCATCGTTATACCGACAATAGCGCCAGATACTTGCTGCATCGCTTTTATTGTGGCGGCTAATGGCGGTAATCCTTCTTCTGCCATGATACGTTCGACGTTTTCTACCACAACGATGGCATCATCCACCAAAATACCGATGGCGAGTACCATACCAAACATCGTCATCATATTAACTGAGAACCCCAGCCAATACATAAACACCATGGTTCCCATCAAACAAACGGGTACAACGATAGAAGGAATTAACGTGTAACGCACGTTTTGTAAAAACAAATACATGACAATAAACACTAAGATCATCGCTTCAACTAGCGTATAAATAACCTTTTTGATGGCTACATCAACAAAGCGTGAGGTATCGTAAGGTACAGAATATTCGACATTATCTGGAAATGATGTCGATAATTCCTGCAAGCGATCTTTAACGGCTTTAGCGGTAGCGATGGCATTAGCACCCGGTGATAACTGAATTGCAGTACCAACGGTAGGTTTACCATCTTGCCTAGACATAAAGCCATAATCTTGATTTCCCACTTCAATTCTGGCCACATCAGATAATTTAACGGTGGCGCCATTGGCGGTAGAACGTAGCAAAATATTGCCAAACTCTTCTGCATTTTCCATCAAGCCTTTTACTTGTAAAGTAATGGCCAGCTCCTGCTCTTTTAACGACGGGCTGCTACCAAAACTGCCGGCGGCAATCTGAATATTTTGTGCACTAATGGCATTATTAACATCCGCAATAGATAAGTCGTAAGCCAGTAACTTTTGTGGGTCTACCCAAATTCGCATGGCGGCTTCTGAGGCAAAAAACTGAATTTTACCTACGCCAGGCACTCGTAAAATTTCATTATTGACATTACGTACCGCATAATCTGCCAGCTGTACGATATCTGCACCTGCTGCAGTACCGTCAGCATAACTCAACGAATAAATCATTAAAAAACCAGAGCTGGCCTGTTCAACCTGCACACCAAGATCAAGCACTACTTGCGGTAAGCGTGATTCGGCTTTTTTCAAACGATTTTGTACATCAACCTGTGCTAAATCAGGATCCGTACCGGGTTCAAAGGTTACGGTGATTTCGGCTATGCCGTTGGCATTACTTGATGATTCAAAATACAGTAAATTTTTGGCGCCATTAAGTTCTTGCTCAATAATACTGGTAACGGAATCCGTTAATACTTGCGCAGAAGCACCAGGGTATGTTGCATAAATGGTGACCTGCGGTGGTGCCACTGTTGGATATTGTGAAACAGGTAGATTCGGCAGCGCCAGTAATCCACCTAGTGTAATAAACAAGGCAACTACCCAGGCAAAATTGGGGCGCCCGATAAAAAATTGAGACATGGTGTTTCCTCTGCTACTAAAGCATCAATTACTGGGCGGCTGCCGTATCAAATACTGCACTACCTGGCATTAAGGCTGAAATACCACCGGTAATGACTTTGTCACCGGCGCTTAGTCCTTGAGTGATTTGCCAGTTTTTACCTTGCATAATTCCTAGCTCAACCGCGACTGGTTGCACAGTGTTATTGGCATCAACAACCCACACACTACTTTTACCATTGGCATCAAACTGCACGGCGCGTTGCGGGATCAAAATGGCATCCGCCACCTGTGCTTGCGGCACTTTTACACGCACATACATCCCAGGTAGTAATATATGTTCGGCATTGTCAAATTCGCCGCGTAGCGTGATCTGCCCAGTACTGCGTTCAACGGCAATATCGCTAAAGAGCAAATCGCCTTTGGCTTCATACCGCGTGCCTTCGATGGTTGCTGTTAATTTTTTATCTGTACTATCAGCAAGCTGGCCGCTTTTTAGCAATTGCTGTAATTCCAGTGCTTTTGCCACCGGCTGCGTAAAATCAATATAAACGGGGTTAAGCTGTTGTATTGTGGCTAACAATGTTGTTTCGCCCTGCCCAACCAGTGCCCCTTCGGTTGCTAATGCTCGGCCAATGCGTCCGGAGATTGGGGCTGTTACGGTGGCATAACTTAAATCTAATTTGGCACTGACTACGGTGGCTCTTGCTGAGCTTACAGCCGCTTGTGCCGTGCGAAGCTCAGCCAAGGCATTGTCTAAATCTTGCTGGCTAATTGCTTCTATTTTGGCAAGGGGCTCGTAACGTGTTACTTTTGCTTGCGCATTTAATAATTCTGCATCGGCTTTTGCTTGCTCGCCTTCGGCTCGTGCTAAGGCGGCTTTTAACGGTGCTGGATCAATTTGAAATAGCACATCGCCAGCGGCAACATCGGCACCTTCAGTAAAATTACGTTGCAAGATAATACCTGCGACACGAGCACGTACTTGTGCAACTCGCATAGGTTCCACCCGGCCTGGCAGATCACTAATAAGCATTAATTGTTCAGTTGTAACATTAAGAGTAGTTACTGGCAGCGCGCTCGCCTCTGGTTGTGCAGTAGGTGCAGAGTCAGAGCATCCCGCAAGTAACAACGCACTGGAAAAAAGCACAACAGCGACGGTGTTGCGACGAGTAAACGGCTTATTCATGATTCACCTTACAAGTTAGAGTATAAAACGCGGCTATGATACACCCGAAAACCAAATGAGACAATATTGTCTCATTTGACACTTTAATGAATTAAGCGCAGAATACCGCAATAGAATTACTAATTGTGGGGTTATCATGCAACTAGACGATAACTTATTAAGAAAGTTAGCAAAAGCCATGGTAGAACAGCCGCGAGCAACGGTTAAAGAGTTAGCAGAAGCCATTGGTGTGAGCCGTGCCACCTTACATAGAACTTTTGGTTCAAGAGAATCGATTGTTGAAAAAATTAACGAATATGGCACAGCGGTACTTAATCATATTGCAGATACCATTTCAGCCAAGAGTGCCGAACCGACTGAGGCTTCAATATCATCACTAATCAGTATGCATCTCGAGCATCGAGAAGTATTGATTTATCAAATGTTTAATTACACACCAGAAGCTTGCACGGCAGAAAATACACTGTGGGTACATTATAGTAATGCTGTTGATCGCTATTTTTTAGCTGGGCAACAAGTTGGGTTGTTTCGTATTGATATCAATGCGGCGGCATTGACAGAATATTTTGTGTCATTGATTTACAGCACTGTGGATGCAGAGCGACGTGGCCGTTTAGCTAATGCTGAATCGGTAAAGTTACTCACTCGGTTTTTTTTACACGGTGCAAAAGTAAGTTAAACCGCTTTGCGAAAATTTTTGTATTGAGCAGTAACAGTAGAGGTATGCAGAAGTTACCCTCCGAACCCGGACACTAACTTATGTCATCAAGTGCAGGCCAATTAAATTGCCTTCACAGTCGCGCACTACAGCGCAAAAACCATGCGTGCCAATAGACATTTTCGGCTGCTGTATACTGCCGCCATTAGCTTCGGCACGCGGCATATCGTCTACGTAAATTTCAAAGTGCACTACCGGGTTAAATTTCATCGCGTTGCTCCTAAAATTGGCAATCCCCTGCACAGCCAGCTGATGCAGCAGTAAAGATAGCAGTGATTGATTCACAGTGCTTAGTCGGGTGGGGAGGGAAGAGATCGACAAGCTGCCTACAGAAATTTTAAAACGCCGATTAGATCATTGTTTTATAATAATTAAAATGCTCTGTTCTGGTTATCTCAGCGTCAACAGCAAGAGGATACGCCACAAGGGCAAGGCTAAACGAAAAGTAGCAAAGCAGGTTAATTTTGTTCTGTCCCCGATAACCCTACTTTGGAAATAAGCCTTTGCTTTGTATTACGTGAAAAGTAAACATTAATAATGCTCTTCAATATACGCATAGGCCTTGGCAAACAAGTCTTTGTCTTTGCCCAGGCCGAACTGTGCAAGCGTGAGTAATAGTGCTTTTTGTATTTCACGCGGGCCGCTGTTGGAGTTTTGCCAGCCGTCAAATCGGGTTGCTTTAACTATCTTGTCGATTTGCTCTACCACGTCCCCAATTAACTTTGGCGTGGTTTCTGGCCGGGTTTCCAGGAAGAGTTTGGTTAACGCTTGCTTGTTATCTTCCTGGGTGACAACTTTATCGCCACTTTCGCGCTCGGCCTGCACGGTGTCTTTGGCTGCGTCTAAAAGGCCTTTTAGCCATTCTATGGCTTTGATAACTCCGGCTTCGTAGTCTTGACGTAGTTTCTCTAACCGTTCGCCCAACGCAAAGAATTTAGGGTCGTGACTGCCACGTAGGCGACCCATCAGGTCGATTTCTAATTTACGCGCCCGCTGTTCTTGCTCTTTATCTGTCAGGGTAAAGATGGCGTGCTCATCCATTACCAGCTCGTCGATATCATCCCGGATGCGATTAATATCGGTATGCTGGTGTATAAGCTTAATGGTTTCTGGGCCTAATGCTGCCCAAACTAATGCGCCGGTTTGGCCGACTGGGCGCACTGATTCATAAATCTGCGCCAGCCATTTGTAATCTTTGCGGTAGGTGTTTAAGAATGGGTCAGGGTTAATTGCCGACCATAGTTTGGCGACTACGCCAAAGGCTGCAGCAAATTCGTCGCGTTTTTCATTGGTAGGCAGGCACTCTTGCGCGGTCATAATGCCTTCAAAGCCTTCCAGGCTTCGGTCCACATTTGGAAAGAAGGCAAGACACTTTTCCAACTGCATTGGCAATATGGCTTTAAAGGCTTCAATGCCTTCCACTACGCCTTCAATTTCTTCCGGGTTGTACGCCAGTGCCGTGCGCAGGTTTTCAAATACGCCAAGGTAGTCGATGATAAGGCCCATTTGTTTGCGGGCTTCATCGTTCTGATACAGCCGGTTAGTGCGGCACATAGCCTGTAACAGGGTATGGTCACGTAATGGTTTATCTAAGTACATGCAATAGCAGATAGGTGCATCAAAGCCGGTTAGTAGCTTGGCTGTTACGATAAGTAACTGCAGCGGCTGTTTTGGGTCTTTGTAGGTTTCTATCAGATCTTTTTGCTTTTGCTCATCGTCATCGATGCTTTGCCAGCGTTCAAAGTCACTCTGTTTAACCGGCAGCTTTAAATCGTCATGCCACTTGCGCCAGTCTTTATTAACCTTGCCCTTTTTACCACCTGCTGGCACTTTAACTGGGGCTTGGTCAATATTCATCACCACTTCAACAGCATCAAACCCGAGCCTTTCACCCAGCAAGTAATACATCTGAACACAGGCATCACGGTCGTACACCACCACCATAGCCTTCATCTTTTTCGGCTTAACGTGGCTGGTAAAGTGCTCGGCAATATCGGCGCTAACTGCAGCCATACGTTTAGGCGCTTTTAGCATAATAGCCAGTTTGCCAGCACGTTTAGACAGCTCAGCTTTTTCTTCTTCGTCCAGGTTGTTGGCGGCGGCTAAGGCTTCAAACTCTTTGTCTATTGCTTCACGGTCTACCCGAAGCTCTGCCAGGCGTGGTTCAAACTTTACCGGGTTAGTAGCACCGTCACGGATAGACTGCTTATAGCTATAACGGTTCATGTAACGACCAGGGTCGTCTTCGGCACCAAATAACTTAAAGGTATTGCGATCTATACCTGAAATAGGTGTACCGGTTAAACCGTAAAAATGGGCATTAGGCAGCACCCAGCGCATTTTGTCACCTAAACCCCCTTCTTGGGTGCGGTGCGCTTCATCGACCAGCACAATGATATTGTCGCGATCGTTCAGGCCTTTTTTATTGGGTTCGTCGATTTCAACATCTTTAAATTTGAAGATGGTGGTAATTAAAATACCCCGGCTATCTTGCTCGATATACTCACCAAGCTTTTTGCAGCTTTGCACTTTAATCAGGTTTTTAACGTCGGTACCGCCAAAGGTTTCACTAATTTGGCTATCTAAATCACGTCGGTCTACCACGACCAATACAGTCGGGTTTTTAAGTTCATTATCAGCCCGCAACATCTTAGCTGCATACAGCATTAATAATGACTTACCAGAGCCCTGAAAATGCCAGATAAGGCCTTTTTTCGGGTAGCCACGGCGCACCCGCTCAACAATTTGCTTGGCGGCTTCAAACTGCGGATAACGGGGTAATATTTTTATCCGTTTTGGCGGTGTGTTTTTGCCGGTTTTCACCGTCGAAAATAACGCGAAAGATTCCAGCAGCTGCAATAAGGTAACAGGGTTTAGTAAACCCTCAGCACTGTTAATTACAGTTTGCAGGCCGGGTAAAATGTCATCACGTAAATCGGTGTTATGCCACGGCCCCCAGTCTTTAGGGCCAGCGTTAATGGCACCATAAGCAAAGGTTTTACCTTCACTGGCAAAGCACAGCAGGTTAGGTACAAAAAATGGCGCAACATTTTGCCAGTAGTGCTTTTTACCGCCCATAAAATCAGCGGCACCGTCTTGCCAGCTAACGCTTGGCCGGGTGGCGGTTTTAACTTCACCTACTACCAAGGGTATGCCGTTAACGTACAGCACAATATCAAAATACACTTCTGTAGCAGCGATATAATGCACCTGCTGCGACACGACAAAATGGTTGTTTTTGATATCATCAAAATCAATCAGGTTAATGGTGATATGGTCGCCATTTTTACCAAAAGGCAGGCTTTTCTCTGCCAGCAGCCACTCCTGAAAATTCTCGTTGGCTTTAACCAGGCCGGTAAACTTGGCTTCCAGAATAACGCCACGAAGTTTATAAATAACCTCGTCCGCCAGGTCCGGCTGTTTTGCAATATCAGGGTTTAACGAACAAAGCGCGTCTTTTAGCCACTCATCAACAAAGATATCCTGCGCTTGCTTTGGCAGGCTATCACCGTGGCAGTAAGCCCAATTTATCCCGCTTAAACCCTTTAAGCGGTCGATAATTCCATTTTCCGTGACAGTTTGTTCGTTAAACATTAAGTTGCCTACTCGAAGTATTTCGATTTAACACCTGCAAATAAATTAAACATCTTTTTATAATGCTCTTTCAAAACATCAATTTGCCTATCAAATTCGCGAAGAACTTTTTCTATCTCTATTATTCTCTCAGGAGGAGGAACAAGGATTGGCAAACTTTTCAAACTACCAGGATTTATGTTTGCTTGGCTAACCCCATGAGTAGCAAAAGCTTTTAACCTATATTGAACTAACGGAAGATTTAAATACTGAGTCAGATAATATGGAGTTAACTTTTCAGTATCAGCGACTAAACGGATTAAGTAGGAAGCAAATAGATAGTCCTCTTTCAGCTCGAATATTCCTGTTCTTCCAACCCACTCCATGCTGTTGGTTCTATTGAAAACTATGTCTCCATAATTTAACAAGTACTTTCTTGCTTCCTCGATAGAATAATCTAAATACTTTAGATCATTCGGATCTACGTATCCATTTGTAATATTCATCATACGAAGCACCGGATAGCGCCCAGTTGCCTCCAGCGAGTCAGATAGCCCATATTGAGTATCTTTAAGAACGTCGCCCACTCTCAGTATCTGCCATCCTTGGGGAACATTAACCCTTAATGGTCCAAATAATTGTCGATACCAATTACCTTCAAGCATTAGCGCGTAAGCCGTGCGAATTTTTGCCTTACTTAACTCTTCTAATAGATTTTCAGACTTATGCAAAGAATCCTCTGCTGCATCCAAAACAGATATGCAAACTTCTTGAGGGAAATGTGGAATAGATATATTCAGCTTCGAGAGCACAGAGAAATTTGTTCTTGGTGAAAGAGAACCAGAAGAATTTAAAACAGCCCAATTCCATACAACTTCAGACTGAATTATATGCTTTATAATGCCATGTGAAATTGTCGTATTTTTTCTAGGCTCCATAACAATGATGTCACCAGAACAAATTCCGTCGAATTCGGCTATCGCAGCTTTTTTTAAGTAAGGACGTCGTTTACCGAATAATATTTGTCCCTTTTTGAAAACACGATTAAAGCTTGGATTGTCTTCTGCAATGCTTCCCCACCGCTTTATTTTTAGCGAGCCAGTATCCAAATGCTCTAGGCCAATATAACGCTCGTAACCATCAGCAACTGGATCTTTGGTGGTTAATTTTACTTCGCGATAAATATCACCGAATTTAACAGTTTGTTTATCAATCATTTTTTTCTACCTCGTAACCCAACTGCGCGAGGCTTTGGAGTAGTTTATTGGTCTGTTTCTTCAACAGCACCCTGCTAATTTTCCAAGTCTCTACCGCATGCTCAATATCATGCACTTCCTCATCGTCTTTGGTTTGCACATAAAGCGGAATCGACAGGTTATAGAGGTTTTCTTTAATAGTATCGATATCAACCAGTGCGGTAATATCGCTTTGCTTTTCCGGCTCGAAATAGGCTTCGCACAGCACTGCCAGGTCATCATCAGATAAGCGGCTATGCGCCCGTTCGCGGGTAACATGCTCAACGCCGTTGATAAACAGCACATTGTTTTTACGCTCGGCTAGCTTGTTGCAGTTAAGCACTACTACACAAGATTCCATCGGTGAGTTATAGAACAGGTTTGGCCCAAGGCCAATTACTGCTTCGATAATGTCAGACTCAATGACTTGCTTGCGAATAGTTTGCTCAGAGTCACGGAACAACACGCCGTGTGGCCATAACATGGCAGCACGGCCGGTATCGGGCTTGAGGCTTTTAATGATATGGGTGTAAAACGCATAGTCGGCACAGCCTTGCGGTGGTACGCCAAATAAGTTGCGGCCATAAGGGTCCGCAGCAAACTTATCGCGGTTCCATTTTTTAATGGAATACGGTGGGTTAGCAAAGATAACGTCAAACTGCTTAAGCTGGTCGTTCTCAATAAACTTAGGCTCTGCCAGCGTATCGCCTCGCAACACTTCAAACTCTTCGATATCGTGCAAAAACATGTTCATGCGGGCGATAGCTGAAGTTAGTAAGTTTACTTCCTGGCCGAACAACTTAACGCTACGCCACTCTTTTAAGTCTGAGCGTAAATCCATCACTGCATTTAGTAGCATGCCTCCTGTACCACAGGTTGGGTCGTAGGCAGTTTCACCTGGCTTAAGCTGCATAATACGCGTCATTAAATGCACAACAGTGCGGTTGGTGTAAAACTCCGCAGCTGTGTGGCCAGAATCGTCAGCAAACTTCTTAATCAGGTATTCGTAGGCTTCGCCCAGGTCATCCTGTTTAACCGATTTAATACCTAATGGGATTTTGCTGAAGTGCTCAATTAAATCGGCCAATAGATGATCAGGCAGGCGCTCTTTATTCGTCCACTGCGCATCACCAAATACGCCATGTAAACGCGGGTTGTTGGCTTCTATTAACCTAAGTGCGATTTGGATAGCCTCACCGATGTTTTTACTGGTATGGCGCACCTTCTCCCAGCGGGCTTCCTCCGGGATATCAAAACGGTGATACATGGGCAGCACAGCGTAGTCGGCATCACCATCATGCGCTTCGAATGCCTCAACATACTCTTCTAAATAAACGTCTGACAAACGCTTGTAAAACAGCAGCGGGAAGATGAATTGCTTGTAATCTGAAGCGTCTATTTGGCCGCGGAGAAATTCGGCAGCGCCCCAAAGTAAATCTTCTAGATTTTTTCTGTTCATAGACGGTAATCCAAATATTCAGGACCATCACACCAGATGTTTATATAGCCATTTCTTAACTGGGGGCCTGCCTGCGAAAGGATGAAGACCGTTTTGGGTTTCTTGTCGGCCAGTCTTTCCAGTTCATTAACCTTAAAGCGTTTAAAGCCAGACTCTACAAGCTTATCGAGCGGCATGTAAATTGATGGTCTCTTAGTAATTTCTGCAGAAGTAAGTGTTTTATCAAAGACTATGGAATATCCATTTTCTTTTTTATTAAACCAAGCTTTACCGTAATAAATTCGAAATTCATCTTCTAACTCAGATAAGTCCTGACCATTAATTTCAACAAAGAAGTCTCTGATGTTAATTACGCCGACCTCCGGAAGCTGTATCGTGTGTGATTCATGCGCTAAAAAAGCATCTATTAGTGATGATAGCGTTTTTGAACGTTGAATTTTTCGCTTACCTGACTCTTCGGTGTTGCCTTGTCTTGCTTTTCCGTCAGTGTCCGAAGTAACTCGTGTATCTCCCATAGACACAGGTCTTTTGGTGCTGGGGGGCTGTAAATTAAGACGAATAGCATTATCAATGTATTCATCGCTATCACTATAAATGTCCGTTTTCGAATTTGTTCGTTTTTTCTGCTTCTCAATATCCTTTGCTATGTCGCAATTAGGACTATGTTCGCCAACGACTTTATAATACGGATCGCGCTTTCTCTTATCTTTGGGGCGTTCTAAATTAGCACATGTGACTGGCGCGCTACAGTGTTCATCCGGACACTGAAAACTAAATTTGGATTTAACAACGCCAGCTGAAAACTGTCGATCAGCTTCTTCTGCAGTGATATTTAACTTGATATCTTCTGCATATGCCTTCTCTAACTTCATATTTCGAAACCCTCTTCTATAAGAAGGGCTTCAAGCTCTTCTTCAGCTCTTTCCAGCGCAGCGAGCTTTTTCTGAAAATCTTTCAATGCCTCTTCTACGGTAATGCTTTCTTCTTCCAATGGCTTTTGCACGTAGCGCGCAATATTCAGGTTAAAGTCGTTTTCGGCAATTTCATTAAGGCTTACCCAGCGGGCAACGCCTTCAATTTCATCTGCCTTGGTGCCGGTCAAATATTGCTGATGATAGATGCGGTAAATTTCATCAGACTGGTCATTGCTAAGAGTATTTTGCGCACGGCCTTTGGTGTAGATCTCTTCGGCGTTAATAATAAGCACATGATTGTTATGTTCTGCAGGCCGGTTTTGCCGCAGTACCAGAATACAGGCCGGAATGCCTGTGCCGTAGAACAAGTTGCTGGCCAGGCCAATAATGGCTTCAATCTTATTTTGTTTTAATAATGCGGTTCTAATAGCTCCTTCTGCACCGCCACGAAATAACACACCATGCGGCAGCACTACGGCCATCCGCCCTTTGCTATTAAGTGAGACCAACATATGCTGCACCCAGGCAAAATCGCCATTAGTTTGTGGAGCCAGGCCATATTGCTTTCTACCATATTGGTCATTTTGCCATTTGTCATAACCCCACTCTTTTAAGCTAAAGGGCGGATTGGCAATAACACAGTCAAAGGTTTCCAGTTGATCATTGACGACAAATTTAGGGTCACGCAGTGTATCGCCCCGCAAAATCTGAAAATCTTCCTGGCCGTGTAAGAACAGGTTCATCCGAGCAATAGCCTCGGTTGTCAGGTTTTTTTCCTGGCCTTTGATTTTTAGCAGGCGTGGATCACCGCCGTTTTCTTGAACATGGTGAATGGTCTCCAGCAACATACCGCCCGTACCACAGGCCGGGTCGTATACGCTTTCACCGACAACCGGATCTAGCACGTTTACCATTAGGCGGACAATAGTGCGGGGCGTATAGAACTCACCGGCTTTTTTATTGGCTTTGTCGGCAAAACGTTTGATCAGATATTCATAGGCACGGCCCATGTCATCATCACGCACGCTAGCCACGCCTAAATTCACCTTATTAAAGTGGTTCAGTAAGGTTGACAGCAGCTCGTCTGACAAGCGTTCTTTGTTAGTCCAACTGGCATCACCGAAAATGCCGTATAAATGTGGGTTGGCTACTTCGATAGCGCGAAAGGCATCTTTAAGTGCCTGACCAATATCTTTGGTTCTAGCGAATACCTTGCTCCAGTGTGCTTCGGCTGGAATTTTAATGCGGTGGAACATGTCGCCACGGGCTAACTCTTCATCCTCTACCTGCTTCATGGCATCAGCAAATTCTTCGTCATACACATCGCAAATACGCTTAAAGAACAGTACCGGAAATATATAAGTCTTGTAGTCTGATGCATCGATGGGGCCGGTAATAATGTGCGCGGCATGCCATAGATGTGCTTCCAGATCCTTCAAGTTAATTAATGTCATCTACAACTCAATTCTTATTATGAAATAGCAATGGGATTAAACAGAATACTTTACAGCGCTTCAACGCTGTAATACACAGTGAATTTACTCTTCGGTATTTTTTTATTTCAGGGCGTTCAGCTTTCACACCGTCGTTATTGCCCTTGGTATGCTTAGCCACTTTAAAGCCGGTTATATCTCATAAAGGTTCATCGGCTGATGCACCAAAAAACAGAAAGGATCCACAAGTTGCATGGTGTTTTCATCAAAGTATATCCAGATAACGCAGCCAGATAGTTTTCGTACTAAGGCTTTTTGCTTAACAACACAAAGCCGGCGAAGTACACAGCCAGTGCTATAAGCGGCAGGGTGAAGATCCAGTAGCCGCTGGTGTCTGCTTCATTTTGGTAGTTAATAATACCTAAAATTATACCCACTATGCCCGAGCCGGGTAACCATACCCAGGCGCTTAACATGTAGGCGTGTAGTAAACGGTTACGTTGCTGTATACCCATCGACGTATAAAAGCCAATAGCGAACACGATATAAGCGGCAAAAAAGGTGGCGATGCAGGCGAAGATGGTCCAGCCTAATGTCATATCCTGTCCTTGGTTGGTTAGGCCTTTAATACTGCTCAAAGGCCTTAAGTGGGTACAGCTGGCGTTATTTTGCGATACTTAACGCCAGATGTAAAACACTGGTGCTTAACCGCCGCCGAGTTTATCCAGCAGTTTGTCTTTTAACTTATCTTTGGCCTGATCTTTTACATCCGCCATTTTAGCGCTCAGCATAGTTTCAATGCTGCCGCTGATGTCGGCCACTTCGCCATCTTGCTGGGTTAACAGTGCTGCCCAGTCTTGCTGGCCGGCCAGGCCGGTTTGCAGCTGGCTGTTTAGCTTTGCCTGTAACTCAGCCTGATAAGCCGCGACTTTTTGTTTGGCTTCGCCCAGCAGCGCATCGCCGAGTATTTTATCTAACGATGAGCGGATACTCACCTCTGGCGCACTGATAAGGCCGGTGGTGGCGATATTAAGCGGTATTTGCTGTTGCTGGTTAAGCAAGTTTGCCAGTTGTTGCAGGTACTTATTGCCGGTGCTGTTAAAGTTAGCGGCGTTTAATACCACGCTGGCCTGCTGGGTGATTTGGTTGTCGGTAAGGTTTAACTTACCGCTGGAGCTGAGTAAACCGGCCGCTAAATCGAGCGCGGTATCACCTTTACCTAAGGTAAGCGGTTGCAGGTTTAAGCCGTCCAGTTGCCAGTTCAGGTTAGTCACCATTTGCTGCAGCACTGCAAAATCGCCACTGAGGTGAAACGCGGCCAGTTGCGGCAGTTGTTTTACGTCCAGTGAAAACTTGGTGGCACTGTTAATCAGTTCATGTTGGGCGGTAATATCCTGCAGCGCTATGGTGGCCTCGCCGCCGCCAATCAGCCAATTAACCCTGGCCGTTTTTACCCAGAAATCCGGATAGGGCTGGCCCGGTAATGGCAAAATACGGTTTGGTAACACCACTTCAGGCTCGGTGGTTGCACTATCCTGCCCTGCTGATATGCCGCCTTCCGGTATATAAGGTTTAGCCAACTCGTACAGCGTTTGTAGCTGCGCTACACGCTCGCCCCAGACATCACCAAGTAAAATCTGGCTGATACCGGCCAGGCCGCCATCGCTCAGGTTAGCCAGTTGCTGCACTTTGGCGTAGTCGGCCAAGCTCGCGGCTTTTAGCTCTTCTACCGCGCGCTGCAGGCTGTCTTTACTGTGCGTTAATTGCTGCTTTACCTGCTCTACTTTGGCTTTTTCGCTGTTAAGCTTGTCTTTTAACTGCTGTAGCTGCTGGGCCTTTGCCGCTAAATCGGCAGCGTTGCTGATTTTACTGTCGGTTAACGCTTTAATATCGGTTTGGTACTGCGCCAGTGAGTCTTTAGTAGGCAACTGGGTTTGCAGCGTTTTAAGTTGCTGCTGCTCAGTAACTGCCAGTTGTTTTAGTGCTTCAGCTTTGGCTGGCGTTTGCAGGTTAGCACGGGCGATAAGCTCATCGGCGTCTGGTAAGTCTACCTGCAGCAACTGGGCAATATCGACTTTTTCACCCTCAACGCCTGGCACACGGTATACCTTGCCTTCACGGCTACGTTCAGCACCATATTGCAGGCCATCTACCGTCAGTTCATCAATAACGTAATAGCCTAGCAGCGCCGGCCATACTTCCAATGCCGCGCGGGCATGGTCAAAACTGAGGCTATTGTGGGTAGGTTTTGCAGCATCGGTTATTTGCAGGTTATTAATGCGTAGCGCCAGTGGTGCCAGTTCAAGCGATACCTTGCTGATATTTACCTCAGCCCCAACAGCTTTTTCCAGGCTGTATACCATACCCAGGCGAATCGCCGGGCCAGCGACCAGATAGACCAACGCCAGCAGAGCGGCAAAGAAAACAATAAATACTAACCAACCGGATTTACGGATCATGCTCAGCTCCTTAATTCAATTTTTCATACAGCGTGAATAGCTTGCTGGCTTTTAACATTTGGGTGAGCTTCCATTTTTGTACACTGCTCATCACACGGCTGCGGTATTGCACCACCAACACTTTGCTAAGCCAGGCGACCGGCAGCAGTGATATTGCACCCAGCACAAAAGCACCCAGAGTTAAGGTGTGATGCAAATGCAGCAGTTGCAGCGTTTCGGTGTTGGCCAACAGGTTAAGCAGGCTTTCGTTTTGCGCATATTGCCAGGTCAAGTTTTCCAGCGGTGTGGCAAACAGCAACATTAAGCCTTCGGTTAGGCCCCACACCACAATAAAAGTGGACAGGTTAATGGTTAGCAGACACACAATAAGCACGATAAGCAATGTCAGTAAACCAAACGGCAGTATGCCGGCAAACAGGCCCAGCGCAATAGCCCAGGCAATTTGCCAGGGCGAGGCTTGTGAGTTCAGTACTTTAAGAATTTTAGCCAGTATGGTAAGCATAAACACTCCGGTAAACAGGCTGTATAAGGTTGTTATAGAGGGTTGCTATATAAGGTAACAGCCTGACAGCGTTTTGTCAGGCGTAAAAAAGTGGCGCAATGCTTAAAATAACCTGCTGAAAAATAAAGGCGCTGTAATAAGCGCCTTTATCAAACCCGTGTGTGGCTGAGTATTATGCCAGAGCAATAAAGCCAAAGAATGCCAGCACTGCTGCCGCAAACGCATACGGAAACTGGGTTAACGCATGGCTCATCAGGTTACAACCTGAACCCTGAGCGGCCAGCACGGTAGAATCACTGTAAAAACAGGCCTGGCTGCCAAATGAGCTGGCAGATAACAGTGCACCAATTACCAGTGGGATATTGGCTTCAACCGCAAACGCCAATGGCATTACAATTGGAATAGACACCGCAAAAATACCCCAGGACGAACCGGTAGCAAACGCCAGCACTGCCATGGACAAAAACACCAGCGCCGGTAGCATTTGGGCGCTCATATAAGGTGCCAGGTTATCAATAACATACTGTGGCAGGCCCAATTGATCGCAAACATCTTTAAAAACAAAAGCGGCGATAACGGTGCAAATGGCAGGCAGCATGGTTTTAAAACCATGGATCATTACATCCATCATCTCTGAAATACTCATCAGCCGTTGCACTAAATACAGCGGTAATGTCAGCAGGAAGGTCATTAACAGGCCTTTCCATACATCAATTTCAAACCAGATGGTAAAGCCAACCAGCATAATCATTGGCAACAAAAAGTTATGTAACTTGCCGGTGTTGCGGTTGCTTTGTTCAAACTCTTCATCAAACGACTGCACAGCAAAATCATCAGCTGAATGCGTGTCTTGTGCAGTAGTTGCCGAATTAGGTGCATCTTCTGCTGCAACCAGTGACTGCTGCGCTGCCAGTTCAGCCTTTTTCATCGGGCCAAATATTGGCACTACGCCAATAATAACCAGAATAACCATAATCATTGCCAGCCAGGCGTATAACATATAAGGAATGGCTGAAATATAAGTTTGAATACCGCTGGCATCGCCTGCCGGTGCTACATCGTTGGCTACCAGCAAACCACCAAAGAACACCGCCCAGGTTGAAATAGGAATAAGCACACAAATGGGCGCGGCGGTGGAGTCGACAATATAAGCCAGCATCTCGCGTGATACTTTGTACTTGTCGGTAATGCGCTTCATGGTTTCACCCACGGTTAGCGCATTTAAGTAATCATCAACAAAAATAACGATACCCAAAAAGCACGTCATCAGCATGGAAGACTTACGCCCGGTAGCCACGCGTTGTGCGGCGCGACCAAAAGCAAAAGCCCCGCCGGTGTGCACCAGCAAGGCGATAAGTGAGCCAAAACCACCACACACCAGAATTAACCAGCCAATGGTTTCGTCCTGCATTACCCGCAGCGACGTGTCGGCCATATTGCTTAAAGCACCTGCGGGCGACAGCATTAACATACCGGCAATGGCACCCATGATCAGCGCCAATATTGGCCGCTTCAGCCAGATAGCAATAGCCAGTACTACAACAGGGGGTATTAAACTTATGATGGAAGGTTCGATAGTAACAACGTCGGCGGCCGCTTCGGCCGCCGCTGCAACAGGTTCGGCGAGGCTCTCGACCAGGGTATCTGCTGACATCATTTATTATTCTCTGAAAAAGTCCGGCAGGCCGGATAAAGTTAAGTGAACCGTTGCAGCAGATAACCAAACTCAACGGAGCGTTTACTTGCTATATCAGCCGTGCTGCGCTGAAAAAGTAAGCGCTAAACACCAGACTTTACTGCATAAATAAGCAGTGCAAGTGTATTTACAGCCAGTTGCCGAAATACCGCGCAATCATAGCAAAAATTATTTTTTCTACAAATGGAATCTTTCTTCCAGCCCTTGGCAGGCATTGGTTTCTGGCATTATAAAAAATGGCTAAAATATTTAAAACTAATTAATTAGTTGCAAGTGGAATTTTAGTACGCTAATTTAAAACTAAACATTTAGTAGGTTTTAATTATGGCCAGAGAAAAATCAGCAGAGTTAACCGGCGCAGAGCAAAAAATTATGCAGGTGTTATGGCAGCATGGGCCTTGCTCTGTTAAAGCTATTGCTGCTGAGTTAAACAAGCAGTCTGCGGTGGCTTACACCACTGTACAAACCTTATGCCGTATTTTGCTCGACAAAGGTCATGTGCACTGCGAAAAACAAGGCAAGGCTTTTGTATATCAAGCGGTAACGGTGCAACAAGAAGCTCGTAGTCAGGCGTTAAGTACACTGTTGCAGCGCTTTTTTGCCGGTTCTCCGGCTTTACTGGCGCAGCATTTATTAGAACAACAAGCATTGCCAGAGGCTTTACAGCAAGATTTACAGGCGCAAATTGATGCCAAAGCCCTTTTGGCATCCAACAAAAATAAACAGGAGTCCTGAGCATGTTTGAATTCAGCTGGCTGTTGTTTTATCTGTTGATCCATCTGGGGCTGGCGACCGTGACTATCCCCTGGTTGTACTGGCTTAGCCGAAGCAAGTGGCAGAGCAAACCACAGCTAATGCTGCGCCTGTGGACAGCACTTACGGTGCTGCTGTTTATAGTGCCTTTACTACTCTTAATACCAGGCCCGGATAATAAAACAGAGCCACGCCTGTTTAGTACGGATTTGCTAACACTACAGCTAGAGGCCGGACAAATCGCGCAATCACAGCCAGTTGAGGTGGCTCCGGCTGCATCAGCAACAGAATTAACCCAGCGCTGGGCGTTAACACCGCAATTGCTGTATTTATTGTCACCGCCGGTATGGCTGCTGTTGCTATTACCTTTAACTTGTTTGCTACAGTGCTATCGTTTTTATCAAAGTTACCGGCTTAGCCGCAATTTATGGCGCCAGGCCGAGCCGTTGTCTTTGCCGGGTTATGCAGCACACTACCCTGCGTTATATCAGCACGCAGGCATTAGCAGTGCAATGTTACTGGGCTTACGCCAGCCACGTATTGTGTTACCTGCCAGTTGGCTTAGCAGCCTGTCTGCAGAGCAGTTGCAGCATGTCATAGCACACGAGAAAATGCACTGGCAGCGCCACGATTTACTGGCGTTTTATCTGCAGCAACTGGCAGGGGCGCTATGCTGTTGGAGCCCATTCTGGCGGCTGTTATGTCGACAGTTAAATCGCTACCGGGAACTTAGCTGTGATGCTGCTGTAGTTGCCGGGTTAAACCAACCCCACCGTTATGCCCAGACGTTACTCGACTGTAATAAGAAAATGGCCAGCCCTACCACTGTAGTACTGGCCATGTCGTGGCAGCAACAGCCGCTGTTAGCCCAGCGTATTAACAGTATATTGCAAGATACTGGCCGCCAAATAACCCCTTTGGCTATAGCTATGATTACTGCGATATCTGTGACACTGTTAATTACTTTCAGTTTCGCGCAGCAATGGCAGGTTGCCCAACTACCAAAGCAGTACGGCCAGATTAAGCTAAGCCAGTTGGGACAATTAGCTGAATTACTCGAAAGTATTAAGCAGCAGGACATAGCCAAAGTGCAGCAGTTGATTGCAAAAGGTTATCCACTAAACCAGCCAATGCCGGGTGAAGGAACTCCTCTGATGGTAGCAGTACGCTATGAAAACACAGCACTGGTAGACACTTTACTGCTCGCCGGAGCGGATGTTAATGCCAGTAGCAGAGGCGATGGTAATGCTCTGATTATTGCAGTGCAGCGGCGCAACCTTAAACTGGCGCAGCAGTTAATTCAGGCCGGTGCTGATGTTAATACTGTGGTGCTGGCAGATGAAACTCCGTTGATCAACGCCAGCTATCTTGGGGATCTGCAAATGGTGCAATACCTGGTGAGTGTTGGTGCCAACGTTAATCTTAAAGTCGAGGCTACGCTGATGGATGGCAGGGAACTCAGGTCAGCGCTTAATCGGGCTGCAACCGAAGAGATCCGAACCTATTTGCGACAACAGGGAGCCAGCCTCTGATGAGAGAACGACAACCCTAAAAAACACTTCCAGCACATTAATTGATAACCCGGGCCGTTTAGGCCTGCAGGCGAAGCTTTGCCTGCAATCAGGGATCACAGCATAATTTTGGAGCTTCAATGATGAAAAAAATACTGATAAGTTTCTTCGGCCTGCTACTCGTTGCCGGATTAGCGATCGCGGGTTACTGGTTTTCAGGCTGGCTAGCCTTGCCTGAAACAGTGCCGCAACAAAGTGAGGTGTATCAGCAAGACTTTCGTACTGCCGCTGAGCAAGCTATGGCTGAACTGGTGCAGGCCCAGCAACAGCAGCAGTTACCGGCAGTAACGGCAGCAGTTGCCTGGCGTGGACAGTTGGTTTGGGCTGGTGCTGCAGGTTATGCCGATCTAGCCAGCCAAACTGCGGTGACTGTGCAAAGTCAGTTTCGCATCGGCAGTACGTCAAAAGCGGTTACAGCAACAGCATTAGCCATAGCGGTCGCTGCCGGAGACATTGATCTTGATAGTCCAATTAGCCGCTACATGCCGGAGCTACCTAATCCGGCATGGCAAAACTTTACCTTACGACAGCTGATGTCGCATACCGCAGGGTTGCCGGGTTATGAGGAAAATACTGACAGAATCGGTGCTATCAGGACACTACTGAAGCAACGTCATTTCTCTGATGTAACAGATTCTCTGGCACTGTTTGACGAAAGTGAGTTGCTGTTTAGTCCCGGTACAAACTTTCACTACAGCTCTTTTGACGTTAATCTGGCCAGTGCTGTGCTACAAAGTGCTGTACAACAGCCATTTTTGCAATATCTGCAACAAGAAGTTAGTGAGCCACTACAACTGAGTTCATTGTCTGCTGATTACACTGGCCAGCTTTTACCGAACCGGGTAAGTTTTTATTTTAACCACGATGGTTATGCCAAACTACATTGGCCAGTAAACTTAAGCCAGAAATGGGCTGGTGGCGGCTTAATCGCCAGCTCTGCTGATCTGGCCCGATTGGGCTCTGCCTGGTTTGATGCGGATTTCATTCCTGCAGCAATACAACAAGAATTCTGGACGCCGCAAAAACTCAGCAACGGCGAAGTTAATCAACAATTTTATGCCTTGGGCTGGCGACACTTCTCACAGGATTACTTATTCTGTAACAAGCAGGACCCACTGAGTAGAACCATTAGTTTTGTCCATCATGGTGGCGTGTCTGATGGTGCCCAAAGCTGGCTGGTACTGTATCCGGAACTACAACTAGTGGTTGCGATGAACGCTAATACAGTAAAAGAAAACTACTGTGATTTTGCCGGGCAGGCAGCACGTATCACCCGGCCGTTTTTGCAGCAGATAGCGCCAGACTGGCTAGTTCCGCAGCTATAGTGCTGGTATGTGATATTAATAAAAAAGGCGGCCATCAGGCCGCCTGCACTACAAAAACTCGCTTAGCTTAAAGCGCCGCAATCTCGGCTTGTTGGGCCTGCAGCTTAACCACTGCCTGCTCCAGCTCCGCTTGTTTGGCGCGCTCTTTTTCCAGTACCACTTCCGGTGCTTTCGCCACAAAGCCTTCATTGCTAAGCTTGCCAGCCACACGGGCCAACTCTTGTTGAGTTTTCTCCAGCTGTTTGGCAATGCGGCTTAGTTCGGCGTCTTTATCAATTAAACCGGCCATTGGAATAAGTAAGTCCATGCTACCTATTAACTGCGTGGCGCAGGTTGGGGCTGGCGCATCTGCAGACAGCACAGTGATTTGCTCCAGCTTGGCCAGGTTCATCAGAAAGCTTTCGTTTTCAGTTAAACGGCGCTGCTCTTCGCTGTTTAGGTTACGCAGCAATATGCTAAGCGGCTTACCCGGTGCAATATTCATCTCACCGCGCACGTTACGAATGGCGGTGATCACGGCTTTTAACCATTCCAGATCATTCGTTGCCGTAGCATCCACCAGGCTGTCATCTACCTGCGGATAAGCTTGCAGCATAATGCTGTCAGCGGTGATATTGGCCAGCGGTTTTACCGATTGCCAGATGGTTTCGGTAATAAACGGTATGATTGGGTGCATTAAGCGCAGCAGGCTTTCTAACACAGTAACCAGTGTATGGCGTGTTGCGCGTTGCTGGGCGGCGTTGCCTTTAAACAGTACCGGCTTGGTCAGCTCTAAATACCAGTCACAGAATTGATTCCAGGTAAATTCGTACAAGGCGGTGGCAGCTAAATCGAAGCGATAGGTATCAAAATACTGCCGCACTTGTTTAACCGTTTGCTGGTACTGCGCCAATATCCACTTGTCGGCCAGCGATAACTGCATGTCGCCGCCGTTAAAGCCGCAGTCCTGGCCTTCAGTATTCATCAACACATAGCGGCTGGCGTTCCACAGTTTATTGCAGAAGTTGCGGTAGCCCTCTAAGCGCTTCATATCCCAGTTAATATCCCGGCCGGTAGAGGCCAGTGCGGCTAAGGTAAAGCGCAGCGCATCGGTACCGCTGGCGCTGATACCTTCAGGGAATTGCTTGCGGGTACGCTCGGCAATTTTCTCAGCATCTTTGGGCTGCATCATATTACTGGTACGTTTGGCCAGTAACTCGTCCAGCGTGATGCCGTCGATCATATCCAGCGGGTCAACCACGTTGCCCTTGGATTTTGACATCTTATCCCCGTTTTCATCGCGGATAAGCCCGGTAACATAGACAGTTTTAAACGGTACCTGCGGCTTGCCGTCTTTATCTTTAATAAAGTGCATGGTCATCATGATCATTCTGGCTACCCAGAAGAAAATAATGTCAAAGCCGGTTACCAGCACATTGGTAGGGTGGAAAGTGCGCAGTGCCTCGGTATCGTCCGGCCAGCCCAGGGTAGAAAAGGTCCACAACGCCGAGCTGAACCAAGTGTCTAATACGTCATCATCCTGCTTTAGCGTAATGCTGTCGGCTAACTGATGTTTGGCGCGCACTTCGGCTTCATCGCGGCCAACGTATACTTTGCCGTTTTGATCGTACCAGGCCGGAATACGGTGGCCCCACCATAGCTGACGCGATATACACCAATCCTGAATGTCGCGCATCCAGCTGTAGTACATGTTTTCGTACTGCTTGGGCACAAATTCAATCTGGCCGCTTTCTACTGCTTCAGTAGCAGTTTTCGCTAGTGGTGCAACCCGTACATACCATTGATCGGTGAGCAAGGGTTCAATTACCACGCCGCTACGGTCACCGTATGGCAGGGTGTTGTTGTGATCTTCTACTTTTTCCAGCAAACCGGCCGCATCAAAGGCAGCGACAATAGCTTTACGTGCGGCATAGCGGTCCAGCCCCTGATACTCAGCCGGAATAACACCAATCAGCGCCGGGTTTAATTCGCCATTGGCATGAAAGCCTTCCCCCTCGCTGCGGATAGTGGCGTCTGGTGTCATCACGTTAATCATTGGCAGCTGATGGCGCTTGCCTACCTCATAGTCGTTAAAATCATGGGCCGGGGTAATTTTGACGCAGCCGGTGCCTTTCTCCATATCGGCGTGTTCATCGGCCACCACAGGAATACGGCGGTTTACCAGTGGCAGAAGGATTTCTTTGCCAATCAGCGCTTTATAGCGTTCATCTTCCGGGTTTACCGCTACACCGGTATCACCCAGCATAGTTTCCGGCCTGGTGGTGGCGACAACCAGATAATTTTTTCCGTCGGCCGTTACTGCACCATCGGCCAACGGATAGCGCAGGTGCCACATCTGGCCTTTTTGCTCTTTGTTTTCCACTTCCAGGTCGGAGATGGCGGTGTGTAGTTTCGGATCCCAGTTTACCAGACGTTTGCCACGGTAAATTAAATCATCTTCATACAGGCGAACGAACACTTCCTGCACCGCATTGGATAAGCCTGCATCCATGGTAAAACGTTCGCGCTGCCAGTCTACCGAGTTACCTAAACGGCGCATTTGCGAGGTAATAGTACCGCCGGATTCTTCTTTCCACTGCCAGACTTTTTCAATAAAAGCCTCGCGCCCCAGTTGATGGCGGCCAGGTAAGCCTTCAGCGGCCAGTTTACGCTCTACTACCATTTGGGTAGCAATACCGGCATGGTCGGTACCTACCTGCCACAGGGTGTTTTTACCCTGCATGCGCTGGTAACGGGTTAAGGCATCCATAATGGTTTGCTGAAAGGCATGGCCCATATGCAGGCTGCCGGTAACATTTGGCGGCGGGATCATAATGCAGTAGTTACCGTTGCTCTCGTCACCATGCGGCGCAAAGTAGCCTTTAGCCTGCCAGGCGTTATACATTGCCTGTTCTATTTCACTGGGGTTAAACGTTTTTTCCATGATAGTACCTGTGCTCAGTTGGCATTAACGGTTTGCGGGTTAACGCCCAACTGACGATATTGCTTAAAACGCTCCCGCGCCTGGGCTTTGAGTTGCTCAGCGGCGGGAACAAATTCGATGATTTGGCTAAAGCGGTTGGCAAAAGCCGGAATTTCTGTGGCTAAATTAATCAGCACCTGGCGGTTTTGCCGTGGCGCCTGCCAGCTTATTTCTACCGGCGCGCCGTATTTCGGGCCTTCGCCGCTTAAGTTATGCGGCACAAAACGCTCGGCATCAAACTGCCACAGCAGTTCGTCAAATGCTTCGGCCTGTTGCTGGCTGGCAGTATAAACGAAAACCCGTTGCTTGGCGCGGTACAAGTCGGCACAAAGCTGGCAAGCTAAAGTAAAATGAGCTGGCGTGGTGCTCAGCTCATTTTGTCTTGCTTGATCTTCTGCTGGCGTGTCGCTTAGCAGATAAAAGCTAACTTGCATTAATGATCCTGTTGCTGGCCAACCCGGTTAATTAAAAACTGAGTGAGCAAAGGCACTGGCCGGCCGGTGCTGCCTTTATCTTTGCCACCACTGCGCCAGGCGGTACCGGCAATATCCAGGTGTGCCCAGTTATATTTGCGGGTAAAGCGCGATAAAAAGCAGGCGGCAGTAATAGTGCCAGCGGCGCGGCCACCTAAGTTACTGAAATCGGCAAAGGGGCTTTCCAGTTGGTCCTGGTAATCATCCCACAGCGGCAGGCGCCAGGCGCGGTCACCACTTTGCTCTGAGGCATTTAAAATTTCATGCGCCAGCGGGTTATGGTTACTCAGCAAGCCGGTAGCATGTTTACCCAACGCGATAACGCAAGCGCCGGTTAAAGTGGCTACGTCGATTACCAGCTCCGGATCAAAACGCTCAACATAGGTTAACGCATCGCACAACACTAAGCGGCCCTCAGCATCGGTGTTTAATACTTCCACCGTTTGGCCCGACATCGTGGTTAAAATATCACCCGGCCGGTAGGCGTTGGCGTCCGGCATGTTCTCGGCGCCAGCCAACACAGCGACGATATTAATCGGCAGGTTTAAATTGACCACCGCATGCATGGTACCCAGTACAGAGGCGGCGCCACACATGTCGTATTTCATTTCGTCCATACCATCGCCAGGCTTTAAGCTAATGCCGCCGGAGTCGAAAGTTAAGCCTTTACCTACCAGTACTACCGGCGCGCTGTCATTGCCGGCGCCGTTGTACTTAATAACCGCCATACGCGGGCCATTCACTGAACCACGACCAACGGCCAGGTAAGAGTTCATACCATGTGCCGCCAGCTCTTCGGGGCCTAATACGTCAACGCTGATTTTGGCTGAACTTTCAGCCAGCAACAGCGCCTGATCGGCCAGATATTGCGGCGTGCAGATATTCGGCGGCATATTGCCAACGTCTTTACATTGTTTGATACCAGCAGCGATGGCTAAGCCATGCTCTACTGCTTTTTCGCCGATGGTTAAGTCGCGCCGGGTCGGCACATTAAACACAATTTTACGCAGTGGGCGGCGGGTTTCATCTTTTTTGCTTTTTAAGCGATCAAATACGTACAGGCAGTCTTGCGTGGTTTCTACCGCATGACGCACTTTCCAGTATGTGTCGCGGCCCTTTACATGCAATTCAGATAAAAAGCACACCGCTTCCATTGAACCGGTTTCGTTCAGCGTGCTGATGGTTTTGGCAATAATCTGCCGGTACTGGCGCTCGTCCAGCTCACGCTCTTTACCGCAGCCAACTAATAATACGCGCTCGCTCAGTACGTTAGGCACATGGTGCAGTAACAACATCTGGCCTGGTTTACCTTCCAAATCGCCGCGGCGCAGTAAGTTGCTGATATATCCTTCACTGATTTTATCCAGTTGTTCTGCTACGGCGGAAAGACGGCGAGGCTCATACACGCCAACCACAATGCATGCACTGCGTTGTTTTTCCGGACTTCCGCTTTTTACGCTGAACTCCATACTAACTCCTGATTCTAATAGACTGTGCTAACATAACCTGCACATATATGGCCAAATTCTACCGTGAATTTATAAAAAAGCTCGGTTTTCTAAGCCGTTTGGTCGATAATAATTGCTATAAATATCAAGTTTACTGAAAAATCGCTAGGGTTCCAGCAAAAAGGCAGGTTTTTAGGGGGCGTTTTGATCATTTTTCGTTACCTGTTAGCTGAGGTATTTAAGTCACAGCTGGCGGTATTTGTCATTCTGATGACCATTATCATTAGCCAGCGCTTTGTCAAAATTCTGGCCGATGCTTCTGAAGGTGAACTTCCCGGGCAACTGGTTATGAGCATCGTTGCGCTGAAGTTGCCGCAACTGGCCGTGATTATTCTGCCACTCAGTGCCTTTGTTGGCATATTGGTAGCCTATGGCCGCGTATATGCTGACAGTGAAATGACCGTGCTGCACGCCACCGGCGTAAGCGAATGGTATGTTACCCGCCTTACATTATTATTGTCGCTGATACTGGCCATAGCCGCAGGCTCAGTGACGTTATATCTAAGCCCCTGGGCTACCGAGCAGGAATACCGCTTGTTAGAAAAAGCTGATGCCAATGCCGGGCTTATCTCTTTGGTTCCCGGACGGTTTCAGCATACCTCAAACGAAAATGCGGTGATCTTTGTCCAAAGCATCAGCCGTGACAATGGCGAATTGCAAAAAGTATTTGTGGCGCAAAATAATGCCCGCGACACTCAGGGCGGTCATTCTATTGTGTATGCCATGTCAGGTAATGTTAAGGAAGATATCAGTGGTGCCCAGACAATGCAGCTTGAACAAGGCCGCCGTTATGCCGGTGACGTGAAATCCCCGGCCTTTGAAATTACTGAATTTGACCGCTACCTGATACAGATCCGCGAGCAGGAAGTAGAACAACGCAGACGCAAACTTGGCAGCCTGCCAACCTCCGAGCTATATGGCATGGACAGCAACGAAGCCCTCGCTGAGTGGCACTGGCGTATTGCCATTCCGTTATCTATTCCGCTGCTGGCGTTAATCGCAGTACCGTTAAGCCGGGTTAACCCGCGTCAGGGTAAGTTTGGCCGCTTACTACCGGCCTTGCTGCTGTATCTGGGGTATTACTCTTTACTGATTATCGCCCGCTCAGCACTGGAAGATGGCAAAATCCCGCCTGCCTTGGGTATGTGGTGGCTGCACTTCAGTGCCCTGCTAGTAGGGGTAGTGTTGATTATGCGCCACCGTTCCAGCGCACAACGTTTTCAAGCCTGGTTAGCGGGTAGAACTTAACATGCTGAAAATTATTGATATCTATATCGGCCGTACTATTTTAACCACCACAATGCTGGCATTAAGTGTGTTGTTGGTTATTTCGGCCATGTTTAAGTTTATCGATCAGATGCGCTCTGTCGGCCGGGGGTACTACGACATGGTACACGCCGCGCTGTATACGCTTTACAGTGTGCCTGGTGATTTGGTCACTTTTTTTCCGATGGCAGCGCTAATAGGCGGTTTAATTGGCCTTGGCATGCTGGCTAGCAACAGCGAGCTGGTGGTTATGCAAGCCGCCGGTTTATCGCGTTTTAATATTATTAGTTCGGTAATGAAAACCGCTGTTATCATGATGCTTATTGTAATGGCAGTAGCCGAATGGGGGGCACCAATAAGCGATCGCGCCGCCCGTGAACTGCGCACTAAAGCGATTTCAGACGGTAATCTGTTTGCTGCACAACAAGGGATATGGGCCAAAGACGGTGATCAGTTTGTCAATATCGGCAAGGTAGATGATCTTGGCAACCTGACCGATGTAATAATTTATCAGTTTGATACCGATCTTAAGCTGGTGTCTATCGTTAGCGCAGATAGTGCGGTATATCGTAGTGATGCCTGGCAGTTACAACACGTAGTACGGCAGGATTTTACTGCCGACAGAATATTAAAGCAGCTGGCAGCACAGCAAAGCTGGCGCTCATCATTAACCCCGGACAAACTCAGCGTAGTTACCATAAAACCGGAAATGCTCTCACTAACCGGTTTGAATGATTACGTAGACTATCTGCAGCAAAACGCGCAGGAATCCAGCCGCTATGAACTGGCATTCTGGCGTAAAGCTCTGCAACCCCTGACCATAGCCGCAATGTTACTAATGGCGTTGTCGTTTATTTTCGGCCCGTTAAGAAGCGTAACCATGGCAGCAAGAGTGTTGATGGGTATTCTTACCGGCTTTGCGTTTTATATGAGCAACGAAGTGTTTGGGCCGGTAGCGCTGGTGTATCAGTTGCCACCACTGGCCGGCGCCATGGTGCCCAGCCTGCTGTTTATCGGGCTATCGGTGTATTTTATGCGAAAGAAAGTCTAACGCGCAGAAATAAACCAGATTGTGCTAAGCCAACCGTTGAAGGCATGGATGCTGACAAATTCACCGGGAGCGAATTTGAACAGCTGTGCTGGTCCGTAGGATAAACTTCATGGATGAAGTTTATAATCGAGCCTATAGGGACATATTTACGGCGTGTTGGCGTGTACAATCTGGTTGTTATGTTTTACCTCGCTGCCTTATGCAGGTTTAGCAGTTTACTTTGCTCTTTGGTCAGTACTATTACCTGGGTATTACTAAGCTGATCCTGCAACGCCAGGCCTTTACCCCAGCGCAACCAAAGCCAGAAATTACCCAGCCCCAACAACGCCGTAACAGCACGTACCAGCCCCTGTTTAAAACTGATAGCTGCACCATCCTGTTGTACCAGAAACAAACGCCAGGCCCGCATCCCCAGAGTTTGGCCACCTTTGTACCAGAAATACAGATAAAACCAGAAAAACCAGAATACCGAGTACAACTGAAACCAGATTTTATGCCGGGTAATAAAATCGGCATGATCGGTATAGTTAGCCAGCGAAATTACGCCAACGCTGTTTAACAGTGCCACCAGCAACAACGCCAACGCCATGGCCGCCATCCACAGTGCAGCCAGAATTAGCCAGTCATACATAATAGCCGCCATACGGCGAATTAAGCCCGCGCGGGGTGCATTAGCAAACATAACGTCGTCCGATAATTAAAACTGCGCAAGTATACCATGCAGCAGCTATTTTTCGAAGCCGCAGCCAACTCTGGCGGCTTTTCTACCAGGAGTGGTATACATTGCTTCAATACGAATTTACCTGTTTTATATAAGAATTATCTTTATTGGGCACAATATTGAAACGGAAACGGTTAAACATTAAAAGGATAGCAAGCACACTCCCCCCTTCTATTTCATTAGGAAGCCAGCGTAGCTCTATAGAAACCCTCATAATATTAATTGATATTTTTCGCTGGCATCCTTTCTTATCTTTCAACATCTAGGTAAGATTTCATTGAATCAGGTTTTGTACTCTTAAACTCAGAGGTGGAAATATGGCTTCGCTGATCAAAACGACATCATTATGGCTATTAATAGTCGTTTTGTTATTTGGCTGTGCCTCTCCGGCGAAATTAGGTAAAGCAGATACGTCAGGGTTTCATGGCGCCAACGCGACAATCTTTGTTGAATACACTCTACCTCCTGATACAGAGCTGACTGCTGAGGAATCGGCAAAACTGCATAATGAGCGCCTGCGCGAAATCAACGAAATGCTACAAAGTTATGGTTTCACGCCTGTTACTAACAATACTGCCAACTTTCGTATCACCATAACTGAAAGTGCTGCCGAAGATATTACCGGCGACTGGGCAGGTGCATTAGGCGTTAACGCAGTCATATTTACGCTGGGTATAGTGCCAGCTATTTTTACCTATCGCTCCAGAATGCACTACGAGCTATGGCAAGGGCAGGAACGCCTGCATGCCATTGATACTCCAGCACAATGGGATGAAGCAATGGGGTTGGTGTCAATCTCATCTACACTAAGTCGTGCCGATGCTGCCAGACTTAAAGCCCGGACAGAAGCCCATGACAGCGTGCTCAGCTTATGGATTGAACAAGGGTCGTTTGAATGAGCCACCTCACCGTTAATTTACTGCGCATTACAACCTGCCTTGCCCTGTTGAGTATACCGGCACAGGTTTATGCAGGCCGTTATCAACCGGCAGATAAGTGGACTCAAAGCGTAAGAACGGCCGAGCCATTTCTGCAGTATCGCTTAGGTGTTGTTGAATTTAAAGACAGCACCGGCGACGAATGGCTAGAATATATGGCTGATCTGCGAGCCACCCTGAGAGCTGCAAACTACTTCCAGACCACCAGTGCACCGCGATTACGGCTACAAATTGAACGCACTTATCTGAGTGGTGAAACCAACAGTGACGGTTGCAAAACAACGCCCGGCACGTTAGCACTAACCTATCATTTTCTTGATGGCGAGCGCGAAGTTAACCGGATTGAAATTACTACTCAAGCGCCAGTTAGTGGCAGTAACAACAATTTTGATGCCGCTATGGCCGGTAATTTAAAATATTTGCTGCTGGAACTCCGTAAAATGCACGGAGAAGCCGCATTTGCCGCCCAAGCCACCACTATGGCAAATGACATTCAGCAAACTCTGGGAGGCGGTTCCAATTTAGGCTGCACAGTTGGCGTTGCACTTGCAAACGGTTTTGTGGCAACAGTAGAAGGAACTATCGCCGTATTCAAAGGCGTAGGTGAGGTTGCTGGCGCTGCACTGGAAGTTGCGGCGAGCCCGGAGTTTCACAATACATTAAATGCAGAAATGGCGAATTACAATGCGCAGCAGGTAGAGCAACAAGCATATATCAATGAGCTGAATGCTCAGGCAAATTCACAGGCTGAAATCGCACGCCAGCAACAAGAAGCCCAACAGAAAGCAAAAGCAGCGCAAGATCAGGCCGGGCGTGAAGCCTTAGCACGGCAACTTGCAGATGGTATTGCCTACCGCAACCTGCAAATAGCCAATACTAATGATGCAGCCACGTTGCAACGCCTGCATCGTGATAATGAAGCAGCACTGCAGGCAGCACAGCAAATTGGTATGCATAGCTATGTGTCTGGTATGGCAACGCAGTCAACCCAGGCGGGTTTTGATCAAGCACGGGCTGAGCGCACAGCACAGGCGCAGGCTGACCAGCAAAAGATTGCTGAACAAGCCCGTGTCCGACGCGAACAGGAAGTTAAGCAGCAGGCAGAAGCTGCCCGTGCAGAGCAGCAACGGTTAGCCGATCAGGCCCGTATGCAGCGTGAACAGGAGGCTAAACAACGAGCCGAGGAGCAGCGGCTTGCAGCGGAACGTGCCGAACAGGAGAAAAAGCAAGCATGGGCCGGTTATTTAGCCGCATATAAGCGCAGTATTCGTTTAGGTGCTAAACAATGCGACGGCAAAGAACAACCTTACCGATTAATTGGTGATCGCCCGCCTAACCCATTACCAAAAATAATCTCTCACTATTCTTCGTGTATTTCAGTTCAATACGAAGCCCGTTGCCCCGGCACGCCACGCGGGGCCGGTTTACGAAGTACACAGTATAACTTTACCGGTATGGGTTTAGGTTGTTTATCTGCTGAATCACTTATGCCGCAGAGGTTATCCTGCAAAGACGAAGAGGTAATAGTTGAAACTCTGGAGGTAACAGGTTGCAGCTAACAGATATAGCCTAGTAAAAGAAATACGCCGGACCATAACCAGTAGCGGTAAGATATGACCATTGCTGCATTTTTGTCCAACTGAAAGCCAGACGGATAAATTCGCTTGCGCTACCAGAAACGGATCGTATAATGCAGGCGTTTACCTCAAAATATCCCTCAATGCCTGGGTGGCGAAATCGGTAGACGCAGCGGATTCAAAATCCGCCGGGGGAAACTCCGTGTCGGTTCGAGTCCGACCCTAGGCACCAAATATATCAATAGCTTACCTCATTTATACACTTATCAGTTCTGTATTCACAGTAGCTACTGCGCAACTTCTGTTAGCATTTTTATCACTCTGTGCCACACTTGTTTACTCAAATGCGTATCCAGGTGCCCGATGAACCGGTGTTATATTACATTACTGCTATTGGTTGCAGTATTTTGTAACCCCCTGCCAGCCCAGACTGACACAGTGTGGTTGTCGAGTAGCAATTATTACCCGCATTATGCGGAAGATCTGCCGCAACAAGGTGCAGTAAGTGAAATAATCCGCCAGGCATTTTTACTGCAGGGGATCGGTATAGAGATTGATTTTATGCCATTTGCCCGCGCCTACCGCGAAAGCCAGCAGGCAAATTATATTGGCTTGATAGCGGCCTGGTATGACGATAAACGCGCTGAGCACTTTTATTACTCCCAGCCTTTGTATGCAAACCAAATAGTATTTTTTAAACATAAGGATATCACAGTCAGCTACCGTGATTATGCAGACTTGGCGCAGCAAAAATTACGTATAGCTGTAGTGCAGGGCTACCTGCATTTGCCAGGTTTACTGGAAAGCGGTATTACCGCTGTGCAGGTAGCAACCGACGAGCAGGCGCTTCAAATGCTGGCGCGCGGCCGGGTTGATTTAGTGCCGGCAGACAAACTTAACGGCCTTTATCTAGTTGACGAAAAATTACCACAATACGCCGGGCAATTGGACTGGATGACACCAGCGCTGGAGCAACGGCCCATGTACCTGCTGTTATCGAAAAAAGACCCACGCTCAGAAATGCTGATACAACGGTTTAATAACGGCTTGCAGCAGTTACGCCAATCGGGCCAGTATCAGCAAATTATTGATAACCTGCTCCCTCTCCCTGACAGCAAAAAATAAACTTTAATTGACATTTTTGCATCAATTTGAAACAATTAATCAATTGTAAATTTATTGTTTATATAATCTGCTGTTTTCACAGCAAAGTAAGGTGGCAGGATGCTGGACAAACAATACAGCGGCGTAGTATTGGAAGATAAATGGGGTAATACCTATTTATGCAGCAACAGCTTGCTGGCCTATTCAGATTTAGGGCAGGATTACCTGTGGAAAGTACAGGACAGGATATACGGCAGCTACTTTTTACATGACTTAGCCCCCCACTGGGACTTACGCCGTGTATGGGGCGAGATGTACCAGCATGCCAGGCCATGGGAACATAACTTAACCAAATATACCGACTTTCAGCTGCGCGACAGCCTGCTAAGCCTGTTTGCTGAACGCAAAATGTGGGTATGGCAACTGACCGAGGGCTGGAGCAAACCACCAGCAGACAACGGTATAGGCGACGGAGGCTCAGCCCCGGCTGCCAGTAGCAATGCAACACCGGCAGGTAAAGGCAATAAACCCGGTGGTGGTGTCGCAGCGGAAGGATCAACTGCAGCAAAAATTGCCAGTCATAGCCCTGCTGCCTTAGCGCTGGCCGAGCTAAGTGACGTTCAAGCCCGTCAGTTACGCTATCAACAACGGCAATTGTTATTGGGCAACACCGCTGGTATTCCATCGTTAAAACAGGCTCATGACAGGCTTAGCCTTAATAACGACAATATTTTGCGTGCAGAGGCTGCGCAGTACGTTTATAAGGTGGATGAGTTTAATCGCGGCGCTTTGGATGTATTACCAAGCCCACCGGTTGGTCTAACAATTGTCAGCCCGGAAGAGATAGGTCTGACTCAAGCCGATTTTACCAATACACAAACCGGATTTGGCGCAGCCTTATTCAGATCTGAGATCAGCGGCGAAACCATGCTGACTTACCGGGGCACTAATAATGCGGTAACAGGTAAAGAAGATTGGCTAACTAACCTTAAGCAAGGCAATGGACTGCAGACCGAACAATATAATCAGGCGATGGATTTAGCCCGTGGCATACGACAAACTATTGGGAATGACTTTTCAATCGTCGGCCACTCTTTGGGGGGAGGCCTGGCCTCTTCAGGAGTAGCCGTAACCGGACAACCGGGATATACCTTTAATTCGGCAGGGTTACATCCTAAAACCGCCGGTAGGCAGAATGGCCTTTCTTTGGCGGAGGTATCTAAGCTCATCACTACGCAAGCGGTAAAAGGCGAGGTATTAACGATGGCTCAAAGCCTTGGCACAAAAGCCGTATTGGCCGGAGCTGCAACAGCTATGGGGGGGCCGGTAGCAGGTATGCTTACAGCAATTGGATTAGCTGCCTTTAGTACATTGCCTAAAGCAAGCGGTACTATGTTAGATTTACCTAGCGTACAGGGCGGTAACCCAATCACTCGCCACGGTATGGATCAGGTGGTTGAAGGTATTGAAGCGCAAAAAGATGAAGACATTCAAACACTCGGCGGTATTTAAAAAGGCTTAGTATGGCTAGTTTAAAAATATTATTGTCAGCCGGGCATAAGCTGCTTCCCGTTTTAATTATGATGCTTGTTGGCCTGCTTAGCAGCTGCAAGTCAGAAGGAAAGGATATGAAAGCCGAACTATTTTTCTCTGCTGAAATGGTTAATTTACTGCACGCAATTCAGCGCAAAGACGAAAAAACAGCAACGTCGCTTATAGAGCGAGGTGTTAACCTGAATGTTCACGGTGATGAAGGTATCACCCCCCTGCTATGGCTGATTATGCAAAAAGACCCTGCAGCGGTGGAGCTAGCACTGCAATTGGGCGCCGATGCCAACTTTCCGGCGATGGTAAAAATTAACCGTGAAGGCCCCAAACCAGCCCAGCCGCTGGCCATTTTAGCCGGTGATGGTGACAACAAGTTATTTAGCCTGTTGTTAAAATATGGCGCAGATCCTGACTCAAGAGATGAATCAACCGGCCGCCCGGCATTATTTAACATTCTAGGGCACGACAACTGGGAGCAGTTTCAGCTGTTGCTAAAAGCCGGTGCAGACATTAACGCACGGGATAACACCAATCGTAATGCTGCATTGTATGCGGCCACCTTACTGAAATACGATTTCGTCGTTAAACTGCTTGAACTTGGTATCGACTTCAAAGAGCCCAACAAGAGCGGTGTTACTCTGGCTCACGCTATAGAGACTATATTTGAAGACAACCGCAGAAATTCAAATTTTAAAATAAGCGAAAACGTGTATACCGCGAAAAAAATGCTTGAAGCAAAGGGCGTTACTTTCCCCCCTCCTACCCCCAAAGAAGTTAAAGCCCAGCAGGGTATAAAATAGTTACAGCTAAATTACAGCCACCTTAATTGCGTGGAAATAATACCAGGTGATCCAAATCAAGCCGGATGCCAATTTGCTCGCCAATAGCGTGGTTATGGTGGCTTAATGCTAAGCATTGCACCGGCTCGCCACTTTGCAGTTTTAGCTGATACATAATGTGCGAGCCGCGAAAGGCTTTATCTGTTACCTGGGCAGTAATACCACTATTGTCATCATGCACTATGTCATCCGGCCGGATCAGCACATCTACTTTATCACCCGGCTTTGCTGTACTGGCATAACGCTGACGAAACAGCCCCAGACTGGTTTGCACCTGCTGTGCATCGAGCATGGTGCCGGGTAACAGCACGCCACGGCCGATAAAGTCGGCCACAAAGCGGTTTTGTGGCTTGTGGTATAGCTCATACGGCGTAGCCCACTGTTGCAGGCGGCCATGTTGCATTACGCCTATCATATCGGCCATGGCAAAAGCTTCGTTTTGATCATGCGTTACCATTACTGCAGTAATATGCAGCTGTTGTAAAATTTGCCGTATTTCACGTGCCAGGCCTTCACGCAGCTCGGTATCCAGGCTGGAGAAAGGCTCGTCCAGCAGTAATACTTTTGGCTCAGGAGCCAATGCTCTTGCCAGTGCCACCCGCTGTTGTTGCCCGCCGGATAACTGATGAATATAACGCTGGCCCAAATCTGGTAAGCCCACCAGTTGTAACAGCTGCTTTACCTTAGCCGCTTTAGTTGCCTTTGATGTTTTCAGTAAACCAAAGCTGATATTGTCGGCCACGCTAAGATGGGGAAATAACGCAAAGTCCTGAAATACCATCCCCACATGGCGCTGCTCGGGTGCCAGTTGCACGGTTGCGCTGCTAACCGTTTGCTGTTGCAGGCTGATACTGCCCTCAGCTACCGGCTCAAAACCGGCAATGGCACGCAACAAAGTGGTTTTGCCGCAACCAGACGGGCCAACTAAGCAGCCTATCTGGCCCTGTGCTAATGACAGGCTGATGTCTTTCACCACAGTATGGCCAGCGTAAGCTACCGCTACCTTTTGTAAATCCAGCATTAAAGCTTTCCTTTTAAACTCGAATCTACTGAGCGCGCCAGCAGGATCACCGGTAATAAACTTACCAGCACAATGGCCAGTGCAGGCAGCGCTGCATCAGCTAAACGCTCATCTGATGCCAGTTCATAAGTACGTACCGCCAGCGTATTAAAGTTAAAAGGCCGTAAGATAAGCGTGGCAGGCAGTTCTTTTAATACATCAACAAACACCAGCAGTAATGCCGCCAGCACGCTGGAACGCAGCAGCGGTACATGCACCTTTTGTAATACCTGTAACGGCGTATAACCTAACGAACGCGCAGCGTTATCCATACTGGGTTTAATCCGCTCCAGCCCGGCTTCCACACTGTGCAGCGACACCGCTAAAAAGCGCACACTGTACGCCAGCAACAGCGCAAACAAGGTACCGGAAAAAATAAGCCCGGTACGGATGCCAAACCATTGCTCAGCCAGTAAATCGATTCGGCCATCCAGATAGGCCAGCGGTAACATTACGCCAATGGCGATAACGGTACCGGGCACAGCATAACCCAGCGCAGCAACACGCACCGGCGCCTGCACCAATACATCAGCACGCAGCCGCTTGCCATAGGCAAACAGTAAAGCCAGCAGCACAGAAATAACCGCCGCCATCGCTGCCAGCGAAAAGCTATTCCATACCAGTTGCCCAAACTGCGGCGTAAGGGCTTGCACATAATTGCTAAATGCCCAGCTAACCAACTGTAGCGCAGGAATAACAAAACCAAACAATACCGGCAGCAGACATAACAGTAGCAGTAATACCTGGCGCCCAACGCTAATGTTACGCCTTGGTGCAGCGTTACTGCGCTGGCCCTGATGATAGTAACGGATTTTACGCCGCGACCAGCGCTCCAGCAGCAGCAGCAATAAAACAAAACCAGTTAACATAGCCGCCAGTTGTGCAGCAGCCACCTGATTTCCCATACCAAACCAGGTACGGAAAATACCGGTGGTGAATGTAGTAACCCCAAAATACTGTACTGTGCCGTAGTCAGCAAAAGCTTCCATCATCGCCAGCGCAGTACCGGTTAAAATAGCCGGGCGCGCCAACGGTAATGCAACTTTCCAGAAGTGCTGCCGTGGTGTTAGCCCCAGGGTACGGCTGGCTTCAAATAAGGAGGCTGATTGTTCACGAAAGGCACTGCGCGCCAGCATATACACATAAGGATACAACACCAGCGACAGCATAATAATGGCGCCACTGAGCGAGCGTATTTGCGGAAACCAGTAGTCGCCATAGCGCCAGTCGAACTGAGCCCGTAGCGCAGTTTGCACAGGGCCGGCAAAGTCGAGCATACCGGTGTAGGTGTAAGCGATAATATAGGCAGGCATAGCCAGTGGCAGCAGTAACAACCACTCCAGCACTCGCCTGCCGACAAACTGATACTGGCTGATGATCCAGGCAGATGCCGTGCCCAGCAATAAGGCCCCTAAGCCTGTACCACCGGCCAGCACCAACGAATTGATGACATAGTCAGCCAGTACGGTCTGACGTAAATGCTGCCAAACTTCGGGTTGCGGGTTAAAAATACTGGCAAAAATGACCAGTACCGGCAGCGCCAGCACTAAGGCTGGCAGCAATACCGACCAACGCCAGATGTCACGCAAACCTGCTATCATCCGGCGCTTACTACATTATAAAAAATTGAATTCAAAGATTATTTCCAGCCAGCGCGATCCATTACACGAATGGCTTCAGCGTTTAATTCCCCTAATTTGTCCAATTGTAACTGGTCTGCTTTAAATTCACCAAAACCTTGTAAAATAGCGCTGGCTTTAACGCCCTGGCGTACAGGATATTCATGGTTTGCCTCGGCATACCATTGCTGCGATTCTGCCGTTGTCATATATTCCAGCAATTTAACAGCCTGTGCCTTATTCGGCGCATATTTAGCTACGCCCGCACCGGAAATATTCACATGAGCGCCACGGCCATCCTGATTTGGCCAGAATACTTTTACTTTCTCTGCTGCAGCTTTTTCTGCCGGATCGGCCAGCATACCGCCTAAGTAGTAAGTGTTGGCAATGGCAATATCACATACGCCTGCTGCAGCTGCTTTGATCTGATCACGATCACCACCTTTTGGTGGCATGGCAAAGTTGGCTACCAGGCCTTTAGCCCAGCTTTCTGCCACAGCAGCGCCATCATGGGCAATTACACTGGCTGTCATTGACTGATTGTAAATGTTGTCAGACGAACGGATACAAATACGGCCTTTCCATTTCGGGTCGGCTAAATCTTCATAGGTAGACAATTGCTCCGGCTTTACTTTGCCAGGAACATACATAATGGGCCGGGCACGCATGGTAAGGCCATACCATAAACCGGTAGGGTCACGCAGTGCCTCTGGGATTGCACTGCTTAATACATCCGACTGCACGCTTTGCAGCACGCCCTGCTGCTTGGCGCGGTGTAAACGGCCAACATCGGTGCTAATCAGTACATCAGCCGGGCTGTTGCGGCCTTCGCTGAGCATACGGCTAATCAGCTCATCCGGTTTGCCGGTGATCAGGTTTACTTTAATGCCGGTATCGGCAGTAAATTTATCCAACAACGGTTTAATCAGCTCTTCCTGCCGGGCTGAATAGATATTAACTTCAGCCGCCTGCGCCGCTGCCAGGTTCATAAATGCGCTGGCAATACCTGCGCCAAGTAAAGTTAGTGCATAAGCTGGTTTCATACTGCCACTCCCAAAAAGTGTTGAGGTAGAAAAGACAGGCTATATAAGCATAAATACGAATTATTCTCAATGAGATAAGGGGCAGACAAACAAAAAAGGCCGTTAAATTTGCTTTAACGGCCTTTGCTATAACATTACGACGGACTAACGTCTGGCAGTATTAGTGATTATGCGCTTCGGCAGGCTCAGCAATACCCAACCAAACCAGCTTATGCGGCATAAAATTAAGTTGTTTGGTTGCCACAACCTCAGCATCAGCCGTGTCTACTGTCAGCAGTGTCTGGTCGATGGGGTTAATAACATAAACTTTGTCATCACTGGCAGAAATAGCCAGCTCAAACCGGCTGCCTTGCGGCATAGTGCTCACATCTGCAGTGGTTAGCTGCACTTTGGCGGCAAACTCAAACGCGGCTTCGTCTGTGCCTTCATGCCCGTGGCCGTGCTCATGTCCGAGATAGTGCAGAATGGTTAAATAACCCAGGCTGTCCAGCAGCACAAACTTGCTGCCTTTGTCAGCAAAGCCATAACCGGTTAGTGTTGCACCTTGTGTTGCCTGCCAGTCTATCAGGTCCATTTCGCCGTCGTGGGCATGAATAGCAAAAACACTGGTACCGGCAAAACCAACAAAGTGTTCGGCATGCATATCACCCACTAAAGTGCCTATGCGCATGGTGCCGGTAATATCTGCAGTATTAGCCAGTTTGCTGGCGGTAAAGGTTGTGCCTTCCTGCTCTATCAGCAACACTCCGTCGGTACAGCCAAAGCTGATAAAATGCTCGTTTTGCGCGCTGCCATGTAAGCCTGGGCATAGTTCGTCAAACACCAGCTCTTCATGGTAATGATCGCCATGTTGCTCGTATACCGCGACTTTGTCGGGCAAGGTGGTTGCGCTGTTGGCATCGCGAACTGTAGATAACAGGTAGTCGCCGCGCGGCTGAGCTGCACCGTGCATATTCAGACTGTAGTTTAATACCGGATAACCGTTGCTGTCGGTCGTAATATCTGCGTCGGTAATTACCGCTACCGCAGCGGGTGTGCTACTGGCGGCATCGCCGTCAAAAAACACTGCTAACTGACTGTCACTGGCGGTGATATGTGTTGGCCGGCTATTGCTTAAGACAAAGCTGACTAACTCAGGGTCTTGCTGGTAGTCATGCAGGTGATCAACATGATCTTCCTGATACAGGCCACCATCGATAAATTCGACTCTGTCTGTAGTGCGCTGTATCGCCAGCGCATAACGGTGTGCAGGCGATGCGGCCAGCGCTGACGGAATATCGGCCACAGCAAAACTATCCAGCAGGCTACCATCACTCAACTCGTAAACTGACAACAGGTTTGAATCTTTGGCAGAAATAACCAAACGACCAGCTGCGCTAACGTCATCATGGCCATGATCGTGGTCGTCTTCCACCGGAATGGGATCTTTTTCCACAATATTGGTTGTGCTGTCACCACAGGCACTAAGTAAGGATGTACCGATCAGCAAGGCTGCCAGGCTTAATTTTGTTTGTAACATTACCACTCCTTGTTATAAGTAAAAGGTGCAACAGGCCAGGAACCAGAGTTAACCTGCTGCACAAAAAATCAAAAACTACCGCGTATGCCCACAGCTACCGAGCGGCCGGGCAAAGGGGTTAAGTCTTTTAAAAATGAGGTGTGTACCCGTGCTTCTTCGTCAGTCAGGTTCTGGCCTTTGATATAAGCCGTTAACTGCTGAGCACCCAGGTCAAAGCGGTAACTGACACTGGCATCGAGCAAGGTATAACCTGCTGTGGCCTGCTCCAGTTCAGACACTTTGTCTTGTTTAAAGTAACGGGTAGCGCGCAGATCAGCGCTTAGTGCATCCAGCTCGTAAGCCAATTCTGCGGCCAGCCGCAGTGGTGGTGTGCGCGGTAAATCGCCGCCACCCTGGATCCGGGCCCGGATATAATCGCCCTGTAAAGTGAGTTTGAACGGATCATTAATCTGCCAGCTAAACTGCGCTTCCAGACCATGTAAGGTGACATCGGCGGTGGTAAACAGATACACCGGTAACTCGGCATCGTGGCTGTGGCCGTGGTCATCCTCGCCGTGGTCGTGATCATGACCAGATTCAGCAAACAGGCCGGTATTTTGCTGGTAATAGTAGTTGTCTATGCGGTTGTAAAAGGCATTTAGTACAAAACCGGTATTACCGCTGAATTTACGCAGCGTAATATCCAGGTTGTTCGCTACTTCCATTTCAATTGGCAGGGTGTTCAGCACAAACTCGTCGTCGTCCAGCACAAACAGTGCCCCAACTTCATATGAAGCAGTGCCGATATGTGCACCAAACGATAACAATTCTGACGCGGCAGGCGCACGCTGTGAACGTGACACCGACAAACCAAGGTTATAGCCTTCGGTAAAATCCCACACTGTGCCAGCCGACACACTGTAAGGCGTAAAACGCTGGTTAACATCAAACACGCGGATAAACTCAGCAGCATTGCTGTGCCCGTGGTCATGCCCGTGATCATCGCCATCATGGCCATGAGCGCCAATATCAGGCAACAACACATCGGCCGCGTCAATCGTTACCCGCTCTACCCGTGCACCTAACTGCACTAACCAGGGGCCAAAATGCCGCTCTTCCATCCAGCCCAGCGCCAGCATTTGCGTTTCTGAAGGTGGCGTAAACGCTTCTTCGCCCACGGCTTCAAAATCGCTGAACTTGTAATGCAGGCTTAAGCCGCCGCGCCAGTCCTGATAAGGTCGGTGCAATATTTCAAGCCGTGCTTCACGGCTTTGATTCTGAAAAGTAGTGCCCACAACACCGGCTTCAATTTCACTGTGCCCGTAATCAGTAAATGCCAACCGGGTATTTACTGTACGGATAAGGCCGGAGGAAAAATTCAGCTCGCTTAGCAACTGATAACGATTTTGCGTTAAGTCAGCATAAACCCGCTCTTCAGCGGTGTGAGCATCACTTTCTTCGTGACCACCATGCGAATGACCGGGAATACCATATTCACGTTCTAAACGGCCGTAAGAAACCCCCACATAGCCATTGTCCAGTAAATAACTGCCACCCAGGGTAAAACCTTTAGCTGTTGCCGCACTGCTACCTACCCGGCCTTTTACGGCGTCATCGTCCGGTTGTGCTTCAGCAAAGCCCGGAATACGGTAATCGTCACTGTCGCGCCAAAAACCGTCAACATAGAGGCCAATATTGTCAACGCCGGTAACCAATGAGCCTGCGGCCAGCTTTTCATTATTTACTGACTCACGTTGCAACATCCATTCAGCGCGGGTGCTGTTGTCGGTGGGGATCCGCTCATCTACTACGTTAACCACGCCGCCAATAGCACCGCTGCCATAAAACAGTGTGGCCGGGCCACGTAATACTTCAATCTGGGTAGCGGTGCTGGCCTCGCTTGCTACACTGTGATCAGGGCCAACACGTGATGCATCACCGGCATCTAAGCCGTTTTGGGTAATTAATACCCGCGGGCCATCAAGGCCACGGATGATCGGGCTACTGGCAACGCCACCATAAAAATTAGAATGTACACCTACTTCGTTTTTCAGTGTATCGCCAAGCGTAGAAGCCTGGCGCATTTTCAGAGCATCACCGGCCAGCACGCTAACCGGTAAGGCCGATTCGGTGGCAGATGCGTGAAACGGGCTGGCTTTTACATCTATCACTTCAATTGCGCTGTTAAGCAGCACCAGACTAACATCGGTTAACCCTTGCTGCGGTACAGCAAACCGGAAATTGCGATGAGCATAACGCGGCGCTTCAATATGCAGCTCAGCGTTTTGCATTAATAATTGGCTTACATTAAAACGGCCAGCTTCGTCAGTAAGTGTATGCTGGTTTTCGCCCACGACCGTAACTTTGGCACCGGCTACCGGTTTGCCTGCGCTGTCAGTAACCACACCAGAAATAGACTCAGCACCTGCCTGGCCGGATAACAGGCTACCAGCCACCAGGCAGGCCAATATCGTTTTCTTAAACATCTTATTCCCCATAAATACACACGCATCGCAACAGCAACAACTTGTTGCTGCATTTGACGGCTCAATTGTTATGTTATAACATATTTCAACTTTTGTGATGTTATAACATTATTAGTCATCATTGCAACGCTCGCGGGCAAATAACATCACTTCGCCACAACGACTTACCAAAGGACGCTTATGAAAGATCTTATTGCCGCCGCCTTATCGGGCTTGTGCGTGGTGCACTGTATCGCCACGCCGCTGTTACTTGCGCTGGGCAGCTCGGGCTTATTGCTGGGTGTATTTAGTTCAGAGTGGTTTCATTACTTTATGTTGCTACCTATCAGCGCTTTGCTGGCATGGAGCCTGCCCGGAGGTTGGTGTGTACACCGCCGTAAAGCCCCTTTTGCGCTGGGGCTTAGCGGCTTTTTATTATTAATTGTCTCACTGTTTGCCGGCCATGATGCCGAAGCAGCGCTGGCTATTTGCGGTGGCCTGCTACTTATTGGCGCCCATCTGTACAACAGAAAATTGCTCCATAACCTGCAGGTGGCTGAACATGCAGCACATTAACCCCACAACAGATAAACGCCTGCCGGTTACCGTGTTATCCGGCTTTCTCGGTGCCGGTAAAACCACTTTGCTCAATCATATTTTGCATAACCGCGATGGCTTGCGTGTAGCAGTTATTGTTAACGATATGAGCGACGTGAATATTGATGCCAGAGAGCTGAACACTGATGTCAGCTTAAACCGTTCCGAAGAAAAACTGGTAGAAATGAGCAATGGCTGTATCTGCTGCACCTTGCGTGAAGATCTGCTGTTAGAAGTGGGCAAACTGGCCAAAGCCGGCCGCTTTGACTATTTGCTGATTGAATCAACCGGAATTTCTGAGCCACTGCCAATTGCTGAAACCTTCACCTTTGAACATGAAGACGGCCAGAGCCTGGCCGACATTGCCAGGTTAGACACACTGGTAACAGTGGTTGATGCGGTTAACTTTATGGCCGATTTCGAGGCAGCCCAGGATTTAGTCGAGCGCGGCGAAAGCCTGGGCGAAAACGATGAGCGCAGTGTAGCTGATTTACTGATCGAGCAGGTCGAATTTTGCGATGTGTTAGTGATCAGCAAAACCGATCTGGTGACAGAGTTACAGTTGCAACGTCTTAAAGCCATTCTGCGCAGTTTAAACAGCCGCGCCCGTATTATTCAGGCGCAACAGGGCAAGGTTGAACCAACGCAAATACTTAATACCGGGCTATTTAATTTTGAGCAGGCGCAACAGGCCCCAGGCTGGTTGCAGGAGCTACGCGGCGAGCACAAACCGGAAACCGAAGAGTACGGCATCAGCAGCTTTGCCTTTACTGCCCGCAAACCGTTTCACCCACAACGCTTTCATGCCTTTTTACACCAGAACTGGCCCAGCGGCCGTCTACTGCGCTCTAAAGGATACTTTTGGCTGGCAAGCTCCCCCGAATACGCCTGGCTGTGGCATCAGGCTGGCGGCATTGCCCGTTATAATATGGCCGGGCTGTTCTGGCAGGCAGTACCGGCAGAGCAGTGGCCACAAGAACCTGAGTTACAAGAGGCTATTATACAAAGCTGGGCTGAACCCTACGGCGACCGGCGTCAGGAACTGGTATTTATCGGCCAGCAGTTGGACAAAACCGCTATGTTGGCCCAGCTTGAAGCCTGCCTGCTAACCGCTGACGAGCTGGCATTGGACGAGCAACAATGGCAAACATTGCCCTGCCCTTTTATCACAAAAGAGCATGCCTAAGTACGCTACTCGCTGACAGACAAAAAGCAAAAAGCCGCTTGGCAGCGGCTTTTTGCTGATATACAAAGTTTACTCTTCGTCATCCAAATCCATTTCGTCTTCGTCACCTTCAAAGTAGGTGCCCCAGCCGTCGTACTCAACTTTATGCTTGTGCGCCAGCTCTTCTAATTTAATAGCGTCAGCAACAATGCTATCAGCATCCAGTGACTGCTCACGAATAGCATCAAACACCCAGGCACTACCGCCTTCTTCAAATTCGACTTCTTCGGCGTCAGTTACTTCATAGCCCAGCTTAAACAGCTCTACCGCCAGTTTTTCCAGCTTGGCGAAGTCTTTGTCGTAAAAGTGATGCTCAATAGTGTAAAGCGCATCCGGATCGCTGCCATCTTCTAATAAGGCGGCGATAGTGTCTTCGGTAAATTCCTGCCAGTTTTCCATAAAATTACTCTTTAGCTGCAATATTTCTGGCAGTGTAGTCGTTGCCCAGTTCGCTATCAAGTAAAGCGATTTTCTGTAGCATCTGTTGGTGGGTATTTTCGGCAAACTGGCGGATATTAAGTTGCTCTGCCGGCAGTTCCAGAGGTGCCATCAACTCTACAATCACTTTGCCATTGTTCCAGCGGTTTAGCTTAAACTGGCTGTGGGTGCTACTCATACATACCGGCACCAATGGCACCTTTGCTTCCAGCGCAATATGAAAAGCGCCTGCTTTAAACGGCAATAAACCGCGGCCGTAACTGCGCGTACCTTCAGGGAACATCCATACCGAGATATTATCACGACTGATACGTTCGGCTGCGCCAAGCATAGCACCCAAAGCGCGGCTTTTATTTTGCCGGTCTATCAGTATATTGCCGCTAAGCCAGTACAACTGGCCAAAAAACGGGATGTACTTCAGGCTTTTTTTACCAATAGTGACAGTGCGTGGTTGCACACCATTGCTTATGGTAAATAAATCGAGATTATTCTGGTGGTTAGCAATATAAACATAAGGTTTACCGGGTTCGATAGCTTCATGGCGGCGAACTTCAACGCTAATACCGCAAATACGCGACATCCAGCCGTACCAATGGGAAAATACATAGACATTATTTGGATGAAATGGACGCACCAGACAAATAAGTAACCCCGCCAGGGTACTGATAATAAAAAACAGCACCAATAAAATTAACCTTACTACCGCTATCACTGCTATCTCCGCTTCACCGCCACAGGCAGTTGTTGTCACCGGCACAAAAAAGGCGCCGTAAAAAGGCGCCCAGTATAGCGGCTTTATTCGGTACTGCTGGTTTGATCACTGCTGGCTTCAGCCCCATGGTTAACCAGTACTTCATCAATACGCTGTAAGCCCCGCGGTAATTTATTGCCGCGCCGGCCACGCTCGCCATGGTAATGCGCTAAATCGTCTGCTTTTAAGCCTAATTTACGCTTACCCGCCACTAAGGTAACGCTGCCATCTGCCGGCACTATCGCCAACTGACAAACATACTCTTCACGGCTGGCTGCACGGGCCGACGGTATAGACATCAGCTTATTGCCTTTACCTTTACTGAGTTTGGGCAGGTCGGCAACCGGGAATACCAGCATGCGGCCTTCATTGGAAATACACAGCACCAGATCTGTTTCAGGCTGCTTTACCACTAACGGCGGCAGCACTTTAGCCCCCACCGGTAAACTTAACACCGCTTTACCGGCTTTATTACGGCTGAGTAAATCACTGTATTCGGCTACAAAACCATAACCGGCGTCAGACGCCAGCAACAATACCTGTTTTTCGTCGCCCAGTAACACATGATCGAAGCTCTCTCCTGCCACCACAGCAAAGCGACCACTTAATGGCTCGCCCTGGCCACGGGCAGAAGGCAGTTCGTGTGCTTCGGTGGCAAAACTGCGCCCGGAAGAGTCAATAAATACCGCCAGCTGGTTTGACCGCCCTGTTGCCAGGGCCTTGAAAGCATCACCGGCCTTGTAACTTAATGCATTGCCATCAACATCATGGCCTTTGGCACAGCGTACCCAACCTTTTTCCGACAACACTACGGTAACCGGTTCACTGGGCAGCAGCTCTTTTTCACTTAAGGCTTTGGCTTCACCGCGCATCACTATCGGGCTGCGGCGCTCATCACCGTATTTTTCAGCATCGGCTAACAGCTCGTCACGAATGAGTTTGGTCAGCTTTTTCTCTGAACCTAAAATGCTTTGCAATTTGTCCCGCTCTTTGGCCAGTTCATCCTGCTCGCCACGGATCTTCATTTCTTCCAGTTTGGCTAAATGGCGTAACTTCAGCTCTAAAATAGCTTCAGCCTGGCGTTCGGTAACGCCAAAAAAGGCTATCAACTCGGCTTTAGGATCGTCAAAGGTACGGATAATACGGATCACATCGTCAATATTTAGAAAGGCAATTAATAAGCCTTCCAGCACGTGCATGCGATCCAGCACTTTATCCAGCCGGTGCTGCAAACGCCGACGCACGATGTCACGGCGGAAAGTTAACCATTCGGTCAGAATTTCCAGCAGGTTTTTTACCCGTGGTCGTTGGTCCAGGCCAAGAATATTAATATTAACCCGGTAGCTTTTTTCCAGGTCGGTGGTAGCAAACAGATGCTGCATTAACTGTTCAACATCAATGCGGTTAGAACGCGGCACTATGACAATACGGGTTGGGTTTTCGTGATCCGACTCGTCGCGTAAGTCGCTGACCATGGGCAGTTTTTTTGCCTGCATCTGCGCGGCTATCTGCTCCAGCACCTTAGAACCCGACGTTTGATGCGGCAATGCTGTGATCACAATATCGCCGTCTTCCTGGCTGTACACTGCGCGCATTTTTACACTGCCGCGGCCGGTTTCATAAATGGCGGCCAGATCAGCTGCCGGGCTGATAATTTCGGCATCAGTCGGGTAATCCGGGCCTTTTACATATTGCATTAAGTCCGTTACGCTGCTGTGCGGGTTATCCAGCAAAGCAGCACAGGCATGGGCTATTTCACGCGCGTTGTGCGGCGGTATATCTGTAGCCATACCCACGGCAATACCGGTAATACCGTTCAGCAATATGTGTGGCAGGCGTGCCGGCAGCACTTTTGGCTCTTCCAGTGTGCCGTCAAAGTTCGGTAGCCAGTCAGTAGTACCTGCGCCAAGCTCAGACAACAGCACTTCGGAGAAGCGCGATAACTTGGCTTCGGTGTAACGCATTGCCGCGAAAGATTTCGGATCATCCGGCGCCCCCCAGTTACCCTGACCGTCAACCAGCGGATAACGGTAAGAGAACGGCTGAGCCATCAATACCATAGCTTCGTAGCAGGCACTGTCGCCGTGTGGGTGAAATTTACCCAGTACGTCACCGACAGTACGGGCAGACTTTTTATATTTAGCCAGATGCGACAAACCCAGCTCAGACATGGCATAAACAATACGCCGCTGTACCGGTTTAAGCCCATCACCTATATGTGGCAAGGCACGGTCCATAATGACGTACATGGAGTAATTTAAGTAAGCTTCTTCGGTAAAACGACGCAGTGGTAACTGCTCTACACCATCTTGTGAAATTACGGTTTCTGTCATAGCTTATCCTGTCTGCTCTGCGGCATTACTGGCTGCAGAGCGGTTTTTCGCTTTATGCCGGTTAAGTTGCCACAGCAATAAAATCAGTAATATTAATGTTGAACAACCCAGAATGCTAAGCCACAACAGCTGCACCTGGCGTTCGCGCTCAGCCTGGTTTAACCGCAGCGCTTTTAGTTCATTATCCTGTACCAGCAAGCGGTTGCGTTGCTGTTGTTGTTCGTGATCAAAGTTAAGCCGCATCTGCTCTATCGCCAGCTCATTCTCTTTGTTACGTACTTCCTGAAACAGTAAAACAAAATCATGCAGTTGCCGGTAAGCCCGGTCAAACTGGCCCTGTTCAGCCTGCAGCTCGGCTTTTAAATACATAATGCCCAGCCGGATTGGGCTATCATCTTCAACCCCATCATTCCTCAGGCTTTGTTCAGATAACATTAATTGCTGCATAGCCAGCGAGCTTTGCTTTAGCTTCTGATAAATAAGCGCTTTTTCGTAATAATGAGTAGAAATATGTGCTTTAGACTGCAACTGCGGCAGATACTCCTCCGCTTTGGCGATATAGCTTAGTGCTACGTCACCGCCACTACTCTGGCTACTGGTGATCGCCAGGCCAAGATAGGCATGATACAAATTCACCTTGTCTTGCGACTGCTGACTTCTTTGCAGCATTGTATTGTAGTGTTGCAGCGATAATTCATACTGTTCTAAAAAGCCGTAGGTACGGGCCAGATTAAACAATACGGTGATTTGGTTTTTCTGCCAGCCCAGCTGTTCATATAATGTCAGCGCGGTTTGCAGCAAGGGTATACCGTCTTCCTCGTAAGCCAGTGACGCATAAAGTAACCCCAGTTCGGCGTTAGCTTCGGCCAGCACCTCGGTATCATCCAGCCGCTGTGCACGCTGATAGGTATCTTTTAACAACGCCAGCGCCTGCTGGTTCTGGTTCCGGTTGCTAAACACTGCGGCCTGATTAATCTGGCCGAGCAAGATAAGTTTTTCATCATCCAGCAAAGTTGCCAGTGCTATACCCTGTTCATAATGCTGCAAAGCGCTGGTATCATCAGCCTGCATTTCTCTGGCAAAGCCCAGCATATATAACAGCTCTACTTTGGCTAATGATTGCAACTCGCCTAACAAGGCCAGCCCCTGCTCTGCCGCTTGCTGCTGCTCCTGATGCCGCCCCAGTGCGGCAAACAGTGCAGCTTGTTCGGCATACCACTGCGCCTGCACCGGCTCAGGTAAGCCTGGCAAATCGGCCTGGTGTTGCTGTAGTAATGCCAGCATTTGTTCTGGCTGCTGGCGTTTCTGTTCAACCACCTGCTGCAACCAGCCTGGTAGTGGTGCACTATACAAGCCCTGACTAAACAACAGAGCACTGCCCAGAAGTATTACTGTAATGTGTTTTGTCACCGTTATAGCGCCTTATTATTGTTACAGCAGCCTATACAGTAATGGCGGCTTTATCGCCTTTTAATTCCAGCCAGTCGCGCCGGTCTGTGGCACGTTTTTTCGCCAGCAGCATATCCATCAATTCCATCGTTTGCGTGACATCATCTACCGTAAGCTGCACTAAACGCCGGGTATTGGGGTCCATAGTAGTTTCACGCAGTTGCAACGGGTTCATTTCACCCAACCCTTTAAACCGCTGCACGTTAACCTTGCCACGCTTTTTCTCGGCTTCTATCCGATCCAGCACACCATTTTTCTCATCTTCGTCCAGTGCGTAGTACACATCTTTACCAATATCAATACGGTAAAGCGGCGGCATGGCAACGTAAACATGGCCTGCAGCCACCAGGCTGCTAAAGTGGCGCATAAACAGCGCGCATAATAAAGTGGCAATGTGTAAACCATCGGAGTCAGCGTCGGCTAAGATACAAATCTTGCCATAACGCAATGCGGTTAAATCGGCACTGTCCGGGTCCATGCCTATGGCAACAGAGATATCATGTACTTCCTGCGAAGCCAGGATCTGGCCCGACTCTACTTCCCAGGTATTAAGAATTTTGCCGCGTAAAGGCATTACTGCCTGAAACTGACGATCCCGTGCCTGCTTGGCACTACCGCCTGCAGAATCACCCTCAACCAGAAACAACTCGGTGCGGTTAAGATCCTGTGCTGAACAATCTGCCAGCTTGCCGGGCAAGGCCGGGCCTGAGGTAATTTTTTTGCGTACCACCTTTTTTGCCGCTTTCAGCCGTTTTTGCGCATTATTAATACAAAAATCAGCCAGGCTTTCAGCAATATCAGTATGTTCGTTCAGCCATAGGCTAAAGGCATCTTTAACAATGCCTGAAACAAAAGCCACCGACTGGCGCGAAGACAAACGCTCTTTGGTTTGGCCGGCAAACTGCGGATCCTGCATTTTCAATGACAAAATATAAGCGCAGCGATCCCAGATATCTTCCGGCGACAGCTTAATACCACGCGGCAACAGGTTACGAAACTCGCAAAACTCGCGTAGTGCTTCCAGTAAACCCTGGCGTAAACCGTTAACGTGGGTACCACCCTGAGCTGTAGGAATAAGGTTTACATAGCTTTCGGTTACCAGTTCGCCGCCTTCCGGCAACCATAACAGTGCCCATTCCACCGCTTCGGTGCTGGCACTGAAATTGCCGGTAAACGGCTGTTCGGGCAGGCAGATATAATCTTTTACCGATTCAGCCAGATAATCTTTAATACCATTCTGATAACACCACTGATACTGCTGCTGGTTTACTTTGTCGTCAAAGCTCACCGTTAAGCCCGGGCACAATACCGCCTTGGCTTTTAGCACATGCAGCATACGGCTGACTGAAAACTTTGGTGAATCAAAATACGATGCTGTTGGCCAAAACCGCACCCGGCTGCCGGTATTGCGCTTGCCTACGGTACCGGTAATGCTCAGCTCAGATACTTTATTACCATGCTCAAACGCCATTTCATAAATATTACCGTCACGGCGTACAGTTACATCAACCCGGCTGGATAGCGCATTTACTACCGAAATACCCACACCGTGTAAACCACCGGAGAACTGATAGTTTTTATTAGAAAACTTACCGCCGGCGTGCAGGCGGCAGAAAATTAGTTCTACGCCGGTAACCCCCTCTTCCGGGTGAATATCTACCGGCATACCACGGCCATTATCTATGACTTCCAGCGACTGATCGTCATGCAATATTACCTGCACGGTATCGGCATGGCCTGCTAATGCTTCATCGACACTGTTATCAATAACTTCCTGGCCGAGATGATTGGGCCTGGTGGTGTCGGTATACATTCCGGGGCGACGCTGCACAGGTTCAAGCCCGGTCAGTACTTCAATCGAATCGGCGTTATACTGTTGTGATGTCATAGTCTCGGTCACTGGCTGATAGGATTAAGCGCGTTTTACGCGAGTTGGCAAAAATTGGCAATAGTCGCAAGTTGCGCGGCATAGCCGACATAACTGTGATCGCCACCTTCGCTCAGTTTTATTTCTGCGCCCTGATAGTAATCAAGCGCTAAGCGGTAATCTAACACTTCATCACCGCTTTGCAACAGCACCAGATAATTCTGTGGTTGTTGTAACCGCACAGGCATCAGTTGCTGCAATGCCGCCATATGCGCTGCAGTTACATCATAGTGCTGTTGCAGTACCGGATGATAATAGCGACCCAAATGCTGATTTAATACAGTGTGTGGTGCCACCGCAGGGTTAATCAGGCAGGCGCGGCAGTTAATTTGTTCGGCTATGCAGGTAGCCAGAAAGCCCCCCAGCGAACTGCCAATTAATGCCACATCACGCCGCAGGCCTATGTGTTGCTGAATAAGCGCCAGCGCAGCTGTCGGCTCATAGGGCAAATCCAGCGCGCTAAAATCGGTATGCGGGTAATGTTGCTGAAAAAATGTTTTGGTCTGCACTGCTTTGTCTGACAGCGAAGAGCTGGCAAAACCATGTAAATACACTACTTTTCTATTCATTCGTACTTCTTCGCGGTTAAATCAAGTTGGCGGAACTGCCAGCTTACCTTGCCCGAGGCAGAAAAAAACCAGTCACACCACTGCGGCCCGCCATTGACGGTTTGCCAATCAGGCGTTGGCAAAAACTGCACTGAGCTGGCCGGGCAACCAACAATATCAATATTATGCTCACGCCGGTGATAGGCATAGTGCGCATGGCCGTGGGCAATACCACGAATACGTGGCTCGACAGCTATAGTCTGCCACAGACCGGCTTGATCCAGTTGGCCGTGTTTATCAATAAAGCAATTAAGTGGCCGCGGGTGATGATGACAAAACAACCACAGTGCCTGCGCAGTACTTTGCTTGCATTGCTCTGCCAGCCATTGTTGCTGAGCTGGCGGGAAAACACCGGCAGGCGTCGGCCCCTTGGTATCAAGTAGCAACAACTGCCAGTGCGCCAGTTGCAGGCTGCACTCTGGCCGGAACGGCGCTTGCTGGCATAATACCTCAAGCTGGGTAATATCATCATGATTACCGGGCAAACAAAACACCGGGCAGCTAAGCGGCGCCAGCAACCGGGCCAGCAACTGATAAGATTCTGCACTGTGATCCTGGGTAACATCGCCGGTTAGTAATACCGCATCGGGTTGTTCCGCTATTAGCGTATCGATAATAGCTGCCAGGTGCATGGCTGGTTGTATTTGCTGGTAGGTATCATTAAACGCTGCAAGCAAATGGCAGTCACTCAGTTGGGCAATACGGTATGCTGGTTTCGGGTTAAAACGGTACTGCATCAGGCGAATGCTAACTCGCGGTTTATATAGCCCTGGCCGGCACATAATTTTAGCCAGTCACGTAGCAGCAGGTTAATCTGGCGTTTTTCATCTGGTAACAGCATGTCCAGATTAGGGTAATCATAACGGGCTTTAAAGCCGCTTATCTGCTGGCAGGCCAGCACTTCAGCCACCCGGGCGTCATGGTATAACCGCACAACAAAACTGGGGCGGAAATAAACGTCACGCTCGTCTGTCAGTTCAATGTGTAAAGTGATAGTAAAGCGCGCTACATCAATAACACTAATGCGATAGCAATGCAGATCCGATACCTGAATTACCGTAGCCTGGCCTGCTTTTGTATCTTCAGCCAGATAGCGGTTTAACTGCGCATAGTTACGTTCGCACAGTGCCAGAAAATCCGGTAATTTTGGTACATATTTCTGGCGTTTAAACCACACCCTAGCCTCCCCAGGTTTGCTTTACTTTGTCCAGATTAAGCGCCAGCCATTGCAGTGCAATGACACTGGCAGCATTATCAATTTTTTGCTCAGCCAGCAATTGCATCGCAGCAGTGCGCGGCACCACATGCACTTTAATATCTTCATGCTCTTCTGCCAGGCCAAATACTCCGGTTTGCGCCGGTTGCGTTATCCGGCCTAAAAACAGCTGAATACGTTCAGTAGTGCCCCCCGGGCTGGATAAGTAGCTAAGCATAGGCCAAAGTTCGTCGATTGTTAACCCTGCTTCCTCATGGGCTTCACGTTTTGCTACCTGCTCAGCACTCTCGCCGGGTTCAATCATACCGGCAACCGCTTCCAGCAACCAGGGGCTATGGCTGGTAGCTGCGGCGCCGGCACGAATTTGCTCAATCAGCACCAGTTCATCTGTTTGAGCATTGTAAGGCAGCACCACTACCGCATGACCACGCTCAAAAATTTCGCGCTGAATAGGCCCGCTCCAACTACCGTTAAACAATCTATGGCGTAAGGTATAACGCTCTAAGCGGAAGAAACCCTGAAAAACCGTGGTTTTGTCGAGAATCTCCAGATCCTGCTGGCCAAATGAAGGATACTGACCAAAGTTGAATTTAGACATAACTGCACTCACATTCTGTTACACTCTTGCGTGTAACTTTACCGTTTAATGATTACTTAGTTTACAGTAACAGAGTATTATTCGTGCAGTTTCCTTTTAGTTGGCCAGGATTGGTAAAAATGAAAAAAACCTTAATAAGCACCTTGTTAGCCTCCACTTTCGGTTTGCTAAGCCTGCAAGCCACTGCAGCAGATCTGCAGGAAATTTATCAGTTAGCTGTACAGAAAGACCCCACTGTATTACGTGCCGCAGCTACCCGTGATGCAGCAGCATTAAGCATTGATGTCTCGCGTGCTGCTTTACTGCCAAGCGTTACAGCCACTGCCGGTTTTGGCCGTCGCGATCAAGCAAGTCGTAATTTTGATGGTCCGAACACCACTACAGCAGAAATTACCTTACAGCAGACCCTTTTTAACTGGGGCGACTGGAAGCGCTTATCCCGTGCTGAGCAAGTTGCCTTGCAGGTTCAGACAGTATACGACAGCGAAATGCAAAACCTGATTGTACGGGTAACCAATGCTTACTTTAACGTTTTAGGTGCCTCTGACGATCTGGGCTTTGCGCAGGCAGAAAAGCGCGCTATTGAGCGCCAGTTAGAGCAAACTAAACAACGTTTTGCTGTGGGCTTAACCGCTATTACCGACGTACATGAAGCTCAGGCGCAGTACGACAGCGCAGTAGCACGTGAAATAGCCGCAGAAAACGAGCTGGAAAATGCACGTGAATTTTTACGTGAGATTACCGGCCAGTACCATGACACTTTATCTCAGCTAAATACTGATAAGTTCGCCCCGGGCACACCGTCTCCTGCATCAGTACAGGATTGGGTCAAACAGGCACAAGATTATAACCTGATACTGAAAAGCCAACGTGTGCTACTGGATATTGCTGATAAAGACATTGATCTGGCCAGAGCAGGCCACTATCCAACGCTGGGACTAAATGCAACGTTAGGTGCAAGTAAAACCTCAGGCTTTGATCGCGGAGACAACAGCTCTGTCGGTATTAACCTGAACGTACCTATTTACAGCGGTGGTGGTGTAACAGCCGGGGTTGAAGTCGCTAAAGCTAATTATGTTGAAGTTGGCCAGACTCTGGAATTAAATCATCGCGCAGTTATCCGCCAGGTTCGCGTGTCGTTTAATGGCGTAAATGCACAGATATCCTCCATCCGCGCATTAGAGCAGGCTGTAGTATCTGCAGAAAGTGCATTAAATGCCACTGAAGCAGGTTTTGAGGTAGGTACACGTACCATAGTTGACGTACTACAAAGCACCCGTAACCTGTTTGAAGCGCGCCGTAATTTATCCAGTGCACGCTATGCTTACATCGTTACTATGCTGCAATTAAAACAAGCTGCTGGCAGCTTGTCTGAGCAAGATTTAGCAGCAGTTAATCAGGCTCTGACGAACTGATTTAAATCAGGTTCACCGCTCCCCGCGGTGAACCTCTTACCAGTTTTCACTATTCCCGCCGTCAATTTTCGTTACAATAGCCCATTATTTTTTGTTGAGGATATGGCGTGGTTCAAGCTCCGCGATTCAACTGGCGTTTTTTATTACCGCAATATTGGCTGATTTGGTTCGGTGCCACTTTGCTATGGCTGCTTAGCTGGTTACCTTACCGCGTACTGATGATACTGGGTGCAGGCTTTGGCAGCTTGTTGTATAAAGTGCTGAAATCCCGCCGCAAGGTGGCGTTGCGTAATATTGAATTATGTTTTCCGCAGATGCCGGCAAATGAGCAGGTAGCGCTGGTAAAACGCAATTTTGCTGAAACCGGCAGAGCACTGTTTGATACCGTGATTGGCTGGTGGTGGCCGCAATGGCGGATACGCCGCATTGCCCACTTTAAAGGTTACGAACACATTGCCGCTGCCCGGGCTGAAGGTAAAGGTGTGCTGTTACTTGCCCCGCACGTATTACATCTGGAAGGCGTATGCCGGGCTTTTGGTTTGACGCATCCCAGTATTGGTTTTTACCGGCCCCACAATAACCTGTTACTGGATTACCTGACTTACCATGGTCGCAGCAAAAGCAATAAATACATGATTGGCAAGCGCGATGTAAAAGGCCTGATCCGGGCGCTGAATCAGGGCGAAGTGTGTTTTTATCTGCCGGATCAGGATTATGGCCGTACCAAGGCCGAATTTGTGCCGTTTTTTGCAGTAAAGGATACCGCCTCAACCACTGGTACTTTGCTATTTGCCAATGCCGCCAATTGTGCTGTAATACCGGTTATTACCCAACGCCTGCCAGGTAGTCAGGGTTATGAAATAGAAGTGCAGCCTGCACTGGAGCCGTTTCCTACCGGAGACGATAAAGCAGATGTTACCCGGGTAAACCAATGGGTAGAGCAGGTTGTACTGCGCGCACCTGAGCAATATATGTGGTTACACCGGCGCTTTAAAACCCGGCCGGATCCTGATGCACCGTCATTGTACAAAGGAAGCTGAATTATGTGGTTCTGGTTTCGTAGCATAGTGTTGCTGCTGGTGTTGGGTGGTTTCGGCTATTTGCTCATGACCAAACCAGATTTTTTGATCCGTAAAGATTCCGTCAACCAGGCTGCTGACGGTTTCAGCCAGTTTTACAGCAGAATCCGCGGCTCTATTGCCGATGGTGCCAGAGAGTTATCCAGATTCAAATTAGATCTGCCCGACACCAGCGATAAGCTGACGTTGCAATTACAGCAACGGGCTAAAGTGGTGGTACCGGGCGCACCAAACTGGCGTGGTCAGGTTATTGACCGCCGGTTTCGTGAAGGTGATACCGTTAAAACCAAACTGTCCGAATATGCCAGAGCAGAAAACATAGAGCTGTTTTGGACCTTGCCCCGCGATTACGTAGTGAAACAGTATTTTCAGGTAGACAGCAGCCTGATTGACACCGTATATCAGGTGGCACAGGCTATAGCACCGGATTTTCATTCACCGGTCATCAGCTTTTACTGCCCGCGTGAACGGGCCGCGGTAATCACAGACAAAACCAACGAACATCTTAGCGAACATTGCATCCCTGCCAATACCAAACCTAAAGCTGATTAAACAGCTGCCGCCAGCATTGTTCTACCGTCTGTTTTGCCTGCGTCAGGCTGTCTTGTGCTGGCAATGTTGCCGGAGCCAGCGTCTGGCGATGGCCCACACCACGCAACAACTGATAAGCCTGTTGCAGCGCCTGCACTTGTTGTGGCGGTAATAACCCACACTCTGCCGCAGCATCCAGAATACGGATATTGTCACTGTAGCGATATAATTGCGCATGTTCAGCAGCATAAGCCAGCACCAGATACTGGCTGATAAACTCCAGATCAACAATCCCACCCATACTGTGTTTCGGATCTGCAGCTTCTACACCATGGTGCTGGCGCAACTTTTCGCGCATTTGCAACACGTCTTCACGCAATTTGGCCAAATCACGTGGTTGGCTTAATATCTGCTGGCGGATATGTTCAAACTTTTGCTGTATTGCGCTACCGCCATAAATAGCCCGTGCCCGAACCAATGCCTGATGCTCCCAGGTCCAGGCTTCCTGCTGCATATACTCAGCGTATGTCTGAATATGGATTGCCAACAACCCCGAGTTGCCGGATGGCCGCAGCCGGGTATCTATTTCATACAACACGCCACTGTTAGTACGGGTAGTACACAGATGCAGCACCCGCTGCACCAGTTTTAAGTAAAACTGCCGTGAATCAATGGCCCGCCCGCCCGAAGTAGCTTGCTGCGTATCGCACTGATGTACAAAAACCAGATCGAGATCCGAGCCATAACCCAGCTCTAACCCACCCAGTTTGCCATAGGCAATAACAGCGAAACCTTTGTCGCCGTCAGCCAAACCTGCTGGCATACCATAGCGCTCTGTCATTTGCTGCCAGGCCAGTTCTACTACCTGCGCCAGCAATACTTCAGCCAGCCAGGTCAGATGATCGCTGACTTTCATCAGTGGCAGCACGCCGCTGATATCAGCGGCAGCAATCCGCAATTGCTGCGCCTGCTTGTACTGGCGTAATGTTTCCATTAACAATTCCAGGTCATCAGACGCTACCCGCAGCATGTGCTGGCGCAAACGGTCCTGATAATCAGCCTGAGTAGCAATCTGATAAAGTTGTGCCGGATCAATCAGTTCATCCAGTAGCATCGGGTAACGCGACAAATGCTCTGCCAGCCAACCACTTTGGGTACATAGCAAAACAAGTTGCTGCAGAGCAGCCGGGTTTTCAAACAGCAGCTCAAGATAGGCCGTGCGGGTAACAATCTGGCGAAACACGCTTAATACCCGGCTCAGCACTGTCGGCGACGATTGTTGCTGTTGCAGCATATGCAGCAACAGCGGAATAAGCTTGGCCAGATAATCTCGGCCACGCGGGCCAACACTGCGCTTCTGGCAGTCTTGCTTAAACTGCTGCAGTTGGTTAATCAGTTCAGTGGCGTCGGATAGCGCTAGCCATTCCAGTTGAGTAGCCAGTTCCTCTGCCGGTTGTTCGCTGTCCCAAATCAGCCGGCCCAGGGTAATTTCCTGTTGCTCCAGCTCTTCGCCATTATCAATAACCAGCTTAAACTGTTGATGCACTCTTGCCATAGCCGTGTCGATCTGTTGCTGCAGCTGAGCCCAGTTATCCAGCCCTAAAGAAACCAGCAACTGGCTTTGCGCCAACTCGTCTTGCGGTAAAGTTTGGGTTTGCTGATCATCAATACCCTGTAGTGCCTGTTCTACCGTGCGCAGCAGCAGATAATCGTCTTGCAGCTCTGTTACCTGCTGCCAGGTTAATACTTCTTCTTCTGCCAGCACCGGCAGAGCCTTTAGCAAAGCGGGCTGTTGCATCGCGGGTATCCGGCCACCGCGGATTAACTGCAGGGTTTGGACAATAAATTCAACTTCGCGAATGCCCCCTACGCCCAGCTTAATATTGTTACGCCGGTTCAGCCGACGGTTTTCCTGCTCAATTTGCTGCTTCATCCGCCGCAGCGACTCTATAGCAGAAAAATCGATATAACGGCGGTAAATAAACGGCTTGAGCAACTGCTGCAATTCAGTACTGTGATAGCCATCAGGGTTGAGGATGCGGGCTTTTAACATGGCATAACGCTCCCATTCGCGTCCCTGCTCCTGATAGTAATCCTCCATAGCAGCAAAGCTGAGTGCCAAAGGGCCACTATCGCCAAATGGCCGCAGCCGCATATCTACCCGGTAAACAAAGCCATCAGCAGTTACCTGATGCAAAGCAGCAATCAGTTTTTGCCCCAGCCGGGTAAAAAATTGCTGGTTTTCACAACTGCGCCTTCCACCGGTAGTTTCGCCGTTGGCCGGATAGGTAAAAATAAGATCGATGTCAGACGAAAAATTCAGCTCGCCACCGCCCAACTTGCCCATGCCCAGCACCAGTAACGGCATAGCATTGCCGTGTTCATCCTTTGGTGTCCCCCACTGTTCGCTCAGTTGCTGATACGTCCAGTGGTAAGCGGCATTAATTAAGGTATCAGCCAGTTGCGATACTAACTGCAAGCTGCGGCTAACGGTTTGCAATTTAAGCATATCAGCTGCAAGAATGCGGCACAGTTGCGCGTTGCGGCAACGGCGTAATGCGGCAAAAGCGGCAGTCTCATCCAGCACCTGTTCCTCAGGCAGCGCAATCACGGGCTGCTGCAATTTTTGCAACAATAAAGTGCTGTCCGTCAGCTCGGCCAGTAATGCCGGTTGTTGCTGCAAGGTGCGGCCAATAAAACTGCTACCACTTAACAGCCGGCGTAGTACTGTCTGTACCTCTGCACTAAAGCTGTCAAGTTCGAACCGGCTTAACATCTGGTTCAGATAACTTTGCAACACCGTTTCAACCGCCATATGCTACCCCGCTTTACGCGTTTTGATACAAATATTCAGACACTGCCAGCAACAGCTCGTTGTACCGGCGCCAGCCAAACACTGCCGCATTTTGCAGCACGGCCTCTGCCAACGCAGCGGCTTCGGCAGATAAATACTGCAGCGGTGCCCGCTCAGATAACGATAACGCCAGAGCAGCCAAAGCCTCGCTGGCGGTATTAAGTGCTGCTGGTTGCTGGGTTTGCCCGTAGCACGCTTCTGCCTGTTGCAGTGCGCGGATTTGTGCCAGCACAGTGGTGCCGGTGTGTTGTGGTAAAGCCACAGTTTGCTGCGCACGCAGGCTATATCCTCGTGCGGCTTTGCTCTGCCAGCCGGTGCGCAGTGGTAGCTGTTGTAATAAGGTTCTGGCCAGTGTAAATAACTGCAAAGCGTTACCGCTAATCAGCTCCAGCTCCAACTCGGCAATCGGCTGGCTGTAGCTGCCAGAGCGAATTTCGCCCTGATCATATGCCAGTTCAACTTCACTGCCATCAGCACAGCGCAGCAACCAGCTGTGGCGGACAAAATCTGTGCGGAACAACTCCATCAGTTGCTGCTGTAGTTGCGCTACATCAGCCTGGGCCGGCCAAATTTCCAGCGGAAAAGCTTGCAGCTTTGGTACCACACCGTCGCAGGCAACATTATATTCCGGTCGCATTTGCATAGCGCCGTGCTGGCTGCCGGCTAACTTAATGGTTTGTTCATAACGCCCCTGCTTTAACCGGCTACGCAGCCCCATATCATGGCGGCGAAACCAGTTGTCGGCAGTATCAAAATAGGCATTTAATAAGGTGTTATGCTCGCTATACTGCAGTTCTCCCAGTTGCGGAATTAACTGCATCAAACTGTCCAGCCCGGCGGGTGGCAGCAGATACTTCAGCTCAAGTTCAGTACTCATTGGTTACTCTGTGCGTCGCGCTGACAGCAAGACGCCGTGCAGCTGCGTTTACCCCTTGTCAATTGCAGCACAACTCCCTATCATCCAAGATATTGGCTGCAAAGCGGTTTCATTTAAATAAGCTCAGGATACCTATGTTCAGATTAATTAAAAGCACCCTGCTGGTATTATTTTCAGCCGGGTTGTTGGCGCTTTCCTCTCAGGCTATTGCACAAGACAGCTCTAAACCTGCTTTTATCAGTGATGCCTTATTTGTATTTCTGCATTCCGGCCCTAACAACCAGTATCGTATTATCGGTACCGTTAATGCGGGCCAGAGTGTTACTTTTCTGCAGGAAGACACTGCCACCGGCTATGCCGAAATTCAGGTAGACGGCAAAACCGGCTGGTTACCCAAAGAACACGTTACCTATACGCCAGGTTTGCTTGCTCAGTTAGAAAAACTTAAAGCTGAATATGCCCAATACAACGAAACGGTAAATGCACTGGAGCAACAGCGTGATCAGTTAAACAGCCAGCTCAGTGAAGCGGTAACCGAGCGGCAAAAAGCAGTTGAACAGTTAGAGCAAGCCAACCGTGCTTACGAGCAACTCAAAGTACAGCTGGAAAATACCCAAAGCGCTATCTGGGAAAAACCGATGGTTTTGGGTTCATTAATCCTGCTGGCGGGGTTAATTTTCGGCCTGCTGCTGCCACTGTTAGTACCTAAACGCCGCAACAGCGAGCGCTGGTAGTATTATCATTCAGCCCGCTACAGGCGGGCTGTCTGTTATTTTCAGTGGTAAACCACTGTCACTTTTTACTTTTTCTATCACCACATAAGTGTGGGTTTGTGCTACACCCGGTAAATCCACAATCAGAGCCAGAATACTGCGATATGCGTCCATATTCGGCAGCTGCAATTTCAATAAGTAATCAAAGCCCCCCGCCACCATATGGCATTCGGCTACCTGGGGAATTTGCACCACCGCATCACGGAATTTATCAAATACCTCACTGGTGGTTCTGTCCAGCGTAACCTGAATAAAAGCCGCAGTACCAAACCCTAGCTTGGCAGCATTTAACCGCGCACCAAAGCCGTCGATATAACCTTCTTTCTCCAACCGTTTTACCCGGTCAATACAGGGGCTGGCACTTAAATTCACTTTTTTTGCCAAATCAACATTAGCAATGCGGCCATCACGCTGCAGTGTATCCAGAATACTGATATCTATCCGGTCCAGCCCTTTACTTTTTACAGGTGTACTCATGGCAGCAATTTTTCTGGTTTTGGTTAGTAATGGCAGAATTATATAGGGTTAAAGCAGAAAAATAACCACCCTATACGGCAGACTTTTCACTAGAATGCCGCATTCTTAAATCTTGTCAGGAAGCTAACTGCCATGTTGTATAACGGTTCCCTGGTTGCCACCCAACCGCTGCGTCAAACTATTCGTGATTTCTATCGTGCCGATGAAGATAAAGTATTAGATTATCTGCTGCCATTGGCCGACATTGGCGTAAATGCCCGCAGCCGGGCCTGGGAACGTGCACGCCAGTTAGTGCTGACTATCCGTCAGGCTCAGGTTGGTAAAGGTGGCGTCGATGCGCTGCTAAACGAATTTTCGTTGTCTACTGAAGAAGGTCTGGTGTTAATGTGTCTGGCCGAAGCGCTGCTGCGTGTGCCGGATAAAACCACCGCAGACCGTTTAATCCGTGACAAATTATCACAAGGTGACTGGAGCTCGCATTTGGGCAACAGCAGCTCACTCTTCGTTAATGCTTCAGCCTGGGGTTTGCTGCTTACCGGCAAACTGGTGAACTACTCAGACGAGCAGAAAAAGCAACAATTTGGCCTGTTAAAGCGCACCTGTGGCCGCCTGGGCGAACCGGTGATCCGTCAGGCTGTGCGTTATGCCATGCAGATAATGGGTGCACAGTTTGTAATGGGCACCACTATCGGCGCTGCGCTGGAACGTGCTGCAGAAATGGAAGCGAAAGGCTTTCGTTATTCTTACGATATGCTGGGCGAAGGTGCCCGCACCATGGCTGATGCCAACCGCTACTTCGACAGTTATATGCGGGCTATTGATACCATAGGTAAAGCTGCCAAAGGCCGCGGCCCGTTTAACAGCCCCGGTATTTCGGTAAAGTTGTCGGCTATTCACCCGCGCTACGAATTCAGCCACCGTGACCGTGTCATCAAAGAGTTAATTCCACGGGTAAAACAGCTGGCACTGGCTGCCAAAGCTTATGATATTGGCTTTACTATTGATGCTGAAGAAGCCGACCGGCTGGATATTTCGCTGGATATTATTGCAGCAGTATTCAGCGACCCGGCGCTGGATGGCTGGGAAGGCTTCGGCCTGGCCGTACAGGCATATCAGAAGCGCGGTATTCATGTGATTGAATGGCTGCGCGATTTAACGGTAAGAGTTGGCCGCAAAATGATGGTACGGCTGGTTAAAGGTGCCTACTGGGATACTGAAATTAAACTCAGCCAGCTTGAAGGCTTTAGCGACTTCCCGGTATTTAGTCGTAAACCCTCTACTGATGTGTCCTATCAGGCCTGCGCCAAAAAAATGCTCAGCTACCGCGACAGTATTTATCCGCAGTTTGCTACCCATAATGCCTACACCGTAGCTACCATTATGGAGATGACTAACGACTACAGCGGTTTTGAATTTCAGCGCCTGCATGGTATGGGCGATGCGCTGTACGACGAAATAGTGATTAAAGACAAGATCCCTTGCCGTATTTATGCACCGGTGGGTGAACACTCCGACTTACTGGCTTATTTAGTACGCCGCTTGCTGGAGAACGGTGCCAACAGCTCTTTTGTTAACAACATTATTGATGAAACCATTCCGGTAGAATCGCTGCTAAGTGACGCAGTAGAAACCGTGCGTGGCTGGAAACAAAAGCGCAACCGGCAAATACCGCTACCGGCCAACTTATATGGCAACGAGCGCCAAAACTCCAACGGCCTTGATTTAACCGACATTGATCAGTTGGAAGCAGTAAAAGCAGCCATGGCGCAGTGGTTTGAAGCAGTTAAGCAGATCCCGGTGCAACCCAATGCCGTACCGGTAACTAACCCGGCCCGGCTGGATGAAACCATTGGCTATTTACAATATGCCGATAAAGACAAAATGCAGCACATTCTGGCCAACGCTGAAGCGGCTTTTAGCAACTGGTCAACAACTGATATCACAGAGCGTGCTGCCCTGCTGCGCCGCATTGCTGACGCGCTGGAAACTCACCGTAACGAACTTTTGGCACTTTGCGTAAAAGAAGCAGGCAAAACTCTGGGCGACAGCGTGGCAGAAGTACGCGAAGCCATCGACTTTTGCCGTTACTATGCCGCCCGTGCCGAAGAGCTGTTTGCCCAGCCCGAGCAAGCCCGTGGCGTATTTTTATGTATCAGCCCATGGAATTTCCCGCTGGCCATTTTCTTAGGCCAGGTAGCAGCAGCCATTGTGGTTGGTAATACCGTTGTGGCTAAACCAGCCGAGCAAACCAGTTTAATTGCTATACGTACTGTAGACATCATGCGCCAGTGCGGCATGCCTGAGCATGTGGTGCAACTGGTTATTGCACCCGGCCGTCAGGTTGGTGAGCATATAGTGCCAGACAGCCGTATTCAGGGGGTAATGTTTACCGGCTCCACTGAAACCGGCTGCTGGATAGCACGTAAGCTGGCAGAGCGTGGTGGCGAGCCGGTACCACTGATTGCCGAAACCGGCGGCCAAAACTGTATGATTGTCGATTCTACTGCCCTGCCAGAGCAGGTAGTAGACGATGTTATTTCATCTGGTTTCCAAAGTGCGGGCCAGCGCTGCTCTGCACTACGAGTACTGTTTTTACAGGAAGACGTGGCAGATAAAATTATTACCATGCTAAAAGGCGCGATGGCAGAGCTGCATGTGGGTGACCCACAGTGGCTCAGTACCGACCTCGGCCCGGTAATTGATGCCAAAGCGCATGAGCGCTTAACCAGCCATGTGCAGTATTTAGCTGACAAAGCCACATTACACTACGAGTGCGCTATTCCGGCAGGCGATCGCCACTACTTCTTTGCGCCGCGTTTATATGAAATCAGCGACCTAACCGTGCTGGAGCGTGAAGTATTTGGCCCTGTTGTACATATCATCCGCTTTAAAGCCGATGAGGTTGATAACATCATTAACCAAATCAACGCTACCGGTTATGGCCTGACAATGGGCGTACACAGCCGTATTGAGCAATTTACCAACCGGGTTGCCCGCGATATTAAAGCCGGCAATATTTACGTAAACCGCAATATGATTGGTGCTGTTGTTGGCGTACAGCCTTTTGGTGGCCGTGGTTTATCCGGTACCGGCCCTAAAGCGGGTGGCCCGTTGTATCTGACACGGTTAATTAAAGACAATCTGGATGTCAGCTGCCAGGCACTGGATGACGCCAAGCGTCATCGCCTGTTAAGCGAAACCACCAGCAGCGCGGTAGCCTATGCTATGCCAGCTGCTATCGGTGCACAGCAGCAGTGGTCACTGCAGTCAATAAACCAACGCACCTCTGTGTTGCGTCAGTTTATGGCATCACTGGCAGCCAATGCAGTCGTCAATAAGCAAGAGCCGGATTTAGATCAGGTTTTAACGCTGGCTCAGCAAAAACTGGCACGGGTAGAGCGCGAATTGCAAAAGCCTATTGCCCTGCCCGGCCCTACCGGCGAAAGCAATATGCTGGTACTGGACCCGCGCGGCGTACTGGCGTTGGTGCGTGACGAGTCAGCAGCGTTCAGCCACTGGTTACTGGCCATTATTACGGCACTGGCAGCAGGTAATGCCGTGATAACAGCAGTAGAAGATGCCGATATGGCAGAAGCCGAAGCCTGCATTAAGGCACTGCTACAAGCCGGCATGCCACAGCACTTAGTATCTGTAATACGGCTGGACTGCCTGACAACTCTTCTGGCACATCAGGATCTGGCTGGGGCGATGATCGACGTTAACAGCGCAGTCAAACCTCTGTGTGCCGAGCTACTGGCTGCGCGTGAAGGCGCTATACTGCCACTGATCACCGCACCGGCAGGGCCGCAGTTACTACATCGTCTGGTAACAGAAAAAACCATTACTATTAATACTACAGCTGCCGGTGGTAATGCGTCACTGATGACAATGGCTGATAATATCGGCTAATTGTTACAGTTTGTCACAACGATAAAGCCCGCATGTGCGGGCTTTATGCTATGTTATAGCTTGCGCTATCGCGATATTACGACAAACCATCTCGTTGTTAATTTATAGTTAAGGTTATATAAGGTAAAATGGCGGGCTGGGCTCAAGGGCGGTTTTGGATTACAAAATAGATGGCATATCAGGAAGTTAATATATCTGATTTACAACCGGGCAGTTATGTTGTGCAGGTATTACAACAGTCCGGGGATGTTGTCGTCAAGCATGCAGGTTGGGTTCGCACTAAACAAGCCATAGAGCTGCTACGTAAGAAAGGCGTTAAAGTCGTTCTTATCGACCCCGATAAAGCCATACTCAGCAAAACCCCTGCAATACCTGACGAACCCATTGCTGCAGCAGAAGAATTATCACCCCGTGTACTCTTTGCCGATGAATGGCCAAAAGCAGAAAAAACCCTGCAACAAACCCAGCGCGTACAACGCCAGATGCTGGACGCCGTGCGCAACGACAACAATATTGATTTGACGCTGGTACATGAAGTCAGCGCCGGGCTGGCAGAATCCATCAGCCGGAATCAGGATGTATTGTTGTGTCTTAACCGTATAGCAGAGCAAAGCGATACCTTGCTGCAGCACAGTATCAGTTGCGCAGTGTATATGGCAGCTTTTGCGCGCTACCTGAATTTACCGTCACACAAAGTGCAGTCGCTGATAACCGCAGCCTTATTGCATGATATTGGTAAAGCCATTGGCCCGGACTATCTGAAAATGGCAGATCACCTGGCCATTCCGGCCAGTTTAAATGCACTGCAAAAAACAGCTAAGCTGGCTGGCGAAGTATCATTATGGATCAGCCAGCATTGCGCGCACCTGGATGGCAGCGGCGTACCCAAAATTGCCGCGCGGCAGATAGAAAAAGGCAGCCGGATGCTGGCAATAGTTAACGCTTACGAAAAACTGACCGCATCGCAGGCACCTAAGCTTGGCCCACTGGCTGCCTCCCGCCAGTTGCTGGAGCGTACACCTCACCAGTTGGATGCTGAACTGCTGCAACTGTTTATTAAATGTATTGGTATTTATCCACCCGGATCAGTAGTTAGACTGAGTAGCGGCAAGCTGGCACTGGTGCTGGAAAATAACGCAAAAAAACCGTTGCTACCCAAGGTTAAAGTGTTTTATCACAGTGTGCACCAACACCACATTCCGCCTAAAATTCTCGACTTGTCACGCCAGCAGGAAGAACAGATAGACAGTTGTGTTGATCTGAAAAAATTTGGCCTGGATGTAAAAAACTATATCTGAATCAGCCTGCCGGCCACTCGGTTAATGCTGCCATGCTAAATAGCTGCGTACCCAGTTCAAGCAATACATATTGCGGGGTAATTTCTCTAATCCGGATATCTGCGGTAACCCACTGCCCCTCCTGCAAGGTTTTACCATTTACCTTTACCCAGCGCTGGCTAACACTGGTGGCATAAACATGCGCGTCAAAGCGTAGCGGCGGAATTTGCAACTGCAACTGCGCGTCCAGGCTATGGATATCGGTAGCCGGTGCATTGTGGCTGCGAAATCCAGCTTTGTTTGTGCTGGTGTTTTCTGTAGCTTTTAATGCCGAAGCAAACTTATCGCGCAGCTCACCCGACACTTCCGGCTCAGGCAAAGGTTGTGGCTCTGCGGCTACAGTGCCTGCGGTCATTGTTGTTATTGGCGGCAACGGGGTAAATTCTTCCTTTACCGGCACTGGCGGCGGTTTTATCGCCTGCGTAATTTTGCTGTCAATAGCGCTTTGTGCCGCACTGGCTATTGCTGTGTTGCCAGCTTCATTTAGTGCAGTAAAAATATTAACCGGCTGCGCAGGGCTAACTGGCTCAACGCTTACCTGTTCAACTGAGGCAGCTTCCGTCTTAACCGGTGGCTTAAACCAGTAAGCGGCAGCAGCCCCCACACAACCAGCCAGCAATAAAGCCAATATTAGCGCCAGCTTACGCCAGAAAGCACTACCATCAGCAACAACGGGCATGTGCTGATTTTGCTGTTTCAGTGCTTCCATTAAAATTGACATAAGCTTCTCTACTTCACTTTATTGGCTTTGCAGCAACGGCATAATAATCAGTGCCAGGCTAAAGCCCAGCACTATAGCGCAAACACCCAATACAGGCCAGAACCAGCGCGGTAATGCGGCTTTGCTTACCTGATCTGACAACGGCAAAATTTCACTGGCAGCCCGGCTTACCAGCTTATCGCTTACTATCGCCTGCTGCTGGCTGTAAGCCCCCAGCAATGCTCTGTCTGCCATCAGGTTAACCAACCGGGGTATACCGCCGCTTAGCTGATACAAGCGCTTCACTGCGCCGTCACTAAATACCGGCCGGCTGCACCCGGCAACCTGCAGGCGGAATTTTAAGTAATGGTTTACTTCATCCAGATTAAGAGGCAACAAATGATAACGCGCGGTAATACGCTGCGCTAACTGACGTAAGTCGTTACGTTTTAACAACAGCTGCAGCTCGGGCTGGCCGATTAAAATCACCTGTAGCAACTTACGGGTATTGGTTTCCAAATTAGTTAACAGCCGCAGTTGCTCCAGCACTGCAGGTTGCAGATGCTGGGCTTCGTCGATAATCAGCAGTGTGTGTTTACCCGCCTCATGGTTTTTCAGTAAGCGGTTTTTTATTTTATCGCCCAGCAGTTTTAAGCTGGCATCAGTTTTTTTGTAGCGGATTTTCAACTCATCACAGATAGCCGCCAACAACTCCAGCTCAGATAAAGTAGGGTTTAAAATAAAGGCTACTTCGGCACGTTCATCCAGCTCCTGCAGTAAACAGCGCGATACCGTGGTTTTGCCGGTGCCCACTTCACCGGTAAGCAACACAAAACCTCCGGCCTCTCCCAGCCCAAAACGCAAGTGCGCCAAAGCTTCGGCATGGCGCGGGCTTAAATACATAAAGTCCGGGTTAGGTGCAATGGAAAATGGGGCACTGGTTAAGCCGAAAAATCCGGTATACATACTGCTTCCTGCTGGTTAGGGCGCCATCATTTGTTGCGACCGTGCATTTTGAAAGACGACAGGTATAATGGCAAAAAAATTGCCAACAGGAAAGCCGGTGCAACGATATCTGGTAGGTGGTGCAGTACGCGACAGTCTTTTAGATTACCCGTTTCACGAGCGTGACTGGGTAGTGGTAGGCGCTACACCACAGCAAATGCTGGATGCCGGTTATCAGCAGGTAGGCAAAGACTTTCCGGTGTTTTTGCACCCGCAAACTAAAGAAGAACATGCTCTGGCGCGCACCGAACGCAAAAGTGGTAAAGGCTATACCGGCTTTACTGTATATGCCGCACCCGATGTCACCCTGGAACAAGATTTACTGCGCCGCGATCTGACTATCAATGCCATTGCTCAGGCTGATGATGGCAGCCTAGTTGACCCTTTTGGCGGTGCCGGCGACATTAAGCATAAAATTTTGCGCCATGTATCAGATGCTTTTGCCGAAGATCCACTGCGTGTATTGCGTGTAGCCCGCTTTTACGCCCGCTATGCTCATTTAGGCTTTAGCGTTGCCAGCGAAACCCAGATATTAATGCGCCAGTTAAGTAGCGAGCTAAACACGCTGACACCCGAACGCGTATGGCAGGAAACCGCCAAAGCGCTGAGCGAACAAACGCCACAAGCCTATTTTCAGCTGTTATACGACACCGGCGCGCTACAAACACTGATGCCGGAACTGGCGGCATTGTGGGGCGTACCGCAGCCACCACAGTGGCACCCGGAAATTGATACCGGTGTGCATACCTTAATGGTGCTACAACAAGCCGCTGTCTTATCGCCAAGATTGGATATCCGCTTTGCTGCACTGGTGCATGATTTAGGCAAAGGCGTAACCCGACCTGAACTTTGGCCGGCACATCATGGCCATGAGCACACCGGCTTACCGCTAATCTCGCAGCTGTGCCAGCGCCTGAAGGTACCGAATGATTGCCGCGATCTGGCATTGCTGGTGTGTGAATATCATCAACTGGTACACCGTGCACGCGAGCTTAAAAGCAGCACGGTATTAAAACTGTTTGAAGCAATAGATTTATGGCGCAAGCCGGATCGGTTAGAGGCGTTATTACTGTGCTGCACCGCAGACCTGCGTGGCCGCACCGGATTTGAACAGGCGGAGTACCCTCAGGCCAGCTACCTGCAAACACTGGCAACAGCAGCCCGCAGTGTCAGTGCCCGTGATTTGGTCGCACAGGGCTTAACAGGTGAAGCTATAAAGCAAGGCTTACAAAAAGCCCGGCTAAATAGCATAAAAGCGGCTAAAGCAAACGCTCAGAAAGCGCCTTAAGCTGCACTGCCAAGCACCGCCAGTAACACCACACCCAGAAGCAACCGGTAGATCACAAACGGCAACATGCCCATACGTTCTATGACCTTTAAAAACAGGTGAATACAAATAAAGGCGCTGACAAAAGACAACCCTGTGCCCAGTAAAATAGCGCCCACATCGTAGTGGGTGGGTTCGGCCAGCAGCTTGCTGCCCTGATAACCACCGCTTAATACAATAATCGGAATAGACAGTAAGAAAGAAAAACGCGCGGCACTCACTCTGTCCAGGCCCAGCATTAATGCTGCTGTCATGGTAATACCAGAGCGTGAAGTCCCCGGAATTAATGCTACCGCCTGAGCAATACCAATCAACAATGCCTGCTTCCAGGTTAACTGCTCCATAGTTTGCATTTGCTTTGCTGTCGCATCGGCCAGCCAAAGCGCCAGGCCAAACACTATAGTAGTAATAGCAATAACATAAGGGGAGCGCAGGAAGGTTTCAATCAGATCAGCGGCCAGTAAGCCAGCTAAACCCGCCGGAATAGTAGCCAGAATAACCCACCACGCCAGTTTGCTGTCAGTACTGTGTTTACCACCTAATGACTGCACCCAACCTACGGTTAAATTGGCGATATCCCGGCGAAAATACAGCATTACCGCTAATAAGGTGCCCACATGTACGGCAACATCAAATACCAGCCCCTGATCTTCCCAGCCAAACATTGCTGAGGGCAGAATAAGGTGGGCAGAAGAAGAAATAGGTAAAAACTCGGTCAGGCCCTGAATAATAGCCAGAATAATAACTTCCACTGTACTCACAGTTACTTGCTCCAGTTAAATGGCACCGGCCATAATTTTTGTTGTTTCGAATACTGTTGCCACAACTCACTATAACTAAGCCCGGTAAGCGGGTGCATTACATCTGGCGCAATTTCCGCCAGTGGCCACAATACAAAGGCATTTTCTGTAATTTCCGCCCGGGGCAGCTCTACCGGTTGCTGACACACCACATCATCAAAAGTCAGTAAATCCAGATCCAAAGTGCGGCCGCTGAATTTTGCCGCCGTTCTGTCCCGGCCATAGTTATTTTCAATTTGCTTAAATAAAGCAACGCAATCGGCTATTGATAAGCTGGTATCAGCCGCAACCACCATATTGTAAAAAGCACTGCCGGCAAAACCAACGGCTTCACTTTCATACACTGATGACAGCGTAAGCGGGCCAAAGTGTTGCCTGAGTGCGCTGACTGCTGCCTGAATATGATAACTACGTTTAATATTACTGCCGATACTGATGTAAATGCGCGCCATCAGCTGCGGCTCCGCACTATGGTAACGCCGACAATTTCTGCCTTCTCCAGTGCGCCGGGCTTTTGCACCGACACTTTAACCTGTGTGGTGGCAAATTCGTTTAGCAGTAACTGCGCCACACGTTCTGCTACGGTTTCAATCAACTCCAGTGGCTGGGCGGTAATTAACGCTATAACACGCTGGGCAATAACGGCGTAATCCAGTGTTTGGCGTATATCATCCTGTTTTGCTGCATTGCTGATATCAGTCAGCAGCTCTAAATCTAACAACAAGCGTTGCTGAATGGTTTTCTCCCAGTCGTAAACGCCGATCACGGTATCTACTTGTAGCTGTTTTATAAAAACTATGTCCATTCAGTTACATCCGCATTGCGTTATTTCTCGTTTCAGGTAGGCTGGTCGGATAGGCAAAACCGCTAAAACCCTATATTCTGCTGGCCTTAAATCAGGCTGCAATCTTAACGTAAAAACTGGTGCTGAGGAACCGCCTTAATGACCCCGCTGATTGGAATTATGATGCTGGTAGCCTATCTTTGTGGCTCCGTTTCGTCGGCAGTGCTGGTCAGCAAGCTGTTTCGCTTACCTGATCCCCGCTTACATGGCTCTGGCAACCCCGGTGCCACCAACGTACTGCGTTTAGGCGGCAAGCTGCCAGCGGTGCTGGTGCTGTTGTTTGATATTCTTAAAGGCACCATTCCGGTGTGGGGTTCATACTTTTTGCAAATAGAACCGTTATATCTGGGGCTTATTGCTATCTGCGCCTGTCTGGGCCATATTTTCCCGCTATTTTTTGGTTTTCAGGGTGGTAAGGCGGTGGCTACTGCTTTTGGCGCCATGATGCCAATTGGACTGGATTTAGCCGGTTTGCTGATCGCAAGCTGGCTGATTATTGTCGCAATCAGTGGCTATTCTTCACTGGCGGCGATTTTAACCGTGACGTTAGCACCAATTTTCACCTGGTTTATTAAACCGCTGTATACCGTGCCGGTGTTAATGCTGAGTATTCTGATTATTGTGCGCCACCGCGAGAATATTATCCGGCTGTATCGTGGCAAAGAAAGTAAAGTGTGGGATAAATCCAAGCGGATTCAAGAGTAACCCCTCACCTGACTGATAAAGCGAGGTTGGAATCCCGATATGGGCGCCACAGAGTGTCTGAACAAATGCGTAAGCATTTGTGAGTTGCTGTGGCGAGCCAGAGCGGGAGTTGCAACCGAAGCCCCACTCCTGACCAGATGCTAAAACCATTAAACCGCTGGCAAGTCCTGCATTGGCCAGCGTGGTGTAACACCAATCGTTAAATCCTGCTGCTGCCCGGCGGCTAAACGGTAATACCCCGCCAGTGCTATCATGGCACCATTGTCGGTGCAAAACTCTTTACGCGGGTAAAATACCTCACCGCCGTGGCGCTTCAGTAACTGCGCTAACTGTTCACGCAGCGACGTATTGGCGCTAACACCACCGGCTATCACCAGGCGTTTATAACCGGTTTGCAGCAACGCCCGCTCGCATTTAATCACCAGAGTGTCTACCACCGCCTGCTGAAACGAGGCTGCGATATCAGCCTGCACCTGCGTGCTGTTACCCTCTTTGGCGATCACATTGGCGGCTGAGGTTTTTAAGCCACTAAAGCTAAAATCAAGCCCCGGCCGGTCTGTCATTGGCCGTGGAAACTTGTACTTTTTACTGTCACCCTGCACGGCCAGCTTTGCTAATAGCGGGCCGCCGGGGTAATCCAGTCCCATCAGTTTGGCGGTTTTATCAAAGGCTTCACCGGCTGCATCATCGATAGATTCGCCTAGCAGTTCATAACGGCCAATACCTTCAACCGCCACCAACTGAGTATGGCCGCCAGACACCAACAGCGCTAAAAATGGAAATTGCGGCGGGTTAGCTTCCAGCATCGGTGCCAGCAAATGCCCTTCCATATGGTGCACCGCCAGCGCAGGCTTGCCCCAGGCCATTGCCAGCGAACGGCCAATAGCAGCACCTACCAGCAAAGCACCGGCTAAACCCGGGCCCGCAGTGTAAGCCACGCCATCAATATCAGTAGCCGCACAGTTTGCTTCAAGCAACGCCTGTTTAATCAGTGGTATGGTTTTACGGATATGGTCGCGCGAGGCCAGCTCCGGCACTACACCACCGTAATCGGCATGCAGTGGGATCTGGCTGTACAGTACATGGCTTAATAACCCCAGCTTGTCGTCATAAACGGCAATACCGGTTTCATCGCAGGATGTTTCTATACCTAAAACTCGCATCTGTGTCTCAAATCCGCTAAAATGGCTGCCATTGTACCGGCTCAGTTCACTCAGAGCCAGAGGATCGGATTTAGATCGCAGAACTGCTTTACATCACCCTGTCTTTTTGCGTAAAATGCCGCACCATTTTTAATCGTATTGGTTCACAGATAACCAATTTGGCCCTGAGGTGAGAATTTAATGCCTGTTGTTAAAGTAAAAGAAAACGAACCGTTTGACGTAGCATTACGTCGTTTCAAGCGCTCATGCGAAAAAGCTGGTGTATTAGCTGACGTACGCGCTAAAGAATTCTACGAGAAGCCAACCTGGATCCGTAAGCGTAAAAAAGCAGCAGCTGTTAAGCGCCATGCTAAGAAGCTGTCTCGCGAAAACGCACGTCGCATCAAGCTGTACTAAGCGTTAAGCGCTTATAGTACCTGCTTAGCGACACCGGTGCTTTGGCTGTGCCTTATGTTTGCCAGCCCCGCTGTAATAACAGCATGCTTTCTCAGCATAAATAAAGCCCGGCGTAACAGCGCAAAGTTGACATCTGCATACCGTGCCCGCAAGGCACGGTTTGTCTTTTTCTGAATAACGCCGAAGGAAAAAGGTGGCAGGACAAATCCCAAGACAGTTTATCGACGAGTTGTTGGCCCGTACCGACATTGTTGAACTGATTGACCAGCGCGTACCGCTAAAAAAAGCCGGTAGAAACTACGCCGCCTGCTGCCCGTTCCATAGCGAAAAATCACCCTCTTTTACCGTTAGCCCGGATAAACAGTTTTACCACTGCTTTGGCTGTGGTGCGCACGGCAATGCCATCAGCTTTATGATGGAATTTGAACAACTCGAATTTGTTGAAGCCATTGAAGAGCTGGCGCAGCAACACCACCTTGAAGTGCCGCGCGAGCAAGGCGCCGTTAAAAACCGCCCTGCAGCCCAGGCTGACGACTACCATTTAATGCAGCAGTCCGCCGGGTTTTATCAGCAACAGCTGCAAAGCCACGCTAATGCTGCGATGGTGCAGCAGTATGTGGCCAAACGCGGCCTGAGTGCAAAAACTCTGGCCGATTTTGCCATTGGTTACGCACCGGATGGCTGGGATAACCTGCTAAAACACTTAAGCCCGGCCAACCATAAAACACTGCGCGATCAGTTATTTGAACTGCGGCTGATAAACCGCAACGACAACGGCCGCGAGTATGACTTTTTCCGCGAACGGTTAATGTTTCCGATCCGTGATAAACGCGGCCGGGTTATTGCCTTTGGTGGCCGCGTACTGGGCGAAGGTACGCCAAAGTATTTAAATTCACCGGAAAGCCGCCTGTTTCACAAAGGCCGTGAGCTGTATGGTTTGTACGAAGTGCGCCAGCAACCCGGCCATGTAGAGCAAATACTGGTGGTTGAAGGCTATATGGATGTAGTAGCACTGGCCGAACATGATATCCGCTTTGCTGTCGCCTGTTTGGGCACCGCCACAACGTCGGATCATATGCATACGCTGTTTCGCTACACCCCCAAGGTAGTGTGTTGTTACGATGGAGACCGCGCCGGGCGTGATGCCGCCTGGCGGGCATTACAAAGTGCACTGCCGCAATTAAAAGACGGTGTAGAGTTAAATTTTGTGTTTTTACCTGACGGTGAAGACCCGGATTCATTAGTACAAAAAGAAGGCAAAGACGCGTTTTTACAGCGCATCGCCAATGCTATGCCGCTAAACCAGTACTTTTTTGAGCATCTGGTACAGGAGTTTGACCCGGCCACTGATGCCGGTAAATCAGCATTGTCAGTAAAAGCAGCAGAATTAATTAAACAGATACCGAGCGAATTTTACCGTGACAGCTTAAGCGACAAACTGGCTAACCTGCTGGGTAAACCGCGTGAGCGCACCAAAGCTGCGGTACACCGGGCAGCCAACCGGGTAAAACCGGCGGCGATGAAAATAACACCGATGCGCCGCGCTATTGGTTTATTACTGCAGTACCCCAATTTAGCTAATGTAATGCCGGATGCGCCAGAGCTTGGCGAAGCTAATATTCCCGGCATAGGCTTGTTACTGGCACTGCAGCAACGGCTGCAACAACAACCGGATTTAACCACCGCGCAACTGATAGAACAGTGGCGCGATTTGCCCGAACACAGCATTTTAATGACATTGGCCGCCTGGGATCACCAGATCGAACCGGAACAATTGTCACAGGAATTTGTCGATACTTTTCATTCAATTGAAGATCAGTATTTACAACAACGGCTGGAAGCCCTGGAACGGAAAGATAAACTGCAGCAACTGAGTAAAGCCGAATGGCACGAATACAAACTGCTGCTGCAAGCGCTGAAAAGCAAAAAACCAAAGCTTGCGAACTAATGCGGCTGGCTAGAAAAGCCGCGCTTTGTTATAATCGCTAGTTCGCAATTTTACATTAATCAAATTGGTGGAAGATAAGTCTCTATGGAGCAAAATCCTCAGTCGCAGCTAAAACTCCTGATCATTAAAGGTAAAGAGCAAGGTTATCTTACCTTTGCTGAGGTGAATGATCACCTGCCGCAAGACATTATCGATTCAGATCAGATAGAAGACATTATCCGCATGATCAATGACATGGGGATCCAGGTGTTTGAAACCGCACCGGATGCCGACGATCTGATCATGACCGATGCCACCACAGATGAAGACGCCGTGGAAGAAGCGGCACAAGCTTTAGTCAGCGTGGACAAAGAACTGGGCCGCACTACCGACCCGGTACGGATGTACATGCGTGAAATGGGCACCGTTGAACTGTTAACCCGCGAAGGCGAAATTGACATCGCCAAACGGATTGAAGACGGCATCAACACGGTACAAAGCTCCGTTGCTGAATACCCTGAAGCCATTACTTACCTGCTGGAACAGTGGGACAAGTATGAAGCCGAAGAAATTCGCTTAAGCGACATTGTTACCGCTTTTATTGATCCGAACGATATCGACGAAGCCCCTATCGTTGGCAGCCATATTGGCTCAGACGTACCAGAAGACAAGCTAGACGATGACGACAGCGATGACGACGATGAAGACGGCGACGCTGATGCTGACGACGGTGATAGCGGCCCGGATCCGGAAATGGCACGGCAAAAATTCGGCGAACTGCGTACCCAGTACGATGTTACCCGTAACTCTATCGTGAAGAACGGCCGTGAACACGCCACCACAAAAGTAGAAATCGAAAAATTAAGCGAAGTATTCCGCTGCTTCCGCCTGGTACCAAAACAGTTCGATCGCCTGGTTAAAAACATGCGCGAAATGATGGACCGTGTACGGGTGCAAGAACGCATTGTGATGAAGCACTGTGTTGAATACGCCAAAATGCCGAAGAAAAACTTCGTCAAAGCCTTCACCGGCTTTGAAACTTCTACCGCCTGGTTGGATGCTGAAATCGCCGGCAATAAGCCGTACTCAGCCAAACTGGACGAGCATAAAGAAGAGCTGGTTCGCAGCATTGAAAAACTGAAGAAAATTGAAGAAGAAACCGGCTTAAGTATCTTTAAAATTAAAGATATTAACCGCCGTATGTCTATCGGCGAAGCCAAAGCCCGCCGTGCGAAAAAAGAAATGGTAGAAGCCAACTTACGTCTGGTTATTTCTATCGCGAAAAAGTACACCAACCGTGGTTTGCAATTCCTTGATTTAATTCAGGAAGGTAACATCGGCTTGATGAAAGCGGTAGATAAATTTGAATACCGTCGTGGTTACAAGTTTTCAACCTATGCCACCTGGTGGATCCGTCAGGCCATTACCCGCTCAATTGCGGATCAGGCCCGCACAATCCGTATTCCGGTGCACATGATTGAAACCATCAACAAGTTAAACCGCATTTCCCGGCAGATGCTGCAGGAAATGGGCCGCGAGCCATCACCGGAAGAATTATCCGAGCGCATGCAAATGCCTGAAGATAAAATCCGCAAGGTGCTGAAAATCGCCAAAGAGCCGATTTCAATGGAAACACCTATTGGTGATGACGAAGATTCACATCTGGGTGACTTTATCGAAGATAGCACAGGTGAATCACCGCTGGATTCGGCCACCATGGAAAGCCTGAAAAACGCCACCAACGAAGTATTAGCCGGTTTAACTGCACGCGAAGCCAAGGTACTGCGTATGCGCTTTGGTATTGATATGAATACCGACCACACGCTGGAAGAAGTAGGCAAACAATTTGACGTAACGCGTGAGCGTATTCGTCAGATCGAAGCCAAAGCCCTGCGTAAACTGCGCCACCCGTCTCGCTCAGAAGTATTAAAAAGCTTCCTGGACGAGTAAGTTAATGCTAAAGATAAAGGCGCCGACAGGCGCCTTTATTATTAAAGCCCGTTTTAAGCCTAAAAAAGCAGCAATTAACCACACTTAGCCTAACAAGCCGGATGACAAACCCGGTAAAAGTTTTTATACTGCCTGCCGCTTTACAGCTAATAGCTTCAATAGCGAAATGCTACACATGGCCCCATAGCTCAGTTGGCTGAGGGGAGGTCGCCGCAAGGCGATGAGGGGTGACTTAACGTCACACCGAAAGACACGAAGGCGAGACCGTGGATGGTCGAGCCGGAATGAAGCTACAGGATGTACCCTGTCAGCTGTTTAGAAAGTTTTATATGGCCCCATAGCTCAGTTGGTTAGAGCGCTCGACTCATAATCGATCGGTCGCTGGTTCGAGTCCAGCTGGGGCCACCATTTATCAAGCACTTACGTTACTTCTTCTGATCCACTTTAGTTCTGTGCTACCAACACCCTATTCTTTTTAGCGCTAAAAAGCCAACTTGATCAGCTCCGCAACTTCACGCAAAACTCTCCGACTTTTAAAAGCGAACCAAATCACATTTGCTAACAACACCATTACAACAAATGCAGTTACTTCGCCTGCTAAAAACGCAGGCATTAGATTGTAAATAAATCGTACAGCAGGCCAAACTATGCCTTGAAGAATAAAATATTGACTGACCAAAGCAAAAATTAAAATCAGCAGACTACAGAATCTGAATCTATTCTTACCGATTTTCAGAGCAGATAAAAATACTAATATTGCACCAAAGTTCATAAAGCATTTCCTTTTATTGATAATTACCACAATCAATTTATGCTCTTTCTAGACCTAAGTGGCTCCTTAAGCCCCCCACTTTTAGCTGCTTAACGAAACTGAAGAAATTTGGGAAATTGGCACCATGATTGACGATGTGCTTACCTTTCTTTCTGAAGAAGGTTTCATTAGATACCTACCAGACCCTAATCATCAGCATGGTTACTATTGGAGAGTCAGACTGACGATAAAAGGACTGACGGTCTTAGGAAGTCCTGAATCCTTGGAACCCAAGGGAGAATCATTAATTTTGGCTAGTCCTGAAGTAAGTTGACACTTATTTCAGTTTAAAACGCCCGGTGAACTTCATCGGGCGTTTTGTATTTTAAGGCCAGATGAGGCCTTTTCT
>NZ_JANUEM010000002.1 GCF_024809855.1 Rheinheimera pacifica
CATGCGCGGAAAGGGAACGTTTCCTGCCCGCTGATTGTGTCACTGCAAGACGGAACGAAGCTCGCTGCATCGGCGCGGGGGAGTCACGGGGTGACTACGCCTTAGCGTGCTTTATTTTCCGAATTCTGAGACGACCCCTACCTGAACAAGCGCTACCGCTGCATTCTGACCAACATTGAGGAGCGAACCCTGCTCGACCTGCTGGCCACCCGCCGCCAGGACGTGGTGACCAACTACCTGATGAAGCTGAAAGACCGGCAGAAGGTCGAGATCGTCAGCATGGACATGTGGAACCCCTACCGGGCAGCGGTCAAGGCTGTGCTGTCCCAGGCCCGTATCGTGGTCGATAAGTTCCATGTGGTGCGCATGGCCAACGATGCCCTAGAGAGAGTGCGCAAGGGCCTCAGAAAGGAGCTGAAACCGTCCCAGAGCCGGACTCTCAAGGGAGACCGGAAAATCCTGCTGAAACGCGCTCACGAAGTCTCAGACCGGGAGCGCCTCATCATGGAGACTTGGACAGGCGCGTTCCCGCAACTGCTGGCCGCCTACGAGCACAAGGAGCGCTTCTACGGCATCTGGGACGCCACCACACGGCTCCAGGCAGAAGCCGCCCTGGACGAGTGGATAGCCACCATCCCGAAGGGCCAAAAGGAAGTCTGGAGCGATCTGGTCAGGGCAGTGGGAAACTGGCGCGAAGAGACCATGACCTACTTCGAGACGGACATGCCCGTCACCAACGCTTACACGGAGTCCATCAACCGACTGGCCAAGGACAAGAACCGTGAAGGGCGCGGTTACTCCTTCGAGGTGATGCGGGCACGAATGCTCTACACCACGAAGCACAAGAAGAAGGCACCGACTGCGAAGGTCTCTCTTTTCTACAAGAAAACCATCGGTTACGGACTGCCGGACTTCGCAGAGGAACTCAACTACGGAGTCGATCTATCAACCATCTGAGGGTGGTATCAGATTGATGGGGTGAAGGTGCCCCATCAACCATTAAATCCGTATACCCAAAATTTAAAATAGCGGCTTGACTGTACCACAGTGGCAAGCATTAGCTTGTGTCATGAACACACCACAGGAGAGAAACACCATGAAATTCCATATCGCTGACATGACATGTGGCCACTGCGTTAGCATGGTCACCAAAGCCATCCTCACAGCAGATGGTGATGCAAAAATACAGACTAACCTGACCGACAAAACGCTGCAGCTCAGCACGGAACTGAGCTCTGCAGAGGTAATTGAGGTCTTAACAGAGGCGGGATATCCGGCGACAGAAGTCAAAGCCAGCTGCTGTAATCCGGCGAACAGCTGCCACAGCGCCTAAGGAAAAAGCCACCGTAAGGTGGCTTCTACATGCAACGGATTTTGCTGCGTGTTTGACGAAGTAACGGGGGCTATAGCGTTTGGTTCACTGCTGACGATGACCGGGCGCTTTGTTGCTGCCTAAACCACCGCTTAATACCAGCTGCAGCGCTTCGGCCGGTTTCATATCAACATTACGGGTACAGCTACGCGGTACGATAACGGTGTAACCGCCAACGTTGTAGGCCATCGGAATAAATACCGCAATTTGATCGTCCTGCATCAGCGCCGACATGCGATCATCACTCTGACCGCCTTGTTTGGTAATAATGCCAATCAGTTCAATATCTGAGGGTGGCAGTTTTAGCATGACTACCGAGCCATCGGCAAAGTTTTTACCTGCCATTAAATCGATAATATCCTGCAGCATGCCGTAAATTTGTTTGGTGCCCGGCAGTTTCAGTAACACCTTCCCCGGCAGTTGCCACAACCAATTAAAACCCTTCCAGCGTGAACTGTAACCGATAGCAATACACAACAGCATAAAGCTGAGTATCGCCATGCCAGGCAGATACCAGTGGCTTGGCAGCACCCATTGCAGTGCCGGGGCCAGGCTGCCCTCTACCAGGTTCAGCAACCAGCGCAGCAGCTCGATAGTAATAATTAACGGCAGTACAATCGCCAGGCCTTTTAATAAACTTCTTACCACTATTTTCATCAGGGATTTCAATCTGCATCAGTCAAAGTAGCGCTAGCATAACAGCGATCAGGAAGCGGGCGCCAGTCTGGGGCTGGATGACGCTTGCCGGTTAGATTTTGCTTTTCTGGCGCTGTTTTAACTGCAAAAGGAGGCGTGCGGTTGACCAGGATAATCTAAAAGTTAGTTTAGCTATTTCTGCAATAAGTAGAAGTCGCCAGAATAAGCGGTGAGTCTACCGGGGTACTTATGGTTAATCTGACATTATTGGGCGCTTTTATTCCCACCTTTTTATTTGTTTCTGTGACGCCAGGTATGTGTATGACGCTGGCCATGACCTTGGGGATGAGTCAGGGCGTGCGTCGTACCTTCTGGATGATGTGGGGCGAGATGCTGGGCGTGGGTTTAGTTGCCATGGCGGCGGTATTAGGCGTAGCCGCTCTGATGCTGAAGTTTCCGGAGCTGTTTCAGTGGTTTAAACTGCTTGGTGCCGCCTATCTAACTTATATTGGCATCCAAATGTGGCGCGCCAAAGGCAAACTGGCGGTGCCGCAGCTGGGCACAGCGCCGGTGTTGCTACCGCGGCGAACCTTGTTTAGTCAGGGCTTTATTACGGCAGTGTCTAACCCCAAAGGCTGGGCGTTTCATATGGCGCTGCTGCCGCCCTTTATCGATAGCCAGCTGGCATTCTGGCCGCAGTTGCTGGTGTTAGTGGCAATTATTCTGTTGCTGGAATTTGGCTCTATGTTGCTGTACGCCAGTGGCGGCAAAGCTTTGGCGCTGTTTTTTAGTAAAACTAACCGGGTGCAGTATTTAAACCGCATCGGCGCCAGCCTGATGTTTGGCGTGGCGCTGTGGATGTTACTTGGCTAATACCGCATAGCACCGCGGTGAGTTTAACCGACGTCACGCCAGTTTAAGCCTGATGCTAAAGCGGGTAGAGCGCGCATCTGATTCGACGCTTAACTGGCCCTGATGAGCATCGACTATGGCTTTGGTAATGGCTAGGCCCAAACCCGAGCCTTCTATCTGGCGTTGGCGCGAGGCGTCAGCACGATAGAAGCGATCGAATAAAAACGGCAAATGCTGTGGCGGGATCGGCTGGCCCGGGTTTTCTACCGTGATGGTGGTGCTGTCGGCTGCTGCGGTGGTGCTGACGGTAATGGTTTCGCCGGGCGGGGTATACCTAAGCGCATTGGATAATAAATTGGTCAGGGAGTGGCGCAGCAAGGTGCGATCTGCCTGCACAATAATATTGGCACCGTGATAGCTAAGGCCAACCTGACTTTCTGCCGCCCAGGCTTCGAAAAAGTTGAAAATTGCGGCCACTTCCTGCTTTATCTCCAGCGGCTGCTTTTGCAGTGTTAACAGGCCATTGTCACTTTTGGCCAGCCACAGCATATCGCTAATCATTTTATTCAGCCGCTCCAGCTCTTCCAGATTGGAGAACAGCAGATTCTGGTACTCGTCGGCGCTGCGCGCGCGCGATAAGCTGACCTGCGTTTGCGTGATCATATTGGTCAGCGGCGTGCGCAGCTCGTGGGCGATGTCGGCACTAAAGTGCGACAGCTTGGTAAACCCCTGCTCCAGCCGATCTAACATCAGATTAAAAGACTGCACCATGTGGCGCAGTTCGGTCGGGACCTCGCCCGGGGACAAGCGAATATCCAGTTTACTGGTTTGAATATCACGCATTTGTTCGCTAAGGCCTCTGAGTGGATTCAACCCCTGATGCACCGCCAGCCAGGCCGCCAGCAAGGTGAGCAGTGCAGAGCCGAGTAAAATCAGCCCCAGGCTGCGCTGTAACTGCGCCAAGAAATGGGTATGAAAACTGATATCAATAGCAGCAATTACCTTATAGTGCTGATCTGCCGTGGTCAGGCGGCTGAACACACCGCGATAGGCTTTGCCGTCCAGCTGCCAGTGGTGGATGGTTTTGGCATTGTAGTCGGCGCTGGCCGGGGTGTTGGCAGCCAGCAGGCTTAAGTCAACGTCGGCATTGCGGTACAGTAAGCGGTTTTGGCTATCCATCACCTGATAGTAAACACCGTGATGGCCCGATACCGCTTTGGCCAGCGTCTGTGCCGGCTGTTGCTGGCCGTCCTGAGCGGTAGTCAGCGTGTGCTCAACCGCGTGCAGGATCACGGCTAATTCGTCGGCGTCCTGCTCGATAAAGTGATGTTCGACTGAGCTGAGCAGTAATTGCTGCACGAAGAACAGGCAAATCGAAATGGTTAGCGCGACAAAAAGTACCACGCGAACGGTGATCGAGAGAGGGCGTTTGCCAGCTTTATGCATCAGTTTGCTCATCGTCCAGTTTATAGCCCATACCGCGCACGGTGTGGATCAGTTTTGCCGCAACGCCATCATCAATTTTGGCGCGCAAGCGGCGGATAGCTACATCGATAACATTGGTGTCGCTGTCAAAATTCATATCCCACACCTGCGAGGCGATAAGCGAGCGTGGCAGTACTTCGCCGCGGCGGCGCATCAGCAGCTCAAGCAAGCTAAATTCCTGATTACTCAATGTTATTTTGGCGCCGCTGCGGCTGGCTTTACGCTTGGCGATATCCAGTTGTAAATCGGCGACCTGCAATAATTCTGACTGCGGTACGGCCTGACCACGCCGTAGCAGGGTTCTGACCCGGGCCAGCACTTCAGAGAAAGCAAAGGGTTTGATCAGGTAGTCGTCGGCGCCAAGCTCCAGGCCTTTTACCCGGTCGTCGACACTGTCGCGGGCCGACAGAAACAGTACCGGCGTGTGGTTATGGTTTTCTCTTAGCGCCTGCACAATGCGAAAGCCGCTGACGTCCGGCAGCATCACATCCAGCATGATTAAATCGAAATCTTCTGTCATCGCCAGATGATGGCCATCCAGGCCATTTCTGACCAGTGACACCTGAAAACCGGCTTCGCTCAGGCCTTGCTTCAGATAGTCACCGGTTTTTTGTTCATCTTCCACAATCAGCAAACGCATCTTGCCATCTCCAAACATAGCTTTGGCAGTATTAGACCATAAACCGCCAAACAGCAACATGACAGCAAGATTACAACTTTGTCATGTTCAGGTCATGCTGCTGACAGTTTCGTCCTCTACACTGCTACGCATATCATATAGAGAGTATTGGAGGTTGCAGATGATAAAGGCTAACACCATGATGCCGGTATCGGTTTCACGGCGCCGGTTTGTGCAGGGGCTGGCGGTGGGCGGCGTGCTGGCCACTTTTCCGCATATCGTCAGGGCGGGTAGCGCCTTTAAAGATAATGCCTTTACCGGCTATGCCACTGAGCTCAGCGGTAACGTGATTGATTTAACCATCGGCGAAGCGCTGGTAAATTTTACCGGCGTGGTCCGTAAAGCCACCACCATCAATGGTTCGATACCGGCACCGACCTTACGCTTGCGCGAAGGCGATGAGGTCACCATACGGGTAACCAATACCTTGTCGGTGCCCAGCTCAATTCACTGGCACGGTATTATTTTACCCTACCAGATGGACGGCGTACCCGGCATGAGCTTCAGAGGCATTATGCCCGGCGAAACCTTTGTCTATCGTTTTACGTTAAAGCAAAGCGGCACGTACTGGTATCACTCGCACAGTGGCTTTCAGGAAATGACCGGCATGTATGGCGCGCTGATCATTGAACCCAAAGCGCAGGATGTAATTGCCGCCGATCGCGAATATGTGGTGCAGCTGTCAGACTGGACCGATGAAGATCCACATACGGTGTTTCGCAAATTAAAAGTGCAAAGTGATTTGTACAATTTTAATCAGCCAACAGTGCAGGACATGCTGCGCGATATCACTGACAGAGGGCTGGACGCGGCGCTGGCAAAACGGCAGATGTGGCAGCAAATGCGCATGAATCCAACCGATTTAGCGGATTTGTCAGCCGCTGTCTTAACCTTCTTAATGAATGGCAGCACACCGCTGGCCAACTGGCGCGGTTTATTTAAGCGCGGTGAGCGCGTGCGGCTGCGGTTTATCAATGGCTCCAGCAACAGCTTTTTTGATGTGCGTATTCCCGAGCTGAAAATGACCGTGGTGCAGGCTGACGGCCAGAATGTGCACCCGGTGACGGTGGATGAATTCCGCTTTGGCCCGGGCGAAACCTATGATGTTATCGTGTCGCCACAAGCGGATGCATACACCATTTTCGCCCAGAGTATGGACCGCAGTGGCTATGCCCGCGGTACCCTGGCCGTGGCCGAGGGCTTGCACGCCCCGGTGCCGACACTGGATCCGGTGGAGTGGCTGACGATGGCTGACATGATGGGTAATATGAACCATGGCGCAAGCGACAGCCACAGCCACGGCCACAGCGCGATGGCGCACGGCAATGGCGCGGAAGATCATAGCCAGCATGGTGCTATGGCTATCGATCACAGTCAGCATGGCCCGGCGGTGCCTTATGCCAAAGCCAGTTCAACTGTGCGTCATGCCAGCACCGAGTATGGCCCGTCGGTGGATATGCGGGTGGATATGCCAAGAACCAACCTGGACGATCCGGGCATTGGTTTGCGCAATACCGGGCGGCGCGCGCTGACCCTGGCCGATTTACATTCGCTGGACGGTATTATTGAGCCGGGCGGCCCGGAGGCGGAAATTGAGCTGCATCTGACCGGCAATATGGAGCGCTACACCTGGTCATTCGATGGCTTAGAGTTCAGTAAAAGCACACCGGTGCATATGAAGCACAATCAGCGTATCCGGGTGATCTTGCAAAACGACACCATGATGACCCACCCGATGCATTTGCACGGTATGTGGAGTGATCTGGAAAGTGACAACGGTGCCGTACAGGTACGCCGCCATACCATTCCGGTGCAACCGGCGCAGCGCATCAGCTTTTTAACCACGCCGCATGATGTCGGGCGCTGGGCCTGGCATTGTCATTTATTGTTCCATATGGATGCGGGTATGTTCAGAGAAGTGGTGGTGTCATGAAAACAGCCAACGTAACGCTAACCTTGTCGCTGCTGGCGCTGGCCTGTACTGTGGCGCTCAGCCCTGGCGTGGCAGCGCAGAACGCCACTGAGAAACCGCCGGTACCAACGCACAGTGGCATGGACCACAGCAAAATGGACCACGGCAAAATGGATCATAGCAAGATGAACCACGCTGAGCAGGCGGTTGACCATAGCCAGACGAACCCTAGTGACATGGATCACAGTCAGATGGATCATAGCGGCATGGACCACAGTAAAATGGGCCACGCTGAGCAGGCCGTAGACCATAGCCAGATGGACCACAGCGAAGTGGACCATAGCAAAATGGATCATACCGAGATGAACCATAGTGAAATGACCCATGCTGAGCAGGCCGTGGATCACAGCAGTATGGATCACAGCACGATGAACCATGCCGATATGCAGATGCAAGGCGGTAAGGCGCCGGCTAATGCCCGCGATCCACATGCCTACTCCAACGGCTACACCCTGACTGACGGGCCCTATGGCATGGCCGATTCACGCCATTTAAAGCACGGCGTTGAACATCCACAGTGGTCCGTGCTGGGCGATCGGCTGGAATACAATGCCGACAGTGAAGCTGGCGAACTGGAGCTGCAAGCCTGGTATGGTACGACCTATGATCGGTTGGTGCTGAAAACCGAAGCTGAAGTCAGTGACGGCAAGCTGGAAGAGAGCAGCACCGAGCTGTTATGGAGCCACGCGATAGCAGCCTATTGGGATGGTCAGCTTGGGCTGCGCCTGGATCAGGTTGCCGATGGCACCAACCGGCAGTGGTTAGCATTGGGTGTGCAGGGTTTGGCGCCGTACTGGTTTGAAGTGGATGTCACGGTTTATCTGGGCACTGGTGGTCGCACCGCGTTAAGTGCCGAAGCGGAATATGAGCTGCTGTTAACGCAGCGCCTGATCCTGCAGGCCCGGGCGGAGCTGACAGCCTATGGCAAAGACGATGAGGTCAATCAGCTGGGTAAAGGCCTGTCTTCACTGGGGGCAGGGCTTCGGCTGCGCTATGAATTCTCCCGCCAGTTCGCACCCTATGTCGGGGTAGAGTGGCATAACAAATATGGTAACACGGCAGATTTTGCCCGCCTGCAGGATGCATCGACAGCAGAAACATCCTGGGTTGCCGGTGTGCGTTTCTGGTTTTAATAGATCAGGGTTTTAATAAATAAGGTGATCAACATGAAAAAATTAATCCCGCTGCTTACTCTGCTCTGTTTGGCGTTTGCCGGGCCTGTGCTGGCGCATGTTAAACAAAGCGGCTCGGTGCCGGCGGATAACGCCATGCTAATGCAGGCACCGGATGTACTCAGTATCAGCTTTAGTGGCCCGATCCGGCTGACGAAAGTCACGCTGTTGCACGATAACGGTAACACTGTCGATTTTGGCTTTACGCCCACCGCTGTCGCCACGCAGTTTAGCTGGCCGTTGCCAGTGCTGGAGATCGGTAGTTATCAGGTTAACTGGGTAGGTTTGGGCGAAGACGGTCATAAAATGAAAGGTGATTTCAGTTTTATGCTCCACGCCGGCGCTGACGCCGGGGTGAAAGCTGATAGCGCGCACGCGCATCAGCACTAGATGGCTTGAGATTGGCGATGTTTAGCGATACCTGGGTATTAGCCTTATTCGCCCACAAGCTGCTGAGTTATTTAGCGGTTAGCGGCAGTATTGGTGCGGCGTTTTTGCTGCAGTTGCCGGCGCTGGCTCAGCCACCGTCTGATAGCCTTGCCTTTCGGCTGTGGTTAAAACGCCTTGTACTGGGGTGGTCGGCCGCAGGTATGGTGCTGGCGTTACTGTATCTGCCGCTGCAGGCTGGTGCGCTGGCCGAAACAGGCGTAGCTGGCATGGCCGACAGGCTGATGCTACAGATGGTTTGGCAATCGGCAATGCGCACCCAGCTGCTTTTATGGTTATGCGGTTATGCAGCGCTGTGGCTTTGGGCCCGGCGCGTTAAACACAGCGGCAACACGGTGAGCATTGCGCTTGTTAGCCTGGCTGCGTTTTTGCTGGCCGGCAGTTTCAGCCAAACCGGCCATGTGGCCAGTTTGGCAGGCCTGTGGCAGTTGTTACTGACGCTGCATGTGCTGGCAATAGCGGCCTGGGTAGGCTCCTTGCTGCCGCTGTGGCAAAGCTGTTACCGCTTGGCACCAGACAGGCTGCTGGCGCTGATGCAGCAGTTCGGTCAGGTTGCGCTTTATCTGCTGGTATTGCTTATCAGCTGTGGCGTGTTGATCTTACTGCAACTGCTTGACCCACTTAGCCAGTTGTTTGTAACCGATTATGGCCGTTTGCTGCTGTTTAAGCTGATGTTGGTCGCGGCCATGTTACTGCTGGCCGCCTGGCATAAATTTAAGCTGGTCAACGCGCTGGCGAAGCATCAGAACAGCCGCTTGCTGGCACGGTCTATTTTTATCGAAATGCTGTTGGCGCTATTGGTTCTGGCAACCAGCAGCAGCTTTACCACTGTGGTGGGCTTAGCACATTAAGCCTGCTTTATTCTAATAATTACAACAGGATACCTAATATGTTTCGCAATAAAATTCAAACCTTTTCTGCCATCAGCCTGGGCCTGGCGTTGCTATGCCCCGTTAGTGTGCAGGCGCACGGCAATGAAAAGCATGCCGCCCCGGCCTTGTTTGTCGGCGAAAGCACCGCTGCCGCTCAGGCGGTAAAAGCGTTTCATCAGGCGTTACGCGCTGGTGATGCCAATGCTGCCCGCGCCATGCTGGCAGATGACGTACTGATTGTCGAAGGTAATGGCGTAGAGCGCTCGGCAGATGAGTATGCCAGTCACCATATGCTGGCCGATATGAAATTTATGGCGGCGGTACAGGTAGAGGCGCTGGAACATCAGACCAAGGTGCTGGGCAAGGTGGCCTATTCGGTTAGCCGCAGCCAACTGACTGGCGACTATAAAGGCAAGCCGGTTGACGTTATCAGTAAAGAAACGCTGGTGCTGGTAGATAACGGCGACGGTTGGAAGATCGTGCATGTGCACTGGTCGCACTAAGGCAACAGCGGGAGAGCACTATGAAGTTAACTCTGATAGCGGCAATGCTGGCAGCCACTGCGCTATTGGCTGGTTGTAAAGACGCCGGCCCGGCTAAACCGGAAACTACAGCTTTGTCCGACAGTGCTGGCAATGCGGCAGCACTAACCCTCACGGTATACAAAACGCCAAGCTGCGGTTGCTGTAAAAAGTGGGTATTGCACCTTGAACAGCAGGGAGTGGTTGCACACACGAAAAATTATGATGATTTAAGTGGCATTAAAGCCCGCTACGGTATCTCACCACAGTATTATTCCTGTCACACCGCCGTATCGGAGCAGGGCTATGCTTTTGAAGGCCATATCCCTGCTAAATACATCCGGCAATTCCTCGCTGAGTCGCATCCGGATGCGATTGGCCTGAGTGTACCGGCGATGCCGCTCGGCTCACCGGGCATGGAGGTCGAAGACCGCTTTATGCCGTACGACATTCTGCTGCTAAACAAAGATGGCAGCGCCAGCGTCTACGCCCACATCAGCGATGCTTCGATGCAGTAGCCAATAATAGGCGCTTAAAAAAACACCACTTTTAAAGTGGTGTTTTTTTATTGAAGCACGATAATGTCAGCCGGGTTTCGCCAGTTGCTGCAAGATATGGCAATGTGGGCTGCCATCGCCCCGGCAGCTGTCGGCCAGCGCCGTCAGCACCTGCTGCATATGCTGCAGCTCGGCAATTTTGCCGGCAATTTCATCCAGGTGTTGCTGAGCCAGCTGTTTTACCACCCGGCTTTCACGCTGTGGGTCTTGCCATAATGCCAGCAGCGACTGGATATCGTGTAACGAAAACCCCAGGTTGCGTGCCTGACGAATAAAACGTAGCTGGTTAATTTGCTCACTGTTGTAAAGCCGGTAACCGGCATCAGTGCGTGGTGATTTTCTCAGCAAACCGGATTGCTCATAGTGCCGGATCATTTTGGCGCTTAAGCCACTCTCTTTTGCCGCATCACCAATGGTCAGTAAGGTCGCCATTTGCTGCTCCTTGTTAAAAAGACATGCGTTGCAAACGCAGGGCATTGGTTACCACCAGCACACTGCTACAGGCCATGGCAGCACCGGCGATAACCGGGTTTAAAAAACCCAGTGCGGCCAGTGGAATACCAATGGTGTTAAAGGCAAAAGCCCAGAACAAATTTTGCTGAATATTACGGTAGGTTGCACTGGCGAGCAGCAGTGCTGTCGCAACCAGTTCCGGGTCGCCACGCATCAGCGTAAATGCAGACGCACTGACCGCAACATCGGTACCTGTTGCCATCGCGATACCTAAGTCAGCTTGAGCCAAAGCAGGGGCATCATTAATGCCATCGCCCACCATCGCTACTTTATAGCCTTGCTGCTGATAGGCCGCTACGGCTTGTGCTTTACCCTGCGGCAGCACTTCGGCGTTAAAGTTATCCAGCCCCAGCTCTTTGGCAACATACTCGGCGCTGGCCGCTGAATCACCCGTTAACATGGCAACCTGAATACCGGCAGCTTGTAATTTATGTACCGCATTTTTTGCCTGGGCTTTGGCTTTATCGGCAAAACACAGCAAACCGAGTAATGTCGTGCCCTGAGCAGTTTTCTCTGCCAGCCAGGATACCGAGGCGCCCGGCACTGCGATAAGGTCTTGCGGTAATGTCAGCCCCATCTCTCTCATCCAGCTACCTGAGCCCAGCATTACCGCACGGCCTTTGACGTTAGCTTTCACGCCTTTTCCGGCCACTACAGCAAAATCCGATACTGCCAATAAATCGACATTGTGGTTGATAGCATAGCTAACAATTGCTTTGGCCAGTGGGTGTTCGCTGTACTGTGATAACGCATAGGCCAGTGCGGCCAACTCAGTTTCGTTGTTAAGCGCATTCAGCTGCGTTAATACGGGTTTACCCTCGGTGAGGGTGCCGGTTTTATCAAACACCACATAATCAATTTTTGTCGCCTGCTCCAGCGCGACAGCATCTTTCACCAAAATACCCTGGCGCGCCGCTGTGCCGGTACCGGCCATAATGGCCGCCGGAGTGGCCAGACCCAAAGCACAGGGACAGGCTATAACCAATACCGCTACTGCATTAAGAATACCTTGCTGCCAATCGGCAAACGCCAGACCCCAAATCAGCACGGTGGCTAAGGCGACCAGTAATACTACCGGTACAAAGATACTGCTTATCTTATCCACCAGGGCTTGCACTGGTGCTTTCGCGCCCTGAGCCTGCTCTACCAGGCGGATAATTTTTGACAAGGTGGATTCTGCACCTAAGGCGCTGGCCTCGAACTCCAGCCGACCATCGAGATTAACCGAGCCGCCCGTCACTTTATCGCCAGAGGTTTTATGCAGCGGCACACTTTCGCCGCTGATTAGTGCCTCATCCACGTGGCTGCTGCCCTCTGTCACTATGCCGTCGGCCGGTATCCGTTCTCCTGGCAGCACCTGAATGCGATCACCTTTGAGCAGCTCAGCCGCTGCAATACTGTGCCAGCTATTATTGCGCCAGACCCTTGCTGATGTCGGTTTTAAGTTTTCCAGTGCTTGCAGCGCATCGGTCGTACGCCGCTTGGCGCGTTTCTCCAGTAACTTACCCAGCAGTACCAGGGTTAATACTGCCGCGCCACTTTCAAAGTACAGGTGTGGTGCGCCATGATGCCCATCAAAGCTGTACCACAGATAGAGCGATAAGCCATAAGCGGCACTGGTACCCATTGATACCAGCAGGTCCATATTGCCGGTGCCCGCTTTCAGTGCATGCCAGCCGGCTTTGTAAAAGCGCGCGCCAAAGTAAAATTGTACCGGTGTTGCTAACAGCCATTGCCACAAGGCAGGCAACATCCAGTCGGCACCGAACAGCATGCCCACCATCGGCAATACTAACGGCAGGGTGAGTAAGGCAGCACCGATCACTGGCCAGCTGTCACGCTGATAAAAACGTCGTGGTTGAGCAGGGGAATTTTGAGCCTCAGGCGAAGCCTGGCTGAGGATCAGCTCATACCCGGCATCGGCAACGGCCTGTTTCAGGGCGCGGTCTTCTGTGGCGGGTAACAGGGTCAGGCTTACCTGCTCTGTAGCCAGGTTTACTGAAGCGCTTAGCACACCAGACACCTTTAACAGGCTTTTTTCCACCCGGCCGGCGCAAGACGCACAGGTCATACCCTTTACCGCAAGTTGTATTGTTGCTGCCATATCCGTAACTCCGGGTTGAGAAATGTTATCAGGCATAACAAGGCTAAACCTTACCATTATGGCAAGGTCAAACAACTTTCAAAAAAATTTTTCCATGTAAAAATATGGGGTATATGCCTTGCTAAAAGAAACTATCGTCAAAGATTCTCCCACTGCACAGGTGTTACTCTGTTTGCTTCGACCCCAAAAGACGTAAGCAACTGATGTTTTTCTGCCCACTCCTCAGGTGTGCGCACAGCAATATACCATTGTGCAACAGCGATAGACGGTTGCTCACGCAATGCTTGGAAATAAGCACCATCGACTGTTGATAATGAGTGTCCGAGTACAATTACTTGGTCAATCGAGTTCAGTGCATCAAAAGACCGACTGTGCTGTGAAATAATCTCTTCAGAGTTTTTGAATGTAGCTGAGAAATAGTCGTCGATAATACTATTAGCCTCGATCTGTCTGGTATCTACTTCTTCGATGTCCGAACGATCATTCAGCGAGCGTCGTAACTGAGGGGACCATGCGTGTCCTAAGACAAGTTCATCCTGTGGCTTTGCAGCGCAACCATGAATGAACAGTACTTGTTCAGTGTTAATACCATAGAGTGTACTTAAGGTATCAGTGTAATTGAATGTGAGGTATAGCGCTTGTTGCTCTAGTTCCAATAGACGACGAGTGAAATTGTCGCGTGTCGGGATAGGTAGTTTACGTACCCATATAGAGAACTGCCTTTGCAGATCGGCTGATAGTCTTTGAACAACATTACCCACCTCATACTGAAAATCGTGGTGCCCAGAGTCGCTCCAGTCATCAGCTCCATAGGAAGCCATGAAGTGTCCAAGGTTTTCTGTCAACATGTCTGCATCCAGCTTAGCCAGAGCATTCTCGAGATCACACCAATTTTCCCCAACAGGTAAATACTCCTCCACATCTCTGTATACATCCAGATCGGCTGATTGCATGTAGTGCCTGAATTCCGCCAGGCTGGATGGGATTCCGTGCCACAGGTCAAAACCATTACCGATCACATAGAGTTTGGAAGAAGGCATTGCGGATTCTCTCGGTTTTGCTAGGTTATGTGTATTATTTGTCAGAGGCAGCGTGCATTTTTAGATGCCTTATTTCAACTGTGCTGTTTGGTCTGGAGTGTTTATTAAAACAAAACAGGTTAAACATGCAGTAATAAATGGTAGTAAGCGGGAAATTAATGATGAAAATTAAGATGTATCCTGCCTGCAATGGAGATGCGTTTCTGATTAAAGGTGCTAGGTCAAATATACTTGTTGATGCAGGTTACGCACAGACATTCGACAACTATATCTCGACCGATCTCCTAGACCTTTCATATAAAGGAGAGAAATTAGACCTTGTCATCGTTAGCCATATAGACGCAGATCATATTTCCGGAATCATAAAGTTTCTTTCGATCAATGGAACTTCTGCAGTTCCCAAATTAATATCTATTGGCGATATTTGGCACAACAGTTTGCGCAGCTTGAGCTCATCGGAGCGTTCTGAAATAAACGCTTCCGATCGAGCCATATTGAAAGCGATATGTCAGCGCGGGCACCCCATCCCAAACATGTTGCCAAAGCCAGGGGCTACAGAAATTAGTGCACGACAAGGCAGTTCGCTTGCTTCGTTGATCCATAAAGGAGGCTATAAATGGAATTGTGGTGATGGAACCTCTCGCCTCAAGCAAGATTTTACAAAGGTACACCATTTTTCAGGAGGTTCGGTACGTGTGATTGGCCCCCGACAAGAACGACTTGATGGACTCCTGAAGTGGTGGAAAAGACGTTTACTACAGATGGGTTATAACGGCCCCACAGGACCTGGTGAAATAATTGACGATGCATTTGAATTCATCTGTGAACATGCTGCCGAAGCTACGGTGTTATCTCCCACACCTCTGTCCGCAGGCGGTCTCAAACTGCTGGAGGATGTCTATGAGCCGGATGTGTCAATCACTAATGGTAGTTCTATCACTGTTATCGTAGAGTTTGATGGTGTTCGTGTGTTAATGCTGGCAGACGCATGGGCGGAGGACGTCATTGACGCTCTTCGTGTTCTTCAGTCACAAGGAGACTCGTTGATGTTTGACGCAATAAAAGTTTCGCATCATGGTAGCCACCGTAACACCAGTCCAGAGTTACTGAAACTCATTGATGCCCCGATTTACATGGTTTCCTCAAATGGCACTGGACATGGACATCCTAATGTTGAAGTCCTTACAGCGATTGTTGATCGGCCTGCAGCATTTTCTCGCACAGTCTACTTGAATTATTCAACGGACGCCTCGAGTATCCTTTTAAAGCACCAGTCTCGGAGTAAAACACCATTTACTGTGCATGAGAACATGACGGATTGGATCCCTATCGGAAGGACCTAAAAGAATGATGGACGCTCAAATTAAAAATGCTACATGTCAGATTAAATGTGGCGAAGCGTCGGGGACCGGTTGGCTGATCTCTGCCTCTCAAGTAGTCACAGCTCGCCACTGCATCGATGAGGCTATCGATGGCGATATACAAATTGAGGTTCAGTTTGAGATTGGTGGCGTTGCACAGCATCTCACTGCTGCATTGGTCGATGATGACAAAGCTCTTGATGTATGTCTACTGCTGCTGGAACGTGAAGTAGATATTGCGCCAATGGTAGTGGATGCGGCCATCCCGGTTGAAGGAAGTAGGTTCTCTTCGTTCGGTTTTCCGGTGGCGAAACTTTCCGTGGGACACAGGTTTGAAGGGGAAATTTCGCGAATTCTTGAAAGCCCAAAATTAGGAATAGATCTTGATCTCCAGGTTGAAGGTCCTGGGCAGCTTAGCAGCTATGAGGGGATTTCTGGAGCTGCGCTCATTTGCAATGGCTCATGTCGAGGCATGTTACGACTTGCGATTGATAAGTCGCTTGCTGCTATATCGATTGCGAGGATAGCTGAGTTTTTGCATAAGAACTCTATTGCACTTGGTGATATCTCTGAGGAGCTTATTAATGACTGTGCGTTTGCCCCTCGTGAGGAGTTTACACAAGCTTTCGATGCTCTAATTAGCAACGTGGTTGGCGGATACGCCTTCATCGAAGGCGCCCATGGCATTGGCAAATCGACTTTTTGCGAAACTTATCAACCGTCACTACAAACGATTGAACATTTCGGGACCTATAGCTTCACAACTCAAGATGTCGAAGCGAATTCAATGCATCTGGCTCAACCAGAGGTGTTTTTCGACTGGCTGAACACATTGGTATCGTCGTACCTTCCTGGGCAGGCAATACGAGCCACTGAAAAGCGTTATCCAGAATTGATCACCGGAGCAAACGAGTTAATCAATCTATTGGCTCAAGTGTATTCATCTCAAGGGAAGATCGGAGTTATTTTTTTAGACGGTCTTGACGAAGTTTCGAAGCTTGGCCAGGGCATCCTTGAAAGGTTAGTGGGACTGCTCCCGCCGAGAATGCCTACGGGGCTGAAACTCGTTATTTCAGCTCCAAGTTACGTAAACTTATCCGCGGCGTTAGGAGCTAGGCTGACAGACCAAGCATGTATCAGAATGCCAGGTTTGGAGCGTAATGCTTCGCGTGCGTTTTGTGCGAGAGCACTTTTACCTGAACGGTTGAGCGAACAGACAATCAGAATCATTTGCGACAAAGCCCAAGGGCACGCTCTCTATCTTCGCTATCTTATCGACTTGGCAAATGATGGTGCCGACGATGCTAAATTAACAGCTTTGCCCTTGATAGATGGCAGTATTCGTAACTACTACGAAGCGCTATGGCCCCATCTTCTGGTTGACTCGGAAGCAGTTAATCTACTGGCTATAGTCGCCCGCTTAAGATGGGGAATTTCGACAGAGCAACTTGCCGACATATTGAATGACGCTGAACGGTCGGTTCTTGTATCTACTATTTCTCGTATTCAGCATCTTCTGCTTCGTAGGGACGACACAACGATCTATCATGCGTCCTTTACCGATTTTCTGATTGAGAAGACCGGAATTCGTGAGCTAGATGTTCAGCATCGTCTTACAAGCTACTGCTTGTCACATCGAGAGAACAGGTACGCTATACTAAATACCGTATATCACGGCCTCAGAGCTGGCCCTGCTGAAGAAGCACGAGCCATCGGCAACTGCAGCCAGCAGTGGGTCGACCGGTGTGTGATGCTGGGCGCCAAACCTGATACTTTGCTTGGTGATGTCCACGAAGTTTTAGCCGTAACTGCAAAACAAGGAAGCTTGGTCGAGGTTGTTCGGATCCTTCTTCTTACCCAGCGGATCCAGTTTCGATATGACACTTTATTTGCGCTTTCAGCCGATCTTGCTGTCGACGCTTTGGTTGCCTTGGGTAAGACAAAGGAAGCATTACAGCATGCTGTGCGCTATGGTCGCCTAATCATTCCGGTACACCAGACTTTGCGTTTAGCGCTTCAGTTTATGAAAGCTAGCAGATCCGACACTGCCCTGGATATTCTCGACAAAGCCGAGGCAGTTGTCGAAAGACAGCTCTCAGGTGAAAAGCTAACTATTGGTAATTTCATAAATGTTTTTAAGCTAAAAACGCAAATTCTGCTTTTACGCGGACGCGCTGGTGATAAATCAGCCATGCGTGAATTACCGAATTTTTATGGAATGTCTATCGAGGCGGTTCGTAGTAGCGTAGAGGATGAAAAGGTTTGCAATGATTTATTGTCCGATATGGCAACCTATTTTAGCGGTAGCATGGCGTGTTTGGCGGGGAGATATCCACCTTTGTCTGTCATGCGCAAATATTATTCTGGTTCAAACGTTAAGCTAAGCCAGATGCTCCTAGGTATTTTGGAGAATTATGAGTTTTTTTGCTCTTATTTCGATGTTGCGCACAACGATCGTTTGCTCAGCGCAGTGTTCTCTGACCTACAAACATTGGTCGTTGAAACTCCTCAAGAGCGAAAGCTTTCCAGCCTTGGCGCCATTGATGCACTTGTGTCGTTAAAAGCCCCCACTTCGATTGTGCACAACTTAACTGGGCCTATCGACAATTTAGGCCCTATACAATTTGTTTCTGCAGACAACATCAACATGGATGCGGATAGCTTTGCATCCGGAATGGCGCAATGGCGTATTGCATCTCTTTTGGACAAAGAGTTGCTCTGCCCAGCCACTTCGGAAATCCAGACCACTGGGTGGCGTGATGGTGTAGAGTCAATTTGTAGAACATTGGCGTGGTGTGACGGAGCTGCGAGGCGGGCTAAGGAAGCTGACGATGAAATTGGCCTGCATTCTGTTTGGGCAACTTTGGGGCAACACGTTCTAGAACCGCTTCAGTTTACGCTTGCACAGCGCTCTCAGTGGAGTGACAGTTACGCAATTCCTGAAGCAGTTCTTCCTGAAATATATGAGCATCTGATAGGCTTAGTGGTGGAAGTATTCCCCGAGCACCTCAGCCATGTGTTGTCTTTTATCGAAGGACAATTCGAAGTGCAGTGTGGTCTTTATTCTGAAGGTTTCAGAGGCATTCTGACCAAAATCTTCAAACGCCTCACCACATTAACATTAGAAGAAGATATTGAGGATCAAGCGTACGGTTTATTGAAGCGTTGGCGAAACTTTGTTCAGTGGAACGTCAAGAACCGGCACGAGCTGGTACCAGAGCTTTTGACTATTATTCCTTTTTTTGTTCGATTAAATGCGTCAGAGGAAGCATATCTTACGTATCAAACCGCGTTGTCATTTTCGATGGGGCCGAGTTGGTACAAAGAAGACCAGTTAAGTCTCATGACGAATGTTCTTAAAATAGTTCCTCAACGTGAGTCCTTGGAAAACGGTGTTCTGTCGCGGATTGCTGGCTGCTTGGAAACCGCCGGTGGAGAAATGACTTTTCAGCGTTTCGTTCGGTACGATAAGGCTGACCTCCTTGGCATCTTGTGTAAACGCGCAGATTATCTGAAGGCTGTTCGCTATTTTATGCGCCAGTCATTTGGATCTGCGGAGCAATTGTTGGCTGAGGCTACAGAGAGTGTGATAGATCGTATTTCTCCTCTCAGAGGGATGCGATTTCCAGGTGGTGCTATAGATGAGCAGGACGCTTTGTATCGCATGTTGAAGTCGGCCGCGCCCGCTTCCGACTGGCCTATTTACTGGGCCCTTTTAGAGATCTATCAGTACGGAGATGCACGTCATCTCCAAGAGTCTGCAAAGTTATATGCACAGTTAGCAGCGCAGACCAAGGGACAGCACGGTGCACATACTCTTATGCTCGAGCGATTGAAGATCATCTGTGAGGATGAGTTCAATAAAGAGCAACGTGCTGAATTCTTAACAGTATTTCAGAATAACTTGCCTCCATATCTACTTCAATCATTCGAAGAAATCTTGGATAAAGTGACTTCCTCAACACAAGAAAACTCGTTATTCGATGAGTCACAGAACAATGATTCTGATGGAGATGAAGCTGCTTTTGACTCTTTTGTAGTACCAGGAGTGTTTGGTTCGCAGGCCTCCAGCCAAGAGTCCGAAGAGGCGCTTGCACGAGCCGAGAAGCAACTAGCGAGAGGTAATTCGTCAGCAGCTCGATTAGAGGCTTGCAAAGTGCTTGAATGTTATCAACGGGGCGGTTGGTCTATTTGGGGCAATCTTTCACCTGTTGCAAACAGAGCAGAAGCTATCTTGCGTGATGGGGCCGTATCAACTGATGTTATCGTGACGGCTTATACCCCTCTTATTCTCGCAGAACGCTTTGCAGAGAAATGGCAACTTGCCGCACATTTAATCAAGACCGCAGCGACTATCACCACAAAAGATGAACGAGCCAAGTTGCTTCTATTGGCTGTTGAGCATATTGAAACTATTGTTGGCGACATCAAAGCAAAGGAGCGTGAATATCAGTTCTTGGAAGAGTTGCCAGAGAGTGATGAACCTTTAAACCTTATGGAGCTTATCCTGCATGCTGTTGAGCATCCGAAGTGGTTTAGGCGGGATAAAGCTGCTGAACTGATTCTATGGTTGCTTGATACAAATCCTAAGTACATCACAGTTATAGGTCCGAATGCTTTCACTGCGGTTAGCGGCAATCTACCGGATGTCCTCTGTGGCGTGCTCGACCATCTTTCGATGAAAAATGCCATTCGTCTTTGGGATAACTTGGCGTCCGCTTTAGATATAGTCAAAATTAAAAGTAACTGCAGGCATATAGGCCGCCTTGCAGTATTGCTGCGTATTGCCGAGCGAGCAGCAAAGAAGGGTTCAGAAACAGGCGAAATAATGCGGGAGCAAGTGAGTGCGCTATTTTTACAAACTGAACTAGAAGCAACTAATGTTTCTGCCCCTATTCAAGTACATTGTCCGGAATGGGCGTTAACCTGTGAATATGAGTGGCAAGAGATTACAGAGCTTGGGCTTGCAACTGATAAACTGGTCGAACGAGCAAATGCAGCACTAAATGAGGCGTGCGCACCTTTAACTATCGAAACCAGCATTGAGCTTGAACAACTTTTGGCTGAAGGCTTTAGCGATCATGCCGACCATCCGTTGGGTAGGTGGAAGGCTAAAGTTCGATACGCGCTACAAGTTGCATTATTACCTTCTACCACGATGTCTCTTCTATCCCATGTCACTCAGATTTTCAGCATCTGCAATCCTTCACCAATGACTGAGCTTCGTATTTTGGGTTTCTCGTCACCTTCGACTGCATGGTTGGCAGCGTTGAATGGTACTCAAAGTGGCTTTATGCCAACAAGAGGCAGTGAGGTTTATGTCGATTTCTATGAGCGTGTGTGGGTCGGAAACCGTTATCGAAGTCTCCGTTTGACAATGTTCTTTTATCGCTCAGGCGAGCGACCTCTGCCTCCCACCTCAACTACAGATTTCCTGTCCACACAGCTGCCGGCATTAAAAGGAACTTCTGAGAAGGAAACATGTGCAATAGTGGACTTTAGATATGTATTTTTTGGAGGCTTTACACCCGCTATTCCTTCAGACACCCTCATGCGAATGACTCGAGCTACAGGCGATGACTTAAATCGTGCACATTGGCGAGTCGGTAGAACATCTTTTAGCAAAGGTGGTGGGCCTTTACACGAAGGCTGCTTCTTGGCAATCAAGCATAGCGCACTACGTTTGCCTCAAGGCATTGAGGTAGCTTGGGTGTATGAGCTAGACGGGCAACAACGCGGAATTATTAGTCAATCTTCGTGAGGCACTGTTATGTACCCCAAGATCCAACAAATGGATACACCAAAAACCCGGGCGGAGTTTGAGCTCCGATTTCACCATTTGAGAGAGGCACTAAAGAACGGAAAACTGAGTGTTCCACCAGGCATGGGTGAGAGCTTGTACAGATTACAACTGCTTCCAAATCGCCGGCTTAACTTTCTCAGTGTTGATGAAACCGCTCGCCTGCAAGCAAACATGATGCTTCAGCTCCCTAGTGTTCAAGACGTATTAAAAGACAGAGAAGAGCAAAATTTGCCTTCCGATGAATGATTGCAACACTTGGAACAGCAGGAAGTTAGTTAAAATGGCAAAAAATAATCAACTTCGGCCTATTAGGCAGACAAATAGAATATTTGATTGGCGACAACGTCGAAGTTGGTTGGCCAGTATACGTTATTATGCAGGACATGTTCTTACTCCAGAGCTACGGACTTATCTCATACAAAAGCGGCCGGAATGTTGGTCTGATGACGTTTCGTGGCTTCCTGATGCAAAATACATATTGCCAGAGCTCACTCGTAGCTTAACTAGTTACTACACTCATTTTAAAGGCTTTCATGGTTGCCGTCCGTTAAACCTGAGAAGTTACTACGAGAATGGTTTAATTGGGCAGAATAGCGAATTCCTGTGCAATATGTTTCGAGAAATTTTCTACGACGTCCCCCAAGAAGAAGTAGAAAACGTCATTAGTCAATTTGCAGACCGAGGCAGCGCAGAGCGTGGCGTAATGTGGCTCGTCGGGAGCGATAGGTTTCTTGTTGAAGAGTGTGGCCATTACCTAATCCAAGGGAGTGAATATCTGATGTCGCTTGCGGCGAACCTTAGTCATTCACCTAATAGTGAGGACTACAGCCGTCGACTTCGTAAATATGGCATCCCGACAGTTCTAGAGGTTGATATTCCTGTGAGCATGTTATCGTTATCGCAGCGCACTGAACTAGCAAAAATGATTTTATCCGAGTGGGGGCAATTACTAACACGACGTCTATTGTCTCTTCGTGATGACCCACCATGTTATGTCATACGACAAAATATTCCTTCTGAATATTTGCGAAATCACTACCACCCCAATAGGATCACAGACCCTCACAAAGGTCGCAGCATCTATATAAACAGGCACATGACATGTGATATGTGCTACTAAAGTTCGTTGCTAACCTTAAAAAATTGGAGTCGCCCTCAAGGGCTGATTTTTTTCAAGTCATATAAGCGCCATGGAGACACTGCATAAACAGAAAACCATTGCTGAAATACCATCAGCATTTTTGCCACAATAGATCTGTAGTCCAATCTTTGCTTCAGTCCATTCGCCTAGGCAAATTGAAAGGACTTCACGGCCCTCTAAACCGTGCGGCATCACCCCAGGTTAACGGGCAAATACGTGCGATTTCCTCAGCATGTTTGAGGCATTGGGGTGGTGGATTATCATTAGAATTTATAGTTTGATTAATGATCTCTGCTGGAATTGCAGCTTGTTTTGGAACATAAGTCGAAGATATTGCGGCGTTCAACAGGTGAGCTGCTTCATGTATTTCGACATTAGCACAGTGAAAAATACCATCATTTATCACGCGTTTTATCTTGAACTTTACATCAACAGAGTTAGCTTCTCGAATACAATTTGATTCGTACTTTGAATCAGCATTCATATACATAAAACCGATACGAGCTTCTGCTGAGGGCTTTGCTCGATTGATTCCTGAAGCAAAAACTGAGACCAAGTTGTAGTATCCCAAGAAACTGAACAGCGCAACTAATAAGCCAATTCTCATATTAATTCTTTTTTAAGTACTGATCGTCCGGTGGTGAAATATCCAAAAAACAATTGATGATTACATTGACCGACTATCAGAATTAACTTCGGTTATTTAAAATGACCTGCCATTTTTGGCTGAAATAGTTAAGATAAATCGGTTTGAAATGACATATCTTTGCCAGAAAAATGCTGTAATGAATCGCACCGGTAAATTCGGAGGCGGATTTGTTTGAGTCATGCTGCCGTATCTTGTGTTAATTGTCGATAGTAGTTTTCCTCATATTCAGCTGGCGGGATATCACCAATTGAGCTCAGCAATCGTCTGTTGTTAAACCAGTCAACCCAGTCCAGCGTTGCCAACTCAACCTGCTCCAGCCCTCTCCACGGGCCGTCTTTATAAATCACCTCAGCTTTGTACAAGCCGTTAATCGTTTCAGCTAAGGCATTGTCATACGAGTCGCCAACACTGCCAACAGACGCCGTAAAGCCGGCTTCTGATAACCGTTCAGAGTAACGTATCGAGACATACTGGCTTCCCCTGTCGCTGTGATGAATGACGCCTTTAGGTTTACCTCTGGCCCATAATGCTTGCTCTAGCGCGTCCAGAATCAACTGTGTCTGCATCGTCTTCATCACACGCCAGCCCACGATTTTCCGGGAGAACACATCGATTACGAAGGCGACGTAAACGAAGCCTGACCACGTAGCAACATAAGTGATATCTGCAACCCACAATTGGTTTGGCCGGTTGGCACTGAACTCCCGTTTCACCAGATCCAATGGTTTAGCAGCGGCATCATCAGGGATCGTCGTGATACAACGACGGCCACGCCGCACGCCTTGGATCCCAAGCGTACTCATCAGTCTGGCAACCGTGCAGCGAGCCACCGAGAAGTCTTCACGCTTCAGTTGCTTCCAGACTTTCCTGATGCCATAGCATTGCCGGTTATCCTGCCATACACGCAGGATCTCCGGCTTCAGAGCCTCATCCTGATGGTAACGCTGACAGCGCCGTTGAGGCTGCGCTTCAAGTGACTTGCACCGGTAATACGTTGATGGCGCGATCTGCAATACGCGGCAAATCGGCTCGACACCATGCAACGCTCGGTACGAATCAATGAACTGGACTATTTCTTCGGTTTGCGCAGGACGGCCTGCCCGTCGGCTCCGCTTGGGCAAAAAACGCCGCAGCTTTCTTCAGGATCTCGTTAGCCTGTTTAAGCTCTTTGTTTTCTCGCTCAAGTTGTTTGATTTTGGCTGCGGCGTCGGTGGTCACACCCGCTCTTTTACCTGAGTCCACCTCGATTCGATTAACCCAGCTCCTTAATGTCTCAGGAGTACAGCCAATTTTTGATGCAATAGAGACCAGTGCCGCCCACCGCGATGGGTGATCATGCTCTGAGGTCAAAACCATGCGAACTGCGCGCTCGCGGACTTCTGCGGAATAAGTTGTTCTCTTGTTCATAGACTAATTCTCTCAAGAAAATTAGCCTCCGACAAACCCAGTGTGATTCAGTAAAACCACATAGAATTTGCCTGTTTATTTCGATAATAGCTAGTTATCAGCGTGAAATTTCAGTAGGATGGCCTACACTTTTTGCTGATATTTGCTGTTACTTATACGCAAATTCAAGATGTTTGCTTGGTTATATTGTGGCGTAAAAAAGCAAAAATCGCTTTTATAAGCACTTTGAAAATGTAAAGTCAGCAGACTGTTTTGTGGTTATTTTGGGTAAATGTAAAGACGTTTTGAGATTTCGCCCACGTCTTTACATTTTGAAGTTGGCAGGAAGGGATTTTAAGTAAACGTATTGATTTTATTAGATAACTGTCTTTACAAACCGGGAAGTGTAAAAGTCCCGTTTTAGATTTCCAACCTTTTGGTTTTATAACCTATAAGCGTAAAAATTGACGCAGGTAAGTAGACAAATCAGTTACTTACCTGCTTTTTAGTCCTTCAGGAAGTATCCCCAAACAAGCTGTTAACAGCTGCGGTTTCTACACCTTTTATTTTATAACGTAAAATTTTGGCTGTTCTCGTCGGCGCGCGCTGACACAAAAGTCATGTACTTTTATAAAAGTTTTGTTCGTTTTTCCTGTTTCTGAATTGTGCCTCATCGGCCGTATCCACAACTGGTGTTATCCGGAACCAAGCGCTATAGAGCGCGGGGAGGAACAGCAAGATCAGCACTGTACCCACCGCCGTGCCGCCGATCAGCGTGTAAGCCATCGAGCCCCAGAACACGGAGTGAGTGAGCGAAATAAAGGCCAGCACGGCAGCGAGCGCCGTCAGGATCACAGGTCGGGCGCGTTGCACTGTGGCCTCGACGACGGCGTGATAACGATCCAGTCCGGCGGCCTGGTTCTCCTTGATCTGTTCGGTCAGGATCAGCGTGTTGCGCATCAGGATGCCGGCGAGGCCGATCAGACCCAGAATGGCGTTGAATCCGAAAGGTTGGTTGAAGATAAGTAGCATCGGAACGACACCGACGAGACCAAGCGGCGCCGTCAGCAAGACCATAGCCATGGTGGAAAATGATCGTACCTGCAGCATGATGACGATGAGCATGGCGGCGATCATGGCGGGGAAAACCTTCCCCAATGCGGTATTGGCTTTGGTCGCCTCCTCGATCGATCCTCCCATCTCGATACGGTAGCCAGCCGGAAGGGACGCGATCAGCGGCTGAAGGGCCTCCGTGACCTGATTGGATACCTCGGGAGGCTGGCTTGCTTCGTTAATATCGGAGCGAATCGTGATAACCGGCATTCGGTCACGGCGCTTCATGATGGGGTATTCCGGCCGGACCTCCGAATGACCGATTTGGGACAGCGGTATTTGTCGACCGTCCCTGCTCATTAGCGAAAAATCCGCCAGACGCGCCGGGTCCAGTCTCTCATCCCCCGCGCTGCGCGCTACAACTTCAACATTGCGGATGTCCTCGCGAAAGTCAGTGACGGCGACACCGGTGAGCAAAAATTGTAACTGCTGGCTCACCTCGGCAGGCGAGAGGCCGATAAGATTCAGTCGTTCCTGATCAGGGACGAAGCGCAGCACTGGCACGCGGCTACCCCAGTCACGGCTTGCCTGCCGCACATCGGGAACACGCCGCATGATGTCCAGGGCTTTTTCTGAGATGGCTGACACTTGTGCTGGATCGGGCCCCATGATCCGGAACTCAACCGGAAACGGGGTATAGGGCCCAAAAACCAGCTGGGTGGCTCGCACATTAGCCTCTGGAGCGAGCCCCTGCGCCACTACTTCCCGCAGCCGGTGCTTCAACGCCTCGCGTGCCCCTGCGTCTGGCGTCAGTACGACGATCTTGGCGAAGGCCGGATCAGGCAATTCCGGCGACATTGAAAAGAAGAAGCGGGGCGCGCCCTGACCGATATAGCTGGTGATGCGCGTAGCTTCGGGCTGGTCGTGTAGCCAGCGTTCGAGCTGCTCTACTATTGTGCTCGTTGTTTCGATGCTGCTGCCTTCTGGCAGGCGAACCTCCACCAGCACTTCAGGGCGATCAGATGTCGGGAAAAACTGCTGTTTAACGGCGCCCATACCAGCAACAGAAAGCGCAAAAGCAACACTGACGAAGGCGCAGGTCAGAAACTTGTGGCGCACCGCAAATTCGATAAGCCTGCGCAGACGCCGATAGTTCGGTGTGTTGTAAATCGCCTGGTGCCCGCCTTCGACCGGTTTAATATCGGGCAGCATTTTGACGCCGAGGTAGGGCGTGAAGATCACTGCGACAATCCACGAAATGATCAGGGCAAATCCCACGACCCAGAAAATGTTGCCAGCGTACTCGCCTGCCGACGAACGCGCAAAACCCACTGGCAGGAAACCGGCGATCGTCACGAGTGTTCCCGACAGCATCGGTGCCGCCGTATGGCTCCAGGCATAAGCTGCGGCTTTGATTCGGTCCATGCCTTCTTCCATTTTCACCACCATGACCTCGATGGCGATGATTGCGTCATCGACGAGAAGGCCGAGCGCCAGAATGAGGGCGCCGAGCGTGATGCGGTCGAAGAAGCGGCCGGTTTCCAGCATGATGAGGAAGACGACTGCAAGCGTTAGCGGCACGGCCGCTGCTACGACAATGCCGACACGCCAGCCGAGGCTGAGTAGGCTCACCACAATTACCACGCCTAGCGCCATCGCGAACTTCATCATAAATTCGTCGACCGCCGAGGTGATGTTGACGGCTTGGTCGGTGACCTTGTCGAGCGTCATCCCGAGCGGCAGTGTCGATGCGATCGCTGCAGTCTTGTTTTCAAGCGCCTTGCCGAGCGCGAGCCCGTCCCAGCCCTCCTGCATTACAGCCGCGAGCATGAGCACCGGTTCGCCCTGGCTCCGAATCAGGTAGGTCGGAGGATCTTCATAACCACGATGGACCTTAGCAATGTCAGAGAGCTTCAGCGTGCGCCCGGCTACTGTGATCGGCGTGTTGGCAATCGCCTGAATGCTGTCGTATGCGCCGTCGAGCCTGATGAAAACCTGCGGTCCCTTGGTGTTGATCGAACCTGCCGGTGTAACTGTGTTCTGCCGCTGCAAGGTGGCAACAAGATCCTGTGCCGAGACACCAAGAGTGGCCAGTTTTGCATAGGAAAACTCGACAAAAATCCGTTCAGGGCGTTCACCCAAAACATTGATCTTCTTCACACCTGGCACATGCAGGAGTTCCTGACGGATCACTTCTGCTTGCCTCACCAACTCACGCATTGGCAGGCCTTTGGCCTTGAGCGCATAAAGGGCGAAGCTCACATCTGAATATTCGTCGTTGACGAATGGGCCGAACACGCCAGAAGGCAGGTTGCGGGCTTCATCCCCGAGCTTCTTGCGAGCCTGATAGAATTCCGCCTGCACGGAGGATGGCGGTGTGCTGTCCTTCAGCGTGACCGTCATATACGCATAACCCGGCCGTGTGGTCGTCTCGACCCGATCGTACCAGGTCAGCTCCTGAAGTCGCTTCTCCAATGGTTCGGCCACAAGTTCCTGCATTTCTCGCGCCGTCGCACCTGGCCACGCCGTCGTAACCGTCAGGGTCTTGATAGTAAAGTTCGGATCCTCCGCCCTCCCCAGCATGAGGAAAGCGTAGGCGCCGGCGGCCACCAGCAGAAAGATGAAAAACAGGGTAACGGCGCGTTCGCGAACGGCAATCGCGGAAAGATTAAAGCTCATCATCAGTTCATCCCCAAAGGCACAGTCCTGACTCGGGCACCGTCATGCAATAGATGAGCGCCGAGCGAAACTATCGGCTCGCCGGAATTTAATCCGGAGATCATGGCCGTTTCGCTGGTCACCTGAATAAGTTCGACGGCTTGAAAGTGGACAGTCGAAGTAGTTCTGTCCAACACCCAAACACCGGTTTTCTTGCCGTCGTCGAACAAGGCGCCGAGCGGCACCTGGACTCCCGGCAGGCTTATCTGACTGGCGACCCGAATGGTGACAGTAGCGCCGAGCGGTGCTGCTGCGATCTCTCCTTCGAGGACATAACGGGCCTCGTAGGTACGCGTCTGTGGATCGGCGGCGTCCGATAACTGCCGAAGGTGTGCAGTGGAGCCACGCCGGTTGCCCCCGTATAGACTAGCTTCGGCCACCGAGCCTATCGCTGGGCGTAGCGTCTCGGGAAGTGCGACCACTGCTTCCCGGGGGCCGGCATGGGCAAGTCTGACCACCGGCTGTCCCGCAGCGACGACCTGCCCTGGCTCGCTGAGTGTATCGACTACGGTTCCGTCTGCATCCGCAACCAGCACTGAATAGGTTGCCTCGTTCTCTGCGACCTTCGCTTCCGCTTCAGCGGCCGCAAGCTGTGCCGTCGCAGTGTCGAACGCGGCCTTCGCCTGCTCGTATCGCTGCGGCGCTGCTGCCAGTCCATTCTTCACCAGATCCGCATAGCGCTGCTCGTCCGCCCGCGCCTGAACCAGAACAGCGTGAGCCGCAACCACAGTATTGCGCCTGGCAGTGAGCATGAGGCGAAGGTCGGTGTCGTCTATGCGCAGCAGCGGCTGGCCGGCTTTTACCTGCTGACCGACATCGACCAGCCGTTCAACGATCTTGCCAGGGACGCGAAATCCAAGATTGCTCTCGACCCTTGCCCCGATGAAGCCAGTGAAAGATTGCTCAGATCCGGTCACGGGCACTGCCGTTGCTAGCCTGACGACCGGTGGAGTTTGCCTCGGGTCAGCCTCGATAGAGGTGCTTGGCCCATGAAGGAATAGTGTGACAAATGCGATCACCCCAAGCATCGCAAGCAGTGCGCCCCCCACCACGATAGCGGGTTTTCTGTTTATAACCATTTCGGTATTCCAAAAAATAAATTGCATTAAAAGAACCATGGCCAGCCGTAGGTGACGTGTGAAATTACCGCTGCAAGCGGAATAGTCAGAGCCACCTGCGAACCCCAGCTTTATAGCTGCGGTAGTCGTCACCAAACTTCGATGTGAGATAGCGCTCCTCGCGGGCGATCACCTGCGTCTGGATAACGATCAGCGCCAACGGCAGCAAGGCGAGGGCAATTGGGCTGTCGAAGCCTATTGCCAGACCGGCATAGATAAACGCCATGCCGAGATACATGGGATTGCGGGTCCACCGATAAGGACTGGTCGTTGCAATGCAGGTAGTGGGTTGCGATGGCGGAACCTTGGTGCCCAACCGTCGGAACAGCCCTGCTGCTGCCAGCATCGTCGCCGCGCCGGTAGCGAACAGCAGCACCCACCCCGGCCAGCACTCGCCAGTCAAGTCCGAAAGAGCTGAGGGTAATAAAATGCTCCGTCGCCAGCCCCACTAGCAGCGTTCTCAGATAGACGAAAGGTGGAGGAAAGCGTACACCCGCACTGTCCGGTTCTATGGCCATGCTCATTCTCCTATTTCTGCGGTCAAACTAGCATCGACTGTTGGGCTGAGATACCAGCCATCGCGCCTTGCCATAATGCCGTTGTCACTGAGGGCATGCCGGGGTTAGCGAGGTCTCCTGCGGCGTAGATACCTGGCATGCTGGTCTCGCGGCGTTCATCCACCTTGATGGCAATGCCAGCGGGCGTATCAATCGTGGCAAGCCTCAGTGCTTCGTGCAGGCTTGCGGACGGCTTGTTGCGCGGATGCGCAAACAGGATGTCGACAGTGACATTGGCTTCAGTATCTAGCTTGATAGTGGAAACATGCCCCTCGTTCCGGGTGATTTCGATGATCCGGCCGTCGAAAAGAGGGATGTTGCGACGCGCCAGATCGGCCCGGATATTAGACGGAATGTCGTGAATATCGGCGAAGACCGTCAACCTGTCAGTCCAGCCGAGGAACAGCCTGACATAATTGTGCGACTGCGGGCCGGACCAAATGAGACCCCAATGCTGGCCGGCGAATTCAAACCCGTCGCAATAGGGGCAGGGCACGATGGAGGATCCCCAGCTCTCGGCAAAGCCCGGAACTTCAGGCATCTGGTCGGCGACGCCATAGCTCAGGATCAGGCGGCGCGCCTTGAGGGTTTCGCCAGCGCCGGTGAGAACCGAGAAATCGTCGATGGCACCGGAGACGCTGTCAGCCCGGGCATTGACCAGCCTAATCGTGGGATAGCGTGCCAACTGCTGGCGCGCTTCTGTCAGGATTTCCTGCGGAGGCTTGTGATCGTGGCCGAGCAAGCCATGTGAGCGGCCGGCGAAGCGGTTGCGCTGCAGGCCGGTGTCAAGAACGGTGACCTTACGGCGGGCACGGCCGAGCTGTAGCGCCGCTGCGAGACCGGCAAAGCTGCCGCCGATGATGATGACGTCGTCCATAGTGATGAGCTCCGGGTTGTGGTTATAGATAGTTGCTCTGGGTCAAGCGACATTTGATCTGGGAGACAGCTACCCATTTACTTGCACCTTTAAAATACTATATAGTATCGTAATTCAATAATTAAGATACTGTCAAGTACTGAATATTTTATGACCAAAAAAATCAGCCAGACCCGGCGTGGCCGGCCCGTCAACGAGGTACTCGGCCAAACGATAGTCGACGCCGCGTGCGAACTCTTTGTGGAATTGGGCTTTCAGGCTACGACCTTGGACAAGGTCGCCCGGCGGGCGAAAATATCCAAGCTCAGCATCTATCGGCACTTCGACAGCAAAGAAGCACTGTTCAGCGCGGCCATCAGGGCCCGCTGCCATCAGTTTTCACCAAATGCGCTGTTTGAAGGTGCTGAGGGTTCAGCAGAAGATCAACTGATGGCGGTGGGGTCATCTCTGCTTCGTACCCTGCTAAACCCGGACGTTCGCAGTGTCGAGGCCATGGTTATGGCCGACAAGACGAATCAACCGTCGTTAAGCCGACTGCATTACGAAGCTGGACCCGGCCGTGTCATCACCCAAATCGAGGCCCTTCTGAGCCAGCTGCACGCGAAAGCAGTTTTGAACGTGCCCGATCCTCTCCGAGCCGCCCGCCTCTTTGCCGCACTATTCAAAGGTTCCGATCTGCTGATGGTCGCCCGTTTTGATGAAGCGAGAGCGCAAGACGAGCACGAAATCGAATCCTATTGCCGGTCAGCTGTCGCCATGTTTATCGCCGCGCACGGTGGCAATGTACATGCAGGCAGATAACCTGGTTAAAAAGCAGATCAGGAAAAGGATAAAGGCATGACAGAGAAAGATGTTTATGAAATCACTGACTGGAAAGGTCAATGAGTGGGGCGCCGGGTTGCCTGCCAGACCCGGCCAGATGTCGTGATTGGGTTGGAGATATTTCTGGATACCTCTTCTATAGAAGTGTTTGCCGACAATGGCCGCACGGTGATGACCAGTGTTGTATTTCCTGAGGCACCCTATAGTCAGCTTAAACTAAGTACTGACAGTGCTATCAACATTCAGCAGCTCTCTATAGCGCAACTCAGGTCAATATGGCAAAAATAGCCATACAGAGTTGGTTGCCGGTTAACGACTGATCGTTCTTATAACACCTAACCCTCCGCTAATTTGTCGGGAAAAGCCTCTAAAATCAGAGGCTTTTTTATTGCCGCTTATCTAACTCTTGAAACCGCTGTGGTGGACCCCCATTGCTGTTATAGTTTTATACCACTTGGTATGTAATATTCATATTCACAGCGATGCGGAGCGCACATGATCCCTTTATCCATTTTAGATTTAGCCCCGGTGTCGGCCGGCAGCAGCATTGCCGATAGTTTTGCCGCCAGCAAAGCCCTGGCACAACACGCCGAACAGCTGGGTTACCACCGTTACTGGCTGGCCGAGCACCACAATATGCCGGGCATCGCCAGTGCTGCTACGTCGTTATTAATCAGCCATTTAGCTGCTGCAACTTCACGTATTCGTTTAGGCGCTGGTGGCATTATGCTGCCTAATCATTCGCCACTGGTTATCGCCGAGCAATTTGGCACCCTTGCGACGTTGTACCCTGAGCGTATCGATTTGGGCTTGGGCAGAGCGCCGGGCAGCGATCAGGTAACCGCGCGCGCATTGCGGCGTAATCAGGCCGAAACGGAAGCGCAGTTCCCGGCAGACATTGCTCAGCTACAGCGCTATTTTGCTGACGTTCAGCCGGGGCAGCCGGTACAGGCTGTACCCGGCCAGGGCTTGTACGTGCCGTTGTGGATCCTGGGTTCGAGTTTATATGGCGCGCAACTGGCAGCGCAGCTGGGGCTGCCCTATGCATTTGCCTCACATTTTGCCCCTGGCATAATGCAACAGGCCGCAGAGTTGTACCGGCGCGAATTTAAACCTTCGGCGCAACTGGATAAACCCTACCTGATGTTGGCGCTGAATGTGTTTGCTGCAGACAGCACAGCAGAAGCCAAACGGTTGTTTAGCTCGCTGCAACAGCAGTTTGTTAACCTTGCACGCGGTACACCCGGCTTATTACCCGCGCCGGTAGATAGCATAGACAGTATCTGGCAGCCACACGAGAAAGCTTATGTGCAAAACGCACTGGCCTGCTCTGTGGTGGGCGATGCCGCAGAGGTGCGCCAAGGCATAAAAGACTTTATAGCCAGATACAACCCGGACGAGCTAATGCTTACCAGCATGATGCATGACCCGCAAGCACGGCAAACCAGTTACCGCATAGCGGCAGAGTTACTGGCAGAGTAAAGCCGGAGAGCTAATAAAGCGGGGCTGAATTGCCCCGTTTTGAGTGGTTAATGTTTTATTTTAGTAACGCCAGGTAACGGCCGCCTGCCATTGCCTTGGTGCGCCGTAATAGGCTTGTGTCCAGTACAGGCTTTCATAGTGTTTGCGGTTGGTCAGGTTAGTGGCGTTAAGCGACACTGACAGGTTTTCGCTCAGGTTATAACGGACAAACATATCCAGTAAGGCGTAGCTGCCCTGGCGGATGCGGATATCGGCTTCCGGGGTAATGGCAATGCTGTCCTGCCACTGCACACTGGCGCCGACCGATAAGTTAGCAATGGCTTGCGGGTAATAAACGCCGGACAGTTTTACCAGATTACGCGGTACATAGGTGCGTACCTGCTGGCCGTCGTTACCTTCTACACTTTGCAGCCAGGTATAACCCACGCTGAGGTTAAACTGATCGGTAATGCTGCCGCTAAGTTCCAGTTCAGCGCCCTGTGACTGATAATCAAGGCCGGTGTAGGTGTTAACGCCGTTAATCACTTCAACAAATTCGCCAACGTTTTTCAGATCTGCACGAAACAGCGCGGCACTGGCAGTAGCACGGTTATTGTTCAGCAAAAATTTGACACCTACTTCGCTGTTATCACCTTTGGCTACGCCCAGTGCCTGAAACCCGGTATCAACAAAAGATTGCGGCGTAAAAACTTCACTGTAGCTGGCGTACAGCGATACCGTATCGTTCAGTTGATAAACCCCGCCTATGTAGGGCACGGTTTCGCTGGCGTCTGAGCTGCTGTCAACGCCATAGCTGTAGCCACTTTGTTCAACTGACATAGCTCTGGCACCCAGCAGCACCGATAAGGCATCACTCAGGTGCAACCGTGTAGCCAGGTAAAATGACTGATGAATTTGTTTGTCCAGATGGCCGGTGGTGTAGGGATCGGTATCGTCAAATACGCCTTTGGGTGTGCTGCCATTGGCCCAGTCGGCACCCAGCACCGGATAACCGGTTTCGTAATCGAAAAACGACTGGCCGAACAGGTCGATATTGGCGTAATTAACCCCCGCCATCAGTTCATGCTTGCGCCCGGCCAGGGTATAGCTGCCACTGAGGTAAATATCAGCAATGCGGTGTTTTTCATCAAGCTTGTAGGCACTGGCATAGCCATTAAGGCCAAGCTCTGTTGCCTTATCCGGCGTGCCATAGACATAAAATAGCTCGGCATCCTGTACCATTTTATTCTGGCTCAGTAAAATATTCAGGCTCCAGTCGTCACTCAGTTTCTGGCGCAACTCAGCAAAGGTTTGAGTAGTTTTGTTATCGCGGTAAGCCCAGTCGGTAGCAGTGCTGGTAGCAATAGCATAGTTAGTTGGTGTGCCGTCGGTGTAATACAGCGGCAGAGCACCGGATAAACTGCCATCTGCTTTATTGTTATTGACACTATGGCCCAGTGTCAGCTTAGTGCTATCTGTCAGATCATACTCGCCCACCAGATATAGCTGGGTGGTGTCGTCTGCTTTGCGGTCGAGGTATGAATCGGCGGTATCTTTGGCAGCGACTATTCTGCCGCGAAAACGCTCACTGAGGCTGCCGGAAAGATCTCCCTCCAACCGGCGGTGGTTTTCCGAGCCGGCAGCCAGCGTAACATAGCCAAACAACTCCTGTGTCGGGCGTTTACGCAGGTAGTTAACGGTGGCCGACGGATTCGCCAGCCCGGTAACTAACCCGGCCGCGCCTTTGATCACTTCAATCTGTTCAAAAATGGCGGTGTCATAACTGCCTTGTGATAACCCGGCAGAAAACGGCACACCTATGCCGTCATATTGAAAATTAACCACATCAAAACCGCGGGCGGTATAGTAAACGCGTTCAGTTTCTGCCTTTTCTACTGTGACGCCGGGGGTGTAACTGAGTAAATCGTTCACGGAGTAGAGTGCAAAATCTTCTATTTGCGACCGGGACATAATAGTGATGACCTGCGGTGTTTCATACACCGTAAGATCCAGCTTGGTAGCTGAACGGCTTTCGCCCTGATGGCCATAAACCGCGATAACTTCAACTGCTGCTTCTGCCGCTGAGTTATTTACGCTGCCGTTTTCGGCCAGCACACAGGCGCTGAACGTAACAAATGAAACGGGTAGTGCAACACGCAGAGCGCGTGCAAGTACAGAAGTTTTAAATTGGCCGGGCATAGAAAATGTTCCTGAAACGTAATGAGTTATTTAGCTGCATTTCAGGCATTTTAAAGTAAGTCTTACAATCTTTAAAGGCTAATGGTAATTATTATCATTCGTATGTTGGCGTTGCCACAGAGCATCTCAGCCCGGCGTGTGCTGGCCGGGCTGAGAGGGTATGGCGGCAACTATGGTTGTATTACAAACCGCAAGGTGAAGGTAAGGCCGGGTTAGCAGCAGGTACGGTATCGACAAAAAACTGCTGGCTGGCTCTTAGCTCGGCTACTTTTGCGTTAACGTCTTTAGTGCTGAGCTGAGTTTGCGGTATGTGCAGCACCCAGTCGATATCCTGCTGATACTGGCGCTGTTCTGCTGAGTCTATCGGGCCAACCGAGCCATCAGCGCCTTTGGGCATAAACCAGAGGTTAAAATTAACCGACATCGGCACTTCAGGTGCTACGTTGGCGCTATGTTCGCCAATCAGTTCACCATCGACAAAGTAACGCACTGCATCAGCGCTAACATTCATTACCAGCGTGCGCCAGCCGCTGTAGTCACCTTCAACCCGGCTGTATTCATTTACTTTGGTCCAGGGTTCTAACTGAAAGGTTTCCCAACTGGTGGTCCACATTGCCGGCTGGGTATTTTCGCCCCAGCCACCATTGGGCAGATACTCAAAATCGACCTCGCTGTAGTTTGGGTCCAGTGGGTATTCCAGCGGGCTGATGGCATAAAATGTCTGGATCACTTCGTCGCCATCCGGCCCATAAGTTGGCTCATTACGGAAAAACACTCTGGCAGCATAGGTGCCATATAAGTATTTGCGGGCATGGCAAATTTGCGTATGCCGCGTGCCTTCGCCCGTACCATCGGTAACAGAGCTTAAACGGGCTATACCAAACTGCGCCTGTTCAGGGGCCTGGTGCAGGCTTACGCCGTCAGCCGACCAGGTAGCACCGGCAATGCCGGGGTGGCCGGTTTCTGTGCGTGCTGTCCAGCCATTAGCAAACAAGGCGTCGGTGCTGTCATAATTAAAATCATCAAACAACAGGGCTGTAGCGTTGGCGTGCTCTGCTGAGGTTATTTGTGCTGAAGGATTACAACCCTGTAATGCCAGCATAATTGCGGTGGTTACTATTATTTTTGTTTTTGTCATTTAGCTGTTCTTCCCCATCGTTTGCTGAAACCCGGCTGGCCTGAAAGTAAAAGGTGTTAACCGGGCTGAGCATAAGCGCTCAAAAAACAGACTATCAGTAAATTGACAGCGCTGTCAATTTGGTTTTGGCTGGCAAAAATACCCACGGTTGTTACTGCTTTAGCCGGGGTTGCTGGTGTTTATCCAGGGCAATAATATAACTGGCCTGCTGCAGTAATTGCTGCCAGCTGGCCTGGGTTAAACGCTGAAATGGCAGCATAAACTGGGTAAGTTCAGCTTCTGTCATACCTTTACCCCGGCGTTGCCACAGCTGCTGCTCTTGCTTCGCGCGCCAGCGGCATACGCAACTCCAGTCGGGTGCCTGCAGCCAAATCAGTGGCGTCAGTAGTTGCCAGTATTCTGTGTAAGGCCCGGCCAGCTGCGTATTAACGTAGCGCCGCCAACGGCCATCAGCATCTGTTGTGGCTTCCAGTTCATTAACCGGGGTAGCCAGTTCTGCTTCGGTTTGTGCCGGTACGCCCAGGCACCAGCCTTCAACAATCAGAATATCCAGCGTTTGTGCCGGTAAGGCAGCGGCAGGTTCATCCCGGGCTTTATCAAACCGGGGTAGTGCTACCGGTGCGCCTGCCAGCACGGCTTTGGCGTTGGCCAGAGCCTGTGTAATATCATGTGTGCCCGGCACGCCGCGCTGTGCCAAAAGTGGGTGTACATTTGCTGCCAGTTGGCGGCGCTGTGCTTTGCTCAGGTAGTAATCGTCCAGCGATACTGCAGCAGCGTTGTAGCCGGTTGCACTAAACATTTGTGCCAGCATAGCCGCCAGCGTGCTTTTGCCGCTGCCCTGGGCGCCGCTGATACCGATAACCAACGGGCGCGGCAAATTCTGCAATGCGCTGAATAGTTGCTGTAGCAGTTGTTGGTAAGCCTGTTCTGCTTCCCGGTTAAGCTGCAGTTGTTGTAACAGTACGTTAAGTTGGCTCATTGTTGTTCAGCCTGTTGTTCTTCCAGCCAGCGATACAGCGTGCGGCGGGTAATGCCGAGCATTTCTGCTGCTTGCTGCTTGTTGCCATTGGTATATTGCAATACCTGGCGCATATAGTTGTGCTGTACCTGTTGCAGGCTGGGCCAACTGGTGTCGCTGGCTTGTTGCTCTACCGCAGATTCGCCCTGATAGCTGACAATACGCTCGGGTAAGTCGTCGGGGGTTATTTCATTGCTGGCAGCGAAGGTATAAGCCCGCTCCAGTGCATTTTGCAGTTCGCGCACGTTGCCCGGGAACGGGTAACGGTACAGGCAGTCCAGCGCATCGCTGCTGATGCTGTGTACATTCGCTGGTTGTTTTTGCTTTAACTGCGCCAGAAAATGCTGTGCCAGCAGCTCCAGATCGTCAGCACGTTCCCGCAGCGGCGGTATATTCAGCGTAAAGGTTTCCAGGCGGAAGAATAAATCGGCGCGAAACTGGCTGGTTTCAACTAACTGTTCCAAATTTTGGTGAGTAGCGGCAATAATGCGTACATCTACTGCGACTTCGTCGTCGCCGCCCACCGGGCGCATACGGCCTTCCTGTAATACGCGCAGTAATTTGGCTTGCAGCAGCAGGGGCATTTCGGCTATTTCGTCCAGCAGCAGGGTGCCGCCATCAGCCTGTTTAAACAGGCCTGCGCGGCTGCCTCTGGCACCGGTATAAGCACCGGCTGCGTGGCCGAAGAATTCACTTTCCATCAGCTCGGCCGGAATACCAGCACAATTTACGGCGATAAACGGCTGGCCGGCGCGATCACTTTGCTGGTGCAGTGCCTGTGCTACCAGTTCTTTACCGCTGCCGCTTTCACCCAGTATCAGTACCGCCCCCTGTGCTTTGGCTATGCGCTCAGTTTGCTGATACAAGCGGCGCATAGCCCGGCTTTGGCCAATCATACCGCCCGGCCCCTGCTGGCTGCTCTGGCGGTACTGTTGCACTTCCTGTTGCAATGCTTTATGCGCCAGTAAACGCTCAACGCTCAGCAGCAGGTGTTCTAAATCCAGTGGTTTGGTAAGAAAGTCATCCGCCCCTTGCTTTAATGCCGCCACGGCCTGGCGCACGGTGCCAAAAGCGGTGATGAGCAGCAATGCCGGTGGCTTAGGTTGCTGGCGTAAACGCTGCAACAATGCCATACCATCAATACCCGGCAGGCGGATATCACTGATGACCAGATCCGGTGTTAAATCTGCCAGTTGTGCCAGCAAGGCTTCGGCACTGTCACAGGCTGCGACCTGATAGCCATGGCTGGTCAGTTCTTCCTGCAGCAGTTCCAGCAGCGCCGGATCGTCTTCTACTACCGCGATACGGTAAGGTGAGGCTTTTCTCATACGTTGGCCTCCGCGTTTGTCTGTAATGGCAAGGTTATACGTACACAACAGCCGCCTTGTGGCCGGTTTGACAATAACAGTTTGCCCTGATGCTCCAACACAATTTGTTGCACTATAGCCAGCCCCAGCCCGGTGCCACGGCCCTGAGCCTTGGTGGATACAAAGGGCGATAACAGCTGTTCGGTACTAAATTGCGGTGGTAAGCCGGCGCCATCGTCCAGCACGCTGACGGCCAGTTCACCGGCGTTTACTTCAACCTGCACCAGCACACTGCTGGTAGCGGCCTGCACAGCATTGCGCAGTAAATTTACCAGCGCCAGTTCCAGCCGGCCTGCGTCACCATACAGGCTTACTTTAGGGCAAGGTTGTTGCAGCTGCGGCTGTGCATCTTCAGGCTGTAGTTCAAAGCTCAGGCTGTGAATGGCTTGCTGTAATAATTCGGCTACCGACAGAGGCTGACGCTGTGTTACCGGCGTGTAGGCAAAAGCCTGTAATTGCCGTACCAGTGTACTTAAGCGCGACACCTGGTTACGCACGGCCTGCAGCTGGCGCTCTGTGTCGTCATCATCGTGCTGGCGCAGTACGCGTTGTACGCGGCCATCAATTACCGTTAGCGGGGCGCCCAGCTCATGTGCTACGCCACTAACCAACTGGCCGATAACAGCCATTTTTTCCTGCTCTTTCAGTTGTTGGGTTAGCTGTTGCTGCTGTAACTGTTGTTGGCGTAGCTGTTGTTCAGATTGCTGCATACTGTCGAGCATGGTGTTTAAGCCGCGGCTTACTTCCTGTAATTCTGCCGGGCCGGACAGCATCGCCCGGTGTTGTATTTCACCTTGTGCTACCCGGCGCATACTGCCCAGTAATTGCCATAAATAGCGGCCAATGGCTTTGTTATGGCCAAAACGGATAATTAAAAAACTGAGCAGAGCCAGTGCGCCCCAGCTAAGCCAGGCCAGACGGGATAAATGGGTTAATGATTGCTCAAAATCACTGGCGCGGCGGGTAATTTGCAGCAGGCCATGAATACGGCCACTGCGATCAGTAACCGGCATAAACTGTGAGTACAATTGCCAGCCGGACACCACACTATAAGATTGCTGTTGTTCGCCGGTGCGCACAGCTTCAGAAGCGGCCAGCGATCGGGTTAGGTCGTTGTCGGCCAGGCCGGTCGATGCTACCAGCCTGCCGTTGGTGTTATAAACCGCTGCGCCATAAATTTCATTAATAGCAAATACCGATTCCAGATTCGCCAGTATCGCATTGCCATCGCCGTTTAGCAGAGCGTCGCTAACGGGGGTACGAATAGCGCGGCCAATCAGCTCCAGATCGCTGCGTAAGCTCTGGCTTACCATGTCGTGGGTAAAGCTAAGACCAAAGCGGATAGCCAGGCCCGACAGTAATAACATCGGCAATACCACATAGCAGAACAAACTACGTTGCAAGCTGCTTTGCGGCCAGCGCAGTAAACTGGATAGTTTTGTCACAATGCCTCCTTTGGTGTGTCATAAGTATACACAAGCTTGGCCTTATAGCCGAACTTTAAGCAGTTGGTTATTTTTATTTTATTTAAATCAATAACTTAAAAATTGGCATGTAATTGGCAATAGTAATATTGAATTCTTATCAGAGGAGACTCTTTATGCGTAAAACATATTTAGCCGTCATTCTGGCTGGCCTTACTTTATCTGGTGCTGCGCTGGCACAGCAAACCGCCACAGAGGCACCTGTTCAGGCTGCAGCAACCCAGCAAACTACCGTAGATTTGAGCGATGCCAATCTGCTGAAGTTCAGTGTGGCAATGGATTCTATCCAAAAGGTTGGAGCAGAGTATGAAGGTAAGTTCCAGGCAGCCGAAACGCCGGAACAAGCCCAGCAAGTGCAGCAAGAAGCACAGGCTGAAATGGTAAAAGCGGTGGAAGCGGCAGGTTTAACGGCCGATGAATATAACGCCATCGCTCAACAGGCACAGCAGGATGAAGCCCTGCGCAACAAAATTCTCGCTATGGCAAAAACCCCTGCTGCAAACAAGGGCTAAGCCAGGCAGAACCCCTGGGTAAACCTGCCAGCCAGGCCGGAGCTGATCCGACTGGCTGGCAACCTTTCAATTTTCGCGTTAGGCTGCATATACATTCTGTTGATTCAGTGAGTTGCCATGCTAAACGCTGCAGCTAAACCTCTTGTTAAACTGGTTGAACGCTACCTGCCCGATCCCTACATCTTTGTGCTGTTACTCAGCATAGTAGTATTTGCCGCAGCAATATTATTTGAGCAGCAAAGCCCGCTGGCTGTTTTAGGCTATTGGGGCGATGGCTTCTGGGGCTTGCTCAGTTTTTCTATGCAAATGCTATTGGTGCTGGTTACCGGTTTTATGTTGGCCAGTACACCGCTGGTAAAAGGCATGCTGGAACGGCTGGCAGCACTGGCAAAAACTGCCGGTCAGGCCATTTTGCTGGTAACGGTTATTTCATTGCTGGCCAGCTGGATTAACTGGGGTTTTGGCTTAGTGGTAGGGGCATTGTTTGCCAAAGCGCTGGCCAGAAAAGTAACAGTGGATTATCGCTTACTGGTAGCCAGTGCTTACTCGGGGTTTGTGGTATGGCATGGCGGGTTGGCAGGCTCAGTGCCGTTAACTATTGCCACGCCCAACCATTTTAGCGAAGCGCAAATAGGCATTATTCCCACCGGCGAGACCATTTTTGCCGGTTTTAACCTGCTGTTGGTGGCATTGCTGTTTATTGCCGTACCGCTGGTAAATTACTTAATGCTGCCCAAAGCCGGTGATAGTGTCTATGTTGATCCGGCCAAACTGCAGGACCCGGCTGCGCCGGATACCGGCACATCACGACCTGCCGATAAACTGGAAAACAGTATGCTGTTGGCGCTGTTAGTTGGCTTTGCCGGTATTGCTTACTTAGTGCAATATTTCAGCAAAGGCGGCAGCTTAAACCTGAATATCGTTAACTTCCTGTTTTTATTTCTCGCTATTGTGTTGCACGGCACACCGAGGCGTTTGTTGCATAGCCTGCAGCAGGCCATTGCCGGCGGTGCCGGTATTGTTATTCAGTTTCCGTTTTATGCCGGTATTATGGCAATTATGATGCAATCCGGCCTGGCACAAAGTATGTCGCAATGGTTTATCAGTTTTGCCAGTGCCGAATCGCTGGCATTCTGGAGCTTTATCAGCGCCGGTATTGTGAATATCTTTGTTCCCTCCGGTGGCGGCCAATGGGCGGTACAGGCGCCGGTAATGCTGCCTGCGGCACTGGAGTTGGGGGCTGATGTCAGCCGCATTGCCATGGCTGTGGCCTGGGGCGACGCCTGAACCAATCTGATCCAGCCATTCTGGGCCTTACCTGTGCTGGCTATTGCCGGTTTAAAAGCCAAAGATATTATGGGGTTTTGTCTGGTACAGCTGGTAGTAACCGGCGTAATTATCAGCTTAGTATTAAGCTTTGCCTTTACCTGAGTTTTGCGCGGCCGGAAAACAGGCTGGACAAGGCTACTTTCTCAAATGATAATGGTTATTATTTATATAGTTTGCCATTATCAGAGCCTGGATGCCTGCCACAACCAGTTATAACAAAACCCTGCTGGTAATCGAAGATGATGCCCAGATGCGTCAGCAATTACAGTTGCTGCTGCAAAACCATGGTTATCAACCGGACATTGCTGCAGATGGTGAGAGTGGCGCCAGTATGGCGCTGACCGGCAGCTATGATTTGATTCTGCTGGATATCCGCCTGCCCGGCATCGACGGCTTTAACGTGTTGCAACTGTTAAGGCAGCGCGCCAATACGCCGGTGATTATTGTCTCGGCCTGTGGCGCTGAAGCGGATCGTATTCAGGGCTTTACTCATGGCGCCGATGATTATCTGGCCAAGCCCTACAGCTTTGCTGAGTTGCTGCTGCGAATTGAAGCCGTGCTGCGCCGTAGCCAGCCTCAGGCCGCGGTGTGGCAGCTGCAATATCAGGAATTAACACTGGACCGGCGCAGCCAGAGTGCCAGCTGCTATGAGCAGTTGCTGATGCTGACGCCGGTAGAATTTCGCTTACTGTGGGCACTGGCGCAGCAACCGCAGCAGATACTGAGTAAGCGCGTGTTGTATCCGCTGGTGCTGGACCGTAACTTTACTGAGCATGATCGCAGCCTGGATATGCACTTAAGCAGGTTGAGAAAGAAACTCAGCAGTTGCGGCTTTAACACCGAGCGCCTGGTGACGCTGCACGGTAAAGGCTTCCGGTTACTATGAACCGGCCGCTGTTTATCCGCTTATGTCTGCTGCTGGCTGTGGGTACTGTGCTGTTGTTCTGGTTGATTGCCGCAGCACTGAACCAGCTGGAGCGTCAGCTTAGCATGTTAAGCCCAGCGGCGAGGCAAACATTGTTGCAGTACCGCGATCAGGCCGAAGCTTTGTATGACCCGGCCAATCCGGCTGCATTGCAGCAATGGCTTAACCAGTTTCGGCAACAGGAAAACAGCTGGGCTACCGTGGTGCACCTTGATGTTGTTAGTATCGACAGCACCGATTTACAGGCCCGCTTTACTGATGGCTTTATTCTTGGCCGTAGTATTGATTGGCCAATTCATTTACATCTGAACTATAACCCGGTAATGGACCTGCCGTTTATCCACCACCATGCCAGTTTACTGCTGGAACTGCCTGAGCAACTCAGGCCGGGCAAATACTGGCCACCGCTGAAACTACTACTGCAATTGTTGCTACCGTTAACGCTGATGCTGCTGGTGTGTTATTTGCTGTACCGGCATTTAATGCGGCCGGTAAAGCTGTTACAGCAGCATGCCCGCCAACTGGCTGCCGGCCGGTTAGACAGCCGCGTGCGGCCTGCGCTGGGGCCAAGGCAGGATGAACTGACCGAGTTGGCCGACAACTTTGATCTGATGGCCGAGCGGTTAAGCCAGCAACTGCAGCGTCAGCGCCAGTTTATTGCTGATATGTCGCATGAGCTGCGCACACCGCTTAGCCGGATGACGCTGGCGCTGGACTGCGCCGAACAGCAACTGGATAGCCAGCTCATGCTAGCACGGCTGCGGCGCGAGTCTGATGCGATGCAGAAACTGATTGGCAATGCGCTAACGCTGGCCTGGTTGGATAACGAAGCAGGCCAGCTGGTCGCTGAACCCTTTGATTTAGCTGACTTACTCGACAGTTTATGCAGCGATGCCCGCTTTGAATTTCCTGATCGGCAGTTACACTGCAACTGGCCGGACAGCATGCCGTTAAGCAAGGGCAGCGCCCGTTTGCTTGGCCAGGCGATTGAGAACATTTTACGTAATGCGCTGCGGTTTACTCCGCCCGGAGCCAGCGTCTGGCTTAGTGTCAGCCGTAGCGAGGAGTGCTGGAATCTGCAAATCCGCGACAGCGGCCCTGGCGTAGCAGAAGCTTACTTACCACGGCTATTTACACCATTTTTCCGCGTGCCAGGGGCAGAGCAACCCGGCAGCGGCTACGGCCTGGGGCTGGCACTGGCGAAGCGGCTGACAGAAGCCGCCGGTGGCAGCATCAGCGCCGTTAATAGCCCACCCGGTTTATGTATTAGCCTGAAATTACCCGGCTAAATGTAACAAGTGTAAAAGTGGTTTGCTTCGGCTTGCTGATCTTTACAATGATTAATGATAACTATTCTCATTGTTAAGGATTGCACATGTCTCTGCGCTACTCATTGCTGGCTGTCGCTGTTGCCGCCGCCAGCGCTCAGGCTTTGGCCAATACTGACTCATCTGAGCTGGAAACCATAGAAGTTGTCGGTAAGCGCATTACCGCAGAGCGGCTGATCCTGACTGACGACGACTGGCAAAAGCGCCAGGCGCAGGATTTGGAAGATTTATTCGCTGAGCAGGCTGCACTCAGTGTCGGCGGAGGCTTAGGGGTAGCGCAGAAAATCTACCTGAATGGTATTGAAGATTTACTGCTGAATGTATCAATTGATGGCGCCGTGCAATCGGGCAGTATGTTTCATCATATTGGCCGGCTAACACTGGAGCCGGAGCTGCTGCGCCAGGTTGAAGTGCAGGCAGGCCCGGGTGATGCCACTCAGGGCGCTGGGGCTTTAGGCGGCAGTATTGATTTTGTCACCAAAGACGCCAGCGACTTATTGCTGCCGGGCGAGCGTTTTGCCGGCTTGGTCAAAGCAGGCTATAGCTCAGTGAACGACGGACAAAAGTATAACCTGACTTTAGCCAGTATGCTGAGCGATAACTGGGGCCTGATTGGCAGCTTTTCTGACGTGGATAGCAAGCTGATGCAAGATGGCGCCGGCAATAAGCAGCCAGGTACAGCAGCAAAGCAACAATTTGGTTTTGCCAAGCTAACCGGCCAGCTAACTGAGCATCAAACTGTGCGCTTTAGTTTTGAACGCGCCACTGACGATGGCCTGCGGGCACAGCGGCCAAACTGGCAGGTTAGTAGTTGGAATGCGGTGTATCCGCTGGAAACGGTGCGTAGCACCAGTGCTGTTAACTACCAGTTTAACCCAGACTCTGCGCTGGTTGATGTCAAACTGGCGCTGTTCCACAGCGACACCAAACTGAAGCAGAACGCCCGGTTTGGCCTGTATCAGGGCGATATTCAGAATCAGGGGCTGGATTTGCGTAACAGCAGCCGCCTTGGGACGCACCAGTTGGAATACGGTATTGACTACCGGCATGAAGAAACCGGCTTAACGGCACTGGAAGACCCAACAGTGCCGCAGGATGGCGAGAAAGCCCGCGTGATCGGCGTGTTTTTACAGGACTACTGGGATATTACGCCGCGCCTGCGCCTGAATGCCGGTGCCCGCTTTGACGACTATAAAGTTGATGATGCTAATCAGCAACGGTTAACGTCTGACGGTATCAGCCCTAACCTTGGCTTGTCATGGCAGCAAACAACAAACTGGCGCCTTTACGGAGGTTACAGCAGTGCGCTGCGTGGCCGCTTAACCACTAACAGCTTTGTACTGGACAGCCGTAGCAACAGCGAGGATTTACAAGCGGAAGAAGCTCATCACTGGCAACTGGGGTCTGAATGGCGCCAGGGTAACTGGCAGCTGAATGCCAACCTGTTTCAGACCGATATTGATGATGCTATTTCAGAAGTCAGCCGGGTTTACCAGAACATCGGCGATGTCGAAACCAAGGGCTATAACGTGCAACTGCGCTACCGGTTGCAGGATTTTTCAGCCTCGGCCAGTGTAAATCAAGCCAGGGCCCGATTAAACGGCGAGCGAATGAATGGCTATGACCATGGTGCCCTTGGCACCACTTTGGGCCGTACCTGGGTATTACGGCTGGAATACGCGCTCAGCAATACGCTGTTAACCGGCTGGGGCAGCCGGGCGGTGGAAGGTGAACACGATATTTCCACTTCAGCCGGCCTGGTGCAGCAACCCGGCTATGCGGTGCACGATGTATTTGTGCGTTGGCAACCGGCGATGCTTAAAGGCCTGACACTGAACCTGACAGTGCGTAATCTGCTGGATAAATTCTACCGCGATCACGCGACTGTGGCCGATTTTGGCCATCTGCCGGATTTTGAAGGTCTGGCCGGCTTGCCGGAAGCCGGTCGCGATCTACGGTTGGAAGCGCGTTGGCAGTTTTAATCCGATGGGCGCCTGCGCCCATTATTCTTTCTGGCAGGCAATGTTAAATTATGCGGCACTGGCTAAGAAAAGTTCACCTTATTACTGCGCTACTCAGCGGTATTGTGGTCAGTATTGTCGGTATTACCGGCTCCTTATACGTGTTTGAACCTGAGCTGACCGCCTGGTTGCAACGCGATTATTATCAGCCGCAATTAAGTAGCCGGCCTTTTGCCGACGATGCTGCCATTGCCAGCTATATTGAGCAGCAAACGCAGGCTCAGCTGCAAACCCTGCAATGGCCAGTGCGTAGCCGCCAGACTTACGCTTTTAAGTTATTTGGCGACAGCAACTGGTATTATTTTGATCAAAGCTCGGGGCAGATTTCACAAAACAAAGGTGCTTTTAACCACCCGTTTTTTGAGCTGGTGTACAACATCCACGCCAACCTGTTGCTGGGCGAACCCGGCCGCTACATTACTGCCACCGCGTCATTGCTGTTTGCGTTAAGCAGCATACTAACCGGCTTGTACCTGTGGTGGCCAAGGCGGTTAACCCGCTGGCGTCATGCGCTGAAAATTCACCGTGGTAATGCCAGGCGCGTTAACTTTGAGCTGCACAGCGTTAGCGCTGCCTGGTTTGCGATACCGCTGTTTATTATGGGCATCACCGGCGGATATTTTCTTTATACCGCGCCCCTGCAAAAAGTGCTGGATATGATTACTCTGTCAGAAGCGGCGCCGGCCGACCCATGGCAACAGCAGTATCAATTTGCCGGCGCAGCGCAGCCAAAGCTAAGCGCCGCTGAGGCTATTGTTCAGATGGTGCAGCATTACCCTGAGTTGTATCCGCGCAATATCTGGCTGGCTGAACATGACGATGATGCGCTGGTGTTTGGCTACCAAAACAGCTTAAGCCTGCATAGCGGGCCAAGGCGGCGGGCTTTTATCCACGCCGACCCTTATAGCGGCGAGGTGTTATCGCGCTACGACCCGGCAACCCTGCCACGCGGCGCGGCGCTGGCAGCCGCCTGGCTGATTCCGCTGCATTTTGGTGAGTTCGGAGGCATAGTTACCCGGATTTTGTGGTTTATCGGTGGGTTTTTGCCGCTGCTGCTGTTCGTTACCGGTATTAAAATGTGGTTGAACCGACGGCCCAACACTACTGGGCAGCCTGGGCGGCGCTAAGATAAGTATTGGGGTGGGCGCTGCATCTAACGTAGTGCGTAAGCACAAGCAATATTGCAAACAGGCAAGCTATTAAAAGTGGTGCAAAGGCTTAACTGAAGCAGATTAATTTTAACTGAGGCTAACTGAGGCTAACTGAGGTTAAATTGAATACCGACTGAATCAGTATTAAATGATAATCAATATCAATAACAATAGCGGTTGATAAGGATTCCTATTAACATTAATATATGTGGCTTGATGTAAGGTACTCAGGCACTAAAAGATGGCAAAACTCAGTAATCGTTTTTGGTTTCAGTTGCATGGCTGGTTTTCGCTGCCGATCTGGTTGGTGTTTTGCTTTGTTTGTTTAAGCGGCACCGTCGCTGTATTAAGCCACGAACTAACCTGGCTGACTAACCCCAACGCGCGTGCTACTAACCCGGATAACCTGCCTGCCAAACCTGCTGCTGAACTGGTAGAGATAGTACAGCAAGCCTACCCTACTGCGGCGATCAATATGGTTGTTGCCTATGAGCCTTATCTGGTAAACGGGATAATGTTTACCGATCACGATAAACCTGTCGCTATTGCCTATGTCAACCAGTACACCGGCGAAATTCAGCAAATTAATGAAGGCATGACCTTTATTAACTTTATGCGCAGCCTGCATAGCTGGCTGCTCTTCCCGTGGCAAAACGGCTACAGCGTTGGCTATTATCTGGTGTGTGCCATGGCAATAGTGATGCTGGGAGCCTTAATTACCGGCCTGATTATCTATAAAAATTTCTGGCGTGCTTTTACCCAGCCCAAATTGCGCTTTAACCAGGGTAAAAGAACGATTTTGACCGATTTACACCGGTTAGCCGGTGTCTGGTCTATCTGGTTTTTAATGGTGATGAGTGCCACCGGGCTATGGTATCTGGTGCAGGCAGTGCTGTGGCACGCCGATATTGATATTGAGCCGCATGACCCTATTGTTGCGATACATGACTTACCGACAGAGCAACAAGCACCGAAGATTGATTTCGCTGCGGCGATGCGGATAGCGCAACAACGTTTCCCGGATTTTCAGCCAAGCTATCTGATGTTGCCAGAACATAACCGGGGTATGTATACGCTGGTGGGCGGTGGCGACCATATTTTCTATGACCAGTATTCATACCACCTGAATATTAACCCCTGGACCGGCGAAATTGCCAAAGCAAAATCACCGGAAACGATGACAGCATTACAAACGGTAATGCATATTGCTGACCCTTTGCACTACGGTACTCTTGGTGGTATCTGGACTAAGATTATCTGGTTTTTGTTTGGTTTGATTTTATCGGGTATGTCGATTACCGGTTTTATGATGTGGGGCAGCCGCACCGTGAAAGCGGCCCGAGAGCGTCGTAGTACCGACAGCAACCTGTTAACGGAGGCCAAAGATGGCGTTTAAAAATAGCTTTTGGCAGCGTAATAAATTTAAGTTAAGTGGGTTATTGTTGGTACTGCCGATATGGTTTTTGTATGACTCTTTAACACCGGTATTCCCACCTGCCTGGAACGAGCAGGCCGTAGGGCCTTATGTTATTACACCGATGCCGTTTGATTTAAAACAGCCTTACGCGCACCACGAAGAGTTTGTAAAAGATTTTCTGCTGATGTTTAAGCAAGGCGATATTAATACTATCCGTCAGGGCTACGTGAATATTGGCCCCTCGGCGCTGCCACTTACAACCTTGCAACAAGGTGATGAAGGCATATTACATGGTAGTGAGCATGGCCTGCATGTGCATGCCATAGCACCAAAACAGTTTAGCGCCACGGATAAACTCTGGTTAACCATTCAAACCTGGCAGGGTGAACTGCTGGTAAGCAGCTGGGAGCTGGCGCCCGCACTGTTAGCCAATAACTGATTCTGCCCACCTCATATTTCCCCGGTGGCTAAAAGCTTGGTAGCACCGGGGTAGCGCTGTACATTTTCCGTTCATCTTTGGCTATACTCTCTGGCGCAGTCCGGCGCAGTTATCGTAGTAAGGTCGCAGTAAGATATGCCGTTTTTCTGACACAAGGAGAACAGTTATGGCGGCTTCGAAACGGATAATAATTTGTTGTGACGGTACCTGGAATGAACCCGATGATATTCCAACCAACGTAACCAAACTGGTACGCAGTATTAAGCCCACTGCCAGCGATGGTATGCATCAGGTGGTATTTTATGATGAAGGTGTGGGTACCGGCGGCAGAATAGATAAATTTATTGGTGGTGCTTTTGGCAGCGGGCTGGAAAAAAACGTACTCGATTGCTACCGCTTTTTAGTGCACAACTATGAACTGGGCGACGAAATATATTGCTTTGGTTTTAGCCGTGGTGCTTATACCGCCAGGGCTTTTGTCGGGTTAGTGCATACCGTTGGCTTGTTAGAGAAAGACCAGCTTGACCAGATGAAGCAAGTTTACAAATACTACCGCACCCACCCGGAGCAGCGACCGCAAACTCAGTATTATGACAATTACCGGCCCGATATCCGGATGGTAGGCGTGTTTGATACGGTTGGGGCACTTGGGGCACCTACGCCATTTCTGGGCAAACTAACACGGGGTTGGGTAGGCTTTTTTAACACTCATATTTGTGAGCAGGTAAAGCATGCCTATCATGCGCTGGCACTTGACGAGCGGCGGGGGCCATTTCAGCCTGATTTATGGACCGGTAGCTTAAAAGGTGATCAGTATATGGAGCAATGCTGGTTTGCCGGTGTGCATTCTGATATTGGTGGTGGCTATGAAGAGTGCGGCTTGTCTGATATTCCATTGCAATGGATGCTGATTAAAGCCTGTGCACTGGGGCTGGAGTTTAATGACGAATACCTGTTAACCCTGTGCCAGCCTGATTTACATATGCAGGTGCATAATTCTTATTCTTACAGTTACAAATTACTGGAAAAATTGGGGGCGGGTGAATCGGTGCGGCGCATTTATGGTGATCCGGCGAACCCACCTATTAATGTCAGTATTCACGATAGCGTGTATCAGCGCATAGCCGGTGGTAAATACCAGCCCCAAAACCCTGATTTTCCAACCGCTGATAAACTGGCCGACCGGCGCAGGCAAATTCGCTATATGGCCACCGATACACCACTGGCACAACTGACGATAAAAGAATTTGCCGGTCATTGCCAGTTGCTGGATTTTAGCCAGGGAGGTGGTGCACGTATTCAGTACAACGGCGAGCTGAAAAAAGGCGACAGTGTTAGCTTTGCAAGCGAACGTTTTGGTAACAGTGTAGCGCAGTGTGTGTGGAAAAAAGGCAACCAGTACGGGTTGCTGTTTAACAGCCAAATGCTCGATAGCTGATGTTGCTACAACTGCCTGGCTACAGAGCGCGTAGCCAGGATTTCACCAGTACTAACAAATTTAACGCTTAGTAATCGCCTCGTGTCTCAAGTTTCCGGTACTTTTATTGCGATAATTATTGTGATGTTATAACATTTCCGGCTCTATGATTTTAGCCAAACTAAGTAAGACACATGAAAAAGCGGTTTATATTTTCGTTATTCGCCATCTCTACCAATGCAGCAGCCCAAAATACTGATAATGAAGTGGTTCAACATCAGCAAACTCAAGCCAATATTGAGCATATTGAAGTTAAGAAACACTGGCAGCCTTACCGTGGCAATGTACCACTTATTGATACACCACAAGCCATAGACCGCATCAGTGTCGATAAATTAGAAAATGAAGGCATTACACGTTTTAGCGACGCCTTAGATTTTTCCGCCGCTATTGTCAGACAAAACAACTCTGGCGGCATGTTTGACAGCTTTGCTATCCGGGGTTTTTCAGGCGATGAATCTAATCCGACGGGTTACTTAATTAATGGTTTCAACGTCCGTGGTTACAGCGGCAACAGAAGTACGGTAAATATTGAAACCATTGAAGTGATGAAAGGCCCGGGTTCTGCCTTGTATGGCCAGGGAGAACCCGGCGGCGCCATCAATGTGATCACCAAAAAGCCTTTGTTTAATGAGCAGGGGTATATTCAGGCCACTGTAGGCAACTACAACAGGAAAGTACTGGAGTTTGACTATACTGACGGCCTTAACGATGTCAGTGCTTACCGTATTACCGGTACTTATGAGGATTCTGATACATACCGGGATCATGTTTTCTTTAAAAATCTAAACATAAACCCATCTTTCATCTGGAATATTTCTGACGACACCAGCCTGAGCTACGAGATGGAAATTCTGGATCAGGAAAAGCCGCTGGATCGCGGTGTGTATATTTTAGATAACGATTTCGACGCAGCCGATGCTGAAGCTTTCTATGGTGATATCCGCGATCATGCGCACGAAGTAAAAGCCTTTGGCCATCAGTTAATTTTAAACCATACGCTAAACCAGAATTGGCATCTGTTAACCGGTTTTGCCTACCGGGATTCATCAATGAAAGGGCAATCTTCGGATACCGAGCTGTCTGATGGCAGACAGTTGTTGCTAACAGATCCCAATATTCTATCAAGGCAGCGCCGGGAGCGGGATTACCAGGCGCGGGATCTGTCTTTACGTTTTGAACTAAGCGGTAACACCGAGCTTTCGGGTTTTGTAAATAATATTTTGGTCGGTTTGGATTATTACAATTATCACCTGGACACAGACTACAGAGTGTGGCGCACGGCCTGGGGATCTGGCGATACAACCTATAGCATTGATCCGAATAACCCTGATTACACTGTGTTCCGCCCCGACGTGTTACCAACAACACTGACGGACGAAAAACAGCAAGGCCTGGGTTTTTATGCACAGAACTTGATTGAGCTGACCGAGAAAACAAAGTTACTGCTGGGTTTTCGCGTAGATCGGTTTGAGCAGGACATTTTAAACAGAATCAATTATGTATCTCAAAACCAGGACAAAACACAATTCACCCCACGGGCTGGCTTTGTCTATAAAATTAACGACAGTGTGAACCTGTATACCAGTTATGCTGAAGGTTTCAGACCAAACCCGGGGCTGGATTCTGACAGAAATGCCTTTAATCCTGAAGAAACCACTTCGTTTGAGATCGGGGCTAAATGGCAGAACCTTGCTGGTCGCTTCTCAGGTAGTGTGGCTATTTTTGATGCAGAAAAAACTAATATGCTAACTGCTGAGCCAAACACGGGGTTTTCGGCCACCTTAGGTGAAGTAGAAAGCCAGGGTATTGAGTTTCAGCTGACAACCAGCCTGACCAACAGCACCAGTATTGACCTGGGTTATGCCTACGTTGACGCAAAAACCGCGAAAGACGCCACCAACCTGGATTGGGGCGTGCCTATCCCTAAAGGCTCACGGTTAATAAATATCGCCAAACACTCTGGCTATATCTCTTTGAACCACTTTACGCAAATTTTAGCGAAAGACGCTTTTGTTGGTGTAACTGTGCGCCATGTTGGTGACCGCTTAGGTGAGACAACCGACACTGGCTATATTTTACCTTCGTACACCCTGGTTAACCTGGCAGCTTCTGTCGACTTAAGCCAACAGCTCAGTGTGAAGTTTGATGTAAACAACTTATTTAACGAAGACTACATTGAGAACTCGTACCATAAGTTATGGAATATTCCCGGCTCGCCGGTGAATTACAGTGTCAGTGTGAAATATCAGTTCTGAAGTGAAGGCTTCCCTGGCAGATATCACAACAATGCTTTATTGAATTTCGGGATGATTTAACATGCAGGACCTGATTATAAATGCTTCAAATTTATCTGTTAACGTAAAAGAAAAACAGATATTGAAAAATGTTTCCTTCAGTGCCAGACAAGGCGAGGTACTGGCATTGCTGGGTGGGAATGGTGCCGGTAAATCCACCACCATTAAAACTTTTCTGGGTTTGATGACGCCATCATCCGGTTCAGTGTTACTGGCGGGCGTCAATGTACACCGCCAACCGGATATCGTGCGGCAGAAGGTCGCTTATCTGCCGGAGTCGGTCATGTTGTACGGGCATTTAACGGCCATTGAAAATATAAAATATTTTTTATCCTTGTCTGGTAAGCAAAAGACAGATAGCGATATTGCGGCAGCTTTACAGCGTGTGGCTTTGCAGGAAGCGTCATGGCACTCCGTGCTGGCGGGGTATTCAAAAGGCATGCGGCAAAAAACTGCGATAGCGCTGGCATTGCTGCGTGAAGCCCCTATTTTGTTTTTAGATGAACCCACATCAGGTCTGGATCCAGTAGCTATTGATGAATTCAACCGTTTAATAAAGCAGTTAGCCGCGCAGGGCTCTACGGTTTTTATGGTTACCCACGACGTGTATGGCGCCTGTCACGTCGCTGACCGCATTGGTTTGTTGCACAGCGGAGAAATTGTTGGCATGTTCGACGCGCCCGAGCACGGCAATATCGATTCTGAGGTAGTGCACAACGCGTTCACTCAAGGAGTGCGCTAATGAGTGTTATATGGGCAATTGCTACAGATGAGTGGCGGTACTGGCGCCGTTCCAGTCTGGCACAAACCGTATTGCTGATTGCGATAGTGTTAGCGGCGGCTTCGGTTTGGGTGACGCACGCCTCTATTACCATAACAGCTGAGGCGCGCCAGCATATGCAAGCTGATGCAAAACAGGTGTTTGAGCAGCAACCTGACCGCCATCCGCACCGGATGATCCACTATGGTCACTACTTATTTCGTGCACCTCCCCCTTTAAGTGCGTTAGATCCCGGTATTGATGCCTATACCGGTAATGCAATTTTTCTTGAAGGACATCAGCAAAACAGCGCAACCTTTGCAGAGCAAAAGCAGAGTAGCGGCTTAAACTGGCTTGGTAAGCTTACCCCTGCATATGTGATGCAGGTGCTAACCCCGCTGCTACTGATTGTACTTGGCTTTGGTGTGATGACCCGTGAGCGTGAGGCCGGCACTTTAGATTTTCTGAAGGTGCAGGGCGTTTCAGCGCTTACGCTGATGCTGGGCAAAGGTGTCGCGCTGGCCGGTGCCGGCCTGTTAATACTGATCCCGCTGGTGGTAGGGGCACTGATAACCCTGCTACAGGGTGCTGCAGCGCTGCCCGTTATGGTTTTTATTTTCGCTTATCTGCTGTATCTGGCTATTTGGTGTGGGATCGTGTTGGCGATATCGACCCTGGCATCCTCTAACAGTACCAGTTTTAGCGGCTTAATGGCCGTGTGGATCCTTATGTGTCTTATCCTGCCCAGAATTGCCAGCAACACTGCCGCTGTTGTGGCGGTTTCTCAGGGTAAAATAGAAACCGACTTTGCTGTGCTACAAAGCATCCGTGAATCAGGGGATGCCCACAATCCTAACGATCCTGCCTTTAAAGCACTGAAAGACAACCTGTTAGCGCAATACAATGTTGAAACAGTTGAACAGTTGCCGGTTAATTTCAGAGGCATCGTATCGCGTTCTTCCGAAGCACATCATACTGAAATTCTGAACAAATTTGCCGGGCAAAAAATGCAGGGCGAGCAGGCTCAGGCCGGCATCGCGCGCAAATTTGGCTGGCTGTCACCGGTTATTGCCATTCAGACTGCCTCAATGAAGCTTGCCGGCACCGATTTAGAAAACTACCAGCGCTTCTTGCGCGAAGCAGAAGCAATACGCTTTGACTTTGTGCAGTCGCTGAACACGCTTCACGCTGAAGGGCTTACCTACGCGCAAGATGCAAACAGATATAGCAGCCAGCAAGCAAAGCAAGCGGCTACTGTCAGCTCAGCTAACTGGCAAATACTGGATGATTTTCATTTTACCCCTTTAGCGCCAGCGCAACTTGTTGCAAACAGTCTTTTGGCGTTGTTACAGCTTTGCTGTGGCATGGCTGTGGTACTGGGGCTTATCTTTTTCGCAGGTAGACGTATATGAGCTGGTTAGACATTTGTCGTGAAACCCGATTTGTTTTACGCAAGAAAAGTGTTGCGTTAGTGCTGTTGGTTGGCTTTTTGCTTTCGTTGTTTTCTGTATGGACAGGCAGCGTGGAAGTCGCGCAGCAACACGCAACCCTGGAGCGCATAGAACAAGCAGATAAACTGGACCAAGCTGATGTCACCAGGCGTTATGATGACTATGGTTCCATCGCTTATTACAATTTCCACTTAACGTATGAGCCGCCATCGTCACTGGCATTTGCCGCGTTAGGCGTACGTGATGTTTACCCCTGGAAACACCGTATCCGTATGCTGGCGATTGAAGGGCAAATTCATGAATCTGATACGCAAAACCCGGAGCTGGCACTGTTTGGCCGTATCGATTTTAGCTTTGTCATCGCCGTTATTGCGCCATTACTGCTGATACTGTTACTACATGATTTGCGCGCCAGCGAACGGGCTGCTGGCCGGTTAGACTTTTTATCTATTACCGCCCGCACCGCTTATAGCTTATGGCCACTACGCGCCACCATTGTTGTGTTAACACTTTGGTTAGCGTTTATTCTGCCTTTTATCGGCGGTGCCATTTTTAATGGCGTCGGCGCTGGCTTAACGCTATCAGTGATAGCCATAGTGCTGCTTTACATTCTGCTATGGGCATTACTGTGTTATTGGGTGGCACGCTTTACCTTTCCCGCCCCGGTGCTGGCTTCTTTTTTAATGGGCTTTTGGTTGCTTACCACCTTTGTTATTCCTGCTGTCGCCAATGTTGTTATTGATAAAGCTATTCATGGCCCACAGGGCGGCGATATTCTGATGACGCAGCGTGAAGCAGTAAATGATGCCTGGGACATTCCTATCGACACCACCATGAATGCTTTTGTAGCCTCTCATCCCGAGTGGGCAGGTAAAGCGCAGGTAAATTCGCTGTTTGAATGGAAATGGTACTATGCTTTTCAGCAACTGGGAGATGAAGCCGCCAGACCTTTAGCACAAGCCTATCAGCAAACAGCGGAAGATAAATATCGCGCTGCCGGGCGGGTAGCCTGGTTATCACCGGCGACGTTACTGCAAAGAGCACTTACCGGTTTGGCACAGACAGACGCAAAAGCGGCGTGGCGCTACGAGCAGAAAGTAAGGCAATTTCACGCTCAGCTGCGTCATTTTTACTATCCACTATTGTTCAGCAGTGATGCATACAACGCAGAAGCACTCGATGCCCGGCCTGTCTTTACTCCTCACAAGTAAAGGCATTGGCAGGGCTGAATGTTAAACACAACACAGGTTTATTTATGTTATCCGAACAAATTTTCCGCAATCTATGCAAAGGGTTAGCCGCAGCACTGTGTGTTTTCAGTATGCATAGTGTTGCCAAAGATGCTTTTGAGTTAGTTGGTGTGTCAACCAGCGCAGGTGAGAAACAATCCTATGTCGCTCAGGAAGGCGATATAAAACTGCCCGTTACCGTAATAAATGGCTTGGCAGAAGGCCCGGTGTTACTGCTGGCTGCTGGAACGCATGGCGATGAGTTTCCTGCAATGTTTGCGCTGCAAAAGCTGGCACAGGAGCTTAATCCTCAGGAGCTAAAAGGTACTGTCGTTATTATACATCTGGCTAATCTGGATGGTTTTCATGCGCATCGACTGGCACTAAACCCTAAAGATGAGAAAAACCTGAACCGGGAGTTTCCCGGCAGTAAAACCGGGACTGCTACAGAGCAAATAGCAGAATTACTTACCCGTGAGTTTATCAGTCGTATCGACTTCTTTATTGATATGCACTCGGGCAGTTCAAACCAAAAATTGCTGGATCACGTTTATTCTCCATTTGTTGGTGATAAAAAGCTGGATGAGATGACGTTTAAGTTTGCTAAAGCTACCGGTATGAAGCACATCATTATGTACGGTGACAGACCACGCGACCCCAACAACTCAATCTCATTTCCAAACACAGCGATGACACGTGGCAAGCCAGCTTTGACAACAGAGATCGGTCATCTCGGACAGCGGGATAATGCCTCTATTGATTACGCCCTGACCGTTGCCAGAAATGCATTGTATTTCCTTGCAATGGTGCCGGGCAAAGCTGAGCCGAATGAAGAAGTGATCATTTATAAAACAATTGATTATGTTAACAGTGAATTTGATGGCTTCTTTACCCCTTTAGTGACAATTGGCGATAGCGTTAAAAAAGGTACTGTTGTAGGCCAGGTGACAGATTACTTCGGTAATCCGGTACAAACGCTGCAATCAGCTTCGGTTGGTACTGTTCTGATGATTAATGAAACACCGCCCGTTAAAAGCGGTGAGTCTGCTGTAGCCATTGGTGTTGTGAAGTAGTTCTTACACCGGCAGTTCAGTGCCGGCGTTCATATCAGCTGGTCATGCGGTTAAACAAGCGCCGGGCTTGTAGCGCCAGCAATACACTTTGCCCAAGCAGGATGCCCAGATGCCAGGCACTGGCAAAGCCCAGATCAGCGCCGATAACCTTCAGCCCCAACTGCGACAGGTGAAAACTGGGCCATAGCCAGGCCAGTTGTTGCAGTGCTTGCGGTAACATAGTGACAGGTAGCCATAAGCCGGACAAAAAGGCCATTGGCAGATAAAGCAAGTTGACCACGCCGGGTGCGGCTTTGTCGCTGAGGGTTAACCCCAGAATTAAGCCAATAAGGGCAAATGGCAACGTACCTGCTAACAGCAGACCAGCCAGTATCAGCCACTGCCCGGTGTGCAGCCGTACGTTAGCAAACAGTGCCGCTACGCTGAACAATAGCAAAATAATAACCAGGGCAAACACCAGGCTGGTAACAAGCTTAGCCAGCAAGTAGGCGCCAACCGGCATGGGCGATAACCGTTTTAATGTCAGCCAGCCGTGGGCCCGGTCACTGGCGATATTCATAGCAAAATTAAACATCGCAGGGCCCATAATGCCAAAGCAGCCATAACTGACCAGCAGGTAAGTAGCATTGCCACCAGCAGAAAACACCACGCCGAAAAACAGATAAAACATCAGCGGAAAGGCCAGTGCTGGCAGTACAAAGCCAGGTGTGCGCCAGACACTGATGAGATCGTACCAGGCTTCTTTTTTATAAATCCGTAGTGTGCTCATGCTACCGCTCCTTTGCTGTTGTGCTTTGCGTAAGTTGTAAAAACGCTTGCTCCAGTGCTACCGGCCGCACTTCAATATCTGTGACATGGCTGTCCTGCGCTAACAGGGCCCGTAAAGTTTGTTCTACCTGATTACTTTGCAGCACAACACTGTGCGACAGGCGGGTAAGTTGCTGTACTGCAGGCAGGGCAGTTAGCTGCACATCATCTAAGGTGCTGCAACACTGAATAAATTTATAGGCTGTCATGGCTTTAAGTTGCGCCGGGCTGCCCTGGGCAATAATCTGTCCGTTGTTCAGTACCAAAATGCGATCGGCCAGTTGCTCAGCTTCTTCCAGATAATGTGTGGTCAGCACTACTGCTACCCCTTGCTGTTTTAGCTGGCGCACCTGCTGCCATAAACTACGGCGTGCTTCAACATCCATACCTAGGGTGGGCTCGTCCAGAAACACCAGTTGCGGTTTACCGGCCAGCGCCAGAGCAAACAGTAAACGTTGTTTCTGGCCGCCGGATAACCGGCCAAAGCGTTGATTAGCATGGTGATCTAACCCGGCCAGGTTAATCAGCTCTGTGGCGTTATGGCCATTTTGATAGTAACTGCTGAATAAATCGCACTGCTCAGATACGGTTAAATTGGCGCTCAGGCTGCCAATTTGCATCATTACCCCCAGTTTTTGCCGCAGAGCCGTATTTCTGGCTGTGCCGGTTTGCAACTGGCCAAACAGCCTGACCTCACCGCTGTCGGCCTTTACCAGGCCTAAAATAATGGATATCAGCGTGGTTTTACCGGCGCCATTAGGACCGAGGATACACAGCACCTCGCCGTTGGCCAGTGCTATGTCGACACCGGCCAGTACCGTTTTATCGGCATAATGTTTGGTCAGGCCGGTTATCTGTAACGGCAGGGCAGACATTATTGCCCCCTGTGCGGATGTTGTTGTAAAAACTGCTGAATTTGTTGGTTCAGCCACTGGGGGGCGTCGGCCATAATAAAATGCTTAGAGTCACGGGCAAATACAAAGCTGTGGTATTGCGTTGGCACATTGGCCAGTTGTTTTTCATAGTTGACCTGCACCTGCCCGGGCGTACTATATGGCGCGCCATGCTGCAGTGCCCCCAGCGTTAGCACCGGCACGCGGATATTGCTTAGCTGTGGCCGCAAATCGGCCTGCATCAGCTCGCCCATCACCCGGCCGCTGGTCATACTGTCGGAGCGGTACATATCAGCAACAATACGTTGCTGCCAGCTTGCGTCGTTGGTCATGCCTTTAGCCATTGCCATAGGGTCAAAGTTGCCACGTTGTGGAGCTTTGTCTGTGGCTTTGGCAGTTGTTGTTACTGTGTTCTGTGGATTACTTTGCGCAAACAGCGCTCCCAGCGCAGGTAAACCATCAACATTAATTGCTGCGCTAATCTGTTCTGGTGCCTTAGCGGCCAGTGCTAATGCCAGGTAGCCGCCGAGTGAGTGGCCAATTATTACCGGTTTATCCAGCTTTTGCTGATTGATATAGCGTAAAATCGCATCTTGTTGTGTCGTCAGGTAACCCTCGCCCCAGCTTTGCATTGGCAGCGGTGCTACCCCGGCAAAACCGGCCAGCGTGAAAACATGTAATTGATAATTGCCCTGCAGCGCCTCAACTGTGCTTTGCCACACTTCACCTGACGACGCTAAGCCGGGAATTAACATAATTGCCGGGCCCTGGCCTGTTACTTTAACCTCAAAACAAGCACAAGCCTGTTGCTGCGCAGCAACAGAGGCTTCTGTTTGTGCGGCGGCACCCAGGCTGCTTAAGCTGCCGGTTAAGGTTAGCGACAGAACCAAAGTGCTGATAGCGGTGTTTAATGTTTTCATGCTGGAAACCCCGTAGGTGTTGTTATGTTTGTAATGTTGACGGGGCCAGTTTAGGTTGCTGTTACGGCGGGCACAGCTAATGCTTGTCATCAGTTGGGCATGACAAATGCCATGACGTAATATGACCTTTGTCACTGGTGCTAAACCGGGGCTATTCATTACACTGGCACAGTGCAAAGTGTGGGAGATACGGATGACGCCTTACGATAAGCTGGAAAACAAATTAAGCTGGGTTTATCTGATAAACCTTATTTTTTATGTTATGCCGCTGTTTACCGGGCACTTTGCATTGTGGCAATACATCAGTATGGCGGCAGCGCTGGCGCTGTTTTTGGTGTGTTATTTCTGGGCCTATCGCAGTAGGCGCAGTGAAATGCACTGGCCAATTGCTGGCATAGTGCTGGTAGCAACACTGATTACCCCGGTTAACCCGGGCTCTATATCAATGTTTGCTTATGCCGGTTTCTTTATCGGTTTTGCTTATGCATTACCGCGTTACCTGCTGCTAATGGCGCTACTGATCACGCTGTTGGTACTGCTTGAGCTGACACTAACCATCTATTGGAACCTGTTTTTAATTATGGGGGCAGCTATAGTCACTGCAGTGAGTTTGCTGGGCCGCGCCGAGCAGGCAAAACTGCTCCACCGTATGGCTGAGCAGCAAAGCGAAGATGAAATTAAACAATTGGCTACTATGATAGAGCGCGAGCGCATTGCCCGCGATTTACACGATATTCTTGGCCATACCTTATCCAGCATTATCTTAAAAGCTGATCTGGCGGCTAAACTGTTGGCACATCAACACACTGATACCGCACAGCAACAGTTAACCGAACTAAGTCAGATTGCCCGCGATGCGCTCAGCCAGGTACGGCAAAGTGTGTCAGGTTATAAACATCAGGGGTTAACGGCAGAAGTCAGCAAATTACTCAGTCGGTTACGGGAAGCGGGCTTTAAAGCCGAGCTAAAAGGTAAGGTGCCAACACTGGATAACCGGTGCGAAACTGCCGTTATTCTGGCACTGACGGAGCTGGTAACCAATGTTATGCGCCACAGTAAAGGTGACAGTTGCCAGTTAAGTTTTACCAGTAAAGACAATATTCTATCGATTTGTTTAACTGACAATGGCAACTGTATTACGGCCAAAGAAGGCAATGGCATTACAGGGTTGCGCGAACGGTTAGCAGCTATGGGAGGGCGTTTGACAACACAGCAAACCGATGGCTTTAGCGCAGCAATTGAACTGCCGCTGCAGGAGAGTGTATGAATATTCTACTGGCTGAAGATCAGGCCATGATCCGCACGGCGTTGGCCAGTTTACTGCGCCTTGAAGCTGGTTTTCAGGTTACCGAAGCCACAGATGGCAACACAGCACTGGCACTGTTGCGGCAACAAACCTTTGATTTACTGTTAAGTGATATAGAAATGCCGGGCCTGACCGGTATCGAACTGGCACAGCATATACAGCAGCATAAGCTGGCTACCAAAGTCGTGATTATTACCACCTTTGGCCGTGCCGGTTATGTAAAACGGGCTATCGATGCCGGTGTCGGCGGCTTTTTATTAAAAGATGCGCCGGTAGAGCAACTGGTGCAGGCAATACAACAGGTAATGGCCGGTAAGCGGGTAATAGACAGTGAATTATTACTCAACTCACTGGGCGAACAAGATCCGCTAAGCGATAAAGAACGCAAAGCGTTGCGGCTGGCTGCCGACGGCCAGAGTACCAGCGAGATTGCTGCTGCGCTTTATATTGCCGAAGGCACAGCACGTAACTATCTGTCAGAAGCAATCAGCAAGCTTAACGCCGCTAACCGTATCGACGCCGCCCGTATTGCCCGGCAGAAGGGCTGGTTATAGTTTCACCTTTACAGGTAGCGGGCTTTTGCGCCACACTGGGTCAATTGGTGCAATACCGGATGCCTTCTATGGATTTTGGCAATAAAATCAAAGCAGAACGCCCGTTCCAAAGCAGTCACAGTGATTTACAAAGTGCGCTGGAAAGTGATCGGGGCCGTATAATTAACTCTGCTGCTGTACGCCGCTTACAGCAGAAAACCCAGGTGTTTCCGCTGGAGCGTAACGCTGCGGTGCGCAGCCGTTTAACCCATTCGCTGGAAGTGCAACAAAGCGGCCGCTTTATTGTGCAGTCGATATTCCGCCTGCTAACACCGCAACAACAGGCAGAATACGGTTTAACTGAGCTGGAGCGGCCCATGGAGTCGCTGGTAGAAATGGCCTGCCTGCTGCACGATGTTGGTAACCCGCCGTTCGGCCACAGTGGTGAAAGTGCTATTAATGCCTGGTTTAGCGACATACTGCCTGAACTGACCAGACACCATAAGCAGCAGGATAACGCTTTATGGCAGACACTGTGCACTGAGCTGGCACAGTTTGAAGGCAATGCCCAGGCAATACGGCTGGTAAACAGCTTACAGCGTATGAACCTGACCTATGCGCAAACCGCCTGTATTTTAAAATACACCCGCTGTGCCACCGCTTCCAAGCCCGATAAGCAGCACAGCCTGAGTTATTTGCAGAAAAAGCCGGGGTATTATTTCTCTGAGCAGCCGTTTATTGACGAGCTGTGGCAACAGCTGGGCACAACGCCGGGCTGTCGCCACCCGCTAACGTATATCATGGAGGCGGCAGACGACATTTCGTATTGCCTTGCTGATATTGAAGATGCCGTAGAAAAAGGCTTATTTAACCTCAAAGAGCTGGCCCACCAGCTTAACATTGCTTTTGCTGAGCTTGAACCCCGCGGCCGCTTAATTACCACCCAGCGCGGTGGTAGCGCCAGCTTTTCTGCACTGATTAAAGCCGCGCTGGACAGCGCTGAGGCTGAGCCGGTAAATACCGCCTCGACGTTTTTTATCAGGTTGCGTGTCATGATGATACACCCACTGGTTCGTCATGCAGCAGGCCAGTTTATCAGTAATATTACGGCGGTGTATGACGGCAGTTTAAACCGCGCCCTGCTGGAGGACGGCAGCCAGTATCATGCTATTACCGCCACCTTTAAACAGGTTGCCCGCCAGTTTGTGTTTAATCAACCTGAGGTAGAAACACTGGAACTGCAGGGCTTTCGTATTATTGCCGGTTTGCTTGGCAGTTATCAGCCGTTATTGTTGTTATCGCGGGCTGAGTTTGACACTGTGTTGCAAAACGACGGTTATCATTTAGCCCAACAGCAGCGGCTGGCACACCGGCTACCAAACAAACACCTGGCGGCCTACCAACTGGCTGTAGCGCAAATAGCCCAGGACGATACCGCGCAGGAGCTGTACTACCGTTGCCGTTTACTGCAGGATTTTATCAGCGGTATGACCGACCATTTTGCCTTTGACGAGTACCAGACTTTGGTGCACTGTCGTAGTTAACCTGGCTTAACGTTTAAACTTGATCAGCCAGTCCGTCAGCGTGCTTGCCAGCTTGCCATAAGGCGGTAGTAACATGCTGACGCTGTTAAAGGTGCCCTGATAAAATACCGGCCGTAGTTTGGAAAAGGTAACAAAACCTTCGTAGCCGTGATAATGCCCCATACCACTGTGGCCGATGCCTCCAAAGGGTAAGTCATGCTGGCCGACGTGCAAAATAGCGTGATTAACCGTTACACCGCCTGACATAACCTGTTCAAGATAAAACTGTTGTAGTGCTTTATCATGGCTAAACGGATAAAACGCCAGTGGCCTGGGTTTGGCGTTAATGTAGTTAACTACTTCGGTTTTATCATGGTAGGTTTTTACCGGCAGCAAAGGGCCGAAAATTTCGCGCTGCATAACCAGCATCTCGTCGGTAACATTAAAAAGCAGTGTCAGCGGAAATTTGCGCAGCCCCGGAGCGGTAGTTTGGCCAGGCATCAGGTTTACCGCAGTGGCGCCTTTGGCAATCGCATCGTCCAGTGTGTGCAGCAAGCGCTGGTAGGCGCGCTGGTCAATAATGGCCGTGTAGTCGTTATGGTTAATGTCGGGGTAGCGCTGTGCCACCAGCTTAAGCGCCAACTCAGTAAAGGCCTGCTCGCTGCCATGCGGTAAAAACAGGTAATCGACGTTGGTACAAATCTGCCCGGCATTAAACGCTTTGGCCCACAAAATGCGATCAGCAGCTTTATGTAGCGGGAAATCCGGCGCGACAACGGCGGGCGATTTTCCGCCCAGCTCCAGCGTTACCGGGGTCAGGTTTTTCGCGGCGCTGGCCATCACCGCTTTGCCGGTTTGTGCTGAGCCGGTGAAAAACAGATGATCAAATGGCTGGGCTGAAAAAGCCGGGCCGCTGCCGTTGTTGTCGGCAAAAAACTGCAGTTTGTCGGGCGCAAAGTACTTTGGCGCAAGCTCAATCAGCAACTGTGCCAGTTGGCCGGAGTTTTCTGACATTTTTACCATAGCGCGGTTACCGGCAGCAAAAATGGCTACCAGCGGTGAAAATGCCAGCATAATCGGGAAATTCCACGGTACTATCACGCCAACCACACCCAGCGGTTGTGGCAGCACTTTGCAGCTTGAGGTAGGAAACAACAAGCTGTCTATATGGCGCCGCTGTGGTTTAAGCCATTTTTTCAGCTGTTTTTTTGTGCGGCTTATGTCTTCCAGCACCATTAAAATTTCAGAAAAACGGGTTTCAAACCGGCTGCGGCTACCGTAATCGGCATTTACTGCTGCAACCAGTGCCGCTTCGTTGTCACTTATCAGTGCCGCCAGTGCGGTTAAATCGGCAATGCGTTGCTGATAACCGGGTACCGGATTGGCATGATAGGCCTGGCGTTGCAGTGTTACAGCCTCTGCAAACAGCGCAAAGGCGGCGTGTGTGCTTACGTCATTCTCAGCAGGCAGATGCATGGTTAACTCGTTATGCTGCTGGCTGAATCACGGCATACCAGCACCGGCTGAAATACATTTTTTAGTTGCAATGCCTGTTGCTGGTAAATGTTTTTTAGTACCCAGCGTGCCGCCATACGGCCCATTTCGCCGATAGGGTAATCAATAGTGGTGAGTTTGGGGTAAATGTAGCGTGCCAGGATCAGGTTATCAAAACCAACAATAGATAAATCCTGTGGCACGTTCAGGCCTTGTGCACGTGCAACTTCCATAGCACCGGCTGCCATCTCATCGTTGGCACACACCAGTGCGGTAAAGGGTATGCCTTTAGCCAGTAGCTGTTGCATGCAGGCGCTGCCACTGCTGTCCTGAAAATCACCTTCGGCCAGTAAGGCCGGGTTAAAACTCAGGCCATACTCTGCCATGGCGCGCAAGTGGCCGTTATAACGATCTTTAGCATCGCTTTTCCACATTGGGCCAGCCATATACGCCAGTTGTGTATGGCCTTGCTGCAGCAATTCTTTTGTTGCCAGATAGCCGCCCAGCTCATTGTCCAGGCTGATGCAATTATCTGCCAGTTGCGGGATAAAGCGGTTAATCAGTACTACAGGCATATTGCCACTGGCCAGTTTAATCAGATAATTGTCGGATACCGCTTCAACATGCAAAATCAGCGCATCGCAGCTACGGCTGATCAAAAACTCAATACCGTCTTTTTCACTGGCTTCTTCACTGTGACCGGCGGCAATAATAACGTGCTTACCGGCAGCACGGCATTCGTTTTCAATACCGCTTAACATTTCACCATAAAAAGGGCCGTGCAGCTCAGACACCAGAATGCCCACACTATTAGAGCGGTTTGACGCCAGCGATTGCGCAATAGAGTTGGGCCGGTAGCCCAGTTGCTCCATAGCCGCCAGCACTTTGTTGCGGGTGTTCTCGCTGACACGGGCGTTGTTATTCATTACCCGGGATACTGTCGCCAGCGATACCCCGGCTAATTCTGATACTTGGTATATGGTTGCCATTGCCTGCCTGCGTAATAAACTTTATGCAGTTACTCTAGCATGCTCAGGTGCATTGCCACCAGCTCGCAGCGCCAGCTGATGGTGGATATCCAGTACCCGTGGCCCGGTTAAGCGATACCGGCTCATTACCACTGCTACCAGTACCGAGCCAATAGCAGGCAGCACGGTAAAACTGAGCAAAATGCCCTGTTGTGCGGTTGCGGTTTGCGGCACGTCAGCCTGATAGCCATACCCGGCCAGTAACCAGCCTGCCAGTGCACCACCTAACGCCAGGCCGAGCTTAATAAAGAACACGATAGACGAGTACACCAGGCCGGTAATACGGATGCCGGTTTTATAGTGGCCGTAGTCAACAGTATCAGCCATTTTGGCCCATAACAGCGGTGTGGCCATTTGTAAAAAGAAACCCCAGAGAAAATACAACGCAAATGCCAGCACCAGTTGCTCGCTGCTGATAAAAAAGCTCAGTATGCAAATGGCTGCCGATATTAACTGTAAACCAATGTAGGCTTTTACTTTATCAACATAACGGCTTAGCCATTGGGCAACGGCGCAACCGGCAATATTACCGATCATGCCCAGCGTAACAAAAGCGGTAATTAAGTCTTCCCGGCCTAAAAAGTATTTTACGTAGTAAATGGCCAGAGTGGTGCGCAGCACCATGCCGGTAAGCAGAAAAAACGCGGCGACACACAAAATACGCCACTGATCATTTTGCCACAGCGAAGCGAAACTGCTGCGCAGTGTCAGTTGTTGATCCACAGGAGCCTGCACCCGTTCCCGTGTGCCGGCAAAGCAGAGTAAAAACAGCACCAGGCCCAATACACTCATAGCGGCGATAGTAAGCTGGTAACCTTTGGCATTATCGCCATTACCGAAAAAGTTAACCAGTGGTAGTGTGCAGGCAGTAACCAGCAAGCCACCGAGCATGCCAAACACAAAACGGTATGACTGCACCGACACCCGCTCGGTTGGATCTGCGGTTAATACACCACCGAGTGCAGAATACGGAATATTAATGGCGGTGTAGGCCAGCATCAGTAAGGTATAAGTAGCAAAGGCATAGATAACCTTGCCGTTGGCAGATAAATCCGGTGTGGTGAATGCCAGCACGCTGCAAAGCGCAAATGGCAATGCCAGCCACAGCAGATAAGGCCGGTATTTACCATGGCGGCTTTTGGTTTTATCTGCCAGAGCGCCCATTAACGGGTCGGTTACCGCATCAATAATACGTACCAGCAAAAACATGCTGCCTACTACCGCCGGTGAAATACCAAAAATATCGGTGTAGAAAAAGGTTAAAAACAGCATTACTGTCTGAAACACAATATTGCTGGCGGTGTCGCCAAGGCCGTAGGCCACTTTTTCCCGTTTTGTCAGCATGCTCACCCCGTGATAACTGCTTTATTATTATTTTTTACGCCCGGCGAACACGTCACGCAGTGCTATGGCACTGTCTTTTAATGTGCGCTGTTGTGTAGCGTAATCAACGTAGACTATACCAAAACGTTTGGCATAGCCTTCGGCCCACTCAAAATTGTCCATCAGGCTCCAGGCAAAATAGCCATCAATGCGCATGCCAGCGTTAATGGCAGCTTCAGTGGCTTGTAGGTGCTGTTCAAAGTACTTCACCCGTTGCGTATCGTGCACTTGCCCATTGTGCACGGTGTCAGGTACGGCGGCACCATTTTCGGTAATATACACCGGCGGCAGTTTATAGCGCTTATGTATTGCCAGTAATATTTCGGTTAAGCCTTGCGGATAAATTTCCCAGCCCATATCGGTTAAAGGCGGCGTGGTGGGTGGCACATCACTGAACCAGCCTTTGTTGTTTGCGCGATACACTGTGCGGGTGTAGTAATTTACCCCCAGAAAATCCAGCGGCTGGGCAATAATAGCCATATCGCCGTCTTTAATCTGTGGCTGTTCGGCCGCAGGCAGTTGTTGCAGCAGTGCCGGATAACAGCCTTCCATTAATGGCTGCAGGTACCATTGGTTGTGGTATTGATCAGCCATATCCGCAGCACGGATATCTGCAGCGTCGTTGCTGGCAGCATGACAGGGGCTGAAATTCAGCACTATGCCGTTAAGCGCTTGCGGTGCGTTTTTTTGCAATATTGGCATGGCTAAGCCATGGGCCAGTAATAAATGGTGTGCTACCTGACGGCCTTGCTGACGGTTTTGTACGCCAGGGGCATGAATACCGGCTTCATAGCTTAAATAAGCACTGCAAAACGGCTCATTTAATGTGGCGTAAGAATATACTCTATCGCCAAAAGCCCGGCTGACAATATCGGCATATTCTGCAAATTTATAGGCGGTGCTGCGGTTAAGCCAGCCGCCGTTGTCTTGCAGATACTGCGGTAAATCCCAGTGATATAGTGTAACAAAGGCTTTGATATTGCGTTTGTTTAGCGCATCCAGCAACTGCAGGTAAAAACTCAGCCCCGCCTGATTTATGCTGCCATCGGCTTTAATTACCCGGCCCCAGGCAATGGAGAAACGGTAGGCGTCTACACCCAGTGCAGCAATAAGCTCAACATCTTCCTGCCAGTGCGCGATATGGTCGCAGGCAATAAGGCCATTTGAGCCGTCTTTAATCCGGCCGGGTTCAGCACAGAACGTATCCCAGATGCAGGCCTCGCGGCTATCGGCGGCACCTTCAATCTGAAACGAGGCAGTGGCAACACCAAACACAAAGTCGGGTTTTAGCAGAGCAGAGCTGTGGGCTAAGGTTATTTTCATCGGTTTTGCTATCTTCCGGTCGTATTGTTACGGGCTGCTGAGCGACAAAAATGATTGCCAACAGCGTGATATATGCTATAAATGAAAGCGCTTACATCATACTAGACGGCGACAACGCGTACGTCAATCAAAAACATAAAACACCGGGGAGGACAAGATGGCTGTAACACCAACGCTTAGCGAGGCTACGCCACAGGCAGCATCAGGCCAGATCAATTACAGATTTGCTTTGACATCATTAACCACATTATTTTTTATCTGGGGTTTTATTACCTGCCTGAACGACATTCTGGTGCCTTACCTCAAAGGCTTGTTTGACCTGACATACACGCAGGCATTATTAATTCAGTTTTGTTTTTTCAGTGCTTATTTTGTTGTCTCTGTACCCGCCGGTATGCTGGTAAGCCGTATTGGCTATCAGGCAGGTATTGTTACCGGCCTGCTGATTGCCGGTGCCGGTTGCCTGTTGTTTTACCCCGCCGCTGCCGCACATTATTATCCGCTGTTTTTGATTGCGCTGTTTGTGTTAGCCGCCGGCATTACTATTTTACAGGTTGCTGCTAACCCCTATGTTAGTGTGCTGGGCCGGCCGGAAACCGCTTCCAGCCGCTTAACCATGACGCAAGCCTTTAACTCACTGGGCACCACTTTAGCGCCCTTTTTTGGTGCCTGGCTTATTTTTGGTGGTATGGAAGCACCTAAACCGGGTGAAGTAACTGAATCTACCGTACAAATACCTTATTTGTTACTGGCTGCGGTGCTGATTGTAATGGCACTGGTGTTTGCGTTTTTGCGCCTGCCCAAACTGGGTAAAAAAGATACAAGCCTGGATATAACCAGTGGCTCGGCCTGGCGTTACCGCCATCTTGTGCTGGGGGCTGTAGGTATTTTTGTTTATGTCGGTGCCGAAGTGGGCATTGGCAGTTTTCTGGTCAGCTTTATTACCCAGCCTGATATCAGCAGCCTGGATGCTCAAAAAGCGTCACATTATATTGCCTGGTATTTTGGCGGCGCCATGGTGGGCCGTTTTATCGGTGCCTATGTTATGCAATATATTGCCCCCGGCAAGGTGCTGGCGTTTAACGCGGTGTGTGCGGTGGTTCTGCTGGCGCTGACAATCAGCAGCAGCGGCAGCCTGGCAATGTGGGCACTGTTGTTGGTGGGCTTATGCAATTCCATTATGTTCCCGACTATTTTCAGCCTGGCTATTCATGGCTTAAAACAACATACCAGCCAGGGTTCGGGCATTTTATGTCTGGCAATTGTTGGTGGTGCAGTACTGCCGCTGGCGCAGGCCCGGCTGGCTGATGTGGTTAATGTGCAAATCGCCTTTATTATTCCTTTGCTGTGTTATGTATTTATTGCCTGGTACGGCGCGGTTGGCAGCAAACCGCGTGCTGTGGCGTAACGGAGAGCCCCTATGACATTTCGCCTGAAACCCTCACTCTTGAGTATAAGCTGCGCTGTTATTTTGACAGCTTGTGCCAAAGCACCAACAGAGCCTGATACCGTGACAGATAACACCGCTGCCATCTGGCCAGAATTACAGTTACCCATAGCCAAAGATGCGGCTATTGAGCAGAAAATCACCGACATTATGGCGGGCATGACGTTACAGCATAAAATTGCCCAGATGATCCAGCCGGAAATCCGCGATATTACCGTGGAAGATATGCGCAAATATGGCTTTGGCTCATTTTTAAACGGTGGTGGTGCCTTTCCAAATGACAACAAACATGCCACCCCTGCCGATTGGATAGCACTGGCTGAGGCAATGTATCAGGCATCAATAGACGACAGCCTGGACGGCAGCCGTATTCCAACCATGTGGGGTACCGATGCCGTACACGGCCATAACAACGTTATTGGCGCCACATTATTTCCGCACAATATTGGCCTGGGCGCGGCAAATAACCCGGCATTAATTGAGCAAATAGCCAAAGTAACCGCCCGTGAAGTGATGGTTACCGGTATTGACTGGGTGTTTGCACCTACGGTTGCGGTGGTGCGCGATGACCGCTGGGGCCGCACCTATGAAGGTTACTCTGAAGATCCTGAGATAGTACACGACTATGCCGCCGCTATTGTTACCGGTTTGCAGGGCGCGGCAGATAAAGACTTTCTCGGCGATGAGCGGGTGATCAGTACCGTTAAGCATTTTGTTGGCGATGGCGGCACCGTGGGTGGTGATGATCAGGGTGACAATATTGCCAGTGAGCAAGAGTTGTTCAGTATTCATGCCCAGGGCTACGTAGGTGGTCTGCAGGCTGGCGCACAAAGTGTTATGGCGTCATTTAACAGCTGGCACGGTAGTAAAATTCACGGTGATAAATACCTGTTAACTGATGTGCTGAAAACCCGCATGGGCTTTGATGGTTTTGTAGTAGGTGACTGGAACGGCCACGGCCAGATCCCCGGTTGCACTAACGACAATTGCGCCCAGGCCGCACTGGCCGGGCTGGACGTTTATATGGTGCCTACGGCAGCCTGGAAGCCGCTGTACTATAACCTGATTGAGCAGGTTGAGAGCGGTGTTATTCCGCTAAGCCGGATTGATGATGCCGTGCGGCGTATTTTGCGCGTAAAACTGCGCGCTGGTTTATTTGATAAACCCAGCCCGGCTAACCGGCCGTTGTCGGGTAAAACCGAACTGATAGGCTCTGCTGAGCACCGCGCTGTAGCACGTGATGCCGTGCAGCAATCACTTGTGTTGCTAAAAAACAACGATGCTATTTTACCGTTAAATCCTAAGCAGCATATTTTGGTAACAGGTGAAGGTGCTGACAATATTGGCATGCAGTCAGGTGGCTGGACGATCAGTTGGCAGGGCACCGGCAATACTAACAGTGATTTCCCCGGTGGCAGCTCAATTTATGCCGGTATTAAACAGGCAGTTGATGCAGCAGGTGGCAGCACAGAACTAAGTGCAGATGGCAGCTACAGCAATAAGCCCGATGTCGCCATAGTGGTATTTGGTGAACAACCTTATGCCGAAGGTAATGGCGATTTAGACAACCTGGAATATCAGCGGGGCAATAAAACTGATTTAGCTCTGCTGCGTAAACTCAAAGCCGACGGTATTAAAGTGGTGTCGCTGTTTATCAGTGGCCGGCCGTTATGGGTAAACCCTGAATTAAACGCCTCTGATGCTTTTGTCGCCATATGGCTGCCGGGCAGTGAGGGCGTTGGTGTGGCCGATGTGGTTATGGCAAAAACAGACGGCAGTGTGAATGTCGATTTTCGCGGTAAATTGTCATTTAGCTGGCCTGCTACAGTGCAGCAAATTGTAAACCGCCACGATGCCGACTATCAGCCGTTGCTGCCATATGGTTTTGGCTTGCGTTACGGTGATAAGAGCACACTGAGTAGCACGCTGGAAGAGCAGATAGCTACCGATACCGCACTGGATGATTTAGTACTGTTTGAACTGGCAGTAAAAGCGCCGTATCAGTTGTTGCTGCAAAGTGGCGGTGAAACCCGGGCTGTGGTTAGCAGTGTGCAGCAACAGGGTAATGTTGCCGTGCGTACTTTTGATAAAGCAGTACAGGAAGACGCGCGCCGTTTTGCTTTTAGCGGCGAGGCAAAAGTAGCGTTAACCAGTGCATTTCCGGCCGACTTACGTTCATACCAGGAAGCGGGCAGTGCGCTGGTGTTGCAGGTAAAACGCAGCGGTGCAGTGCCTGACAGTGTAATGCTGGGTATGGACTGCGCACAAGGCTGTAGCAGTGCACTGAATATAGCCCCGCAGTTACAAGCCATGGCAGATGAAACCTGGCAGACAATCAGTGTCGATTTAGCCTGTTTTGCCCGGCAAGGCGCTGACTTCAGCCAGATTTTCACGCCGGTATCATTAGCCACAACAGCGCCGCTGGTGCTAAGCTTGGCTGATATACGGCTAAAACCTGCGGTAGCAGGCGACGCCACTATTTCCTGCAGCGGAGACTAAAATATGCGTCGTTATCTCGTTACCCTGCTTGCCAGCGCTGTGCTGGCAAGTTGCAGCACTGTGCCACCAAAGCCTACTGAGCAAAGTGTGGCACAGCATCAGCCTGATGCCGTTGCCAGTACTGACTGGCAACTGGTGTGGCAGGACGAGTTTGACAGCAATAGTATTGATCTGAGCAAATGGAGCTTTGAGCAAAACTGCTGGGGGGGCGGTAACGACGAACAACAGTGCTATACCAACCGGCCGGAAAATGCCTATGTCGATAATGGCGTGTTATATATAGTGGCACGCAAAGAAACCTTCACCGGCCCGGCGTTAAATGAAGATGACCCGGATTTCAGCCCGCATCAGCGTAAAACACTGCCTTATACCTCAGCACGCTTACGCAGCAAAGGTAAGGGTGACTGGCTGTATGGCCGTTTTGAAATCCGGGCAAAATTGCCAACAGGTCAGGGTAGCTGGCCAGCAATATGGATGCTGCCAACAGACTGGTTATACGGCCCCTGGCCGTTATCCGGTGAAATTGACATTATGGAAGCGGTAAACCTGGGTACTGTTTCTGATGAACCCAGCGCGCTTGCCGATGACCCTGAGCGGCGCATTTACGGCACCTTACATTACGGTGAGCCCTGGCCGGATAATGTACACAGCGGCCAGAGTTATAAACTGCCCAACGGCCAAAGCCCGGCCGATGCATTTTATACTTATGCGATAGAATGGCAGCCGGGTGAAATTCGCTGGTATGTCGATGATGTGTTATACGCCACGCAAAAAAGCAGCGAATGGCACACCGGCGCTGTAACGTTAAAAACGGCCCTGCCGCGGCATGCACCTTTTGACCGGCCATTTCATTTACTGCTGAATTTAGCGGTAGGCGGCAACTGGGCTGGATCAGTGAATGAAACCGGCATAAACCCCAGCGCCTACCCGCAAAGCCTGCAAATTGACTATGTGCGGGTATATCAACGCCAGCAACCTTAACGGTTTAACCGGCTCAGCAACATGGCACGTAACTTACGTGCCGTTTGCTCCAGCATCGGCCCTAGTATGCCGCGTTTATCTGCCGGTAAATGTGCTGCGGTATCATTATTGGCATTAAATACATAGTGTTCAAACTGTTGCTGCCAGATTTTACGCTGTGCCGGTGGTAAGTCACGTATGCTGAGCATGGCATGCAGCAATGCGTCGGTGGGTAAACCGCAGTAAGCCGGGGTTTGCCGCCACCAGTAGTTAATCAGTAAATTCAGATCACTTAAGCTGTCTACCTGGTGCCACCACATTGAAGGGATATAAATAGCGTCACCGGCGTCCAGCTCTGCCGTGATCGCATGCTGCAGCGCCTGGCGAAAGCGTGGATAACGGGCAAAATCCGGCTGGCGAAAATCTACCATACTTACAGGTTGTCCGGCGGGGGTGAATTCAAGCGGGCCTATATATAAGTTAGCTATCTGCTCAGGTGCGAATAGCGTAAAACGCCGCTGACCGGCCGCTACACAGGCAATGTTGTCCGGCACGTCATAATGCGCAACCACATGGCTACGGTTACCCAGCCAGACGCTGATCAGCGGATTAATGTTGTCCAGTGCCAGCGTGTTTTGTGCTGTTAGCCCCGGTACACAGTAATCTGCGGTGGTAGAGCCCATATAAAACACCGGCGCATCGGTTTGCCCGCCATGCTGCAGTATGCTGCTTAGTACATCGTTAAGTTTGGTCTGGCGCTGCTGAAAATTAAACCCGGTCAGGTCATCATTATAAAAAAAACGGCCTTTTGCTGCGGGCTCTGCAAAAAATGCCTGCACCGGCACATCCGCAACAAAATCTTGCAGATAAGCTGCTGCCGCTGCATCAGATTGCTGTGCCTGCTGTACCAGCGGCCAGTGTTGTACCAGGCCACGCAGTACCAAAGGTGTAGTACGATTTGCCAGTAAGCTGTTGAGATTGCCACCGGTGTAATCTGCTTCGTCAATTGCCTGCATGTTTAACTCACCTGATTATGCCTGCATCGTTGCCAGCATTTTGCTGATATTGGCCTGCGATGCCAGCAGCAGATAAATAGCCTCCAGATAACCGTGCTGGTGCAATGGCTGTAACTGTGCTGCGTTTAGCTGGCTAAGCTGTTGCCGGTCAATATTATATAAACCGCCAACTTTATGCACCGCGCCCTGATAACTCAGTTCCAGTGTCAGGCTTTTTAGCAAATTTAGCTGGTTTAACATGGCACAAAATGCCTGGTTAGCCAGATGCCCCTGCTGGATATGTTGCAACACAGAGCTGATATGTTCCAGCAACGGGCTGTTACCGCCGTGCGGCAAAAATACCGCTTCGCCTTGCGTTAAACTAACACGCGGGTGGTCCAGATCTATACATACCACCGGAACCTGTTGTGGTACGCCGTTGTGCAGTTGCTGCTGAAAGCCAATTAAAAATGGCTGGCGCTGCATACTTAGCGGTATATACCCACTTTGCCAGCTATCGCCCTGCAAAAACAAATTTTGGCCCGGCTTAACGCCCAGTAATACCACCGGCTCAAAGTTATCTTGCTCAGCATTGTGGCGAAAAAACAGCGGATACCAGCTTTGCAACTGCATAAACTCACTGATAAAGGCTGTGCTAAGGCTGACATTGTCGCCGTAAGTGCGGCCACTTTGGGTAATAATTTTTATATCTTTATGGCTGATATTGTCCAGCACTGCGTGGTTGGCCATTATCTCTCCCTGGGTTTTATGCTGATAACTAACAAAAAGCCGCTTATTACAGCGGCTTTCTGGTTTAGCAAAAGGCATGCTGTTTAAAAGGTATAACGTACGCCTAAATTGTAACGGGCACCATACTGATATCCGCGCAGGAACTGCTCCGGAAAGCGGACATAGGTTCGCTGGGTTTCTTCGGTAATGTTTAAGCCTTCTACAAATACCGTCAGGTTGTCGGTTACGGCATAGTTTACGTTAATATCCCATTGGCCATACGACTCGGTAAATACCGGTGCCTGGTGCTGATCAAAACCTGACAGGAATTCGTCACGCCAGTTGTAAGACACCCGCACCGACAGGCCATAATTTTCATAAATTAATGAAAGGTTAGCAGAATCGCTCAAGCCTGGTAGTGCAAACTGGTAGCCAATAGCATTACGGTCTGCTTCAACATCACCATATACAAAGGTGGCATTAGCCTGCACACCGAAACCAGTGTCGGCAAACATATGTTGTGCAGCTAACTCCCAGCCCCAGAGATTGCCCGTTTCAACATTGTTTTGCCTTAATACTGAGAAAATAGTTAAAGGATCATTTTCATCACTGAAAATCGGACCTGATGGATCTGTGCCCTGATTCTGATGAATGCGGGCAAAAATAGCCGGATCCGTTGGCTGAATACCTTCGGCAACTAACTCGGCAATAGCCTGCTCTGCGCGTGGGCCATTAAATATATCACGCAGGTTATCCATTGTTTCTTCTGTGGTAACACCAACCAGGAAGTTATCTACCTGTTTGCGGTAATAACCTGCGGACACATAACTACCGGGCGCATAGTAGTACTCCAGTGACAAGTCGATATTATCTGAAGTGTAAGGTTTTAAAGAGGGGTTACCCACAGAAACCTTGCGCTGCCCTACTTTAGGGTTACCGTCAAACGACGTAACAGAGCGTAAATCATCCACCGGAGGTCTGGTCAGCGACCGGCTATATGAGAACCGGCCCATAAGATCATCAATAATCTCTACGTTTACATCAACATTAGGCAAAAACTCGCGGGTTTTTCCCCGGCCATCAGAATATGACTGTTCATTGGTGTAACTATATGCCCATTCGTTACCATTTACCCATTGCATGCTTATCGCCGGAGTTTCCAGGCTGTTTGCGGTTAAATCTGTCTGTTCGTAGCGCAGGCCAGTAACAATATTTACCGGCATACCGTTAAATTCGGTTTCAAATCTGGCTTGTGTATAAAGTGAAATGTTTTTCTCATTCACTTTATGGTTTTCCAGAATTGCATTGGACCCGAAGCGGCCATTTAGCGACGCAGGCCAGCTACAAGCCCCTATGCCACCGTCAGGATGATCACAATCAATACTCTCTGCAATATTTACAATGTCGTAGAAATCAGCAGCATAAAAATAATTAATTTGCTTATCACTACCGCCGCCGGAGAATTTGTCCAGTAAACTGCTGGTATCTACCCGGTAAAACATATCATCTGGGTACCAGTCAGCGGACCATAACCACCAACCTGCGGCCAGTTGCCCCGAATAGGCATTATTGTAGTTAAAATCCATATTGGTGTAAGAAATACCAAAATCCAGAGCAACCAGTGCGCTGTCGCTACTGTTTAGCCATTCACCTTTTAATTGCACCTGGTCCATGGCATTTTCATTGTGATTTTTACTGACACCGCCAAATAAAGAGCCCATATCGCTGGGCAGTATTTCTGGCTGGCCGTTTGTCAGGGTAAAATCGATAACAGGAATACCGCCAGGGGTAAAGTTGGCAGTTTTGGTTTCCAAATTAGCTGTTGCATTAGGGTGAGCGTCATCTCCCGCCCATGAAGTATTACCAATAATCATATAGGCATCATGGCCAAGACCTGTGCCTTTGCTGATGGCTTTTGAGCTATGAGCATCCAGCTCCAGACTCAGATTATTTGTAACCTGCCACGCCAGATTTAACCCCAGCGATTTTGTTTCACTGGCAGAGCCATTGCGGTTCAGGTTAGTGGCATAGTCGCCATTTACTTCCGTCATATTAACGTAAGTGCCGTTTTCATTAATGGTGGCGCTCTGTACGTTGCCACCGTTATTAAACCAGACACCAAAACCGTAGCGCTCTACATCCAGTTCCTGTTTGGCATAGGTGTAATCCAGCGTGGCTTTAAAGTTGTCGGTAGGTGCAAACTGCATAACCAACTGGCCGTTGGTACGTTTACGATCATTATCCAGAATTTCGTAACCGGCATTTTGCGGATACCAGGTATTGCCATCAGCGCGCTGGTTGTTATCGGTAAGCTGCAGGTTAGGTGAGTTTGACAGATCGACATTGGGGATCCAGTTATCTACGGCCATACCTTCAGCACGGTTTTTACGTTCCTGCACTGAACCTGAAATCAGAATACCAAATTTATCATCAGCAAAGGTGTTGCTGAAAATGGCGGACAGTTCCGGCGTAAAGTCGTCACCGCTTTCATTAGCGGTGTCGTATACTGCTTTTGCGCCTACGGCAGCTTTAAGACCAGGGTTATCCAATGGCCGGGCCGTTGAAATATTTACTGTGGCGCCAATACCGCCGCTGGGTACGTCGGCGCGGGCTGTTTTATGCACCTGCACACCAGAAACACTCTCTGTAGCCAGGTTGGCAAAATCAAATGAGCGGCCATCGTTAGTTGGCATCTGGCGGCCATTTAATGTCACCAGGTTAAACTCAGGGCCAAAGCCGCGTACGGTAATGCGGCTACCTTCGTTATTTGAACGGTCAATTGATACACCGGTAATACGTTGTAACGACTCAGCAAGGTTGGTGTCCGGGAATTTACCAATGTCTTCTGCCGTTATAGCATCCACTACCCCGGTTGACTCACGTTTAATATCCATCGACTTAGCTAAACTGCCGCGAATACCGGTAACCTGTATAACTTCAACTTCAGTAGTTTGTGCTGTATCGTCATTCGCATAAACAGGGGCCATAACACCGGCGCCTGTAATAAGTGACAAACTTATCGCCAGACGCGATAGTTTGAAACGTGTGTGGTTCATACCCTTTCTCCCGTGTTTTGCTGAGTGTGTAATCGTTTTAATTATTTGGTAGCGCTTACATTTTTAATCTTGTGGCTAAAACCTATAATGTAAGCGCTTACAAAAGGTAGATGATTAATGTCATAAGGTCAATACATCAGTAGCAAAAAGCTGCACAATATTGTGCAGGTCTGTGTTTATATTGGTGCATTGCGTTGGGCAGATACAGATGGCGTATTGATTTTACCTTTAAATACAATGCATTAAGTTTTCTGTTGATCTTGCCAAGAGGCGGTGTTGCTCTTTATTGGTGCTTTAAGGAAGGGCAGAGGCAACCAGCGTTTTTTGCCGGATCGGGTTTAGATAATAGGTAGAAAAACAGCAGCATAAAAAGTGCTGCTGTAATAACTATAACTGGAGTCAGCTGGCGTTAGTCAGCTAAATGTTTTAATAGCACCTGATGAAACTCCTGTTCAGCTTCTACCTGGGGTGAGTGGCCCAGTTCAGGTAGTTCCACCAGCGTCGCCCGCATGGCTTTAGCAGCGGCCTGACCCAGTTGTGGGTAGTTACCCAGTTTAGCTGCCAGCTCTTTACTGGCGCGGTTGGCGCCTGGTGCGGTGCGATCTTTTCCGCCAATAATCAGTACTGCCGGTACGCGGATATTGGCAAACTCATGTACTACCGGCTGGGTAAATATCATCTCAGAGGTTTGCGCCTGGTTCATTGCCACTATGTTTTTACCTGCGCCTGCGTAAAGCCCGGCCTGCATATTTACCCATTGCTCATACTCCGGTTTCCAGTTGCCGTCGTAATAAAACTTCAGCTGATACGCTTTAATACTGTCGAAGCTGGTTTTTAGTTCGTTAGCGTACAGGGCGTCAATAGTGGCATAAGGCACGCCTTCAGCCTGCCAGTCTTCCAGCCCGATAGGGTTAACCAGCACAATTTTTTCCACGTTTTGTGGGTATTGCAGCGCATAACGCGCGGTGAGCATACCGCCCATAGAATGGCCGATAACAACCGGCCGGGTAACCCCAATACTGTTTAGTAAACTGTGCGTATTAGCGGCTAATTGTGCCAAACTAAACTGATATCCCTGTGGCTTGCTGGATTTACAAAAACCGATCTGATCAGGCACTACCACGCGGTAACCTTGGCCGGTCAGTACCTTTATACTGGCTTGCCAGGTGGCGGCACAAAAGTTTTTGCCGTGCAATAGTACGGCGGTTTTGCCGTTAGCTGTTGTCACAGGAGCAATATCCATATAGGCCATTTCCAGCTTCTGGCCCTGGGTTAACAACGGGTAGTTTTTTACCTCAAACGGATAGTCAAAGCCCTCAAGGCGTGGGCCATAAGAGGTTTGGGCAAATGCCGGTGCAGAAAAAACATAAGCCATAGCCGTGGCAACAATAGCCGTGAAAATACGCATAAATTGTTCCTGTTTTGTTTTAACACCATTTGAGTGTAAATAAAAACACCGTTATTGCCTAATCTGGTACTGCAGTTAAGTTATTTAACGCGCTAAAGCAGTGTTCTGCCGAAATGCCGGCAATCTTTACCTAATCTTGACGTTTACCGCGTTGAGCCAATGTTAACGCTAACTTATAGTAAGCGCGGATTTTACTCAGGTTACAGGAATTACGGAAAATGGCGTTGCTGAAGAAACCTTTGCTGGTAGCAGGTGTAGTGGTGGTAGTTGCAACTGCAGCTTATTTTTTATGGCCAAAAACCGGTAGCCCCACAGCAGCAGCGCCTGCCAGGCAAATGAACCCCTGGGCGATGCCGGTTCCGGTGCGGGTAGTCACGGCCGATGCTGCCGATTTACGGGTACAAATAAAAACCATTGGTACGGTTACGCCACTAAATACGGTAGTAGTGCAAAGCCGGGTAACCGGAACACTGCAGCAAGTTGCTTTTACTGAGGGCGACAAGGTTACACAGGGCCAGTTGCTGGCAGAAATTGAACAGGCCGATTATCAAATTCAACTGGCGCAAGCTCAGGGCCAACTGGAGCAAAATCTGGCACAGCTAAAAAATGCTGAAGCGGATTTACAGCTGTATAGCAAACTGCGCGAGCAAAGCTCTATTTCGGCGCAGCAGTACAATCAGCAGCAGGCGTTGGTTGCACAGCTCAAAGGGACAATAAAATCGAATCAGGCACAGATTGATGCCGCCAAACTACAATTGTCTTACACCCGTATTCATGCGCCTATCAGCGGACGTTTGGGGCTGCGCCGGGTTGATCCGGGTAACCTTATTCAGGCCAATAATACCGAAGGGTTGGTCACTATTACGCAAAGCTCACCTATTGCAGTGTTGTTTGCGATTCCTGAAAGCCAGTTACAACAGGTACGCGAGGCCGTGCGCCGGGGTGAAAGCTTAACGGTAGAAGCCTGGGACAGATCTGAGCGGCAGTTACTCAGCCAGGGGGCACTTACGACACTGGATAACCAGATTGATGCCGCTACCGGCACACTACGGCTAAAAGCGGAATTTGCTAACGGGCAGGAAGAGTTGTTCCCTAACCAGTTTGTCAATGTCAGGCTGAATGTAGCGGTGCAGCAAGGCGCGGTAACTATTCCGCAAGATGCGGTGCAGTATGGCTCTGCCGGTAATTATGTGTATGTGATTGAGCAAAACAAAGCGCAAATCCGCCAGGTTAAACTGGGCGCTACAGATAACGGCCTGGTCGCGGTGGAAGATGGCCTGCAAACCGGGGATCTGGTGGTACTGGAAGGGCTGGACAGATTAAGGCCGGGCCGTGCAGTTGAGGTGATTACCGACCAGCCGGTTCCGGCCGGTTAAGGGGCGGTAATGAATTTATCCCGTCCTTTTATACTGCGGCCTGTTGCTACGTCGCTATTAATGCTGGCGATACTTATAGCCGGTATTCTCAGTTGGCGGCAGTTGCCGGTAGCTGCATTACCGCAGGTAGATTACCCTATTATTCAGGTGTTTAGTTTTAACCCCGGTGCCAGCCCCGACATTATGGCACGTACCGTTACCGCACCGCTGGAGCGGCGGCTGGGGCAAATTCCCGGCTTAAAGCAAATGTCATCCAGCAGTTCAGCCGGTGCATCGGTTATTACATTGCAGTTTGCGTTGGTAGTGGATATGGGCGTAGCCGAGCAGGAAGTACAGGCAGCCATTAACACTGCTGCGTCATTGTTGCCATCTGACTTGCCTACACCACCGGTGTATCGCAAAGTAAACCCGGCCGATGCGCCTATTCTTACGCTTGCCATCACGTCTGATACGCTGCGCTTGCCTCAGGTATACGACTTAGTTGACACCCGGATGGCGCAAAAGCTGGCGCAGTTGCCCGGCGTAGGCATGGTAAGCCTGGCCGGTGGTCAGCGCCCGGCGATAAGGGTTAAAGCCAACCCGGCCGCACTGGCCAATATGGATTTAAGCCTGGAAAACCTGCGCAGCGCCATTGCCGCCGCCAACACTAACCAACCTAAGGGCAGCTTTGATGGCCCGTTTCGCTCTACTATGCTCGATGCCAATGATCAGATCCGTGATATAGCCGAATATCAGCAACTGATTATTGCCTGGCGTGACAATGCGCCGGTGCGGCTGGCAGATGTAGCCACGGTAGAGCAAGGTGCCGAAGACCGTTTTCTGGCGGCCTGGGCAAATGAGCAGCCGGCTGTACTGCTGAATATTCAGCGCCAGCCCGGCGCAAACGTTATCGAGGTCGCCGACAGAGTACAGGCGCTACTGCCGCAGCTTACCTCCACCATGCCGGCGGCGGTAAATGTAACAGTATTAACCGACCGTACCCTGAGTATCCGGGCTTCGGTACGTGATGTACAAAAAGAACTGATTTTTGCGGTTTGCCTAGTGATCCTGGTGACCTTTGTGTTTTTGCGTACTATACCGGCCACTATTATTCCCAGCCTGGCAGTACCGTTATCACTTATTGGTACTTTTGCTGTCATGTTGCTGCTGGATTTTTCGGTAAACAACCTGACGCTAATGGCTCTGACGATTGCAACCGGTTTTGTGGTGGATGATGCCATTGTGATGCTGGAAAACATAGCCCGACACCGCGAGCAGGGTGCCTCGCCGATGGAGGCTGCGCTTAAAGGTGCGAAAGAAATTGGCTTCACACTGATTTCATTAACTTTTTCTCTTGTTGCTGTGTTGATCCCGCTGCTGTTTATGGCCGATGTAGTAGGCCGGTTGTTTTATGAATTTGCCGTTACTCTGACCGTAGCAATACTGATTTCATTAGTGGTGTCGTTAACCCTTACGCCTATGCTGTGTGCCCATATGCTAACCGCACTGCCACCGCACGAGGATAAAGATAACCCTGGTACTATGCAGCGGGTAATTAACGCCTATGGCCGAGCGTTGCAGTGGGTGCTGCGCCATCAGCGGCTGGCCATGGCCAGTATGCTGGCAACGGTAGCCCTGACAGCCGGTTTGTATATGATGGTGCCTAAAGGGTTTTTCCCGGTGCAGGATAGCGGTGTAATACAAATTATCACCGAGGCGCCGCAGGATATTTCGTTTCAGGCTATGGCGCAGCGTCAGCAACAACTGGCGGCGAATATTCTGCAGCATAGTGACGTTAGCAGCCTGTCGTCTTTTATCGGCGTAGATGGCAATAACAACAGTATTAACAGTGGCCGTATTCTGGTGAACCTGAAACCGCATGGTGAGCGCAGTGCATCGGCGGTGCAAATAATACATCAGCTGGAGCAACAGGTGCTGGCTGTGCCCGGTATTAAGGGCTGGTTCCAGCCGGTGCAGGAGCTTAGCATCGAAGACAGAGTAAGCCGTACCCAGTATCAGTTCAGCCTGAGCACGCCAGACCATGAAATGTTAAGTCTGTGGTTACCGGAGGTATTCAGTGCCTTGCAGCAACGGCCTGAGTTGTCAGAGGTGGCACATGATTTTCAGCAGCAGGGGTTACAGGCTTATATCGATATTGACCGCACAGCCGCTGCCAGGCTTGGCCTCACAGTGGCACAAATAAGCTCGGTATTGCAAAGTGCTTACAGCCAGCGGCAGGTTTCAACCCTGTTTACCCAGGCTAATCAGTACCGCATCGTGCTGGAGGCTGATCCGGCACAGGTTACCGGCATAGATGCGCTGGATAAACTGTACCTTACCAGTAGTAGTGGTGCCACAGTACCGTTATCAGCCGTGGCCACGGTAAGCCAGCGGCCGGCCCGCGTGCTGATTAACCAGCAGGGGCAGTTTCCGGCTATAACGCTGTCGTTTAATCTGGCCCCCGGCTATTCGCTGGGTGAGGCAGTTGCCGCCATTGAGCAGGTGCAGCAACAACTGCAACTGCCGCCTGAAGTTGAGCTAACGTTTCAGGGCGCGGCCGAAGCATTCCGGGCGTCGCTTAGCAACACGCTGTGGTTAGTGCTGGCGGCTATCGTTACCATGTATATAGTGTTGGGTATTTTGTATGAAAGCCTGATCCACCCGATAACCATTTTATCTACGTTGCCCTCTGCTACGGTGGGTGCCTTACTGGCTTTACTGATTACCGGCCAGCCGCTGGATCTTATTGCAGTGATCGGCATAGTACTGCTGATTGGCCTGGTAAAGAAAAACGGCATTATGATGGTCGATTTTGCGCTCGATGCGCAGCGTAACCAGGGCTTAACGCCTGATGACGCGATTTATCAGGCGGCGTTGATGCGGTTCCGGCCTATTCTGATGACCACTTTAGCGGCCTTATTTGGTGCTATACCACTGATGCTGGGTACAGGTTCCGGTGCCGAGTTGCGCCAGCCGCTGGGGCTGGTAATGGTAGGCGGTTTAATGGTAAGTCAGGTACTTACCCTGTTTACCACGCCGGTGGTGTACCTGTGGTTTGACCGCCTGTTCAGCAAGCGCAAACCGGCAATGCAGGCAGAGGCAACCGCAGTATGAACCTGGCACAGCCCTTTATTCAACGGCCGGTAGCCAGCTCGTTACTGGCCAGCGCTATTTTACTGCTGGGTTTATTAAGCTGGCGTTTATTACCGGTATCGCCGTTACCTGCTATTGATTTTCCAATGATTGTTGTTACCGCCAGTTTGCCCGGTGCCAGCCCTGAGAGCATGGCTGCAACGGTGGCAACACCGCTGGAGCGGGCACTTGGCAGTATTTCCGGTATCCGGCGCATCAGTTCGTCCAGCAGCCAGGGGTCTACTCAGGTACGGCTGGAATTTGAATTGCAGCGCAATGTTGATGATGCCGCCCGCGAAGTGCAGGCTGCTATTAATGCTGCCCGTGGCCAGTTACCCGCAGGTATGCCGGGTAACCCGGTTTACCGCAAGTTTAACCCGTCACAGGCACCGATAATGGCGCTGGCGCTAAGCTCAGGCCATCTGGCAGGCAGTGTGTTGTACGACAACGCCTCTACCGTGCTGGCACAAAAACTGGCACAAATTACCGGCGTAGGCGAGGTAGAGGTAAGTGGCTCCTCGTTGCCTGCGGTGCGGGTACAGCTTAACCCCGGTATGCTGGCGCACTACGGTGTGGCACTGGATGAAGTGCGCGCCGCCATCAGTAGTGTTAATGCTTCAGTGCCGCTTGGCGTACTGGAAAGCGATAGCCATCGCTGGCAACTGGCTACCAGTGAAACCTTACGTCAGGCTGCCGACTACCAAAACCTGATTATTAAATACATTAACGGTGCGCCAATCCGGCTGTCAGATGTGGCGCTGGTAACAGATTCCACCGAAAACCGTTACAGCGCCGGTTTTCACAACGACAAAGATGCAGTGATCCTGCTGGTAAGCCGGCGTACCGGTGCCAATATTGTTGAAACGATCGATGCAATCTATCAGCAACTGCCGTTGTTGCAGGCGCTGACCCCGGCCGGAGCTGATTTAGCTGTGGTGATGGATCGCAGCCCGGTGATCCGCGCTACGCTGGCGGAAGCGCAGGTTAGCCTGCTGATCGCTGCCGTGCTGGTGGTGCTGGTGGTTTGGGCATTTCTTGGCAGTTTACGCACGGCGCTGATCCCCAGTCTCACCATACCCATATCGCTGATTGGCGCTTTTACCGTAATGTACCTGTGTGGTTTTTCACTGAACAACTTATCGGTAATGGCCCTGATAGTTGCCACCGGCCTGGTGGTGGATGATGCCATCGTGGTGGTAGAAAATATTAAACGCCATTTAGAGCGCGGTTTGTCGCCGCTGCAAGCTGCCAGACAGGGCGTGGCAGAAGTAGGTTTTACCCTGCTGGCAATGAACCTGGCACTGATAGTTATTTTTCTGTCCATTTTATTTATGGGCGGCCTGGTAGAGCGGCTGTTTCGCGAGTTCTCAATTACGCTGGTGGCTGCAATGGTTATTTCGTTGCTGGTGTCATTAACTCTTACGCCCAGTATGTCAGCACTGATGTTAAAAGCCGCGCCGCTGGCACAGCAGAAACAAGGGCTGTTTTACCGTTTTGGTCAGGGTTACCGGCGCAGCATTGATATTGGCCTGAACCATTATCGCTGGCTGTTATTAGCGTTGGTGTTGCTGTTTGCCGCCAGTGGTTGGTTATACAGCAAACTACCGTCTGGCTTACTGCCAGAGCAGGATACCGGCCAATTGAATGGCTTTGTACGCGGTGATGATGGTGCTTCCTTTCAGATGATGCAGCCAAAAATAGAAGCGTTTCGTCAGTTTGTTCTGCAAGACCCTGCTGTAGCCGATGTTACCGGTTCCAGCGGCGGCACCAGTGGTGTCAGTAATTCATGGATGCGGGTGCGGTTAAAGCCGCTGGCCGAACGTCAGATTTCTGCCCGCGCTGTGGTTGACCGGCTGCGGGCTAATGCACCCAAGGTGCCGGGCGGCATTTTGTTTATGAATGTTGATCAGGATATTCGCTTGTCTTCGCCCTTTAGCCGCAGTGATTACGAAGTACAGCTGCTATCCGACGATCTGGCATTGCTGCGCCAGTGGGGTAAAAAAGTTGGCGAAAAACTACAGGAATTACCTGCGCTGGTTGATGTGAATACGCCAGGCGGTGAGGATGCGCAGCAAATTGAACTGCATATCGACCGAGAAGCCGCACAACGGCTGGGTGTTGATATGCGTACTGTGGCCACACTACTGAATAATTCTTTCTCACAGCGTCAGATTGCCACCTTATATGATCAACAAAACCAGTACCGTATCGTAATGGAACTGATGCCTGGTTACACCGCCCAACCAGAGGTGTTGCAGCAATTGCAGATTATTACCAGTGACGGCCGGCAGATACCGCTATCGGCTATTGCCAGTTACCGCTATGGTTTGGTTAATGACAGAGTACAGCACGACGGCCAGTTTGCTTCAGTTAACATCGGCTACGGCCTTGGACCGGATACCACTATGGAACAGGCATCAGCGGCCATCGATCAGGCACTGGCAGAGCTGATGGTGCCCGGTGCTATTCATGCGATAAGCGGCGAGAACCAGCGCAATGCAATGTTTAAAAGCAGCGATCAAACCTGGCTGATTATCGGCGTGATAGTGGCAGTGTACCTGTTGCTGGGCATATTGTACGAAAGCCTGCTGCAACCGCTGACTATACTGTCAACTTTGCCCTGTGCCGGGCTTGGGGCATTGCTGGCGCTGTATCTTACTAACAGTGATTTTAATTTAATTGCGCTGCTGGGCCTGTTTTTACTGATTGGCATCGTTATGAAAAACGCCATTTTACTGGTCGATTTTGCTCTGGCTGCCGAACGTAACCAGGGTTTATCGCCCCAGGAAGCCGTTGCGCAGGCTGCCAGGCAGCGGCTGCGGCCTATTTTAATGACAAACTTTGCTGCGCTGCTCGGGGCTTTACCATTGTTGTTGGGGGTAGGCGAAGGCTCTGAGCTGCGCCAGCCGCTGGGTATTACCATAGTAGGCGGTTTACTGGTAAGCCAGATCCTCACGCTTTACACCACCCCGGCAGTATATCTGCTGATCAGCAAGTGCCGTAAAAGCCCGGTACGCACTAAGGCTGTAACCTCAGCAGCGGGTTAAGTAGTTAAAACCCTGCCGGTTGCCATCAGGCAGCCGGTGCCTGCGATGGCTTTTTTACCGGTGAACCGGTAAATTTTTCTGCATCGCGCTTATATTGCTGTTTTAGTTTTTTTGCCATACCCCATTCAAACCTTTAAATATCAATAACATAACATGCACTCTAAAAGCTGGCATGTTACTGGCTATATTCCTACTGACAATTGACCCTGTGCATATTGCACATAAGGAGAACATTATGTTGGGCTGGGCATTAACATTCTTAATTATCGCACTTATTGCCGCTGTACTGGGCTTTGGTGGTATTGCGGGTGCAGCTGCAGGTATAGCTAAAGTTATATTCTTTATCTTTATCGTGCTGTTAGTTATTTCATTATTAGCAGGCGCTTTACGCGGTAAAACGCCAAGGTTGTAAGTGGTAAAAAGAGGAAATGTAGTATGACAATAACTAACGTATTATTCCGTTTGATGTTGGTAACAGCGCTGGTATTTTCTGTCGTAGCATGTGAAAAAAATAATGCTGAAGAGGCTGGCGAGAAAATTGATGAAGTGGTTACTGACGTAGGTAACAAAGTGGAAGATTTATGTGAGGATGTCAAAGACAAAGCTGATGCTAAAGACAAAGATTGTTAAGCATATAACGTAGCCGCCACAAGCGGCTGCGTTTGTTTTATTTGTCAGGCAGGCAACTTTGTCAGGAGTACAACCGGCTATGAATATTGCTCTGTACTATGTGTTACTGGCATTACTGTTGGCTGTAGCCAGTTGGTTTGTACCCTACCTGTTGTTACAACTGGTATTAGCCTGGGCTGCGCTTTCGTTTCTGGTGGTCAGTTCTGCTTACTGGTTAAATACTGCAGCAGTATTTCGTAAACGCGGTAATGGTAGCTTGCCTTGGTACAGCCGCTGGTTATTTATTCCTTTCTTGTTTAGTGCCAACTGTTATAACGTGCAGGCCAGACGCCGGGATAAAGTACCGCCAATACAGCGGGTTAGTGGCGGGTTGTATCTTGGTGCCCGTTTAACTGCCGCCGATATGGAGCAGTTACACGCTGAGCAAATAACCGCTGTACTGGATGTTACCGCCGAATTTGCTGCTTTGGACGAACTAAGCCAGTCTGATGACATTAGCTATCTGAATATTCCGGTGTTGGACCACGCCAGCCCCAGCCATACCCAGCTGCAGCAAGCGGTAAACTGGTTGCAACGGCAACGGGTTGCTGGCCGTAAAGTACTGGTGCACTGTGCACTGGGGCGTGGCCGTTCGGTGCTGGTACTGGCTGCCTTTTTACTTAGCCGACATAACAGCCGTAGTGCCGATAAGGCTGTAGCGTTGATCCGGCAGGTAAGGCATACCGCCCGGCTTAATAAACATCAGTTGGCAGCGCTGCGGAAATTTACCGACAATTACACTGAGCAAGGTCAGCAGCCGGTATGGCTGATTGCTAACCCCGCTGCCGGTGGTGGTAAGTGGGCAGATGCCGAAGCTGAGGTTGTCGATTTACTCTCGCCCTTTATGCAACTGAGCCTGCATATCAGCAGTAAAGATTGCACCGCGCGGCAACTGGCACAGCAGGCAAAACAGGCTGGCTGTACCCTGGTTATTGCCTGCGGCGGTGATGGTACGGTAACCGAGGTTGCATCGGTACTGGTTGGTACTGAGATCCGTTTAGGCATTATTCCTCTGGGCACCACTAACGCTCTGAGCCATGCGTTGTGGGGTATAAGTGCCAAGATAATGCCGTTGCGTTCTGCTTGTCTGAACATTATTGAAGGTCAGAGCCGCGCTATAGATACGGCTCGTTGCAACGACAAATTAATGCTGTTGTTAGCCGGTGTGGGTTTTGAACAGCAAATGATTGAGGCAGCTGATCGCAGCAGTAAAGATCAGCTGGGCCAACTGGCGTACCTGAATGGTTTATGGCAGGCGGTACAGGCGAATCATATTCAGCAGCTATGGGTGCAATTTGATAATAAACCCGAGCAAGCGTTAGATACTGCCAGTCTTGTAATAGCCAACGCTGCCCCCCTTACAACGTTACTGGCACAGGGACACGGTGCGCCGGATTTAACAGATGGCAAACTGGATATCACCTGGCTTACGGCCGACAACGCCGACAACAACGCCGTGTTGGGCCTGGCTGAGCTGGCGCTGGCAGGCTTAACCAACATCAGTCTTAATGCGATCAGTCAGCACTGTAGTGCCCGGCAGATAAAAATTCGCCGGCAAGACGGACAACAGCTGCAGTATGTTATCGACGGTGAGTTATACAGTGACAGCGTACTGGATATCAGCGTTGTTCCGGCGTCATTGCAGGTAATGCTGGCCGACAGTCCTGACAGCCAGCAGGGCTCAGGTTGAAGCGCTTACTGTTCAGTTTGCTGATACTTTTCCAGTTTGTTATACAGGGTTTTCACACTGATCCCCAACTGCTGCGCGGTATCGGTTTTATTACCGGCATTTTGTTCCAGCGTATTTAAAATCGCCGCTTTTTCCAGCGCTTCCAGTGACACACCACAAGGAACTTCGGTCAGGCACTGCTCATCAGAATCATCCGTAACGGCTTCTAACAGCAAATGTTCGGGTAAAATAAGCTTATCTGCCAGAATATAAGCGCGCTCTATAGCATGCTTTAACTCGCGTACATTACCAGGCCAGCTGTGCTGGGCTATCAGGTGCAATGTTTCAGCAGCTAGCTGTTTTTGCTGCTGCTCTTTGGCATTGCGGTAAGCCAGAAAATGTTGTGCCAAACCGCAAATATCATCGCCGCGGTCACGCAGAGGCGGTACATGCACCGGAAATTGCGCCAGGCGGAAATACAAATCTTCCCGCAGTGCGCCTTCTGCAATAGCCTGTTGCGGGTCACGGTTTGTTGCCGCCACAATACGCACATTAGCCTGGCATACTTTGTCACTGCCCACCGGGCGGTACTCACCGCTTTCCAATACCCTTAATAGCTTAACTTGCTGATCCAGTGGCATTTCGGTTATTTCATCCAGAAACAGGGTGCCGCCTTCTGCCTGGGCAAATACTCCTTGATGCTCGCGCAGAGCGCCGGTGAAAGCCCCTTTGTTATGGCCAAACAGTTCGCTGTCTACCAACTCCGGGCTTAGTGCTCCACAGTTAATCGCCACAAAAGGCTGCTCGGCACGGTAACTGGCTAAGTGTAATGTGTTGGCAACTAACTCTTTACCTGCACCACTCTCGCCAGCGATCAGCACGTTAGCTTCCGTTACCGCCACTTTACGTAAAATGCGGTAAAGTTTGAGCATACAGCGGGAGGATCCCACCAACAAGCCGAACTGATCTAATGCACTGGCACAGGCTTTTGCCTGTTGCCGGCTGGTGCTGAGCTGTTCGTAAAAATCCTGCAAGATATCGAGAATACAGGCCATATCCAGCGGTTGACGGAAATGATAACCGGCTCCGCTGCGCATCATCTGATCCAGTACCGGATCAGGGCTGCCGTCGCTAACGACAATAAAGTCGATTTCTGCCAGTAATTTGCTATGTAGTAGCCGTTGATAGTCAGCCTGGCTGTGTTTGTCTGCCTGAATAAATGCCAGCTCACAGGGCTGCTGCTGTAATTGCTCAGACCAGGGCGCAGAATCGCTGCTTCTTACTACCACGAAGCGGCGTACAGCGGGAGACTGTAGCAGCTGGGTAGCCAGCCCGGTGTCCTGCACATGCAGAAATAAACGTGGTTGTGTCATCTGTCAGATCTCAGTTGCGATATATAACTCTAAGCCAGCACTGTAACTTTAACAATGTGGATGGGTAAAACTTACCAGTATTTATTACGACGAGATGGTGTATGCAGAAAATAATAAGCTAAATCATTAATTTAAGCCTTGGTACATGAATTGAATATGAACTATGACCGCTAAAACCGCACAGGAGGTACCCTTATGCAGTATGTAGGTTCAGCAAAGTCAGAATATGGCGAAGAAAGAATGTTATCTGGTGTTTATGCTGTTTGTGTCGCTGCACAACGATTTTTCCAGCAGGCAGCACAACATGCTGCCGACAGCAATCTGCGTTATAAATTCCGTGAACTGGCAAATTTGCATGAAACAACCGCACAGCAGCTACCTGCAACAGCAAAACAGCAGGCCACACCACAGGATTACAGCAGTGAACTGGCTGCAGTGCAGTTTTGGTACCTGCACCAGCAAGCTGTATTGCATAGCCAGCCGGTGACGCAATCTGTGCTGACTGAACTGGCCGGTTTACTGCAACAGCAACTACACGCATTAAAGCAACTGATCCGGGCAGTACACTGCCGCACAACTAAAGTAACGCTGGCGCACTTATCTGCTGCACTGCAAATGGCCAGCGATCAGTTACAACCACTGCTGCAAGTTTTACCGGTTGGCAGGCAAAATGTACAAACAAAAAATTAACATAACATGAATGTAAAAATAATATATAATAAAAACATGAAGTTAATTGTTGGCATCAAACTGGCATTAGTTATATCGTCTCAACAAAAAGGAGCGACAACATGAAACGTACAACTTTAGCAATGATGATGGCCCTGGCATTTGCCACCACAACAGTAGCGGCAAATGACTGGAAAGACGGCGCCAAAGATGCGTGGATTGACGGCAAGGCCGAAACAACATTACTGTTAAACGGTAATCTGAATTCGTTTGATATTAATACCGACGTTAAAAACGGTAAAGTTACGCTAACCGGTAAAGTAAAAAGTGATGTAGATAAAGCTTTAGCGGAAGAGCTGATTGAAAATCTGGATGGTGTAACCGGCGTAGACAACCAACTGACAGTGGTTAACTCTGGTCAAACAGCTAACAGTAAAGACGGTAGCGCCCTGAAAGACGCTAAAATTGCTACGGTAGTTAAAACCCGTTTGTTATTTGAATCAGAAGTCAGTGGCACTTCGATCAATGTAGACGCTGACAACGGCGTGGTTACATTGCAAGGTGAAGTTGATTCTGACGCTGAAAAAGATTTGGCGGTAGCTATTGCGAAAAACACTTCTGATGTTACTCGTGTAATTGACAAGTTGCAGGTTGCCCGCTAGTACATCTGTAGCTATAAATAAAAAGCCGATCTGAGCCTGCAAGCCAGATCGGCTTTTGCTGTCTGGTACAGTATCCGGTATGCTTTGTCGATGATTTTCCCGGCACTTTTCCCCTTATGCGTATTCTGCACACTTCGGACTGGCACCTCGGCCAGCACTTTATTGGCCGCAGCAGGCAGGCTGAGCATCAGGCCTTTTTAACCTGGCTGGTGCAGCAGGTAACTGAGCTTAATATTGATGCCATTATCGTAGCAGGTGACATTTTCGACACCGCTACACCGCCTAGTTACGCCCGTGAACTCTATAACCAGTTTATTGTTGAGCTGCAGGGCAGCGGTTGTCAGTTGGTTGTTCTGGGGGGAAACCATGATGCTGCTGCAGTGCTGAATGAAAGCAAAAACCTGCTGCAGTATTTAAACACCAGAGTAGTTGCCAGCAGCAGTGATGATCTGGCCCGGCAGTTGGTTGTGCTGCATAATCAGCAAAAACAGCCCGCCGCGTTGTTATGCGCTATACCTTTTTTGCGTGCGCGTGACTTGCTGCAAAGCCAGAGCGGCCAAAGCGCCCGCGACAAACAACTTAGCCTGCAACAGGCTATAGCGCAGCATTACCAGCAGCTTTATACTCTGGCGCAACAATACAACGCTGAGCAACAACTGCAGTTACCTATTATCATGACCGGCCACTTGACCACCGTGGGTGTTAGCACCTCGGAATCGGTGCGTGACATATACATCGGCACGCTGGAAGCCTTCCCGGCGGATGCATTTCCGCCGGCCGATTATATTGCGCTTGGTCATATTCATCAGAGCCAGCAGCTAAAAGCTGCTACCGACATCCGTTACAGCGGCTCGCCGATAGCACTGAGCTTTGATGAGGCCAAAGCACAAAAGCAGTTATGGCTGCTGGAACTTAGCGCAGCAGAAAAAACCGTTACCAGCCTGCCGGTGCCTTGTTTTCAGCCCTTGTGTAGTATTAAAACCAATCTTGCCGATGTGGCGCTAAACGTGCAGCAGGCACTGCAGGGCATTTCTGAGGGCAACACCTTGTGGCTGGAGCTGGTGATCAGCGAAACGGATGCCTATCTGACAGATTTACAGCAAAGGGTTGAACAAATATTGCAGGATTTACCCGTGCAGTTGCTGCGCTTACGCCGCCAGCGTAGCAGCCAGGCGGCTGGTTTAACTGCACCGGTGCAGCAAAGTTTATCTGAATTAACACCAGAGCAGGTATGGCAAACCCGGCTACAAACCGAAGCGCTGAGCGATGATCAACAACAGCAACTGACTACGCTGCACCGCCAAGTGTTGGCTAAAGTGACAGGCACAGCATGAAAATTTTGTCAGTAAGGCTGCAAAACCTAAACTCTCTACGCGGCGAGTGGCTGATAGACTTTCGCCAGCCGCCTTTTAACCAGAGCAATATTTTTGCTATTACCGGCCCTACCGGTGCCGGTAAAACTACCATACTGGATGCTATTTGTCTGGCGTTGTACCACGAAACGCCGCGGTTAAGCACCTCTGCTACCAATAATGAACTAATGACACGCCATACCAGCGAGTGTCTGGCTGAAGTTGAATTTGAAGTAGCCGGAACAGGCTACCGGGCGTTCTGGAGCCAGCGCCGTGCCCGTGGGCAGAGTGATGGCAAGCTACAGGCTGCTAAAACTGAACTGGCGAAACTGGACGGCACCATTCTGGCAGAAAAAACCAGCGACAAACTGCGCCTGGTTACCGACATCACCGGGCTGGATTTTGGCCGCTTTACCAAATCTATGTTGCTGGCGCAGGGTGGTTTTGCCGCTTTTCTTAATGCCAATGCCAATGAGCGGGCTGAATTGCTTGAAGAGCTTACCGGCACCGATATATACGGCCGTATTTCACAACAGGTATTTAATGACTGCCGTGAACACAAAAGTGAGCTGGATCTGCTGCAGGCCAGAGCTGGTGCGGTAGAGCTGCTTAGCGAAGAACAACAACAGGCACTCAGTAGCGAGCTTTCAGCGTTAAAAACCGCACTTACCGGACAGCAGCAGGTAGTAGCGCAGCAACGTAAAGTGCTGGCCTGGCGCGAGCAACTTAATAGCGCAAAGCAAGAACTGCAGCATGCAGAGCAGGAAGTGCAGCAAGCACAAGCCGCCAACGCCGTACACCAGAATGAGCTGGCCCGGCTAAGTGCTTATCAGCCCGCCAGTAAATTGTTGCCTTTGTATACTGCTATGCAACAACTACAGGGGCAACAACAGCAGTACCAGCAACAGCAGGCGGCACTGGTGCAGCAATTAACCGCTGGCGGCCAGCAACAGGCTAATTTGCTGTGGCAGGGGTTGCAGTTCCTGAAACAACAGCAACAGAGTTTTGCCCGACAGGCACAGCAGCTTACAGAACAACAGCAGCATACCCGGCAACAGCAACTGACGCTGACAACGCAGTTGGCCGGGCTTGGCAGCCAGTTGCAAGAGTTGGACAACGCATTAAGCGGTATCGGGCCAGATAGCCTGCGCCAGCAGCAACAACAGCGTCGCGAACAGCAATACCAACTGCAACAATTGCAGCAAAAATTACAACAGCAAGGCAAGCTGCAGCAAAAAAGCACAGAATTACAGCAGCAATTAAGCCATTCCGCTGAGGCACTAACACCGGTAACTACGCAGTTAGTCATGCTGCGACAGCAATACAAAACGCTGGCAGAGCAGATCAATGACAAAAAGCAGCTACTGGCTCAGCAGCAGTTGATTATGCAACTGTCCGAGCACCGTTCCCGGTTACAACCGGAGCAGCCTTGCCCGCTGTGTGGTGCAACAGAGCACCCTGCTGTTGCTGAATATCAACAGCTTAACAGCTCTGCTGCCGAACAGCAGTTGCTGGCAAAAGAAGCGGAGCTTAGCCAGACACAACGTCAGGGCGAGCAGCTTAACAAGCGTGAATCAGCGTTGCAGGCAGAGCAACAACATGTAACCCGGCAACTTGCACAACTGAATACCGAGCTGGCAGAGCTAAAAGCTGAAATTAGCCGGCAGGCTGAGGACAGTTCGCTGGTAACGGTTAATACCCGGCTTGACGCTATTGCGGCAGAATTGAGTAAAAACGAGCAACAGCTGCATCACCTGGAACAACTGCAACAGCAGCGTCAGCAAGTGAAGGAGCAACAGCAGCAGCTTGAAAAGCAAATAACGGATAATCAGCACCAACTGCAATTATGGCAGCAGCAGGCGCTGCGTTTAGATGAACAGCAGGCAGAGCTGGCAGAGCAGCAAGAACACTGGCAACAGCAATGGCTGGCAATGCAAACCGAACCTGTATCAGAACAAACCACAGTAACTGAGCTGGCTACCGTAACAGCGGCTTTGCAGCAGTTACAACAGCAAATGCAGCAGTGGCAGGGCCAGCAGCAGGTGTTGCAGCGCCAACAGACGGGTGCAGCTGCAGAGTTGCAGCAGGCAATTCTGCAATGGCAACAAGTGCTGGCGGGTAGTACTTTTGCTGACGAAGCGGCATTTAAAGCTGCGTTGCTCAGCGAAGCCGAGCTCAGTGCCCTGCAGCAATTGCAACAGCGTTTACAGCAAAACGAAATCGCCGCCAACCGGCTGCAGGCCGACTGGCAGCAACGGCTGCAGCTTATTGCGCAGCAGCAGTTGTCGGTGTTATCCGCAGCCGAACTGAGTAGTGTGTTACAGCAGCAAGAAGCACAAGCGCAGCAAATGACCGAACAACTAGGGCAGTTGCAACAGCAACTTAATAGTGATGCCCGGCGCCGCGACAGCCAGCAGCAATTGCTGCAGGATATTGCCGGCAAACAGCAGCAGTATGAATACTGGCAACGGCTGAACAGTTTAATTGGTTCAGCAGATGGTGCCAGGTACCGGCGTTTTGCCCAGGGGTTAACCCTGCAGCAACTGATTATGCTGGCTAACCGCCAGTTGGCTTTGTTACATAACCGCTATCAACTGGCCCGTCACGCCGATGCTGAGCTGGAGTTGGTGGTACTGGACACCTGGCAGGCCGACAGTTTACGCGATACCAAAACGTTGTCGGGGGGCGAGAGTTTTCTGGTCAGTCTGGCCTTGGCGTTGGCATTGTCAGATTTGGTCAGCAGTAAAACCCGCATTGACTCGTTGTTTCTTGATGAGGGCTTTGGCACCCTGGACGCTGACACGCTGGACGCAGCTTTAAATGCGCTGGATAACCTTAACGCCAGTGGCAAGATGATTGGCATTATCAGCCATGTAGAAGCGTTAAAAGAACGGATCGCAGTACAGATAAAAGTAGAAAAACAACAGGGGCTAGGCTACAGCCAAATTCGTGTGGTCAGTTAAGTTGCATAAAACAGCCCGCCAACAGGCGGGCGTAGTAATTAAAACGAGTACACCAGAGTCAGAGACGTTTGGGTATCGGTACTTTTCTTACCCACCGGTACGTCGGAGTCATTTTGTACCAGAAAGGCGGCTTTCATCTGCAGTGAGCCATTAATTTTGGCCAGCAATGAGGTTTCTGCGATAGAGCGGGTATTGTCGTCACCGTATTCTACGCTTAATGTCTGGGCGAAACTGGCTGATTCACTGATTGTCCATTTAAACGACGCCGCGCCGCGCACAATCAGGCCATTTTCGGTTTCACCGGTAGAGCGTTTGCCAGTGAAATAACCCGGACCTATTTCCATGTCCAGTGATTTGTCTTCAGCGTTATATACTCTGGTGCCATAACCGACAGCCAGTGTGGTGTATTCGGTATAAGCACCAAATTCGTCATCCGTATAAGAACCAAAAGCAAACAGCTTGTCGAATTCGCTTTCCAGTTTGTAGGCGGTTTTCGCCGAGATCATATAACGCTCTGCCGACTTCTCCGTTACTTTGTCGCCGTCGGCATTGGTTTTTTCATCTTCTTTAAAAAAAGCGCTGAAAATATACTGGTTGCTCCATTGTTCCAGCTCCTGCTTAGCGTCAATTTTACCGGTAATAGAAGTACCAACGGTGTTGCCTGAGGTGGTAATGGCACCCAACTCAGCAGAGGTGGTCCATACTTTACCGGTAGCTGCTGCATCATGTGCCTGAGCCTGCACACCGCCTGCTACCGCCAGTGCCAGAATTGAAAAATACTTCATACTTACTCCTGCTTGTCTTTTTTGATATGAACATCCATTTGCGGGAATGGAATGCCGATACCTTGCTCATCGAAACTCAGTTTTACTTTTTCCAGTGTGTCCCAGTATACGCCCCAATAATCGGCCGAGTTGACCCAGGGCCTTACGTTAAGGTTAACTGAAGAGTCAGCCAGTGCTGCCACTTTCACTGTAGCGGCTGGTTGTTGCAGCACCCGCGTATCATTTTTCAGAATATCTTCCAGTATCTGCTTGGCTTTGCGTAAATCAGAGTCGTAGCTGATGCCAATGACCAGATCAACCCGGCGGGTTGCTTCAGCTGAGAAGTTAGTTATAGCGCCTCCGGTTATTTTGGCGTTAGGCACAATAACCTTTTTGTTGTCTGGTGTTTTCATCAGGGTTTGAAAAATCTCAATTTTATCTACAGTGCCGGTAATGCCGCCTGCATCGATAAAATCGCCGGATTTAAACGGCCGGAACAGAATAATCAAAATACCGGAAGCAAAGTTTGCCAAAGACCCCTGTAATGCCAAACCCACTGCTAAGCCAGCAGCGCCTAAAATGGCGATAAAGGATGTAGTTTGCACACCAACTTGCGATAACGCCATCAACACGGTAGCAATCAGAATAATGGCGTAAATCAGGCTTGCGATAAACGCGACGACGGCTTTGTCTACCGAGCGTGCCACAAGCGTTCTTTCGATAAAGCGTGAAACAGCTTTTGCTACCATGCGGCCAATATAAAAAATGAAAAGTGCAGCAAGAAGCTGCAGCACAATGTGTAGCGAATAGCCGAGCAAAAACTCGTGATTATCCTCCAATAACTTGGTTATTTGTTCCATAACGCTCTCCGGTAGCACAGGTAAGATGGCAAAACATTGAAAGGATACCACAGAATAAAAGCGGGCTAAATGAAAACGACAACAAGCTGTTAACTGATTTACCGCCTGAAAAGACTTGGTGTTGAAAAAAAACTTAGTTAGAATAAGCGCCCGCAACGGTGACTGTAGCTCAGTTGGTAGAGCCCCGGATTGTGATTCCGGTTGTCGTGGGTTCGATCCCCATCAGTCACCCCAATTTTTCTCCCGCTGCTAAGCTTGTATCACTATGTTATTAACTACCGGCTTGCCCGCTATGACCGATTTGTCTGCTTTACAGCACCATCTTACCCAGCCGGGCCTGGCACCGGTTGAAAGCTGGAACCCGCCGTTTTGCGGTGATATTCCGCTGCATATTGATGCTCAAGGCCAGTGGTTTTATCAGCAAAGCCTGATCCAGCGCCCGGCTTTGGTGAAACTTTTTGCTTCGGTATTAATTTGCCAGCACGGCGAGCACTTTTTGCAGACGCCGGTAGAGAAAGTACGCATCAGTGTCGCAGATGCCCCATTTTTAATTACCGACTGGCAGTGGACAGATACCGCAACCGGCCCGGCATTGTTACTGACCACTAACCTGGAGCACCAGTTGCTGCTAAGTGCGGAGTATCCAATGATGGTCAGGCCGGATCCGCAGCAGCAATTATTGCCCTACATTCAGTTATGGCGTGGTTTGCAGGCTAAGCTTAGCCGTAATGTGTATTATCAGCTTAGCAGCCATGCCTGGCCGGTGTATTGCAATGGCCAACAACATTTCCAGTTAAAAAGCGCCGGTTATCCTTACACTTTTGCTATTGTTTAAGCCTGCACTGGTCGGTTAAAACCGTCCAACTGTCTCAAGCTGGTTGTTCATTGCTACGGTAATGCTATCACTGAAGCGCAACTACTATTAAAAGGCACTAATAATATGAATAAAACGCCCCTTGCTATATTTATCAGCACCTTATGTATCAGCCCGATCGCCAGCGCCGCTACATTGATCCACGCTGGCACGCTTATTACTGCTGAAGATAAAAAAGTACATAGTAATCATACTATTGTGATAGAGCAGGACAAAATTACCGCTATCGAAGCCGGTTTTCGCAACCCTACTGCGGCAGATCAGGTTATTGATCTGCGCCAGCATACGGTTATGCCGGGTTTAATGGATATGCATACGCATTTTTACAGTCAGTTCAGCCCGACGGTGTACAGCGAAGGCTTTACTATGAATGAAGCAGACTATGCTCTGCGTGGCGCAACATTTGCCGAAAAAACCTTAATGGCGGGTTTCACCACAGTACGCGAGCTGGGTGATAATCATCAGATCAGCAATGCGTTGAAAAAAGCGATTGCCAAAGGCTATGTTAAAGGGCCACGTATTTTTGCTGCCGGTAAATCAATTGCTACCACCGGCGGCCATGCCGATCCAACCAATGGTGTGGCTTACGCATTAATGGGCGATCCCGGCCCGAAAGAAGGCGTAGTTAATGGCGCAGATGAAGCACGCAAAGCAGTGCGTCAGCGTTATAAAGAAGGCTCGGATCTGATTAAAATTACTGCGACAGGTGGTGTGTTAAGCGTTGCGAAAAGCGGCAGTAACCCACAATTTACCGATGAAGAACTGACGGCTATCGTCAGCACAGCCAACGACTACGGTATGAAAGTCGCAGTACATGCACATGGTAAAGAAGGTATGGATCGGGCCATTAAAGCCGGGGTACATTCTATTGAGCATGGTACTTACATGGATAAAAACACCATGGCGATGATGCGTAAGCAAGGAACCTACTTTGTGCCAACCATCAGTGCCGGTAAATGGGCAGCCGAAAAAGCAGCTATTGCAGGCTTTTTCCCTGAGCTGGTACGGCCCAAGGCTGCAACTATCGGCGCTAAAATTCAGCAAACCTTTGCCGAGGCATATAAAGCCGGAGTGAAAATTGCTTTTGGCACCGATGCCGGAGTGTATGAACACGGAGAAAACTGGCGCGAGTTTATTTATATGACAGAAGCCGGTATGCCGATGCTGGAAGCTATTCACAGCGCCACCATTGAAGGCGCGCGTTTACTTGGTGTAGCAGATGAACTGGGTAGTATTAAAGCCGGCAAAATTGCCGATATTATTGCAGTACCGGGTGATCCGCTGCAGGATGTACACCAAATGGGCAAGGTAAGCTTTGTGATGAAAGCCGGTCAGATATACCGGCAGTAGAGTTGCGCACAGCCATTAAAATGCCAGCCGGCTTAGCCCGGCTGGAAGCGCTGCAACAGGGCGGCAGTATCTGCCAGAATAAAATCTTTTAAGTCTTGCTCCGCTTTTAGTCTTATTTCATCCTGCTGGCGGGTAAGGGCTTTATCCTGCTCTTTGCGGGCTTTGTGGGTTGGCATATCTTTAACCACCTGATACATCTGGTGCAAGCCAGGATAAGTAATAACCGGATCAGGTTGGCGCTGAGGCACCAGATGATCCAACAATACCCACAGCCGTAACGCGCCTTCTGATAGTTCACACTGTTGTTCCAGCATGGCTTTACAAATCAGCGTAATGCTGTCGCGCAGGTGCTGTTCTTTTGCGTTCTTTTGTTGCTGTTGTTGCCGGTTTTGCTGTTGCAACTGCCACAGCAGGCTGCCGGCATAAAACGCCAGCGCTGCTACGATCAGGCTGCCAACAATTATTACCGCTACCAGAGTACTGCTCAATGTTAGTCCTCGTCGCCCAGTAAATCTTTACGCCAGTCTTTACTCTCAAAAGCTGCCAGAGGCTCAACAATATCATCTTCTTCGTCTTCTGTTAAACCGAGCTGCTGCAATAGTTGCTCCAGGCGTGCTGTCTTAGCGTTAAAGTATTTAGCGTCTTTACCTGTCAGCACTTCATTGTTTTCAACCCGTTCCAGCAGTTGCTGCAAATGGCTGTCATTTTCAATTAATGCCAGTTCCTGCTCCGCAGTTAATTCTACCGCTTTTACTTTTGCTAAGCTGGCTTTGGGTTGTAGCAGTGGCTGGATCACAACCGGCTGCTCAGCTACAGGCACCAGAGCTATGGGGGTTTTGCTGCCAATACGCTTGTCTTTTTTGGTACCGCCTTTAGCCGCTTCAGCTGTTTTCACCGGCGCAATATTGTTGCGGCTGCCAGATTTAAGGCCTGCTCCCTTTTTTTTGGTTTCTTCTCTGGGCTCGCGGGTTTTGCGGGCATCTTCCGCAGACAGATGGCGTAAGCCATTAGGGCCGGCGGAACGGGTTTTTTTCTGACGAGTCATGTTTGTTACCTGTAAAAAAGGGCGCACATTTTAACCAGTTTTGCACTGAAACACTAATGCTTTATGCGCTGTAGAATAACCACATCTTTATCAGCAAAGTTCAGGCTAAAACCATCGCGTTGGGCTAGGTAAGTAAAAGTGGATTCAGAAAAAAAACTAACGTGGGTTGGGTCCAGCTTGTAGTGCCAGTCAGCAAAAGCAGCGGCTGTGGTATAGCGTTTGGTCATAATCGCCAGAGTACCGTGCGGTTTGAGTAAACTAAGCCACAGTGCCCATTCGGCAGCGGGCTGCGAAAAATGCTCTATTGCTTCGCTACAGCTGATAAAGTCGTATTTTTGCTGTAATGCTGTGTTGTCAGCTGCAAAATAAGGGTCCCATACCGACATCTGCTGGCCAGCTTCGCTTAGCATCCTGGCCAGCAACGGGCCGGGGCCGCAGCCAAAATCCAGCCCGTTAAGCCCTGTAGCCGGTAAAGCAGCCAGCAGCGGGCCGGCCAGACGCTGTAAAAAGCAGCGATAACCTGCGTCGTTGATATCATTATTGTGCAGCTGATATTGCGCCAGTTCATCTTCGGCAGACAACAGGCTGGCACGATCGGCAAATACCAGCTGACATTGCTGGCACTGGTAGTAACAACGGCGTTTATCTTGATGAAATAAGCCACAGTGCAGGTGTAAGCACAGCGGGCATGCGGTGTCGGGCATAATTGCTATTGCTGAATTCAAAATAAAAGAAAAGGCGATAAGATCACTTATCGCCCTGGATATGCTTGTGTCAAATGGACACTTCTCTCATTCGCTGTCATCATCCTGATGTTGCTGCAACGCCCTGTCAGTGTGTTCCCTTTGTTATTTTGGCTTTCCGTACCAATTATTTATTCTTTACGATCATCCTGATACTTTCGTAATCATCCCTGAGCGTGAATCACGCAGCACATCATCCAGATGTGTTTACTAAGGCACCGCGCACTTTCGTACTGGTACAACCCCTTCCTTGCGACGAATCCCTGTTTTTTTCAGTTACAAAATGTAACAGGTGGTAATTTACTCTGATCTGCTAATATGGCAAGACATTGCTGCAAAAAAAACCACAATTTTCTTTTGGATTTAAAGTATAGAGATTATTTTCAATGACTTAGTGTTGATTTACTAAATTTGAAAAGTTCCCTAAAATTACAATGCAGGCGTTTTTCCTACAGCATTTGTAAGATATATCTCACAAATTTCGGCTGTGTAAATAGCAAAAACCGGCGGTGAACGCCGGTTTTTTTGCGATTATCTGCGTAAAATTGGGTAATTAATGCAAGCCGCCAAGGTACTGCGACAGTACGTCGATATCATCGTCAGTTAATTTTTTCGCGATATCCTGCATCATACCGTTAAGGTCATTGGAACGCTGTCCACTGCGGAATTCCTGCAGAGTGGTTTTTAAATAAGTAGCATTTTGAAATGATATCTTCGGGAAGCCGCCCAAACTGTTGCCCGAACCACGTGGGCCATGGCAGGCAATACAGGCTGCAATGCCGCGATCTGCGTCACCACCGCGATAAAGTTGTTCGCCGCGGGCAATCACATTTTCCGGAGTCGTACCCGACTTCATTTTTTGCGACGCAAAGTAGGCTGCCAGATCTTTCATGTCCTGATCAGACAGCGATGCGACCATACCAAACATAATACTGTTGTTACGCCCTTGTTTGCCGCCGGTTTCCATGCCTTGTTTGTACTGGCGCAACTGCTTATACAGATAAGGCGCATGTTGTCCGGCAATTTTCGGATACATATCAACCGGGCTGTTGCCATCGGGGCCATGACAGGCCGCACAGGTTGCCGATTTAGCTTTACCTGCTTCGGCATCACCGTCAAATGCATGGGCTGTTCCGATTAGACCGAATAACAGCGTCAGTGGAAGTAGAAGTTTTTTCATTTTTTATCCGTCTCTGTCCGCATTAAACCGCCAGCATACTGGCAACCAAGAGTAATAACCTTAATTTTTATGCCTATTTTACACGAAACTGCCCAAAGTAAAATCCCATACAGCGCGCAAAAGCTTCTGCCGATCTGCCAGATCCGCTACAATGGCATCAAATTATTCGCCGGAGAAGGCTGTGTACAAGTCAAAAATCAATTATCAGCAAACTACTTTTTTAACCAGTGCGCCTGATATCAAAGCATTACCAGCAGACGAAGGCATTGAAGTTGCCTTTGCCGGCCGTTCAAATGCCGGTAAGTCCAGTGCGTTAAATACGCTGACGCGGCAAAATAGTTTGGCCCGCACCAGTAAAACCCCTGGCCGTACCCAGTTGATTAATACCTTCAGCCTGGATGGGCAGCGCCGGTTAATTGATTTGCCTGGGTATGGTTTTGCCAAGGTGCCACTGGCGGTAAAAGAAAAATGGCAAAAATCTCTTGCCGAATACCTGATGAAGCGCACCAGTTTAAAAGGTTTGGTGGTGCTGATGGATATCCGTCATCCGTTAAAAGATTTGGATCAGGATCTTATTCACTGGGCAGTGGAAAGTAAGCTACCGGTGCTTATTCTGCTAACCAAAGCCGATAAACTGGGGCCGGGGGCAAGAAAGAAAACATTGCTTGAGGTGCGTGAAGCAACACTGGCATTTATGGGCGATATCACGGTGCATGCATTCAGTTCGCTGAATAAACTCGGGCTGCCAGAGTTAGAGCAAGTATTGGACCTGTGGTACGGCGCGGCTGCAGATAGTGAAAGTACAATGTAGTAGCTTGCAGACATAAAAAAACCGACACTCGGAAGTGTCGGTCATAGCAAACGGGGAGAAGCTATAATTTCAAATCAACAGGGTGTCTTATCGCTAAGACAACTTCATTATACAGCAAATCTTTATTGTTTGAAGTATTTGCTCTAAAAAATCTAATAAATTTTCATTTTAGCGGGTGTGCCGTTACTCAGTAACCAGATTGATGTGCTGGTATTATGAACATATAGTAGCAGGCTTGCTGGTTTTTCAGGCAAAAAAAACGCCCCACTGTAAGCAGTGGGGCGGCTAAATAAGCCTACTTTCATTCGCTGGAGCGCTAAAGCTCTGGCACTGAAAGATAGAACATCTTACCTCTGTACCCTACGCATCAAATTTTAACCAGCCAGCTTAATAAAGCAAGTTCTTTTTGTAATAAAACTACAAAAACTGCTTGTTTTTCGTTCTTATTACCATTTTTGGTAATTTAATTACCTTTTGTGCAGTGCTAAGCATAAAAAAGCCCCGCTAGGTGGCGGGGCTAAAAAGTGTACACAGGAGAGATGAATAACTTAACTATAACGTCAGACAGGCGCTGACATAATTAGTTCAATATTAATGTGCTTCGTCCCAATTATCTCCGTCGCCTGCCTCTGCCAGCAGCGGCACATCCAGCGTTGCGGCCGTTGCCATCAGCTTAACTAACTGCTGCTTTGTCTGGTCAACTTTGTCGGCGTCCACTTCAAATACTAACTCGTCGTGTACCTGCATGATCATGGCGGCAGCGGGCTGTTTTTGCTGTTGCAGCCAGTTATCTACCACTATCATGGCTTTTTTTATAATGTCGGCAGCGGTGCCCTGCATGGGAGCGTTAATTGCTGCACGCTCTGCACCTTTACGCCGGGCCATATTCTGCGCATTAATTTCTGGCAGATATAAACGCCGGCCAAACAGGGTTTCAACATAGCCCTGCTCATGGGCTTGCTTGCGGGTACGCTCCATATAATTAAGTACGCCGGGAAAGCGCTCAAAGTACCGATCAACGTACTGTTGTGCTTCTGAGCGGCTGACGCCAAGTTGTTTGGCTAAACCAAATGCTGACATACCGTAAATCAGGCCAAAGTTAACGGCTTTGGCACTGCGGCGTTGATCTGGAGTGACATCGTCCAGTTTAACGCCAAAAACTTCTGCTGCTGTAGCACGGTGAATATCACGACCCTGGGCAAAAGCATCCAGCAGGGCCCGATCCTGTGACAGATGCGCCATAATACGCAGCTCAATTTGGGAGTAATCCACGGCAACAATTTTTTTGCCTTCAGAGGCAATAAACGCCTGCCGGATACGCCGGCCTTCTTCAGTGCGAATGGGGATATTTTGCAGGTTAGGATCGGTTGAACTTAAACGACCTGTTGCTGCAACCGCCTGATGATACGAGGTGTGTACCCTGCCTGTTGCCGGGTTCTGCATTTTCGGCAGTTTGTCGGTATAAGTAGATTTAAGCTTACTTAAACCGCGGTGTTCGGTAATCAGTTTGGGGAATTCATATTCCAGCGCCAGTTCTGCCAATACGTCTTCAGCGGTAGAGGGGGTGCCGGTTGGGGTCTTTTTCAGCACTGGCAGTTTCATCTGCTCAAACAGAATTTCCTGCAACTGTTTGGGCGATGCCAGGTTAAACGGTTTACCTGCCTGCTCGTAAGCCAGTTGTTCCAGTTCAGCAATACGGCTGGCCAGTTGCTCACTTTGTACTGCCAGTAACTTGCTGTCTATCAGTACGCCATGGCGTTCAATCCGCGATAAAATATCTACCAGCGGCATTTCAATATCCTGCAATACGCTAACCAGGCCGTTATCACGCTGTAGTTGCGGCCAAAGTGTCTGGTGCAGCTGTAGGGTAACATCGGCATCTTCTGCGGCATACCGGGCGGCTTTTTCCAGTTCTATCTGGTTAAACGTCAGTTGCTTAGCACCTTTGCCTGCAATATCTGCAAAGCTGATGGTTTTACGGCCTAAATACTTTAGAGCCAGGCTATCCATATCATGGCGCGAGGCTACTGAGTTCAGTACATAGGATTCAAGCATTGTATCAAAGCGCACACCTTGTAGCTTAATGCCGTAGCGCGCCAGTACACTTTGATCATACTTCAGGTTCTGGCCGACTTTGGCTTTGCTGTTGTCTTCCAGCCAGGGTTGAAGCTGTACCAGCACCCAGTCGCGGCTTAACTGCTCTGGAGCGCCGATATAATCATGTGCTACCGGCACATACCAGGCTTCACCTGCTGCAGTAGCAACGGATAACCCAACAAGTTCAGCCTGCATATAGTCCAGGCTGGTGGTTTCAGTATCAAAAGCAACCAGTTCGCAACGGTTCAGTTGTTGCAACATGCTGTTGAAGGCAGCTTCGTCCAGCACCGTGAGGTAGCCGTCAGCTTCCGGGTTACCTGCATCGGTGGCGCTGTCGGTATCATCGCTGCTGGCAAACATATCCGCTTGTGCAGCTTCGGTTTGCGGCTTGGCTGCTACCGGTTCATTGCTTAGCACTTCACTTAGCCAGCGGCGAAACTCACACTGCTTATATAACTCGGCCAGTTGCCCGTTATCGGCAGTTTTAATCATTAAGTCTGTGAGCTGATAAGGCAAATCAACATCGGTTTTTATCGTTGCCAACTGATAAGATAATTCCAGTTGTTCACGGAATTCTTCTAACTTTGCTTTCATGGTTTTGGCGCCACGAAAACTTAACTCAGCTACCTGATCCAGTTGCTGATAAATCTGTGTAATTGAGCCCAGCCCCTGCAATAATGCGGCAGCGGTTTTTTCACCTACACCAGGCAAGCCCGGAATGTTATCCACTTTGTCGCCCATCAGCGCCAGATAATCAATAATCAGCTCAGGGCCGACACCAAACTTGTCTGTAACGCCCTGCGGGTCAAGCAGGGTGTTGGTCATGGTATTAATTAACGTGACATGCTCATCTACCAACTGCGCCATATCTTTATCGCCGGTAGAGATCAGCGTATGGCGGCCTTGTGCGCTGGCCTGGCGTGCCAGAGTACCAATAACATCGTCGGCCTCCACACCACTAATACACAACAGCGGCAACCCCATAGCTTCTATAATACGGTGTAACGGTTCGATCTGGCTGCGCAGGTCATCTGGCATCGGGGGGCGGTGTGCTTTGTATTCACTGTACATTTCGTTACGAAAAGTGGGGCCTTTAGCGTCAAATACCACTGCCATTTGCGAGGGTTGATACTGGCGCAGCAAACTTTTCAGCATATTAACTACGCCATAAATAGCGCCGGTGGCTTCGCCGCGCGAGTTAGTTAAATGTGGTGGTGAATGATAAGCACGGAACAAATAAGACGAGCCATCGACCAGGATCAGCGGAGTGCCGGAGATAGAAACCATGGGTAGTAATATCCTGCAGAAATAAAGTTATAGCATGCCACAGCACGTGCTGTGCTGCCAGTAATACGGTGTTGGGCTGCTGGGTGATAAGCTGTGGATAACTTTGTGCAAAACATAGCTGAACGAACCATAGCCTTTTATAAGGCATAGTTTAGTTTTATTTTAATGCTTTGTTTTATAAAGAAAAAATGGTGCTTGTTGCAGCGCCCATATTACTATTTTCTAATTTTTATTTTGTGGAAAAGCTTTTCCATGTTAACCCAGCACTTCACAAAGCTGCAGAAGAAATCGCGAATTACCGGCCGGATAGACTACCACAAACCTGGCGGATTCAAAGCAAAAACATTAAATAATTTAGCTTTAAAAGAATGTCTGCAAGGAACAAAAAAGCATATAGCAGATCCGCCAATATTTGTTGCAGATCTGGCGACAGACTGGTAATAACAACTTACTTTGTTGCGCATTTATAACTGCAGCCATGTTGGGGCTTCCCCTTGCTGTAGCTTGGGGGCTATAATGCCTCAAATTTTGTGCGGCTTTTACCACAGGAACCCAGTAGATGAAAAAATTAACTCTCGCTTTCGCCTTGTTGTTAACAACAGTGAGTGTCAATGCCAGTTCGGATGCGGATAAAGAAGCGCTGGCTAAACGTCTTGCTCCTGTTGGTCAGGTTTATGTAGCCGGAGCTGCCGCTGCATCTGACGCTGGCCCATCTGGCCCGCGCAGTGGTGAAAAAGTATACCAGACTGCCTGTTTTGCCTGTCATGGCACCGGCGCACTGGATGCACCGAAAAAAGATGATGCCGCCTGGAAAGCACGTATGGAGCAAGGCTTCGATGTTATGCTTAAGCATGCCATTGAAGGCATTCGTAATATGCCGGCCCGCGGTACCTGTGCCGATTGTTCGGATGATGAAATTGCTGCTGCTATTAAGTTTATGACCGACGGCGTATAACATTATATTGCTACACTAAGGCCGCTTGATGCGGCCTTAGTTGTTTTTATCTGCGCAGAAAACAAATTAGCCTAAGCAATTGTTAATTAGTAGCGGTTCGGCTCTTCCATGTGGTTAAACTTTGTGCATAATGAGTCGGTCAAAAATAAAATTGGCCACCTGCAACTGGCCATATAAGAATCGTATCTGCGTTGGAGGGATCAACTACACTGAATAAACGTTTACGTCAGGCTGAAATCAGGCTGCGGCGCCTTAGGTTATTAGCGCAGCGCTATAAGCAAGCCTATATCATTCAGGGCGCATTACTGCAGCTATCTGAACTGGCCAGTACTATCAGTGATATGCGGGAGTTTTATCCGGCTATTCACAAGATGGTATCTGAGCTGTTGCACGCAGAAAATTTCTATGTTGTTTTCTATAACAGCGCTACCGAACAATATTTACCACAGTATTTTTCTGATGAAAAAGATCAACAGATTATTGCACAGGTACCCTCAAGTGCCTTCTCAACCGGTTTAACCGGTTATGTTGCCCGTAGTGGCAAAGCGTTAATGTGCGATAGCCAGCAGTTTGAGCAACTCGTGCTTAACGGCCACATTCAGGCACAGGGCTCACCCTGCGCGCACTGGTTGGGCATCCCCTTGTGCCGTGGCGGGCAGGTTATTGGTGTAATGGCTATTCAGTCGTATAACGCTGAGCATTTATATACCGAGGCCGATCTGGCATTGTTCAGCAATATTGGTGGCCACACTATTACTGCGCTGGACAGAGTAAAAAGCCGCGAACTGCTTGAAGACACCGTGCGCCAGCGCACACAGCAACTGCAAAGCATTAATCAGTCATTGCAAAAAGAAATAAAAGAACGCACCAGTGCTGAACAACTGCAGGTGGCGTTGTACCGTATTTCTGAGCTCACTGCCAGCAGTAGTGATATGAACAGTTTTTATCGCGCAGTGCACCAGGTGCTGTCTGGTTTGATGCACGCCGATAACTGTTATATTGCCTTGCTTAACAATGAAAAAACTAAACTCACCTTCCCGTTTTATATTGACCAGTATTCGCCACCGGCGCGTGAGCGGCCGCTAAGCCGTGGTTTTACCGAGTATGTAATACGCTGTGCCGACGTAAAACTGATTAACGCCGATACCGCCGAAAAACTGGTTGCCGACGGTGAAATATGCCGTGGTGTAAACGGCCTGGCTTCTGCTATGCGCTACTCTACCAGTTGGCTGGGGGCGCCGCTGATGCTGGATAAACAGGTTATTGGTGTTATTGCCCTGCAGTCTTATGAAAAAAGTTATTGTTATTCAGAGGCTGAGCTGAATATTCTGCGCTTTGTATCGCAGCATATTGCGGTAGCGATTCATCGTAAGCAAACAACCGAACAGCAAAAGCGCCACCAGGAAGAGCTGGAGCGCAAAGTATTTGAAAGCACCCGCGAGCTGCGTCAAACCAATCTGTTTTTACGGCTGCAGGTGGAAGAGCGGAAAAAAGCTGAACAAAAGTTGTTTTACGAAGCCAACCATGATGCCTTAACCGGGCTGGCTAACCGGCAGATGTTTTTGCAGCAACTCAAACAACAATTTGCGCTGAGTAAACGCCAGTCGCAGTTGAAAACAGCTTTGCTGTTTATTGATCTGGACCGTTTTAAGCTAATTAACGACACCTTGGGGCATCATATTGGGGATGCATTTCTGGTTGAGGTAAGTAAGCGCCTGCAAACCATAGTACGTGAGCATGATCTGGTTGCGCGCCTGGGTGGGGACGAATTTGTGGTACTGCTCACCAGCCTGGTTGATGAAGTGGATGCTGAAGAAGTAGCCGAGCGCATTATTGAAATGATTCGCCAGCCATTTCTATTACATGGTCAGCAGGTGCACTCTGGCGGCAGTGTTGGCATTGCCTATTTTAGCCATGAACACAGCAAAGCAGAAGCTCTGCTGCGGGACGCTGATGCTGCTATGTACCAGGCCAAATCGATGGGCCGTAACCGCTTTGTCATTTTTAATGAAACTATGCGCGAGCAAATGCTGCAGGCCCTTAGTACCGAGCAGGTGATGATGCAGGCGTTAGAGCAACAGCAGTTCACTGCCGTATATGAGCCGGTGTTGTGTGGCCAGGCACGTAATTTAATGGGCTATGAGTTGCATGCACAGTGGCAGCATCCGCAACTGGGCACCCAGTATAATTTTTGCCAGCATGCGGCCCAGGTAGGTATTTTACCGCAAATTGAACAACTGCTGTTGCAACAGGCTTGCCGCCAGCTAATGCTAAGTGAAGCCAGCGCTGGTTTGCTGACTGTGCGCCTTAGTGTGCAGCATCTGCAACAACATGACTTGTATGATGCATTAAAGCGGCAACTGGCAGGGGTAGCAGAATTACACCGCTTGTGTCTGGCGTTTTCAGAAGCTGACTTACTGCAAAGTGGCAATGCCGCAACAGTGCAGCATAATTTGCAGCAATTAAAACAGCAGGGTGTGCGATTGGCGCTGCACAACTTTGCTGCCGACATGGCACCACTGAGTTTATTGCTGCAGCAGCAGTTTGATTTTGTCAAACTGGATGCGGCTTTTTGCCGCCAACTGGTACGCAGCGAACAAAAACGCCAGTTACTGCAAATGCTGCAGTCGCTGGCGCTGAGTTATAAGTTCCGCTTACTGGCCGATGGGGTTGATAACGCCGATTTACTCAACCTGCTGCTGGCCGAAGGTTGCTGCTTTATGCAGGGAAAATATGTGGCTGAGTTGCTATCGGCGCAGGAGTTAAGTACAACACCGTCAGTTGTTTTTCAGCATCTGGCGTAAGCGTTCAATATGCGCCAGGCCGGTTTGCTGGCGCTGTTCGGCAGTTTTTACCGGGGCGGCGCTTTGCCATTCTAAATCGTCCTGCGGTAATTCATATAAAAACCGGCTTGGCTCGGGCCGTACAACTTCGCCAAACTGGCGCCGCTCTTTGGCGTAGGTAAAGAAAAGCTCGCGCTGGGCGCGGGTAATGCCCACATACGCCAGCCGGCGTTCTTCCTCAACGTTATCTTCGTCTATGCTGACCTGATGCGGCAAAATACCTTCTTCCATGCCCACCATAAACACGTAAGGAAACTCTAACCCTTTAGAGGCATGCAGCGTAAGCAACTGTACCTGATCAGCGTTATCTTCCTGTTCCTGACGCTCCATCATATCGCGCAGCGTCAGGCGGGTTACTACCTCGGGTAGTGTCATCGGCTCGTCGTCATCTTTGCCTTGCAGCATTTCGCTGATCCAGCGGTATAGCTCATTAACGTTTTTCAGCGCCATTTCGGCCGCTTTGGGGCTGGTGCTGGTTTCAAACAGCCAGGCTTCGTAGTGGCTCTGGCGAATTAAATCACGTATCGCTTCGGCCGGATCGGCGCGCTGCACATTGTCGGCAATGCCAGTAATCCACTGGGCAAATTGTTTCACTGCATTATGCGCTCTGGCCGATAAGTGCATCGACAACTCACTGTCGCAGCAAGCCTCAAATAAACTGACTTGTTTTTCATTGGCCAGGTTACCTATATGCTGCAAGGTAGCCGCGCCAATTTCACGCCGTGGCACATTAATAATGCGTAGCAGGGCGTTATCGTCGTTCTGGTTTACCACTAAACGCAAATATGCCATTACGTCTTTAATTTCACTGCGTGAAAAAAACGAGGTACCGCCGGAAATTTTGTACGGAATGCGGTTGGTCATCAGCGCTTTTTCAAATAAACGTGACTGATGGTTACCGCGGTACAATAAGGCGTAGTCGCGGTATTGGCTGCGGTTAATAAAGCGGTGTGAAATAATCTCGGCCACTACTTTTTCCGCTTCGTCTTCCTCATGTTTACAGGGGATCACTTTTAGCGGCACGCCGTAACCGTTTTCGCTAAACAGCTGTTTTTCAAACTCGTGTGGATTGTTGGCAATTAAAATATTGGCGGCTTTTAAAATACGTTCGGCCGAGCGGTAATTTTGCTCCAGCTTAATCACATTTAAATTGGGAAAATCGGTTTTTAACAACACCAGATTTTGTGGCCGTGCGCCGCGCCAGGAGTAAATAGACTGGTCATCATCGCCTACTACAGTAAAACGCTGGCGCTCACCTACCAGCCATTTCACCAGTTGGTACTGGCTGGTGTTGGTATCCTGATATTCATCCACCAACAAGTACTGAATTTTTTGCTGCCACTTTTGCCGTACCTCCGGGTTATGGGTGAATAGCAAAGTGGGCATTAAAATTAAATCGTCAAAATCCAGCGCATTGTAAGCAGTTAGCTGCTGGGTGTACTGCTGGTAATAATTAGCAAAGCTGATGCTTTGCGCATCCTGTGCTTGAGCAATGGCTTTGGCAGGCAGTGTTAGCTCGTTTTTCCAGCTACTAATCCGGCTTTGCAGTGCGCGCAGTATGTCTTTATCGCCCTGAATATCGTTTTCGCTCAACTCCTTTAACAGCGCCATACTGTCCTGATCGTCAAACAGGGTAAAATTGGCTTTATAGCCGATATGGCGGTATTCCTTTTTCAGAATTTCCAGCCCCAGGGTGTGGAAGGTAGAAATAGTCAGGCCGCGGGTAGCGGTTTTCGGTAGCTGATGGTTAATGCGCTCGCGCATTTCGCGGGCGGCTTTATTGGTAAAGGTAACCGCAGCAATATGCCTGGCCGGCATGTCGCATTCCTGGATCAGGTAGGCAATTTTATTAATAATTACCCGGGTTTTACCACTACCGGCACCGGCCAGCACCAGGCAAGGCCCGGAGATAAATTTAACGGCAGCATTTTGTTGCGGATTTAACTTCATTCACTCACCCTTACACTAAGGCTGGCATTGTAACGAAATTTGCCGCTAAATAGCATTCGTGATTACGGTTTTGGTCTGTAGAATAAGGCTTACGGTTCAGCATAAGATCGCAAGTTACTGATGCGATACAGGAGAGTAGCATGATAGACCCGAAAAAAATTGAAGATATTGCCAAGCAAATCGGCAACGCCATTCCACCACAACTACGCCAGTTTGCCGACGACGTTGAAACCAAGGTAAAGCAGGTACTACAAAGTAAGCTGGCTGATATGGATTTTGTCAGCCGCGAAGAGTTTGACGTACAGCGCCAGGTATTACTGCGCACCCGCGAGAAAGTAGAAAAGTTGGAACAGCAACTCGCCGCGTTACTGGCCGAGAAAACCCAGCAGTTTGACACCAAAGAACTGCCATCGTCTGATCAGCAGTAATCCTATAGTGCAATATCAGGCTGATATTGCACCATTTCCTAAAAAATATACGGCTCTTGTCAAAAGCTTTTATATCGCTGATATCTCATTTTTGTTGGTATATGATTTAAAAATTGAATATTAAAAATTAACAAATTGTTTATTTTGTGACTATATAGCACTATTATCATGGCTTTCAACGCAGAGGGATAAGCTATGGTAAAGGTACATATTTGGTTAAGGGATGAGAAGCATGTTGGCCATGCCGCACTGACTATAAGAGACGTTTATGTCAGCTTCTGGCCCGATGGTGAGGCAGGCAAAAAAGACTTGAAGATAAAAACCAGCCACCCGGGCGCTTATGTTGAAAGCCTTGAGCATGATATTGAGAATGAAGGTGGCCGCAAGCCGATTACAATTGATATTGCGAACCTTGATGAAGTGTCAATGTTGCATTATGTAAACTTCCTGCAGAACAACGTGCCTCGTTACCAGATAGCCCGCCATAATTGCTCGCATTTAGTCGTAGATGTTTTGAAAAGAGGCGCGAATAAAAAGCCGTCATTTAAACCCAATGCGGCAGAATATGCTAAAGTCGGTCGCATATTAGGTTACGGCATCTGGACTCCTGCAAACGTGATGCGCTATGCAAATGAACTGAAGTCAGCATGAAAATTATCTATCACGAAAACTACAACATCGACGTAGGTATTTTTAAATTTCTGCATCCATTTGACGGCTGCAAATCTAGTAAAGTGCACGCGGTGTTAAATGACGCAGATATCATTGCACCGCAAGGTCCTATTGCTGAAGATGCCATTCTCAGCTCGTTAAATGAGCTGCTTAAAATTCAGATCAAAGATAAAGCCGCGTTGTGCAGGGCGCTGGAAATTCCGAAAATCCCTTTTCTATCGGTTGCATGGTTGGATAGCCGAATATTGTCACCTATGCGCTGGGGCGTTGCTGGCACTTTAACTGGCAGCCGTTTAGCACTTGGCGGTGACGATGCCTGGAACCTAGCCGGCGGTTATCACCACGCCAGCCCTCACCGAATGGAAGGTTTTTGTATTTACAACGATATTGGCATTAGCTATCAGCAGCTTATTGCCAGTGGCGAGTTAACTGCAGATGACAGAATACTGATTATTGATATCGACGCCCACCATGGCAACGGCAACGCCCGAACCTTTAACGAAAACAAAAACGCCACTTTGCTGGATGTGTATAACGCCGATATCTACCCCAACGACCCGGTAAGCCGACGCAGAGTTGATATTGCAGTACCACTGCCAAGCGGCACCGGTGGTGAGTTATATCTGAATAAACTCAGTGCGGCATTAGAGCAGCTAAGCAGCGGCTATAAACTCGCTTTTGTGGTAGCCGGTACAGATGTTTTAGCGACAGACCCGCTTGGTGGTTTATCGCTTAGCGTGGCCGACGTAGCACAAAGCCATAAGCTGGTGTACCAGCGCTTAAAATCGCTGCATATTCCAATGGTGTTTTTAGGTGGTGGTGGTTATGGCAAAGATAGCGCAGTAGCGATAGTGGCCGGTGTGAAGGCTGTGTCTGGCGGCTAAAAACCAATGCCATTGATCCTATTGATTTTAGGGATAGCTATTAGTCATGCTGTCATTAACTTCTTAATATAAAGCTGCTGACAAAATTCTATATTTGAAATAAGCTTGCCCAATGAATTTGGTATTTTATTAATAATAACAATGTAGGCTGTAATAATTTAATGCTCAGGACAAGTTTAGCTGTATATGGCTGGTTAAATTGGGCTGCTCGAGGTTATCAAAGAGCTAGTAGCTATATTGCAAGTTCTTGTGGCTTATTTGTGCTTATAGACACAGAAGAAAGTGAATTTCTTAGCACTAGGCCGATAATAACTAAGTTTGTACAAGAAATTCAAAATAATATGTTCATTCTTTTCTGTATATTTCTGGTTCTTGCTGTTATTGCCCATATTTTAACCAAGAAAACCAGCCTTGATGTTTGGAAAGAGATAAAGTTTATTCTTGATAGATACCAAGAAAAGTGTTTTCCAGACAATAAAGAAAAAGATTTACACCGAGTGACTTTGTTTAGATTAGAAAAACGCAGTCTGTTTAGGCGACACTGGTCCTCTAAAAGTTGGCTAAACTTCAGGGGGCATTGCAGGCTGTTTTCGAATTTCTTGGTGCCGGTGCTACGTTCAGGCCATATTAACGGCAAATCGAATACTTTTTTCCAAGTTGGTAGTGATCAGAACTATGAAGGTGTTGCAGGTCTAGCTTTTAGACAGAAGTCACAAGTTACGGTAAAGAATTTACCAGATCTAAGCTCACCATTGATGGAAAAAGTAAAAGATAGAAAGCGATTAATTACTGAGTATGCGCAGCAAACAAATTGTAAAAGAGAGATGATCGAAAAATGGGTTGGGCTTGGTAAAACAGTTCCAAGATCAATTGCTGCAACTCCTGTAGAAGTTAATGGTCAGATATGGGGTGTTTTAGTGTTAGACAGTACATCGCCTGAAACATTGAGTGCCGAATCAGTTTCAGACTATACTGTTGTCATAGCTGTTATTGGAAAGCTATTGGAGAGAATGTGATGTTAGTTACTAAATGGGTGCATGTACCTGAAAAAGCGATTAACAAACCTCGCCAAATTGAGCAGGATGGCGTCAAATTTACTCAGTCCATATCACCATGGGATTTACCTCAGCAGTTCCGATTTTTAATTGACAGAGAGTCTCTAACAATCGAATGGCGTTATCTCTCTGATTCTGAACCAGTAAGACGTAAAGATTTTCCGGATGGTTTTGCTGTTGAAATAGGTAAAACGTCTTCAAGGATATACAAAATTACTGTTTCTTTATCAACACTAGAAAAGAGCATTTCAGCTATGCCAACAGATGAAGCTGAAGCTGCTACAAGTGCTTTAATAAAAATGAGAAATGCTTTAGCTGAAATGGAAAATTACCCTAACGAAAACAATAAAGTTGCAATGACTAAAACAGCACATTGGTGGGCCAATCTCCCAAATAAAGCAGAGTTATTTGCGGACGCTATGTAAAGTTAAAACGCCGGAAAGTTTCTATCTCCGGCGTTTTTAATTCCTTAGAATATAGATCTTGATGAAGTATTACTTGTCATCACTTCTTCGGCTGGGCGATTTTTAAAATTTCGGTTAAACCGGCTACTGCGCCGCCGATATTAGCCAGCTCGGCTGGTACTATCATGGTGTTGTTGGCTTTGGCCAGGTTACCGAACTCTTTTACATATTGTTCTGCTACGCGCAGGCTTACTGCTTCTTGTCCGCCCGGGTGGTTAATGGCTTCGGCAATCTGGCGGATACCTTCGGCGGTAGCAACCGCGATAAGCTCAATTTCTTTTGCGCGGCCTTCGGCTTCGTTAATCTGGCGCATTTTGTCACCTTCAGACAGGTTGATGACTTCCTGCTTTTGGCCTTCAGATACGTTAATCATGGCCTGGCGCTCACCTTCTGATTTGGCAATAGCGGCACGGCGCTCACGTTCGGCGCGCATTTGTTGCTCTAATGCGTCTTTAATGCTGATTGGCAGCTCAATATCGGCAATTTCGTAGCGCAGCACTTTTACGCCCCAGGGGGCTGCGGCTTCGTCCAGTGCTTTTACGACTTCTTCGTTAATTTTGGCGCGTTCTTCAAAAGTTTTATCCAGATCGGTCTGGCCGATAACCGAACGCATAGTCGTTTGTGCCAACTGCGCTGAAGCGTAACGGTAGTCATTGATACCGTAACTGGCTTTGTGCGGGTCAATAACCTGCAGGTATAAAATGCCGTCAATACCTACCTGTATGTTATCCCGGGTTACACAGGTTTGGCGCTGCACATCGATCACTTCTTCTTTTAAGCTATGGATATAGGCTACTTTATCGACAAAAGGGATCAGAATATGAAAGCCTGAATCCAGCGTGCGTGAATACTTACCAAGGCGTTCAACAACAAAATTGCTTTTTTGCGGCACTACGCGCGCGGTTTTAATAATGGTAATAACAACGGCGATGGCGAAACCAGCCATTAAAATAGTGTTGATATCAATGGTTTCCATCAGATTTACTCCTTAAACAGATGGTTATTTACAGAAATTAGGTTGGGTTGGTGGCAGATACCACCAGTTTGATACCGTGATTGGCCACAACAAAGGCTACATCACCGGCTTTTAGCGCATCGGCTGACTCGGCATCCCACTGTACGCCGTTTAACACCACGCGCCCGGCACCCTGCTGAAAATCGCTGTGTACGGTAACGCGGCGGCCAATATCATCAGCCAGCCGGGACGGTTGCTCTGTGCTGTCGGCAGTATAACCAACAAACCAGCGTTTACAGCGACCACGGGCAGTAAACAGTAATACCAGCGATAACACGCCGAACAATAAATACTGCACGCTGTAGCTTTCAATCAGGCCGAAATTCAGCAATAAACCAACAATAATGGCGGCAATACCAAAAAACACCGCAACTATGCTGGTGGCCATAAGCTCAGATAAAATCAGCACTATGCCAACGATGATCCAGATGGTAGCAATACTCACTTATTTTGCTCCGTAACAATTGTTATGCTGCACATTAACGTAAGGCATACAAAGCGGTCAATCTAATACGTAATTGCTTTGTAACAGCATTTTACGCCGTCGGCACCAACGCTATACAAGCCAGTGCCGGGGTAACGTAAATGGCTAAACCGGGCTAAACAGTTTTTGCTCCAGGGTTTGGCCTTTGGTGAGGTTGCGGTAGCGCCAGCCATTGGCCGCTAAGCATTGCAGCACGGCCAGGTCAAAATCGGCGTTGTGCTGCGGGTTATAGCTTAGCACCAGCTCTCTGCGCTGGGCACAGTGCAGATCAATTAAGCCGGGCAATTGGCGCAGAGCCGCGCTGATGGCGTCGCTATTGTCCTGCTCTAAGTGCAGGGTAAGGTGTTGCAACTGCTGTACGGTATTGTCGCTGTTGCTGTGTTGTTTTAGCTGGCCATTTTCCAGATACAGCACGTTATTACACAGTTGCTCCAGCTCAAAAATATTATGCGAGCTAATCATAAAGCTAACTTCACCACTTAAGCGGCTGATCAACTGGCGAATATGCAGTGCATTTACCGGGTCCAGCCCGGCGGTGGGCTCGTCCAGCAGCACCAGTTGGGGGGCGCCGATAAACGCCTGGGCAATAGCTGCCCTTTTTCGCATGCCGTGGCTTAGTGCGCCGGCTTTATGTTGTAGTTGCTCAGTAAGGTCTACCAGTGCCAGCACGCGCTTGCTTTCTTCGCGGGCGGTTTTACTGCTTAAACCTTGTAAGCGGCCGTAAAAATCCAGTTGTTCGCCAATGCTAAAGGCGGGGTCAAACTGGGCATCTTGTGGCAGGGCGGCAACCTTACCAAACAGGGCGCTGCTACCGGCTTTATGGCCGAAAATACGGGCGTTGCCAATGTCCGGGCGCAAATAGCCGCATAAAATGCTGAATAAGGTGGTTTTACCGGCGCCATTGGGGCCAATAAGCGCAGCGACATCGCCCTGGTGTAGTTCAAAACTAAGTTGCTGCAGCACAGTTTTGCTGCCAAAGCGCTTTGCCAATTGCTGGCACTGAATAATGGTGTTCATAGGGCTTTCCTTGTTAACAGCATTGTGGCACCACTTAGTAGCACCAAGGTTTGCAGCAGCGGCAGCATGGCATGTTGCAGAGTTTGCCAGCCTTGCATAGGCAGCAACTGCATGACCTGGGTGCCAGGCATATAACCGAGTAAAAACAAGAAATCAGGAAAGTAGAAAACAAAAGTGCTAAGCAGCACAAACGCCAGCCCCAGGCTGACAATGGCCAGGCTTACCGCAAGGCGGGATGAACGCACCATGGCAGAAAAACAGCTCATTAGTGCCGTAAAAGGCAGTAACACCAGTAGTAAATTAACAGCAATAATAGCAGCGGCGTTTAGCATAGCCAGGGTTAAGCCGCCTTCACGCCAGGCTGCCAGCGACAACGTGGCTACCAGGGAGAGCAATATTAAGCAGCTTTGCACCAGCATCTGGCCGCTAAAACGGCCCAGTACTATGCTTAACCGGCTGCTGCGCAGTGCCAGCAAGCGCAGCGTGCCCCGTTCTAAATCACTGCATAGTTGGTTAGCGGTAAAAAATAAGCACAGCAGCGGCAACAGCAATAAACTGAGGATCCAGTATATTGCCAGCTCTGGCACGGGCCAGGCAAATAGCTGGCTTAAACCAAAAGCACCAAAAACATCGCGAAACATTTGCTGAAAGCCTTCACTGGCAATCAAATCGCTGGCGGGAGCTATGGCATAACGTAGTAGAAAAAACCACAACACCGTTGTAGCGGCTAATGTCATCAGGCCTCGGCGGGTTAGCCACAGGCGGCGTAGTTCAAAACCGGCATACAGCCCGGCGTGTTGCAAAGTCATTATAAGTTTTGGCATAGCTGCTTCCTGAGCATGGTGTTATCAGAGGTTTAACAGCTAATGCTAAGCAGCAATAATGCCAATTATTTAGTTGTTAAAAATCATTGCTTTATGTTTTTCGCCATCTGTCTTTGGTGCATGTTTGCCAAACAATAAGTGAATTTAACCACTAAAATGGCATTTCAGCGCCCGTGTTTGCCATAACCCGGATGTATTATTGTGCGGCAATAATTTTAATTTCAATTTTCCAGCCCGGATCCGCCAGTTTAGCCTCAACAGTAGCGCGGGCCGGTGCTTGCCCCGGCGCAACCCAGTTATCCCATGCCAGGTTCATTGCGGCATAATCGGCCATATCGGCCAGGTAAATAGTGGCGTCAACCAGTTTGCTTTTATCGCTGCCGCACTGGGCTAACAAGGCATCAATTTGTGCCAGCACATCTTCTGTCTGTAAGGTGGCATTGTTGCTGGTGGTAGACGGCACCATACCGGCACAAAAAATTAAACCGTTAACAATTACCGCTTCAGAATAGCGGCTGGCAGGTAAAATACGTTGAATAGTCATGTGTTACTCCTTTGATCTTTGGCAACAGGTTAACCTGAAGCACAGCTTATAACCAGTTAGAGTAGTATTGGTAGCAGGTAAAAAAAGACGCGCTGTCAGGATGAGAGCAGCGCGCCAAAGTCGTGGTTGGGAGGTACACGAATCCTTTTGTTAGTTAAATACGGGCATCAGTTGTACAGGTAAAACGCTGTGCTGTTGTGGCTGTTTGTTTCAATTAAATCGTATTGCTTCATTTGTGGTATTGCTTGCTGAATTTGACTTTCCAGCGCATCTAAGGCTTGCAGGTTGCTGCACATGGCATCGCCACGTTGTTCCAGCGCCTGGGCTTTAATATCCATCCGCGCTTCTAAATCTTTACCAAAGTGTTCCATGCGTTCGCCAAAGGCTTGCATGCGTTGCTCAAAATTGCCTTCGCTACTGGTCATGGCTTTACCCACCTGCATTAAAATACTGCCCATCGAGTTGGTAACGGCTTCTTCAATGGCTTGCTCAAACTCGGCACCAAAGGCGTCATCCAGGCTGTCTAAACGGCTGCCGTATATGTTGATATTCTCGCCACTGCTTACAACGATGTTCCCGGTGCTGGTTTTAATGTTGTCCAGCGCAGTTTGCAGCGCCGGATGCTGCTTAAGCGAACTACCGCTAAGCTCGGTTAACACTGAATCTACTGCATCAGCCGCCAGCACCAATGCGTCTTCTACCAGAGCTACGGTTTCCAATGCTTGCGTGCGGACCCCGGCCTGATACTCGCGCAGCAGTGCCTGGGTATTGCTGTCGGTGGTAACAGCTTTGCCATCCAGCCACAGCTGGCCGTTGTTATTAATGCGCCACAGTTCGGTATTGCCATCTTTCATGCTGACCAGCTGGCTGCTGATAGCCAGGTCTTTATCAAATTTAATGTTACAGCTGTGCCCGTCGTGTGCCATCACGGCAGTACTAATGCTGGTTAATATAAAACTGCCGGCAATAAGTAAGTTTTTCATTTTGGTTATCCTTTAGGCTGTTAGCCGTTGTTAATCACGCCAGAACTATTACAAAGTTAATACTTACAAAGTTGATGCCAATGTTTAAGTCGATGTTATTTATAAAAAAGTTTGAATGCCGCTGCGAAATATTTTTCCGTGCTTAGCATTTTTCACTATTTTTTGGTCTGTTTATCAGTGCTGCGGTATAACAAAGTAGCCGTTTTTAATTACTTATTGGAATAAAGAAGAGAGATCCATTCTTTTACTGATATACATATAGATGGCTAAAATGGCTGTAACTATTGTGAGCAGGGTGTTTTATGCTTTTATCTTCGTTAGTAGCGCAGGCCAGTCCGTTGTCTGAGCAGCAGGTAAGCCAGCTGCAGGGCTTAGTAAGCCAGTTAAACCCTATCCAGCAAGCCTGGGTTAGCGGTTACCTGGCGGCCAGTGCCCAGCTTGCCGGGCAATTAGCTGGCGCGGCGACAGCGGTACCGGCTGCGGCCAGTGCCGGCCTGACCATTTTATTTGGTTCACAAACCGGCAATGCGCGGCATCTGGCAGAAGCTTTAGCCAAACAAGCGCAGGGTAAAGGCATGGTGGCCAAGGTGGTTGATATGGCCGAATACAAAACCACTCAACTGAAGAATGAGCAATATCTGGTTATTGTTACTTCTACCTATGGCGAAGGCGAACCGCCGGAAAACGCCATTGGCCTGCATAATTTTTTATTTAGCAAAAAGGCACCGAAATTAGCCGGGCTGAAATATGCTGTGCTGGGCCTGGGCGATACCAGCTATGAGTTTTTCTGTAAAACGGCGCAAGACTTTGATCAGCGCTTAGCCGAGCTGGGTGCCAGCTCTGTACTGCCGCGCATTGATCTGGATGTTGATTATCAGGCCCAGGCTGATAGCTGGAGCAGCGAACTGGTTACTAAGCTGGAGCCGGAGCTTAAAGCTTCTGCTGCCCCGTCAGCACAGGTTATAGCCTGGCCCCGCGTGGATTCGCCGGGCGCAGACACAACCACAGGTGCCGCCAGCCAGTACAGCAAGCAACAGCCATTTACCGCTGAGCTGTACACCAACCAGAAAATTACCGGCCGTGATTCAACAAAAGATGTGCGCCATATCGAAATTTCACTGGCTGGCAGTGGTTTAACGTATCAGCCGGGTGATGCGCTGGGTGTATATTTCAATAATGATCCCGAGTTAGTACGCGAACTGCTGCTGTTAACGGCTATTGCCCGTGATACGCCGGTTGCGCTCTCTGATACCAGGCTAACCATAGAACAGGCATTAACCGAGCAACTGGAGTTAACTCAGTCGTATCCGGCTTTTGTCGAGAAATACGCTGCTGCTACCAACAATGCGGCGTTAACCGCGCTGACCGCCGACAAAGCTGCACTGCGCGCTTACATTAACGAGCGGCAGATTATCGATATAGTGCGCGACTATCCGGGCTTACTCAGTGCCCAGCAGTTAGTGGATGCACTGCGCAAGCAACAGCCACGGTTATACTCTATTGCCTCAGCCCAGGCCGAGGTAGAAGACGAAGTGCATTTAACCGTCGGTGTGGTGCGCTACGATGCTTACGGCCAGCCGCATCTTGGCGGTGCCTCCGGCTTTTTAGCTGAGCGCCTGGCAGAGGGCGATAAGGTAAAAGTGTTTATTGAGCACAACAATAACTTCCGCTTACCCGCTAACGACGACACGCCGGTAATTATGATTGGGCCCGGCACTGGTATAGCGCCGTTTCGCGCCTTTTTACAACAGCGTGATGCCAACGGCGCCGCTGGCAAAAACTGGTTATTTTTTGGTAACCCGCACTTTACCCAGGATTTTTTATACCAGCTGGAGCTGCAGAATTACCTCAAGCGTGGCCTGTTAACTAAGCTGGACGTAGCCTTTAGCCGCGATCAGGCGCAAAAAGTGTATGTGCAGGACAAACTGCGCCAACACGGCAGCGAAGTGTGGCAATGGTTACAAGACGGCGCCCACCTGTATATTTGCGGTGATGCCAACCGCATGGCGAAAGATGTGCAACAGGCGTTACTGGATATAGTGCAACAATATGGCGCTAAAACAACACAACAGGCGCAAGCTTATTTAGACGAATTACGTGTCGCAAAACGTTATCAGAAGGATGTGTATTAATGAGTCAGTATCCAATTAATCCAGATTTAGTGGCTCCGGGTGCACTGTCTGATAACGAGCGTTTAAAGGCTGAAAGTCAGCATTTACGTGGCACTATCGCAGCCGATCTGAAAGATGAGATCACCGGCGGTTTTAACGGCGATAACTTTATGCTGATCCGCTTTCACGGCATGTATCAGCAGGACGACCGTGATATCCGCGCTGAACGTACTGCACAAAAGCTGGAGCCGCTGCACAATGTAATGCTGCGTGCCCGTATGCCGGGCGGTATTATTACGCCGCAGCAATGGCTGGCAATTGATAAATTTGCTGCCGATAACACTATGTATGGCAGTATCCGCTTAACCACACGGCAAACTTTTCAGTTTCATGGCGTGTTAAAGCCACATATTAAACCAATGCATCAGTTTTTAAACAGCATTGGCATTGACTCTATAGCTACTGCCGGCGACGTTAACCGCAATGTGCTTTGTACCTCTAACCCGGTGGAATCAGAACTGCACCAGCAGGCATACCAGTGGGCGGCAAAGATCAGCGAGCATTTACTGCCGAAAACCCGTGCTTATGCCGAGATCTGGCTGGATGACGAAAAGGTAGAAACTACCGAAGTAGAGCCAATCCTTGGCGATACTTACTTACCACGCAAGTTTAAAACCGCAGTGGTTATTCCGCCGCATAACGATATCGACGTACATGCCAACGACCTCACTTTTGTTGCCGTAGCCGAACATGGCCAACTGGTGGGTTTTAACGTGCTGGTAGGCGGCGGTTTAGCCATGACGTTTGGTGATGATGCTACTTACCCGCGTATGGCTGATGACCTGGGGTATGTCGCGCTGGAACATACGTTAAAAGTAGCTGAGCATGTGGTAACGGTGCAGCGTGATTACGGCAACCGTTCCAACCGTAAAAATGCCAAAACCAAATACACGATTGATCGCATTGGCCTGGAGGCGTTTCGTGCTGAAGTTGAAGCGCGCACCGGCGTGGCTTTTGCGCCTGTAGTGCCATACAGCTTTACCAGCCGTGGTGATCGGATTGGCTGGGTAGAGGGTATCGACGGCAAACACCACTTAACCCTGTTTATTGAAAACGGCCGGGTGCTGGATTTCCCTGGTAAGCCGCTAAAAACCGGTTTAGCGAAAATTGCCGCTATTCATCAGGGGGATTTGCGCATGACGGCGAACCAAAACCTGATTGTTGCCGGTGTACCTGCCGCGCAGAAAGCCGAAATTGAAGCGATTGCCCGCAGCCACGGCTTAATTGACGATGGCCACAGCGAACAGCGCAAGAACTCAATGGCTTGTGTGTCTTTCCCCACCTGCCCGCTGGCGATGGCCGAAGCCGAGCGTTATCTGCCGGAGTTGGTAACTAAAGTAGAAAGTTTATTGGATAAGCACAGTATTGCTGATGAACACATAGTACTACGTGTTACCGGCTGCCCGAATGGCTGTGGCCGTGCGATGCTGGCCGAAGTTGGCCTGGTAGGCCGTGGCCCGGGCAAATACAACTTGTATTTAGGCGGTAACCGCGAAGGTACCCGTATTCCGCGCCTGCTGCTGGATAACGTTGGCGAAGCCGATATTCTGGCCACGCTGGATGGCTTAATTGGCCGCTGGGCCACTGAGCGCAGTAACAATAGCGAAGGCTTTGGTGATTTCGTGATTAGGGCCGGTGTAATAGCGCCGGTAGTGGTGCCCAAAGATGACTTCCATAGCTAAAGCATCGCGTACAGATTACCGCGCTATTCTGCAGCAGGATGATGCTACGCAACGTGCCTGGCTGGCTGAGATTAACCATCATCTTACGCCGCTAAGCGCGGTAGAGCGGGTGCGCTGGGCGCTGCATAACCTGCCGCAAAACCCGATGCTAAGCTCCAGCTTTGGTATCCAGGCGGCGGTAATGCTGCATCTGGTTACGCAGCAACAGCCGGATATTCCGGTGGTATTAACTGATACCGGCTATTTATTCGCCGAAACCTATCAGTTTATTGACCAGCTTACTGAGCAACTTAAGCTGAACCTGAAAGTATACCGGGCACAGCTAAGCCCGGCCTGGCAGGAAGCACGCTTTGGTAAATTATGGCAAAGTGCGGAGGGCATTAAGCAGTACAATCAGCTAAATAAAGTAGAGCCAATGCAACGTGCCCTGCAGGAGCTGAATGTAGGCAGTTGGTTTACCGGCCTGCGCCGCAGCCAAAGCAGCAGCCGCGCCGATAAAGCCATTGTTGAGATCAGCCGCGGTGTAGTGAAAATTCAACCGATTATCGACTGGAGTAATAAAGACGTATTTTATTACTTAAAAGAACATGGCTTAAGTTACCACCCGTTGTGGGAGCAGGGTTATGTTTCGGTAGGTGATACTCACTCCACGCAAAAGCTGGAGCTGGGTATGAGCGAAGAAGACACCCGCTTTAACGGCTTTGGCCGAGAGTGCGGCCTGCACGTAGACGGAGATGGTATTTAACCTTACCCAATAAAAAAACTGATGTTACTTTTATTCAGTCTCTGCCATAGTCAATATTAGTAGGAGTACTTAAGCAGAGTTAGGGTATGCAGAAAATCTGGTCAGGCTTGGTTGTTGTCATGTCAGTGTTTTTAACTGCTGCTGCGCCGGTGGATAGTGGGCTGACCATTTACACTGAGCATTTCCCGCCATACAGCTATTTGGCCAGTGACACTGTTACCGGCCTTAACACTGAACTGGTAAGGCTGAGCTGTGAAAAAGCAGGCTTAAATTGTCATTTCTTACTTTACCCCTGGTTACGTGCTTATGAAGCGGCGCAAAAAGAACCGGCAGCGGCTGTTTATTCTACCTCGCGCAACGCACTGCGTGAGCCGCTGTTTAAGTGGGTTGGACCACTGGCGCATTCGCATGCCAATATGTACCGGTTAAAAACCCGGCCTGATATTAACCCTGCTACGCTGGAAGAGGCAAAACGCTACGTGGTGGCGGTTGCGCGGGGCGATGTGTATGAACTGTATTTACAAAGCCAGGGCTTTGAGCACGGCGTTAATTTGCTTGGCCTTACTGCCAAGGCCGATGCTGTAGGTTTATTTTTGCAGGGCAAAGTGGATCTGCTTATTGGCTCGGAGCTGATTTTGCCGGTGTGGCTGGCAAAATATAACGAAACGCTGGACAGTATTGAGCCGGTGCTGGATTTATCTGTTGTGGGGGCAAATTATTTAGCATTGAATCTGGCAGTACCAAACGAAACGGTTGAAAAACTACAGCTCGCATTAGACGAGCTGTATAGCAACGGCGAGTATCAGCGTTTGATGCAGCTTTATATTCATAACAACTCAAACTGATATTCCGTGTCATCTTTACGTAATGTCATCACATTATTGTTAAACGTTACTTTGGGTCTGCTTTGCAAAAAGCTGCTAAACGCTTGTTCGCGCTGCATTATGGGTTCTGAACATGCCATCATGGTACCGGCCAGTTGAGAAACCACCAAACTGCCCTCATCTATGCTGTAATTGCCAATCATATTGTTGCAACCGGTAAAACCTGTCAGGCGGTTGTCCTGCAGGCTAAGGCGCAGTGGTTTGAGAGGAGTATCGTTGTTTAGTTGCTGGTACTGGCCTTGTGGCAAGCTTAATTGCTGGCAGGCAGTAACTAACAGCAGCAGACAGCAAGCTGCGACAGTACAGAGAAAATGCTTAGTAAACATAACAGGCTCCTGATGCGTTGTGTGGTGATACCACAATGCCATAGCGTAGCTAAGCACAGGCTGAACAAGCGGCAAAAAATATTTTACATCAAAAAAAGCGATTAAATTAATTTGTTTTATTCGTTTTGACAACTGATTGCAGCACGGTACACTGGCTGCAGTTGAAACATTACCTGTGAACCAACCTAAAGGAGTAAGACTATGTCTTCTATTATCAACACTAAAATCAAGCCGTTTAAAGCTACTGCATTCCATCAGGGTAAATTTGTACCAGTTACTGAGCAAGACTTAGCAGGCAAATGGTCGGTTGTCGTATTTTACCCGGCTGACTTCACGTTTGTATGTCCTACAGAATTAGGTGACCTGGCTGATTTCTACGCTAAATTCCAGGAAATTGGTGTTGAAGTGTACTCAGTATCTACTGACACACATTTCACGCACAAAGCATGGCACGATGCGTCTGAAACTATCAAGAAAATCAACTACCCGATGATTGGCGACCCAACAGGTGCCATCACCCGTAACTTCGGTGTAATGATTGAAGAAGAAGGTTTAGCCCTGCGTGGTACTTTCGTAATTAACCCTGAAGGCGAAATCAAAGTTGCTGAAATTCACGACTTAGGTATCGGCCGTTCAGCTGCAGAACTGTTCCGTAAAGTACAGGCTGCACAGTATGTTGCTAACCACGATGGCGAAGTATGTCCAGCTAAGTGGACACCGGGTGAAGCTACTCTGGCTCCATCACTGGATCTGGTTGGTAAGATCTAAGTAGTGCAACAAGCTGCAGTTAATGCAGCGGGATCTGGTTACAGCCTGCCTTAAGAAGCTGTAACTCAGCTTCCCTCTGCCAAACTCCGGTTTGGTATCCGGGCAGGCAACGCCTGCCCGGATTACCCCAAAACTGAATATTCACAGTCTGTTTTACAGGCTGAGGCTTTGTGACGCTGATTTTTTATCGTCTTATTATTTACCCAGTTAATTTTCCGGGAGTTTTTATGTTAGATACTAACCTGAAGCAACAATTAAAAACCTATTTGCAGAACCTGAAAACCGAGGTTGAACTGGTGGTATCTTTAGACGATAGCACCAAAGCTGCTGAAGTAAATCAACTGGCAACCGACATTGCTGAGTTGTCTGATTTAGTGTCATTGCGCCGCGATGACAACGCCCTGACACGCAAACCCGCCATGCTGGTGCGGTCGGTGGCTAACGACACCCATATCACCTTCGCCGGTGTGCCACTGGGCCATGAGTTTACCTCTTTAGTACTGGCGCTGCTGCACTCAGGCGGCCACCCGATTAAAGTGGCAGCCGATACTATTGAGCAAATCCGCCAGTTGCAGGGCAGCTTCGCCTTTGAGACCTATGTGTCATTAAGCTGCCAAACCTGCCCGGAAGTGGTACAGGCGCTGAATATTATGTCGGCGATTAACCCCGGCATTACCAACGTAATGATTGACGGTGCCATGTTCCAGCAGGAAGTGGCCGACAAAAACATTATGGCTGTGCCATCAGTGTACTTAAATGGCGAGTTGTTTTCACAAGGCGCCATTACACTGGAAAAAATTATCCAGAAACTGGATGTAAACGCGGAAAAACGCCAGGCAGAAGCACTGAAAAACAAAGCTGACTTTGATGTGCTGGTAGTGGGCGGTGGCCCGGCCGGTGCGGCAGCTTCTATTTATGCTGCCCGTAAAGGCTTAAACACCGGTATTGTTGCCGAGCGTTTTGGCGGTCAGGTAGCCGATACAGTAGGCATTGAAAACTTTATTTCGGTGCAGTACACCGAAGGGCCAAAACTGGTAAACAGTTTAGAAGCCCATGTGCGCGAATATAACGTTGATATTATGAACAACCAGCGCGCTGTAGCACTGCGTAAAGATGGCAAGGTACAGCTTGAGTTGCAAAACGGCGCCGTGCTGAACAGCAAAACGGTAATTTTAAGCCCCGGTGCGCGCTGGAGAGAAATGAATGTGCCTGGCGAGCAGGAATACCGTGGTAAAGGCGTGGCGTACTGCCCGCACTGTGATGGCCCACTGTTTAAAGGCAAAAAAGTAGCTGTAATTGGCGGTGGTAACTCGGGAATTGAGGCGGCTATCGACTTAGCCGGTATTGTTGAGCATGTTACCGTGCTGGAATTTGCTGCTGAATTACGTGCTGATGCGGTACTGGTGAAAAAAGCCAAATCGATGGGCAATATCACTATTATCACTGAAGCGCAGTCGACCGAAGTTACCGGCGATGGCAGCCGTGTAAATGGTATTAACTACACTGATCGTAAAACCGGTGATAAACATCATGTGGAACTGGCCGGTATTTTTGTACAGATAGGTTTGGTGCCAAATACTGAATGGTTACGTGGTGCGGTGGAATTATCACCGCGCGGTGAAATCATTGTCGATGAGCGTGGCCAAACGTCACTGCCTGGCGTGTTTGCTGCCGGTGATGCCACTACAGCGCCGTACAAGCAAATTATTATCGCTATGGGCTCGGGCGCCAATGCTGCCCTGGGTGCTTTTGACTATATGATCCGCCAGTAAGCGGATAGCGTAACAGTTTAGCTTCACTCTCTCTGTAGCTTTGACGGCAACTTCGGTTGCCGTTTTTTTGCTTCCGGCTTCATCGCTGCTTATTACAATCTTTGCATTAATTCCTTTTAGTTATATCTGAGCGTAATTAACTATTTTATAAAAGCCATACAGACGGCTATGCTGCAAGCTTGAAATTCAAGTAGCAACCTGACAGCAGGAGCTGGTGTGCAGTACTTACCCTTATTTGTAAAGTTAACCGATAAACCGGTGCTGATTGTTGGCGGTGGCTCGGTAGCGCTGCGCAAAGCTGGTACTCTGCTAAGTGCTGGCGCCAGGCTAACTGTTGTTGCTAAGCAATTCGCCGATGAATTTGTCCAGTGGCAACAACAAGGTAAAGCCACTCTGATCCCCGGCAGCTTTGACCCGGTGCAACTAGATGGCAAGTTGTTGGTGATTGCTGCTACCGATGATGAACAGCTAAACGACAGCGTGTATCAGGCAGCTTCGGCGCGCAATATGCTGGTCAATACTGTGGATGATCAGCCTAAATGCGGCTTTATCTTTCCGTCGATTATTGACCGCAGCCCCATTTTAATTGCTATCTCCAGCTTTGGCACTGCCCCGGTGTTGGCAAGGCGGCTGCGGGAAAAACTGGAAACCCTGCTGCCACAACATTTAGGACCGCTGGCTGAATTAGTGGGGCGTTTTCGCAGCAGAGTTAAGGCGAAAATAAGCGGTTTTGCTGCCCGGCGTCAGTTTTGGGAGCAGGTATTCGATTCTGATGTGGTGCGTGATGTGCAGGCAAACCAACTGGAAAACGCCGAACAACGCTTACAGCAACTACTGGATGAACCACAGCAACAAGCCGGTGAAGTTTATATCGTCGGTGCCGGCCCCGGTGACCCGGAGTTGTTAACACTAAAAGCCCTGCAGCTGATGCAACAGGCTGATGTAGTGGTATACGACTACTTAGTGTCGGCACCCATTATGGAACTGGTGCGCCGTGATGCTGAGCGTATTTGCGTTGGCAAAAAAGCTGGCGATCATTCAGTGCCCCAGCAGGATACTAACCAACTGCTGATTGATTTAGCTCTGGCCGGTAAAAAAGTTTGCCGCTTAAAAGGCGGGGACCCCTTTATTTTTGGCCGTGGCGGTGAAGAAATTCAGGCACTGATACCACACCATATTGCCTTTCAGGTAGTACCGGGAGTTACTGCTGCTGCCGGCTGTGCGGCCTACGCCGGTATACCGCTAACCCACCGCGACCATGCGCAAAGTGTGCAGTTTGTTACCGGCCATTGCCGGGCAGATGGCAGCGAGCCGGATTGGCACAGCATGAGTAAAGCTAACCAGACACTGGTTATTTATATGGGGCTGATGAAAGCCAGCCATATTCAGCAACAGCTATTACTGGCTGGCCGGGCGGCAAATACACCGGTCGCCATTATTGAAAACGGTACCCGCAGTGATCAGCGGGTAGTTACCGGCAGCCTGGAGCAACTGGCACAACTTATCGCGCACCACCAGCTCGGTTCACCAGCTTTGCTAGTTATTGGCGAAGTGGTAAGCTTGCAGCAGGACTTACATTGGTTTGGTAAGCGGCCGCAACCTGCGGTGTTTAACCAAACCATTACCCAGATGGAATGAGGATCATAAACATGTCTGAAGTAGCAGGCACTTTGTCACATCTACAGCAGCTGGAAGCGGAAAGCATTCATATTTTCCGCGAGGTGGCCGCCGAGTTTAAAAAGCCGGTCATGCTGTATTCAATTGGTAAAGACTCGTCAGTATTACTGCATTTAGCCCGCAAAGCCTTTGCGCCGGGCAAAATACCGTTTCCGTTGTTGCACGTTGATACCAACTGGAAATTCCGCGAGATGATCGAGTTTCGCGATCGCCTGGCCAAACAGTACAACTTTGAGCTGCTGGTGCATAAAAACCCGGAAGGCTTAGCAATGAATATTAACCCTTTTATTCATGGCAGTGCCAAACACACCGACATTATGAAAACTCAGGGTTTAAAGCAGGCGCTGAATACCTACGGCTTTGATGCGGCCTTTGGTGGTGCGCGGCGCGATGAGGAAAAATCCCGTGCTAAAGAGCGGGTGTATTCGTTTCGTGATAAACACCACCGCTGGGATCCGAAAAACCAGCGGCCGGAACTGTGGAATCTTTACAACGGTGCTATTAACGAAGGCGAAAGTATCCGCGTGTTTCCGCTGTCAAACTGGACAGAGCTGGATATCTGGCTGTATATCCTGCAGGAAAAAATCGACATAGTACCGCTGTATTTAGCCAAGCCGCGGCCGGTTGTTGAACGCAGCGGCACGTTGATCATGGTAGATGATGACCGTATGCCACTGGAGCCGGGTGAAACACCGCAGCTAAAGTCAGTACGCTTCAGAACCCTGGGCTGTTATCCGTTAACCGGCGCTATTGAATCTACCGCCGATACGCTTGAAGGCATAGTGGAAGAAATGCTGCGTGCCCGCACATCAGAGCGCCAGGGCCGGGTGATTGATCAGGATCAGTCGGGTATGGAATTGAAAAAGCGCGAGGGGTATTTCTAATGTCAGCATCTTCGGTTACCTCGTTAAACGAGCAATTAAACAGCCTGGGCATTCGTGGTTATTTACAGCAGCATCAGGACAAAGGCTTACTGCGGGTACTCACCTGTGGCAGTGTGGATGATGGCAAAAGCACCTTAATTGGCCGCCTGCTGCACGATAGCCAGCAACTGTATGATGATCAGTTGGATGCGTTAAAGCGCGACCATAAAGGCCGCAACAGTGACGGCGAGCTTGAACTGGCAATGCTGGTAGATGGCTTGCAGGCTGAGCGTGAGCAGGGCATTACTATCGACGTGGCCTACCGTTATTTCTCTACTACCGAGCGCAAGTTTATTCTGGCCGATACGCCCGGCCATGAGCAATACACCCGTAATATGGCTACCGGCGCATCTACCTCGGACGTCGCCATTTTGCTGATCGATGCCCGTTACGGCGTGCAAACTCAAACCCGGCGCCACAGTTTTATCTGCGCTTTGCTGGGTATTAAGCATTTAATTGTTGCCGTTAATAAAATGGATATCGTTGGCTACAGCGAGCATATTTATAACACTATAGTGCAGGACGTACAGGCACTGATGGCGCAATTGCAGGTGCCAACGGTAGATGTGGTGCCTATTAGTGCGCTAAAGGGCGAGAACATTTTAGCGCTGTCTGCCAATATGCCGTGGTACACCGGTACAGCCTTACTGCCACTGCTGGAAACCCTGCCAATACCACAGCATGGTGGAGCCGCCACCCGGTTTCCGGTGCAGTATGTTAACCGGCCGGATCTGGATTTTCGTGGTTTTGCCGGTACTTTGGTCAGCGGCCGTTTAGCTGTTGGTCAGGCTGTTACGGCGTATCCTTCGGGCAAAAAAAGCACCATTAAGCAAATTGTCAGCTTTGCCGGTGAACAACCTTCCGCCCGCGCTGGCGAGGCTATTACGCTGACTCTGAGCGACGAAATTGATATCAGCCGTGGCGATTGGCTGGTGCCGTCAGACGATACAGTTAACCTGAGTAACCGGGCTTTGGCCTATGTAGTGTGGTTTAATGAACAGCCGCTGCAAACCGGCCGCCTGTACGATTTAAAACTGGCGACGCGTAAAAGCAGTGTTAGCATTAACCGGCTAAACCATAAGGTAAATATTAATACGCTGGCGCAGGAAGCGGCAGAGCAAGTAGCAATAAATGATATTGCACTGGTAGAGCTGGAGTTAACTGAAACGCTGCCGCTGGATACCTTCAGAACCCAACCCGGTACCGGTAACTTTATTCTGATTGACCGTTTAACCAATGCCACAGTAGCGGCCGGATTAATTCAGAATGTGCTGGCAGAAGAAAAAGTTGCCGCCAGTAATATCAGCGCTTTTGAGCTTGAGCTGAATGCACTGATCCGCAAGCATTTTCCACACTGGGGCGCGCAGGATGTGCGTGAGTTGTTTAAGGCTGGATTGGATAAGGAAAAACCATAATGCCGTATCAGCAGTACGGTGTCATCGCCCTGCTACTGGCGTTGGTAGCGGGGCTGGTGCTCAGCAAGCGCTCGCCGGCACAGTGGTTTGGTGGTGCTCTGCTGCTGAGTTATTTGCTTGGCTGGTTACCGCTGGAAAGCGCCTTGCAAAATTTCGCCAATCCATCGCTGATTACGCTGCTATTGCTGTTATTAGTGTCAATTGGTATTGAAAAGTCGCAGCTGGTTAGCTGGTTAAGCCGGGGGTTCTCCGGCAAACGTTTAAGCAGTGTTATTGCCCGTTTAAGCTTATCCAGCGCTTTGATGTCGGCTTTTATTAACAACACTGCGGTGGTATCTACGCTGATGTCATCGCTTCGGCATCATAATCATTTTGCCGCATCAAAATTGCTGTTACCGCTGTCGTACAGCGCTATTCTCGGTGGTATGCTCACACTGATTGGCACCTCAACCAACCTTATTGTTAATGGTTTTGTCGAGCAAAGCGGTGAACCGGCGCTGGGCTTTTTTGACTTTACCCTGCTCGGTGTTTTGGTGTTAGCCGCCGGTACTGTTGTGCTGGTGATCGGCAGCCACTGGCTGCCCGACAACAGCAAAAATGCCAGCCAGGCCACGCCATATTACCTTACCGCCCATGTGCGTAGCGACAGCCAGCTAATTGGCAAAAGTGTAGAGCAAAACCAGCTGCGTGAGCTGCAGGCACTGTTTTTGGCAGAAATTCAGCGCGGCCCGCAGCGTATTTGCCCGGTAACGCCGGAAACGGTAATTGAAGCCGGTGACGAGTTGCGGTTTGTCGGCGATCTGGAAGCGGTATCGCGCTTACAGCAATTTCCCGGTTTAGAATTACTGCGCCAGGATCAGCAGCAGGGTGAGTTACTTGAAGCTGTGCTGAGTTATAGCTCGCGTTTAGTGGGTAAAAGTTTAAAACAAATCCGCTTTCGCCATGAATATGATGCTGTGGTTATAGCAGTGCGCCGCGGCCATGAACGCCTGCAGGGCGGTTTAGGCGATCTGGTGCTGCATGCCGGTGACGTATTAATTTTATCCGTCGGCAAACATTTTCCCGGCCAGCATCAGCTTAGTCAGGAGTTTATTTACGTTAATGGTTTAGCTATTTCTACACCTTTATCAAAAAAGCGCAGTCATTGGGTATTGCTCGGTTTTGTTGCCGCACTGGCGTTGTCTGTTTTTGACATAGTGCCGCTGATTAAAAGCTTGCCGGTACTGCTGCTTGCCTACGTTGCCGGTGGCGCGGTAACGGTAAATGAAATTAAAAACCGTTTTCCGCTGGAGCTTTGGTTAATTGTGGGGTCGGCTATCGGTTTGGCGCAGCTGATGATCCAAACCGGCGTAGCCGGGCAGGTGGCAGCTGGCTTAATTACGCTGGTAGATGGTAGTGGTGCTTATGGTGCATTAATCGCCGTATTTATTGCCACCTGGTTATTTACCGAGCTGGTAACCAATAATGCTGCCGCAGCACTTACGTTCCCTATTGCCTATGCGATAGCGCAAAACCTGGGCGTAGACCCGGTGCCATTTTTTATGGCAGTAGCCTTTGGCGCTTCAGCCAGTTTTATTTCGCCGTTTGGTTATCAAACCAACCTGATGGTGTATTCGGCCGGTAATTACCAGTTACGGGATTATATTCGCCTCGGCGTACCGATGGCGTTGGTATACGGTGCGGTAGTGTTGATATTTTTACCGCTGATTTATCCGTTTTAAGTGATGAAAAGCAATGACACATAACGATATTAAATGGCAACAGCACGATGTTAACGCTGCGCAGCGCGAGCACTTATTTGGCCACCAAAGTGCAGTGATCTGGTTTACCGGTTTTTCCGGCTCGGGCAAATCGACTGTGGCTAATGCACTGGAGCAGGCGCTGGCCGCACAGGGCAAACATACTTATTTGCTTGATGGTGACAATGTGCGCCACGGTTTATGCGCTGATTTAGGCTTTAGCGCTGAGGACAGAACCGAAAACCTGCGCCGTGTTGGCGCAGTAGCAGGTTTAATGGTTGATGCCGGTTTGTTGGTGTTAAGCGCCTTTATTTCGCCGTACCGCAATCAGCGTGAACTGGTAAAAAGCCTTGTTCCGCCGGGTAAGTTTATTGAAGTGCATATCGCTACCCCGCTGGAAGTATGCGAGCAGCGCGATGTAAAAGGGCTGTACAAAAAAGCCCGCGCTGGTGAAATTAGCCACTTTACCGGTATTTCTGACCCATACGAAGCGCCGCAAGCTGCCGATCTGGTGCTGGACACTTCGGTAACATCGCTGGAAGATAGCGTGCAGCAGTTGTTGGCGTTGTTAAAGCAAAGGGAAATTATCCGATGAATTATTTGCCAGCCATTATCGACATAGCAGAACAAGCTGGTCAGGCGATCCTGACGGTATATCAACAAGACAACGCCGCTTTTAATATCACCGGCAAAGCCGATGCCTCACCGTTAACAGCCGCCGATTTAGCTGCGCATCAACTCATTGTTAAGGCGTTAACGGCACTGACACCAGAGTTGCCGATTTTATCTGAAGAAGCCGCTGATATCAGCTGGAGCATCCGCCAAAACTGGCAGCGTTACTGGCTGGTTGACCCGCTGGATGGCACCAAAGAGTTTATTAAACGCAACGGCGAATTTACCGTTAATATCGCGCTTATTAATAATGGTGAACCTGTAATGGGCGTAATTCACGCCCCCGTGCTGGCAAAAACCTACTATGCTGCTAAAAGCGAAGGCGCTTTTGTTAAAGCTGCTGGTGAGACGCGTGCTATTCAGGTTGCCAAATCTGGCAATACCGTGCGGGTGGTAGGCAGTCGCAGCCACCCCAGCCCTGATCTGGCAGGTTATCTGGCGCAATTTGCGCAGCACGAAATGGTGCCGGTGGGCAGCTCATTAAAGTTCTGTTTAGTGGCCGAAGGCAGTGCCGATGTGTATCCGCGCTTTGGTCCGACTATGCAGTGGGACACCGGCGCAGGCCATATTATCGCGCAGGAAGCCGGTGCTACAGTAAGCTTTGATGGTATTGCCGCTAAGGTGTATCAACGCGAAAACCTGCGCAACCCTAACTTTATTGTGTCTGCGCTAACGCCGTAAAACGGCACTGAGTTAGCGACGAACAGGCCAAATTTGGTTACACTAGCTAAATACCCAAACTAATTGAAGTTGTAGCTAGGCGGCAAGCGAGTGAATCCCCATGAGCATAGACTGCTATGTGATTGGGGTGAGCGAGCGCAGCCAACAACGCTGCAGCTTTAAGTAGGACGGGGATTTATAGGTGAATTATGCGTTTAGATAAATATATATGTGACTGCACCGGTTTAACCCGCAGCCAGGCCGGTAAAGTGATCCGGCAAAAATTAGTAACAATAAACGGCGAACTGGTAAAACAAGCCGCTTTGCAGGTTAACAGTGACGACGTAGTGTGCCTTGATGGCGAACAGCTACAACTGATTGGCCTGCGCTATTTTATGCTGCATAAACCGGATGGCTATATTTGCTCTACCGACGACCCGGATCACCCGACAGTATTCACCTTAATGGACGAGCCGTTAATAGAGCGGCTGCACACTGTCGGTCGGCTCGATTTAGATACTACCGGTTTAGTATTAATCACCGATGACGGCCAGTGGTCGCACCGTATCAGCAGCCCGAAACATCACGTAGCCAAAACCTACCGCGTCTGGACAGCTGACCCAATTCCTACAGCAGCCATTGCGCAATTTGCCGAAGGTGTAATGCTGCGTAACGAGAAAAACGCCACTTTACCCGCCGAACTGGAAATTATCAGCGAAAACGAAGCCCTGCTTACCATTCATGAAGGCCGCTACCATCAGGTAAAGCGTATGTTTGCTGCTATTGGCAATAAGGTTGAGCGGCTGCACCGGGAAAAAATCGGCGGCTTGCAATTGCCGGATGATTTGGCGGAAGGGGAGTACCGGCAACTGACAGCGGTTGAGCTGTCGCTGTTAAAGGGCTAAAGCTATGCGCTGCGCGCTGTTTTTCTTGTTATGTTGCAGTAGCGCTGTAGTCGCGGATGACGCTGAATGGCGTTTTTATAAGGCGGCAGGCGAAACCCGCGTAGAATACCGCCACGATGCCGGGAAACTATTGGAAGTCAGAGCGCAAACCAGGGCTAATTCAACGGCCGCAGCCTTCCTGCATTTGTTGGAAGACACCGCCAATATCAAAACATGGGCGGCAAACACCGAAAAAGCCGAACTGCTGGGCCAGCCAGATACCAACACTCATATAGTGCATACTTATTTCAGCGCCACCTGGCCTGTATCGAAACGCGATATGGTAACACAATCAGTTTGGCAACAAGATGCTGTCAGTGGCGTGCTGACCATACAGGTGAGTGATGTAGGGCAGCTTTATCCACTGGTTAAAGGCTATATGCGGATGCAACGCGTGCAAGGGTTGTGGACTTTAACGCCGCAGGCTGATGATGTATTGCTGATCCAGTATCAGGGCCAGGCCGACCCCGCCGGTAAGTTACCGCACTTTATCGGTGATAAAGTGGCGTTAAAATCTGTTCTGGAAACATTTCAACAGTTGCAGCAAGTGCTGCCCGCATACCAACGCCCTGATCCTAAAATGTAGGATAGTGCCGGGGCACAATTTCATATTGAACAATACCTTTACTAATATCACATCTTGCGCTGTAATTTTTATTCAAGTACATTTTGCTGGTGCTTACGCAGCACTGGGTGCCAAGTTGTAAAGCAGGGATTGCTTCAATAAAGCTTTTCTTTTAACTTCTTCAATCTTGTACAGATTGAGCACTGTATCCATAATAAAAAACATAAAGGATATCAAAATGAATAAGATTCACTTAATAACGGCTTTGTTATGTGCTGGTCTGATGGCAGGTTGTACCATCAAACACCCGGTTGCTAAAGACTATCCGCAGTATCTTGCTAATAATAAAGGCGAAGTTGTGCTACCTAAATCTACATTGGAAGCAGACTACGAGATTGCTACAGGTACAGAAACGCATCGTTATGAGTTCCGGGCAGCTACGGTGGGCTATGCGCATTTGTGGATCGTGGAATTTGGTCAGATGCTGGATGCAACGTTAAAGTCAGATGATGTACAGGCATCATTTGGTAAACTGTCTAAAGTAAATGGAACACAACAGAACCCTGGCTTACTGCGTTTCAACCTGGAAAATTATGAGTTTAAAGATCATATGGCGCATGTGACATTAAATATTAGTCTGGAACAGAATGGCAAAACCGTGCTGAATAAGACATATCATGCCAAAGGTAAATCGCAGGGCGGTAAGATGTTTTTTGGCGGTCCTTTTGCAATGAAAAATGCAACGCAACAATCGACTAAATTTGCTATTGATGAAATTCTGCGGGACTTTATCAATGACAGTAAAGTTGCAGCTGTGGCCGGTATTTAATTAATTTAAAGAAGGCGCCATTTCGGCGCCTTAATATCAAAACTTAACCAAATCGCCTTTTAATGCGACACCGGCCATAATGGCACCGGCTCCGCATTGGAACTCAGTAGCACTGCTGAATTCTTTATTCTGATAGTTAGAGCGGATATTGACGACAGCATCATAACCCCTTTGCTGGGCGGCTTCTTGCAGCACTTTCAGTGCAGACAACAATACCCACTGGCAGGCCTCTTCGTCTGATTTACCAAATGCATTGGTTTTACGGCTGGTACTGATTTCGCCCCAGTTGCTGCTAACGGCCGGATGGCTTTGGCCGGCAAAGTATACCGGCACGTTATGTAATGCCTGATTAGCTTTATCGGTACCGATAATTTTATCCAGTGGCAGGCTTAATACATCGTTTCTGGCTTCAGCGGTACCGCAAATCAGTGCTGCTGACATTGCAACTAACATTATTTTTTTATTCATCTAAAGCTCCGTATTGTGTGAATTTCCATCGCAAAACATACACCGACATATCGCGGCAGGCTGCTGTTAGCTTTGCCAGCGTTTAAAAATCAGTGAGGTATTAATGCCACCAAAGGCAAAATTGTTACTCATGACATAGTTGGTATCCAGCGTGCGGCCGTTGGCGGTTATATAGTCCAGCTCAGCGCAGGCGGGGTCTACTTCGGTCAGGTTCAGGGTGGGCGCATACCAATTGTCCCGCAACATCATAATGCTGGCCCAGCTTTCTATCGCGCCACAGGCGCCGAGCGTATGGCCAAGATAGCTTTTTAACGAGCTGATCACCTGTTGTCTGCCAAATACTCTTGCTGTGGCGTGGCTTTCGGCTATATCGCCTCTGTCGGTGGCAGTGCCATGCGCATTAACATAACCTATGTAACCGGCGTCCAGTTCAGCGTCGGCCAGTGCCAGACGCATAGCGGTTTCCATAGTCGTGTCTGTTGGCTGGGTAACATGTACGCCGTCAGAGTTTGAACCAAAGCCTACCACTTCGGCGTAAATTGTCGCACCTCGTGCCAGAGCATGCTCCAGCTCTTCCAAAATCAGCGTACCGGCGCCTTCGCCAATCACCAGGCCATCGCGTGCTTTATCAAACGGCCTTGGTGTTAACGCCGGTGTGCTGTTTTTGGTGCTGGTAGCGTACAGAGTATCAAATACGGCCGCTTCGGTTGCACACAGTTCTTCAGCACCACCGGCTACCATCAGTAGCTGCTTGCCGTACTTTATCGCCTCATAGGCATAACCAATACCTTGTGAGCCAGAGGTACAGGCCGAGCTGGTGGTATATACCCGGCCTTTAATACCAAAGAATACGCCGACATTGACGGCAGTGGTATGCGCCATCATTTGGATATAGCTGGTTGCGGTAACGCCGGTCATATCGCCGGTAGACATCATGCGGCCAAACGCCAGTACCGGCTCTGTACTGCCGGTAGATGAACCATAAGCAATGCCACAACGGCCATCACTTATTGCCGGGTGTTGCAGCAGGCCTGCGTCACTCAGTGCCAGTTCGGTGGCGCGGGTGGCCATTAATGATACCCGGCCCATAGAACGCACCAGTTTTCTCGGATAATGCACCGGCCGGACAAAACCCTGTACCGGTGCGGCCAGCCGGGTTGTCATACTGCTGAACCTATCCCAGTCTGGCATGGTACAAACAGCGTTGCGGCCCTGTTGCAGCGCTTGTTTAAATTGCGGCCAGTTATCCCCCAATGCAGTAACGACAGACATACCGGTAACAACGACTCTTTTCATTAAACTAAACCACCGTTCACCGAGATCACCTGCCGTGTAATATAAGCCGCAGGTTCAGAAAATAAAAATGCCACCGTGGCGGCGACTTCATCGGCCGTGCCGGCGCGGCGTAGCGGTATCATTTTCATCAGCTCTTCCTGCGCCAGCTCTTGCACCATGTCAGTATCGATCAAACCGGGGGCTACACAGTTAACTGTAATTTTACGCTTGGCCAGTTCCAGTGCCAACGCTTTGGTGGCACCAATTAAGCCAGCTTTGGATGCGCTATAATTCACCTGACCACGGTTGCCGGCAATGCCGGATACCGATGCAATAGTTACAATGCGGCCACCGCTACGCAGCTGGATCATCGGCATCACGGCCGGATGTAGCACATTGTAAAAGCCATCAAGGTTGGTATGAATCACGCTGTCCCAGTCGGTTTCGGTTAACGCCGGAAAAGCGCCGTCACGGGTAATGCCAGCGTTACAGACTACGCCATAATAGGCTCCGTGCTCTGCAATATCCTGCTCCAGTGTGGCTTTGGCAGCTGCCCGGTCGGCGACATCAAATTGTAACAGCCAGGCTTGCTTACCCAACTGGCGTACCTGGCTTACTACGGCTTCGGCGCTGGCACGATCACTGCGACAGTGTACGGCAATATCAAACCCAGCGGCCGCCAACTGCAGCGCTATAGCTTTGCCGATACCACGGCCAGAGCCGGTAACTAATACTCTTTTCATTACTACTCCGTTAGCCAGGAACGATGATTTTCCGGTTGAAATACATTTAGTTTGGCGTCAACCAACAGTTGCTGTTGCTGATAGATCTGGCAGTCAAATACACTGAGGCCTGAGTTATCTGTCACCACTTGTGTGGCCCTGACAGTTAAGTCTGCACCTAGTGTAAACAACGTGGTTGAAGGCACATATTTACGACAGCCGAGTAAAAAACCTATTTGTACTTTACCGCCTTCAGCCAGATTATTGGCTCCGGCATAAGCTGCGATCGTTTGTGCCATGTATTCAAGCCCGACATAACTGGGAACACCTGCCAGTGCGGTATTGTAAAACGGGCTTTGGGGGCTAATCTGCACGCGGCACAATGCATGTTCGTTGCCGGCTTCAATAAATTCATTCAGCAATATCATCGGGTGCGCATGGGGCAACACTTGTTCTATGCTGTAGCCTGTTATCATATTGTTTTACCCAGTATCAATGCCACGTTATTGCCACCAAATGCGAAAGAATTAGACAGGCAATAGCTTACTGCCTGTTGCTGGCCAATACTAACCAACGATAACGCTGGCAAAGCAGGATCTGCCTGGCCGTCCCAGCAATGCGGCACCAGATGTTGGCCGGTATTATAATCAGACAGTGTCAGCCAGCAAAGTGCTGCTTCAATAGCTCCGGCCGCGCCCAGCGTGTGGCCGGTCATACTCTTGCTGGAACTGGCTGCAACTTTTGTCAGCGCTAGCGTAGCCAGAGCATGGCTTTCCATGCTGTCGTTCAGAGCGGTGGCAGTACCATGCAGATTAATATAATCCAGTTGTGCTGGCGTAATAGCTGCCTGCTGGCAAGCTTGGGTGATAGCATTAATTGCCCCCAGGCCTTCAGGCTGTGGCGCCGACACATGATGAGCATCGCCGCTTGCGCCGCACCCAAGCAAGGCAATGCCTGAGCCATGCTTTTGCATCAGAAACAGTGCTGCACCTTCGCCGATATTAATACCGTCACGTTGCATACTAAAGGGTTGGCAGTGGGCAGCCGAAACCGATTCCAGTGCTGCAAAACCATTGAACGTAAGCTGGCACAGAGAATCCACGCCACCCACTATTACTGCATCAGCCAGATCGGCCAGCAATAAGGTCCGGGCACTTATCAGGGCTCGGGCGCTGGAAGAACAGGCAGTAGAAATGGCATAGCATGGGCCACTGACATCAGCCAGCCGGGCAATAAAGTGGGCCGGGGCCAGCATCTCCTGCATCTGGTAGTGGTAGCCTTTTGGATAATCTTGCTGCGCCATATAGTGCTGCATTGCACGTTCACCCTCGGCAATACCAGAGGTACTGGTGCCAACAATCACTGCAATGCGAGCTGCGCCATATTGTTGACGTGCTGCTGCCACATCTTCGGCAATTTGCTGATAAGCCAATGTTGCCAACTGGTTGTTACGGCTTTGGTAATGTGCGGGCCAGACGCTTAGGTCGGGTAAAGCGCCACTGACTTCGCCAGCGATGACTGCCGAGCCACTGGTAAGTAAATCGCTGCGCCAGCGCATACCCGCACGGCTACCGGTAATGGCATTGTGCCAGACCTGCTGTTTGTTATTGCCCAAAGCACAGCACAAACCCAGCGCGGTTAAGTGCGCTATTGTCATGGTAAAAAATCCTGCTGTAAGGTCGTAATTTGCAGTTGATAGTGGTGGCCTTTTAACGTGATTGGCGTCATGGTGCTGATTTGAGCACTGTGATCAATTTGCAATATCAGCCTGCCATTGGCATGGTTTATATACCGCTCTGTGCCAATAGTTGTTGTGTGCTCTGTCAGCGTTAAGCCGTACAATCGCGGTGTAATTATACTGCTGTCCAGCAGGGCCAATTGCATTTCAGCCAGCAGGCGCTTGGCAAACTCTGGCTGGTTAAATGGCGCTATGCCGGACAACGTTAGCTGATGTTGCGGCTGGTAATGCAGGCGCCATAACTCTTGCCCAATAGGCGATAACGCCACCAGCAATATACTGTCTGCTGTAAGCAAAGCACTGAGCACAAATTGCTGTTGCTGCTGCTCATCGCGCCAGTTTATCTGCTGCAATAACTGTTGCGGCCGCTCAGGCCAGTTGTCAACTAGCTGGTAATAGCCGCCATCCAGCATAACCCAGCCTTTTGCAGCCGGCGTGCGCCACTGCTGGCAGCCGCTAAGTAATAACAGGCAAAGTGCCAGTGCTAATCCACGTCCAGACATAGTGCCCTTAACACATTTAAGCGCCGTTCCGGCTCTGCTACATAGGGATTAGCCGGATCCCATGCGTAACCGGCCAGAATTGCGCTAATCATAGCTGTTACTTTAGCCTGGCGTTTTTCGCTGAAAATAACATCCTGAAACCGGCCATCATACCAGGCAGTAACAAAGGTACGGAAAGTATCTATACCTTTACGTAGCGGTTTGCTGTATTGCGTTTCCCAATCCGGCATATCGCCGTTTAGTTGGCGTAATACCAGTGGCACTGCCATGGCGGCAGAGCGCAGTGCTATAGTGACGCCGGATGAAAAAACCGGATCAAGGAATTCTCCGGCGTTACCCAGCAGCGCAAAATTATTGCCGTGCAAAGTGCGTACATTGGCTGAGTAACCTGTCAGTGTTTGTACCTCGTTCACCGGTGTGGCCTGCGCCAGCAATTCTGCCAGTTCTGGTGTCTGGTGGATATGTTGCCAAAGATTGTCTGTTGCACTTAACGCACTGTCAAAACGCTGTTGCTTACCGACTACACCCAGGCTTGCTGTGCCGTCACTAAATGGGATCAACCAGAACCAGACATCCGGCAGGCTTGAATGCACGGTGATCAGGATTTTATTGCGATCAAACCGTTCATCGCTGATGTTGTCACGTATATGACAAAAACACGCCTGACGTACCGGGAAATCAGAAGGTACCTCCAGATCCAGCAGCCGTGGCAACACCCGGCCAAAGCCGCTGGCGTCGAGTATAAAGCCGGCACTTAGCTGATACTGGCTGTTAGTTTCATCACTTACTGTCAGTACGGCCTGCCGTGCCTGCAAATGATCACATTGTTGTACTGTGACGCCATAGCGTATTTGCAGACCCTGCTCGGCGGCGGCATCAGCCAGTAGTTTATCAAAAGCGGCGCGTTTTACCTGAAACGTCGTACCGGGCCCAGGGCTAAATTTGTCGGTAAAATCAAAGGCAGTACGGATATCGTTTTTTAAAAATGCTGCGCCATTTTTAAACTGAAACCCCAGGCTTTCAGCATGGTGCTGCAAGGTGGCAGCCATACCGGCAGCGGTTAAAAATTCCATGCAGTGTGGTAATAAGCTTTCACCAATACTAAAGCGCGGAAAATGCTGTTTTTCCAAACACAGCACCCGCTTACCGGCTTGTGCCAGCATGGCTCCGGCACAGCTGCCTGCCGGGCCGGCGCCAATAATAATAACATCAAAGTGTTCCATGCTTATCGCTCTCCTTTACGCTGACAACAGTTAACAGCGGAGCCAGCAATGCTGCCAGCGCAACGCCACAAAACACGGTAAAACCGAAGCTGGCTACGGCAGGTGTTTGGCTAAAACTCAATAAACCAAAGGCTAAACAACTGGTAACCGCTGATAATAGTACGGCCTGATAAACATCGGCGCTGCTTAGGCGGGCAGTAAAAAATACGCCGTAATCCAGAGCCAATGCCAGCACCAATAAGGCCGCTACCAGATTAAAAATATTCAGCTGTTGCTGTAGTAGCTGGCTAAGTAACAAAGCGCCGCCTACTGCAATCAGTAACATCAGTGTAATGGCACATGCCGCTTTGATGCCGCGCCGCCATAGTAAAATCACTAACGTAACAGCCAATGCCAGTAACAACCAGTGGCCCAGTTGGCTGCGCAGTTGAACCAGCACCTGATTTGTATCGGCAATAGGGTCCAGCCAGTGTATTTGCGCCATGCTATTAAGCTGCACCCGTTCGTTATCCGGTATGTTAACCCCGCTGAGCAATATTACGCTGGCACTGTGTTGTTGCAGGCTGAATAATTGTTGTAGCAATACTGAGTTAAAATTGTCTGGTTGTAAGCGCTCTGCCCGTGGTGCTGGCACCGCCAATTGTAACTGTGATAAATATTGTTGCACCGTTTCACTTTGATAAGCCAGTTGCAGTTGCTGTTGCAGGTGGTCCTGCAGTTGCACCGGAGGGAGTTGTTGTGACAGCGCCTGCCAGCTTTTCAACCAGCCTTGCTGCTGCCAGTGCTTAAGTAACGGCAGCAGTTGTTGTTCTTGCTGCAATACCTGCTCTGCATTATCGGCCAGCACGACAATAAAACGACTGTCCCACTGCTGCGAGCCCATACTGCGCACCTGCTGTTCTTGTGCCAGTAAACCGGCAGGGCTTTGGTTAAATAAGCGTACGTCATCGACAAACCTTGCCTGGTTTAGCAGCAACAGGCAAACCAGTACGGCCAGCAACAGTGCGCCACTCCACACCTTTAAGGCGGAGGTATTGTTATAGCGGCCGCTTATCTTTTCACAGCAGTGCAGTAAACTGGCATTGTTATGCAGGCTTTGTGGTGCCAGCCAGTAAGGAAATAATAGCCAGACACTGATAAAAGCAGCAGTTAAACCGGCACACATAAAAATTGCTACCTGATTTAACAGCGCAAAAGGCAGCAGTGTCAGGGTAAGGTAACCCAGTAAAGTCGTCAGCAGGCCCAGCGCCAGGCTTGGCAGCATGGCGTTGAAATAACGCTGGCCTTTGTTGGCGGCCAACATGCCATGAAAGGAGTAGTCTATTGCTATGCCAATTAACGTGGTGGCAAATACCAGAGCCAGTACATGGGGCTGTGGCACCCATATCAGCAAAGCTGTCAGTCCGCTCAGAGTGGCACAGCCGAGTACTACACTGGCAAGCAGCAAAGGTTTGATACTGTAAAAACTAACGCCTAACAGCAGCAAAATAGCCATTAATGATAAACCACCGTAAAACTGCATTTCAAAGCTGGCGTTGTCAGCCGCATTAACGGCATGAAATAACACTCCGCTTCGCGCCAACTGTAACTCCGGGGCATTTTGCTGCAACTGCTGCAGTTGATGTTCCAGGGCGGCGGCCAGTTTCCCTGCGTCAGTACGGTCAAAGGGATCTATGCTCAGGCTGGCATGTAACAAAATAGCCGCGGGCTCAGTGCTTTCAAACCAGGACTGGCGTGGCTGCATGGATGAAACAGGTGTTTGTTGTTCGATAAACTGCTGTGTTAGCAGTAAAGGGTCATGCTGCAATGCTTCTGCCAGCAATGGCGCCGGGCTAAGCAGGCGCTGCCAGGCAGCATCGACCAGTTGCTGGTATTGCCCGCTTTGTAATTGCGCCAATGCCGCAGGTGATGCCAGCAGAGCCTGATGCTGCTGGTATTGCTGTTGCAGCTGTTGCATTAAGACTCCAGGCTGATACCAGCTCAGACCGGGCAGTGTTTGCTGTTGTAATAGCGTAGCGGCCTGGCGCAGTTGTGGCAGCGGTTGGCCGGTTAGTAACAGGCTCAGATGACGGCTACTACTGTTTTGCTGCATTAGTTGGTTTTGCCAGGGCGTTGTTGTACCGGGCATAGCGGCAGTAATGCTGCTGTTCCAGTGCCGCTGGGGCAGTTGCAGCAGCACATACACCAGCATCAGCGCAACGGCTGCCAGCCACAGTATCAATGTAAGGTTACGGCGCATAGCTAGGGTTTACCCGCCTGGGGTTGCAGGCTGATATCAGTATGGTTGCCATTCAGCTCAGTTAGGGTCAGCTGTTCCAGGGTTTGCTGACCACACAGTTCAATCTGGCTGAATAGCTGGTTTAACGGTGGTTGTACCGGCTGTAATAGCAGACAGTTATTTGGCCCTGTAGCCAACTGAAAATGCGCCAGAATAAAGTCTTGCTGTTGTTGCAGTACTGCCAGCAGTAACTGGCCGATAAATTCACTGCCTGCTACGGCAACATATTGTTGTTGCTGCCACTGGCTGACCCCCGCCGGGCTTATCAGCAATTTGGTATCTACCGGTGCTGTGGTATGCCACAGCAGCTTGTCGGCACTGATCTGCAAATAACCACTACTACGCAATGGTACCGGTAAACCTTGCACTGTTTTCAACTGGACAAAATCCAGCTGCCCCTGCAGTGGCGCAAAGCGTAACAGAGAGGCCGACTGATCTGCCACGGCAACAGGTGGTAGCAACACGAGCAGTAACAGTAAAACAATAAACCGGTTCATGGTTTTGCGTATCCGAGTTTTTCAAATAAAACCGCTGGCGACTCAAAGCACATCTGCTGAGTGCTGATATCAATGGCTACCTGCGTAGTGCTGGCTTTCGTCAGTTTTTTACCGGTTTCGATATCAGTGATCAGATAGCTGATTTTTAAACGGTTTTCCCATTCTTTTAGTGTTGCTACGATCTTGATTTTTCTGGCAAAGCGGGCAGAACCCACATATTTTACGGCTAAATCGACAATAGGCCACATATAGCCGGATTCAGACATTTGCGGATAATCGTAGTTAAAACTACGTAGCAGTTCACAACGTGCCACTTCCAGATATTTTATATAGTGGCCGTGCCACACTACCTGCATCGCATCAACGTCGAAAAAAGGCACATCAATGATTATTTCTGCCGTTTTCATGTCAGGCGTCCTGATATAAAGGCCAGTACTGCTGTTGCAGCTGGCTGACTAACTGCCGCAGGTTGTACTCCAGCGGCCTGTCTTCTGCAACTACCGGATGTTGTTGCTGCAGTTGTCGCAACATCTGCTGAATATCGCTGTTCAGGCTGTTAAAACATAATTCACCCTGAGCAATACGCAGCTGCACCGCTTGTTGTACAGCCAGCAGTGACGCTGCCATGACCTGTTCTGTCAGTTGCAATACCCGCAGGCAGTCACGGGCAGCAATGGTACCCATGCTAACTTTGTCCTGATTATGGCACTCAGTTGAACGCGAAAACACGCTGGCCGGCATGGTTAGTTTTAACGCTTCTGCCGTCCAGGCGCTGCAACCAATTTGTACCGCTTTAAAGCCGTGATTGATATAGCGTCGCTCTGGTGTTGCAGCGGATAAGTTGGCTGGCAAACCGTGGTTGAACTTGGTGTCCATTAGCAGCGCCATTTGCCGGTCATGTAAATCGGCCAGATTGGCTACCGCGGTTTTCATTGTATCCATTACCATAGCGATATGGCCGCCGTAAAAATGGCCGCCATGCAACACATGCTCACCCATGCCGTCGATAATAGGGTTGTCATTGGCGCTGTTCAGTTCGTTTTCTATGGTTTGTTTAAACCACGGCAGCGCATCGCGTAATACACCGATAATATGCGGCGCACAGCGAATAGAATAACGGTCTTGCAGCCGGTCTGAATTACGCGGATGCTCAACGTGGTTTAAGTCTGCGCGGATCCAGGCCGCTACCTGATTTTGCCCCTGATGCGGTTTTACACTGAATAAAATATCATCAAAGTGGTGGCTGTTGCCCTGCAACGCCAGACTGGCCAGTGCAGTAATACGGCTGGATAGGCGGGTTAGGTATTCCGCGCGCTGATAGGCCAGACACGCCAGAGCCGTCATCACCGCCGTGCCGTTCATAATGGCCAGGCCTTCTTTGGGGCGCAGCTTCAGTGGTTGCAGCTGATGCAGCGGCAATACGTCTGCTACCGGGCGTACTTCACCGCCATAATACACATCCCGCTCGCCAATCAGGCTGGCAGCAACATAAGACAGCGGCGTTAAATCGCCGCTGGCGCCAACGCTACCTTCCTGCGGAATGCGTGGCACTATATTCAGGTTCAGATAAGCACTTAACTGGTGTAGCAGCTCAAAGCTGACACCGGAATAACCCTGTGTCAGCGAGCACAAGCGGGTGGCCAGAATAGCGCGGCCTTCTTCAACACTGAAATAGTCACCCAGGCCGCAGCCATGAAAGCGGATCAGATGCACCGGCAGTTCGTACACCTGCTCCAGTGGTACTTTAACGGTAACGCTGTCGCCGTAACCGGTGGTTACGCCGTAAATTACCCCGTCTTCCTGCAGCAGTTTATCCAAAAAGGCCACGCCGGCATTAATGCGCTGTACAAAGGGTGCATGCTGGCTAAGGCTAACCGCTTGTTGCTGGCGTGCAATGGCTGTTATTTGCTCTATGCTGATCCGGCCCTCGCCAAAGCAGACAGCGGTAGCGCTGGCGACATGTTGTGCTGTGCCGGGTTCAGTTACTGCTGTTGTCACCGGTGCTTTCCTTTTGTTGTTTGGCTGCGGGCAATTGCCAGAAGTCATAAAAATTAAACCATTGCATAGGGTAACGGCAAGCCACTTGTTCCAGTTGCTGCGCATAGTGTGTCACGATGTTTATCAGAGCCTGTTGCCGGGTTTTGCGTGGCAGCACGATCTGCTCAGCAAAGGGTTCAAACATCAGGTTGTAGCCTCGGGCTTCTTTAAGACAAAACATCAGATACACCGGGCATTGCAGCACACTGGCCAGCACCCAGGGCCCAATAGCAAAAGGCGCAGGTTTGCCAAGAAAGCTGGCCCATACCGCACGCTCAGGAGCTTGTGCTGAAATGCGGTCACCCACAATAACGACCAGCTCGCCATTATCAATACAGTCGGTCAGCATAGCGCTGACCGCCGGTGTCAGCTCTGTAACCTCAATCAACTGCAGGTCAACTTCGCTGTTGCTTTCTTTCAGAATACGGTTAAAAGCTGCCGTATGCCGGGTATGTGCCAGTACGTTAATCCGCACCGGGTATTTGCTACGTACTAGAGCCCGGCATACTTCCAGGTTACCCAGATGGCTGCCTATTAGCACTGCGCCTTTATTGTGATGCATAATCTGCTCAAAGCCGGTACTACCGCCATAATGCACGGGTATTGTATTTAACCGGCCGAGCCAGGCGTCGATTTTAGCCAGTGCCGCCATAGCAAATTGCCAAAAATGTTGATATGCCTGCAAATACCCCGGCATTGTGCTAAAAGGGCTGTGCCGGCCTTTGTAGCGGTGCAATTGCTGCAGATAACCAAGCGATGAACGCCGGGCTGTACCGTCTTTGATAAAAAAGTATGCCAGTACCGGTGCCAGTACCAGCAAAATTACCCATTTGCCACCATAGCGATACAGGGTAAGCAGTAACTTTATGGCATAGTAACTGCCATTTTCCTGCTTTTTAGCCCAGTGTATGCCGCTGTTATCAGAAGGCGTCATCCGTGAGTCCATTTGCGTTTTAGCAATAAGGGCATCCGCCATAACATGCCAAAAAACAGTTTGGTGTGCATTTTGCTGATCAGCCAGTTATCTTGCAGCAGGCTAAAGTGAGAGCGGCCACCTTGCGGATAAACTACCCGGGTTGGAATAAAACGCACTTTAATGCCTTGCCAGTACAACCGCACCATAATTTCAATATCAAAGTCCATGCGCTGGCCCAGTTGCACCTGATCAATCAGCTTGATGGTAGCATTGACCGGGTACACCCGGTAGCCCAGCATGGAATCGCGGATATCACGTGACAAGGTTTCGATATTAACCCAAAAGTGTGTAATGTGGCGGCCAATACGGCGGCTGCGGGGCATAGATTCGTCATACAAGGGGGCTCCGCTAATCAAATCATCCGGGTGTTGCGTCGCCAGTTGCCAGAAGGCCGGAATGTCGTTGACATCATGCTGGGCGTCCGCGTCTATCTGCAAAGCATGGCTGAAACTACGCGCGGCGGCCCGGCGCAGCGCCGCACTTACTGCCGCGCCTTTGCCGCCATTCTGTGGCAGGGTAACGATATCAACCAACGCATAACAGCTGGCCAGTTGTTGCAGTGCCTGTTTAGTCTGGTTGTCGGAACCATCATCCGCAATGATAATAGGCAGTTGATACGGCAGCAACGCCTGTACCGTGGCCGCTATAGTGTCGTGATGATTATAAATAGGGATCACAAAGCAATTATGCATCTGGCTGCAGGCTCCATTTTAACCGACCAGAGGCTACTTTTTTTCCATCTTTAAGGTAAGTAAATAAGGTAGTGTTGCTGTTGCTGAGTTCCAGTTGTAATGTAAGAACATCCTCTGGGCGAATCATCAACTGAAACTTCAGTACTTCTACCGATATCACTTCCTGTAAACTGGCAAAATACTGTTTGCTGTAGTGTACGACCCAATGCAACTGAGTCACGCCTGCCAGTACCGGGGCTTGCGGAAAATGACCGGCAAAATAATCAATATCGGCGCTGATATGCAGTTGCAGCTCAACATGCCGGGCGTTTTGATTTTGCAGCTGAAGCAGGGGAAATAACTTAGTCATCAGTAAACAGGGCCTCCAGCAGTGGCTGCGGTAATTTGCCCTGCTGATTGTAAGGTAATGCGGGTAAATAACGAAAACGTTTTGGCAGTAACACGGGCTCAAAACGTTGCAACAGATGCTGTCTTAGCAGGTTATTCATCGCCAGCTTACCGTTATCACTTAGTATGACTGCACCATTTGCAGATAACACTACAACCAGTGCCAGTTGCACTTTGGGCGAGCTCAACATAACTGCAGCAGCCTCTGTTACCAGTTCAGAATTACAGCAAAATTGCTCCAGCTCTGGCAGAGACAGGCGTTTTTCTGCCAGTTTAATAATACGGTCCAACCGGCCTAACAGGTGAAACTGTTGGTTTGTGATAAGCTGCACCTGGTCCTGGGTTTGGAAATAATCATTGTTATCAAGATGAGGCGACATGACCTGCAATGCCTGCTGTGCATCCGTGGCCAAGGTTACACCGGTAAACGCCTGCCAGGGTATATCGGGTAGGCGGCGTTGACGAAAAGCTATGCCACCGGTTTCGGTGCTACCAAAAACTTCTGTTGGCGCTTGCCCCAACGCTTGCTGATACAACGCCGGCACCGGTGCAGGCAAGGGGCCGCCAGAGCTGAAAATACGGCTAATTTGCTGTTGCTGCGGCGAAAGTTTAGCAATGTCATCAAAACGGGCCAGGTGCGCCGGGCTGGCTACCAGCACTACTTTATTTTGTTGCAGCAATGCCTGCCATTGTTCAAAAAAACTAAGCTGCTGGCGATATAATAGCCGGCTGCTGCACAAAGGCCACAACAAGCGGAACAGCAGGCCGTAAATATGCTGCTGAGACACTGTGGCGGCAAACAGGGTATTAGCATCCAGTGTGCTTCCAAACTGCCGCTCAAGCGTTTGTACTTCAAGCAGCAACTGACACAGCCGTTTGCTTATCAATTTTGGCTGGCCGGAGGAGCCTGAGGTGAAAAAGCTGATACGGCATTCTTTACTAAGTGACAACTGCAATGGAGCATTTGCTTGCGCAGCACTAACAGGCGGTAGTTGTACCGGTACCTGCCAGTTACAGTGTTTCAGCACCATTTGTGTGGTGTGAGGCTGGTTGTCGGGTGCCAGCACGATATGTTTACCCTGCATAGCCAGTGCGACAAACCACAGGCTAAAATACAGGCTGTCTGGCTGATACAACAACACTGTATCGCCTGGTTGAGAGAGCGCATACTGCACTGCAGCGGGCAGCATGGTATGCCATTGCTGATAACTCAGGTAGTGGCTGTCATCTAATATTATTGCCTGTTGTGGATCAGGCCAGCTTAGCTGCCAGTGGTTAGCGAGCTGCTTTAACACGACGACGCACCAGCCATTCAATCAGCATCAGTAAACTCATTAATACATAGGCAATAAAGCCGTTGTATAACACCCATAAGTTCCAGTTACCCCACCAGGCAGTAAAAGCTGCAACGCTGCCGTTTAAGATAAAAAATACACACCACACCATTGTAACACTGCGGGTATAACGCACAGCTTTAGCGTCCAGTTCACCTTCCATTAAGCGGGCAAGACGCTCCACCACTGTTGGCGGATAACATAACGACCAGCCAAACAGCAGTAACATACCGGTATTGATCCATACCGGATAATACAACATAGCTTGTTCGGCTTTACCCAGCAGGCTGGCAGCCAACAGCAATACGGCACTGAGCAGAAAAAACCAGCGCTGTGAGGTATCGTTGTGGCTGGTCAGTGCTTTAGCTAGCGCCAGTAACATTATTGGAAGTACCGCCAAGGCCGGGTGCCAATTACTGACTGCCCACCAAACATAAAAAGGATACAGCAACAACGCCAGTTGTAAGCCCGCTTTTAGTGGTGTTCTGGCCTGCATCAGGCCTCGATCAGCGCGTAAACTTGATCCACCACATTGCCAACGGTACGCACCGCTTTAAAGGCGTCAGGCTCAATTTTCTTGCCCGTCAGCTCACGCAACTTCACGACCAGATCTACTGCGTCAATACTGTCGAGATCTAAATCTTCGTAGAGGTTGGCATCCAACTGAATTTGCTCTGCGTCCAGTTCAAACTCTTTTATCATCAGCTGTTGCAGAACGTTATATACATCTTGTTTGGTTTTCATGGCGAAGCTCCATTTACTGCTGTTGTTGCTGCACATAAAGCGCCAGATTATGCAGGCTGGCGAAATGCTGCTTATTTTGCTCTGAGTTAGCGTCAGGTTTTATGTTGTATTTTTTCTTTAGTGCCTGCCCCAGCTCCAGAGCATCAATAGAGTCCAGGCCAAGACCTTCTACAAAGAGTGGCACGTGGTCATCGATATCATCCGGGGTAATATCTTCCAGTTCCAAAGTATTAATAATAAGTAGTTTTAGTTCTTGTTTTAATGTGTCCATCTTAGCTAAGTACCTGCTGATAATAAGCTTGTAAATCCCTTGTCAGCTGCCGGGCAGCCAGCGAAGGGGACGATAAAGCCCGATATTGATCAATATAAATAGGCTTTAAAAAATGAATTGCCAGTGTTGGTTTAATGCTGGGTACGTTGTACCACTGTTGCTGTTTTGTCAGTGTACTTGGCTGACAGCAAATATGTAATGCCAGATAATCACTGCCTGACCTCAAGGCAATATTAGCGGCGCCCCGCTGAAACTGTAAAGGCTGGCCTGGTGTGCTGCGGGTACCCTCCGGGAAAATAATCAAATTATTACCCTGCTGTAATGACGTTGCACAGTCATCCAGCAACTGATCGGGATCTGAGTTGCTGATATAGCCAGTACAGCGGATCACCCCCTGAATAAAAGGATTACGAAACAGCTGTGCTTTCACCACACAGTCGGCGTTAGGTGTCATTGCTATCAAGGCGACCACATCGATCAGGCAAGGGTGATTAGCGATAATAATTTTACCTTTGCACCTGTGCAGTTGTTCGCTGGCTGTAAAGTTAAAATTAAACACCCGAAAGCAGCGTATCAGACTTATAAAAAAGCGAAAAGTACTATGCACAGTGCGCCGAGCTACCCGTTTACGCTGCTGCTGATCAACAATAAACAGGCGCTGCAATGGAAAAATTAGCACAGACAGCAACAAAGCACCGATACCAAAACAAACAAAACATAATCCGGTCGCCAAAATGCGATAAACATGATTCAGCTTTTGCATCATCAGGCCCGCTGCCATAACCAATGGCGTTGATGCCCGGCGATACTCAGTTGTGTTGTGTTGCCTTGTAACAAGGGCAATAATTGCAGCGCCTGATCATCCGATGCATTACTGGCGGCATCAGACTGCATAGTAAATAGCAGTTTGTCGCCATCTCGCCCCAACAGCAGCGCCAGAGCTATGGGCACAGACGGATCTTTGCAGAATATTTGGTAAGGAGCCGGTACCGGTTCATCGGCATATACTACCAGTAATTGTTGTAAGTGCGGTTCGCTGCGAAAGCGTGCTGCAGCTTCTAACAACGCATAATGTAAGCTATCAGCCCCGGCGGCAATTGCGTTGCTGTCAGCATGATTCTGGCTGAAAATACTAAATTGCCCGCTAATAGCGTTATGCACCGACAGTGCAAATTGAGATGGTGAGATATCATCCTGTTCAGCCAATTGTTGTAGTAAGCCCAGCGTTTTATGCAAATCGCCATGACGCGACGCAAAAATCGTGCTGATCTGTTGTCCGGGCTCTACGTTACTTAGCGCAACGTCAAAGGCAAGTTTAGTTAACTTGCTTAAGCGGCGCCGTGTCATGGCGGGTACTGCAGTTAAAGCAGGCAAGCTGGCATCAGGTGTATCCTGTGGTGTCATTGCTGACGGTGGCATCCATACCGCCCAGGACGTTAAGAAAAGTTCCATCAAAATTTGTTACTCACTGAGCCGCAGAAAACTATTAAAAGCGGCGTATCATATAAAAAAACACCCCAAGAAGTAAATAAAAGCAAAGCTGTAATCAAAAGCAGTATTGTCGTGCAGATTTAAACATCACTGATCAGATACTGAGTTATGTTAGTTGGTAAGTTCAGGTAAATAAAAACAAACAGGAAATAGCAGCGCATTTTATGATATCACTGGCATATCGGTTACAAACATTAAGCGTTGAAGACTGCCGGGTATGGTTACATGAGAATGAGTGGCAGTACAGCCTGACGCTAAGCAACAAACGTGCCCGTGAATTTTGTAATGGCCGGGCTCTGATACGGCAGCTGTTGTTGCAACAACGTGGTGTGGTGGTGGCAGATATTCAGATTGCTCTGCCTTCAGAGCAAGCTCCGGTAATGTATGTTAAAGGTCAAAAGGTGGCATTAAGTATTAGCCATTCACGCCAGGCAGTAGCAGTAGCATATAGCCCACAACAGCCGGTAGGGTTAGATTTGGAATATATAAAAGTACGTAATTTTGCGCAGTTAAGTGGCGAATTTGCTGCATTAAACACTACAACCGGCAGCACAGGCTTTTACCAAAGCTGGACCGCCGCTGAAGCTTACAGCAAGTTTAGCCAACAACCGCTGTTATCGGTGTTAGCTCATCCGCTACCGCAAAATATCCAGCTAAAGCACTTGTCATTGCCCGGTTATATGTTGTGCTTATGTTATAAAGTACCAGATGCGATGTTAAAAATTTTAACCGATATATAACTAATATTTTTAGTGAAAAGTAAAAAATCGCCGGAATTTGCCAGTGTTGATACTGGCTGTAGCAATATCAACTTTGACCCTAATGTATTAAGCCGTGGCTTTAGCGCCAGTGACGACTCGGTGCTAAGAATGCGCTCGCCAGCCTATGCTATTTCATTTGGTAAACGGTTAAGTGGGCAGTAAGGATTTCAGAACAAATCCAGCGACTCGCCACTTGTTGGTGAGTCTGTGTCTTTTTTCGCTTTGGCATTTAATCTTGCGCGGCGCTGCGTGAGTAGTTTTAAAATATGCGCGCGTTCGGCAACGGATTTGGCATGCCAGTTAAAGCGTTCATCGCGTGAGCGCAAACAGCCAATGCAGTAGCCTCGGCTGTTGCTTTGGCAAACACCGATACAGGGATTGGGCAGGTCAAACAGCTCTAACTGATCCACAGGCTACCGCGCTGATTTACGAATAACTTAAGTGTACGTTGTCGATCACTACAGGTGCAAACTATCGAACCGGTGTACACACACCAACACGCCGTAAATACTTCCCTGTAGGCTCGATTATAAACTTCATCCATGAAGTTTATCCTGCGGACCAGCAGAGCTGTTCAAATTCGCTCCGGGCGAATTTGTCAGCATCCTGGCCTGTAACGGTTGGTTTAGTGTAAGCCGATTCTCACTCCAGTGCTGCCGTTTCCCAACTGACTATTTTTTAGCAAAGCACAAAAATCTGTTGACTTCAGACTGATAGACGGCTATTTCTAATAGCAATTAGATCTGCATAGCAGGTCAACATAACTAAAACTATTTTTAACCAAGTAAATAAGTAAGAATCAAATTATGCGTTTAGCTGCTGTTCTGAACATTATTGTCCTCGTGGTCGTGGTGATTATTAATCTCCGCGGGGGGCGGTGTTTTGGAAAAAAAGTAGCGTAAAAAGCGAATTCCAACAAAACCCCCGCTCCGCAAGGACCGGGGGTTTTGTCGTTTCAGGGCTTTAGAAAAGTTAATCAGGGCAAGAGGACAGAACATGAAAGGCGCAGAATTGGTACTACAGGTGCTGCAGCAACACGGGGTCGATACCATTTTCGGCTACCCCGGTGGCGCTATTATGCCAATTTACGATGCCTTGTATCAAAGCAACGTAAAGCACTACCTGTGCCGGCATGAACAGGGCGGCGCCTTCTCGGCCATTGGTTATGCCCGTGCATCGGGCAAAGTGGGAGTGTGCATGGCCACCTCTGGCCCTGGCGCAACTAACCTTATTACCTCGCTGGCCGATGCCATGCTGGACTCGGTACCGGTAGTGGCTATTACCGGTCAGGTATCACAAGCCGTGATGGGCAGCGATGCGTTTCAGGAAATTGATGTATTAGGTTTAAGCCTCGCAGTGACCAAGCACAGCTTTATGGTGCGCAGTGTAGAAGAACTGGCGGCTACCTTACATGAAGCCTTTGCTATTGCCTGTAATGGCCGCCCCGGCCCGGTACTGGTTGATATCCCTAAAGATGTGCAATTGGCAGAAGTTGATTATCAACCTGAGCGTGGCTCAACAGCAAAAGCGGTACCAGTAAATACCTCGCTGGCTAATGCCGCCAAAGCGCGGGCTTTAATAGCCGCAGCGCAAAAGCCGGTGGCTTATATCGGCGGCGGTGTGCATATGGCCGGTGCCATGCCGCAGCTGCAGCAGTTTTTAGCGGCTAACCCTATGCCGTCAGTTACCACGTTAAAAGCGATGGGCTCGGTAGCCAAAGACAACGCGCATTATTTGGGCATGCTGGGTATGCACGGTACTCAGGCGGCGAATTTAGCGGTACAGCAGTGCGATTTACTGATCTGTTTAGGTGCCCGTTTTGACGACCGGGTTACCGGCAACCTGCAAAAATTTGCCCCGCATGCCAAAGTGATCCATGTCGATATCGACCCGGCTGAAATTAACAAGGTGCGCTTTGCTAACGTGGCGCTGCTGGGCGATATGAAACAAATTCTGCCCGCTATCAGCACTAACAATAACTATACCGATTGGCTGGCGCATTGCGCCCAGTTAAAACAGCAATATGGCTGGCGTTACGATCACCCGGGCGAGCGTATTTATGCCCCGCTGATGTTAAAGCAATTAAGCGAACGCATGCCGGACAACAGCGTAGTATGCTGCGACGTAGGCCAGCACCAGATGTGGGTGGCGCAGCATATGCGCTTTAGCAGCCCGCGCAACCATTTATCCAGCGGCGGGCTGGGCACGATGGGCTTTGGTTTGCCAGCGGCTATAGGTGCCAAGTTAGCCCGGCCGCAGGACACGGTAATCACGGTATCGGGTGATGGCTCTTTTATGATGAACGTACAGGAGTTGGCCACCATTAAGCGGTTTCGGCTGCCGGTAAAAATTGTCATTGTTGATAACCAGCGCCTTGGCATGGTGAAGCAGTGGCAGCAGCTGTTTTTTAATGAACGCTACAGCGAAACCGACTTATCTGACAACCCGGATTTTGTCGCTCTGGCGGCCGCTTTTGCCATACCGGGACACTGTATAACCCGCAAAGATGAAGTAGAAAGCGCGCTGGAAGCCATGTTTACCTGGCCCGGGCCTTATTTACTGCACGTATGCATTGACGATAAAGACAACGTTTGGCCCTTAGTACCGCCGGGGGCGGCGAATGAAGAAATGATCACGGAGCTAAAAGCATGAACCATATACTGAATATCACCGCCACTAACACTCCGGCTGTAGTTGAGCGTCTGCTGCAGGTTACGCGCTATCGCGGCTATGAACTGGCTGGCTTGCAATTGACACCGCGTAGCGACGCCAAAAGCTTAAGCATTACCTTAACGGTTAGCAGTGATAAGCCGATCCACTTATTAACCAGCCAGTTGCATAAACTGTATGACGTGCAGCAACTAGAGCTGGCCGGTAGCGAGTTGGCGGTATTAAGCGCCTGAACCAATATTAACAACCGTTAACCCTATACTTTTTATTTACCGAACACACGGAGTACCACAATGCCAAAGTTAAGATCCGCCACCGTTACCGAAGGCCGCAATATGGCGGGCGCCCGCGCACTGTGGCGTGCCACCGGTGTTAAAGACACCGATTTTGGTAAGCCGATTATTGCCGTAGTGAATTCGTTCTGCGAGTTTGTACCCGGCCATGTGCACCTGCGTGATTTAGGCAAGCTGGTGGCAAAAAGCATTGAAGAAGCGGGTGGCATTGCCAAAGAATTTAATACCATAGCCGTGGATGACGGCATTGCCATGGGCCATGGCGGTATGTTGTACAGCTTGCCGTCACGCGAGCTGATCGCCGACTCGGTGGAATATATGGTGAATGCCCACTGCGCCGACGCCATGGTGTGTATTTCTAACTGCGACAAGATCACACCAGGTATGTTAATGGCGGCAATGCGGTTAAACGTACCGGCCATTTTTGTTTCCGGCGGCCCGATGGAGGCAGGTAAAACCAAGCTGTCGGATCAAATTATCAAGCTGGATTTAGTCGATGCCATGGTGTCTGCGGCAGATCCTAAAGTAACCGATAGCGACAGCGAACAAATTGAGCGTAGTGCCTGCCCCACCTGTGGCAGTTGCTCGGGTATGTTTACTGCTAACTCAATGAACTGCCTGGTTGAGGCTTTGGGTTTAGGTCAGCCGGGTAATGGTTCCTTGTTGGCAACCCATGCGGATCGTAAAGAGTTATTTGTGCAGGCCGGGTTCAGAATTATGGAGCTGTGCAACCGCTGGTACAAAAACGATGATGACAGCGTGCTGCCGCGTAGTATTGGCAATAAAACCGCTTTTGAAAACGCCATGATGCTGGATATCGCCATGGGAGGCTCTACCAATACCGTATTGCATTTGCTGGCTGCCGCGCAGGAAGCAGACGTTGACTTTACCATGGCCGATATTGACCGTTTATCGCGCATAGTGCCGCATTTATGCAAAGTAGCGCCGTCAACGCAAAAGTACCATATGGAAGATGTGCACCGTGCCGGTGGCGTTATCGGCATTTTAGCCGAGCTAAACCGTGCCGGTTTGTTAAACCCCAATACGCCGCATGTGTCAGGTAGCTCGCTGGCAGCCGTGCTGGAGCAATGGGATATTAAAACCAGCCCGTCTACTGAAGTGCAGCAATTTTACGCTGCCGGCCCGGCTGGTATCCGCACCACCCAGGCGTTTTCACAAAACTGCCGTTACCCCAGTGTCGATGATGACCGGGTAGAGGGTTGTATCCGCAGTAAAGAACATGCCTATTCGCAAGACGGTGGCTTAGCCGTGTTGTTTGGTAACCTGGCGCCGCAGGGCTGTATTGTTAAAACCGCCGGGGTTGAAAAAGAAAACCTGGTATTTAGCGGCCGCGCCCGGGTGTTTGAAAGCCAGGATGATGCAGTAGAGGCAATATTAAAGGGCAAAGTAGTGGCAGGCGATGCGGTAATTATTCGCTACGAAGGCCCTAAAGGTGGGCCTGGCATGCAGGAAATGCTTTACCCCACCAGCTACTTAAAATCGATGGGGCTGGGCAAAGCTTGTGCCTTGATCACCGATGGCCGGTTTTCCGGTGGTACCTCGGGGTTATCGATTGGTCATGTGTCGCCGGAAGCCGCCAGTGGCGGCGCTATCGCGCTGGTACAGGAAGGCGACAAAATAGAAATTGATATTCCTCAGCGCAAAATTGGCATTGCCATCAGCGATGACGAACTGACCGCGCGCCGCACAGCGATGGATGCCAAAGGTAAGCTGGGCTGGAAACCAGAGAGCCGCCAGCGGGTGGTGAGTTCTGCATTGAAAGCCTACGCGCTGTTGGCAAGCAGTGCGGATAAGGGCGCAGTAAGGGATTTAAGCAAGTTAGAAGAGTAAGTGTCGGAATGTCTTAAGTTGACTTCGACCACAAACTGCACACAAGGACGCCGTGAATACTTCCATGTAGGCTCCTCTCCGGCCTCCCTGCCGGAGACGCCTTGTTTAGCAGTTTCTGGTCTTCGCTTGAGAGTATGCAGTAACTTAATACAACCGGAGTAACAATGAACAACCTGGCAACAGTACAAACAGCGCAGACAGATACCGATTTGATGCAGCAGTATCTGCGTGAGATTTTGCTGTCGCCGGTATATCAGGCCGCGGTAGAAACCCCGCTGGATGCCATGAGCAAACTTAGTCAGCGGCTGGGGCACAATGTGCTGCTAAAGCGCGAAGACAAACAGCCGGTGTACTCGTTTAAACTGCGCGGGGCCTTTCATAAACTGCATAAAGTAAAGCAGCACAGCCCCAACGCCAGCGTGGTATGCGCCTCGGCCGGTAACCATGCCCAGGGCGTAGCGTTATCTGCCAGCAAGCTGGGGCTTAATGCCACTATTGTAATGCCCATTACTACGCCGGAAATCAAAGTCGCCGCAGTAAAAGCGCTCGGCGGCAATGTAGTGCTGCACGGCACGGCTTTTGATGAAGCCAATAGTTATGCCATTAACCTGGCCAATACCGAAGGCGCTATCTATATCCCGCCGTTTGATGACTGCGATGTAATTGCTGGCCAGGGTACGGTAGCCAAAGAGCTGCTAAGCCAGCACAACCAGCTAAATGCGGTGTTTATTCCGGTTGGCGGCGGTGGCTTAATGGCCGGTATGGCGGTGTATATCAAGGCCATACAGCCAAATGTAAAAGTAATAGGCGTAGAGCCGGAAGATGCTGCCTGTTTAAAAGCCGCGCTGGCGGCAGGCGAGCCGGTTACGCTGGAGCGGGTCGGCCTCTTTGCCGATGGTGTAGCGGTAAAGCGCATCGGCAACGAAACCTTTAATCTGGCCAAACGCTTTTGCGATGAAGTTATTACCGTGTCCAGCGACGAAATTTGCGCGGCAATAAAAGATATCTTTGATGATTTACGCGCCGTAGCGGAACCGGCTGGTGCGCTTGCACTGGCAGGCTTAAAAAAATACAGCCAGCAGTTAAAAAACAGCACTTTAACTAAACCACAGCAGTATGCTGCCGTGCTAAGCGGGGCCAACTTAAACTTTGATACGCTGCGCTATGTGTCAGAACGTTGTGAGCTGGGTGAGAAAAAAGAAGCGGTGTTTGCGGTAACCATACCGGAAGAAAAAGGCAGCTTCCGCCGCTTTTGCCAAACGCTGGGCGGCCGTGCCATTACCGAATTTAACTATCGCTACGCCAGTGACAACAAAGCGCATATCTTTGTGGGTATTAAACTGCGCCATGGCCAGCAAGAGCTGAACACGGTAAAAGAGCTGCTCAGCAAAGCCGGTTATGACTATCAGGATCTGTCTGACGACGAACTGGCCAAGCTGCATGTGCGGCATATGGTCGGCGGTATGCCGCCACGTGAACTGAAAGAGCAGGTGTATCAGTTTAACTTTCCGGAATACCCGGGCGCATTAATGAATTTTTTAAATACGCTGGGTGAGCACTGCAATATTACGCTGTTTCACTACCGTAACCACGGCGCCGCCACCGGTGATGTACTGGCTGGTTTTGAAGCTGCCAGCCATGACGATATTGCGGCTTATCTGGATAAGTTGGGTTACCAGTACCAGCAAGTCAGCAGCAACCGCAGCTATCAGACGTTTTTAACTGCAGGGTAGGTGTCACTGAACTTATCACCCTTGCTAAGGCCTAAGCCCGCAGTTACACTTTGCGCGTTTTTCCAACAGGAGTAGCAAGATGAGTAAACCAGCGGCAATTGAGCATGGCCGCGGCGAGATCCGCGATAATGCAATTAAGGCCTTAGTTACCAGTAAGTTGTTTCAAACCAGGGTGGTAAAGGCGAAAAAGGGTAAAGGCTCCTACAACCGAAAAGGGCGTAATTCAAAAGATTACGCCCTTGTTGTTTCTGCAAGTCGCTGCGTTAAAAAACATACCGTTGCTTTTAATTGCTTTTCACCCGCATCCGGCCAACAATTACTACGTTGAAGGAGTGCAACTATGCCAAGCCCGTTAAGAAAAGATGAAGCCCATAAACTGATAGATAAACTGCCCGCAGATGCCACCTGGGACGATCTAATGGAGCAGATTTACGTACGCCAGGCGATAGAAAATGGTTTACGTGACAGCGAACAGGGCAAGTTGCAATCTGTGCAGGAAATCCGGCAAAAGTACGGTTTGCCCGAATAAGAGTGAACTAAGTGAAAGTACTTTGGTCTGCAAATGCTGCAGAACATCTTGATGCTATTTTTCAATACATCGCTTCGGACTCAACAGTTTATGCACTTAAAACGGTTGATGAAATAACACGCCGCTCTGAGCAAATCGCCCAACATCCTTTATCCGGCAGAATAGTGCCTGAGTATAATCTGGCACAAATTCGTGAGGTGCTATACAGGGATTACCGGATTATTTATTACATCAAACCTGATCAGATTGAAGTACTAGCGGTGATCAGAAGCCGAATGCATTTAACTGACATTGGCTAGCCGATGAACCAAAACTCAATACTTAAAGATTATATTGCGCTGCTGTTGTTCGGCATTTTGCTGATCGTTGGCAGTTGGACATTACTTTACTCACTACAGACACAATTCGCTGAAGTTAGCAGTGGTAAACCTCTTGTTGTACTAAGCAGCTTTCACGGCTACCTACCCGGTGCGTTGGTGGGGCTGGTGTTTATGCTTGGCTATGCCGCGAATAGGCTATGGCGAAGGTTGCGCCAGCAAACGCTCTCCGCTGACAACGGCAAGATCACTGCAATAGGTGTTTTGGCCGGTTTAGTGTTGGTAGTTATCGGCAGTTTTGCCATTAACACTTACTGGGACAACAAGGCAAAGTACGCCGGTTATCAACCGTGCCCAGCGCTAACTCTGTTAACTAACCGGGTAACTATAACCGCATGGAGCAAAAACGAAGCCTTGTGTTTTGATAATGATGCGCGTCGCATTATTGTGCGCGGCACATCAGATGAAACAGCACAATTGGCGCAACATCTGAGCGCCAGAGAAAAACAGCAACGAGCGAAGCAACAGTTTTTGCATCAGGAAGCGGAAGGCCTGCGGCAAATTAATCAGTAGTGATATAGCCTAAAAGCTGTTTCAAACCTAGGTGATTGAAGCGAAAAAAGTAAAGGCTCCTACAACAAAGGGCGTAGTTCAAAAGATTATGTCCTTGTTGTTTTGGTACAGCGCCACTGAACACTTCGTTATACTATTGCCATTTCATATACACGCAGAGCACCCCATGCAACCCGAAGTAGAAATTGAAGGCCTTGTTGAAGGCACTGGCAAAGCCGCTGAGCGCGGGGCGCTGATTACTGCGCATTGCCGCGGTTGTCTGGAAGATGGTACTGAGTTTGACTCGTCATATAAACGTGGCGAGCCGTTTCAGATAGTGCTGAGTAATAACCGCGTGATCCAGGGCTGGATATTGGGTCTTAAGGGTATGAAAACCGGTGGTAAGCGCAAACTATGGCTACCGGCTGCACTGGCGTATGGCGAGCGCCAGATTGGCACTATGATCCCGCCTAATAGTAATCTTATTTTTGAGATTGAGCTGCTGGAAGTACTAACACGGGGTGACTAAGCAGCAAAACATAAAATGAAATAACAGCCGTCGCTATAGCAACGGCTGTTGGCATACTACATTTGCTGCAGTAAGGCGGTTAAATCGGCCGGGCTAAAGTGGTAGGTGGTGTTGCAGTATTCGCAGCTAATATCCAGTTTACCTTCGGCGATATGTTCGTTAATCACGTCGCGCCCCAGGCTAATAATGGCTGAGGCGCATTTCTCTTTTGAACAACCACAAACAAAGCTGACGGGTTGCGGGGCAAACAGCTCTACCTCTTCCTGATGGAATAAGCGGTATAGCAGTTGCTCGGTAGGCAGGCTGAATATTTCGTCTTGGGTTAGGGTATCGCTTAACACCACTAAATCTTCAAAGTCGGCTTTGGCTTTTTGCTGATCTACCGGCAATACCTGCAGCATAAAGCCTGCTGCGCGGCAGCGTGCTGCTTGCAAGTCGGTATACAGGTATAACCGGGTGGGCAGTTGCTCTGACTGGGCAAAATAAGCTTCCAGCGTGCTGGTTAAACTGTCACCACTTAACGGGATAATACCCTGATAACGTTCGCCTTGTTTTGGCGTAATGGTTACCAGCAGATAACCCTCACCAATCAGATCGCGAAAGCTGTCACCGGAAATTTCTGCCTGCATCCGCACTACACCGCGAAATTGCTGTTGATCAGTGCCATTTACCGCAGCAAAACGTACCGGGCCATCGCCCTGAATTTGTACGGCTATATCGCCATCCAGCTTCAAAGTGGCAGTTAGTAAACTGGTAGCCGCAACCAATTCTGCTAATAACTGTTTTACCGGCAATGGGTAATTATGGTGTAGCAGCATTTGGTCCAGGCTATCTGCCAGTTGCACCAGTTCGCCGCGTACATTGCGATTTTGAAATAAAAAGCGGAATAAATTATCTGAATTCATGCTGTTCTCTTACTGCTGCGATTTTAATAAAAGCAGCTTACGCCGCTCTTTTTTATCTGGTTTGGTTTCCGGATGCGGTGCAAACAAGCTGTTGGTTTTTCTCAGCTCGGCCCGTTTTAACCGTTGCTCTATGCTGTCGGCGGTTTCTTCGTACAGTTGTTGTGCCAGCGGTGCGGCCAGGCGTTTCTCCGACAAACCCAGCACTACTACCACTTTTTCATCGGTGCCCTGTGGCAGGCGTACTGTCGCACCGGGTTCTACTGTTCTGCTGGCTTTGCAGCGTTGGCCATTATAATGTACTTTACCGCCTTCGATCATCTCTTTGGCCAGAGCGCGGGTTTTATAAAAACGGCAGGCCCACAGCCATTTATCTAACCGCAATGTTGTTGCGGTATCCTGCGCAGGTTGTTTTGCTGACGACATAATTTACACTTTATGGCCGAACTAAGATCGCCATTATAGTGCCAAAGCAGGCTAAATGGCGTTAGATACAAAAAAAACATGGTTAATACCTTGTAAATTTCAGTGCTGGCCTTGTTGGCTGGCAGACAACTGGGTAAGATAAATTCCTCTCTTAAAGTAGAAGTGTGCAATGAAGCCGTTATTAGACACGCAGCAGTTAGTGAGACAACTACAAAAAGTGCCATTAAACCGGGTGCAGCAGGTGCTGAACCTGGTTTTGGTTATTGTACTGGCATGGCTGTTGGCACGCTTTAGCTGGCAACTGGTACCGGTGCCTGAAAATAGTGCTTTACCACCGGCGGCAGGCCCTGCAGCAGTTAAACAAAGCGGTGGCGTTAGCCTGGCAGCGTTAACCGGTTTTTCATTGTTTGGCAAAGCATCTGCGGTGCCGGTGCAACAGGCTGCGCCGGTAGTGACTGAAGCGCCAAAAACCCAGCTAAATGTTAAATTAACCGGCCTGGTAGCGGTGGGGGCCAGCCCTAATCAGGGCAGTGCTATTATTGAAAGCCGTGGCAGTGAGGCAACCTATGCCATTGACGATACCATTGAAGGCACCAGTGCGGTGTTAAAACAGGTGTTGTCAGACCGGGTGTTACTGCAACAAGCCGGACGTTATGAAACCCTGATGCTGGACGGTTTTGAGTACACTAAAATTGCACAAGCTAACGCCGGCCTTGGCCGTGCCGATGAACAAACAGACGAGCCTGTAATGGATATGGCACCGGCACCCGAACCTATGGAAATGCAGCCGTTACAGGTAAGTGAAGACCTGGATTTACGGCGTGACGAGCTGATTGCCCAGCCAATGAAGTTTTTCGATTATATCCGGGTGTCGCCCCAGCGGGACAACGGCCAACTGGCAGGTTACCGCTTAATGCCCGGTAAAGACCCATCTTTGTTTACCCAGCTTGGTTTACGGCCGAATGATTTGGCGGTAGAAATTAATGGTATTCGGTTAAATGATATGCAGCAGGCAATGAACGTAATTAATGAATTGCGCGATGCCAAAGAAGCGGCAATAAAAATAGAGCGCGATGGCGAGATCAGGGATATTCTGGTTAATCTGTCACAATAATTATTAAAACTAATTGGTTATAAATTAATGAAATCAGGGCAATTTTCTTTATTCTCCCGCCGTTCGCTGGCCAGTTTGCTGGTAGCGGCTGCGCTCACTGCTGTTGTACCTGGTGTTACTGTTGTAGCACAGGAAGAGGTGATGTATTCGCCTAACTTCAAAGGCACCGATATTAATGAATTTATTAATATTGTCGGCATGAACCTGAAAAAAACCATTATTGTTGATCCGCAGGTACGTGGCCGTATTAATGTACGCAGCTACGAAATGCTGAACGAGAAACAGTATTATCAGTTTTTTCTTAACGTGCTTGAAGTCTACAGTTTTGCTGTAGTAGAAATGGAGAATGGCGTATTAAAGGTTGTGCGCAATAAAGATGCCAAAACCAGCAATATTCCGGTGGTAACCGATGATGCACCGGGCCAGGGTGACGAAATGGTTACCCGGGTGGTGCAGGTACGCAATGTATCGGTACGTGAGTTGGCACCGTTACTACGCCAGTTTAGTAACCAGGCCGGTGGCGGCCATGTCGTTAACTACGATCCGTCTAACGTTATTATGATGACCGGCCCGGCCGCCGTAGTAAACCGGCTGGTAGATATTATTCAGCGGGTAGATAAAGCTGGCGATCAGGAACTGGAGATCGTCAAACTGCAATATGCTTCTGCACCTGAAATTGTACGTATTCTGGAAAGTATTTATAAAAGCCAGGGCCGGGCTGAACAACCGGATTTTCTGGTGCCGCGCATCGTTGCCGATGAGCGTACTAACAGCGTCATTGTCAGCGGCGAATTGCAGGCACGCCAGCGCGTTATTGAACTGGCGAAACGGCTGGACAGCGAGCTGCAAACCAGCGGTAACACCCGGGTGTTTTATTTAAAATACGCCAAAGCAGAAGAGCTGGTGCCGGTATTAAAAGGCGTAAGCGAATCTATAGTGGCTGAAGTACAGGGCGGTAGCGGTGCAGCGGGGGCGCAGGGCGGGCGCAGCGCTGCGGCCAATACCGGCCGGTCTATCAGCATTGAAGCTCACGCCGATACCAACTCTCTGGTGATCACTGCCCAGCCGGATATGATGCGCTCTTTAGAAGGCGTATTACGTCAACTGGATGCTCGCCGCGCCCAGGTGCTGGTTGAAGCCATTATTGTTGAAGTATTTGAAGGTGATGGCACCGACTTTGGTGTGCAATGGATCAATGCTCATGGTGGTGGTACTAACTTTAATAATGGTAATACGATACCGATTATTAATGTAGCCGGTGGTGCGGCGGTAGCTTCACAGATAACCCGTGGCACAGTTACCAGAATACCTGATCCTAATACTGGTTTAGTCACGGAGACGGTTACTCCAGACTCAAATCGCGACTATTCAGCGTTAGCAAATGTACTCAGCGGCTTAAATGGCGCTATGTTAGGTTTTTATAATGGTAATTGGGGCGCAATTTTGCAGGCTGTACGCACCAGCACTAATTCTAACGTACTGGCCACGCCGCATATTACCACCATGGATAACCAGGAAGCTTTCTTTCTGGTAGGCCAGGAAGTACCGGTTATTACCGGCTCTACCACCGGCTCTAATAATACTAACCCGTTCCAGCAAGTAGACCGGCAGGAAGTAGGTATTAAGCTTAAAGTGACACCGCAAATTAACGAAGGGACTGCGGTTCAACTGACTATAGAGCAGGAAGTGTCCAGTATTGGTGGTGCTACCGCGGTGGATATCACTATTAATAAGCGTGAAATTAAAACTACCGTTATGGCCGATGATGGCGCTACTGTGGTACTGGGCGGTTTAATTGACGAAGATGTGCAGGAAAGTGAGTCAAAGGTGCCAATTCTGGGCGATATTCCTATCTTGGGGCATTTATTTAAATCGACCAGTGTTACCAAACAAAAACGCAACCTGATGGTATTTATTAAAGCCACTATAGTACGCGATGGCTCGGCGATTTCCGGTATTTCTAAAACCAAATATAACCATATACGTGCTGAGCAGCTCATTCGCGAGGAGGAGGGTATCCGCTTAATGCCAAACACCAGGCAGGTGGTATTGCCAGAGTGGGATGACTCTTTAACCCTGCCACCTACTTTTGATGATTATATGAATAAACAGCAACCACCTGCCGGCATTGAGCAAGGGAAGCAAGACTAATGGACGTGCTGGAAGCAGAACAGGTAAAACCTGCCAGCAGTCGCATCCGCCTGCCGTTTGGTTTTGCCAAACGCCATGGCGTCTTGCTGAAATTACAGGCTGATGAAGGCTGGCGGCTGTATATTCATACCGCAACCACTGCTGCTGCCGTGTTAGAAGTACGGCGTATGCTGGCCGAACCGTTTCAAATTCAGCGTTTATCGGCGGTAGAATTTGAAAGCATGCTGGAAGCCAGCTACCAGCGGGATTCCTCAGAAGCGCAGCAGCTGATGGAGGATATAGGTAACGAAGTAAACCTGGCGTCGTTGGCTGATGATATTCAGGAAAGCGAAGACTTACTGGAGAACGAAGACGACGCGCCGATTATCAAGCTGATTAACGCCATGCTGGGTGAAGCCATTAAGCTGGGCGCATCTGATATTCATGTAGAAACCTTTGAAAAAGCCTTAATAGTGCGTTTTCGGGTAGACGGTATTTTACGCGAAGTGCTGCGGCCAAACCGGCGCTTGTCCAGCTTGCTGGTGTCGCGTATTAAAGTAATGGCCAAACTGGATATTGCTGAAAAGCGCGTACCGCAGGATGGCCGGATAAGCCTGCGTATTGCCGGCCGGGCGGTAGATGTGCGGGTGTCTACCATGCCGTCCAGCCATGGCGAGCGGGTGGTCATGCGGTTGCTGGATAAAAACAACTCACACCTCAATTTAGCTGACCTTGGCATGACGTTATCGGTACAGCAGGCGTTTTCGCAGCTTATTTTAAAACCTCATGGCATTATTCTGGTTACCGGCCCTACCGGCTCGGGTAAAAGTACAACCTTGTATGCCGGTTTAACTGAAATTAATACCAAAGATCGCAATATTCTTACCGTAGAAGATCCGATTGAATACGAGCTGGAAGGCATCGGCCAAACCCAGGTTAATTCCAAAGTGAGCATGACGTTCGCCCGCGGTTTACGCGCTATATTACGGCAAGATCCTGATGTGGTGATGGTAGGTGAAATACGCGATCTGGAAACTGCACAAATTGCCGTGCAGGCCAGTTTAACCGGGCACTTAGTGTTGTCTACATTGCACACCAATACTGCCGCCGGTGCCATTACCCGGTTGGAAGATATGGGCGTAGAAGCGTTTTTATTATCATCCAGCTTACTGGGCGTACTGGCACAGCGCTTAGTGCGTACTTTATGTACCCACTGTAAAGAAGCCCATGAACCCGATAAAGAAGAGCGCAACCTGCTGGGTGTGGCCAAAAAAGAAGACGTGCTGATCTACCGTGCCAAAGGGTGTGATCAATGTAATTTTACCGGCTACCGCGGCCGTACCGGTATTCATGAATTGCTGCTGGTAGACGAACATATCCGTGAGTTAATCCACAACGGCAAAGGTGAGCAGGCTATTGAAAAATATGTACGCCAGCACAGCCCCAGCATTCGCGCCGATGGTTTTAGTAAAGTACTCAGTGGCGAAACCACGCTGGAAGAAGTACTGCGTGTTACGCGTGAGGATGTATAGTGCCAGCCTTTGAATATCAGGCACTGGATGCCAGAGGCAAAAACAGTAAAGGCGTGCTGGAGGCCGATAACGCCCGCCATGCCCGTTCGTTGTTACGTGAGCAAAAGCTAACGCCGGTTAGTGTGGCGCTGGCGTCGCAGCAGGAAAAACTGCTGGCATCGGGCAAACAGTGGTTTAAGCGTAGTATTTCTGCCTCTGAGCTGGCGCTGATTACCCGCCAGTTGGCTACGCTGGTTGAAGCTGCCCTGCCGATTGAAAGCGCACTGCTGGCGGTTGCTGAGCAGTGCGATAAGCCCCGGCTAACCAATATGATGATGGCCGTGCGCTCTAAGGTGGTGGAAGGTTACAGCCTGGCTGAGGGCCTGGCTGAGTTTCCGCACGTGTTTGATCACCTGTTCCGATCTATGGTGGCAGCCGGTGAAAAATCCGGCCATTTGGATCAGGTATTAAACCGGCTGGCTGATTACACCGAACAGCGCCAGCATATGCGCAGCCAGATTTTGCAGGCATTGCTCTACCCTATTATTCTGACCTGTTTTGCCGTGCTGGTAATATCAATTTTGCTGGCGGCAGTGGTACCAAAAATTGTTGGCCAGTTTGAGCATATGGGGCAAACCCTGCCCGGCACAACGCTGTTTTTAATTGCCGCCAGTGACTTTTTACGCGCTTACGGTTTATTTGTCCTGATTGGTTTTATGCTGGCAATAGTGTTATTTAAACGGGCGCTGCTAAAGCCAGCGTTTCGTTTTCGCTGGGACGCACTGGTACTAAAAAGCCGCCTTATCGGTAAAGTTACCAAAGGGCTGAATACTGCCCGCTTTGCCCGCACCTTAAGTATTCTTAATGCTTCAGCAGTGCCATTACTGGAAGCTATGCGCATTAGCGCCGATGTGTTAAGCAATACTTATATGCGCCAGGCAGTAACAGATGCTACTGCCAGGGTGCGTGAAGGTACCTCACTGCGAAACGCGCTGGAGCAAACCAAGCTGTTTCCACCGATGATGCTGCATATGGTTGCCAGTGGCGAAAAAAGCGGCCAGCTTGACTCAATGCTCGAGCGCGCTGCTAATACGCAGGACCGTGAGTTTGAAACCTTAGTTACAGTGTCGTTAAAAGTGTTTGAGCCGGTGTTGGTAGCGGTAATGGCCGGTATGGTGTTATTTATTGTCATGGCGATTTTGCAGCCAATTTTAGCGTTAAACAATATGGTAGGTGGTGGTTAATATGTTAAGGCAACACAAATTCAAACAGCACAGCGGTTTTACGCTGTTAGAAGTCATGGTGGTTATTGTTATTCTGGGCATTATTGCCAGTATGGTGGTGCCGAATCTGATAGGTAACCAGGAAGCTGCTGCACGGCAAAAGGCAATAGTAGATATCCAGCAACTGGAAAGCGCACTGGATATGTACCGGTTGCGCAATGGCTTTTACCCCACCACAGAACAAGGCATGCAGGCGCTGGTTAATGCGCCAACGTCACAACCTGTGCCGCGTTCATTTCCGGAAGGTGGCTTTATCCGCCGTTTACCGAAAGATCCATGGGATGAAGATTACATTCTGATCAGCCCGGGCCAGGTAGGCCGTATTGATATTTTAAGTAAAGGCCCGGATCGTACTGCCGGTACTGATGATGACATCGGTAACTGGAACCTGGATGCCAACGGGAATTCAAACAACTAATGCTCTCGCTGCCAGCTATTCAGCGTCGTAGCTCTGGCTTTACCCTGGTTGAGGTAATGCTGGTAATGTTGCTGATTGGTTTGCTGGCCACCACCGTGGTGATGAATTTTACTGGTGAATCACGCGAAGAGCGGCTGGAAAAAGAAGCCGAGCGGTTTCAGCAATTATTTCAGTTTGTGGCAGAAACCGCCATGTTAAAGCAGCAGGAATGGGGCTTATATGTGTTACCCGACCGCTACGGCTTTTTATATTACAACAACAGCGAAGGCAAATGGGCTGAGGCTAATGAACCGGCCGGTTTACGGCAATATACATTACCGCGGGATATTGCCTTAAAGCTGGAGCTGGAAGGTTTGCCCGGTGAGGAAACCAACCTGCTGAGCCAACTGGACTGGCAACTGGATGACGACGACAGGCAAACCAGTGAAGATAGCAAAGTGCCGGTGTTGCCACAGGTATTTGTGCTGTCGTCGGGCGAAATCAGCCCGTTTCAGCTGTTGCTGATCGAGAACTCAGATCTGACACCACTGTACAGCGCAGTATCGACCGATTTTGCCATACCGCTTAACCGTACACCGGTATCTGCGGAGCTGCCATGAAACGTAACGGCTTTACCCTGTTGGAGCTATTGGTAGCAATGGCCATTTTTGCTACCGCCGGTATGGCGATTATGCAGTCCAGCTCTGCCCATATCCGTAGTTTAAGCCAGTTGGATGATTTAACTATGGCTAGTTACATTGCCAACAATCAGATGCAACTGGCGATGATAGAAACTGAGTGGCCAGGCAAAGAAAAAGATCAGGGCCAGGTAGAAATGGCTAACCGTAACTGGTTATGGCAGCAGCAACTAACCAGAGTACCGGATGAAGATTTGCGCCTGATACAAATCAGTGTCAGCCTGGCAGAATCGCCGGATCAGGTGTTGTTTCAGTTACAAAGCTACAGGGGCAAACCCGGTGGTTAAGGCAAACAGTGGCTTTACCTTTATTGAAATGTTGCTGGCGGCAGCCATTTTTGCTTTGGTGGGGCTGGCGTCGGTAGCAGTATTAACCAGCGTAACGCAAAGCGATGAGCTATCGCAGCAAGCCAGTGAGCGGCTGGTACAGTTGCAGCGCACTATGCTGATGCTGGAGCGTGACTTTATGCAAATCAGCGTGCGCCATGTGCGGCTTGATGGCGAAGCCGCGCAAAAATACCGTTTGTTTGGTGAAAAGTTTTTATTAGAAAGCGAAGACCATGGTGTCAGCTTTGCCCGGCAGGGCTGGCGTAACCCGGGCATGATTTTACCTCGTAGTGAAATTCAAACTGTTGCTTACCGGCTGCAGGAAGGTACCTTACAACGCTTATTTACGCTGTACCCGGATGCAGTTACTGGTACTGAGCCTAAAGTGCAGCAGTTACAAAGCGGCCTATCCGGGTTTGAAGTGCATTACCTGCAGGGTGACGAATGGCGGGAACGCTGGCAGGATGCGAACTTCCCTGCTGCAGTGCGTATTACCTTGGTTGATGAAAACCTTGGTCGCTTAGAGCGTATATTTATGCTACCTGATGCTGCCGTTGCCGCAGGAGCAATAGAATGAAGCCGCATAAGCAATCCGGCGTAGCGCTGGTTGCGGTACTAATGATTATTGCCATCGTAGTGGTGATTGCAGTAAATATGACCGGCCGCTTGCAGTTGCAGCTACAACGCCAACAAAATATGCAGCAGCAACAGCAGGCATTCTGGTATGCCATGAGTGCCGAGCAGTTTGCCCGCGTGCTGCTGACGCGCGAGCTAGCCGGGCAGGAAACAGTAAACCTGTCGCAAAACTGGGCGTTAGCCGGTGCTACTTTTCCGGTAGAAAATGGCACCATAGCCGGTGATATTACTGATTTGCGCAGTTGTTTTAACTTAAATGCGCTGCAAAATGTTACGCCGCAAAGTGGTGGCAGAATAGAGCAAAGCGCGGCACAAAAAGCTTTTCAGCGCTTACTGGAGCTAAAAGCAGCCGATTTATCTATGCCGGCAGAATACCTTACGGCGCGGCTGGGCGACTGGCTCGACGAAGACAGCCTGCTAAGCACGGCCGGTAGTGCCGAAGATGATGACTATGCTGCGCTGCGGTTTCCGTATTACGCTGCTAACAGCCTGATGGCCAGTGTGTCGGAGCTACGGGTAATACTGGATATAACACCGGCAGATTACCAGTTACTGGCACCTTTTATTTGTGTGGTGCCGGAGGATAACCGCTTATTGCTGAATATCAATACGCTGACCGAAAACACTGCGGTGATACTGGCTGCGCTGATCCCTGAACTGACAGAGCAGGCCGCACTGGATATTATCGCTAACCGGCCGGAAGAAGGCTTTACCACATTGGAAGAGCTGTTTGCCACCGCCGAACTTAGTGCGATTACCGTGCCGGAAGAAGCGAAAAGTATGCTGGCGCTTAAATCAGACAGTTTTCAGCTAACAGCGACAGCGGCCTATCTGGAAAGCGGCTTTGTATTAACGTCGGTACTTAAAATAAATGATAATAATCAGGTCAAAGTATTGGCCCGGCGATTTGGAGGCCAGGGGTGAGTGAACAGTTGGTGATCCGGCTAGGTAGCCGGGCAGAACAAAGCATCAGTTGGCTGGTGTGGGCCAGCCATAATCAGGAAGTGATCGCCAGCGGCGAACTTACCGGTACTGAACAATTGCCGGAATTGGCCGTAAGGCTGGGTAACCGGCCTGTGGTGGCGCTGGTGCCGGCATCCGATGTGGTACTAAAGCAGGTAAATCTGCCGGGTAAGCCTAACCGGCAATTGCTGCAGGCACTGCCTTATATGCTTGAAGAAGATCATGCCGAAGACATTGAGCAGCTGTTTCTGGCGCTGGGTGACGTAGTGCACCACGATGGCCAGTACAGCCAGCAAGTAGCAGTATGTCAGCACCAGCGGTTGCAGCAATGGCTTGATGCTTTACAAAGTGCCGGTTTTACCGTTAGCCGCATGGTGCCCGACGCGTTATTACTGCCCGAGCAGCAGCTACCCGCCTGTATTCAGTTGCATGATCAGTGGTTGCTAAAGCACAGTAGCTGGCAGGTTGCCGCCATTGATGCTGCCTGGTGGGCCGATTACCTGCAGCTGGCAGCGTTGCCAATGTTAACCAGCTACAGCCCCTGGCCAGCTGAACTGATGCAGCCGCATCAACTGGCAGAGCCGGAATTACCATTAGCCTTGCTGGCCAGCCAGTTAAGCCAGAACAGCTTTACGCTGCTGCAGGGTGAATACAAACCCAAGCGCCAGGTTAACCGGCACTTACAGCTATGGCGCAGTAGCGCTATTCTGGCCGGCGCTTGTTTAACTCTCTATATACTGCAACTGGGTTTAACTAACTGGCAGTTAGGGCGGCAAAGTGCTGCACTGCAACAACAAAGCCTTAGTGTTTACCAGCAGGCCTTTCCGGATGAGCGGGTGGTTAACCTTAACCTGCAAATGCAGCAAAAACTTGCAGCTGTCGGGGGTAGTAATGAACAAAGTTTTCTGGCGTTGCTGGACAGCCTGCAACAACAACTGGCAAAAGTGCCTGACATCAGCCTGGAAAACCTGCGTTTTGACGGCAAACGCGCCGAGTTGCGCTTTCAGGCCAAAGGCGAAGGTTTTCAGAGTTTTGAGCGTTTAAAAACAGCGCTGGAACAGGCTGGTTTTATTGTTGAGCAGGGCGCGCTGAGTAACGACGGCGGCAAGGTGCAAGGCAGTGTCGCGATGCGGGGCAAAGTATGAAACAGCAGTTTTTAACCTGGTGGACAGGGTTACAACAACGCGAACAACGGTTGGTTGCCGGTGCGGCAGTAGTAGTGGTGCTAGGTTTATTTTACTGGATGTTGTGGCAGCCGCTGCATCAGGCCCGGGATGTACAGCAACAAAAAGTGCAAAGCGCCCAGCGCCAGCTTAACCAGCTACAGCAATTGCTGCCGCAGTTAAAAGCAGCTTCGGTTACTACTGCACGCAGTGGCGGCAGCCTGGCACAAATTATCAGTAACAGTGCGCGCAGCAGCGGTATTAGTGTTAGCCGGATGCAACCACAAAACGAACAGCTAACACTGATGCTGGAAGACGTTAGTTTCGAAAAACTGTTAAGCTGGCTGCATGCGTTGCAGTATCAGCATGGTGTAAAACTGGTAAATTTAGACGTAGCCACTGCTGACTCACCCGGCATAGTGCGGGTGCGGCGTATGGTAGTGGAGTAAGCAAAGCTATGTCAAAAACCAAACTTATTGTTATTGGTGTAATCAGCTATTTAGTATTTACGTTGTTATTAACGCCAGCCAGCTGGTGGCTAAAGCTGGTGCCAATTCCGGCCCAATTACAATTGGGCACAGTGTCAGGCACTTTATGGCAGGGTGAAGTGGCCGGTCTACGTTATCAGCAATTGCAGTTTGACAACCTGCAGTGGTCATTAAGCCCCTGGCGCTTATTTACCGGCAAGCTGCAGTTTGAACTGCAAAGCGGTAGTGCACAAAACCCGGCCCAACCTTATGTAAAAGCGACTGCCAGTTATGGCTTTGGCGGTGGCGCTTTGCAAAACAGCCTGTTAAAGCTGCCGGTAGCGCAGCTGGTGCCTATGTTACCCTTGCCATTGCCGGTAGACGCCAGCGGCGAACTGGTGTTGGATGTAGCAGAATTTAGCCAGGGCCAGCCCTGGTGCAAGGCTTTAAATGGCCAGGCCAGCTGGCAGGATGCCCGCTTACAAACGCCAACCGGCACCTGGCTTGAGCTGCAAAGCCTGTTTGGTGAGTTAAGCTGTGCTGATGGCACTATAGTGCTGACAACCGACGGCGCTAACCGGCTGGGGCTGGATATTAAAGCGGTAATTAACGCGCAGCAACTGCTGGTAAACGGTACGCTAAAGCCCGAAGCCGATATGCCAGAAGAAGTGCATCAGGCGATGCAATTCCTCGGTAAACCCGATGCACAGGGCCGTTATCGGATCAGTTTCTAAGCTTTGATCTTATTGGTTTAACTGCGGTAGTTACGAATATCATCCAGCAGTACGGTGTAGTCGGTAATGGCCGGAAATTCAGTAATTTGCCGGCTTAATTGCTGGCTGTCGGGGTTGGCTACGGCCAGCAAGTGCTTAATACCAAAATCCTGTGCGGCTTTTAAAATTGGCAGGCTGTCGTCAACAAACAAGGTACGCTGCGGGTTAAAACAGAGCCGTTGCTGCAGTTTCTGCCACAGTGCCCAGTTTTCTTTGGTAACACCAAATTCGTGGGTAGAGATCAGTGTGTCGATATAACTGGCCAGCTCGGTACGCTCAATTTTAAGCGATAAACTATCCGGGTGGGCATTGGTTACCAGGGCTATCTGGCGGCTACTTTGTTTTAACGCGGTAAGAAATTCCGGCACATCGGCACGCATAGCAATTTTATGCATCACTTCGCGCTTTAACTCGTTAATCGGCAGTTGCAGGCGCTTACCCCAGTAATCCAGACAATACCATTCCAGCTTACCGGTAAGCTCGGCGTACTCGGCTTTTAATTGTGTTTCTGCATCAGCAACGGTAATACCGCTAATTTCGGCCCAGCGCTTAGGCAGGTGTTGCAGCCAGAAGTAATTGTCAAAGTGCAGATCCAGCAAAGTACCGTCCATATCCAGCAGCACGGTATCAATTTCAGCCCAGTTCAGCATAGGTTTTTCCTGTTAATCGTTTTATAGTAGCAGCATTGGATTGTACCAGAGGTGGCAGCATGGCGCAGCGGCAGGATGACAAACACAGCAGCAAGCAAAAACCTGAAATTTTAAGTACAGATATTGTTGCGCAAAGCCGCTTATTTAAAATTGAACAACTGGAATTGATGTTCAGTAATGGTGAGCAGCGCACCTACGAGCGTATGCGTGGTAGTGGCCGGGGTGCGGTAATGATTATTGCCTGCCCTGATGCAGAACATTTTTATCTGATCCGTGAGTATTGTGCCGGCACCCATGATTACCAGTTGGGCTTTCCAAAAGGTTTGATTGATCCGGGCGAAGATATACTCACTGCTGCAAACCGTGAGCTAAAAGAAGAAATTGGGTTTGGCGCGCAGCGTTTTGTACAACTGAAATCACTGGCCTTAGCCCCGGGCTATTTTAATGCTACAATGCATATAGTTCTGGCCTTTGATTTATATGCACAAAGCCTTGAAGGTGACGAACCCGAGCCACTTGAGCTGGTACCATGGGCGCGGAAAAACAGCGAAGCTCTGTTACAGCAGGCCGATTTTACTGAAGCCAGAAGTGTCGCCGCTCTGCTATTAGCGCAGCAATATTTGGAAGCAAACCCGGATGTTTTTAAGCAGACTGCTTGACCCTGTTAAATCTGCGGCCAGAGAAGCCGGCGCAGAGCTATGGCAGCTATATCAAAGCGGTGATTTTCAGCAACAGCAAAAGGCCGATTTAAGCCCGGTAACCTCAGCCGATCTGGCCGCCAACCGTATTATCATTAACCGTTTGTCTGAGCTGACCCCCAGTATCCCGATTATTTCAGAAGAATCCCACCTTATTCCGCTGGCACAGCGCCAGCACTGGCCTCGTTACTGGCTTATCGATCCTATGGATGGTACCCAGGAGTTTGTTGCAAAAAGCGGTGATTTTGCTGTCAGCATTGCGCTGGTTGAACATGGCTGGCCTGCGCTTGGTGTTATTTACTGGCCCAAAGAAGATATTATGTACTATGCCAGCCGGGGAAATGGTGCTTTTAAGCAACGGCGTAACCTGATTAACCGGATGCGGGTTAACCAGCATCAGGCCGGGCAAACCCTGAAAATAGCGGTTAGCCGGCGCCAGCCGTTGCAACCGATAGTCGATTTACTGCAAAGCCAGCACGATGTGGAATATATTGCCCTTGGCAGTTGTTCATTAAAAAGCTGTCTGGTGGCAGAAGGCAAAGCCGATTGTTATATGCGTCTGGGCCCTACCGGCGAGTGGGACACCGGTGCAGTGCATGTTATTGTTGAAGAAGCCGGCGGTAAAATTCTTGACAGTGAATTTACCCCATTAAGCTACAACCAGCGCGATACTTTGGCAAACCCTGACTTTATGGTGATGGGGCAAGCCAGCATTCCGTGGCCCAAATTAATTAAATCCCGACCTACCGAACGCAGCCTTACCGCCTGAAGCTGAAAGCTTTCGGTATGGGTTACAAAGGGTTGTAAAATACTAATTTGTAAAAACAACTGGGGCATCAAATCCAGAGCTGGCGCGGTTTTTAGCCAAATCAGCGCATTTTCAAGCTATCTTTTATGCTGGCAAAACGCTATTATGTAGCCGGGTTTTTGCACAGAAAAACAGCATATTGTGACAAAAATACCGAAAATTAAGTCCGCCAGAGACTGCACCCTTACCTACAGTACCCTTAGGAGTTACATCATGTCCGATATGGATCTGGGCCAATACGGCATCACAGATGTCACGGAAATCATTTATAACCCTTCGTATGATCAACTATTTGCGGAGGAAACCCGCAGTGATTTACAAGGCTATGAACAAGGCAAACTGACTACACTGGGCGCGGTTTCAGTTGATACCGGTATCTTTACCGGCCGTTCGCCAAAAGACAAATACATAGTACGCGACGACACTACGCGCGACACTGTGTGGTGGTCTGATCAAGGTAAAAACGACAACAAAGCAATTACACCTGCAGTATGGGCTGATCTGAAAGCGCTGGTAACCCGTCAGCTTTCTGGCAAGCGCTTGTTTGTTGTAGATACTTTCTGTGGCGCTAACGCCGATACCCGTTTAGCTGTGCGTTTTATTACCGAAGTGGCCTGGCAGGCGCATTTCGTTAAAAACATGTTTATCCGCCCGACGGATGCCGAGCTGAAAACTTACAAGCCAGATTTCATTGTTATGAACGGTGCCAAATGCACTAACCCGAACTGGCAGCAACAGGGCCTGAATTCAGAGAATTTTGTTGCCTTTAACCTGACTGAGCGTATTCAACTGATTGGCGGTACCTGGTACGGCGGTGAAATGAAAAAAGGTATGTTCTCGATGATGAACTACTTTTTACCGCTGCAGGGTATTGCTTCTATGCACTGCTCGGCTAATGTGGGTAAAGACGGCGATGTGGCGGTATTTTTTGGTTTATCCGGCACCGGTAAAACCACCTTGTCAACTGATCCCAAACGCCAGTTGATTGGCGATGACGAGCATGGCTGGGACGATGACGGCGTATTTAACTTTGAAGGTGGCTGTTACGCCAAAACCATTAACCTGTCGAAGGAAAACGAGCCGGATATCTACAACGCTATTCGCCGTGATGCCCTGCTGGAAAACGTAACCGTATCAGCTGACGGTGAAATTGATTTTAACGATAGCTCTAAAACTGAAAACACCCGGGTGTCTTACCCGATTTATCATATCGATAATATTGTTACCCCGGTGTCTAAAGCGGGCCACGCGAAAAAAGTGATTTTCTTAACTGCTGATGCTTTTGGTGTATTACCACCGGTATCTAAGTTAACCAAAGAGCAGGCTAAGTACCATTTCCTGTCGGGCTTTACTGCCAAGTTGGCCGGTACTGAGCGTGGTATTACTGAGCCCACCCCCACCTTCTCCAGTTGCTTTGGTGCGGCATTTTTAAGCCTGCATCCAACTAAGTACGCCGAGGTATTAGGCAAGCGTATGGCGGCATCGGGCGCCGAAGCTTATCTGGTTAATACCGGTTGGAATGGCAGCGGTAAGCGTATTTCCATTAAAGCCACGCGTGCCATTATTGATGCCATTTTAGATGGCAGCATTGAAAACACCGAGTTTGTGCAACTGCCATACTTTAATCTGGCCATGCCAACTGTGCTGCAAGGCGTGGATGATGTGTCGATTCTGGACCCGCGTAACACTTATGCTAATGCAGCAGAGTGGGAGCTGAAAGCGAAAGATTTAGCCAAACGTTTTGTCGATAACTTTGTTAAATTTACTGACAACGATGAAGGCAAAGCTTTAGTAGCTGCAGGCCCGCAGTTGTAGTTTTTTATAAATATCTATCTGGCCGCTTATGCGGCCTTTTTTTATACTGGCGCTTATGCTGTTGTCGCAAATATCCTGCTACTATGTGCAACAGTAATATCATTAGTAGTTTAGGGCTAGGTTTGCTAGGGTAACTAGTAAGTAAGCCCTATTTTGCAGTGCTTCATAATGTGGCGACAGAGGTAACCGATGTTAAGAAAAATTTCGATCCAGAAACGGCTGCTGGCCGCTTTCGGTGCGCTGGCACTGTTGCTGGCGGTAACAGGCTTATTTAGTTTGCAAAGTTTGTCTGCCGTGCGTACGCAGGCTGATTTATTAGAAACCAATATAATGCCATCTATCAATGCCGTACGCGATGTTGAAATCAACATTACCAGTGCCAGGGCGCTAACACTGCGGCTATTGCTGACGTTAGATATTCAGCAGGAGGGCCCTACTATTCAGGCTATTACTGACTTAAGAGAAGCAGTAAATAAAGCCGAAAAAGATTATGCAGTATTTATATACACACCGGAAGAGCGCAAGCTATACAACGATTTTGGCAGTGTTAAACAGCAATACTACGAGTTACAACAACGCGCGATAGAATTACTCTTAAAAGATGAGGTGGGTGCGGCAACCGATTTGCTGGATCAGATGAACCCATTAACAGACCAGATCAGCAGTATTTTACTGCAACTCACCGATTTGAATCAAAAAGCAGCGGATGATGGCAGGGCAAAGGCTATCGCAACCTATGATACTGCGATATGGGCGGTTAGTGTGCTTATTGTTATAGCTGTTATAACTGCGCTGCTCATTGCCATTTTTATCTCCCGCAGTATTAATCAGCCGCTGGCACAGGCGGTGGTATCTGCACAGTACATTGCCGATGGCGATCTCACCCAGCAAGTTGCGGTAGAAGGCAGTGATGAGCTGAGCCAGCTGGCTACAGCACTGGCGCAAATGCAGCAAAAGCTGCGTGATGCTATCAGCCATATTTCGAGTTCGTCCAGCCAACTGGCATCAGCGGCAGAAGAGCTGAATGTGGTTACCGATGAATCTGCCAAAGCACTGCAACTGCAAAATGATGAAGTACAACAAGCAGCAACTGCTATTACCGAAATGAGTTCTGCGGTAGATGAAGTAGCCGGTACGGCAATGAAAACCTCTGAAGCTTCATCGCAATCGGCTAATCTGGCCAAAGACGGTACGCAAAAAGTGGTACAAACCCGTAGCGTGATTGAGAAAATGAATGCCGATGTGCGCCAGAGCACTACTGTTATTAACACCCTGGCCGAGAAAGTATCCTCTATAAATCAAGTGTTGGAAGTTATCCGCAATGTAGCAGACCAAACTAACTTGCTGGCACTTAATGCTGCTATAGAAGCTGCGCGTGCCGGTGAGGCTGGCCGCGGTTTTGCCGTGGTAGCCGATGAAGTGCGCAGCCTGGCGCATCGCACTCAAACCTCTACCGGTGAAATTGAGCAGATGATTCAACAAGTGCAGTCATCCGCCAAAGAAGCGGTAAATGCGATGCAGTTGATCAGTGGCAATGCCGATAATGCGCAAAATGTTGTCAAAGCTGCTGCCGATGCGCTGGAGCTGATCGCCGAAAACATTATGGCTATCAGCGATCAAAACCATGTTATCGCCGGTGCTGCAGAAGAGCAGTCCAAAGTAGCGCGCGAAATAGACCGCAACATAGTGACTATCAGTGATTTAGCTGCCCAGACCGCAGCAGGTTCAAATCAAACCACCGCCAGTGCATCTGAACTGTCTCGTCTGGCTATTGAACTGAATACGCTGGTAAGTAAGTTTAAGGTGTAGCATTTTTGCAGTAATAAAACAGGCCGCAATTGCGGCCTGTTTTATAGCGTGAAGTGTTAGTTAGTCTTCCGACAGGTTCTTCATTTTGTGTTCCCAGCGGCGTTTGGCAAAGCGGCGCATATTCGGAATATCGTCGGTTTCATCCATAATGGGCTGGCCGATAATGGTTTCAATCACATCTTCCATTGTAACCAGGCCCAACCAAGTGCCGTATTCGTCGTACACTAAACACATATGCTGGCGTTCATGCATCAGTTGGGCCATCAACTGCTCGGCGCTCATTTTGTCTGAAATAACTTTAACCGGTTTCATTAAATCAGCTACGGTTTTCTGGTCAGTAATATTCAGCATATCGTAACGAAAGGCGATGCCCATCGGTGCCTCATCTTTATCCAGTACCGGGTAGCGTGAGAACTGGCCTACCTTAACGCGTTCAGCAAATTTCTCCAGTGTTTCCTCCGGGCTGGCGGTTTCGCACACGGTACGCGGTGTCATAATGTCGCGCACTTTTATATCGTGTAAATCAAGGATATTGGCGATAACACGCTGCTCGTCTTCGTCCAGCTTGTTTAACTCACGGCCGAGAACTGTCAGGGCTTTAATTTCCTGGCGTAAGTCATGCTCATGATGGCCACCACCAAACAGCTTCATGATTTGATCTGATAACCAGATAAATGGCTTTAACAGTGTAATCATGCCGTTAAGCATAAAAGGCAGTATAGGTGTCAGTTGCGGCCAGTAACGTGCACCTATGGTTTTAGGCATAATTTCTGACAGCACCAGAATAAGAATAGTCATTATCGCCGAAGCAATACCCAGATAACCGTCACCAAATACTACTGTAACCTGGGCACCTACTCCGGTAGCGCCTACAGTGTGGGCAACAGTGTTTAGCGTAAGAATAGCCGCCAATGGCTGATCTATCTTGTCTTTTAACACTTTGAGCTGTTCATACAGCTTAGGCCGGGTTAATTTTTGCTGGGCAATATAGCTTGGGGTTATCGATAGCAAGGCTGCTTCGAGAATAGAACAGATAAAGGATACAGCTATTGACAGAACGACAAAAGCAATTAAAAGGCTCATACAGGTTGGTTACAACACTCCGTTTTACTAAGACAGGAGCAGTATAAAGGTGATGCTACAAAAAAGCGAGCCACACAATAACAGTGTGGCTCGTATATCAGGCGCTATAAATATTGTTTATCGCTTTTATCGCAGTTATAAAATTACCTCCGCAGGAAGTTGATTTACAACACATTAGCTTTAAAAACGATGAATCACGCCCAGTTGTATTCCCCGAATAGAGGCATTGTCTACATCATAGTAGCTGGCAGCAACTTTCAACGACCAGTTTTGATCTAAACGCCACTGAAGCTGAGCTTCGACAAAAGGTATATTTTCGCTTTGTTGCAGCCTGGTATATTCTGTGCCGCCATCAAACCGGGTTTTACTCTCCATAACCCAATAACCGGCACGCAAACCAGGCGTCAGGCGTTCGGCAATAACAGTGGGTTGCCACAACAGGCTAAGCTCTACTCCACGACCAGATCTTGGAGTAATGGCTTTAAGTTGCTCTACGGATGTGGTGGAAGCCAGCCCGGTAAAATCAGTATCAATAGAACCCAAGTCTAACCAGCCAAACTCTATTGCCACATTTGAGGTGATCTGCGTACCTGCGTAGAGACGAATTCCGCTACGGTTATCGTTATCCAATACAGCTTGGCCCGTAATACCAGACTGGTTCAGGCGGCTGGTTAGTTCGGCACTGCTGGTATCGCTGTTTACATACAGGCCATCGGCTCCAAGGTATACAGATTGCGCTGATACGCTAAGTGGTAACACCGCTGCTACAAGCCATAATTTACGTTGCCGCAGTGCTGCAATAGCTGCTAAAACCAGTGCTGACAAAGCGCCGAAACTACCACCCGACCTGGCTTTTACTTCTTTTGGCGGAACAGGAACCACTGGCTCAACAGCAACTGCCAACACACCCGGATCCCGGATTAAATTATTTGCCTGACCGTCATCGTCATTCGGGCCGCCATCTTCTATAGTTAGACGGATACAGGCATGGCCTGCCGTTAAACCGCTACTCCATATATCAGAAGATACACCAGGACACTGACCCAGCGCATCGCGGGCTGAACTGTCAATTTTGTTTGCCGCATCGACTACAAAGTTTTGCCATTGGCCGTTGATATATTTACGCCATACCGAATTTGCCGGGATAGTGGAGCCCGCAGGCAGCGGAATAGCGATAGATACCGCTTCTCCGGGGATTTCCAGGCCGGTTATATCAAAGTTTATGACCAGACCTAACTGATTGAAATCCGGATCAGCCAATGTTTGATCAGTCACTGCTATACCAAACTGGCCAGATCCCCATGACTGCTCTTCGGTTATTGTTCCCAGAGTTAACTGGTATTGATTTGCCACTTCAGCATACAGCTTTTGAGAGGCTTCAGACTGACAACTGCCAACTCTGTTGTTTTGGGTGGCATTCGGGCATAAAGGTATACGGTTTGGTGTAGCAGCAAAGGCATTTTCCGAAGCCGGGATAGCAGAAATGCCGGCACAGCTCTCAAATGGGCAGCTGGCCACTACACGTAGTGCTAGCTCGTACTTTCCTTCCCGGCCATCAGCTGATTCAGCATTAACTGTAATGGTATAACGACCTGCAGCCAGATTTACCGGATCAAAACTTGCCGATGTATCCCCGGTCTGTAGGTCCAGATCACCTGAGGCAGCCCAGCTATAGGTAGCAGCAACAGCATTCAGCTCGCTGGCTGATAACGTTACCGGGCCATCATTTTGTGTTACCACATAAGTAGCCAGTTCATTCTGCACAGCGGTCACTTTCAACGCCAGAGCTGGTATGGCTTGCTGCACGACCAAATCATGCACAGACGGTGTTCCCAGGTGTGCATTAGTGATCCCGGTAGATTGCAGGGTGATCCGTGCCGTTGTGTTGGTTGCAGTAACTTCATAAGTGCGGCGTAACTGATGCTGCGCAGCCAGTTCAATTTTCTGGGTGGTCATGCTAGCGCCATCTGTAACCACCGTAGCGATAACAGGATATTCAATCGGTTCATCGCTTAACCAAACCCGTAAGGTAGATTTAACATCTTGCTGCACCGGCTGCCGGCTTGAAGTAAACGCCAGATAAGGCAGTACATCGAATGTTACCTGTAGCAATTCTCCGGACACTGCATCGATAAACTCCAGCGTATAACGTCCGGTGCGGTTGGCACTGAATAAGTAGCTGCCATCTTCCTGAACGGTCAGTAAAGCGTCTGCATCTGTTTGCTCCAGTACGCTTTCAGTACCAGAGCGTAACAATGAAACCTGAGACAGATTTTTGCTGCCTGCACCGCCAACAAAACGGAAACTGACAACGGCATTACTGACAAGCGGTTCAGCAGAGCCTTTCTCTATGCTGGTATTTGGATAAACGTTAACCGTAATCGCGCAATCGGCTCTTAATACTGCCGTTATAATCTGGTTTCCAGATAAAGCCGCTGCACAATTATCACTGCTGGACAGCCTGACAATGTCATCAGCGTTTGTCAGGCTTAAGTTAATAGTTGCTGCACTGCCATAAGGCACCTGCTGGCTGGCCGGGCTAATGCTGGCTTCACCGGTTACGGTAGCTGTTACTGTAACCAAAGCTGCGGTGTATGAAGCTGTAAATGTCATATTCTGCGCAGGCATTGTAGCAGGTACTACTGGTGACCAACCGGTAAAGGCATGGCCTTCCTTCGTAGGATCTGCAGGTGCAGTAATCGCCCTGCCGAAATTGGCAGTAATAGGTGCAATAGCAGAGCCACCGGCGCTGTCAAAGGTCAGGGTGTATTGGTTTACAACCCATTGTGCGTACAGGGTTGTGTTTACTGCTGGCATAACGAAACTGCCGGCGGCACTGTACATTGTTCCTGAACCGTTAGCAGCTGTATTCCAGCCGGTAAAGCTGTGGCCGGTATGATCCGGTGCTGCTGGCAGTGTTACGTTGGCACCGGCTGTCGTTTCTATATTTGCTACGGCAGTGCCGCCCTGGCTGTTAAAGCTCAGGGTAGCAGGAACAGCATCTGATTTTTCAACAGTGACATTAATAACGATAGTTGCGCTGGTGTTACCGTCTTCATCGGTTACCTGCAGGCCAATAGCTCTGGTTGAATGATCACCTGGAGCCAGAGATGGATCTGCACCGGCCTGATATGTCAGCGTTCTTAATACTGTCTGGTAATCTGCCAGTGAAGCCATACCACTCAGTGCCAGTATTCCGCTTGCACTGTCATAGGACGCAGTAATACCTGTAATGCTTTGTACCGCCAGAGTGTCAGTGCTGATAAAGCCGCTTTCTACCGACACAACAGCAGACAGCAGGTTATTGCTGTCTGAATCGAAAATTTCCAGCATATTATCCAGAGTTACAGCCGCACCCTGTACCTGAGCAGTTGCAGTCGTCTGGCTTAAACTAATTGCCGGAGTAGGTAAAGAGAATACTACCAGGCTACTGGCTGCCTGGCCTGCCACATAAAGATGGCGGTTTAATGGGTCGGTACTCATGCCGGAAGGACCATCCAAACCGGTTACACCATTGGTAAGGTTCTTTACCGCAGTCGCCAGCGTTAATAAACCGGTAGAAGCATTGCGCTCAAACACAGTAACCGCATCGTCGGTAATTGCACTCGCCAGCACATAGCGGCCATCCGGGCTTACTGCAAGACTGCGCGCACCTGTAAGCGAATCAACACCATCCACTCCATTCATCATTTTACTCAGATAGGTCAACTCACCCGAGGTGTTATTGATACTGAATATCGCTACTGAATTCTCACCCTGCCCGGAAATATAAAGGTGTTGTCCGTCTGGTGAGCGTTTAGCTGATGAGGCAGCCTGAAGCCCATCCACACCATCAACGCCGTCTTTATAAACTGCTACCTGAGTTAACGCACCGGTATTCGCATTTCTGCTAAACAGGGTAACCGCGTGATCGGCCGTGGATGTAACATACACAAACTGACCGTCAGCACTGGTAACAATGTTTTTAATCGGGCTGGTTGTGTTACTAAATAATTGACCCAACGCGTGGTCATTGACGTTGTCTTTATAATCATGCAATACAGTCAATGCACCTGTGGTCTGATCACGGTTAAATACCACCAGTCCATTTGCATTTGGATAGCCACCGACACCATACACATGTTTGTTATCCGGGCTGACACTGACAGAAACAAAACCGCTGGAGCCGCCGATATTCGTAACTTCGCCTACCTTAGTGAGTGCTCCTGTTGTTATATCGCGAGAAAAAGTATGTATAGCTTGGCCGGTAGGAGAGGCCGCATAGACATTTTTATTGTCGCTGCTGACATCAACGCTGAATGCAGCAGGAATACCTGTATTCTTACTTCGATATGTCAACGTGCCGGTGACCAAATCACGTTCGAAAACGCTGACAGCACTTGAGCTGGTAGAGGCTGTATAAATAAAACGGCCATCCTGGCTTACCGCAACGTCGCTAACAGCGTTCAATGAGGTATCAATATTGGCCTGAGTTTCAATGTAGTTGACGGCATCTGCAGACACAGGGTTACTTAGCAAAGTAAAACTAAAAAGCAGGAACGAAAATAAAATAGTACTAAACCATTTGGGGCTGGCATTGCTCATGCAAGTTTCCGTTTACAAAGGATGATATATTTTCATCAGAAATAGCATAGGTTTTTCCGGGAGGGAACAGAAATAGAGCTTAATACATTGGAAATTATAAAAATTTATTCTTTACATAAAGTAATTAATGGGCTGTAAATCTAAAAATATCATTGCCATAACAATATTATATTATCTTCCTATTTTCTATTTTGGGTGCAGGCCGCATTTGCGGCCTGCTTGTGGGAAGGCTTAATAAATTAAATTAATCTGATATATTGCCGTGGTGCCGCTCACTTCATTACCGATAATCAGCAGCGGTTTACCGTTAGGTGAGTTTTCTGCACTAACAAAAGTAATGCCTTCAGGCCCCAAATCTCCGGCATTTGCCAGTGTAGTGCCGGGATCGGCTGTCGTCCAGTCTTCACGGGTATTGAGGTAATCAACAAAAACAGGGGCTGTAGGTGTACTGATATCAAATACCATTATGCCGCCCATGCGCTCTAAGCCAACAAAAGCGAAGGTTTTCTCACCAAAGCTGCCAATAGCCAGCGCTTCCGGCTCAGGCCCTTTGTTATCGCTGCGGTTACCAAAGCTGCTACCGGCGCTGTGGTTAGAGTTAAAATAGTCAGCACAGGCAATATCGCGGGCACTGCCAAGCTTGCACTCGCTACTTGCCAGATACTGTTCAAAGAAATCGCCTGAATCCCATACCAGTTCACCAGTGGCAGACCAGATGGCAAAAGAGCGGCCACCATAGGCATATACCTGGTCGTACATCAGGCGGTCACCGTTTTCGTCTTCAACGCCGTTGCTGTTAAACAGCACCGGATTGCCGTTGGCGTCTTTACGATAACCATCGGTCCAGGCCACGGTTAAACGGCCCAGCACATCATCTTCACGGCAGTTACCAGGTTCACCCGGTTCTGCACCGCAATAGGCAAATACTTCCGGGTTGAGCAAAGCACCTGCCGCCAGACTAATAAGCTGTGGCGGCATGTCTTCGCCGACACGACGGGCAAAACCGCTTTTATGGAACAGGTGCTTAAAGCGGATTTCTTCAACAAAACCCTGGCTGGCATCGCCATTCCAGTATGCCGGGTTGGTTTCTCCCCAGGCACGGGCATCGCCTTCATTGGCGGTCACAATATAGGTAGCGTCGTCCACGGTGTAACTGGCGATAGTATCTGGCTGGTACATACCTACCAAACCCGGCCACAGCGCAATATTTATCTCGCTTTGTGTATCGCTGGCAGCAATGCCATTGCCATCAATGCCATGATCTTTATAGCCAAGTGGCAGAATATCAGTAATGGTTGCTGAGACAATATCCAGTACGGCCAGAGCATTGTTCTCCTGCAAGCTAACCCAGGCCGTTTTGCTATCGGCTGACACGGTTATGTATTCTGGCTCTAAATCCTGCGCTACGCTGGCGTTGGGGCCGAAAATACGTACACCAGCAGTTTTTAGCTCGGCTTTTTTACTATTAAAAGTGCGGAAATCGGCTGTGGCAGCAAACAATACATCAGGGTTGCTAACATTGATTATACTGACAGAACCTTCGGGGTCTATTTGGTAGTCGTCGCTGGGTTCGCCTTCGTTGGCTACCAGTATATAGTTGCCATCGGGGGTAAAGGTCAGCATATCTGGCAGGGCGCCTACCTCAATACTGTCGCGCAGGCTCAGATCTGCGGCGTTATATACCGCAACAAAACCACGGTCTGTTTTCGGGGCACTTTCAATGGCCAGCGCCACCAGGCCATTATGCACCGCTACGCTGTTAACTACGGCATGTTCTGCTATTGCTGTGGCGCTGATGCTATCAAGATATACCGGGTTTTGCGGGTCAATCAGGTACAGCACATCCACTACACCAGATTGCGCATTAACTACAAAAGCGCGTTGGCTATCCGGGTCGTAAGCGGTAATTTCAGCGGCACTAACCAGATACTCGCCACTACTGTGGCGGCCTAACAAACTTAAGCTTAATGTTGCAGGTGTTTGCACTACAGGTTCAGTGACAACAGGTTCCGTGTTATCAGATGAATTACAGGCAGTAAGCACTGCCAGTGCCAGTGCGCTTAACAGATAACGGGTTTTCATTATGGCTTGTTTCCTAAGGGGTAGAATACTAGCCCTTTAACATAAACAAGAAAAATGAAAGCGTTATGGCAGTTTTATGTCGTAATTATGACGTTTGGCTGTGTTCCTGCTGCAAAAATAACTGCTTTGGCATCAGGTTAATGCTTTCATGTAGTTCAGAATACACAATCACAGTTTCGCCACTTTTTAGCTGGTGTTTTACCGCAGCGACTTTTTCTGCCATTGTTATTTCGTGCTCGCCATAATCGGTGCCTTCGCGCAGTACATAGTATTCAATCAGGTTGTTTAGCGTATCTTCAGCGATGTCGGTATAGGGAATAATCATATGGCTAACTGCTCAATAATAAATTGGGGAATACGCTGGTTTAACCAGAATCTGGGTTTTAACAGGCTGCCATAAACAAAACCGACATGGCCGCCACCGCTGGTTAGCTCGTAGTGAATATGCGGGCTTAATTCACCAGCTTTGGGGATCACATCATCGCTTAAAAATGGGTCATCTTTGGCATGAATAATCAGTGTGGGTACGCAAATATGGCGTAAAAATGCTTTGCCACTGGCTTTCTGGTAGTAATCCTCTGCGTTTAAAAAGCCGTGAATAGGTGCGGTGTAGTATTCATCAAACTGCTCAATGCTGCTAAAACGCTTTACCTGCTGTGGCGTTAGCGGCAGCGGAAAATCGGCAAATTGTTTCAGTTTGCGTAAAGTGCTGTGCTTTAACCGCCCCAGCAAATAGCGCTGATATAACTTACTGCTGCCGGTATTAATGCGCTTAGCACAGGCCGACAGCGATAGCGGCGGGCACACAGCAACGGCGGCTGATAGCGGGTTTTGCCCGGCCTGCTCGCCGCAGTATTTCAGCAATACATTGCCCCCCAGCGAATAACCTACCGCCACCAATGGCCGGTTCGGGTAACGGCGCTTAACTTCTGTTATCACCAGTGCTGTATCGGCAGTATCGCCACTATGATAAGCGCGGGGCAGTTTATTCGGTTTGCCGTTACAACCACGAAAATGCAGCAATACCGCTGTCCAGCCAAGCGTATGGCATTGGGCCAGCATTGCCTGAATATAATGGCTGTTAATATCACCGGCTAAACCGTGCAGTAAAATAATTATGGGGGTATTGTTGCTGCCGGTTTTACTATGTAGCCAGTTTAGCTGTACTTCATCGCCATCTGGCAGGGATATTGTTTCTGCTTCAGTGTTCAGCCGGTGTTTCGGGCTTAAATATTTGGCAAAAATGGTTTGCAGATGCGCATGTTTCAGCCACCAGGCAGGCTGAAACGGTGTATGGCTTACTGGTCTGATCTGGTCTTGCAAAGTAGCGTATCCTGATAAACAATAAGTGAGTTTTTACTGCAGGCGCAGCATTATGGATCGGCGGCAATTTATTTTATCTGGCATAGCCTTAGGTACTGCCACCAGCTTAGGTATCGGTAGCTTAAGTTGGCAGCGCAGCCTGCAGCAGCATAATGATAACCGCGACCTGGTACTGTCTGCTTTATTACCTGCGTTATTGTACGGTGCTTTGCCACAGGATGCGACTTTAGCTGCCACTGAAATTAACCGCACTAAAACTGCCATTTCTGACTTTATGCCGTTTTTGCCACAGCGCCAGCAGCAGGAGTTGCATCAACTATTTAACCTGCTGGCCAACCGGGTTACGCAGCTGGCATTAACCGGCCATATTACTGCCTTAGCACAGCTTTCGATAAGCCAACGGTTGCAGTTGCTAAACCAGTGGCGCGACAGCTACCTGTGCTTATTGCAGCAAGCCTACCATGGCCTGCGTGAACTGTTGTTCGGTGCCTATTACGGCCAGAGTGAGCACTGGCAAGCGCTGGATTATAGCGCGCCAAGGTTTAGATAAGTTTGACAGATGGCACGACAAGTTGTGACAAGGTGTTCTTACGTAGCAGCGGCAGGGATGCCGCGGAGGCTGAGACAGCACAGGGACGTGCTGTCGAAGGCGGCGAAGTGAGAATTTCCTTGTCGCAACTATTGCAGCAGATTAGTGAGATAAATACATGATGACTCGCCATCTTGATGCCAGCCAGTTTACGCAAAACCGGCAGTTTGCAGCGGATATCGTTATTGTCGGCTCTGGCGCCGGCGGCGGTATTGCTGCAGAACAACTGGCACAGGCTGGTTTTAAGGTACTGCTGTTAGAAGAAGGGGCGTACTACAGCCGCGATGATTTTGTTATGCAAGAGCGCTGGGCTTATCCTCAGTTGTATCAGGAAGGGGCTGCGCGTAAAACCCGCGATCAGGCCATCGGTATTTTACAGGGTCGTACCGTCGGCGGTTCTACCACGGTAAACTGGACGACATCAATTCGTACACCAAAGCCAACATTAGACTACTGGCATGCTGAGTTTGGTGTCAATTTTAGTGGGGCTGATGATCTAACCTCTTATTTTGCGATGGCAGAGCAGCGGCTGAATATTCAGCCCTGGCCGGTGCCGCCCAATGCTAATAACGCCAAACTGCAGCAAGGCTGCCAAAAGCTGGGCTGGCAGTACACGGTAATTAACCGCAACGTTAATGGTTGTGCCAATTTAGGTTATTGCGGTATGGGCTGCCCGATTAACGCCAAACAATCGATGCTGGTAAGTACCATTCCGGCGGCGATGGCGCTTGGCGCCACACTGATATCGCGTATTTCGGTACGTAAACTTCACTGGCAGGGCGATAGCATAACGGGGCTGGATGCCGTGCCGGTAGATCAATATTTTCAGCCGCGCAGCGATGTCCGTATTTGCATTAAAGCGAAACATTATATTGTTGCCGCTGGTGCCATTGGTTCACCGGCGTTATTGCTACGTTCAAAGGTACCCAATCCGTCCGGCCGCTTAGGCAAGCATACGTATTTACACCCGACAGTGATTTCCGGTGCTTTGTTTGAAGAGGCTATTAACGGCCACAGCGGTGCGCCGCAATCAATATACTCTGATCAGTTTGTCTGGCCGGATAACAGCGATAAAGCCGGGTATAAACTGGAAGTGCCGCCGCTGCACCCGGTGTTAATGGCAACCAAGTTAACAGGCACCGGCGGGCAGCATGCCGCGCTGATGCAGCAATTTAACCATTTACAGGTCACTATAGCGCTGCTGCGCGATGGTTTTCACCCGCAAAGCCAGGGTGGTACGGTGCAATTAGATGCAGCACAGCAACCGGTGCTGGATTACCCGATCAGCGATTATCTGTGGCAGGGTATGCGCCAGGCGTTGCTATCGATGGCTGAGCTGCAATTTGCTGCCGGGGCTAAAAAGGTACTGCCAATACATCACGATGCCAACCTGTATAACAACTGGGGCGAAGCAAAGCGCGCTATATTGGCGTTGCCAATGCAGGCGCTTAAGCAAACAGTAGTATCAGCCCATGTAATGGGCGGTTGTAATATGAGTGCCAGCGTGGCCAACGGCGTGGTAAACCAAAATGGCCGCCATCATCAACTGCACAACTTGTCGGTATTCGACGGCTCTATCCTGCCAACCAGCCTGGGGGCGAACCCGCAACTGACTATTTACGCTTTGGTATGGCGCAATTGCCAGCAGTTAATTAAAGAGCTTAAGATGGAAAAAATTTAAATTAGCTGCAGCAAACTTTAATGGCAAAACTTTATGAAAACAGTTACTGCATTATTGATAGTTTTAAGCAGCTTTGCGCTGCAGGCGGCCACAGTAAATTGCACTAACCCTGATCTGGAAATTAGCTGCAGCGAGGGGCGTTGTTATGCTACTGCGGCAGGAGATTTCACACCAATGAGCCTGGCATTTACCAGCAACGGCTCTGTTAGTGCCTGCGCCTATGCCGGCTGTTGGGAAGGCGAGGGTAAAGCAGCAGGCGACAGCCGTTACCTGAGTATTATTGCCCGCGATCTGCCCTTTACACCCAATGTAAACCCGCAGCCAAATCTGGAGGATGTCGTAATACTGTGGGACAGACAAGACAATATCGCCCTGTTGAAATTGGCCGGTTATGCTCAGCCCATGCAATGCCGGATACTGCAGTAAGAATATTAGCTTTATTTTATGTAAACCGGCCTGTACCACCTGATATCCTTGCCGAACCATGCTAAGGTTTAACTAATTCTCTGTTGTAGTAGTTTCGCAGTGTTATGAATACTGACAGTTACAAAGCTCTTAGCCAGTATATTGATTTACTGCTGGATGCCATCTGCGTAGTGGACAAAGATGGCCGGTTTGAATTTGTCAGCGCAGGAGCTGAACGTATTTTTGGTTATACCCCACAGGAAATGCTGGGGCGGCCAATGATTGAACTGGTACACCCGGATGACAGAGCCCGCACCTTGCAAACGGCCAGTGAAATAAATGCCGGTGCGGTAAAAGTAGATTTTGAAAACCGCTATATCCGCAAAGATGGCCAGACAGTGTATTTGCTGTGGTCAGCCCGTTGGTCAGAGACAGATAAACGCCGCGTGGCAGTAGCACGTGATATTACCCGCAGCAAAAAAATTGAAGCGCGCCAGGCAGCAATTTACGCTATTTCAGAAGCTGCCTTTGCCAGCGACGACTTACCAGCGTTATATCGCAGCATTCAGTATATTATTGCTGGCTTAATACCCATATGCCGTTTTGCTATCGTATTGCCAGGTGCAAACGGCGGGCAATTGGATTTTGCCTATGACTCGCTACTGCAAGCAAGTGCAGTAGCCTCAGGTTTTGATATTTTGGCATTATGTGCTGAGGTGGTCAGGCGTTCAGAAACTGTGCTGCTTACCGGTGATAATAAAGCGGACCTGCCGGCAAAATTACAGCAGTTGGTAGCCGGTGCCGCAATAAACTGGCTTGGTGTGCCGTTAAAATCACACACGGCTGTTATGGGCGCTCTAATGGTGCAAAACAGTGCAGACGCCCCCCGTTACAGTAATAGTGAAATGGAGTTACTCGAATTTGTTTCCGTACAGGTGGCGGTAGCCATAGAGCGTAAACAAATGCTGGACCGGCTGCACCGCAATGCTCTGTATGATCAGTTAACGCAATTACCAAACCGTGAACTGTTTTACGACAGGCTGCAGCTGGCGCTGACAACGGCTGAACGTGAGCAAAGCCAGTTTGCGTTGTTATATCTGGACTTAGATAAGTTTAAACAGATTAATGATAATTACGGCCATCATATTGGTGATGAATTACTGCAGCATACCGCCCAGCGGATACTATGTTGCTTACGTAGCAGCGACACCGTAGCCCGCTTTGGTGGCGATGAGTTTGTTATCTTATTGCAGCAAATAGATAATGAAGATTTGGCTTTGCTACTGGCAGAGAAAATCCGCCAGGCGCTAAACCTGCCCTTTAATGTATCTGGTAACGCCCTGCAGGTGTTACCCAGTGTTGGTGTGGCGTTGTATCCACAACACAGCAAAGAAGTACAAACATTAATACTCAGCGCCGACAATGCCATGTATCTGGCAAAAAAAGCCGGCGGCAACAGAATCATGTTAAGTGAAGCTACAGCAGTAAAACACCGGGTTTCTGCGCCCTCTGCGCCCGTTTAAGCCAACATTGCCAGTGCTACAGCCTCAGCTACTTTAATACCATCTATACCGGCCGACAAAATACCACCAGCGTAACCGGCACCTTCGCCGGCAGGGTACAGGCCTTTGATATTAATGCTTTGGTAATCCGCGCCACGTTTAATGCAAATGGGTGACGAGGTACGGGTTTCTACGCCGGTTAGTAAACCATCAGCTTTGGCAAAGCCTTTAATTTGTTGATCAAATGCCGGTATGGCTTCACGCATAGCGGTAACGGCAAAATCCGGCAGCAACTGGGCTAAATCCGTCAGGGTGATATTGGGTGTATAAGACGGCTTAACTTCGCCAAGCCCGGTAGAGGGTTTACCGGCCAGAAAATCGCCAATCAGCTGGGCCGGGGCGTGGTAGTTCTCTCCGCCGAGTTTAAATGCCTGCTGCTCCAGCTTACGCTGTAATGCTATACCTGCCAGCGGGTGGCCGGGGTAGTCACGCTCCGGGTCTATACCCACTACAATAGCGCTGTTGGCATTGCGTTCGTGGCGTGAATATTGGCTCATGCCGTTGGTAACCACGCCGCCGGGCTCTGACGCAGCGGCTACCACAGTACCGCCGGGGCACATACAAAAACTGTAAACGCTGCGGCCATTGCTGCAATGGTGTACTAATTTATAATCGGCGGCGCCTAAAATCGGGTTACCGGCGTTAGGGCCAAAGCGGCACTCGTCAATCATTGACTGCTCATGTTCAATACGAAAGCCGATAGAGAACGGTTTGGCTTCTACATACACGCCTTTGTCATACAGCATCTGAAACGTATCGCGTGCGCTGTGGCCTACCGCCAGCACCACGTGCTTACTGTACAACTTCTCACCGGTAGACAGTGTTAAGCCGGTTAACTGGCCATCTTCAATATGCAAGTCGTCTACCCGGCTGCTAAAGCGAATTTCTCCGCCCAGCGCAATAATTTCTGCCCGCATTTTTTCTACCATCGCCACCAGCTTAAAAGTACCGATATGCGGTTTGCTAACATACATAATCTCGTCTGGCGCACCGGCGGCAACAAATTCGCTCATTACTTTGCGGCCATAATGTTTCGGGTCTTTTACCTGGCTGTACAGCTTGCCATCGGAAAAAGTACCGGCGCCGCCTTCACCATACTGTACGTTTGATTCGGGGTTTAATTCTTTATCGCGCCAAAAACCAAAGGTGTCTTTAGTACGCTCACGTACTTCTTTGCCGCGCTCTAAAATAATGGGTTTAAAGCCCATTTGTGCCAGTAACAAACCGGCAAATAAACCACAAGGGCCCAGGCCGATCACAACAGGGCGCTCGCTTAACGTGGCCGGAGCCTGAGCGACAAACTTGTAGCGGGTATCTGGCGCTGGTTTGACATGCTGATCTTTGGCAAATGTTGCCAGCAGTGCTGCTTCGTTATCTACCTCGATATCCAGGGTGTAAATAAGCTGGATATCGGTTTTTTTGCGTGCGTCAAAACCGCGCTTAAACACATGAACGCTAAGCAGTTGCTCTGGTTTTAGCTTAAGTTTGGCCACAATAGCGGCATTAATGGCATTTTCATCATGGTTTAACGGCAGTTTTATTTCGGTCAGGCGCAGCATAGGGGTTCCAAATCGGTGTCATTGCTGCGCAGCAACAAGCGGGCAGCTCACAAGATAGCGGCTATTTTACGCCAAGCCTGAGGCATTGTCCGTATTCGTTTTAAAACTGACGGACTTTTCAGCGAGAACCTGACTACTCTAAGCTAACCGTTGCAGGCCAGGATGCTGACAAATTCGCCGGGAGCGAATTTGAACAGCTCTGCTGATCCATAGGATAAACTTCATGGATGAAGTTTATAATCGAGCCCCAGGGATGGGTTCACGGCGTGTTAGCGTGAGTTGTCAGGTTCGTGCCCCATAGCAGCTGATAGTTTGTTTTTTTCCAGCGCTGCAGTATGATCGCCAGCCTGAAACATTAGGAACCAATACACTATGGCCTTTGTGGTGCTGGATAACTGTATAAAATGCAAATACACCGACTGCGTAGCGGTATGTCCGGTAGATGCATTTTTTGAGGGGCCTAATTTTTTGGCTATCGATCCGGTTATTTGCATTGATTGCGGCCTATGTGAGCCGGAATGTCCGGCCAATGCCATAGTGCAGCAAGACAAGGTGCCGGCAGAGCAGCACGGTTTTATTCAGTTAAATGCCGAACTGGCCGCGCTGTGGCCAAATATCCGCGAAGTAAAACCAGCACCAGCAGATGCCGATAGCTGGAATGGTGTACCGGATAAACTGCAGTATCTCGATGTAGGCTAATGTTGCACTTTATTTATTGTCTGGCTGCTCGTGCCCAACCTTATACATAAAGTACACGGCGTAAAAAATACATAAGCCAATCACAATAGCCAAACCGGTAAAAGAGATAAAAATTACCGGATCGTTTAAAAATTCCTGCCACAGGTTCATAACCTTGCCCTCTTGCTGTGTTGTTATGGCAAGTGTAGGTAAAGCTATAACTCGCTCAGCTGATATAGATCAAAGATCAGCCGCCGTGTTGGTTTAAGCGTTGGTAAGTTTGACGCAGATCAATTATTTGCGCGGCCAGCATAGCGCTGTCGGCGTTGTTATCAGCTTTAAGCTGGGCCAAATACAGCTCCAGCAGCGGGGAGGCTTGCTTGCTTAGCGGCGGGCAGTGTTGCAGCAGTAGTTGCTGTTCTAACTGTTCCAGTGTCAGTTCAGCCTGCAACAAAGCCTGTTTTAAGCTTTGCTGTTGTGCCGGTGTTATCGCGGCAATAGCGGTATTTTTACGTAGTGCGCGCAATGGCTTGGTAAACTGTGCACTAAAGTTGTTTAGCTGGGCTGCCAGTTGCTGCAGCTCAGCGGCGCTTAAACTACGTTGCTGCCGCTCTAAGTAGCACAGTAACAGCAGCAGGTTTACATTTGCGCCAAGCTCGTCCTGCCATTGCAGGCACAGCGGTTTAACCTGCGGATACAACTGCAGGCTAAACTGCCACAACTTGTCTGGCGTAATGGTTTCAGGCATTTTTTCTGCCGCTATTAAGCATTACTGCTCCAGAACTGCTCAGTTTTTTGCTCCAGTTCGTCCTGGGCCATAAACCAGTCTTCTTCTGTGCTGTTTAAGCTGCTGCTGGCCGCGGCCTGTTTTGCCAGCAGTTCTGTTAGCTCGGCCTTACGTTTGGCGTCGTAGATATCCGGATCGGCCATTTTCTGCTCAATGGCTGCCAGCTCGTTGGTCAGCTTTTCTTGCTGTTGTTCCAGTTTTTCTATTTTTTGCTTTATCGGGCGTAGCAAATTACGTAGCTCGGCTTCCAGCCGTTTTTGGTCTTTACGTACCACGTTGCTGCTAACAGTAGCCTCAGCCTGGGCGGCATTGGCTGCTTGCCGGGCGTCTTGTTGCAGCCATTGGTAATAGTCGGCTAAATCGCCGTCAAACGGTGCTACACGGCCATTCGCAACTAAATAAAACTCGTCGGTACAGCTGCTAAGCAGGTGGCGGTCGTGCGATACGATAACAATAGCGCCTTCAAATTCCTGCAGCGCCATAACGATAGCTTCACGCATATCTAAATCAAGGTGGTTGGTTGGTTCATCCAACAGCAACAGGTTGGGGCGTTGGTAAACAATAAGCGCTAGTACTAAACGGGCTTTTTCACCGCCGGAAAATGGTGCACAGGCTTCCAGCGCTTTATCGCCGTGAAAGCCAAAACCGCCTAAAAAGTCGCGCAACTTTTGCTCGGGCACCAACGGGTCTAACCGCACCAGATGCTGCAGTGGTGAATCCTGCGGCCGCAGTGTTTCCAACTGATGCTGGGCAAAATAGCCCAGACTTACGCCATTGGCATACCATACTTCACCGCTTTGCGGTGCCATACCACCAGACAAAAGCTTAATTAGCGTAGATTTACCGGCACCGTTGCGGCCAAGTAAACCAATGCGGCTGCCGGGCAGTAGCTGAAATTTAATCTGGCTTAAAATAATTTTGTCGGCATAACCGGCCTGCACATTTTCCATTTTTATTAATGGATTAGGCAGTGCTTTGGGTTCGCGAAAACTAAAGCTGAATGGCGAATCTACATGCGCCGGTGCCAGTATGGTCATGCGCTCCAGCGCTTTAATACGGCTTTGTGCCTGCCGCGCTTTGGTGGCTTGGGCTTTAAAACGGTCGATAAACTTTTGCAGGTGCGCCACCTGGCGCTGCTGTTTGTCAAAGTTTGCCTGATGCTGCGATAACTGCTCGGCGCGCTGGCGCTCGAACTGGCTGTAGTTACCTTTATATAAGGTCAGGGTCTGGCGTTCTATGTGCACAATATTGTCGGTTACCGCATCGAGAAAATCGCGGTCGTGGCTGATTAGCAGCAAGGTACCCTGATAGTTACTCAGATATTTTTCCAGCCACAATACGGCGTCTAAATCGAGGTGGTTGGTCGGTTCATCCAGTAACAGCAGTTCGGCGCGTTGCATTAACGCCCGCGCCAGGTTTAACCGCATACGCCAGCCACCTGAGAATGATTTTACTGCCTGCTGCTGTGCTTCACCGCTAAAACCAAGGCCGTCGAGCAAAATACCGGCTTTGGCTTCTGCACGGTAGCCGTCTAAGGCTTCAATTTGCAGGTGTATTGCGGCTAGATCACTTTCGCTGCAACCGGTACGCACTTTTAACAATAACGGAAACAGTTGCTCGTCGCCTTGCAGTACATAATCCATGGCGCTGCAGTCAAGCGCTGGTGTTTCCTGGGCTACGGTAGAAATATGCCAGCTGGCCGGAATGCTGACAGAGCCTGCGTCGGCGTGCAGTTTATTTTGCAGTAAGGCAAACAAGCTGGATTTACCACAGCCGTTTGCGCCGACAATTCCCACCTTTTGCCCCGGAAATACGGTAAGATCGGCGCCCTGAAACAAACACTGAATACCACGGCGCAATTCGACCTGTTGCAGTTGGATCATGTTTTTTCCTGTGTACTGAATTGGGTTGCTAATTTACCCGTATAACCGCAACAAACCAAGGCTTGCCGGATAAAATTGCTGCCACTGAGAAATGAGATACAAGATGACAACACGTAAAAAGAAACGTTTTATTGCCGGTGCCAGCTGCCCGAAATGCAAAGCGATGGATACGCTGATGTTGTTTTTGGAAAATAACGTAGAAAAAGTCGAGTGCGTGGAATGTGGCCACCAGATGGTGCAGCCCGAGGCGCAGATAGCCAAAGCCAGCCGCGCCGCCGAGCAGGTTATTGGTGTTTTTAAGCCAGAATAAAATCAATAATGCGGCGGTGGTGGCTCTTCCTCCGGTCGCAATATACCCTGATCATCCGGCAGGTTGCGTAGTTTCTCGGCCAGCAGCATTACCTGCTGTGTTAGCCGGTCTATGCGTTTTTGGTGCTCCAGCAATTCATTGCTTAAGCTGTTTACCGTATCTTCCTGAAACGCCAGCTTGCTTTCCAGTTCAACAATATGCAGCTGTAATTCCCGCTCACTTGGTGTCATGTGTTATTTCCCATACTTCGGCTATGCCACTGGAGCTTTCGCTTATCAGCTTATTATCTGTTAAAAAGGCTACCGCATGCACTACTGCACTGGGTGGGCGGCTGTCTGGTTTTACGCCAACCTGCCATTGCTGTAACTCGCGGCCGCTTTGTACATCCCATAACGCCAGTTTACGCGTGGGGGCGCCGGTAGCCAGATATTTACCATCGCGGCTAAAACGTACCGCACTGAATATTTGCTGGCGGGCGGTGAATTTTAATGCACTGACTAATTGGCCGGTTTGAATGTCCCAAATTTGTGCTAAATCCTGGCTGTCGGCGGTAAAGGCATAGCGGCCTTGCGGGTCCAGCGCGACTTTGGTTACCCGGCTGGGGTGGCTGAAGCTATATAAAATTTGCGCGCTCTGTGTGTCCCACAAATGTGCTTTGTAGTCATTGCCGCCGGTTAGGGCATAGCGGCCATTGGGTGACATGGCTACACTGTTAATGCGCTCGGTATGGCCTAAAAACTCCAGCCGCCGGCCGGATGCCAGTGTAATATGCTGCACACCGCCATTGCTTTTGCCAATCAGTAAATGTGCGCCGTTGTCTGATACCGCAACATCACGCACAGTGGCGGCATCTAACTGCCAAAAACCGACATTTTCGCCGTTACTTACCTGCCATAGCGCATAAGTATTTTGATCGGCCGTTAGTACATGGCTGTTGTTATTGCTAATAGCCAGACTGAATACCAGGTTTTCTGCGTTGTCTTTATGCTTCCACTGGTATTTTAAGGCATTGGTTTGCAAATCCCACAATGCCACGCCATCCTGAATAGATGATACGGCACTGTAGCGGCCATCATCTGACAAAGCTGCGGCGTAGCTGCCTTGTGCGACATGCGGAAATTGCTGCAAGGGCGGCGTTGATGTCAGTTTTTCGCAGCCGCCAAGCAGTAATAGCAGAAAAAACACAGGATATTTCATGTCGGGTGTTAACCTCATCCGCACAAACCGTTAGTATAGGTCAGTTCATTGGACACTATTAAAACATACTTTTGCAGCCTGGCTGCGTAAATCTTGGAGAACCGAATGCGCTTAGTTACCAAAATGTCACTGGTCGCAGTGGCTGTTATCACTCTTGCAGCCTGTCAGAAAGAAGCAGAGCAAAAGCCAGCTGCGCTGGATACTGACGAAGCAAAACAATCTTATAGTTTAGGTGTGTCTGTTGGCCGTTATCTGGACAGCACGCTGGACGAATACAGCAAAATGGGCCTGTCGCTGGACAGCGCATTAATTTTACGCGGTGTACAAGACGCCATTGCTGATAAAACTGCACTGACCGAAGAAGAAGTGCAAACCATGATGACGTCGCTGGAAGAACAATTCCGTGAAAAACAAGCTGCAATAATGGAAGCTGAAGCTTCTCAGGCTATTGCAGCCGGTAAAACTTACTTAGAAGAAAACGCTAAGAAAGAAGGCGTAAAAGTTACTGATTCAGGCTTACAGTATGAAGTGTTGCAAGCGGCAGAAGGTGCAAAACCTGCAGCAACAGACACAGTAAAAGTACATTACGTTGGTACCTTAACCGATGGCACTAAGTTTGACAGTTCACTGGATCGTGGCGAACCGGCACAGTTCCCGTTAAACCGCGTTATTCCGGGCTGGACAGAAGGCGTACAACTGATGAACGTAGGCTCTAAGTTTAAGTTTACTATTCCGTCAGAGCTGGCTTACGGTGAACGCGATATGGGCGTTATTAAGCCAAACAGCGTACTGGTATTTGAAGTAGAGCTGTTGGATATTGTGCCTGCAGAGACAGTAGAACAATAATCCGGGCCTATAAAAACAAAAAAGCGGCTGTGGCCGCTTTTTTGTTTTAAGCGTAATGCTTATTGCACTATCGGCTCAATATGAATTTCTACCCGGCGGTTCAGGGCACGGTTAGCCTCAGAGGTGTTTGGTACTATTGGGTAACTTGGGCCATAGCCTTGGGTTTCAATACGGATAGCCTGCACATTTTGTGCTGTCAGGTACTGTTTAACGCTGTCTGCACGCGCCTGCGATAGCGTCATATTGTATTGATAGGCGCCGGTGTCATCAGTGTGGCCGGCAATAACCAGCATAGTTTTTTCATAATCGCGCAGTACCTTGGCAATATCATTGAATACCGGGAACAGGTTAGAGCGGATGTCTGAGCGGTTAATATCAAATGTTAGCTGGGCAGGAATATCCAGGCGTAATTTGTCACCATCGCGTACTACTTTTACCCCGCTGCCGCTTAATTCTTCTTTCAGCGCTTTTTCCTGATTGTCCATATAGCTGCCGACAGCTGCACCGGCTAAAGCACCTACAGCAGCACCAATTACCAGACGTTTGTCTTTATGGTTACCGGTGGCTTTACCTGCAACGGCACCCACTACACCGCCTATAGCCGCACCCTTGGCGGTATTGGAATATTCTGTAGATGCACAACCGGCCATCACCAGGCTGGCAGATAATAAAGATACTAACAAAGCTGAACGGCGCATAATAATAAACTCCCGATAAATTATTCTGTTTAGCATAGTACTGACAACTGAATTCGGGCTGAACTATAACGAAACTATGAGAAAGGTTTTGTTGCTATTTTGTATATTTATGTAAGCTTGATTCACTTTAGGTGGTTTTTTCAGTATTGTAAGCAGGACTTTGTCAGCATGCCGTTTACCGGTGTGCTTTAAGGGATTGAATCATGACAATAATAATACGTTTATATTTGTTGCTCGCTGCTATGTTGGTAGTGCCTTATGCCAGTGCTGAAGTGTATAAATGTACGGCAGCTAACGGCGATGTGGTATTTCAGGGCGAGCCCTGCCGTGGAGGTAATGAAGTAAAAGTAGATATCCGCTTTGGTGAGCAGCCGGTGGTGGATATTAATCAGCTGATTTCTGGTAGTTGGTGTGAAATTGGCACCTCGGTGGCACTTGACGGTACTGTGACACTGGATAACGCTATGCGCAAAACCTGGATTTTCAGTGAGCGCCAGATGGTGCAGCATATTAGTCAGGGCCAGCGGCAAGACACTTTCAGATATGCTATTCGCCAGACTCCAGGCTCGTTTGTGATTGATCACCCGGCCTTTGGCAGCGGCCAGGTTAGCTGGCAGGTAAGAAAGCTGACAAACGAGCAACTGGTTATTTCAGCCTATGGTGGTTTTACCCATTTATTGCCCGGCAACTGTGAGGTACAAGTGGCCCGTGCACAAAATTAAATAGACATATAGACGCCTGAACTTTAAGCTGCTGGCACTATAGCAGCGTGAAGGTGTGTCTATGTTAAATTCAGCCTGGAGGCGCATTGTGATCAAAGTAGGCAGTGCGCTGATTTCCCCCGATGCCAAAGGGTGTTCTACCCGTTATTTGCTCGCCATTGCCCGCTTTATCAGCGAATGCCGCCAGCAAGGCGTTGAAGTTGTGCTGGTGTCTTCCGGCAGTGTGGCTGCCGGGCGCTCGGCCATTGCTTTCTCACACCATCCGTTACCTATTAATATTAAGCAGGCTATGGCCGCGGTTGGTCAAACCCAGATGATGGCTACCTGGAGCCATTTATTCGATTTTCGCTGCGCGCAGATTTTGCTGACGCACGATGACCTGGCCGATAGGCGCCGTTATCTTAATATCGATAACACCTTGCGTACTTTGCTGGCAAATCAGGTGCTGCCGGTAGTAAATGAAAACGACAGTGTTGCCACCGCCGAGCTGAAAGTGGGCGACAACGACAATCTGGCGGCTATGGTGGCGGTACTGGTTGATGCTGATGTATTGATTATTTGTTCGGATATCGACGGCCTGTACAGCGCCAACCCCAGAACCACGCCAGATGCGCGTTTTATCCCCAGAGTAGAGCGGGTTGATGCCGGTATTTATGCCATGGCCGGTGGTAGCCACCACGCCATTGGTACCGGCGGCATGGTAACCAAAATTCAGGCGGCAGAAAAAGCTACCCGGTTGGGGGTAGATACGCTGATTATTAACGGCCAGAAGGCGGAAAGTTTTGAGACTTTACTCAAAGGAGAGCAAGCCGGTACTTTATTTGTGCGCCAGCAAGACCGGCTCAGTGCAAAAAAACACTGGTTGCTGCACAGCCTGAAAAGCCATGGCAGTATTGTGCTGGATAGCGGTGCAGTGCAGGCGCTGCTGCACAAGGGGGCATCGCTGCTGGCCAAAGGCATTGTTACCGCTGAAGGTGATTTTGATAAAGGCGATGCTATCTGGCTATGCGATAGCGGCGGCAAGCAACTGGCAAAAGGCATCAGCCAGTACAGCGCTGTTGAATTAAAGCGGATTTGCGGTGCCCACAGCCAGCAAATTGCGGATTTACTCGGTTATTGCCCGAGTGAGGAAGTAGTGCACCGCGATGATTTGGTATTGCTTTAAGTATCCGGCTCCAGCAGTTGCAGTACTCGGGCCTGCTGGGCATAACTGCTGCGGTTAGCTGCCATGTCGCGTTGCAGTTTGTCTAGCTCCTGACGCTTTGCTGTTAGTTGCTGATTGTTGTTGTTTTGCAGGGCCTGATGTGAATTACGTGCCGACGTCAGCACTTTATCTAAATCTTCCTGCTGTTGTTTCTGGCTGCTGTTAAGCTCGGCATTTTGGGCTGAGCCCTGGGCTGCAAGCTGCTGGCTGATATTGTCAACCTGGCTGCGATACTCGGTATTCAAGGCGGCCAGTTTATCACGCCGGTTGTTATTGTGTTCTGCCTCTCTGGCCTGAACCTGAGCCAGTTGCTGGTTATAGCTTTGCTCAATTTCCTGGTTTTTACTGCGTAATTGTTCATCCAGCCTGGCTTTGTGCACAGTGTAGTCGGCCCGGGCCATGCTTTTGCGTGCGGCTTCTGCTTCCGCATTATTACTGCTGCGTGCTGCTGTGCGTTCAGTGTCGCGCCATTGCCGCAGCTTGGTTTTCTCGGCGCTGAATTCAGCCGTTTTTAGCCTGTGCTCTTTATCTGCCTCGGCAACTGCCGCGTCGTATTGTTGTTTAAATACACCGGTTTGCTGCTGGCGTTGCGCCTGTAGTTGCTGCTGCGCATCCTGGCTTTGCGCCCGGCTTTGGCTATACAGTACGTTACGCTGCTGCTGGTAATCTTGCTGTTGCTTGTTTAATTGTTCGGACGATAAACGGGATTTTTCGGCCAGCTCTTGTGACAACGTATTATATTCAGTCAGGCCTTGCTGGAAGCGTTGATCGTCCTGCAGGATCTGTTGTTCTAATTTTTCCAGTTGCTGCCTGGTAGTTTTGATCAGCTTTTTATAATCGCTGCTGCCCTGCACCACGACTTTATCTTTGTAAGCAGACAGCGGGCTGCCATCTGCGGGTGGGCTGCTTTCCATATTAAACTGCGTCTGCCATTCGCCCTGGTACATTCTGGCGTGGGCTTTGCCATGTAGTTTGCTTTCTGTGCCTTTCTTCACAACAACACTGACAATATCGGTGTCCATTAAGCGGCCAACACGCTGATGCAGATGCTCCTTGGGTGATACTTCGGCAATAAAGCGGTACTCGAACACAGGGTCAACCTTAGTGCCTCTTTGTTCTTCGGCCTCAATTTTAAAACTTTCCAGTTGCCAGTGTGCAGGCAGGTCTTTGGCATACTGCTCCTTGATATTGGGCGCGTCGCTGCAGCCTTGTATCAGAAACAGCAAAATAAGCTGCCATTTAAGATAGTTCCTCATAATGTATGCTCCATAATATGCTGATATACAGTACATCTGGTGGTACTGTTGGTGCTGAGAGTTTGTGTTAGTGCGACTGCTGCCGGAGTGGTTGGTAAGGCTTTATGGCACGCATGAAAAGTGTAGTTAACAGTTGCAGGCTTCTCCAGATCAAGCGGGGATAACATATGAAAGTAGCAGTAATAGGTGGTGGCATTAATGGCTTAAGCAGTGCCTGGCAATTGGCACTGGCCGGGCATGATGTTAGCCTGTTTGAGCGTGACGGCCTGATGCAGGCTACCAGCCAGGCATCTTCAAAGCTGCTGCATGGCGGCCTGCGTTATTTAGAGCAGGGGGAATTCCGTCTGGTGCACGAAGCATTACAGGAGCGGCGTTGGTGGCTTAAAAAAGCACCGCAGCTAACCCGCCGCCTGCCTATTTTATACCCGCTTTATAACAGTTCGCACCGGGCTCGCTGGCAACTAAAAATAGGCCTGTGGTTGTATGACACCTTTGCCGGCAGAAAGGGTATTGGCCGCCATCGCTGGTTAACGGCTGCGCAGGCATTGCGTTGTTCACCACAACTAAACAGCGAAGGTTTAACCGGAGCTTATTTGTTTTTTGATGGTCAGATGGACGATAAAAAACTTGGCTTATGGATGGCGCAGCAATGTACCAAAGCCGGAGTACATATTTTTGAGCATAGCCCGGTGCAACAGGTTACCCCCACAGGCAAGGTTTTGCTAAGCAGTGGCTGGCAGCAGTTTGACCGCATAGTTAATGTGGCCGGGCCCTGGAGCCAGCAACTGTTGCAACAATCAGACTTGCCGCAGCAGCCGCTGGATTTAGTGCGCGGTAGCCATTTATTGCTACCGCCAATCAGCCGCTATGGCCATATGCTGGAGGTGCCGGGCGAAGCGAGGATTGTATTTGTGTTGCCGTATCAGGGTAAAACCTTGCTGGGCACTACCGAAGTGCGTCAGCAATTGGATGAGCCCATCGTATGCTCAGATGCCGAGCGCGATTACTTATTGGGCGTATATAACCATTACTTTTTACCTGCACGTGAGCGCAGTGCAGTGCTGGCTGATTTTGCCGGTGTGCGGCCCTTACTCGGCGGCACGGCCAATGCCAGCAAAGCCAGCCGCGAATATCAGCTTAACTGGCAGGGCCAGCTATTAACCGTGTCGGGTGGTAAGTGGACTACTGCGCGGGCCTTAGGTAAGCAGGTTGCCGCGCAGATACAACAGCCGGGCTGATTACAGCGTAATCGCCAGAATTTTTGAACGGCGTTGGTAGTTATACAGCTGCTTTTTCTGTGCTGGTAAATCGTCTACCGTTAACAGTTCAAAGCCCTGTTCTAAAAACCAGTGAATGCTGCGGGTGGTCAGGGCAAACAGTTTGTCGTATTTACGTTGCCGCGCCTGCTGAATAATGCTTTTTAGCAACAGGCTGCCGCGGTCGGCATCACGGTAATCCGGGTGTACCGCCAGGCAGGCAAATTCACCGACATTTTCTTCCGGAAACGGATATAGCGCCGCACAGCCAATCACCAAACCATCGCGTTCAATTAAGGTAAACTGGTTTATTTCCATTTCCAGTTGTTCGCGGGAGCGGCGCACCAGCAGGCCTTGTTGCTCCAGCGGCCGGATCAGATCCAGAATACCGCCAATATCAGAAATAGTTGCGGCCCGCAGCTTTTCTGCCGATTCAGTTACAATTTGTGTACCGATACCATCGCGTGAGAACAGCTCCTGCAGCAGGGCACCGTCTTCATCGTAGCTAACTAAGTGGCAGCGCGGTACACCCGCACGGCAGGCAGTAATAGCGGCATGCAAAAATGCCAGTGTGCCGGGGCAGGCATCGGGCTTTTGCTCCATATCCAGCATAATTTTTTCGGCGTAGTTTGGCATTAACTCTGCCGTTATCTCGCCATTTTCGCCAACAATGCCGCCAATTTCACTAAAGCCAATCATTTTGTCGGCTTTTAGTTTTACCGCAACCTGAGTAGCTATATCTTCAGCGGTAAGGTTGAAACTTTCACCGGTAACCGAAGCGGCTATCGGCCCCATCAGCACTATGCCGTTGTTATCCAACTGGCGGCGGATACCGGCTGCATCAATACGGCGTACACGGCCGCTGTGGTGATAGTCGATACCTTCATCGACACCCAGTGGCTGGGCGATAACAAAGTTGCCGCTTACCACGTTAATTTGTGCGCCCTGCATGGGGGTGTTGCTTAAGCTCATCGATAGCCGGGCGGTAATATCCAGTTGTAGCGCACCGGCGACTTGTTTGATCAGCTTAAACGAGTCGTCATCAGTTACCCGCACGCGGTTATGATAGGTTGGCTCTAAACCTGCCTGTTGCAGTGCTGTATTAATTTGTGGCCTTGCGCCATACACCAGCACAATTTTAATACCCAGGCTGTTTAGCAGGGCAATGTCGTTAATAATGCTGCGAAAACCACTTTGGCTAATCGCTTCACCACCGAGCATTACCACAAAGGTTTTGCCGCGGTGAGCATTAACATAAGGGGCAGACTGACGAAAACCGGAAACAAGTTCAGTAGTACGCACGGGCTTGGGGCTTCCTTCTGAAAAGACAACACAGGTGTAAGGCTTAAAGATGGCAGCAAGATGACAAAATGCCAACTGCAACTGCGACAAAGTCGGCATTTTAGGTGATTAGTGGGTGTATATCTACTTTTTAAGCATATTTATTCTTCGCCTGTTACGGCCTTGAAAGACGTATACTAACCATCAAGATACCAAGGCTGAGCAACATCATTAGCAAAGTAGCAGGCTCTGAAATAGCAGCTGTACCTTCTACCATCATTGTAGCGTTAATAATCTGACTGTTAAGCGCGTTTCCCAAACCATCGGCTAAGCCATTTAAGCTGATCGTTAAATCTGCGTTTCCGGGGCTTAGTGCTATCAATGTCAGGCTGGCAAGAACAAAACTATTGGCCTGAAAATTATTCAGATCAGTGGGAAGGTCAAAAGACAAATCGAAAATTCGTAGTTGGCCCGGAGCCAGCAGTTCAGTTCCCAGTATGTTTAAACCTAAATTGAATAAATCCAATTGGCCGCTCGGATCGATAATTACGTTATCCAGCACACCATCAGCATCTGCATCGGTACTATCCACTCCCAGGCGCGCACTTGTAAACGTAAATACCAGATCAAAAGCACCCAGCGATGGCGCACCGCCGGGAGCCAGTTGGTCAATCACAATATCTACAGCGAAGCTTTGTCCGGGTAGCACAGAACTTTGTGAAGGAACAATGCTGATAAGTGCAGCCTGGCTAAAACCAGATGCCAGTAATATCAGCAAGCCTAGCAGTAATTTTATTGGGTTGATGCTCATTTTTTAATCCTTATCCTTGTTAGTTTAAATGTCGGGGAAAGTGTTAATTTTCCCCGCTCCTTTATCAGGTTCATTCCTCAGCACATTGAGGACGACTGCAACGTAACCTCAGTAAGCGTGCATCGAGGATGTTGATAATGCCATCCCGATTCAAATCCATGGCGGCATTGCCAGCGTTAACGGGTTGATTTAACTGGCTCATCAATAATTCCAGATCTTGCCGGTCGACATCGCCATCACCGTCTAAATCGCCTTCGACCTGTCCGGTATAACCTTCAAACTGGTTGGCAGCATACGCCTGGGTGATGGCGCCGACTGTCGACACCAGATTGGCACCGTTATTACTGAATACCAGTAGATCCCGAACGGTGTAGGGCCCAGCTATGCCATTGCTACCGATGGCGTGTCCGGGATAGTTCAGGATTAATGACTGATTACCCTGATTCAGAAAGCCCTGACTGCTGCCCAAAGACAGTACCCTGCCATTAACATCTACCAAGCTGGCGGTCCAGTTATAATTGCCGGCCAGTACTACCTCGATACCGATGTTTACCCGCAGGTTGTCAAACAGGCCGTTGCCATTGGTATCTATACCCTGATCACTGTTGCTGCCATTAAGCCGCAATTGTGATGTCTGGCTGGTATTTTCGAATTCTTCATAACTGAAACTTTGAGTAGTCTGCGGCACAATAACAACATCAGATATATAGTTGTTGGCAGTCTGAGCCAGTATCAGTGTCAGTGTGTAAGGACCATCCATTTGCAAGTTATATATAGCAGCACCGTCAAACAGGAAGCGCAGTAACTGGTTGCTGTTGTCAAAACGGATACTTTGTTCAGCAACCAAAAGTTTATTGCCGCTGCTGTCTCTGAGCGTGGCTCTGATATTGAAGTCACCAATGGTACGGCTCAATACCGGAATATCCACCCGCAACTGATCAAATCTGCCGTTGCCATTGCTGTCAATTCCCTGCGCCTGCAGGTTGCCGCTGAACTCGATCACTCCTTCAAACTGCAGATATTGATAGGGCTGGCTGAGCAGGGTTTTGCTGGCTACGGTGCGATCATTCATATCGGCGATATTGATTGCAATCTCAAAAGGACCGTCCGTTTGGGCGCGATAAATGGCCACGCCGGAGAAATCCAGGCTAAGGCTTTGGCTGCCTTGTCTCAGGGTGACAGGCAGCAGGATATTCTGCACACTGTTGCCGGCACCGAGCAGTGTGGCTTTAACCTGATATTCGCCTGCTGTCATAACATTTAGCTCAACCTGAACACGCAGCAAATCAAACAGAGAGTCGGCGTCTACATCAATACCCTGATCGGTTCCAGACAGTATAGACAACGGCCGCTCGCCAAACAGGCGATGATCCAGTATTGGTGACACTGCAGATACCGCAAAGTGGACACCACCAGGCCCTACAGCCTGCAGATTGAGTTCATAAGGGCCATCAACACCAGATTCGAGGATCTGCTGGCCGGAGAAACGCAGGCTGATTTCATGTGAACCCGCTGCTGGCGCATCAAAAAACAAACTCACCGGTCTGGAATCATTATCACTGGTACGGTTGGCTACCAGTGAGCCATCTTTAGTCAGCGATGCCTGAATGAAATAGAAGCCTGCGCCGGGGAAGTCCAGTGACAGCCGGACCTGTAATTGCTCAAACATATCGTTGCTATCCTGATCTAGGGGTTCAAATACAGCTTCGGCTTGTACAGACATTGTGGCGTGTTGCGGGGTATCTATGAGTGGCACCACAGGAGCAAAAGGAACCGGGGCCAGATATTCATAAGCCCCCCAGGCTTGTTCGTACTTGTTGGGTATGGCCGGAGCATAACGATAAATTTTTGCGCCTTCCTGCGTAGTATAATGCGGGCCTCTTCCATCGGCAGACACACCGTCGATATTCCAGGCAATAAATTCATCATCCTGACTATACCTGCCGTTAAAGGTGGCATCATAGTAAACGGCTGAGCGCAGGCGCAGGCTGTGAGTGGAGAACAAATACCGGTCATAACTACCACCTATCGGTTTAGCACTGCCGGGGAAGGCAGGGTCGAGCGAGGGGGCCGCGTTGGTTATAAAAAGGCCATCTGCAGCGCTGCCAACTTTCGTGATCGGGCTAAGTCCACTGACGCCCAACAAACCAGACATATTTTCAAACACATCGCTGAATACGTAGCAGTCTGAATAGTTGCAACTGATAGGGTCGGCCATCAGCTCTGTCCATGAACATTTTACTACTGGTCCAAATGGGCCGGCATGTGCACCATAGCCATACTCCCAATGACTGTTGCCATAGCCGTATACTCCTTGCAATACTTTGGTCAGGATCTGCTGGTCATCAGATTCGCCGCTGGCCCAGGTAGTCGCTTGCTCATACCAGTATGACAGCGGTTTGGCCAGGGTAGGGGCGCGTTTAGTTACGTACAAAGTGCGGGTAACGGTAGGCAAAGCCTCGCCATTCACCTGATAGTCAAAGCTGACATTGTAAGCTCCTATTTGGGCCGGCACATCAATAGACACGGTGCCGGCAGAGCCGGTCCAGGATGCGCTACCCTGCTTAGACGTGCCCTGAATTGCCCATTGCGCCTGTACCTGTGCATCGTTGAGTAAATCGCTGGGACAGGAGCTTAACTGGGCATCCACATCCACCAGAGCGGCATCACTGGCAGCTGAAAAAGGTTTGTCTGCTGCAGGACTACTATCGTCTGTCAGGTTGCAATTAGCATCCAGGCTTTGGGCAAAAATGTCGGTTATCCGGGTGGCACTATCTTTCCATACCGGATTGCTATTGCTCGGTGTTAGTTTTAACGCCACAACGGGTTTAATTTCCAAGATCAGCGCGACCCAGTCAATTGAGGTACACCAGCGTCCACTAGATAAGGTGTCGATATTAATTTGGACCTGGTTAGCTTGCGAGGCGCCACTGCCCGGTGCAGGGAATCTGATCCTCCGAATATCAACGCTAAAGTTGTTCAGCATCCAGATATTATCATCGCCGGTAAGGGTACCTAACGATTGGCCGTTAAATATCACTTCATTGCGCTCCGGTGGTGGTGCTCCGTTAACATCCACGTCAAAAGCAGGCATCAAAATACCCACAGTAGAAGGAATTATCCCTTTAGCAATCAGAGCATCAGCATTTAGCAGATAACCATTTGCATCGACCGGGCCTACAGCTTTGTCAATCATTACATCGATCAGCAGTGGATGTCCGGGATCGGTGTTGAAAGTGCAACCGGTATCCAGACCTGGCCCTGAATCTGCTACGAAGCTATGGTTAGCTGGCGGGTCAAAAGGGGAGGAGCGGGATAATATGTTGAACTGATTTCCTGTTTCTACCCGTATGTCACCATCTTGGGTATGCTGGTCGGCAGCAAAGCTGACGGTAGATGAGAATAAGACGGCAATAAAGCCAAGTGTTTTGTGTAGCATCGTTAGATTTCCGTTAGTCGGGTTTGCTGAATACCGCTGGCAAACTTTTGCTCAATGTAATGGCGGTAAGAGAACATCTCCTTGACTCACCGGCCGCTGATTCAACAGCGCCAACAAAGCAATAACTGCACCACAATTATTTACAATAGTAAAAACAATGGCGTGTTAGTTTAACATTTATGATTTATTGTAAATGTGACAGAGGTTGTAAAATATTTTGACAATTGAGGCCGCACAGGCGGCCTCAATACTGCCAGCTTACCAGCTACATAATTGTGTCCAGCTGCTGTTGCTACCGGGAATGGATTGGGTCCACCAATTGGCCTGATACAGTGCGTTTTGGTAGATAAGGTGATCACCTGCAGCGGCGTGTCCGGGCTGGCCCTGGCTGTTGCCTTGTGGCCAGTCGGGGTAAGTTTTTACACTGTTAAGGTTGTAACCGGGGCAGTTACCAGGCGGGTTATTGCCGCCGCTATCTGCCGGGCGCAGGTCGAGGTTATAAAAGTTGCTGTTATCCCGCACATAGGCACGGTTAGTTGCCAGATCGCTGCTAAAAACGACATTATCGCCGCTTAACACCCCAATTTGCAGCAGGTTACCGTATTGAGTGTTTACCTGCATGGCCAGCTCCGTCGCCCATTGCGCATTGCCAATATTGGCGTTGGTGATCTGCCGGCTTTCGTCTATCAGTTCTTGCCCGTTGGCATCAAACAACCGTAGCTGAGCATAACCGCCGACTTCTGCCGGTGTTTGCAGGTTAACAAAAGCACCTTTATCAAACCACAGCACCGGCGGGGTATCGCTGTTGCCATTTACTAATTCGATATCTGAGCAGTTATAAAAGCCTTCGCCAACCACATCTACCCGCTGCCAGCGGGTGTAAAGCACGGCCAGGCCGCTGCGATCTGCAGGTAGTTGCAGATTAAGGTTATAGTAACCGGCTTCGGCGGGCACGTCGGCTTGCTGGTGTATCAGCTGTAACTGGTTCCAACTGAGTGTTTCGCTGGCACTGTCGAAGCCGGGTTTACTCAGGTAGATTTGCCAGTAGCTGGGGTTGTGTGGTGTGGTGGCACGAAAACGCAGTGTGATCTCATTGCTTTGTGCAAGGTTAATGCTGGTGCGCTGCCAGTGTGGCGATGGAATATCCATACCACTTTTGCGGCTGTCGCCGCCGGCGCACAGGCTGCCATCACTGACCACGGCCTGTACTGCTGCCATATTGCGGTAATCGGCAACGTTGGCCGAAAATTCATGGTGCTGCGTTAGCATATAGCCACCCGATTGCTGGTAAGCAGCGCGACAGGCGGAATTAGCTATACCGCTGCCATCAGCCGGCCACCAGTAGCCGCCGTCGTCTTTACAAATTTGCTGGCGGGCTTTGGGGTAGTCGACATAGCCATGGCTGCTGGCCTGCAGGCTGGTAAATAGCAGGCTTGTTGTTAGTAGTGTAGGGAGTAAGTGTTTGGGTTGCATAGTGATTTCTCTTGGTTATGAGGCTTGGCGCTCCGGGTCGAAGACCTTCTCAGGCTCGCCACAGCAATTAGCGTGAGCATCCTGCCCACGCCCTTTCAGGCCAGCTTCGCTGTTCAAATTCGTTCCAGACGAATTTGTCGTTCGCACTGGCGTGCGGACTCAGACACTCTGTGGCGCCCTGATAAGGCATCGACCCTCGCAAGGAAAAGCGGTAAGTCTGCTACTCACCGTTTTGCGCTTGGCAACAGCTTATAAATTACAAATAAAGCTCCAGCTGCCATCACTGCCCGGCACTGAGTTTGTCCACCAGTTAGCTTTGTAAACGCCGCCCTGATAAGACAGGTAATCACCATTAACAGCATGGCTGGGGTTACCGGCCCAGTCGGGTTGCGGCCAGGCCGGGTACGGGTGAATAGTGGCAGTAATACCGCCACAACTCTCGCCGTTACCGTCGCCATCTCCGTCACCGGGGCCATCGCCACTGCCGATGCTAACAACCGGCAACTGCGGATACTCTTCGGCAAAGGCATAGTGGTCACCATTGGCGCTAAGGATCCAGTTAGACGGCATCGGCATAGGCAACTGATAATTCAGCGTAACGGTAACGCTTTCGCCACTGGCTACACTTAAGTAGCCAGGCAGATTAAACGCGACCCGGTGCAGGTTATTTTGCAGGCCACCGATATTATTGCCGCTGGCGTTGCGGCCGCTTTCTACCACCGTTAAACCAAAACCGCTTTGATCGCTGATGGTATCGGGTATTGCTGTGGGCACGTCAAAGCTGAAACTGCTACCGCCGGGAATAGTGCTGTTGCTGTGGTTAGTCAGTGTAAGTTTGGGGTTGATGGGGAAGTTTTGATCGCCGAGCTTAAAATCACTGATGCTTAAACGTACATCTGCCGCCTGGGTTGGCATGGTGCGTTCGGCTTTTACTACGTTATAAGGGCTGGCATTTTTAAAGCTGTTATAAAATAGCGATGTCAGTGTATTGCCAATAAAGTACTCGCCTTTTGCTGCGTCCCAATCGTAATCACCGGCAAGTTCCCAAAACATTACACCGCCAATGCCGTTATCAATGACATACTGCGCTTTGGTGCCGATGCTTTGTTCGGTTTCTACCGACAAAAACACCTGCTTTTGCGCATTCCACAGCCAGGGGCCTACGGCTGTAGCATCATAGTGGCGGCTGTAACTGCCGCTAAGCTGGTGCTCAGGGTTAGCCGGATCAAGATCATACAGGCTGAAGTAGCTGCCGCTGATACCTTCGGCCAGGTTCATGGTGTGCCATAGCGGGTTAGAGCCTGCAGGCATCTCGTTGCCCTGAGTGTTTTTGTCGTGCCACAGATTATCAATACCTACGGCACCATTACCGCACTGGCTTACTGTGCTGCCACCGGTGCCGGGCGGGCATTGGCTTTGGTTTGGTAGCGCTGCGGTGCCCCATAAACCAAAGCTGCCGCCCTGCACATCTTTCCAGCCGCGACTGTAATACGGAATACCAATATTAATGCGACCGGCCGGCATAGTGCCGCGAAAGTAACGGTAAGCCCAGTCGGTATTCAGGTAACCAATTTGCTGATACTGGCTGGTGTTGTAGTAATTCCATGCTGCCAGTTCAGCGTCCTGGCCGGTATCAAACAGCGCTGCGTTATGGCCAACAAACTGGTTCCAGGCGCCGTGCAGGTCGTAGGTCATAATATTAACGTAATCCAGATACTGGGTTACCTGAAAGGCTTCCATACCACGCAGCAGGTAGCCGGATGAGGGTGAAGCTATGGTAAGCAGATAGTGCTTACCGTCGGCAGCTCCGGCAGCATCCAGTTTTTGCCGCAGCACTTTCATCAGCTCGACATAAGAGCGCATCAGGCCGCCACGCAAGCTGTTAGCCAGCGCAAAGTCGTCCGGGTTACCGGCGTCATTCATACTGGTGGGGTATTCGTAGTCTATATCCACGCCGTCAAAACCATACTGGCGGATAAAGGCTACCGCCGAGTCTGCAAAAGTATTAATACCCTGAGTGTTAATGCTTAAATCGCTGTTGGTGGTCATGCTGTAAAAACCACCGCTGGCAACCCGAACGCCGTTGTCATCAAAATAGCCGCCGCTTTCGGCCCAGCCGCCGACCGAAATCAGTGTTTTTACATGCGGGTGCTGCTGTTTGTATTTTTGCAGCAGGTTAAAGTGGCCTTTATAAGACAGGTTTGGATCCAGCTCTGCGCCGGTAATACCGGGCCATTCCATACCGGTTGATGCATTGTCAGGCGAACCTGTATTACCTACAGAAATTTGGTTGGCGCCGTTTACATGGGCAAAAGCGTAGTTAATATGGGTTATCTTATCCCACGGAATATCTGAGGCTAAATACGCTGGCTGGCCGTTTTTGCCATGACGCCAACTGGTAAAGTAACCAATAATGCGCCGTGGATGATCAGGGCTGATTATTTCGCGGCCGTAAGTGTCGTACACCGTGCAGTAGGGTACATTAATGCCGGGGGTTTGGTACAGGCCATCGGGCCGGCAGTTGTTATGATCCGTTTGCTGTGAAAATGCCGCTGTGCTAACCAGTGCCAGCAGCGACAGTAAGATAGGTTGTTTCATTGTGGTATTCCCGGAAAATGCCGCAGGTTGCTGCAGGTCGAACCAGCTTGCTCACACCAACACGCCGTAAATACATCCCTGTAGGCTCGATTCGGCCATCCTGGCCTGCAACGGTTGGTTTAGAGCAAGCCGAGTCTCTCTATACGAGATAGCAACAACCGGCCGGCAATGTCAGTTATTGCTGCGTATGGCCTAAGCCTTCATGCATCGCGTTTAAAATATGGCCGTTGTCGGCATCTATTTCCCAGGCGAAAATACCGCCCAGCTGATGCTGCAGAATATAGGCACCTTTTTCCCGTACCGAGCGCTTGGTATCAATGCTGATCAGCGTATTGGTTGCAGGGTTCCAGACATAACTGGCCTTAGCGGTGTTATCCCAGCCTACGGTAAAACCGTTAACGCCGCTGGCTTCAGGCCCGCCCATATAGTCGGTTTCAATTTTTTTGTAGTCCATAATGCCGGGTTCCCAGCCGCCACTGATACCTGCACCACCGGTGCCGGTAAAGGGGTTATTACCGGTTACACCCGCCACGTTTTGCCAACCGCGGCCATACATGGCAGCACCCAGGGCAATTTTGCCTGCCGGTACGCCACGGTTAAGCAGGTATTGCACCGCTTCGTGAGCGCTAAAACCCGGCGTAGGAGAATTGGCCGACGGATACAGGCCGGTCTGGTGGCCCAGTACGCCATTCCAGGCACCGTAGTAGTCGTAGGTCATCAGGTTAATGTAATCCATGTACTGGTGGGCATCTTCCCAGTCAACCACACTGAGCTTTTCTACCCCGCCTGACATTGCAGCAGCCAGCTCATAATCGCGGCCGGTTTCTACACTCAGGGCATTCAGGGCTGCACGTAGTTCCTGCATCAGGGTGGCAAAACCAGCACCGTCCTGGGCAGAGCCTAAATTAGTGTTGGCACCACCGCCGCCGGGGAATTCCCAGTCGATATCAATACCGTCGAAGAAATCATAAGTGCGGATAAAATCAATAATAGAATCAATAAATACCGCTCTTGCTGCCGGGTTAGTACCTACGTCGTACAAGGGATCAGAAAGCGTCCAGCCGCCAACTGATGGCAAAATTTTAATGTGCGGATGAGTTTGCTTTAAACGGTACAGCTCGGCAAAAACACCGCGTATCGGCTGATCCCAGACATCACCGGGATAGCTTTTTTCCAAAGCGGCAAATTTATCGTGCACAACCACCGAGTAATCCGGTTTGCCGGCACACTGGCTGTTAAGGGCGGCGTAGCCTTCCGGGTTTGCCTGCTGTAGACCGGCGTTCGGGCCGCATAGCGGAATAAAGCCATAGTATATATGCGTCAGGTTTTGTGCCGGTATATCGGCGGCATGAAAAGCCCGGCCATAAATACCCCATTCAACAAAATAAGCCCCCACTTTTTTGCCGGTGGTATTCTGATACGGCAGATTGCTTTGTTTTAGCGGGTGTGGCCAGGCAGTTACATCGAGATCTGTCCAGGGGTTAAAGCCGCCGCCATTGTCACCACCACCGTTGTCACCTCCATCACCGCCGCCGTTACCGCTAATATTAATGGTGGTAATGCCGCTGCTGGCGCACTCTTCCACAGTACCTGTTACCTGGCACAAGCTTGCCTGTAACTGATAACTACCCGGCTGGGTAAACGTAAGGGTGGTAGTGCCGGTTTGCGCATTCTGGCCGTTTGGCACTATCGCGGCAGAAAAGACAACGCTGTCATTTTGTTTTAAATGCCACTTGTTGCCGTTGGTTCCCCACCACATATCCCAGCGTACCGGTACTTGCACACTACCATTTTGCAGGCTGTACTCTGTGGGCATCCAACTGATCACCGGTGCGTTAGGTGTGGCAGCCTGTATGTTGGCTGCCAGTAGCAGTGAAACACCACTACATAGCTTAACTGTTTGTTTAAACATAACTTCCTCCAGTATTGTTACTTATTTTTCTTTTTATTTCGTAGCGCCAGCCAGGGTTTACTGCTGTTGCGCATACGTGATATTGCACATTCATGCGCCAGCCTGGCGTAGAACCCGGATCCGTATCGTTTAGAAAATGAGCGAATTTACTATGGCAAAAATGACAGCGTTGTCAAAATTGTGAGTTAATTTTTTGCTGATAATTTTTTGATTTAGCCTTAAATGCCTGAAATAAGAAGAAATATTTTTACAGTATAGTGCCGGATTTTTTTACATATGATAGGGCCAAAAATGCACTTATCGGGAAGGATGTTAATTTTTACCGGAGCGCCTCAGCCTGCGCTCCGGTACGTAACTGAGTTAATCGAGGATAATATGTGGTAAAAAGCGTGAGCTGTCTTTGGTGATCAGGCTGTTGTCTTCACGTATGCAAATGCCGGCCGCGCTGTCAGCAACTACCCAACTGCCAATCAGGGTATAGTTGCCATTAAACTGTGGCAGTGCTGCTAATGCCTGGCGGATATAGCCGCTGTCGTTGTAAGGGCCGTCTTGCTTTACTGTTTTACCATCGCTGGTAAGCAGCTCGATGTTGGCACCTTCGCGCGATAACAGCGGTTTACGTACCCAGCCGTTTTGCAAGCTGCTGCCATCATCAAAAAACGCTGGCAGCAGGTTAGGGTGGCCCTGATATTTTTGCCATAACAGCGGTAATATGCCTTTGTTAGATAGCAAGCATTTCCACAGTGGCTCAATAAACCGGGTTTGGCTGGTCAAAACAGTGCTGGCAAATTCTTCCTGCAGCATAAATTCCCAAGGGTACAGCTTGAACAGGCCTTGTATAGGAAAGCCTTCTAAATCAACTAGCTGGCCGTCGATATCACCTAGCTGCTCTAACTGAATATACCGGCTGTTTAATCCGGCTTGCAGCGCAATATCCATCAGGTAATCTACTGTGCCTTTATCTTCAATGCTTTCGGTTACGCTGGCAAAGTAAAACGGCTGCGGCAGGTTAAGTTCGCTAAAGGCTTGTTGCAGTTTGTCCTGTAACGAGTTGAACTGATCAGCACCTTGCGGTAGTTCGCCACGCATCAGTTGGTCTTCCAGCCATACCCACTGAAAAAAGCCGGTTTCATACAGCGAGGTTGGCGTATCGTAGTTCAGCTCCAGTAACTTAGCCGGGCCGGTACCGTTATAGCTAAAATCCATGCGGCCGTATAAGTGCGGTTCTTTGCTGTGCCAACTGGTGCGCACGGCATTCCAAAACTGCGTTGGAATTTGCAGTTGCCGCAGTTTTTGTTCATCACTGACAATATCATCTACCAGATCCAGCGCCATTTGATGCAGTTCTTCGGTCGGGTCTTCCAGATCCTGTTCTATCTGCTGCAGGCTGAACTGATAATAGGCACTTTCATCCCAATACGGTTCACCGTCAAAGGTATGAAAATTAAAGCCAACGCTTTGCGCAAAAGCTTTCCAGCCCGGCCTTGGGGTGCTGTTAACACGTTTCATCAGTAATTAACCACCGTTGCTGCTAACATTACGCTGCGCTGCCTGGGCACCAAAACCGCCACGGCGCGCCATAGCTGCTGGTTTAGGTTGTACCGCAGATGGCCGTATGTTTGTGGTACCGCTCTGGCTGGCAACTGCAGTATTGGTTGCAGTACGAAAAGTGCTGCGGTCATCGCGAGATTTATACAGTGGCTGGTTTGGCACCGCTGAGCGGTTGGCCGCGGCTGTCTGCTGCTGCGGTGCGCTGGCCATGCCTCCGCGGTTTAACATTTGCCCGGCCATAAAACCCATCATCATTGGCATAAAAAAGCCGCTGCTTTGCTGGCTTTGTTGTGTTTGCTCTGCTGGCACAGTGTTGTTTGCTGCCAGTACCGGTGCAGTTTCGCACTGGCCGGTGCCAAAATCGGTTTCGCATTCCTGCCGGCTGGCGTAGCGCGGTGCCACCTGCGGGTGCAAAGCTTTGGCATCGTCAAAGGCGGCTTTACATTCTGCCGGTGGGTTATAGTAAGCGGCGCATTCATCCGGCGAGTTAAATACCTGTACCTCAACCGGTTTTTCACCACAGCCTGCCAGCACCATGCCTGCGGCAGGTACCATCATGATCAGGCGGGCGGTTTTGCTGCGTTTAAATGTTTTGGTTGTCGTCATAATGCGCTCCTTAATAACTCATACAGGCGGCGTTTAGCATACCAACACTGACAGAACTGCAAGCTGAGAAAATGCCAGCGGCCAGCTCACCCTGGGTAATACGCTGCGGCAGTTTTTTTAGCACAGCAGTGCTGATAAAAAAGGTCAGAACCTGTACCAGCAAGGCTACGCCACCCCAGATAGCGCAATCGAGTAATGACATCGAGTGTGTAATGGCGCTGGACAATGGCAAGGCAAAACCAATTAATGCCCCACCAAAGGCAATTGCTGCAGCCGGGTTGTTGGCCCGGATTAAACCGAACTCGTCGTGTGGTGTTACCAGAGTATATAAACGTACAAATAATAGTATCAACAGTGCTGCCAGGGCGAAGTAAGCAGCAAAAGCCGGTAAACCGTTAAGGGATGTCAGAGCCGTATCCAGCATAAAAAGTCCTTAGATAAATAGAGTTGTGCCGATCCTGCGGAAAATAACGCCGCAGTTCAAGTTAAATTGGTCTTTAACGGCTGGTTATTTATCGCAGCAGGCATTCTGCTTAACCTGTATTGGCTGGACAGTGCTAATCATACTTCTACACTGGCCTGCGTTAAAGCAATAACAATGTTAATAACCAGGAACCACTCATGAGAAAAATCACAACAGTTGCGCTGAGCATTGCGCTGGCGCTGGGCGTGGCATCGTGCTCGAACAGCAATGTAACAACTGACAATAATAGCGTAGTACAAACTCAAACCGGCCTGAGCTCAGGTATTGAGCTGGCGAATATGAACCCCGGTGTCGCGCCACAGCAAGACTTCTTCCATTATGTAAATGGCAGTTGGATGGAAAAAACCGAGATTCCGGCAGATAAAGCCCGCTGGGGTAGTTTTGATGAATTGCGCGAAAACGCCGAAAAACAAGTTCTGGCGATAGTGCAGCAGCTGGCCACTGAACAGCAAACCAAAGGCTCTGATGAGCAAAAAATTGCCGATTTATACAAATCTTTCCTCGATGCAGAATTAGCCGAAGTACTGGGGTTAAATCCGCTTCGGCCTGAACTGGCGCAAATTGACAATATTAAATCGCACCAGGACTTAACAGCTCTGTGGGGAGAATGGCAGCGTTACCGTGTTGGCACACCTGTGGCGCTGTTTGTCGGCCAGGATCAAAAGCAATCTGATCAGTATATTACCGGCGCGTCGCAGGCGGGTTTGGGCTTACCGGATCGTGATTACTACTTAAAAGAGGATGAGCGGTCGGCCGAATTGCTGGGCCAGTATCAGGCTTTTATTGCCAAACTGTGGACCCTGGCCGGTATGGATAACGCTGAACAAGCGGCAGCTGATATTGTCGCGCTGGAAAAGCAAATTGCAACTGCCCAGTGGAGCCGGGTACAAAACCGTGACCGCAACGCCACTTATAACAAGCTAACTATTGCTGAGTTAACAAAACTGGCGCCGGGCTTTAACTGGCAGGCGTTTGTAACTGCAGCGGGGCTTGGCAACATTAACGAATTGGTGATACGCCAGCCCAGCTATTTTACTGAGTTTGCCAAACTGCAGGCTAATACACCGGTAGCGCAGTGGCAGCAGTATCTGAAGTTTCATTTAATCCGCAGCAACGCCAGTAACCTTAGCAGCGCCTTTGCTGATGCCAGCTTTGATTTTTACGGCAAAACCTTAAACGGCCTGCAAGAGCAACGTAGCCGCGAGAAGCGTGCAGTTAGCCTGGTAGACAGCAACCTGGGTTTTATGGTCGGTAAAAAATACGTAGAGCAACATTTTAAGCCTGAAGCCAAAGCCCGTATGGATCAGATGATTGAAAACCTGCGCCTGGCGTTTCGCCAGTCAATTGACGAGCTGGAGTGGATGAGCCCGGTAACAAAAAAACAGGCACAAATTAAGCTGGCCAAATTTAACACCAAAATTGGTTACCCGGATAAATGGCGTGATTACAGCTGTGTAGAAATTAGCCCTACTGACTTAGTTGGCAACCTGCGCCGCAGTGCTGAGTGTGAATATCTGCGAACTATCGGGCGTTTAGGCAAACCGGTAGATCGCAGCGAATGGGGCATGACACCGCAAACGGTAAATGCCTATTACAGCTCTACTATGAACGAAATTGTGTTTCCTGCTGCTATTTTACAGCCGCCGTTTTTTAACGTAGATGCAGATGATGCAGTAAACTACGGTGCTATTGGTGGTGTTATCGGCCATGAATTTACCCACGGTTTTGACGATCAGGGCCGCCGCTCAGACGGCGATGGCAACCTGCGTGACTGGTGGACAGAACAAGACGCGGCCCAGTTTCAAAGCCGTGCACAGCTGATGATTGATCAATACAGCAGCTTTAACCCGATAGACGATTTACACCTGCAGGGCGCTTTAGGTTTAGGCGAAAATATCGCTGACTTAGGCGGTTTAACCGTGTCGTATAAAGCGTACCAAAACTCACTGCAAGGGCAACCTGGCGCGGTAATTGATGGCTTTACGCCAGAGCAACGCTTTTTTATGGGCTGGGGCCAGGTATGGCGGATTAAATTCCGCGATGAGGCCCTGCGCCAGCAAGTGATCACCGGGCCACACTCACCGGGCATGTACCGCGTGTTAGGTACCTTGTCGAATATGCCGCAGTTTTACCAGGCTTATGATGTAAAACCGGGTGATGGCATGTACCGTGACGACAAAGTACGGGTAAAGATCTGGTAAATTAAGCGGTTAAATAAGTAGTTCAGAAATCGGTGCTAAGTCTGATGCCGGCCAGTTTAACTGGCCGGCATTTTTTTGCGCCTTAAGTTTGCCTGATTGCCAGAAACACGGATAGCAGCAGAACTATCTGATAACTATGGTTTTGATAACAGATATTTAAATGTGATATATATGTGATAAATTTTTCGAGTGATTGGATAAAAGTTTGTTTAGTGTTAGTAGTTAGGTGCCTAATGGCAAGCTTCACTAACTGATTATTTAAGAAAGGAAGATTGTTATGAAACTAGAGTTAAATAAAAAGCAACTGGTAAACTTATCGCAAGATGCTCAGGTTCTGCCCAATGAACTCACCCCTCAGGTTGGTGGTGGTGTTAATACTCAAGGATGTCCCGAACCGTCCTATAATTATCCTAATCAACCTGGCTGTGGAGTCTCTGATCCGTCGGGCTTTACACATATGTGTTGCCTTGTTCCCTGAAAAATACTGCTAAACGCGACAGAAGTATGACTATAGCTTTCGTTTATGATGCAAATTAAAGGAATATAAAATGAAACTTGAATTAAACAAAAAACAACTCGTGAACTTATCGCAAGATGCTGAAGTTCTGCCAAATGAACTTACTCCTCAGGTTGGTGGCGGCGCAGTAACGGAGTGGTGCCCAGAGCCATCTGTGGATAGCCCAAACAGACCTGGCTGTCCAATTTCTGATCCAACAGGTTTTACACGTCCTTGCTGTCAAATTCCTTAATCTGACACTTTTTACCTCTACAGGCAGGGTAAGCAACTCTCTGCCTTTTTACCAAAAACTTTTCAGATAGTGGTATTTATGAAGCCACACATTGACTAAAGAAACATTTAAGGAAAATGATGCAACAAAGCAGTGTGACTGATGAAGCAGAGAGTATTGTCAGGGAACTGATCAACGAAATACAAAATATACCGGAAAAAGCCTTCAGTTCTGGCCTGTTAACTGGGCTTAGCGGGCATCTGTTATTTTTATGGCATGCAGGCAAGTTCTTGCCGGAGCAGGTATCTGAACCGTTATTTAATAAGCGTCTGTCGGAAATGGAAACGGTTGATCATACCAGGCCTTTTGGCATGTCTTTTGGTCTTGGTATAACCGGCATTGCCTGGTTATATGAAACCTTTTTGCAGGAGCAGGCAGACAGCTATCAGCCAGAGTTTAATCAGAACACTGATATTCTTGTACAACAGTATCTACAACAGGTTTCAGATAGCACCGATATCGAATATGTACTTGGAGTGAGTGGTATTGCAGTATACCTGGCACGAAGAAATCGTTGCCAGCAAGCGCTGGGTTCTAGTGAATTACTGATCTCAGTTTTGCAGAGGCAAGCGCATTTCCTGGATGAATCATCTTGTGCCTGGAACACGCCTCCGTCTTCAATCTATCGTTTCAATAAAGATAATAACAACCCTGAGTTTAACCTGGGATTAGCTCATGGTGTTCCGGCTGTATTGGCCGCTTTAATTGCTTTACATGACGGATTAACCGGGCAAAAAGAAAAAGCAAGGCAACTTTTGAATGCAGGCTGTAATTGGCTATTGAAACAACGTCAGGATCCAGAAAAATATGGTTGTTACTTTGGTAATGTTGCAGAGCAAGCATCAACATCCCGGTTGGGGTGGTGTTACGGAGATCTGGCAATTGCGCTGACATTATTTCGTGCAGGGAAATTACTGCAAAGAGATGACCTTATTGGTGCCGCGACTGAAATTTGCCTGCATGCCAGCCACAGAACATACAAACAAAGTTTCGTTCAGGACGCGGCTATCTGTCACGGTATAGCTGGTTTAGCACTTAGCTTTCGCCTGTTATCGGAATATTGTCCAGACCCTCAGATAAAACTGGCTGAGCAATTCTGGCATAACGAACTCTTAGCGTTATATCGAACTCAGGGCTTGAAAGGTTTTTATCGGTTTGGGGAAGAGGAAGGACAACCCACTTATCTGGAGGATACCTCTTTATTGAATGGTTATTCCGGAATAGGTTTGTATTTACTGACTGCTCTGGGACAAAAAGCTGATTGGACAGAAGCCCTACTGCTGCAATAAATAAAAATAATAGAAATACAGGTGTTTAATGGCCAGTACTGCGAAATTAGAAGCCAATTTTTTTGTTCTCCGTGTTCCGCGACTTAGCTGCAGAATAGTCAAAGAGCTCCCTGCTTCAGAAGCTGCACTGCGGGATTATTTGTCCGGGTGGCTGGCATCACCCGGAGTAAAAGAAGCACTTTATCTGGCAAGTCCGTCACTGCTGGAGCGTTTAGCACTCTGGCATGCTAAACCCGACAGTAAATCAGGTATGAAAGTCACTTATGCTTTGCTTAAATACCTTATACGCATGGGGAGCAGAGCAACGCCTTTTGGTTTATTTGCCGGGGTAGCTACAGGCAATTTTGCTGAAAACATCAGGCTTAAGCCTGCCCCTCTGACCGCTGAGCAACGTAAGACCCGGCTGGACATGTTTTATTTGGGAACTATCCAACAGGATTTGGCACAGAACCCGGCTGAAATAGCACTGTGTTCTTATAAGCCGAACGCAACACTTTATTTGCTGGGCCACACCTATCACTATATCGAACCTTATCAGTCTGCAGATAAACGTCAGTACCGGCTTAGTGCGGTTGAACAGGATGAGTATCTTGATACTGTGCTGAAGCTGGCCGCAAAAGGGGAAAAGAAAGCGCTGTTAGTGCAGAAGTTTTCGGAACAGTATCCGGAAGCAGCTATCCCGGATATCGAACATTACCTTCAGCAACTTTTGCAGGAACAAGTGCTTATTCCTGAGCTTAAACTACCTCTTACGTCTGGTAATACTGGGGAATCATTTGTTACCTCTCTGAAACAGGCCGGAGCACAGCAAACAGCACAGGCGCTGGAGAAAATACTGGCAGATCTGCAAAGCTATGATCGACTCAACGCCTGCACACCCGATGCATACCGGGCGATGTATCAGACACTGCAGGAGCTGCCTTATAAAGTCTCAGAAAATAAACTGTTTCAGAGTGATACCTGGCGAACAATGGCGTACGCTGATATTGACACTTCTCTTGTAAACACCTTACAGCAAACAATTCTGGCTTTAAAAACTACAGCATCTGAAAAGAAAGGGCATTTTGATGCTTTTATCCGGCAATTTAATCAACGGTATGAAGGTCAGTTTGTGCCACTGTTGCAGGTATTAGATGACGAAGCCGGGATTTCTTTTTCGTCGGATACAGGCTATGAATCACCTTTGCTTGCCGGTTTGAATATTACTGTGTCACTTGGCACAGACAAGAGTAATCAAGTCAGTAAGCTTGAGCAGCTTTTGTTACGGGAAATGCCATTTAAAAACAATATTTCAACTTTGCAGCTGAAATCAGAGGCTCTACTAAAAGACCGTGATAAAAGCATAATATTCAAACAACTCCCTGCCTCATTCGCAATGAATGTTTCGCTGTATCAGGATGAAAATAACCAGCTATTAGTTCATCTGCATGGTTTGTCCGGACCATCTGGCGCAAATATGCTGGGGCGTTTTTGCCACCTTGATGAACAGTTACTCAGCAGCGTAAGGCAATACCTGAAGCGAGAAGAAAGCTTGTCACCGGGTGCCATATTTGCCGAAGTAGTGCATATGCCGGATGGTCGCCCGGGTAATGTTATTGCAAGGCCATCATTGCGAGACTATGAAATTGTATTTCTGGCTGATACTACTTTGGATGAAAACAAACAGATTGCTGTCAGCGATCTGTTTGTATTTATCGAAGGTGGCCAGGTAAAGCTGTGGTCTAAAAGGCTTAATAAGCAGGTGGTTCCCCGCCTGACATCTGCACATAATTACTCATCCCACGCTCTTGGTGTTTACCGCTTTCTCTGTATGCTTCAGCACCAACAAGCTGAATTACCTCATTTTGTTATGCCGGCATCCTTCAACCAGATGGAGTATGTGCCCCGCGTACAAATTGACAACGTTATCCTGCATGAAACTCACTGGCGGGTTAAACGCGATATGCTGGCGGCGTTAGTACAGCATGAAGAATGGCAGGCTGAAGCGTGGGACCAGTTGTGTGACAGATATCAAATTAAACGTTATGTCTGTTATGCCGTTGCAGACAATGTGCTTACTTTAGATTTACACAATCCGTTTATGGTTAATCTGCTGTTGGCGGAAACTCAGCACCAAAGGTATGTGTTGTTAAAGGAGTCGCTGGTCATGCAATATCAGAGCTATGTCAGCAATGACGAAGGCTCATTTGCTCATGAGATTATTGTGCCGCTAGTTAATAATGCCGCAGTTGCAGAACAGGTACTACACCAGAACCCACAAGTACAACTTAACTCCACAATTGTGCGTCGTTTTCAGCCTGGTTCAAAGTGGCTGAGTATTAAACTATATGCTGCTAACAGCACTGCTGAACAAATGCTGCTGGAAGATATCAAACCATTAATTGAAAAGATGCGCTTACAACAAAGCTTTGAGCAGTGGTTTTTTATACGTTATGCGGATCCTGACTGGCATATTCGCCTGCGGTTTTATGGTAATCCTGAACAACTCTACAGCCAGCTACTGCCTCAGCTGCAACAATGTCTGTCCGGATGGTTAAGCTGTAATAAATTGCATCGGCTGGAGCTGTTTACTTATGAGCGGGAGGTTGAGCGCTATGGTGGTGAGCAAGGTATTGTATTTGCAGAACATATTTTTATGGCAGACAGCGATATTATATTACAGGGGCTTGAATTAATCTCTGAGTATGGTGAATCTGTAAGATGGCGTCTGGCATTGCAGTTGTCTGATGCACTACAAGAGGGGTTTGGTTACAGTCTTCCTGAAAAACTAACGCTTATCAGCGAACTAAGGCATAAGTTTGGACAGGAGTTTCAGGAACATACTTATTTACGCAATCAATTAGGGAAAAAATACCGTGAGCAAGCACACTATATCAGGCAAGATTTCGCTGCTAATCAGCCTGGCAGCAATCACACCCAACTGACAAAACAGTTATCAGAACTGCGTCAACGTTACATACAGACGCTCAAGCCTGTTGCAGAGCAAATAAAACAACTGCAACACACTGGTAGCCTTACCTGTAGCCTCAACACACTACTGGCGTCTTTGCTGCATATGTTAAACAACCGTGTTTTCAAAGCTTATGGCCGAGAGCAGGAGTTTGTTGTTTACGATTTCCTAAGAAAGCATTATCTTTCAGAGAGCTCTAAAGACAAATAAATCACATTTGAGCTCATATTCCGGGTCCATGCCATAGATGAAATCACTTTTCCGTCAGCAGGTTTTAGATGCCAGACAGTCCCGCCTTCAGGGGGAGGTCAATTTAACCCAACCTCCAACGTTTACGTTACTTGCGGCGTTAATCAGCTTTATTTTGATTATTAGCCTGCTGTTTTTGATAACCGGTAGTTATAAACGAAAAGAAGTGGTTTTTGGCATATTACAGCCTGAACAGGGAATTATACGGGTACAAACCAACCAGCCTGGTACTGTGCAACAATTTCTTATTACAGAAGGTGAGCGGGTTGAAGCCGGGCAAGCCTTGCTGCAACTGACGATGAGCCATTATTCAGCAGCGCAGACTGAGCTAAATGCAGCATTAGGCAAAGAATTGGGTATTATACTAACCAACCTGCAGCGGCAGAAATTACAGGAGGAACAGAAGTATCAGCTGCGCTTAAAAGAAACCGCAGCACGGGTAGACAACCTGAAGAAACAGCAGGAACAATTACAAACGCAATATGCGACCTTTCAGAAGCGGCTGGAGTTAAATGATTATCTGGTCAGCCAGATCTCCCAGCTTTCCGGCACAGGGTATATCTCCAATATTGAGTTGAGCCGGCAGCAAGATACTCTGTTGTCGTTGCAGCAGCAGGAACAGGCGTTAGTTAATCAGCAATTGGTGTTAGAAGAGCAACTGCAACAGCAGCTTAGCGAACAGCAACAGCAGCCGTTAGATTTTAACGCATCCCAGAGCCAACTGGACAATCAGATTGCTGATCTGCGTAATCAACTTACGCGCCTGCAACATGAGCAGTCGACATTAATTACAGCACCTGTAGCCGGAACGGTAACCGGTATTCTGATAAAGCCGGGCCAACATCTTGCTGCGGGCAGCGTGGCATTGAGCATTTTACCCGATGATACGCAACTGGAAGCCGTTGTTTATGTGCCGACCCGTGCAATTGCATTTATTGAAAGCGGGCAACAAGCCCGTATTCGTTTTCATGCCTTTCCTTATGAGCGCTTTGGAGTGCACGAAGGCACAGTACTGGAAATTAGCCGCACTGTGATTATGCCGGATGAGGTACCGGCATTGGTTCTGGAAGAGCCTGCGTACCGGGTGCGCATAGGTTTGCAGCAACAGTTTATTTATGCTTACAACCGTGAACTATCCCTGCGGGCTGGCATGGCTTTAGATGCTGATATCGTTACGGAACAACGCAGCCTTATACGTTGGTTATTTGATCCTATTTTCAGCCTGAAAGGACGTTTGTAATGCAGGCAGCTATACAGAAGTTAACATTTTGGCATAAAAACTCATTACCCGTAATGTATCAGACAGAAGCGGCTGAATGTGGTCTTGTTTGTATGGCCATGGTGGCCGGATATCATGGGTATCACACCAGTTTAAATGAGCTCAGACACAAGTTTTCGTTGTCTATCGAGGGTTGCACCCTGCTGGACCTGATGAATTTTGCTGAAAGGCTGGAGCTTTCAGCAAGGCCGTTACGCATAGAAATGGAGGGGGTGGCGGCATTAAAAACACCATGCATCCTACATTGGGATCTAAACCATTTCGTTGTGTTAAAGAAAGTCAGCGGTGATATGTGCTATATACATGATCCGGCAAGCGGTTCCTGTAAGATGCCTATGTCGGAAGTGGCAAAGCATTTTACCGGTATTGCGCTTGAGTTGATCCCTACTAATAACTTTTCTTTGAAAGAAGGCCAGTCCAGGCTTGGTTTATCTAACTTTTGGTCAAAAATTACCGGTCTTAAACGCTCATTAACGCTGTTATTTGTGTTTTCTATTTTATTACAGGTATTCACCTTAATCGCCCCCTACTATATGCAACTGGTTATTGATGATGTCATCCTTACCCGTGATACAAGCTTATTGCTGGTGCTGGCGATTGGTTTTAGTATGGTGTTGCTATTTGAAATAGCCACAACTATTGCCCGCAGTTTTGTACTGTTGCATTTTGGCAGCCAGCTTAGCATACAGATGGCTGGCAACCTGTTTCATCATCTTATTCGTTTGCCACTAAATTATTTTGAAAAGCGGCATATGGGGGACGTTGTTTCCCGCTTTGGCTCACTGCAACAAGTGCGGGAGCTATTAACGACAGGCGTTATTGAAACACTAATCGACGGCTTGATGGCCTCTGCAATTCTGGTAGTGATCCTGATTTACAGTCCTTCGCTTACCGCTGTGGTGGTGGTGGCGGTGCTCTTGTATGCGTTGTTCCGGCTGGCTATGTACCGCTCATTGCGTATGGTATCCGAGCAGGAGATATTGGCCCGGGCTAACGAGCAGTCGAACTTTATGGAAACCGTCAGGGCAATGCAGACTATTAAGCTATTTGGCTCTGAAGCCAAACGTGAAGGGCTCTGGCAAAACCACTATATTAACTTCACCAATAAATCTATTAATCTTGGCATTTTTAATATTTCTTATCAGGCTGTAAATCGCCTGTTGTTTGGGCTGGAAAATATTCTGGTAGTTTATCTGGCTGCCCGTTTAGTCATTGCTGGCGGGTTTAGTACCGGTATGTTATTTGCTTTTATGGCATATAAAACCCAGTTTATGGATCGCATGGCCCGGCTGATAGATAAGTTGATTCAGTTCCGTATGCTAAGCCTGCACTTTGAGCGTATTGGTGATATAGCGATGTCTGCCAAAGAGCAGCTTCATCCGCCACAGGAAAGACAGCATCAGATCGGGGGGCAGATAGAGTTAAAAAACATCTCATTTTCCTACAGCGACGTTACCCGCCCTGTATTGCAAAATACTGATATCAGTATAAAGTCAGGCGAGTCGGTAGCTCTGGTTGGCCCGTCCGGCTGTGGCAAAACAACCCTGATGAAGGTCATGCTGGGTTTACTGCAACCCGCCAGCGGTAGTATTCAGATTGATGGCGTTGCGCTGGAGCACATGGGGATAAGCAATTATCGGCGGCAGATAGCTGCTGTCATGCAGGATGATCAGCTGCTGTCTGGCAGTATTCGTGACAACATAGGTTTTTTTGAAGACAACATCGACATGGCTTGGGTAGAAACATGTGCGAAAATGGCAGCTGTGCATAATGACATCATGCAAATGCCAATGGGTTATAACAGCTTGATTGGAGATATGGGCTCTGCGTTATCCGGAGGGCAGAAGCAGCGCATACTACTTGCCAGAGCGTTATACCGGAAACCCCGTATTCTATTTCTGGATGAGGCAACCAGCCATCTTGATACCAAAACTGAATCTTATGTCAGCAAAGCCATTCAACAACTGAATATTACACGGGTTGTTATTGCACACCGGCCAGAAACCATTGCTTCAGTTGACAGAGTCATTCAGTTGGCTGTTAAAGACAATACCTAAGAAGAGTGAGCCTGGCTTTTACAGCCAGGCTCATATAGCTGATCAACATTTAGTTAAAAACGATAGTTCAAGCCTACTGTCATCAGCGATACGTCAGACTCATAAAAGCCTTCGTCGTCATCTTCCAGTTTTGGCAATACATTGTACTCGGCTACTAAGCTTAAGCGTTCTGTCAGGTTAAATGCAGCACCTGCACCATAAACCAGGCCTTTTTCGGTGCTCTTTTCAGAGCCACTGGCACCTAATACATCGTAAGCGAAGGCATAACGGGTTTCACCATAACCGGCAATGCCGAAGATAGAGAAACGCTCACCCAACGGGATACTGCCGCGGGCTACTAATGCCATATGGCGATCTATTTCAAAGCGGGCAGAATCGTCGCCGTCGAATATATCTTCATCTTCAACACCTACGGCATAGCGTGCTTCCAATGCCAGAAAGCTGGTTAGCTGGTAACCGGCATTAACACCGGCCACACCAAATTTTAAATCGGTATCCGCTATGTCAGATTCCAGTTCAACCTTGTGCTGGCCATAATGACCACCAACATAAAAACCGCTGTCCTGAGCTTGTGCATAACCTGCCACGGCAAGAAAAGAACCGGCAACAACGGTGGTAGGGATTAGCTTCAACATAATGATTCCTCATATTGGATTGCTTAAATCAAGAACAGGTATAGCAAAACCCGGATGAATCAATAATTAATGAAGTGTAAAGCTATGCGCCGGAAAACCGCGTTCAGGTTTTCCGGCTTTGTAAAGGTACTATTGTCTGGCGCTTCTTATATCAGCGATCAGTTCCAGCACATCCGGGCGCTGCAAAATGACGTCGATATTCTCTGTCAGGCGGCGGCGCCAGTTTGGGTATTCGTTGCTGGTGCCCGGAATATTCACCGGTGTTGCCATTAACAACAGGTCTTCCAACTGAAAAGCGAATAAGCGGGCAGGCTGCTGCGCGGTAAATAAATGGCTGGCGCGGATTAACTGCTTGTAGTCGCCATCCTGCAGTTGCAGGCGCTGGCTCATCAGTTGCTTTTCATCTGTACGCAGTTGATACAGGCTGTCTGCTACCTGGGCATTGGGGAATAAATCAAGTTCGTGCCGCAGCTCCAGATCATGCTGTTGCCAGTAACCGACCAGTGTTGGCATATCATGGGTGGTTACGGTTGCCAGTGCCAGTTCCGGATAGGTTTGGGCGGCGTGATCGTAGCTGCCGGGCTTTTGCTCAAGCATAAATACCCGGTACGACAATACCTGATACTGCGCCAGTAAGTGGCTGATTTCAACCGGTACAGTGCCTAAATCTTCGCCTATTACCACGCAGCTGTTGCGCTGGCTTTCCAGTGCCAGAATGGCAAATAAGTCGGCCGCAGGAAAGCGGATATAAGCTCCGGCTGTGGCGTCTGCACCTAGCGGACAACACCATAAGCGTAACAACGCCATGACGTGATCCAGCCGCAGCGCACCGGCGAAGCGCATATTGGCTTGCAGCAATGCAATAAAAGGCTGATAGGCTTTCTGCCGTAAGGTTTGTGGGTTGTAGGCTAATAAACCCCAGTTCTGGCCTTTGGGCGCCATAATATCCGCCGGTGCACCTACGCTTAAATCCAGCAGGTAATCTTCCGGTGCGCCCCAGCTTTCTGCACTGCTGCGGCTGGTGCCAACGGCAACATCGCAATACAGGCCAATCGCCATACCATGCTGCTGACACAGTTGTTTAACGTCAGCGAGTTGCAACTGAGCCTGCCATTGCAAATACAGTTGCTGGTTTATGGCATCGCTGTTTGCGCTGGCAAATTCTGCTACCGCGCTGTTATGCGGGTTGCGTAATGGCTGCGGAAAGTTTTGCCAGGCTGCCATATCCCAGCTTTGCCGGAATAGTTGCCCTTGCAGTACCTGATGAATAGCCAACTGCTGCAGGCTGTCGCCGGCATCCTGCACAAATTGCCGGAATTGTGCGGCGCGAGGGGTATTTTTTGCCAGATGTTGTTGTTTAAAGTGCTGAAATAGCAAGCTGGCTACCTGCTTCTTGGCTGCTGCCACACCGGTATAGTCTACGTAAGTTTGTGCACGTAAATGTTGTAGCTGCTGCTGAAAGCTTTCAGAACTAACCAGTTGCTGAGCGGCCAGACAATCGCTGAAATCTGCTGTTTTCTCCAGTGCAACATAATCCGTATTTAACCATAAGCGGCTGTTCGGGCTGTAGGGGCTGCAATCCTGCGGCAGTTCCGGGTACAGGGCGTGTAGCGGGTTTAAACCAATAAAGTCAACACCTTGTGCGGCAAGTGGTGCAATCATCTGCTGTAAATCAGCAAAATCACCTATGCCCCAGTTCCGCGCAGATTTAACCGCATATAACTGAATAGCCGGGCCAAAGGTTTTATGCAGCACAGCTTTGTCATGTAACTGAAAACAGCGCTGCGGTGTAATAATCAGCTGCTGGTTATAGTGCTGCCGGTTATTGCTTAGCGTTAACTGGTGATAACCCAGCGGTAAGCTGATATCTAAAACCAGTTCGGCGGCCAGCACTTCGCCCTGGCGGGTTTGTCTGCGTTTGCTGATATCTTTTGCCGCAATAGTCAGGTTACCGCTAAGCTGCTGTTGTTCTTCGGTATGAATGTGCCATTGCCAGTCGCTGACGGCATTTTGTTGTAACTGCTGTACACGGATACGCAGCGGCTCACCTTGCTGGCACACGGTAACGGGGGCGATAACTTCAAGCCAGGGTTGCTCGCTTAGCTCAACGATCTTGTCCTGTATAACATCAGCAGATGTTAAGTCATAGCCCATGGCCTCTAATATCGCCTGTTGCTTATCCAGGCTGATAACTTCTGTATGGCCCTGTGCGTGTACGTAGCTGTCCTGCAAACCTACCAGTGCGGCAAGTTGCTTAATTAATTCCATAATTCACCTGTAACCCCGGCTGATTCAGTCCGGATAAATAACTACGTCTGCTTGCAGCGGGGTGCCGGCGCTGGCGGAATGCACCCGGTGAACAACCCTGCCAGCATTTAAACGCCTTCTGAAAGCTGCTTTGTTCTTCAAACCCAAGCTGATAAGCAATTTGCTGCAGGCTCAGGCTGGCATCCTGTAAATACTGTTGCGCCAGTTGATGCCTGCACTGGCTTACCAGTTCGCGAAAGCTGGTATCTGCCTGTTGCAGGGCGCGTTGTAATGTACGGCAGCTCATATTTAATTTACTGGCTGCTCCCGTTAACCGGGGCGCCTGAGGCAATTGCTGCAGTATAAACTGGCGCAGTTGCGTTAATACCGGTTGTGGCTGTGTACTCTGGCTGCTATCAAATGCTGCCAGGCTGGATCCCGTCAGAATATTACTTGTCATATTTTGCTCCGCTCTGGCAGCAAAGCAAGATCCACAAGTTTGCTACGCTCTGCCATATGGTGGTGCAAGCATAAATCAGGGTTGTGTATTTATTAAACCTGCTGCATACGTATGCATTGAAAATATCATGTAACTAAGCTGCTCCCGGGGCGCTACCGGTAGCTATATCTCTGCTATACCTGATAAAACAGGCTGCGACCGCTGCTGTAACCAGTAAAGCGGTAAATTGCACCATGCTGGTGCGGCCTGTATTGTTGGCGCTCTGCATTTGTGCAATTTAGTAATTATGAATACGTATTCATGTTGAGGTGTTGCGCTAATAAGTTTAATAAATAGCCTTAGACAGAAGTCTGGTTGTACTGATACGGCTGCGCTTACAGCTGACAGACAGCACACACAACACACCGGGGATGAAGGACATGACTAAATTTAAACTCAGTATGCTTACGCTGGCACTGGCTGCGGCCGGTACTTGCTCAATGGCATATGCGCAAACTGCTGAGCAGGTTACAGCAGAGCAGGCCAAAGCTGATGAGCAAATCGAAGTAATTTCGGTAACAGGTTTTCGCCGCAGCTTGCAGGATTCGCAAAACATTAAGATGTTTAACACCTCTATTGTTGAAGCGGTATCGGCAGAAGATATCGGTAAATTACCGGACGTGAGTATTGCTGAATCGCTGGCCCGTTTGCCTGGTCTTACGGCTCAGCGTCTTAACGGCCGTGGCCAGGTGATCAGTATCCGTGGTTTATCGCCGGATTTCAGTACAGCGTTGTTAAATGGCCGTGAGCAGGTAAGCTCCGGTGATAACCGTGGCGTAGAGTTTGATCAGTATCCGTCAGAACTGTTAAGCGGCGTGGTGGTATATAAAACACCAGACGCGGGTTTGGTGGGGCAGGGTTTATCCGGTACAGCTGACATGCGCTTGATCAGCCCGCTAAAGCACGGTGAAACCACTGTGGCAGTGAATGCCCGCTACGAGTGGAACCAGATTGATGCGTTAAATGCGGGTGCAGATGACAACGGCCGCCGTTTAAGCATTTCTTATATCGATCAGTTTGCAGATAACACTATTGGTATTGCGCTGGGTTACGCCAATATGTCCAACCCTACTCAGATTGAGCGCTTTGAAGCCTGGGGTTACGCTGATACCGACGATGGCGACAAAGTTATTGGCGGTGCCAAAGTGTATGCTAACTCTAACTTGTTAGAGCGTGATGGTTTTATCGGCGTATTTGAGTACAAGCCAAATGCTGATTTCAGCACAACAGTTGATCTGTATTACTCCAAGTTTGATGAAACCCAGCGTACCAGCTTTATCGAAATGCCGCTGTTGTGGGGTGGCGCAGCGCTTAGCGATGCGGTGGTAGAAAACGGCATGGTAACATCGGGTACCTACAGCGATGTAAAAGCCATAGTACGTAATCATGGTAATTTCCGCGAAAGTGACTTGTTTTCAGCCGGCTGGAAAACCGAATTTAAACTGGCAGACAACTGGTTCGGTACTGTTGATGTGAGCCATTCAAAACTGGACCGTACCGACCTTATTCTGGAATCAGATGCCGGTACCGGTACTTTAGGTTCAGGTGCAACTGACACTATTCAGTTCCAGATGAATGGCAAAGGCGCCAGCTTTAATGCTGGCCTGAACTACGCCGACCCTGCGCTGATTTTACTTACCAGCCCGCAAGGTTGGGGTGGCGATATTATCCCTGGCGGCCAACTGGGTTACTACAATTCGCCAACCATTACTGACGAGCTGAACCAAATCCGCCTGAGCGCCAAAACACTGATTGAACATGACGTTTTTGATGAAGTAGAGTTTGGCCTGAATGTCAGCAGCCGCGAAAAAGATAAACAAGCCAATGAATATTTCCTTGGCTTACCTAATGGTGCTACCAGCGCAGCTATCCCAAATGTCAGGGGTACAACCAGCCTGTCTGCTTTTGGCATACCGGGTATGGTCAGTTACGATCCGCGTGAGTTAATTTCATCCGGTACGTTAGAACTGGTACGTAACCCCAATGCCGACGTTCTTATTAAAGACTGGAACGTGCAGGAAGATGTGATAACGGCTTTTGTTAAAGTGGGTGTAAGTACCAGCATTGGCGAAATTCCGGTAACCGGTAACTTTGGTACCCAGGTAGTACACACAGATCAGTCTTCTTATGCGCTGGCTGCGTCTGGTAGTGGTATTGATGTATCCTCTTTCCGCCTTGAAGGCGGTGATAAATACTGGGAAGTACTACCCAGTATGAACCTGAGCTTTGATCTGGGTGCAGGCCACTTTGTGCGTCTGGGTTTAGCCCGCACTATGGCGCGTGCCCGTATGGACCAACTGCGTGCCAGTCAGGATTTCAGTTTTAACCCGGCTAACAACAATGCCCAGGCTACACCGGAAAGTAACTCTCCGTGGAGCGCCAACGGCGGTAATCCGGCATTAAAACCCTGGATAGCTAATGCACTGGATGTATCTTACGAATATTACTTTGATGACAGCCTGGGCTATATGTCACTGGCAGCGTTCTATAAAGACCTTGAAAGCTATATTTATGAGCAAGCGGTTATTCAGGACTTTACCGGTTATCCATCGGGCGGTATTACCCCGGTAATTAACGAAGGTGTTGCCACTACGCCGCAGAATGGCGACGGCGGCCGTATTAACGGTTTGGAATTCAGCCTGTCGTTAAGCGGGGCTATGCTGACACCGGCACTGGAAAACTTTGGTACTATCCTGACCGGTTCCTGGACTGACAGCAGTATTGAATCTGATCCTAATAACCCGTCTACGCCTTTACCCGGTTTATCAAAACGTGTTGCCAACTTAACGGTATATTATGAAAACGCCGGTTTTGCTGCCCGCGTCAGTGGCCGTTACCGTTCTGACTTCCTGGGTGAAATTGCCGGTTTTGGCAGTGGCCGTGACCTGAAGATGATTGAAGCCGAAACTGTGGTTGATGCACAGGTAAGCTACAGCTTTGATACCGGTCAGTTTGAAGGTTTGACCTTACTGCTGCAGGCCAACAACATTACTGATGAGCCGTTTGTCCGTACAGAAAATGGCAATATTATCGAGTATCAGCGTTATGGCCGTACTTTTATGGCAGGTTTATCTTATAAATTTTAAGTAGTAGATAGCTGTCTATCAGGCCCTGCTTTAATGTTATGTTAAAGCAGGGCTTTTTTATTGCAGCACGGGAGCTTCAATATGGGAAATGGCACGGTAAAACAAGTGCTTATTGTAGGTGGCGGCACTGCCGGTTGGATGGCGGCCGCCATGTTAGCAAAGCTGATGGGCCCGCAACTTAGTATCCGGCTGATCGAGTCAGACGCTATCGGCACTGTGGGTGTCGGCGAAGCCACCATACCAGCTATTCAGCATTTTAATGCGGCATTGGGTATTAACGAAGCCGAGTTTTTACAGGCGACACAAGGCACCATTAAGCTGGGCATTCAGTTTGAAAACTGGGGCAAACAAGGCGACAGCTATATGCACGCCTTTGGCCCGGTTGGCAGGCAACTTGGTGTCACCCCGTTTCATCATTATTGGCTGGCGGCACAGGCGCGGGGCGATAACAGCAGTTTTTGGGATTATTCACTTAATTATCAGGCCGCTCATACCGGCAGGTATGCGCCTTTAGCGCACATTCCCAATACGCCGCTGCAGGGGTTGCTGCATGCGTATCACTTTGATGCCAGCCTGTACGCGGCTTTTTTACGCCGTTACAGCGAACAGCTTGGCGTGGTAAGAACCGAAGGCACCATTGGTGCAGTAGTTAAAACTCCGGCCGGTGATATTGCCAGCGTAACATTGCAGGATGGCCAGAGCTTTAGCGCCGATTTATTTATCGACTGCTCAGGTTTGCGTGCATTGTTAATTGGCCAGGAGCTGGGCGGTGGTTATGAAGACTGGCGCCACTGGCTGCCCTGCGACAGCGCGCTGGCAGTGCCAACAGCCGCGACCTTGCCGGTTATGCCCTATACCCGCGCTATTGCCCACAATGGTGGCTGGCAGTGGCGTATTCCACTGCAACACCGTACCGGTAATGGTTTGGTGTACAGCAGCCGGTTTTTAGACGACAGTGCAGCGCGCCATACCTTAATGAGTAATCTGGATGCAGAAGCTCTGGTCGAGCCGCGTAAAATCAGTTTTGTCACCGGGCGACGTAAGCAACAGTGGCTGCAAAACTGTGTGGCTATTGGTTTATCCAGTGGTTTTCTCGAGCCGTTGGAATCAACCAGTATTCACCTGATCCAAAGTGCTGTGATACGGTTGGTGCAATGTTTTCCGCAACAGGCCGATATGGCCGCGCTGCGCCGCGAGTACAACCGCCAGTCACAGCAGGAATTTGAAGCCATCCGTGATTTTATTATCCTGCATTACCATTTAAACCAGCGTAATGACAATGGCTTGTGGCAGTATTGCCGCACTATGGCGTTGCCGGAGTCACTGGCACAACGCATAGAGCTGTTTCGCCAGTCAGGCGCAGTGTTTCGCCAGCAGGATGAGTTATTTACCGAAGTCGCCTGGCAGCAGGTTATGCTGGGGCAGCATTTACGGCCGCAGCATTATCACCCGCTGGCAGACAATTTAACTGAGGCTCAGTTAAGCGGTTTTCTGGCCGATCTAAAAGCCATTATAAGCCGCACTGTCGCGCAGTTTCCGCCGCATCAGCAGTTTTTACAGCAAGGCCGTTAAGATAAAAAGGCCACTTTATCCCGGTGGCCTTTGTGGTTTGGAAGATGCCGCTATTGTGCCAACAGCACGGCACCCCATTTAGCGGGTATGGTCAGGCGGATTTTATCGCCGCTTACCGTTACCGGCAGTTGGTCAATCTGCTCTTGCCAGTTCAGTTGATCGCGGTTTAGTGTTACTTGTTGCGGCTTATCGCTGTTATTCAGAATAACCCGTACCCGCTGCTGCTGATAATGGCGCTCAAAGCCATACAGCGCTTTATCGTTGTCAGTCAGCAGGGTAGTAAAATCTCCCAGTTGTAATGCCGGCAGACGGTTACGTAACTGGATCAGCTTACGGTAGTGCTGCTGCAGCGTTTTATTTACTGCCACCTTGTCGGCCGGGCGTTTACTGCCATCGGGGTTGGTTACTTCATCTTCGTATTTAATATCTTCCCAGATCATCGGTTTACGGTCATCGGGGTCATTGGCACCCCACATGCCTACTTCATCACCGTAATACACCATAGGTGCACCAACGTAAGTCATCTGAAAAATAACAAACAGCTTTTGCAGACGCAGTTCTTCGTCATTCGGTTTACGTACGTTGTAATCCGGGTTGCTGCCAACCTGCGATAACTGAAAATAGTCGCCCCAGTCACGGAAGTTACCAATACCACGGTTAACAATGTGCGAGCCAATCCGGTTGGAGTCGTGGCTGCCAAACAGGTTTTGTGTTACATAAGCTACGCCTTTCGGATACAAACCGCGCATCTCGCGCAGTTTGGCATCAAACTCTGTGGCGTTAATGTTATGTGGTGGCGGGTTAAACATAAACTCTGCTGCAGTAAAGGCGAAGTTGTAGTTCATTTCGCCATCAAACTCGTCACCTTGCAGGTAAGGTTTTACCAACTCAGGTGGCATTACAATTTCTGCAGTAATATAGGCCTGCGGGTTTAATGTTTTTACATGGCCGCGCCAGTCTTTCCAGAAACCGTGTGCCACACAAAAGGCCACATCCAGCCGCCAGCCATCAATACCATACTCTGTCCCTTTGCCTTTGGGGTTCATCCAGCGTTCGGTAGCGGCAAATACATAATCGCGCGGGCCCTGTACCAGGCCATTTCCATCTTCTTTAAATTCAGGCAGTGATGGCACGCCAAACCAGCCTTCATAGCTAAATTCAGTGCCGGCTTTTTCGTCTTTAAAACTGTGTACGGTAAACCAGTCTTTGTAAGGCGAGTTTTGCTGATGCTGTTTAAGATGCTGAAAAGCAAAGCTATTAGCACCCATATGGTTAAATACGCCGTCAAAAATCACTCTGATGCCGCGCTGTTTTGCTTGTTTAATCAGCTCCAGCGCCAGTTCGTCGGCTTTGGTCCACACCCAGGTGGATGGGTCCAGCGGGTTTTCTTTCGCCATCAGGGCGCGATCGCCGTCTGGATCAGGGCCGAAGTTAGGATCGATATGGTGGAAGCTGGCGCCATCGTATTTATGCAGCGATGGGGCATCAAACACCGGGTTAAGATAAATGGCGTTGAAGCCCATATCTTTAATGTAATCCAGCTTGTCTATCACGCCTTGTAAGTCGCCGCCATAGCGGCGGCGCAGCAGGTGTTTCCACAGTTCCGGTTCGCCATTGCTAACTTCGTAAGGTTGTAACTTGTACCAGTCGCTGCCCCAGGGATGCACCTGCCACACTTTGGGTTCTTCTACCGGATCGGCACCGGCAATATCGGCTACTGTCGGGTTGTTAGAGGCGTCGCCATCACGAAAGCGCTCAGGAAATACCTGGTACCACACTGCACTTTTAGCCCAACCGGGTACAAATTCACCCTGCTCATTCAGCGCAATCGGGCCTTTTGGTGTGGCGTCTGACGTTTGCGGGCAAAAAGCCGCTGCCGCTGTGGCATAAAACAGCGTACCTGCTGCCAGTAAGCCGGCCATAACCGGTGTCAGTTTAATGTTAAGCATATCATTTCTCTTTTTTGCGGCAGGTGGCCTGCCGGGTGCTTGTTAATTTGCCTTGGCGTTCTAACCACGCTGTTTAAATTGTATTGATGCACCAAAGCTGTGCTTTGCGTTGGTTTTGCCTGCACACCGGCAGTGCTTTGTACGGTGCTCTAAGCGTTTTATATACCAGTTTGGTGCAACTGCGGGAACAGCTCTGGCGTTTTTGCACTGTAATGGGCGACTGAATACGTATTCATATTGCGGGTTAGTGGTTAACGGTTAATAAATAAACACTGAGACAACAGGCTGCAGGTTTTCATGCCGGTCGCATGGAGCGCGCAACCCTTTATAAAAATAAACGCTATAAAAATAAAACGGGGAAACAGGGCATGAATAAGTTCAAGCTTAGTCTGCTTACGCTTGCTATGGCAGGGGTGAGTAGCCTGGCATGTTCTGCTGTGGCACAAACAGCAGATCAGGCACAACAATCAGCAAATCAACAGACATTAGACGATGTGGAAGTTATTCAGGTACGTGGCTTTGCCGGTAGCCTGTTCCGCTCACTGGACGCCAAACGTTTTGGCGACACGGTATCTGAAACCATCTCTGCCGACGATTTAGGCGCCTTACCGGATGTGTCGATGGCCGATGCACTGACCCGCCTGCCGGGTATTTCAGCGGTGCGTACCGGCGGCCAGGCCGCAGAAATTAATATTCGCGGTATGTCGGGTGGTTTTGTGTTTTCTACCTTAAACGGCCGCGAGCAGGTGTCTACCAGTGGTAAGCGTAATATTGAGTTTGACCAGTATCCGTCAGAATTAATTAACTCGGCGGCGGTGTATAAGTCGCCAAAAGCTTCATTAATTGAAGGCGGTGTGGCCGGCACGGTAGAGCTGCAAACTGCCAGCCCGCTGCGTAACGAAAAACAACATACCTTTACCGTAAATGCCCGTGGTATGTATAACGACCGCGCCAGCGAAGTGCCGGACGGTGTCGATTTTGGCCACCGTTTCAGTATGTCGTATCAGGGGAAATTTTTTGGCGACACGCTGGGCTTCGCCGCCGGTTACGCCCGCTTGTATCAGCCCAGCGTAGCTACCCAGTTTGTTGGCCTGGCGTACAACGGCCAGAAAGATACCAACGACGATGGCGTTAATGAATATATCAGCGAAGGCTTTGAACTGCAGCACCGTGGTGGTGAAGAAACCCGCGATGGTTATATGGCCGCGCTGGAATGGACACCACACGATGCCTTTACGCTAAAAGCGGATGCGTTTTTATCCAAATTTGATAAAGAAGCTTTTGCCCGCGGTTTTCGGGTTAAGTTTGGCGGCCCCACCGCGGCGTTGGGTAACCCGGTGCTAAATGGCAGCTCTGTCATTGGTGGCACCTTTAACCGTACCTCCAGCAGTTTTACCCGGGTAGAGCTGGTTAACGATGATAACCGCGACTACGACGAAGTACGCAGTTTTGGTATTAATGCCGACTGGGATGTCAGCAATAGCGTAAACCTGTCATTTGACGTGTCGCACTCCAGCGCTAAAAGCGATTTTCGCAATGGCTTGTTATGGAGCCTGGTTGCTGAAGATGCCACTGCCGCAACGCCGGTGCTGGATACCAACGTTTCCATTTCTTACCTGTTAAATGGCCTTAACCTGCCAAGCGTAGGGTTTAGCCAGGCTGCTGCGTTTACCGATCTTGATAAAGTCATGGTAAGCAAATACGGCATTTACCCTTATGTGAACGAAGATGAGGTTACTGCTTACCGTTTTGATGCCAGCTGGGCGCTGGATATGCCGGTTATTGCATCGCTGGAAGCCGGTGTGCGTTACTCAGAGCGTACCTATAAAAATAATCGTTCAGTGTTTGAATACGGTAGCGATGGCGCTTTTTTAACCTCGCAGCCGCCACTGCGCTTAACCGCCGATATGGTAGAGGTAGTGAATTTTAAAGGTGACTTTGCCACTTACCCCGGCTACCTGGCGATAGATCTGGATAAAGCATTACATGCCTGGTTCCCGCAGGGCATTCCGCAACCGGTACAAACCTGGGGTACCGGCAATGCCGGCATTTTGCCGTCGCAGCAAGTAACCAATGGCCCGGACACGGGTTGGACAATGCTGGAAAGCGGTGAAGTATACGAAGATGTGCTGGCCGGTTATGTGATGGCAAACCTGGATACGGAAGTTTTTGGCATTCCGTTAACCGGCAATATTGGCGTACGTGTGGTGCAAACCGATCAAAGCGCTACAGATTTGGCTGATGTAAATGGCGATCCGCTGCGTGGTGCGCAAAATATTACCGATGATGCCGGCCTGGTAAATACCCGTTATGCGCCCGGCGTTTTGGGTGAAAAATACACCGATGTATTGCCACAACTTAACCTGAACTTTGCCATTACCGACAACTCGCAAATTCGTTTTGCTGCTGCCAAAGTGATGTCGCGTCCGCCCATTAACCGGCTGGCGTCTAACACTTCTATTACCATCAGCGATGACGGTGAAATCAACGGTAACAGCTCTAACAGCCCGTTTTTACGGCCGTTTGAGGCAACCCAGTACGATTTGTCGTATGAATACTACATACCATCCGGTGCCATCGCTTTTGCTTTGTTTTACAAAGATATTAAGTCGTTTGTAAATGATTTTACCATTCAGGAATTTGATTTCGCTGGCGCAGGTTTTGATGTGCCGGAGGTTATTATTGATGAAGATGGCATTCCGCGCCCCACCTTTAACGGGGCTTTCTCTACCGCAGTAAATAACGGCGAAGGCGGCTATATCCGTGGCGCCGAACTGGCGTTTACCAAAGTGTTCGATTTCCTGCCTGAGCTGTGGTCGGGCCTGGGTGTGCAGGGCAGCTATTCCTATACCGAAAGTGAAGTCAGCCTGATTAACAGCCTGGGTGGTGCTGCGATAGAAACTACCTTTGAAGGCCTGTCGCAAGATGTATTCAGTGGCACGGTATTCTGGAACTATAAAGGCTTTGATGCCCGCATCAGCGCCCGCTACCGCTCGCCTTTTGTGTCGTCCCAGGTGGGCATAGATGAGCAAATCACCAACTTTGACAGTGAAACGGTGATTGATATGCAAACGTCATACGACATTAACGACAACTTTAAGGTGCTGTTTCAGGTTAACAACCTGACAGACGAGCCAACAAAAAGCTACTTCGGTGACAAAGCGCAAACCGGCACTATCCAGTTTTTTGGCCGCCAGTTCTACCTTGGCGCGGTGTACACCTTTTAACCGGATTTTGGAGCAACAATAATGACGATAACAATAAAACTGCTAAAGCTCAGTGCACTGGTACTGGCTGCACACTTGCTGGCTGCCTGCGGCGGCGGTGATTCAACTAAACCCGGTGAAGTACTGCTAACCTGTAATGTACCGCAAATTCCTAATGCGGCAGGCACAGAATGTGTTGACCCACCACCGATAAAATGTAAAAAGCCGTCGTTTCCCAGTGCCAATAATGAGTCCTGTATTATTGGTTATGACCCCGACGCCCCTGCACCTGTGGTAATGGCCGGTGCTAATCAGGCGGTATTATTTTATAAACGCCCCGACGGTAATTATACCGACTGGATATTACATACCTGGAATAACGAAAGCTGTGACGCCTATGCCGCATCTTCTGTTGCGCCATCCTGGCAAAATGGCCTGGTGCATAACGGCGTGGATGTTAACTACGGTGCTTACTGGATACTGAGTTTAAAGCCGGGCTATGCCGGCACTGAAGGGGCCTGCGGCAACTTTATTGTGCACAAAAACGATGAGAAAGATTTAAGCGACGCCGACATGAAAATGCCGCTGACGCAACAGCAACCGGAAGGTGAACCGGATTTCTCCCGCATGAACTGGACTTTCTCCGGTAAGCCAGATGTGTACCAGTACCCGGTGGTGTCGTTAGGTGTCAGTATTACCGGTGCGGCAGCACACTGGCTGGATCAGCATACTTTTGTCTGGAGCTCGGCAATAGCCCGAACAGCAACAGAGGTAAAGCTGCACTACGCTACAGATGCCGGGCTTGACGTAAACTTCAACGAGCAGATCCCCGGCAGCGCCATGTCACTGACGCCGGTAAATCTTAGCGATGAGCAAAAGGCCTTAGTACCGCATCTGGCAGAGCAAAGCGCATTTAGCGTTGATTTTAGCGCTGATGAAGCCAAAGCCATGCTGAAAAATCAGTTAGTGCTGGCAGCTTATGGCAGCGACAATACGCTGCTGGAAGCTACCTGGGTGCAGGCAGCAAAAGTGCTGGACGACTTGTATACCAAAGGCGATAACGACGCCGACGAAGCAAGCCTGGGGCTGATTTACGAAGGCGGCAATATTACTGCCAGAGTATGGGCCCCCACAGCGCGCAGTGTGAATTTGAAGGTATACAATGCCAGCAAAACCCTTACTGCCACTCATGCCATGACAGCCGATAGCGAAACCGGTATCTGGAGTTATGCTGGTAGCAACGCGCTGGATCGCCAGTTTTACCGCTATGAAGTCACCGTTTATCATCCGCAAACCCGTAAGGTAGAAACGACGGAAGCGACCGACCCTTATTCGCTGAGTGTCTCTACCAATGGCCGCTACAGTCAGTTTGTTAACCTGGATGACGACGATTTAAAACCGGCAGGTTGGGATGACCGCACTATTCCTACCGTAGCCAAACCGGAAGATATCGTGATTTACGAAGGCCATGTGCGGGATTTTTCAATCCGTGATCAAAGTGTCACTGCGGCTAACCGTGGTAAGTATCTGGCTTTTACCGAAACAGACTCAGAACCGGTAAAACACTTAAAATCGTTAGCGGATAACGGCTTAACCCATTTTCACCTGCTGCCGTTAAACGACCAGGCCAATATTAACGAAGATGCTAACCGCCGAATTGAGCTGACTGATACGGTTGGCCGTTTATGCCAGTTAAACGCTGCAGCGCCGGTATGCGGCAATACCAGCGCCGGTGAGAGTTTGCTATCAGTACTGCAAGGCTACTCACCTTTTGGCGAGAAAGCACAGGAACTGGTGCAGGCTATTCGTGGTATTGATGGCTTTAACTGGGGTTATGATCCACAGCACTTTATTGCTCCGGAAGGCAGCTATGCCTCTAACCCGGAAGGTGTGGTGCGCATTAAAGAAGTGCGGGCAATGAATAAGGCCCTGAATGATCTTGGCCTGCGTACTGTGCTGGATGTGGTATACAACCATACCAGTACGTCCGGCGTAAGCACCAACTCAGTTTTCGACAAAATCGTGCCCGGTTACTATCACCGTTATAACCCGGTTAGCGGCGCCATGGAGCGTTCAACCTGCTGTGAGAACACCGCTACTGAGCACCGTATGTTCGAAAAATTTATGCAGGATTCAATGGTGATTCTGGCACGGGATTTTGGCTTTAACGACTTCCGTTATGACGTAATGGGCCACCACCCGAAAGACAGTATTCTGGCAACCCGCGACATAGTGCGTAGCGTAGCACCCGATGTGTACTTCTACGGTGAAGGCTGGAACTTTGGCGAAGTTGCCAACAACCGCTTATTTGTGCAGGCCAAGCAGCAGGATATGGCAGGCTCAGGCGTAGGTACCTTTAACGACAGGCTGCGCGATGAAGTGCGTGATGCTGTATTGTTCAGCAATCAGGCAACAGAGGAGAATCTGCACAAACAGGATCTGATCCGCATTGGCCTGGCCGGTACCTTAAAAGACTATGTGCTGCAAAGTTATCAGGGCATTGCAGGTCCGGCATCCAGTTATAGCTGGGATGGCCAGGCAGCAGGCTATGCCGAAAGACCGGCTGATATTATTAACTATGTCTCCAAGCACGATAACGAAACGCTGTGGGATCAGCTGCAGTATGGTCTTGCTCCGGGTGTGAGTATCGACGAGCGGGTACGGGTGCATAATATCGCTATTGCCATACCACTAATGAGCCAGGGTATTCCGTTTTTACAAATGGGTGATGATTTCCTGCGGTCAAAATCAATGGACCGTGACAGTTATGACTCTGGCGACTGGTTTAACTTTGTTGATTTCAGCATGCAAACCAACAACTTTGCTATTGGGTTACCGCTGGCAGAAAAAAACGAAGCTAACTGGCAGCGCATCAGCAATATCCTGACTAACCCCAATGCCAAACCGGCAGCAGACGATATCCGCTTTGCCAGCGACGTATTTAAAGAGTTTTTAAGTATCCGTGCCGGTAGCAACTTGTTCCGGCTGGTTAGCGCTGATGATGTGATGGCCCGCGTAGGTTTTCATAATATTGGTAAAAACCAGACTCAGGGCTTAATTGTGATGAGCATTGACGACGGAGCAGGATTAACCGATTTGGATCCAATGCTGGATGCCTTAGTGGTAGTAATTAACGGCACGCCTGAAGAGCAATCGCATACTGTGCGCACGGCAGCAGGCTTTGACTTACACCCTATTCAGCAAGCTTCTGCCGATACCAGAGTGCGGGCAGCAAGCTTTAGCCAGGGTGCAGACGAAGGCATCTTTACCGTACCGGCGCAAACGATGGCGGTATTTGTAAAACAGCAGTTGGGTGCACAGGGCACAGGCCTGGCAGCCGATGCCACCTCAGGTGCACCGGATATTCCACCCTACGAAGCCACCACCATTTACGTTCGCGGTGGTATGAATGGTTGGGGTGAAGTGGATGCCTTTGAATATGATGGCAGCGGTATTTATACTGCCATTATTGATATTGTTGCCGGTAATTACGAATTTAAAGTTGCCTCGGGTGACTGGTCCACGGTAGATTTCGGTGCCGGCGGCGATGGTCAGGCAGTGACATTACTACAGGCGAAAACACTGGCAGAAGGTGGTGGGAATTTGCAGGTTAGTTTTGCTAACAGTGCAACCTATGCCTTTGTACTGGATGCCACAAACAAAGATGCACCGCTACTAACCGTGCAGGAATTACCACCTTATGGTGTGGGAACGTCGGTATATTTGCGTGGTGCACGCAACTGGGATCCGGTAGATGAAATGACTTATGTTGGCGGTGATGTTTACCAGATAGATTTACTGCTGGATACCGTGAAACAGTATACCTTCAAGTTCGCCGATGCTACCTGGGGGGCGATTAACTATGGTGCTGGTAACGGTGCCATGACGTTGGGTACTGGCAAAGTTCTGGAGCATAATGTCGGAGATCTGTCGTTAGATGTAACAGAAGTAGGCACTTACCGCTTTAGGGTAGATGCCACAAATCCGTTGGCACCGGTAATGACCATTACTAAACTGTAACGATGTTTTACCCCGGTTCAACCGGGTTCCCCTGGTGTTTAGCCGCAGCTCGCTGCGGCTTTTTTATGTACCCGCAAGTAACTACTTTATTGATCTGCCTGCTGAAAGTATTTGAGTTGCAATTGTTGGTATTGCGGGCTTTGCTGAAATGCCAGTAAGGCCTGATTAAAGCGCTGCACCAGCCAGCTATCCTGCCCCAGCAGGTGATAGCTGTTAGTACCAAATAGCGGCAGTTGTTGCAGGGCGGTATCACCGGGGGCGGTTTGCTGGTAATAGTACTCAAAAATATTTTTATCCATTACCAGCACATCAACCCGGTTTTTTAGCAGCATAGCCGGTAGCTGCTGTTGATCCACCACTTCCTGATAGCTGGCAAACCCCGGGATTAGCTGCGTGTAATCTTGCGGCAAAAACAGATGCGCATTTTGAAATGCCAGTACCCGCTTGCCGGTTAAATCGGCCAGCGTCTTTACCGGAGGCTGCTGATCTTTGCGGGTAATCAGCACATTTTCGTAATGAATATAAGGCAGGGTTGCACTAAAGCCTTCCGGCACAGTGCGTTGCAGCGAAACAAAATCAGCCTGGCCTTGCTTAAACAGTTCCAGTAGCCGGCCATTAGGGGTATGTAAAAACACGGCGCAGCGGTGCATTTTCAGGCTAACCTGCTGCAACAACTCCAGCTCATAACCGGTTTTTGTTGCTACTTCGATATAGGGTGGTTTGTTTACGCCCACTAAAAATGTCAGTTCGGGCCATTGGCATGACAGTGCCGGGCAGCAGTAGAGTATAAGCGCTGTTATCCATAACCTCATGCCTGCTCCGGTAGTGAAAAGGCTGCGCCCGCAGGCGTAACACTTTGCATTAGTTAACTATTATACAGTCAGCTTAACCAAGCTATATCGGTTACGCCAGTGTCAGAACAGGAACAGGCAGTTTCTTCGCAAGGTAAACCGATAGCGGATACTCCTCGCGCTAACGGGGCTTTTGCTGTAAGCTGCGCGCCCCTCCGTATCGGAGGCCACTGCAGCTGCGGCAGACTTTTTCGCAGCATTAACTGCGGGATATCGCATGCAATTTACTGATTTAAACCTGTCGGCAGCGCTGCTTAAAGCCATTGCTGATAAAGGCTATACCACTCCTTCTCCTATTCAGCTGCAGGCAATTCCTGCAGTGCTTGGCGGCCGTGATTTAATGGCAGCAGCGCAAACCGGTACCGGCAAAACCGCTGGTTTTACCCTGCCATTGCTGCAGTTACTCACCGACGGCGCGGCTAATGGCAGGAAGGTACAACCTAACCAGGTGCGGGCGCTTATTTTAACGCCTACGCGTGAGCTGGCCGCCCAGGTTGCTGAAAGTGTGGCGGTGTATGGCAAATACCTGCCACTGCGCAGCACAGTGGTATTTGGTGGCGTTAAAATTAATCCACAAATGATGGCCCTGCGCCGCGGCGTAGATATTTTAGTGGCAACACCGGGCCGCCTGCTGGATTTATACCAGCAAAACGCTGTGCGCTTTAGCCAACTGGAAGTGCTGGTACTGGACGAAGCCGATCGCATGCTGGACATGGGCTTTATTAACGACATTAAAAAAGTGCTGGCGCTATTGCCGAAAAAACGCCAGAACCTGCTGTTTTCTGCCACCTTTTCTGATGATATCCGTAAACTGGCTAAAGGCCTGGTAAACAACCCGCTGGAAGTGTCGGTAAGCCCGGCTAATACTACAGCCGAACGGGTAGAGCAGCTTATTTACCCGGTAGATAAAAACCGTAAAGCGGCACTGGTAACAAAGCTAATTTTGGATAATAACTGGCAGCAGGTATTAATTTTCACCAAAACCAAGCATATGGCGAATAAACTCAGCCTGCATCTAGAAAATGCCGGTATTAAAGCAGCGCCTATTCATGGTAATAAAAGCCAGAATGTCCGCACCAAAGCCTTGGCTGATTTTAAAGCCGGTGCAGTACGCGCTTTGGTGGCTACTGATATTGCAGCCCGCGGCCTGGATATTGACCAGTTACCCCAGGTGGTTAACTTTGAATTACCTAATGTTGCTGAAGATTATGTACACCGTATTGGCCGCACCGGCCGTGCAGGTGCGGCAGGCCATGCGGTATCGCTGGTGTGTGCAGATGAAAGCAAAGAGCTGGCCGGTATTGAGCGGTTAATTAAGCAGGAGTTACCGCGCCAGATATTGGACGGTTTTACACCGGTAAATGTGCTGCCACAGTCTAAGCTGAATACCAAACCCTATAAGCCAAAGAAGCCTAAAGCACCTAAGCCAGAGCATCGTGATGGCCAGCGCCCTGCAGCCCGGCCAGCCCACAGAGCAAAATAATCTTTAATCAGTTACACCTTGTCCACGGCAAGGTGTAACCTGCTGTGCTAGAATAATATTTCCTTTAGCGCCAGCGGCTTGCGCTGGTGTAGTTCTACTAAAAGCAGATTGCAGTGATCAGAGCATATACCCGCTTTATAGCTATTTTTAGTGTGGTTAGGCAATGAGGCGCCTGGCCTTATTGGCGCTGGTATTGTGCTGCGCGGTTAAAAGTGCAACGGCAAGTACTGTTGTGGTAAATAACAGCGTTGCACTGGATAAACTGACATCAGCACAATTACGCAGCATTTTTACCATGCGGCAAATTCAGTGGCCGGATGGTTCACCCATTTATGTTGTGGTGTTACCTGATCACAGCACTGAGCATCAACGTTTTAGCCGCGAGCAGCTGCGGCTGTTTCCGTATCAGTTAACCAATATTTGGGACAGACAAAGTTTTTCCGGTACCGCCAGCCGGCCATGGCAGGCTACAGACCAAGCTCATATGATGGAATTATTACGCACTACGCCAGGCAGCATTGGCTATGTTGAGCAGTATCAGGCCGACCCGGCAGTGAAGGAGGTGCGCATTGAATAAACCCTTTAACCTCGCCACAGCTTTGCTGGGTATATTGCTTTACCCGGCTTCTGTTGTAGCGGCCGATATTGATTGGAACGGTTTTATTGCCCAGGGCTTGATCCAGGCCCAGGACAGTGGTTTTGTTAACAGCAGCGGGGATATTTCTGCTGAGTTAACCGAGCTGGGGTTAAATAGCCGGCTGCGGTTAGCGCCAGCCTGGCACCTTTCCGGGCAGTTGGTGTATCTGGACGGTGGCAACCGATATCCGTCGGGCTTGCGGCTGGACTATTTATTTCTGGACTGGTATTTCTACAACAGTAGCGACTTGCAGGCCAATCTGTATCTGGGGCGGATAAAAAATCAGCATTGGCTGTATTCCAGTACCCGCGATGTACCTTTTACCCGGCCGTCTATTGTGTTGCCGCAGTCAGTGTATTTTGATGCTTTTCGCGATATTGCAGTAGGTAGTGATGGTATGGCAGTGCAAGCACACCACCATAACAACTTTGGCGATTTTACCTTTAACTGGAGCCTCGGCAATACGCCGGTATCAACAGAGCAAAGTGAGTTGCTACTGGGCGATGCTATCAGCGGCAAACTGAAAATGAATTTCGACCATCAGGCCAGTCTGTACTGGCAGCCCCAGCTTAGCCGTTTCAGTTTTGGTATGGTGCTGCTGGATTCTGAATTCAGTTACCGTGCCGCTGAAACCGAGCCTTTTTTTGCGGCAGACTTCAGAGTAAGCCGGGTGATGCTGAATATGCGCTATCAACTGGAGAAATGGGAATTCTCCAGCGAGCTGCAACAAGAACGGCTGCAAATTGATGGCTTTTTTGCCCCGCAGTTTCACCAGGACCAATTGGGGCAGGGCGGCTATATGATGGCACAATACCACCAGTCAGCACGGCTAAGATGGTTTGCCATGCTGGATTACTCCGTTGCCAATAAGGACGACCGGCGCGGGCGCTTGTTAAATGAAAACAGTGATGGCGCTGTGCCGACATACTTTGGTTATCAGCAATCGGTTGCCGGCGGGTTCAGCTATGATTTCAGCAGCAGCTTAAGGTTAAGTGCAGAAATTCACTGGGTAGAAGGCGCAGGCCGTTTATCACCGGTAATATTGCCTGACGTGGTAACAAACCGGCACAAATACTGGCAGCTTTATGCCGCACAACTGACATACAGGTTTTAGCCAATGCGTTATCTGAGCCTGTCATGGAAGATACTGCTACTGATGTTAAGTATGTTGCTGCTGTTGCTGATCTGGTTTACCAGCCTGTCGTTGCTGCACATGAATGATCAGTTTAACCGCCAGCAGGCACTGCGTAAAACACAGGGCCAGCAGTATTTTCAGTTGTATAACCGCGCAGTAGATCAGCAGTTATTAACCTGGATGCAAAGCTTTGCAGAACTGCAACAGGTAACCGGCCGTCAGGACTTCAACCGTTTTGCTACGGCATTGCCAGAACAGGTTGAATCATTACAACTTAACTTTGCGTTACGCCATCTGGCACTGTTTAGCCCTGCACAGCAGGTGATTTATCAGAGTAGCCCGCAATTACCGGCACACAGTAACGATATTGTGCAGTTGACCTGGCAGCAACAAAGCCCGCAAGCGATGATCCGCTGCGACGAACAATGTTACAAGCTACTGACTTTGCCCTTGCTGAATGCTGATGGTGAGGTAGCCGTGGTGCTGATGGTTACCGAACTGACAGAAGTACTGTTTAGCCTGCACCAGACGCTGGGTACTGAACTGGCTTTGCTTAGTTACCAGCCGGGCAAGACTATAACGCAGCAGTTCCGTCTGCTGCAGGCATCTGACAGGCAACTGATTCGGGATTTGTATCAGCAGTTACCAGATGATATTGAAGTGGATTCAGCCCGTAGCAACGGCATTGTTATTGCGCTGAAAGATATGAGCTACTACCTGCATTTAATTCCGTTGGACCCTGACAACGCCTTGTCGTACCAGCTGTTGATGGTTGAGGATGTCAGCAGTGCTATGCAGGATAAACAGCGTTATCAGCGGCAAATTTTGTTGGTAGCGGCGGGCTGTTTTGTTGCCGTGCTGGTACTGATTTTATTTATTAGCCGCCGTGTCAGCAGCCGCATTTTGCAACTGGCCGCGGCTTTACCATTGCTGGCCCAGCGGCGATACCATGAGTTTCGCCATGCCAGCCAATTGCCGGCAGGTTTACTGCAGGATGAACTGAATACGTTTAGCCAGTCTGTACTTAACCTGAGTTACGAGCTGGAACATCTGGATCAGCGGTTAGCCGATAACACCACCGCACTGCAAAAAATTGCCCTGTTTGACCCGCTTACCGGCCTGGCCAACCGCAATCTGCTGCAACAACAGCTGCGGTTGGCACTGGCTGGCCTGCCGCTGCATAACGGCTATGTTGGCTTGTTGTTTCTCGACCTGGATAAGTTTAAAACCATTAATAATAGCCGTAGCCATGCCACCGGCGATTTACTGTTAATTGAAACTGCACAGCGGCTGCAAAGCTTATGTGAAAACGGAGAGGTGGTGTGTCGTTTTGGTGGCGACGAATTTGCACTGGTTATGCCGCAGATGAGCGAACCGCAGCAAGCCGAATTGATGGCATGGCGGGTGTTGGCAGTGTTTGAACAGCCGTTTTTACAAGGGCAGGGGGCGGTGTCGCTTAGCGCCAGTATCGGTATCAGCTTTACTGCCGAGCCTGCATTGGCAGAGGAAGAATTAATCCGCCGCGCTGATTTAGCCATGTACCAGGCCAAAAGCAATGGCCGCAATTGCTATTATGTGTTTAATGAGCAAATGTCGAGCGATCTGGCCAACCGGCTGCAACTGGAGACTGAACTGCGGTTGGCGATAAGCTTGCAGCAGTTTTCGTTAAACCTGCAGCCTAAAGTAAATTTACGTAGCGGCCAACTTGCCGGGTTTGAAGCCCTATTACGCTGGCACCACCCGGTACGTGGCATGGTGGGGCCGGATGAGTTTATCAGTGTACTGGAGCAGGCTCAGCTGATAGTTGATGTGGGCTACTGGGTGTTTGAGCGCTGTTGTCAGCTCAGCAACGAGTTAGCTGACATGGGCCTGCCGCAGATGGTTATTGCGCTTAACTTATCGGCCGATCAGTTTTTACAGCCAGGATTGCCGGAGCGGTTCCGCCAGCTTATGCAGCAGTATAATGTCAGTGGCCAGCAGTTTGAGCTGGAGCTGACCGAAAGCACCTTAGTCAGCCATGTCAGCCAGACGCTGGATATTATGCATCAACTAAAGGCGCTGGGGTTCAGCTTTGCTATCGACGATTTTGGTACGGGCTATTCATCGCTGAACTACCTTAAACGTATGCCGGTAGACACCATAAAAATTGATAAAAGCTTCGTAATGGGCATGCTGGATAACCCGTCAGACTATCAGATTATTGTATCAACCATTGCCATGGTGCAAAAGCTGGGGCTGCAAGTGGTGGCTGAAGGCGTGGAAAACTATCAGCAGTTGCAGTTGCTGCAACAGCATCACTGTGATTTGGTGCAGGGGTTTTACTTCTCACGGCCGTTGCCACAGGCGCAACTGGCGGCTTTCGTCAGCCAGGTTACGCAAAACAAATGGCCAGCGCAGTTGTTGCGCTGACCACTTAACAATGCACTAGCTACACGATGCACTAGCTGCCGATCACACCGCCATCATTTTTAGTAATAACAACGGTAGCTGAGCGTGGCCGGCTGCTGCCGCCATCCGGCCAGTGGCTGGTGAAATCACCCGGTGCAGAGCGATCCCCCGGGTGCTGAATATTAACAAACATGGTTTTCAGGTCCGGTGTCATGGCAACACCGGTTACTTCACAGTCGGTTGGGCCAACTAAAAAGCGTTTTACTTCACGCGTTACCGGATCGGCGGCTAACATCTGGTTATTGCCGTAAGGGCCGGTGCTTTGCTGAGAGCCGCTCATATCGGTTTGGATCCACAGCAGGCCATTGGCTGCAAAATACAACCCATCAGGGCTGGCCAGATGGTTGTCTGCTGTTAATGTCAGCTCAGTGTCTGGTGTAGCTGTGCCTACATCTCCGGCCAGCAGGAAAATATCCCAATCAAAGGCGGTAGCGGCCTGCGTTTCACGCTCATTCCAACGGATAATATGGCCGGTGGCATTGCTGGCGCGTGGGTTGGCTGCATCTACCTGAGCTGCGGTGCGCTGGGTATTATTGGTCAGGGTAAAATAAACTTCGCCGGTATCCGGGTGTACTGCGCCCCATTCCGGCCGGTCCATTTTGGTCGCACCGGCAATATCGGCCGCCAGGCGGGTATTTAGCAACACATCAGCCTGATCGGCAAACGTAACACCGGCTGCAGTGGCTTTGGCAATAAAATCAGCGTTGTTGATATCCAGTGGTAACCATGCACCGCTGCCATCTTCGTTAAAGCGCGCTACATATAAAATACCGTCATTAAGCAAATGGCCACCTGCGGTGTTCTTGTGATACGGCGCAGTAGAGACAAATTTGTAGATATATTCAAAGGTAGAATCGTCACCCGAGTACACTACTACGGGCTGGCCTTCTTCCAGTTTGCCAAAAATTACCCCTTCATGGCCAAAGCGGCCCAGTGCTGTACGTTTTTGTGGCAGGCTATCGGGGTTAAATGGATCTATTTCTACTATCCAGCCAAAAGTGTTTGGCTCGTTGCGGTAATCGTCTTTCGCTTCAGCACCAATGGTGCTGGCATTAAAGCGCTGATATACATCAGCTGCAGGTGTGGCAGTTTCCCAAAAATAACGGCCGTTAGCTGATGGTACGCCATAGCGGCTGTGTTCACGGGGCTTTTGCGCATCGGTATTAACAAAGTAACCGGCCCAGTTTTCTTCACAGGTTAAATAGGTGCCCCATGGGGTAAAACCGTTGCCGCAGTTGTTCAGTGTGCCGCGGGTACGGCTGCCATCCGGGCTGTATTTGGTTACTACTTTTTCGCTGCCACGCACCGGGCCTGCCAGCTCCATTGGTGTTGCGCCGGTAATACGGCGGTTAAACGGGCTGTTATTAACCAGTGCCCAGCTACCGTTAGCCTGCTGCTGAATATGGGCTACAGATACACCGTGGGCAGCAACTTCTTTACGAACTTCATCGGCAATACGCGGGACAGTAGTAATGCCATTGGTATGGATCAGGTTGTTGTCGATGTATTCATGGTTAAACACCAGCAAGCCTTCCTGCGAGTTTTCACCGGCTGCACGGGCATCGATAGGGAAGAAGTGTATGCCGTCGTGATGGCTGCCCACTTGTTGCTCCTGATCGCTGCCACTGTTACTGCCATCGTCCAGATATTCAGGGTAACTGCCATTTAATGGCGTACCCCAGGGCAAAAACGCCTGAGCAGTATAACCTTCTGGCACGGCGATAGCGTCGGCACGGTTAGTGGCAATAGCCGTAAAGCCCAGTAGCGGAACGGCAGTTTCCGGTGGCACTGTTACAGGGTCGTCACTGCTGCTGCCGCAGCCAGCCAGTGAACCGCCGATAAAAGCAGCAACTGCGGCTCCCATACTGCCTTTAAGAAATTTACGCCGTGCCATACGGCTGTCAACAATGGCAGCAAAAGTAGGGTTAAGCGAAAAGTTAGTTTGTGGGTCAACGCCCGAGTTATCTATCGTTACAACGGTTTTACTGTCTGACATTATTATAGGCTCCATAAATAAGCGCTTTAGAAGTTTGTGCTATTAAACCCATGCTTAATGTCAGTGCTGTTACAGTGAGATAGCAGTTTTATGATGCTAAAATGACGTGCCGATGTCAGTTTCAGGGGGGGCGTAAGGCTTTTTCCTCTGATATAGTACGGTTTTACGTGGTGAGGGAGCGGGAATAAATGCAGTGGCAGGTACTAACCTTCGGTGAATTAGACACATACACGCTATACAGTTTGTTGCAGTTAAGGGTAGATGTGTTTGTGGTAGAGCAAAATTGCCCCTATCCGGAGCTGGACGACAAAGACTTACACACGCAAACCCGCCACATTATTTTAAAAAAAGGCGATAAGGTAATAGCCTATTCGCGGGTACTGGCGCCGGGTGTCAGTTTTGACGGCTTTCCGGGTATTGGCCGGGTATGTGTATCGCAAACCGCGCGCCGTTTGGGTTTAGGCCAAGTATTGGTTGAGAAAACCCTCAGCGTGGCAGCAGAGCTGTGGCCGGATACCGATATTCATATCTCAGCCCAGTGTTACCTGCAGCAGTTTTATCAGGATTTAGGCTTTAAACCAGCCAGCGAGCCTTATTTAGAAGACGATATTCCGCACCTGAAGATGATAAAGCCGGTGCTTAGCTGACAAGAAATATAGTAGTGTAATTTGACTTAAAAACCGCAGATCGCTCTGCGGTTTTTGCTTTATAACTATTTAGAAAATTACGCGAACGCCAACCCATAAATTGCGGGCTTTGTCTTTGTTGTTGTAATCATCTCTGTAGCTTGGTGTGTATTCCACATGATTACCATTGTCATCAATTTCGCTGATAAAGCTGGTTTTATACGAAGTAAAGTCTTCATCCAACAGGTTATTAATACGCATATTAATGGTTACTGATTCCGACGCTTTGTAAGATGCACCTAAGTGGAAAGCTTCATAATCTTTATAGTGAAGCTCTGCCTCCAGCTCGGCATCGTAACCTTCATAGCGTTTTGAACGCAGCTCGGCTGTCAGGAAAATATTTAGTTTATCGGTAGCTTCCCAATCTAAAGTCGCATTTGCCATATGCTTGGCCGTGTTATTTAGTGGGCGGCCAATTGAAGAACCACTCTTCTGCTCAGAATCAGTGTAAGTATAGTTTGCTCTTAGTGACAGGTTATAAGGCAATTGGTAGCGACCAGCTAATTCAGCGCCCGTAATATCGACGCGGTCAATATTATGCACCTGAGTAAAGGTGCGATAACCCAATGCTGCCCAACCTTCACCTACATCGGCACAACGCTCCCCAGGCTGGGCAACTTCACATCCGGGAATTACATCACCTCCGCTGGAAATTTTGTCGTCAAAGCGGTTGTGAAATACGGTTATATTGAAATTGTGGCCATCATCATGAGTGTAGTAGGCCGCTATTTCATAGTTAACGCTGGTTTCCGGCTGCAGTGTTGGGTTACCAACACCAGGGCTGACACCCTGACCGCCAAACATTTTAATGCCAGGGAATAAATCACTGGTTTTTGGGGTCTTATAGCCAGTACTGATGCCACCTTTTACTGTCCATGCCGGACTGAATGTATAAACACCATATAGCCTAGGACTGGTTTGATTGCCAAAGACGTTATGGTCGTCATAGCGTACACCAGCAGTCAAAGTGAATTCGTTGGTAATGTCCCAGTTATCTTCAGCAAACAACGCCCACATATCATGTTTTTGTGCGGTACCTTCTTGGAAGTCACCACCATACATGCCGAACACACCATCTACCATTTCACCATCTATGATTTGTCCACCAACTATCAGACGGTGTGTTGCCAGCGGAATTTCGAACTTGGCATCCAGTGTATACTGGTTAGTTTCTAAAGTTCGGGCTGCACGTGGTAAATAAGCCAGGAGTTCAGCATATTCAGCTGTTGTGAGGTTAGTACGCATGATATTGAGTTTGGCGTCTTCAGCCAGGTTGGTGAAGGCTGAAGCGTTACCCAGCCAGCTAGGTAGACAGTTACCGGTATTGTTGGTAGTGCCACCCGCATTGTTACAGGCTCTATTCCATAAAGATTGTATTCCAGCCCTTTCTTCAACGGTATAAGGCAGAGTACGGCCCAGATTATCTGTTTCAACATAAGATAAACTGATATCACTACGCATAAAATCCCAGCGACCAACATGCTGTACAGACCACTGTTCGCGGGTGAAGCGTTGATCTCTGGCGTAACCAGCCCTGGGTTGAATCAGGCCTGCATTGGAAAGACGTAACATAGCATTATATGTATCTTCAGTGCCTAGCTGATTGCCTTCATTATCATACTTTTGCTTTGACGTATCATACTCAAACATAATGTCGTGATTAGCAGTGGGAGTGAAGTTTACCGAAACACCGGCACTCCAGTTGGTATTGTCAACGGTTTTACCACCGCCGCCGAAGCCCAGGCTACGGTTGTGTTCTACACCATCCGGGTCAATTACAGAAGCATAGTCTGGGTTGGATGCTTCTTTATCATAAATACTGCCGCGCAGGCCCAGACCGAGCTTGCCTGGAATTAGCGGGGTGATAAAACTAAAATCAGTGGTAACTTCGTCACCGAAGTCGGAGTTTGTCTGTATAGTGCGGCTATGGCTAATTGAGCCAATAGCTTTATCGGTAACTTTTTTGGTAATAATATTGATTACGCCGCCTAATGCATCTGCACCATACAATGTGGATGCAGGGCCACGGATAACCTCTATGCGTTCTACCGCATCTAGAGGCGGAATGTGGTTAAATTGGTTACCGCCAAAGCTATTGGGATAGATGTCACCATTATTGTTCTGGCGTCTGCCGTTAATAAGAAGCAGAGTGTAATCGGCACCCATACCGCGCATACTGATAGTACCCTGGCCGGTTTTATCACGGGTTTCGCCGATATCTACACCTTCTAAGTCACGTACTGCATCTAACAGAGTGGTATAAGGCCGCTTAGTTAGTTCTTCCTGTGTTATCACCGAAATACTGGCAGGTGCATCTACCAGTTTTTGCTCAAAACCTGATGCAGTAACCACGATAACTTCCATATTGTAGTCCGGCGCCGCAGCGGCACTTTCTGCATAGGCAGAAGGCAGGGTAAACACAGCTGCAACAGCGCACGCCAGTGCGGTAGGGCGAAACAACATTTTTAACTCCTTTAACGGTATTATTCGGGCATTGTTGCCAGTTGAAATGTAAATCTATGTAAATAGTGTGGCGAATGATAATTATTATCATTAGTAAGATCAATCATTATATTTAGCTTTGTGTGTTTAATTGTTTGCCGCTATATGTAAAGTTGTTTTATTTACTATTAATTAACTTGAGGGCGGATTAAGGAGACAGACTGCAATGCCTTTATAACCGTAGATCAAATGAGATTGATTCGTGTTTTTTACTGTGTTCTAATTGCGCAAATTTTGGTTTTTTGTTAACAACGGAGTTTGTATGCGCAAATTATCCCTTAGTCTGCTTTCGGTAGCGGTGGTATCAACGTTCTCTGCTATGGCAGAAGACACACTGAGTACCATTGAGCGCCTTACTATTATTGGTTCATCCCAGGCGGTAAATGATATCCCCGGTTCAGCGGCTTATATTTCCCAGCAGGAACTTGATGTATTTAGCTACACCGATATTTCCCGCGTGCTGGGTAGCACACCGGGCGTTTATGTGCAGGAAGAAGATGGTTATGGTTTACGCCCCAATATCGGTATGCGTGGCACCGGCACCAGCCGTAACGACAAAATAACGGTAATGGAAGATGGCGTGCTGATAGCCCCGGCACCTTATGTTGCGCCAGCAGCTTATTATTTTCCGACTACCGGCCGCCTGGAAGCAGTAGAAATTATTAAAGGCTCGTCTTCGGTCAAGTATGGCCCGCGTACTACTGGTGGTGTATTAAATCTGGTGTCACGCAGTATTCCGCAGGCCGAGCTGGCCGGGCGTATTGATGCCGCGCTGGGCGAAGATGGCTTTCGCAAGTTGCACGGTTTTGTCGGTGGCGAGCGGGAAAACTTAGGCGCGGTAATTGAAGGTTATCATTACGGTGCTGATGGTTTTAAAGATTTACCCAATGGCGCAGGTACCGGCTTCGAAAAAACCGACTTACTGGCCAAGTTTGCCGGCCGTTTTGGTGCTAACAATGCGCATAAACTGCAATTAAAGCTAAGTTATGCTGATGAAACCTCAGATGAAACCTATGCTGGTTTAACCGACGCAGATTACCGCGCCTCGCCTTACCGCCGTTATGCTGCGTCGCAAAAAGATGTCATGGACACCGAACACAAAGGTTATCAGTTAAGTTACCAGTATGATCTGGTCAATGGCGCAAAATTAAGCACCACGGTGTACTTAAATGAATTCAGCCGCAACTGGTACAAGGCCAATCAGGTAAGCCCGGCTAATTTAGCTGCGTACTCTGCATTTGAAGCCAACCCGTCGGCAGAAGGGATAAATGTCAGCATTCGCGCGAATAACCGCGAATATGAGTCAAAAGGCGTGCAGTCTGAATTTACCTTGCCGCTGGCTGCGCATCAGCTGACGTTTGGCGGGCGCTTTCATAAAGAATCAGAAAGCCGCTTTCAGTGGGATGACGCATACCGTTTACAGCAAGACCTCAGCATGACACTAACCAGCGCAGGCGTGCCGGGTACACAGGACAACCGTGAAGCATCGGCAGAGGCTCTGGCGCTATATGTGCATGACGAGTGGACTGTAGGCGATTTGGTTTTAAGCGGTGGCTTACGTTACGAAGATATTGATACAAAAAATGAAAACTGGAACCGGGCACCGGATCGCGCCGGAGCTTCAACGGTAAGTAAAGCCAGCGGTTCTGTTGTGTTGCCGTCACTGGGTGCCACCTACCGGTTAAATGATACCGTGGTTTTGCTGGCTGGGGTACAAAAGGGCTTTGCACCGGCCGCGCCAGCCAATGCTGAGCAAAAAGAAGAAGAAAGTATCAACGTTGAAATAGGCGCCCGGTTTAACGTGGCCCAAAGCCGCAACGAGGTTATTTTGTTTCAGTCGGGCTACGACAATATGCATGGTAACTGTGCTGCCAGCATAGGGTGTAACCCCGATAATATCGGCGATCAGTATAACTTTGGTGAAGTAAAAGTTACCGGTATTGAGCTAAGCAGCCAGCGTGATTTTGCCCTGCAAAACGGTTTTAAAGTACCGCTGAAACTAAGTTACACCTATACCGATAGTGAGTTCCGCTCTGATTTTAACAGCGGGATCTGGGGTGTGGTAAGCCGCGGCGACAAAATGCCTTATGTGCCGCAAAACCAGTTTAGCCTGCAACTGGGGCTGGAAGGTGAATTATTTGCGCTGCACAGCCGTTTAAGCTATGTATCTGCTGCACACGCCAGCCTGGAGGCTCAGGATCTGAACGCGATAGACAGCCGCACTGTGGTAGATTTATCAGCAAAATACCAACTGGCTGAAAAGCAGCAGTTGTACTTTAACGTCGACAATCTGCTGGATAAAACTTACATTGCCAACCGTGGTAATGGCGGTATTCAGCCAGGTAAACCCCGCACTTTATCAGTAGGTTACCGGTTAGATTTCTAACGCTGCTACATAAAAAAGCCCGCAAGGGCTTTTTTAACTCAACGTTGCGGTGGGCCGTATATTTGCTCGGCGCTGTTAAACAGGATCCAGCTGGTTAAAATATACTTGTCATTTGATACCGGCACACAGCCGCGATGGGTGTGGGTAAAGTAAGCCGGTGCTATGACCATGCGACCGGTTTTGGGCGAAATGCTTTTGTTCTGGTAATAAAACTCGGTTTGGCCGCCCTCGGCTACGTCATTTAAATAAAACATAAATAATAAAGTACGGTGCAGCGGCTCGGTGCTGCCTTGCTGCGGGTATACTTCGCTATGCCAGTAACCGTAATTGCCAACTCCGGCCTGATATTTCTGCGCCTGAATATTACCCAAACGGAACAGCGCGCGCATAAAGTCCAGCGTTTTGGGCTCACCCAGTTCGGCAAAGTTGTCATGTGTAATGGCAGTGGGCTGGCCGGTTTGCGGGTGCGCAATGGTTAAGCCCATAGGGCCAATCAGTGCAAAATGGTACTTTTTAAAATATTCACAGGCATAGCGGGTGCTGGCTTCCCAGATCACTTTAAGTAGCGGCTGGTACTCAGCATGCTGGTACAGGTATAAATCGGTACTGATTTTTTTACTGGTATCCACACCGCCGCCGGTGCGGCCGGCCGTGGTATGCGGGCTTTGTTCAAACACTTTAATCAGCTGTTGGCAAAACTCGCTGCTTAACGCATTATCGTACACCTCTATAAAATCGGTCATCGGGTTACCTTTATGTGGCAAGACATTATTTCTCCGCGTTTCTCTGACACGGATGCGCTGGGACATATCAACAATACTGTGTTTGCGGTCTGGTTTGAAGGTGCAAGACAAGATGTTTTCAAAATTTTTACACCAGAGCTTAATGTGCGGCAGTGGCCGCTGATTATTGCCAGCGTAAAGCTGGATTACCATGCCCAAACGCATTATGGCGCTGAGGTGGAAATTCGTACCTATATCAGCCGCATTGGTGGCAGCTCTTTCGATGTGTATCAGGAAGCCTGGCAGCACGGCGTAAAAACAGTGTCGGGTACGGCAGTATTGGTGCAGTTTGATTATGGCGCCAATAAAGCCGTACTTATTAGTGCAGTGCAAAAACAACAGCTTAATCAGCATCTGTATAGTGCGTAAACATCGCAGGTTACGTTTCACTGGTCGTAAAGCTCTGGTATGGTAGGCGCAAGCTAAGTAAGGTCGAGCAATAATTATTTTCCGGAGTCTGCTATGAAAAGCGTGTTTATGGGGTTGGCCGTTGGCGCAAGCCTGGTGTTGGCAACAAGTGCGCAGGGGTACGATCGCATTACCGGTGCCCAGTTTGCCAGCCGCTCTGAAGTGATTGCCCCTAATGTTATGGCGGCCACCAGCCAGCCTTTAGCAACGCAAATTGCACTGGATATTATGCGCCGTGGCGGCAATGCCATTGATGCTGCTATTGCGGCCAATGCGGCATTAGGGCTGATGGAGCCTACCGGCAACGGCATAGGCGGCGATTTATACGCCATTGTCTGGGACGCCAAAACGCAAAAGTTGCATGGTTTAAATGCCTCTGGCCGTTCGCCATTGAGTTTAAGTTATGAAATGCTGGCGCATGAACTGCAAAAGCTTGGCCGCACCGATTTACCCCCACATGGTATGTTGCCGATAAGCGTACCCGGCGCGGTTGACGGCTGGTTTGAGCTGCACCAGAAATTTGGCAGTATGCCCATGCCGGAAATTCTGCAACCGGCTATCGGTTATGCTGAAAACGGTTTTCCGGTGAGCGAACTGATTGCTTATTACTGGGACCGCAGTGTGCCGGTATTAAGCCAGCAACTGGGCGATTTCAGCGGTACTTTTACCATTAACGGTAAAGCGCCGGCCAAAGGCGAAATGTTTAAAAACCCGGCGCTGGCCAATACCTTTAAAGCGCTGGCAAAAGACGGCCGTGATGCGTTTTATAAAGGCGATATTGCAGTAGAAATAGACCGCTTTATGCGCGCCAACGGCGGCTATTTACGTTATACCGACTTTGCCAACCACCGCTCAAGCTGGGTAGAACCAGTAGGCGTAGATTACAAAGGCTATACATTGTGGGAACTGCCACCTAATGGCCAGGGTATAGCGGCCCTGCAGATGCTACAAATTCTGAAAAACTTTGATTTAAAAGCCGCCGGCTTTAACACGCCGGAAAGTTTGCATTTGTTGGTTGAAGCAAAAAAACTGGCTTTTGAAGACAGAGCAAAATTTTATGCCGATGAAGACTTCAACAAAGCGCCGGTAGATGCACTGATTTCAGAAGAATATGGCCGCGAGCGTGCCAAGCTGATTGGCGACAAAGCCGCCAAACGGGTAGATGCCGGTAACCCGAATTTGTATGAGGGCGATACCATTTATATGACCACCGCCGACAAAGACGGCAATATGGTGTCGTTAATTCAGAGTAACTACCGTGGTATGGGCTCGGGCGTGGTTGTGCCGGGGTTAGGCTTTGTATTTCAGGACCGGGGCCAGCTGTTTTCGATGGACAAAAAACACGCCAATGCTTATCAGCCGGGCAAGCGGCCGTTTAATACCATTATTCCGGCCTTTATTACCAAAGATAATAAACCGTTGGTGAGCTTTGGTGTAATGGGTGGTGCTATGCAGCCACAAGGTCATGTGCAAATTTTGATCAATATGGTGGATTACGGCATGAACCTGCAGGAAGCCGGCGACGCCGCGCGCTGGCAGCATCTGGGTAGCACCGAGCCAACCGATGGCAGCGATATGTACCTGCAAAACGGCGGCTACATTGAAGTAGAGCGTGGTATACCTTATGAAACCGCCCGCGAGCTGATGAAAAAAGGCCACGATGTGCGCTACGGCTTAGGCGGTTACGGTGGTTATCAGGCCATTATGCGAGATCATGCTAACGGTGTTTGGGTTGGCGCATCTGAATCACGCAAAGACGGCCAGGCGGCGGGGTACTGAGCATTTAGCATTAGTGAGAACCGGATTGCTCTAAACTGACCGTTGAAGGCATGGATGCCTGAGTCGAGCCTACATGGAAGTATTTACGGCGCGTCAGTGTGGGCAATCCGGTTCGATACCATTCACTAAGGTTGTAGTTTTACGCTAGTTGCACCTGCACCTGATAATTAGCGGTGACTTGCTCGATGGCTTGCTGCATATCACCGTCAAAATCAGCGCACAGCTCGGCGTAGCTGTGCCGCAGTTTCAGGCGCTGGGTGGTTTTTACAAAACGCAGCACTTCTTCTTTGCTGGTTAAAATCAGCCTGGGTACCCTTACATTACCACCCTGATCATCTTTGGCTATCATGGTAAAGTACGACGAATTACAGTGCTTTACTTTACCTGTCTGAATATTTTGCGCTTCCACGCGAATACCCACCACCATAGAGCTGTTACCGACAAAAATAACCGACGCTTTTAGCGTTACCAGCTCGCCGACTTCAATCGGGTTAAGAAAATCGACTCTGTCTACTGAGGCTGTCACGCAATAACGGCCACTGAATTTAGAACCACTGGCAAAGGCGATTTGGTCCATCAGTGACAGCAGGTAGCCACCGTGAATTTTACCGCTGAAATTGGAATGTGATGGCAGCATCAGCTGCGACAGTGTAACGCGTGAACTGCTGCTTTTTTTATAGAGATCAGTCATAAGCGGCCTGTTTTAGATTTATGCAGTGCTAAGTGTAGCAGGCTTAGTTCAGCTCTTGCTGCAGTGGTTTATGCTGTACCAGGATCCACGGCGAAATGACCACCGCCCACAGCTCAGTTTGGTTATTAAACCACTGCTGTGCCTGCAGCTCGCCGGTGTGCCCTACGCTACCATTTGCCAGTAAATCAGCTACGGTGGCTTTATCGTCCCGGCTAAAGGCAAAGGCTACTTCGATTAAATCCAGCTCAGACGCCACCGTAATAACGGCACCGGCGGCATAAAACTTTTGCAGCTCCAGCCAGTTAATACGGGCCGTTTCACTGACAATTTTTGCTTTAATCAGCTCGGGGTTTTCTGCTTCTTCAGCCAGATAAGCATCGGCTGGGGTTATTGCTGTCATACCTGCTCGCTATTCAGTTTCATCGCTTTGCTCAGTGATCTGGGCAGCGCTGAGCTCATGTTTTTTCAGTAACTTATAAAAGTCAGTGCGGTTACGCCCGGCCAACTCTGCGGCACGGGTAACATTGCCTTCTGTCATCTGCAATACACGGATAAGGTACTGGCGCTCAAACTGGTCACGCGCTTCGGTTAATGTCGGCCAGTAGCTACTGTCATGCGACAGCGCCTGTTCTACCTGAGCAGCACCGATAACCGGGCTGTGCGTTAGCGCCACACATTGTTCCACTACGTTTACCAGCTGGCGCACATTACCGGGCCATTTGGCTGTTGCCAGCAGTTGCATAGCATCATCAGAAAAACGGGTAACATCTACCTGGTGGCGTTCAACACTTTGCTGTAGCACATGGCGCGCCAACAGCGGAATATCTTCCGGCCGCTGCTCCAGGCTGGGCAGCTGCAGGTTAACCACGTTTAAACGGTAGTATAAGTCTTCACGAAAGCTGCCATCGCCCATTGCCTGTTGTAAGTCGCGGTGCGTTGCCGACAGCACCCGAACATTGATTGGTACGGTTTTACTGCTGCCTACCGGGCGTATTTGCCGCTCTTGCAGTGCGCGCAGCAGTTTTACCTGCAATGCCACCGGCATATCGCCAATTTCGTCTAAAAACAGTGTGCCGCCATCGGCTTCACGAAACAGGCCGCCATGTTCGGTAACCGCACCGGTGAATGCGCCTTTGGTGTGGCCAAATAATTCTGACTCCAGCAGGTGCTCTGGCAGGGCGCCACAGTTAATGGCAACAAAGGATTTAGCGGCGCGTGGGCTGGCTTTGTGAATGGCTTTTGCCAGCAGTTCTTTACCGGTACCACTGGCACCGGTGATTAACACGCTGACATCGCGCTGGGCTACGCGGTAGCTTTGTTCCAGCAGCTCTTCCATTACGCGGGAGCGGGTAATAATTTCTGCACGCCATTCGGCTTGCTCCGGCACGGACTGATGTACCGCATTTTGCAGAATATCGCGCAGTTCGTTGGTGTTAAGTGGTTTGGTTAAAAAGCCAAATACGCCACGCTGGGTAGCGGCTACCGCCTCGGGGATTGAACCGTGTGCAGTCATCAGCACCACTGGCAGGCCGGGGTAGCGTTTGGCAATTTCATCAAACAGGCTCATGCCGTCCAGCCCCGGCATACGTAAGTCGCTTAGCACCACATCAACACTGTTTTTCATCAGCAGTGGCAAAGCTGCTTCTGCTGAATCAGCGCTGATCACCTGATAACCTTCACCTTCAAGGCGCAGAGTCAGCAAACGCAGTAAGCTGGGATCATCGTCTACAAGCAATAACTTAGGCTTAGGGCTGGCCATTGTTGTCCTCTTTAACCGGTGCGGGCTGGTTTAACTGCGCTTCTATCTGGGTTAATGCATCAATTTTTTTCTGCAGTTCTTTATTGGTTTTTTGCAACCGCTCAATATTATCGTGCTGCTGCGCATTAAGCCGGGTTAAGGCGCTAACTGCTGATTCGGCTTCAAGCAGTTTTTGGTTAAACACCAGATCCCAGCTTAGCAATGCGGCTAAAGGTGCCGGTAACGCTGCCAACTGATCGGCCGACTGCATTTGCACCCGTAAGCGGGTAAGGTAGGGGGTGTCGGGGTGCAACTGTAAAATGGTGCGCTTTAATAGCCAGACATCATCCTGGGCTGTTTCGCTGTTAAGTAAATCGCGCTCTTCATTAATGCGGTTTAGCATGGCAGCGCGGTAATTAACCCAGGCCTGCAACGTTGCGGCATCACCGGCAATGGCTAAAGGTGTTTTTACCGGCTCAGGCTCAGGTAGTATTATCGGCTCGGGTTCAGCCTCCAGCAAGGGCTCGGCTATTGGTTCAGGCGCCACCGGTTGTGGTGCAAGCTGGCAGCCGCTAAGTGCCAGTATGGCCACAAAAATTAACCCAGTTTTCATCCCAGTTTTTCCTCTAATAACGGTAGCCGTACCCTAATACAGACATCGGCATAAATAACATCAACAATATCAGCATGGCCACCCAGCAGGCGGGCACAGTCGGCAACAATAGACAACCCCAGGCCAGAGCCCTGCACCGAGTCAAAGCGTGGTGTGGTACCGCGCTGAAATGGCTCAAACAGTTTTTCCCGTAATGATGTCGGAATAGGATTGCCGTTGTTTGCGACATCTAAAATCAGCTGATGTTCCTGCTGATACAATTTTACCCACACCGGGCTGTCCTGGCTGCCATACGCCTGCGCATTATTGATCAGGTTGTCGAGTATACGCCGGAACAGCGTAATATCAGTATAAATTGCGCTTAGCTGACAGCTAAGCTCAATAGCCTGGCCGCGTTGTTGCAGCGATAAGGCATGGTCGTTAAAGCAGTCGGTAAATAATTGCTGGGGTGAATGCCAGTCGGGCTCGGGTTTGGCTTGTTGTAATAAGCGGTTGTAGTCCAGCAGTTGCTCGGTTAACTGGCTCAGCCGGTCAGCACTGCCATTTAGCAGGCCAACCACTTCCAGTTGTTGTTTATTTAGCGGACCAACTAATTGTTCACTGAGCAAAGCACAGCCCTCACGAATGCTGGACAACGGCGTTTTTAACTCATGCGAGGCGTGGCGCAGTAAAATCAGCCGCAGTGCTTCCAGTTGCTGCAAGCGTGAACTAAGCCAACGCAGTTGTTCGCCCAGCTCTGTCAGCTCACGCGGACCAGTAAGTTTTTCATCGGGGAATTGATGCTGCTGGCCAATAGCGCGGATCATTTTGTCCAGTTTGCGTACCGGTGCGGTAATACGGCCCGATGCCCACAGCACTAACAACAGAGTTAGTAATACCAGTGCTACTGTCTGCCAGGCCAGTTGCTGCTGGCTTTCTACTACAAAATGTTGTTGTTGCTGCAGGTTTTGCTCCAGCAGCAGCCAGATTTGCTGTGTCAGCTGTTGCTGTTGCTGGCGAAATTGCTGCATCAGGGGTTCAAGTTCTGTACTGCTTAGCTCAGTAAAGTTATCCAGCAGTATGCCAAGCTGCAGTTGCTGCTGCTGGCACAGCTGCGACTGGCCTATGTTGTCGCACACCTGGCGCAGCAATTGCTGATAGCTATTCAGGTGGGTGCGGGCCACACGCGCCAGCGCATCGGTTTTTACCACCGCATGCTGGCGCACTGCGCGCTCTATATCCACCACCAGGTTTTGCATATTTTCCGCCCGGCGCACGCTGGCTACCGAGGTTTCGGCTTCAGCTACGGCATTCTGGCTAACACCGCTCAGGGCTTTGTGGCTTTGCCATAGCAATACTGCCACGGGGATCAGGGCCAGAAAAAAGCTCAGCAGTACCAACTGGCGTAAAGATGCGGTTTGAATAGAAAAACGCATAATAGTTTGTCTTAATTACAGGGCTGTTAAGCATACCCTATTTTAATGGCAAAAAAAAAAGGCCAGTGGGGTTCTGGCCTTACAAAAATTCAGCAAGTGCTGAACTCATGGGATCGTGACGCAAAAGGCCGTTAAGCGGCCTTTGCCATATAAACCGGTTGATACTGAGTAGCCGGAACCTGAGGTGCTGCAACTGCAGGAGTTGCTACAACCTGAGCTTGTTCCCAAGCCAGTACGCTATCATTGTTTAAATTAACACGGCGTAACATGGTTACTGCTATAGCTACGTTAGCCAGTAAGAACAGCACTGTACCAAGTAAGAATAAGTCCATAACAACCTCCGTTAAGTGCAGCGTTTACTTCTGTTTGGCTGCGTTAAGACGGTTTGAAGGAGAATGTTGCAAAGGCACCTGAGCAACCTGGGCTCTGAGACTTGCGCTTGCGACATTCTCCTGAATCGTCGCTTGCCATAACTAATACAAGCCTTGTGCCAACTTTTAAATTTATTTTATTTTACATTTAAATCAATGGTTTATTTTTTTTTCGGGTGAGGGGCTAATAAGGTGAGTGAATTAACTGTCGCTGTTTAGCAACAGTTAATTTGAGCCAATAATAAAAATGTTATTTTTCAATTGCTTAGTGTGTATGCTTTTTGCGACATAGTGTTTATCTATTTGATTCTAATCAAATAAAACCATAACGCTTTGCTACGTGGTCAAAATACTCCAGGCATTGCTTGGCATACTCGCGTTTTTCCACATAAGTGCCGGGGAAAAAGCTTTTTTTAAAGCCGTAAGCCACAATGTCTTTCAGCCGTTTTAGCGGGATATCAAAGTTATCCAGCGCCAGTTGGTATTCTTTGCTAACGGTGGTGTTAGACACTAAACGGTTGTCTGTGCAAATCACGGTGGCAATGCGGTTTTCCAGCATATCTTTAAATTTATGCTGCTTTATATCGCTGATAGCCGGGTTGGTTTGCAGGTTGCTGGTTAAGCAAACTTCTATCGCGATACGTTTATCAGCAATATAAGATGCCAGGTTACGGATATAGGCGGTTTTATCAATGATAGCGGTGTCGGTTATCATCTGCGGAATAAACATAGAGTAACCGTGGCCAATGCGATCGGCATAGCATTCGGTTATAGCTTCAAATACGCTTTCTGCGCCGTAAGCTTCACCGGCATGCAGGGTTTTCAGCAAAAAGTGCTGATGGGCATATTCGTAAACTTCTTTAAATTTACCGGCCGGATAACCGGATTCCTGGCCAGCCAAATCCAGCCCGACAATAGGTATATTCTCTTCGTCACGTAACCGCACGCTGGCGCGCACCAGCTCCATTGCCGCTAACTTAATCACATCAATAGGGGCAAAATCGCGCATCAGCTGAAACAGGTTGGTGTAGTAAGGCGAAAAGCCTTTGTCGCCAAACATCCGCATGGCGCAGTTAATAATGCCGTAGGCAAAGGGCGGTTTTTGGCCGCTAAGTACAATTTCGCTGCGGTTGTATTCCTGCATGGCCCGCTTTAAGCCGTTATTAACTGCATGCATTACACGGTCAAAATCGATACCGTTGGGCAGGTCAATTAGCAACTGCGGTGCAAAGCGCACTTCAATATAATTTACACCTTCAAGCTGGTTGTCTATCGCCAGCTCATAAGCTGCGCGCTCTAAGTTTTCCATATCGCGCAGCACCGCACAGGTATACTGAAAACAGTGCAGATACTCGCCCAGGTTATTGTACTTTTCTTTAAATACCAGCTGCTTTAAGCCTTCTACTGTATCAGCGGGTAGTTTAGTGCCGGTACGTTTGGCCATTTCAATCAGGCTGTCAAGCCGCAGGCTGCCATCCAGATGCAGGTGTAAATCAGACTTGGGCATCTCTTTAATAAATTCGGCAGAATAACGTGGCATATCGGCTCCTCAACAAACACTTACTGCGGCATACAATTGCTGCTAAGTGTATCGCAAATTCTGCTATTTTCGTTGGGCAACCGGTATATTCAGCACGAAGTTTACTTGCACCACCGGGTTATCTGGCTTAAAACAGGCAAAACAACAACTAAAACAGGATATCCGGATGAAAATACGTGTTTTAACAGCAGGGCTGTCGGCCATACTGGCGTTAGGTTTTGCAGCCAATACACAGGCAAACCCAGCAGACTTTACCCAGGGGCGGCAACTGGTTAGTGCAGATGATTATCAGGTCCTGACACCAAGGGCACGCATAGCGCCGGAAAACCAGATTTTAACTGAGCGGCTAAACATCTTATTACCCCAACTGATGGCTAAGTCCGGCCTGGATATGTGGCTGGTAATTAACCGCGAATATGCCGAAGACCCGGTGTACTTTACACTGGTGCCGCAGCCAACTTTTGCCGCACGGCGCACCACCATGTTGCTGTTTAGCCGTAATGCCGATGGCAGCGTGGATAAACTGTCTGTTAACCGCTATCCGCTGGGTGCACCTTATGACTCAGCCTGGGCTGGTGGCGATTTAGCCGCACAATGGCAGGCATTGGCAGACGAAATTGTTAAACGCGCACCTAAACAAATTGGTATTAATGTGTCTGAGCACTGGCCGGTAGCTGATGGTTTAACCTCGAGCCTGCATCAGCAGTTGCTTAAGGTATTACCAAAGGAGTATCACCCCCGGCTGGTATCGGCAGAGAAATTAGTCATCCGCTGGCTGGAGCAGCGCACAGAGGCTGAGCTGGCGCTGTATCCGCAGATCGTTAGCCTGGCCCGTGCAGTAATCGCCGAAGCATTCAGCAATAAAGTGATTACCCCCGGCGTAACCACCACCGACGATGTGGCCTGGTATATCCGCGAGCGCTTTGAACAGTTGGATCTGCCGGTGTGGTTTATGCCCTATGTAAACTTACAGCGCGCCGGTATGGCATGCGAAGAAGACAATCCGTTTTGTGGCAGCAGCGGTATTATTCAGCGGGGTGACGTGCTGCATACCGATGTTGGTATTTGCTATTTAAAGCTGTGTACCGACACCCAGGAAATGGCCTATGTGCTGAAAAACGGCGAAGCACAGGTACCCTCCGGGCTACAGGCGGCACTGGCTACCGGCAACCGCTGGCAGGATTTACTAACAGCTGAATTTAAAACCGGCCGCAGTGGCAATGAAATATTGGCCGCTACACACAAAGCCACAGCAAAAGCCAAAATAACACACAGCACCTACACCCATGCGCTGGGTTTTGTTGGCCATGCGCCCGGCCCGACAATTGGTATGTGGGACAACCAGGGGCCAACGGCAGTGCAGGGCGACTGGCCGCTGTACGCCAACACCGCTTATGCCATTGAAGGCAATATTAAGCAGGCGGTGCCGGAGTGGAATAAACAGCTAGTACAGATAAAGCTGGAACAAAGTGCCTATTTTGATGGCAAGCAGGTCACTTATCTGGCTGGCCGGCAAACACAGTGGCACCTGATCCGCTAAGCCTGGCTGTATTTGTTAATGTTGGCCAAGGCCAGCAGAATATCTTTGGCATAACTGACGCGGGGGTGCTTTAGCGCACCTTTGCGCCATACCAGATAGATAAAATTCTCCGGGCCGGGTTCGCCCAGTTGCACCAGCTCGCCGGCATTTATGGCATCGCGGCATAAATAATCCGGTAGCACACTGTAACCGACACCGGCTTTAACAATACCGGCAATAGCGCGGATATCCGGGCAAATAGCGGCAATCGGTGACTGGCAGTTGTCATTAAACAGTGTATTAAAATACTGGCGGATAAGCGGCAGGGTTGGGTCATAACTCACCACCGGGTACAAGCGCAGCCGCTCTGCACTGAGTGGCTGTTGCAACAAATGCGTACCGGTAAAGCGGTTGGCTACCAGCATCAGCCGTTCGCTGTCGATAATCTGATAGTCGTACAGGGCCGCATCGGGCGTTGAAGCAGTAATGGCAAGCTCAGCAGTGCCATCGGCCAATAGCTGGTAAATGCGGTCTTTATTGCCGATATGCACCACCAGGTTCACTTCACCGGCCTGTAGCAAATTAGCAAACTGAGCCCCGGCAATATGGCTGATATATTCCGCCGGGCCGGCAATATTCAGTGTGCCATACACCGCATTGCTGCGGTTACGCACCGAGGCCAGTTTCTGCTCTACGGCGTCTAAATGCGAGGATACCTGCAGGGCTAAATCGTGCGCGGCGGCAGTGGGTTCTACGCCGCGTGCTTTGCGTTCAAATAAGGCAAAACCCACCAGCGATTCAATGCTTTGAATATGTGCCGTCGCTGCCGGTTGCGATAAACCTAAGTTAGCTGCGGCACGGGTAATAGTGCCGCAGCGATATACTTCGACAAAGGTACGCAACTGCACAAAATATGACATAAGTTATCAGCCATCAGAATTATGATGGCTGATAATAAAAGCGCTGAATTCTCAATACAAGTGAAACAACCTAAGCTGGTATCACCTGAAACAACACTGGATGGCTTTAAGGTTTATCTCAGTGTTCACCCTAATGAGGAAAAACCATGTTTAAGCACACTATATTAACAGTAGCACTGCTGGGCACTTTTGGCCACACGGCGCTGGCGGCCGACAGCAAAGGTCAGATTCTGGTGTTGTTATCCAGCGAAAGCCAGATGCAACTACAAGATGGTAAAACGCTTAGCACAGGCTACTACCTGAACGAATTTGGCGTACCGGCTGATGCGTTTATTCAGGCAGGTTATGAGCTGGTACTGGCTACGCCAAAGGGCAATGCGCCGGTGGTGGACGAAAAATCGGTAACAGCGCAGTATTTTGGCGGTAGCGAAGCGGAAATGCAGCGCATCAGCGACGTTATTGCCGCTATTCCGGGAATTGACGACACGCTGTCATTAAAAGAGGTAATTACCGGCGGCCTGGCACAGTACAGCGCGGTGTTTATTCCCGGTGGCCACGCACCGTTAATAGATTTAGCCAACAACCCTGAAGTGGGCACTATTCTTAGCCATTTTAATGCCGAAGCTAAACCCACTGCGGCCATTTGCCACGGCCCTATAGCATTGTTATCGGCCCAGCAAAATCCGAAAGCTTTTCAACAGGCGCTGGTACAGCAAAGCCCCGCTACAGCCAGCAACTGGATTTATGCCGGCTACAAGATGACGATTTTTTCAGATGCCGAAGAAACGGTGTTTGAAGCGTCTTTAAATGGCGACAAACTACAATATTACCCCGGTAAAGCTATGCAGCAGGCCGGTGGTGTTATGCAATACAGTGAAGCCTGGACCCCGAATGTGGTGGTAGATCGCGAGCTGATCACCGGGCAAAACCCGTTTTCAGATAAAGCGCTGGCGCAAGCTGTGTTAGAGCAACTGCAGCAGCGTTAATTGTTATTAAAGAATACCAGAGTATTTATGCTGAATTTTAATTTTAAAAACCAAACCGAAATTTTATTTGGCAAAGGCCAGATTAAAGAAGCGAAAAGCCGTTTACCCAAAGATGCCAAGGTGCTGCTGTTATACGGTGGCGGCTCGATTAAACGTAACGGCGTGTATGACGATGTGGTAAAGCTGCTGGAAGGCGTTAGTTACCACGAGTTTGGCGGGGTTGAGCCCAACCCGACGCTGCAAACCCTGATGCAGGCAGTTGAACTGGTGCGTGCTAAAGGCATTAATTTTATTATGGCTGTCGGCGGCGGTAGCGTAATTGACGGTGCTAAGTTTGTTGCTGCCGCAGCACACTTTAACGGCGAGCCCTGGGATATTCTGGCCAAAGGCGCTGCTTTCAGGTCAGCCTTGCCAATTGGTGCGGTGTTAACGCTGCCCGCCACCGGTTCTGAAAGTAACGGCAACTCAGTGGTAACCAATAAAGCCACGGCGCAAAAACGTGCTTTTGGTTCAGATTTAGTGCAGCCGGTATTTGCCGTACTCGACCCGGTATACACTTATTCACTGCCGCTAAAACAAGTGGGCAATGGCGTGGTAGATGCTTTTGTGCATGTGATAGAGCAATACCTGACATATCCGGTAAACGCGCCGCTGCAAGACCGCTTTGCCGAGGGCATTTTGCAAACCCTGATCAGCGAAGGCCCCAAAGCGTTGGTTACGCCACAAGATTATGATGTGCGCGCTAATGTGATGTGGTCCGCCACTATGGCGCTGAATGGTTTAATTGGTAAAGGCGTGCCGCAAGACTGGGCTACCCATATGATAGGCCACGAGCTAACGGCATTGTTTGGCCTGGATCACGCACAAACCTTAGCCATAGTGCTACCGCCGCTAATGTATGTGCAGCGCGAAACAAAGCGGCAAAAGTTGCTGCAATTTGGCCTGCGGGTGTTTGATATCAGTAGCGGTACTGAAGATGAAATTATCGATAAAACCATTAAAGCCACGCAGGACTTTTTCGAGCATATGGGCGTAAAAACCCGCTTGTCAGATTACAACCTGGCAGCGGCCGATATTGATAAGCTAATCGCCAACCTGGAACGTAACGGCATGACGGCGCTGGGTGAGCACCGCGATATTGATTTAGCCAAAGCACGGCAAATTCTGACGCTGGCGCTGTAAGCCGCTTTGCCAGACACAAAGCCCCGGCAGTGCTGCCGGGGTTTTAGCGAGTTTAGTAGCTGGCCTGGGTAGGTTGTACTATCAGCTCATCTACATTTACATCGTCTGGCTGCGCAATGGCATAAGCAATGGCGTTGGCGATGGCTTCGGGTTTTAACGCCACTTTACGGAAATCTTCCAACCAGGCTTTGGTTGCCGTATCGGTGGTGGTGTGGGCCAGTTCACTTTCTACTACGCCCGGCGAAACGGTAGTAACCCGTACTTTTTTTGTTTCCATACGCAGGCCGTTTGAAATGGCGCGCACGGCAAATTTAGTGGCGCAATACACTGCAGCGGTAGGAAATACACTATGGGCAGCGATAGAGGCCACATTAATAATATGGCCACCGCGCTGTTCCATTGCGGTTAAAACGGCTTCTATGCCATTTAGCACACCTTTAATGTTAACGTCGATCATCTGGTTCCACTCGTCTGCTTTCAGCGCTGCCATAGGTGACAACGGCATTAAACCAGCGTTGTTTACCAGTACATCAATCGGGCCGAACTCCTCTGTAGCTGCAGCAACCACAGCTTTGAAATTGTCACGCGATGTTACATCCAGTGCATAGGCTTTCGCCATGCCACCATATTGCTTAATTGTCTGAGCAAGTGCTTCAAGACGATCGGTACGGCGGGCAGCAATAATAACGGTATGCCCGGCTTTTGCTAACACTTTGGCGGTGGTTTCGCCAATACCACTGCTGGCGCCAGTGATCAGAATAACTTTGGCTTTATTCGTTGTCATAACAAAACTCCTTTGTCGGTAAACAGAAAATACTGCTGATAACTACGGGTTGCCCCGATGCCTGTTATGCTAACGCTAAGAAGTGCTGTTATGGATACCCAAAGATACGATATCATTGCCTGATTATCCAACTGGCGTCGGTGAGCAGCATGGAACACAATAGGCTACAACAAAGACTTTTACAGCTGGTACAGCATGCTGCAGTGAATGAAGGCTTAAATAGCACGGCCATTCCCAATGTGTTTTGCTACAAAATCTGCAGCCCCCGGATCACCATGCCAGCCGTGTATGAGCCTTGCCTGTGTATTATTGTGCAGGGCCGCAAAAACGTGCTGCTTGGCACTGAGATGCTGTCTTATGGCGAACTGGAATTTCTTATCGCCTCGGTAGATTTGCCTATTCTGGGCACTGTGATTGAAGCGTCAGAACAACAGCCGTATTTTGTTATTCAGATAAATATTGATGTCCGGCTGCTGTCTGAGTTGCTGTTGCAAATGGAGCATCTGGCCGTGGCCAGCAAAACCGCGAAAAGCGGCTTGTTTATCGGCCAGGTAGACCGGCAAATGGGCGACAGCCTGTTGCGCTTATTTACACTGCTGGAAGAGCCCGACGACATCCCGGTGTTAAGCGAAGCACTGATCCGGGAGATGCACTACCGTATGCTGCGTAGCCATTACGGCAAAGAAATCGCGCAGATTTCGCTAAAAGGCACGCCGACACAACGCATCTCGGTTGCCATTCAAAAGCTGCGTCGTGATTATGATCAAACGGTAACGATAGAAGAACTGGCGAGCCTTGCCGGTATGAGCGTGTCTTCTTTTCATGTGCATTTTAAAGCGGTAACCAATATGAGCCCGCTGCAGTTTCAAAAATCAGTCCGGCTGGTAGAGGCGCGTAGCTTAATGATTTCGCAGCAAATAGATGCGGCCAGCACTGCGTATAAGGTGGGCTATGAAAGCCCATCGCAGTTTAGCCGCGAATATGCCCGTATGTTTGGTAACCCGCCAGCCAGGGATATTGCCGGAATAAGGCTATAAGCTGAATTAACAGCAAAAGCGTTACAGGCACGGGCAGCGCAAGCTGGCTTAAGTTGGTGCTGTGTAAGATTATCTGCTAGGCTAAATCAGTCTTAATAAAACCTTTTTAAGGGTTGTCATGCAAACCGAAACAATTACCTACTTAAAAGAGCACGCCAATACGCTGGAGCTGCGCGAAGAGTTACTGATCACTAAAAATGGCAAACCGGCTTTTGTGGTGCAGTCTTATCAGGATTATCAGTTTCAGCAAGACACTCTGGCATTGCTCAAAATACTGAAGCTGTCAGAAAAATCATTGCAAGGTACTGAGCTAAGTCTGGATCAGGCATTTGAGTAACGCCTACACTATTGTTGCCTCGCCGCTGTTTAAATTATCGCAGCAGCGGCTTGCTGCATTTTTAACCGAAAAGTATTCCGCTACTCTGACGCAAAATACGCTGGCGCATATTAAACAGCGCATTAAGCAGGATCTGACACTCCATCCCACCTTGGCACCTATCAGCGAACGTTTGCTGGCGTTGGGTATTGCAGAATACCGGCAGTGGCAGGTAGATCAGCATAATCTGTTGTTTTACCGGCTCGATGAACAAAAGCAACGTATCGAATTATTATTGCTGATGGATAGTCGACAGAGCCTGCAAAAGCTGTTGTTTGAGTTGATGCTGCTGGTTTAACACCAATGGTAAAAATGGGATTTGCCCTTAGCGTTATGGCTATCCATAGATAATAAAAAGTAATTTATAAACTATGAATGCACTAAACACCTACCTGAACATCTCAGAACGTGATGTAGATTTATTAATACTGGAAGAGTTTTTAGTATCACAGCCTTTTGCCAATTGGTTTGTATCTGAGGCAACTCGACAGCTCTCGTCAATTAAAATTATTGGAGCTTGGCATTCTGTTTCTGAAGCATTGCTTGGCGAGTCAGACTTGATCGTAAAGTTCACTTCGGAAACGGGTGTTCCTGAAGCGATTCTGATTGAAAATAAGATTGATGCTGCAGCGCAAACTAAGCAAGGGGATCGTTACAAAATGCGCGGCGAGAAAGGTATTGCGCAGGGTGAATGGGCTAAGTTCATCACCTGTTTGTTTGCACCGCAGAGTTATGTTGATAGAAATGCCGAACCCTATGATGTTGAAATATCTTATGAACAAGTCATTGCGTTTTTTCAGGCGCAAGCTGATATTCGGAGTCAGTATCGTGCTGCATTTCTGCAAGAGGCGGTAGAAAAAAACAGGCGGGGTTATCAATCTGTTGTCTGTCAGCGGATGACCGCCTTTGCGACAGCCTATTTAGATTTTGTAGCAAATCACTACCCTGACCTGAACCCTGAAACGGCAAAGCCAAGAGCTGCTGGTCATGATTGGGTGCACTTTTACCCGATTCCTCATCAAAAAAATATTGTTATCGTCCATCAAATACGAGGGCAGCAAGTAAAAATTATTTATCACGGCCAGCATGAACGTTTTGATGAGATTGCTACTAGATTTTATGAAATTAGTGAAATGCAACTGACTGTAAAAAGATCTGGTAAATCGGTAACCGTGGCAGCACGGGCCCCTCATATTGATCTCGTCTGTAATACCTTTGATGAAGTTGTATTGCAAATTCAGCAAGCTACAGCGATGGTGAAGGCGTTAAAGTCCTATTTGTAGAGGACAAAAGCAGTGATTTGAAGCAAAAGAAAAGAGTGATCACATATCATTATTTTGAGCTATTGCGTCTTAAATTGAATGCTTCGGGGAAAGTGTAATAAAAACAGCAGAGAAATGGTGCCCGGGGCCGGACTTGAACCGGCACGCCCTTTCGAGCGAGGGATTTTAAATCCCTTGTGTCTACCGATTTCACCACCCGGGCAGAGTCGTTTTGCGTGAATACGCTTGGTAAGACGGCGCGCATCTTAAGTAACCCTGCAACTTTATGCAAGTTATTTTCTGTTTCTGCCTGCAGAAATTATCGGTTAGGTGCCCAGGAGCCGGTGTTTTGTACCGTTCGGTAATCTTCACTTCATTCAAGCTGCGATGGGGTGCACGCGTTTATGCGGTGCCGCGTTGTCTTAATATAATGTTGTTCTGGATCAATAATGGCCTAAATTTTCTGCTTTTCGCTGCATTTGCTGTTTGACGCTGACCGCAGACTATTTTTACACTGCAGTATACAGGTTGTTTACAAACTGTAAGCGGCGCTGCTGCAGTACTCAGTACTGCTGCTAAACCTGGTCGCGTCATAAGAATTTTAAGGACATTGCGTTTATGAATTTAACCAAGCCTTGGCTGAAACCAGTTCTGCTGGTTGTTGTTATTGCAGTGCTGGCGCTGGCGGCGCGCACTTTTATGCCCAATGACAGTCTGCCATCTGATATTGCCTCAGGTAATGGCCGGATAGAAGCGACAGAAATAGCTATTTCTGCCAAAGCTGCCGGGCGGATCCGAGATATTCTGGTAAATGAAGGTGACTTTGTTCAGGCGGGGCAGATAGTGGCGTATATCGATTCTGAATCGTTAACTGCGCAATTACAGCAAGCTCAGGCCCAGCAGCGCCAGGCGATTAATGCGGTTACGGCTGCATATAGCCAGTTAGCGCAGCGCCAAAGCGAGAAAGCAGCGCTGGTTGCAGTACACGCGCAGCGCGAAGCAGAGTTATCGTCTACCAAAAGTCGTGCCAGACGCACCAGCACTTTGGCGAAAACCGGTGCAGCATCACAGCAGGCGGTAGATGATGATCAGGCACTGTTACGCAGCGCTGAAGCAGCGGTTATTGCTGCTTCAGCGCAGATAGACGCGGCAGAGTCCGCAATTGCAGCGGCTAATGCACAGATCCTGTCGGCAGAGTCGGCTACAGATGCTGCCGAGGCGACGGTTAACCGGGTGCAGGTAGAGCTGGCAGACAATGTCTTAAAAGCGCCCCGAGCGGGGCGTATTCAGTACCGCGTGGCGCAGGCCGGGGAAATTGTGGCAAGCGGGGGGCGGGTATTGAATATGGTTGATCTGACCGATGTTTACATTACCTTTTTTCTGCCTGCGGCTCAGGCAGGCCGGGTAGCCATCGGCAGTGAGGTGAGTATTGTGTTGGATGCAGCGCCCCATGTGGCGATACCGGCCCAGATCTCTTATGTGTCTGATGTTGCGCAATTTACGCCTAAAACAGTAGAAACAGCCAGTGAGCGTGAAAAACTGATGTTTCGGGTAAAAGCGCAAATAAGCCCGCAATTATTGCAAAAACATATTGCTCAGGTAAAAACCGGCTTACCGGGCGTGGCCTGGGTTAAGCTAAGTGCAGATGCTCAGTGGCCTGACTCTCTGCCTGAGCGGGTTTCGCCATGACCGTCGCCCGGGTTAGGCAAGTCAGTCTGCAGTATGGTAAAGCCAAGGCCCTTGATAATATCAGCCTGGATATTCCCGCCGGAAAAATAGTCGGTTTGCTGGGGCCGGATGGTGTCGGAAAATCCAGCCTGTTGTCATTGTTGGCCGGCGCCAGAGAAATTCAGCAGGGCGAAATTGAGGTGTTAAATGGCAGTATGGCAAGCCGCAGACACCGCGAAAAAATATGCCCGCATATTGCGTATATGCCGCAGGGGCTTGGCAAAAATTTATACCCTACGTTGTCGGTAGAAGAAAACCTGCAGTTTTTTGCCCGCTTGTTTGGCCATAGCTGTAATGAGCGGCGTCGGCGCATTGACGATTTAACCCGGGCCACCGGTTTGCACAAATTTTTGCAGCGCCCGGCAGGAAAGTTATCTGGCGGTATGAAGCAAAAGCTGGGCTTATGCTGCGCGCTGATCCACGACCCACAGTTTCTAATTTTGGATGAACCCACCACCGGTGTTGACCCTTTGGCCCGCAGCCAGTTCTGGCAGTTAATACGCCGTATCCGCAATCAGCGGCCGCTAATGAGCGTCATAGTGGCAACCGCCTATATGGATGAAGCGCAGGCATTTGACTGGCTGGTTGCAATGGATGACGGCCAGGTATTAGCTACCGGTACCCCGCAGGACATACTCAACAGCACCGCGTCGGCAAACCTGGAACAGGCTTTTATTAAGCTGTTACCCGAGCAAAAAAGACGTAACCACCAACCCATAGAAATTACACCTTTGCAGGTTCAGGACGAAGATATCGCTATCGAAGCGCAGGGCTTAACCATGCGGTTTGGCGACTTCACGGCGGTTGATAATGTCAGTTTCAGGATACGCCGCGGTGAAATTTTTGGCTTTCTTGGTTCAAATGGCTGTGGCAAATCGACCACCATGAAAATGCTGACCGGTTTACTGCCTGCAACTGAAGGTACAGCCTGGTTGTTTGGCCAGCAAGTGAACCCGGACGACATTAATACCCGCACTAAAGTTGGCTACATGTCACAGGCCTTTTCGTTGTATAGCGAACTGACTGTAGAGCAAAACCTGGTACTGCATGCCCGTTTATTTCATGTCCCTGAGCAAGATATCGCGGCCAGAGTCGATGATATGGTGGCACGTTTTGAATTATCTACAGTACGTAACGAGTTGCCCGAGAACCTGCCGCTGGGGCTCCGTCAGCGTTTGTCACTGGCGGTAGCCATGGTGCACAAGCCAGACTTACTTATTCTGGATGAACCCACCTCCGGTGTTGACCCTGTTGCCCGCGACAACTTCTGGCGCTTACTGATCGCGTTATCACGGCAGGATAAAGTAACCATTTTTATCTCTACCCATTTTATGAACGAAGCCGAGCGCTGCGACCGTATGTCCATGATGCATGCCGGTAAAGTGCTTGACAGCGATACCCCGGCGTTAATTGCCCAAAAGCGCGGTAAAGACACGCTGGAGGAGGCCTTTATCAATTACCTGTTAGAAGCCGCAGGCTCACAGCCAGAAGAAGGCACTGACACGACCGTTAACGTGCAAGAAAGCAGCACCGCACCAAAAAACACCGTGTTTAGTTTTCAGCGCATGTTTAGCTATACCTGGCGCGAAGCGCTTGAACTGCAACGAGACCCGGTTCGTAGCACTCTGGCACTGGTTGGCTCGCTTATTCTAATGTGTGTCATGGGGTTTGGTATAAGCATGGATGTTGAAGATCTGCGTTATGCGTTACTAGATCGGGACCAAACGGCTATCAGTCAAAGTTACGCTTTAAGCCTGGCGGGCTCACGCTATTTTATTGAACAGCCTGCGCTGGCCGATTATACCGAGCTGGATAAGCGCATGCGTGACGGCGAACTGGCTTTGGCGATTGAAATCCCGGCCGGTTTTGCCCGTAACCTGGAACGTGGCAACACGGTTGCCATTGGTGCCTGGGTAGATGGCGCCATGCCGCAGCGTGCCGAAACGGTAAAAGGCTATATGCAAGGCATACATCAACATTGGCTGGCCGGGCAAGCCAGGCTACGCACTGGCAACAGCACAACGGCTGTGGCAGGTATTGAAACCTTGTATCGATATAACCCGGATGTACGCAGCTTGCCTGCCATGGTGCCAGCGGTAATACCGTTGTTATTGCTAATGATGCCGGCCATGTTAACGGCGCTGGCTGTGGTTCGGGAGAAAGAGCTGGGTTCAATTCTAAATTTGTATGTTACGCCGGTAACAAAAACCGAATTTATGCTAGGCAAGCAATTGCCCTACCTGGCGCTGGCGATGCTGAACTTTTTACTGATGTGTTTGCTGGCCGTTACCTTGTTTAATGTGCCGGTAAAAGGCAGTTTTTTTACCTTGCTGTTAGCTGCGGTGCTTTATTGCATTGTTGCCACCGGCATGGGGCTATTGGCCTCTACCGTTACCAAAAGCCAGATTGCTGCCATGTTCTTTGCCATGTTGGCCACTTTGATACCTGCAGTGCAATTTGCCGGCCTGATGGACCCGGTAACCTCAATGGAGGGGGCTGCCAGGTTTATCGGTGAAATTTATCCGGCAACGCATATGATCAATATTAGCCGGGGAGTGTTTAATAAAGGGCTTACGTTCAACGATTTGCAGTCTGCTTTTACTGCACTGCTTATTGCTGTTCCGCTTATTGTCTGGCTGGCTATTGCCTTGCTTAAGAAGCAGGAGCGTTGATATGCGCCATCTGATAAATATCTATCGCCTGGGCGTTAAAGAGCTCTGGAGCCTGCGCCGCGATAAGATCATGCTGTTTCTTATTCTGTATACTTTTACCTTGTCGGTGTATACCGCCGCAACCGCCATGCCAGATACCCTGAACAAAGCCCCCATCGCTATTGTCGATGAAGATGCATCAGCGCTTTCTGCCCGCATCGTATCGGCGTTTTATCCACCGTATTTTACTATTCCTGAGCTTATATCGTTAGCTGAAGGCGATGCAGGTATGGATGCCGGGCGTTACACCTTTGTGCTGAATATTCCGCCGGGTTTTCAAAGCGATATTCTGGCTGGCAACATAACTAATATACAGCTAAATACCGACGCAACACGTATGAGCCAGGCGTTTAGCGGCAGTGGTTATGTACAGCAAATTGTAATGACTGAAATCGCTGAGTTTTTGCAGCACCAACGCGGAGAAACGGCTGAGCCGGTTGAGCTGGCACTGCGCGTACGCTTTAACCCAACGCTGGAAAAAGCCTGGTTTGGCTCGGTAATGCAAATTATTAATAACGTTACCATGTTATCGATCATTCTTACCGGTGCCGCTCTTATTCGTGAACGCGAGCATGGCACTATCGAGCATTTGTTGGTCATGCCGGTAACTCCTACCGAAATTATGCTGGCTAAGGTTTGGTCGATGGGGCTGGTGGTGCTGTGCGCGGCGGCTTTTTCACTGACCGTCGTTATTCAGGGGGCATTACAGGTGCCGATAGAAGGTTCAGTTGCACTATTCTTAACGGGGGCGGCGTTGCACCTGTTTGCAACCACATCAATGGGCATATTTTTGGCGACACTGGCGCGTAATATGCCGCAGTTTGGTATGTTAATGGTATTGATATTACTACCACTGCAAATGTTGTCTGGCGGCTCTACACCAAGAGAAAGCATGCCTGAACTGGTTCAAAATATTATGCTGGCTGCGCCAACCACCCACTTTGTCAGCCAGGCTCAGGCTATCTTATACCGGGGGGCGGGTATTGATGTGGTATGGCCACAGTTCTTGTGGCTGTTGCTTATCGGCAGTTGCTTGTTCTTATTTTCGTTATCGCGTTTTCGTAAAGCCATCAGCCAGATGGCATAATAATGGACTTAGTTTAGGAGGTATCAAAATGCTGAGTTGGTTAGCACGGTTTTTTCTGATTGCAGGGGGAGGTGTCGCCAGTTGGTTTGTCTCGCGGGAAGCTAATAATTTTGAAGTGATACAAATGGTTATTGCCATTTTTCTATTTGTGTTAGTTGCTGCAGTTGCCGCATTTTGGCCACAGATCAGAAGATGTTTTAACCAAGCAGAGTCAGATGAAAAATAAAACTGCAGTAGATAGCGGGCCGTAATATGTTCTTATTTAGCCATCTATACTGTTGCAGAAAAAAAATAACCATGCTATTACTATTGGCGTTTTGCTAACCAATGTAATGAACAGAGCAATTAATGAATTTTAACAACCGTCGCGTTTCTACAATTAGCCTCCTCGTGCTCCTCACCGGCGCGCGGGGTGCTGCTTATTGGTAAAAACGTAACGAACCGATAAAGCTAAAACCCCGTGCCACTGGCCGGGGTTTTTTGCATTTGAAGCCCCCGCCACAGGTTGCAATCTAAACCGAGACAACGGAACAGGAAACACAAGATGAGCGGCGATAACAAAATCTGGATCTTTGACACCACCTTACGTGACGGCGAGCAGGCACTGCGCGCCAGTTTAAGCCAGAAACAAAAAATTCAGCTGGCGCATGCCATTGCCAGACTGAATGTTGATGTAATGGAAGTTGGCTTTCCGGTATCCAGCCCGGGCGATTTTGATTCAGTGCAGCGCATAGCGCGTGAAGTAAAAGGCCCGATTATTTGTGGCCTGGCCCGTGCAGTAAGTGCTGATATTGAAGCCTGTGGCGAAGCGTTAAAAGATGCCGAGCGCCGCCGTATTCATACTTTTATTGCCACCTCACCGCTGCATTTACAATATAAATTGCGCAAAACTCTGGCCCAGGCCAGCGAGCAGGCCGTAGCGTGTATTAAACTGGCCAGCCGTTATACCGACGATATTGAATTTTCCTGTGAAGATGCCGGCCGCACGCCAATTGATGATTTATGCTGGATTGTTGAACGCGCCATTGCTGCCGGTGCCACTACCATTAATATCCCCGATACCGTCGGTTATACGATACCAAACGAGTTTGCTGCCATTATCAGCACGCTGCGTAATAAAGTGCCGAATATTGATAAAGCCCGCTTAAGTGTGCACTGCCATAACGATTTAGGCTTAGCGGTAGCCAACAGCATCAGCGCCATTCAGGCCGGAGCACGGCAAATTGAATGTACGGTAAACGGTATTGGCGAGCGCGCCGGTAACTGCTCGCTGGAAGAAGTGGCGATGATTATCAATACCCGCAAAGACGTGTTGGCGCCGTTGTACACTGATATTAAAACTACCGAGATTTACCGCAGCAGCCACTTAGTCAGCCAAATTTGTAATATGCCCATTCAACCGAATAAAGCCATTGTTGGTGAAAATGCCTTTGCTCACAGCTCCGGCATTCATCAGGACGGCGTACTAAAAGCACAAAATACCTATGAGATTATGGCGCCGGAGCAAGTCGGCATTCGCCAGAACGAGCTGAACTTAACCTCGCGTTCGGGCCGCCATGTTATTCAGCATCGGTTAGCTGAATTAGGCTACACCAATGGCGATTATGACTTAGAAGCGGTGTACAAAAGCTTTGTCGCACTGGCAGACCAAAAAGGCCGGGTGTTCGACTATGACTTAGAAGCACTGGTGTTTTTTGAAAACATGCAAGAGCAAAACGACTACTACGCGCTGGAGTTTTTAAGCTCGTCTACCCATACCGGCCATGTGGCAAGCGCTACGGTTGGCCTGCGCTGTGGCGATAAGGTGTTTACCGAAGCGGCTACCGGCAATGGTCCGGTAGAGGCAGCTTTTAGTGCGATTGCCCGCATCAGCAAACTGAATATCAAGATGGTTGATTTTAACTTACAGGCCAAAGGCAGCGGTGAAGATGCACTGGGCCAGGTAGATATTATTGCCGAGCATGAAGGCCGCCGTTTTCATGGCGCCGGTTTGGCTACCGACATTGTACGCAGCTCGGTGCTGGCCTATGTGCATGTGCTGAATATGATCCAGCGTGCGCAAACTATCGATGCCCACAAACACGCCCGTCAGAACACCAACAAGATTGCCGCAGGGGAATAGTAATGAGTACACAGAGCAACAAACATTATAAAATCGCGGTATTAGCCGGTGATGGCATAGGCCCGGAAGTCATGGCAGAGGCTGAAAAAGTATTACAGGTAGTAGCCGATAAATTTCAGTTCGGCATAACCTTAACCCCGGCCTTAGTTGGTGGTGCAGCAATAGATGCTACCGGTGAACCGTTACCCGCCGCCACGCTGAAACTGTGCAAACAAAGCGATGCGATTTTATTTGGCTCAGTCGGTGGGCCAAAATGGACCGGCTTAGCGCCGGATAAACAGCCCGAGCGCGGCTCTTTATTGCCACTTAGAAAAACCTTCGATTTATTCTGCAATTTACGCCCAGGCCAGATTTACCCGGCCTTTGCCGATTTATCGCCATTGCACCCGCGTGTTAGCAGCTTGGGTATGGACGTACTGTGTGTACGCGAGCTGACCGGCGGCATTTATTTTGGTGAAAAGGGTCGCACTGAAACCGATGCCTTTGATACCCAGCGCTACAGCGTGCGCGAGATTGAACGCATTGCCAAAGTCGCTTTTGAAGCAGCAACAAAGCGCAGCAATAAAGTTACCTCGATTGATAAAGCCAATGTGCTGCAAACCAGTATTTTATGGCGTGAAACGGTAGAGCGGGTGGCAAAAAATTACCCCGGTGTAACGCTGGAGCATATGTATATTGATAACGCCGCTATGCAGTTAATCCGCAGCCCGCAGCAGTTTGATGTATTGCTGTGCGATAACCTGTTTGGCGATATTTTATCTGATGAAATTGCCGCCATTGCCGGTAGTTTAGGCCTGTTACCGTCAGCCAGTTTAAACGGCAGCGGCTTTGGCTTATACGAGCCAGCCGGTGGCAGCGCGCCGGATATCGCGGGCTTGGGTGTTGCCAACCCGATAGCACAAATTTTAAGTGCCGCCTTAATGCTGCGCTACAGCTTTGGTGAGGAAGACGCCGCCTGCGCTATCGAACAGGCTGTGCAGCACTGCCTGGAGCAACATATAGTAACGCGCGATATTAACCCTAAATCTACTTACGGCACGGCTGCGGTTGGTGCAGCTATTGTGGCCACTTTGCGCCAGGAGAACCAATAATGGGCCAGGCTACTGCTAACGCGAAAACCCTGTATCAAAAAATCTATGCCAGCCATGTGGTGGGTAAGTTAAACCCCAGCACCGACTTACTGTACGTTGACCGGCATTTAATTCACGAAGTTACCTCGCCGCAGGCGTTTTCCGGTTTAAAACTGGCTAACCGCAGCGTGCGCCGGCCCGATTTAACCTTTGCCACTATGGATCATAACGTTTCAACGCAACGCCGTAGTATCGACGCCGCCGGTGACACCTCACGCAAACAGCTGGAAGCTTTAGCGGCTAACTGCGAAGAAAACCGTATTCCATTGCTGGATTTAACCCACCCGGATCAGGGCATAGTGCATGTGATAGGGCCAGAGCAGGGCCTAACCCAGCCTGGCATGATCATCGTTTGCGGTGACTCGCACACCTCTACTCACGGTGCTTTTGGTGCCCTGGCTTTTGGTATTGGTACCTCAGAAGTAGAACACGTACTGGCTACGCAAACGCTGCCACAGCAGCAGGCCAAAACGTTAAAAGTAGAAATAAACGGGCAATTAAGTGCCCATGTTACGCCAAAAGATGTGATTATGGCGGTAATAGGCAAACTGGGCACTGCCGGTGGCAATGGTTATGTTGCTGAGTTTAGCGGCAGTGCTATCCGCGCTATGAGCATGGAAGGGCGGATGACGCTGTGCAATATGAGCATAGAAATGGGCGCCAAGGCTGGGCTGATAGCGCCGGATCAAATCACCTTCGACTATATCAAAGGCAAGGCGCATGCCCCCAAAGCCGAACATTGGGACGCCGCCGTGCAGTACTGGCAAAGCCTGTATTCTGATACCGATGCCGTGTTTGATACTGTAGTGGAGATTGATGCTGCCACTATTACGCCGCAAATTACCTGGGGCACCAACCCCGAGCAGGTCATGGCCGTAGATCAAAGTGTACCGGCACCTGGCAGCTTTACTGACGTCACCAAGCGCGATGCCGCCGAACGGGCGCTGGCCTATATGGGGCTGGAGCCGGGTCAAAAGCTGACCGACTGCAAGGTAGATGTAGTGTTTATTGGTAGTTGCACCAACAGCCGGATAGAGGATTTACGCGCTGCGGCAAGCCTGGTGCGGGGTAAAAAAGTCGCTGCCGGTGTACGCGCTTTGGTGGTGCCAGGCTCGGGCGTGGTAAAACGCCAGGCCGAAGCAGAGGGCTTAGCCAGTATTTTTAAAGACGCCGGTTTTGAATGGCGTGAACCGGGCTGCAGTATGTGCCTGGGTATGAATGACGACAGAGTAGAAGCCGGCCAGCGCTGCGCCTCTACTTCAAACCGTAACTTTGAAGGCCGCCAGGGCCGCGGTGCGCGCACCCATTTGGTTAGCCCGGCGATGGCTGCAGCTGCTGCGATTGCCGGTAAGTTTGTTAATATCGCAGCCGCAACAGCAGGAGAACAGGCATGAGTAAGATATTTGCACAGGGCCTGGTATGCCCGCTGGATAAAAACAACGTTGATACTGACCAGATTATTCCAAAGCAGTTTTTAACCAGTGTTAGCCGTGATGGCTTTGCCGAGGCGATGTTTTATGACTGGCGCTATCTGGCCGATGGCGCCCCAAACCCGGACTTTGTTATTAATAAGCCGGAATACCAGGGTGCCAGTATTTTACTGACCCGCGCTAACTTTGGCTGTGGCTCCAGCCGCGAACACGCGCCCTGGGCCATTAAACAGTACGGTTTTACCGTGATTATTGCTGAAAGCTTTGCCGATATTTTCTTTAATAACAGTGTTAACAACGCAATGTTGTTAATTCAGTTAAGTAAAACCAATGTCGAGCTGTTATTTAACCGCTGCCAGCAAGGCCCGCAGCAGTGGCAAATTGATTTGGCCAGCCAGGAAATCATGTTCGGCAACAATGCTGCCATGGGCTTTAATATCGATGCCGATATTAAGCAGCGGCTGCTGTCCGGGCTAGATTTTATCGGCTCAAGCGAGCAGTTAAACTCACAAATTGCCGACTACGAACAAAGCCGCAAAGCCAGCCAACCCTGGTTGGGGTAAGCGCTAAGGTTTTATCAGCTGCGATCCAACGGGCTGAGAGCTAACACAAACACCTCAGCGGCATATCTGCCCTGAGGTGTTTTTTATATTGCGGCCTATGCAATCTACCTGTTATAAATTAGGAACTACTCGTAACGAGTTGCTGGCTTGGTGTGTAAACTAAATGTGAAGATTGAAGCTGTGGATATGAAAGAACTGAGTCTATCGCAAGCAAACGAAATTCAGTTTTTGTATCCATCAGAACCTGAATGGGTATCGGTTTCCGACGAAACTCTCATAGTGCTGGTTAAAGATTACGTTTCTGAACCAAATTGCGCGACCATTGCGCTTTGCCAGCTGAAACGACGAGATAATCCATTAACTAAGCCTTTAGCCAGGTGGCTGCTGCAAGAGGAATATGCAGATGAATGGCTTAAAGAATCAGCCCAAGATATTCTTGATGAAAGTTAGCAAACACATAACAGCAAAGGCTGCATCACCGTTTTGGCTGCGCGTACTACATGGCTGAATTTGGCATTAGCCTTGTTGAAATCCTAAACTATGGGGTTCAATCATTGCTAAACAAGCGGAAGTCCTCGTATGAAAACAACCAAAGAACACGACGAGCGAATCGCGAACATGACGTTTTCCTCTGTTTATCCACACTATGTTGCGAAAGTTGAAAAGAAAGGGCGAACCATAGCAGAATTACATCAAGTGATAGCATGGCTTACTGGTTTCGAAGCAACAGATTTGCAGCGTCTGATGGAAAATCAGGCTACCTTTGAAAAATTCTTTTCTGAGGCTACGATCAATCCGAAAGCAAGCCTGATCACGGGTTTAATTTGTGGCTATCGAATTGAAGAAATTGAAACTAGCTTGACCAGGCAGGTCAGATACCTGGATAAACTGGTAGACGAACTTGCAAAAGGCCGCAAGATGGGAAAGATTCTGAGGTCATAAGGCAGGTTTAATTTAGCGACGGAGCAAAATATATGCGTAGCAAAAACATGGCAATTACAGTTATCAGCGCTCTGGCGGCGATACTGCTTTGGTTACCCGAAGTGGCAGCGCACCATGGCTGGAACTGGACCGAAGATAAACAAACAGAAATGACCGGCACCATTACAGAGGTGTTTATTGGCCCGCCTCACCCGCGGCTGATGATTGAAACCGATACCGGCCCCTGGCAGGTAGACTTAGGTAACCCCCGGCAAACTAAAGCTGCCGGTTTTGTTGAAGGCGAAGCCAAAACCGGTGATACGGTGCTGATCCGCGGCCACCGCTCTGATAACAAAGATGAACATATTATCAAAGCAGTACGTGCCACTATTAATAACAAGCAATATACCTTTTACCCGGAATTACTGCGTGAGGACTAGCCCGTAATGCTGACGGCGTTGTTGCTTAATCTGGGCGATACGGCGTTAGCATCGGCACTGCGCCAGTCGGATATCGGTTATCCGCTGGTAGCCTCAGCACATATTCTGGGTTTGGGGTTGCTGGTGGGTAGTATTATCACGCTCGACTTACGTATTTTAAGCATCATGAAGCGGGGCAGCCTTAGCGAACTGGCGCCATTATTAAGCCGGGTCGCGGCGTGTGGCGTTATGCTGGCGATACTAACCGGGGTGTTGCTGTTTAGCGTGCAGCCTGCACACTATCTTGGCAACAGCGCTTTTCTGCTAAAACTGGCACTGATCAGTCTGGCGCTGATTAATGTAGCGCTGGTGCATAGCCTGCCGCCCTGGCGCGCTATTCTGGCTGGCCAGCCAGCTACCTTGCTGCTGAAACTTAGCGCCTTAATCTCACTTACGCTGTGGCTTGCTGCTGTCACTGCTGGCCGCTGGATAGCATTTGTCTAGCTTTGGCGTAGGGCCCGGTTTGCAGCCGGAAAGGCGCTGTACCTTAGCCCACGGCAGCAGTAAACTTATCGCACTCAACACTCAACACTCAACACTCAACACTGAGCAAGGTAACTATGGCCAAACTATTTTCTTACGGCACCCTGCAGCAAAAAAATGTCCAGTTGGCTAACTTTGGCCGCGAGTTAAGCGGCAGCAAAGATATTTTGCAGGGCTATATTATCGGCGAGGTAGAAATAACCGACGAGCGCGTACTGCGCGAAAGCGGCAAGGCATTGCACCCGATTTTACGCCTTAGCGGTAATAATACCGATGAAGTGTCGGGTACGGTATTTGAGCTGACTGATGCCGAGCTGGCCCAGGCGGATGATTACGAGGTCGATGCTTATGTGCGGGTAAAAGCGACGCTAAAATCCGGTACTGAGTGCTGGATATATGCGGCAGCTAAGCATGCCTGAACAGCTGAGTTTGCCTGAAGATGTGCGCCACTGCACCCTGTGCGCAGCGCATTTACCGCTGGGGCCCAAGCCCATTTTGCAGTGGCACCCTCAGGCGCGTATTTTAATTGCTGGCCAGGCACCGGGGCGAAAGGCGCATGACGCAGGCTTGCCGTTTGCTGATGCCAGTGGTGAGCGGTTGCGGCAGTGGCTTGGTTTGAGCGCAGAGCAATTCTATAACCCCAAACTGGTGGCGATATTGCCGATGGGTTTTTGTTTTCCCGGTACCGGCAAAAGTGGTGATTTACCACCCCGGCCAGAATGTGCCCCTGCCTGGCGTCAGGCATTATTAAAACCACTAAAACAGTTACAACTCACTCTGGTGATAGGCCAGTATGCACAGGCTTATCATTTACCGGCAGCCAAATTATCGGTAACCGATACTGTAGCGTCCTGGCAGGATTACTGGCCAGACATCATCCCACTGCCACACCCCAGCCCACGCAATAATATCTGGTTAGAACGCAACCCCTGGTTTGCCGGGCAGCTGTTACCAAAGCTACAGGCCCGGGTGAAAGAGGTTTTGTTACTGAAACGGCAATAGCCTTGTCAGGCTAATCAGCGTACTGTGCTTAGTAAGCCATAATAACATTATGCTAATAAGCACAATTACCTGAGGACAGACGGATGGATCTGAAAAGTGGCTACCCTTTCTGGGCCATCAAAAACGGCCTGATGTGCGCCTTTCCGCAATTGCAGGCTGATATTCATTGTGATGTCGTTGTTGTGGGCGGAGGTATTACCGGCTCACTGATTGCCGATGAGCTGGCAACGCATGGTTTTGACACCGTCGTGGCAGAGCAGCGCGATATCGGCTGGGGCAGTTCTGCAGCAAGTACAGCGCTGCTGCAATATGAAATTGATACCCATATGGTCGATTTAGCCGCAATGTACGGTGAACCCCAGGCCGTGCTGGCTTATAAGGCATGTGCTGCGGCAATTACAGATATCGGTAAGTTAGCGAATGAGTTGGCTGATGTAGATTTCAGCATGCAGCATAGCCTTTATTACGCCAGTAAACGCAAAGACAAAGCGGCGTTACGTGAGGAATATCTGCTGCGGAAAAAGCACCAGTTTGCTCTGCAATGGCTGGATGCGGATAACGTGAAAGCACAATTTGGTATCCAGGCTCCGTGCGCCATTCTCAGCAAACACGCCGGCTGTGTTGACCCCTATCGAATGGCATCCAGGTTATTACTGCGCCTGGCAGATCGCGGCGGCAGAGTGTTTGACCGTACGGTAATTGCCAGCATTAAACCCACCGCAGATAAGGTAACTTTGCGTACTCCGGAGGGGCATCAGATCCATGCTAAACACCTGATAATGGCGGCAGGTTACGCTTCGCAAAAATGGCTGAAGCAATCGGTGGCAAAAAATCGTAGTAGCTATGCGTTTATTACCGATCCTATGGCAGAAGACGATCTGGGTTGGTTAGCGTCAACTATGGCATGGGAATCGGCCCGGCCATATCTGTATATGCGTACCACAGGTGATAACCGTTTACTGGTGGGTGGTGATGACGACGATATCGACATACCGGCGCGTCGTGATAAAAGGGTGGAAAGCAAAGCGAAAGGGCTGGTGAAAAAAGTAGAGAAGTTGCTGCCGCAGCTAACATTGCGCCCGGCGTTTTCCTGGGGCGGCACCTTTGCCGAAACTAAAGATGGTCTGCCGTTTTTTGGCGAACATCAACAATGGGGCCCGAGGGTGCTGTTTGCCATGGCTTATGGCGGCAATGGTATTAGTTACAGCATGATAGGTGCAGGTTTACTGCGTGCCACTATTGAAGGGCGTAGCCATCCACTGGTGCCATTATTTGGTTTTTCACGGCTGAGTTAGTTTGGCAGTAATAAAGTGGACTAGCTGCAGTAAGCAAGCCTGCGCTGTTTGAAAATGTAAAGCCAGCACACTGTTGCTGCGTTAGCTTACAGGAGGATCTGTATGTCAAAAGCGTCGTTACTGCTGGGGCTTGCCGATTTCATTTTAACGCTGCACTTTTTGTTTGTGTTATTCGTAGTATTGGGTTTGCTTGCTATTTACCTGGGTTATTTTCTCAATTGGCGTTGGGTTAGAAACCGCACCTTTCGCATCCTGCATTTAAGCGCAATAGGCATAGTAGTGCTGCAGTCGTGGCTTGGAGTTATTTGCCCGTTAACCATCTGGGAAATGGCGTTGCGGCAAAAGGCCGGTGCAGCGACTTATGCCGGTTCCTTTATTCAGCACTGGCTGCAAAGCTTGCTGTATTACACGGCGCCGGATTGGGTTTTTATGGTGTTGTATACCGGCTTTGGTGGGTTGGTGGCAGTGAGTTGGTTTTTAGTACCGCCGCAGGCCAGCCGGCGCGGCGGTTAACAGAATAGCTCTGGCAAAACTGTAGTTTGGCGTTTAAATAAAAAAGCCGGCGGGGCAGCCGGCTTATCAGGCGTATCTTAATTAGCCGTCAGTTTCAGATTGGCGTATTCAATCATCGCTTCCGGTGTTTCCAGGCCTGGCATCGGTTCTCCGCTGGCCAGTTGTTCAAACTGCAATGGCTCGGCAAAGCTAAATGTCAGTTTTAACTTTTCCGGTTTATTAACAAAGGCTGTCAGGCTGTCTTTCATTGGCTGTGGCAAAGGCTCCAGCATTGAAATATTCAGTAGCGCCATGCCTTGTATGGTTTTCAGATCCGGTGCCTGGCCCTGTTCGGCTGCCATAGCAATAGCACGCTCAATAAAACCTTTATTTTCAATAGTAATATTGCCACTGTTTAATGCACCGGTAGCCAGTTTAGCCATTACCTGCTGTACATAGTCTTCGCTAACGGTAAGTGCTTGCTGCTCCTCTGGTGACATGGCGCTGAATTCTTTAGCGTATTGCCAGAATTGCTGCATTTGCGCCAGGGTAAAGTCATAGCTCAGGCTAAACTCGTCATTAATGCGGGTGTGCTGGCTAAATAACAGTTGGCCATTGGCCTGATACTCATAACTGTAATCACCGTGCAGCGCTATGCTTTGTACAAAGGCGCTGATATGGGGCGGCAGTAATTGTAATGCGGCAGGGGCGGCTTTAATGCCGGTGATTTGCATACTGGCTTTGTCAGCCAGGCTTTGCGGTTTAACACCTTTAGCCGTGATAAGCTCGATAGTGGCAACCTGGCCCAGCTCTGCCATGGTAACTTCCAGGCCACTGATGCTGTAACTTGAGGTAAGTACGTTAGCCGACACATCTTTATACGCTAATGAAAATTGTGGCATTTCGCCGGTGTCGGCAAGGTCGCGGTAGCTTTGGTTTGCCTGTTCAATCTGCTGCTTAATGGCATCTTCTGCCAGCATATTGGCATAATACAATCCGCCGCCTGCGGCTACAGCTACCACAACCAACGCTATCACTGACTTGTTCATACTAATCCTTTAAAAGTGTTTGTTAAAAAAACGGTAAAATGTTAACACAAACCGCGCTATCCGAACAGTAAAGCGGGCGGCTTTTTTATAGCTTAGCCGCCTATTTACGCTGTTGCTAAAGCCTGTTACTTTGGCCGCTGAAACAGCCTGGGGGCAGATATGGAAAGCTATTTTCACTGGTTTGATTTATTGGGCATTGCGGTGTTTGCTATTTCCGGCACTTTAGCCGCCTGGCGCAATCAGATGGACGGCTTTGGTGTAATAGTGCTGGCCAGTGTTACCGCTATAGGCGGCGGTACCTTGCGCGATGTGATTCTGGATACCCCGGTGATCTGGATTAACAATAACAGCTATTTTTACGCCATTTTTATCGCTGCTGTGGCCACTATTTTGCTGGTTCGCAACCGTTTAACCATTCCGCATAATACTCTGCAGCTGTTTGATGCACTGGGCCTGGCATTCTTCGTTATTATGGGTACACAAAAAGCACTGGATCATGGCACTTCAACTATGGTGGCAATATTACTGGGCACGATGAGCGGTGTTTGCGGCGGCATGATCCGCGATGTGCTGTGCCGTGAGGTGCCAATGGTGTTTCGTGGCGAGCTATATGCCGTAACCTGTATTTTCGGTGGTGTGGTTTATACCGGCCTGCTGGCACTGGGCGTGGCGCAACTACCCGCTATGCTTAGCGGTATGCTGGCGTTGTTACTGCTGCGTTTAGCAGCCATGAAATGGCAACTAACGGTACCGGTATTTAGTAAGCACCACAACGAGCTGAACGAGCCTTAAGCCGGCGCCAGCTAAAAATCAGCCCCAGTAGCAATAAGGCCAGGCTGAGTACGCCGGTGCACAACAACGCCAGTTGATAAAGTGTACCGCCCACGGCAGCAATATGCAGCGGGTAAAAACTGTGACGCAGCCGATCGGCCAGCGCCAGCTCAGTTGCTGGCAGCGCAAACAGCACAGTGTTATCTAACGGGTTAAGTTGCACTACACCACGGCCATTCGGGTGCCATTCGTTTGTGGCTTTGGCACGAAAGCTTATCGGGTCATCGTCTTTTTGCCGCAGGCTCACCAGCCGTAATGCCTGTGCGGGCCAGTGCTGCTGTGCGCTGTGCAGGGCAGCTGTCCAGTTGGTGGCATTAAGCGGCACCGCCGCGATATGGCGTACCGGTTGGGCTGGCGGTGCAGAGGGGGGCATTAATGTGTGCAGCACGGTTTGGGTTTGCTTACTAAATACCATCATAGCGCCGGTGGCACTGGTTAACAGCAGCAATGGCAATAGCAGTAGCGCTAACAGACTATGGTACTGGCGTAAGCTACGCAGGCTACTGTCGGGTTTTGGCAGGCTAAACAGGCGGCGATTGAAACGGCGTGGCCACCATTGCCACAGGCCGCTGAGTAATAACAGCAGGCTAAACAGGCCGATAATGCCGTTTGCGGTATGGCCGCCTTCACCCGCCAGTAAATGCAGATGAAAATCATACAGCCAGTCCAGCCAGTCGCTGTGCACATTGCGGATTAACAGTAGTTGGTGTTGCTCATTGTAATAGTGCCGCTGATTATCGAACGTAACGGCTTCCAGCCAGAGTGCATCAGCAGCGGGGAATTTTACATAACGAAACTGCGCATCCTGCTGTAATTGGTTGAGCAGCGGCCCCCAGTGGCTGATATCGGCCACTGGCTGAATATGCTGCAACTGCGGGTAATGCCAGCGCAGCAGCGGGTTTTTATACAGCAACACCGCGCCGCTAACGCTCAGCAATACCAGCCAGATGCCCAGCGCCCAGCTTAGGTAGCGATGCAGTCGCGCCGCGGTTAACACCATTTAGAATAAGCTCATAGAAAGCAAGTTCATTTAAAAGCTGTGGCTCCAGCTTAAGTTTAGCGTGCGGCCAATACCGGCAAAGTAACGGGCATTAGCCGGTGTGCTTTGCGCATAGTAGGTAAAATACTGTTTGTCGGTCAGGTTTTCTATGCCAAGGGTCCAACGGCCATAGTTTGTATCATAGCTGCTGCTTAAATCCAGAGTGGTATAGCCGTTAAACTGTTCAGCGGTATTTAGCGTATGGCTAAACAGAATATTGGCCTGCAGGCGGCTGCTAAGCTTGGGCAACCATTGCTGTTGCCAGTGCAGGTTTAACCGCTCCGGTGCGATATTTACGCCGCCCAGATCGGTATCAACTCTACCATCTGCATTGCTGTCAAAACGGCCTTTCGTGCGGGCATAGCTAAAGCCCAACTGGCTGTCAGCGCTGAAATAGTACTGGCCTTCGGCTTCAATACCGTCTATTTCGGTTTTTTCCCGCATTACGCTGTAAATGCCATCGGCATCGGGTTCTAAGCGCGAGCCTAAATCAGAGTCGGAGCGATAGGCGCTGGCGCGCAGTTGCCAGTTGTCGAAGTTGAACTCTACTCCCAGCTCCAGGTTATCGGAAATCACCGGCTGTATAGTCAGAAAGCTGTCTACTGACAAGCCCGGGGTGTTGATATCCCGCAGTACACGGCCAACATCCGGCATACTAAAGCCTTCGCTGTAACTGGCATACAACCGGACATTAGTATGCAGTTGCCATACGGCACCGGCGTTTAACAGTAGTTCGGTAAAGTCTGGCTCGCCCCCGGCAACAAAGGTACTGTTGTAAGATGCCAGTGTAGTAAAATCAGCCACTTTCAGCTTACCGTATTCATAACGGCTGCCTACGCTAAAGGTCCAGTCGGGTACTGCGCTGTAACGTAATTGGGCAAAAGGCGCGATATTATTGAATTTTGCCTCCGGTACCCAGTTGCGGCCGGTCAGCGCCAGTTCCTGATAGGTTTTATCCTGTAGCCAATCAACGCCGGTGCTTAAATCCAGCGCGTTTACTGCCAGATTAGGTTTAAACCAGGTTACGCGGCTGCCATACTTGGTGGATTTATTCTGTGATTGATCATACAGGTTCTCGCCATAAGCCGGATCCTGAAAAGCGGCAAAACGGCCACCGCCATACAAGGCAGCAAAGTCCTGTAAAAACAGCTGCCAGCTTAAACTGCCGCCCAACACTGCCTGGTTAGTGTAATCCAGCGTAGCGGTTGTGACTTTATTCTGCGGGGCGCGGCCTTCGGTTTCGCCGCGTACCGAAGTGGCTGCTATGCCCTCATTCACATTACCCGGTACCTGCACATAGTTGCCGTTACCACGCAGCTTATAATGGTTAACCATCAGCTGCAGTGTTTCGGTATTGCTTAATTGCTGCCGGGCTTTGATAAACACATCGATGCTGCGCGAGTCCATCGTATCGCCCTGAGTGCCGTCAACACCAATCAGCTTGCCATCGCCATCGCGGTACATACCGGTATCGCTGGCTGCTACGCCGGCCACCACAGCAAAGCCCTGTTGCTGGTAGCTATGCAAATAACTGGCTTTATAGCTTTGGCTATCGCTGCCGCCAGCCGTAGGTGTAGTAAAGCCAGCGCTAAGCTGATGGCGGTTGTCACCGGCTGATTTGGTAATAATGTTAATAATGCCGCCGCTGGCGCCCATACCCTGGATGGCATTAGCACCGCGGATCACCTCAATACGTTCTATCATCGCCGGATCTATGGTTTTACCGTCGCGCGAGCCGTTACGCAGCGGGTTAGATTGCGGCACACCGTCAATCATATACAGTGGTTCGCGGCCGCGCAGTGTTTCACCGGCTGAGGTCAGCTTTTGCCGGCTGGGTGAAAAGCCGGGTAACAGGTTGCCTAAAATGGCCGAAATATCCTGGGTCAACGCCAGCTGGCTGGCAATTTGCTCTTGTGTGATCACGGTAATGGTGGCCGGTACCGTACTAACCGGCGCACTGCTGCGTGTGGCGCTAACCTGAATATGCTCTATGGCATCGTCGTTGGCCTGCAACAGCGGGCTGCATAATAACAATGCCAAAGCGATACGGGATGGAGTAAAACGGGGCAGTGCAGACATAAGCAACCTTATTAACATAAAATGCAATGAGAATGGTTCGCATTTATAATTCTATTGTTAACAAAAGTCAAGCCAGCACTGTATAAGCCAGCTAACGGCACTTACGATAGCTGCGTTCTGGACGGCCGATAGCACCGTAGTGTTGATCAACCATTAGTTCTGCACTTTCCAGCAAATATTCCAGATAACGTCGTGCGGTAGAGCGGCTTTTATTCATGCGCATAAGTGGTGCGGCGCCTTGTTGTGCTGCCAGTGCTTTTCAAACTGGTATTTAGCCGCATTCCATGGATAATAAGCCGCACTAAAACATTGACTGCGGTGCGCAGTTTTTGCACCGTCGACAGGATGCGCTATGTCTCAATTACTTCGTATTGTGCTTATTCACACCCACCTGCCAGGTGTGGTGGAACTGCAACTGGATGAACACACCAATATCTGTGGTACCAATGCTTCGGGTAAAACCACCTTACAACGGCTGGTGCCGGTATTTTTTGGCGAACAGCCTAACCGGGTAGTGCCGAAAACCCGCAAAAAGTTTGATGAATTTTATCTGCCGTTTTCTAACAGCTATATCGTGTATGAATACCAGCGTGAAAACGGCGATATTTGTCAGGTGGTGTTAACGCGTAAAAACGATGGCGGGGTTGATTACCGCTTTATTAACGCGCCTTACCATAGCGATCATTACTTGCAGCACACCGCCGAGGGTGTAAAAGGCCACAGCTACAATGACTGGGCTGGCGCTATGCGCAGCCTGGCTGATGTGCAGGTATCGCATAAAATCAGTGCCACCAGTGAATACCGCAGCATTATTCAGAACGACGCCGCGGCACTGCGTGGCAACAACGCCGATAGCGTAAAATTGCGCCGTTTAGCCGCCAGCTTTAGTTTGGTTAGCAGTGGCCATAAGCTGCGCCACATTGAAAAGCTGGTTAGCGCCGTGCATGCCAAAGAAGGCAAAATGGATACGCTAAAAGCGATGTTAGCGGCCATTTTTGAAGAAGACGGCGTAACCCTGCCTACTACCAAGGTGAAAAACACCAAGGCGCGCGAGTGGATCCAGCAAATGCGCCAGTCGATGCGGCTGGACAAACTGCAACAGGATTTTGAACGCTTAAAACAACTGGCGCTGCAACTGGATAGCGCCGAAGCCCAACTGGCCGCGCTACTGCCGCTATTGCAGCAGGATGAGCAGCAACAAAAACTGCAAAAGGCCGATGCCGAGCAACAGGTACAGCTATTGCGCGGTCAGCTGCAACAGTTAAAGCAGCAATTTGAACAGCAGCAGATAGAGCAAAACAGCAAGCTGAGTAAAACTGAGGCAGACTTAACTGAAACCAGCGCGCGGTTAGATCAGCTGCAACAGCAGTATGATAGTTTTGAAAGCCGTGATATGGCCAAACTGCAGCGCGATACCGACGCGCTGCCACTGTGGCGTGACACCCTGCAGGAATTGCTGGAACAATACCAGCTGATGGTAGAGCAGCACGGCGATATGGAGCGCCAGTTAGAGCAGCGAAAAGCCAAGCTGCTTGAAGCCTTTAACCGCTTAAGTGAGCAACAGCGCGGTAAAGCTAAACAATTGCAACAGCAAAAAGACAGCACCCGCGAGCAGCAAGACACTAAACTCTCTGCGCTGGAAAGCGCCTTTTCGCAGCGTTTACAGCAGCAACAGCAGCGCTTTGCCGAACAATTAACCCAATGCAGCAATGGCATTGCCGTGCTGCAAAGCCAACTGAGCCATTCCGCACTAACCGATGCCGAGCATGACGAGCTGCGTAGCGCTGATCTACGGCTGGAGCAAACCCAGCAGCAGGCCCAGCAGCAGGCGCGGCAGGTACAGCAACTGCAGCAGCAATATCAGCAAGCCCGGCAACAGCGTGAACAGGCCGATAAGCAACTGGAGCAGGCCAGCAAAGCGCGGCATCTGGCCGAGCAGCAACTGCAGCAACTACACCGCCAGCTTACGCCGGAACAGGGCAGTTTACGCCATTATCTGCGGCTGCATTACAGCGGCTGGGAGCAAAAGCTGGGTAAGGTGCTGGACGAGCGTTTACTGGAACGGCAGGATTTACAGCCGCACTTCACCGAGTTAAGTGACAGCCTGTACGGCCTGCAACTGGAACTGGCGGCAATAGACACGCCCGACTACGCCCAGGATGAAGCGGCCATACGCCACCGCATACACAGTGCCGAGCAACAACTGGAGCAGGCGACGGCTAGTAAGGTTGCTGCCGAAAAAACGCTGAAAGACAGCCATCAGCAAGCTGAGCTGGTGCAGGCCCAACTGGAGCAGGCGCAGTGGCAATATACCCAGGCTGAGCAAAATATTGACTACGCCCGCGATGCGCGTAACCGGCTGGAAGCCGCGCAGCGCGAGCTGATTAAACAGCGCCAGGCCAGCGCACGTGCCGCACTGGCAGAGCAGCAACAGCAACTGGAAAAACTGCAACAACAGCAGCAACAGGATTTACAGGCGCTTAAAGCCGATCATCAAACACAGAAAATTGAGCTAAAAGCCGACTGGCAGGCTGAGCTGCAGGTATTTGATGAACAACTGGACGAACTGGAACGCCAACTGGAGCGCAAGCGCGACGACAACAAACAGCAACTGAGTGAATTGCAGCAGGCGTTTAACGAAGAGTTATCGGCTAAGGGTATAGATCCGAAACGACTGGTTGAGCTGAAGCAGCGCCAGGAGCAATTAAAAACCGATATTAAAGCCACCGAAAGCCGCCAGGACGAACTAACACAGTGGCAACGCTTTATGCAACTGGACTGGCAGCAACTGCGGCCACAATTACTGGGCAAAGAAACCGAATTAAAACAACAACAACGTGAATTAAGCCAACTGCTTAGCCAGTTAAAAGCTGATTTTGCCACCAGCCAGAAACGGCTGGATGAGCAAAAGCGCCAGTGGCAGGACAAAATGCAGCAGCCCGATGCCTGGCTAAGCCAGTTAAAACCGCTGCTACTAAAACTGGCCGAGCTGCATTTGGCTGAGGTTACACCGGCTGTACTTGCGGCGTCAGCCGATTTAATAGAGCGTTTAGCCCGCAGTAATGAAGCACTGGAGCAACGCAGCAAGCTGGATCAGCAGCTAAGTGCGCAACTGGATCAGTTTGAAACGACTTTAAGTAAAGACGCCGGCAGCGAGTTTCTCGACCGGCTGCAGCACGAAAAACGCAAACTGCCCGATTACGCCGGTAAGCGCCAGCAACTGCCTATACTGGCCGATTTACTGCGCATCTTAAAAGATCAGCAACAGCAACTGCTTGAAATGGGCGAAAATATTGGTGGCGACCTGAAAAAGTTCTTTACGGTATTTAGTGATATTAACCGCCGCATTGCCTTGCAAAGCCGCCGCTTAAGCGAAGCGGTAGCAGACGATTTGGTGCTTGAAGGCATCAGCAAATCCGAAGTGCGTATTTTATCTACCATTGACGAGCTGGGCTTTTGGCAGCCGTTAAAACACTTTGCTAAATTGTACGACGACTGGGGCGCCTCAGGCAAAGCATTGCCTTCCGAGCAGTACCTTAACGCACTGGCTGATGTAGTCGAGCTGCTGCGTGCCGATGAGCAATACACTATTGAATCCTTACTGCGGCTTGAGCTGCACTTAAGCGAAGGCGGCTCTGAGCTGGTGATTAAAAATGATCGCCAGTTGCTGGAGTCATCCAGCCACGGTATGGCGTACCTGATTTTATGTAAGTACCTGCTGGCCTTTACCCGGTTGCTGCGTGGCGAGGCCAAAGTAGCCATTCACTGGCCGATAGATGAAATTGGCACCCTGGCGTATCACAACGTAGAAAAGCTGTTTGCCGCCTGCAGCGCCAACAACATTATTATTGTCGGTGCCTTTCCTAACCCGGAGTCTGACGTACTGATGCTGTTTAAACACCGTTATTTAATTGAACCAAGCCAACAGGACCCGGCAAAACGCCAGTTAAAACGTATTCAACCGAAAACCAGCCGCTTAGCCGAGCGGCTGGCACAGCGGCAACAGGAGGCCAGCTAATGTTACAACATGGTCCTTTACTGGAGCGGCTGCTGGCCGGTGCTTTTATCTGCCAGGTTAGCGACGAAGATGCCTTTCGCCATTTAAGCCAGGAACAAACCCAGCAGGATATTAACCATTACTTACGGCCACTAAACCGGCGTTTAGTGAGTAATGACGATAACAGCGTGTATTTTCTGGCGTATCACGAGTTAAACAAAGTCGCGCGTGAGCAATTAAGCAGCCAGTTTGCTTTAACCGTACAATCGTTGTTACCGCTGCTGGAATGGTTGCAACTGGTGCAGGAAACCCTGGGCCGCGACAGTGCGTTAACTGCAGGTGATACCATTAAGCTGCAGGAATTTGTGCTGCGCACCGAGGATAACCAAAGCCTGCGCCAGCGCTTAAACCAACTGGCCAGCGACCGCTTTTTTAACAGCCAGAGCGACGCGTTGGACAACCAGGTAAAGCTGATTTTCCGCCGCTTAAAAGAGCACGGCTACCTGCTGCAACCGCACAGCGACCGGCAGTACTATATTGTTACCGGCAAAATTGACTATTTAATTGATGTTATTCGCTTTATCCGCGATGAAGAGCATCTGCCGGTAGATGATACCCCAACTCAGCAGGCGATGTTGTAATGGCGCCGCTGGATACAGGTTCGGCGTCTAACCTGTTTAGCGTGGGTGCTGAACGGCTGGCGCTGCTGGGTAAGCACCATAAAGCGCTGATGCAGGGCTATCTGGATGGTTTTATTGATGAAGCCGCCTTTAGCGAAAGCGCACTGAAAAAGCTGATTGCCGCGCGTATTTTGTGGCGGCCGGACGAGCAACAGCCACTGGCGCTAAGGCCGCTGGTAAGCGAGCTGATTGCCAGTATGGTGGCCGATGAAAACCGCCGTCAGATTAATGCCGACGTGGCAGAGAAACTGGAGCAAATCCGTAACCGGGTGCAGGCGTACCGCGATGCGCAGTACAAAGGCGACTACAGCGTGGCAGAGCTGCAACTGCAACGGCTAACCGAGCATGTACACGATTTAAGCGGCCAGTTTGAAGAAGCTATAGACAGCTTATGGCACCGGCTTAACAGCGATTTTGGTTTTGTTGCCAGCCTGGATGATAAGATCCGTGAGAACGAGCGGGCGCAAAAGCAATTGCGCCGTTTACTTGATGGCCTCGACTTGCTCGATTTTAATGAACTGATCGAGCTGTCTGAGGGCAATAACCAGTTGCGTAAGTTGCTGGTAAGCCAGCTACAGCACCAGCTTAGCTCGCATCACAGTAGCCTGCTGGAAGTGCAAAAACGCTTAGTCGAGCTATTAGCCCGCTTCCGTCAGCAGCAGGCACGCTCCATGCTAATCACTAATATGGCGGCGTTTTTACGCCAGCACCCGAAGTATCAGCCGGCCGATTACCCGAACCGCTCTGACGTGCCACTGTTATTTAACCAGGCCGCCGCAATACAGCCGCAAGCTGCTATTGCGCTGGATAAAGCCAGCGAACGGCAGATCCTGGCCGAACTGGTGCGGGCGTTGCCAAGAGCAGCCGTTATTAACCTGCCGGATCAGCAAAGCGCCAGTTTTGCTGCGGTAATGGAAGATGAAGAAATTGCTGCCCGCCAGCAAGCACTGAAAACTGATGTAGAAAACTTCTACCTGCGGGTTATTGATAAAGCCGGGCCGGTAAGTGCATTGGAATACCTGGCGGAACAGCAACTAAGCTGGGACAGCGAAATCTGGCTGTATCAGATTATTGCTGAGTATCAGGCATTGCCGCAGGATGAAAAACATATGTTTGCCATTAAACGTGACGAAGTGCCAGCCAGCGCCGTTAACAGCCTGCTGCTTATCCGCGATATCAGCCTGAGCCTGCAGGCCGCCGGATGAGTTACCCGCCGCTGAGCGCACAAACACTGCGCTACCTGCAACAGCGGCTTAATGGCAGTGATTACCCGATGGCTAACTAGTACAGTTGGGTTGGGGGCTAAGGCATGCGCATTAGCAACAATTCAACAGTGAAGCAAGTTTAGTCCGCTGTTGCTCAGCCACAATTCAGTTTACGCTGATTAGCATCTGGCCGCGTATTGCACAAATTAACTGATATGATGAAAAAACTCTGATCACAGCTGTGGTGTTGCTTGCGACACTTTATGGCATATGGCAACTCTCTTCAGCCCGCAGCTTCCAGCTGTTTGGTGAGCTGATACACCGGGTGGATACCAACGAAAAAGTTATTGCCCTAACCTTTGATGACGGCCCATCCAAACGCTTTACTGATGAGGTGCTGACCATACTGGCAGCAGAGCGGGTAACCGCGACCTTTTTTGTTACCGGTAAAGAAACAACGCAAAATTTACCTCAGGCCCGGCAACTGCTGGCTGCTGGCCATCAACTGGGTAATCATAGTTATAGTCACCCGCGTATGTTGCTAATGTCGCCCACCGCAGTTGCCAGAGAGATTGAACAAACCGATGCAGCTATTCGCAGTGCAGGGTATAAAGGCGATATTCTGTTTCGCCCACCTTATGGCAAAAAGCTGCTGGTGCTACCCTGGTATCTGGCAAAGCATAACCGCACGACGATTATGTGGGATCTTGAGCCGGAAACTGATCCAAAGCTGGCAAGTGACGCCCAGGCGATGGCGGCGTATGTGATTAACAATGCTAAGCCCGGCAGCATTGTTTTGTTGCATGTGATGTACCAAAGCCGGCAGGCCTCACGTGAGGCTCTGCCGTTAATAATTGAAGGTTTAAAGCAAAAAGGCTACCGGTTTGTTACGGTTAATGAGTTGCTGGCGATGCGCGCTCAGAGCTAACAGCAGGCAGCTTAACTTTTAAACCAAACAACCAGCGGCTTAGCCAGAAGCGTTTGATTAGCTCGTAACCAGCCCAGCAGCCCAGGCAGGTCAGCACTATTAACGCTATAGCTTCAATGCCTACCGGTAGTGCCAGTGGTTTTAGCCATACGGCAAATACGATAATCAGGGTTTGGTGTAGCATATACCAAGGCAAGATAGCGTTATTGCTGTAGTGCAACAGGCTGCCGTTTTTATCCAGCTTATTGGTTGGCCGGTTCAGGTAACGGCCTGCGTAACCCACCAAGGCCAGGATCCAGCACCAGTGATTCAGCGACAGCACGGCAGAGAAAACCAACCGTAACATAAAGGTGATTTCATTATCCGGTAAGCTGCCAAATACGCCGTTACGATCAGCAATAATCAGGCTATAGCACAGTAAGGCCGCCAGCAGGAAGTAACGCCGGTAGCGGATAACCTGCAGCCACCAGTTCCCTTGCTGGGCAAACAGGTAACCAGCAATAAATACCAGCATATATTTACCGTGGTTATACCAATCATCCAGCAGCGCATGGGTAGACGGAAAATGCATGCGTAATGTCAGCCAGGCCAGCATCATGCTGCCAACGATAAGTAAAAAAGCATAGCGCCCCGGCATGGCCTGTAGCCAGTTTGCTGTGGCAAGCCGGTTTAACGGGCCAGCGAACAACAGCATCAGTGCGCTGTAGCACCATAAATACGGCAAAAACCACAGATGGTTCCAGGTTAGCAGGCCAATAGGGCTGTGGTGATCTCTTAACAGCTCTGTATTGGGGTTAATATACTGCCACCAAAAACTCAGATAACCCGGTTCAATGAGCTGCTGCGATAAAGCCTCAAAATATACCTGCGGCACCACCACAATAAACATGGCACACAGCAGCGGAATAAGTAAGCGGTTACTGCGCAGGCGAAACAAGCTTAACCGGCTGCTGCGTTGCTGCGCTAACGCCAGCGCCATAGCGCTGATAAAAAACAACAGCGACATCCTCCACTGGTTGGTTAATATCATCAGGTTTTGCAACGCTTCGCTGGTTACATCACTTTTAATATGCCAGCCCCAGTCGGCTACATAGTACATGCCAATGTGATACAAAATCAGCAGGCCAAAGGCCAGGGTGCGCAGCCAGTCCAGGTCGTAGTGGCGCTGATAAGGTGTGGTGGTCATTGTGGTGCTCCGTTATTACTGTTGCGCTATAGTGCGGTGCTGCAATAGCATGAGAAACAGCAGAATGACTGACAGGCGGCGTTTGGGGATAACAGGTGGTACAGTGTGACGAACGGTAAGGCAAAAAGTGCGTTTGAGCGGTTTGACAGGCATCCGCAGTTATTCAGCTATCTGATACTTACAGTATATTTTTTTATTAATGCCGCTATTAACGCCAGTTCTGTCTGGATGGAACACAGCAGAAACAGCAATAATACCCTGCAGTTGTGGGAGCCCATAGTGTGGGAATACAGCAGCGCGGTAAGTACCCTGCTGCTGTGCCCGCTGTTTTTCTGGTGGTTTAGCCGCCATCCGTTGCAATTAACCGGCATACGCCGACAGCTACTGCGGCATTTATTCGGCAGCCTGGTGTTTTCTGTCTGCCATGTGGTCATTATGGTGGGTCTGCGCGAGCTGATTTATTACTGGCACGGCTGGAATTACAACTTCGGCCCGTTGTTACGCGAGTTTTTCTACGAATACCGTAAAGATGCCTGGGGTTATCTGTTTTTTCTGCTGGGATACCAGCTGGCGCAGTTCGTTTACAGCCGTATCAAAGGTGAAGCGCACCAGTTAGATAATGCTGAAGAGAGCGGTGTAGCGCAGCCGGTAAAAGCGCCGGAGCATTTTCTGGTAAAAAAGCTGGATAAAGAGTTTTTGATCCGGGTAGATGATATTGAATGGCTGGAAGCCAGCGGCAATTACGTTAACCTGCACAGCAAAGGCCGTATTTATCCGCTGCGCGCGACGTTAAGTAACACTTTGATGCAGCTAAGCAGCAAAGGTTTTAGCCGTATTCATCGCAGTTTGGCAGTAAACCATAATGCGATAGACAGCATTAGCTACGACAGCAGCGGCGATGGTGATATTTTGCTTAAAAGCGGGCAGCAACTGGCGCTGTCACGCCGTTTTAAAGACGCATTCAGAGCCGCATTGCAACCCGATGCAGCGAATTGAAGAACTTCCACCCACATTAATAATATTAAGGGCGACATACTATGGCGACACAGTTTAAAGAATACAGAGTGATCCATATCGCTGAAGGTGGCTGTGGCACTATATTTTTCGGTGCTTCAGGTTTGCCGTTAAAAAAAGTTGAGGCAGAGCTCAATGCGCAGGCTGCACAGGGCTGGCAGGTAGTATTTCAGGTGATTGAGCACAAGCGTTTCTGGTTGTTCTGGAGCCGTGAAGCCATGATTGTTACGCTGGCCCGCTAAAGTGAAACGGCTACTGCTGTGGGCAATACGCCGTTACCGTAGCAGTGGTGGTGGTAAACGCTGGTTTGGTATTGACTGCAACTTTGAACCCAGCTGCTCTGCCTATACTTACACCGCCATTGAACGTTTTGGTCTGCGCCGTGGTGTGTTGCTGGGCTGGCAGCGCATTAAGCGCTGCAGCCATCGCGACAGCTTTTGCAAATGCATCGAGCCGGTACCAGCGGCTGAGCATAATCCAGGGTTAAAATGTGCTGTTAAACGCTAAACCATAGCAAGTGGGATAAACCAAAGCAGCGGTAATAAACATACCGCTGCTGCTTTACCGGTTAACGGCCGTCGTTAATCTGTGTTACCACTTTAGCCTGCATCGCCGGGTTTTCGATCTGCAGCTCAACTTCTTGCTGCAGAATAATATTGCCCTCTACCACAGCATCAGCGCCGATATACAAAGTGGGCTTTTTGTCATTATTCCAGCCGAAAAAAGCTTTTTTCTTACCACGTGGTTTGTATACCACGTCACCTTTTACCACTGTTTTGCCGGTTAATTTAATGTCGCCATTTACCGTAGTTACATCACGGCCTGCCTGGCTGTTATCCAGCACAATGTCGCCATTCACGGTGGTGACATTGCCACCAATAACCGTATTACTACCGGCTAAAATCTTACCGTTAACGGTGCTGAGTTCATCTGCTACTTGCAAGCCGCTGCCGCTTTCAATACTGCCGTTTACTGTGCTGGCGCTGTGCAGCTTTACGTTGTCGCGCAGCTCTATGCTGCCATTAACGGTAGAAACGCTTTTGGCACTGCTGTTGCTGGCCATTTTTACGCTGCCATTTACCAGCGAAATGTCGTCATAGTGTTGGTTGCTGCTCACTGAAGCTGAGCCCAGTACTTTATCAATACTGCCATGCTCTGCGGCATAAGCATTAACCAGACAACCGGACGCAATCACTAAACTTACAGTGGCAACAATTTGAGATAATTTCATGGTGATATCCTTTTTATAGTTAGGTTGCCATAGGTTTTGCAAAAGCTTTGCCATATTTAACTGTTTGAAATTTAATGAATTAAATTCCTGTCCTTTTATGTTTGTGAAGTTTTTCGCCAAAATGTGGCTGGAAATGCTAATTAATAAGTTTTTACTTCTACAGGTTCTTACGCTTGAAAAAAGGCTTTTTATGATATATTTTTATAACTTAATTTAACTTTTTATTTAACTTTGAAATTGGTTTAGTGTCGGTTTTAGCGGTAGCGGCGCACATTTGCAGGAGATCTGAGGCATGTCTCAAGTTCCAACCGATATTGATAATAATCTTAATCAGCATATCAGCTACCTTTGTCCGTTTAGCATTGGCCAGAATAATAGCCAAAACCACTGTGCACATTTTGTTTCTCATGTCATGGGCTACGAATTTGCCGGGCCAACCTGTAAAAACTTTACCTGGGACGATAAACAGAAAGCCGATGCCGGTGCCACTATCCGGGTAGATGATATTTTTAAACGCTCACAGCAAACCGGCTTGCTGGAAGATAAAAGTGCCGCAATGACGGAATGCCTGATTTTCGTTACGCTGGCGTCTAATGTCAGCAAGGTAGGAGGGGCACTGGTAATGGGCAATCATCCACGTAAGCATATTGGTATTTTGTCGCACGGTAAGGTGTGGAACTACAGCAATACCGGCAACAAGGTTGTGGCCGACACGCTGGAAGCGTTTAAAGTTAAGTTTACTAACGCCTACAAAACTGCAGGTACGACGGTTGAATTTTATTACGGTAAATTGATATGAAAAATCCCGCTTTGCTCGCGTTGTTGTTTACTGCTTGCGCCTGTGCCGGCCCGGCAGCCGTAACGCCGCCCCAGGCAGAGCAAGTGTTTCAGGTGTTTATGCAGAACATGGCATTACCGTTAAGCAGTGAGCCAAATTGCCAGCAAACCTCTGCGGCTAACCCGGCGCAAAGCCTGACACTGGGCCAGCATTTTGCTACTAATTTATCGGTGAGTTATGCCAGCGATAATAACGTTAGTGTGAAGTCATCCTGCACAGCCTCAAAGTTTGAACAGGAAAACGGCCAGTTACAGCCGGTATGGGATTGCAAAATAGAGCTGCAGGAGCAAGACGCACAAGGCGAATTTATTTCCAGCTCTATGACAGCATTTTACTTAACGGCAGACAGCAAAACTTTATTACCGGGCTCGTTACGCTGTTTTTAACCTGTTGCGTAACAGTGAAAGCCTAATCGTCTTGTTCAAGTGCACGGGCTTTGCGCGCTTCAGCTTCAGCAAAGGCTGCTTTTATTTGCTCCAGTACCGCATCAACGTCGGTTTCGCTGGTATCAGCAATAAATTCGCCGCTTAGCTCTACTTCAGGGTGTAGCGCTCCGGCTTCATACAGCGCCCAGATTTCTTCGGCGTATTGGGTGCTAAGTAGTGCCGGGGCATATTGGCCGTAATAGTCGCGCATATTATTTACGTCGCGGCAGAACATCCATTTAGCATTATTGTTGGCAGCGGCATCAACCGCTTGCGGCAGGTCAATCACTACCGGGCCGTGGTCGTCGACTAATACGTTAAATTCAGATAAATCGCCATGTACCAGGCCTTCGCACAGCATAATCACAATGTAGTGCAGCATAGTGGCGTGATCAGCTATGGCTAAATCGGCATCCATTGCCACATCGGCCAACCGTGGTGCTACCATGCCTTCATCGTCGCATACCAGTTCCATTAACAATACGCCGTCGTAACAGCCATAAGGCTGCGGCACACGTACACCGGCTTTGGCCAGTTTAAACAGGGCATCTACTTCGGCATTCTGCCAGCTTTCTTCCTGCTGCTGACGGCCAAACTTAGAGCCTTTTTCCATCGCGCGGGCCCGGCGGCTGCTGCGTACTTTACGGCCTTCCTGATACAGCACGGCTTGCTTAAAGCTGCGTTTATCGGCTTCTTTATACACTTTGGCGCAGCGGATATCGTCGCCACAACGGACGATATACACAGAGGCTTCTTTGCCGCTCATCAGCGGGCGGATGACTTCATCCACCAGGCCTTCATCGACCAGTGGTTGAATACGTTTCGGTATTTTCATTGCGCCGTTATACCTTAGTTATCGGCGCATAGAAATAGCTTACATGGGCTCTGGCCTGAAAATAATTGCAGCACTACCGCCGGTTACCCGGCGATGTAGAGGCGGACAAAATACAGCACAATAATTGCCAGTGCAGACAAGGCGATAACGCCGAATGTGAGTAGCATACCAAATACACGGAATTTAAACGGCTCTTTTAGCTGGCGCACGCCCCAGGCATGGCTTAACCGGCCCAGTAGCAGCGCAATACCTAAAATATGCAGGTAAATAGCAGCTAAACCGCTGTACTCGGCCAGAAACATCAATAGCAGAGCAAAGGGCACATATTCAGCAAAATTAGCATGCACCCGTATAGCGCGCTCCAGGCACAATTCACCTTTGCTGCCGATACCTACCTGAAAACGGCGGCGTTTCGCTATCACGTTAACACTTAGCAGTAGAAAGAACAGGCCAAGTATTGCGGCATATAAAGCTGTTGTCATAGTGTATCCTCAGAAATTATAAAGCCCGTTACGGGCACGGGCTTTAGCATAGCGTTGTTTTAGCTAATTTACAGCATCTTACTGTGGGCAAGCACCTGTTTGCCAGTAACCGGTGCTGGTAGAGTGCAATGTGCTGATCCCCCAGGTAGAACCGGCTAATGCAGTATTACTGCCGGTGGCAAAATAATCTGGCAGCAGCGGGTTACCTGTGCTGTATGCCCGGCCGGCAACCTTATGGCTGTAATTGTTGTTGCTAAATTGCACACAGTCTGCCGGTGGTGGTGTGGTACCGCCATTGTCGCCACCACCGCCTGGGGTGCTGCAACTTTGGCTTGGGCCAAAACAGCTGCCGTCATTATCCTGCCAGCGGCACTGGGCGCCGCTTACCAGTTGCTCGCGCAGCACAAAGCTGGCGGTACCATATTCCAGATAGCAGTTGGCATAATTGGTGTAATCTAACCGGCCAGCACTGATATGTTGATCCAGCGTAGCGTTTTGCCCGGCATCTATACTGAAATTAAGCAGCTCAGTGCTGAACAACCCACTTTGATCCAGTGCTGTTATTAAGGCGGTATTTTCGCCACCGGGCAGATTACAACGCTGGGCGCTGAACAGATCGCCGTTAACAGTGGCGTTCATGGTGCCGTTACTGAATTCCACACTAACAGAGGCTAAATCGCGGTTTAGATCAAACACCTTGCCATTTACCATAGCACACTGGCCGTTAACACTTACCTGCAGTTCACTCAGCTCGGGGGCTGCATCCGGTGGCGGAGGCCCCAGCAGTAACGAAGCGCTGTAAGTGCTGCTGAGCAGGCCGTTACTGTCGCTGGCGCTTACACTTATCTGGTACCAGTCGTTTGCCAGTGGTGGGCTGCTCAGGCTGAAATTACCTGTGGGGTCCGGCGTAGTAACGGCGTTTTGTTTCTGGTTCAGGCTGTTGGTAAAGCTGGCACTGATGCTGATACTATCACCGTCGGCATCAACTGCTGTACCGCTGATACTGATCTGGTTATTGGCCTGGCTAACGCTGATATTGCTCAGCTCTGGCGCACTGTTGCGGTTAACCCTTTGGTTATTATTCTGAAAATACTGCCCTAAATAGCTGGCATAATTAATACTGCCTGCACTGATGTAAGCACCGCTGGCAGCCTGACCACCAGACCATGCATGGTTAACACCATTAAACCACAGCATAGATACCCGGCCATCCTGCCACAGAGTTTCATCAGCAGTACGGCTGCTGCCTTCGCTAATCAGGTTTTCGCCGCTTAGCCGCGTTACGTTATACAAACCGGCCATGCCGGTGGCATTTTGCTCGTTGTAGCACAGGTTTACTGTGGTATCGCTGCGGCCATGAGCAATTGAGGCAATCTGGCTGCTAAAGTGGCTGGCGTAGCTGCCGGCATATTGCGTGCAGCGGCTGGCCACATTGGCGGTTTCACACGGGCCAATAGCACCGTTAGAGCTGGTGCCAATGCTGGGGCCAGCGCTGACACCCACACCGGCGAAAATATCCGGTGCCAGACAAGCGGTGGTATGGGCGAAACTGGCACCAGAGGATAAACCGGCAATATAAACCTGATTCGGGTCAATTTGATAACCGCTGTTGGCGGTTAGCGTGGTGGCCAGGGTGATCAGGTTTTTATAGTCGCCCGCTGTGCGTGATCGGGTGCCCTGCCAGTAAGACCAGCAACCAAAACCCGCTTTGTTCATTGCATCCGGTACAGCAATCACCAAGCCATATTGTTCTGCCGCCTGCGCCAGATTAGCGGTTAAATAGGCATCTACCGACTGGGTGCAGCCATGCAGCACCAGCAGCAGGCCCCGGCCCTGTCCAACGGCGGATACGGAATCCGGTGTATAAAGGTGCACTTTATTAAAGCCGCCAATGGCGACATTTTGTTGCCAGCTACCGGCGTTTGCCATAGCAGAGCTTAGCAGACCAAGTGTAACTATGGCTGCCAGTGTAGAGTGATGTTTTTTCACGTCGTCTGTTCCTTATCATTATTGTTTTATTGAACACCGAAGCGACGCAGCCTCTCCCTGTCTGTGTGATACCAACCGCAGCAGCAGGCCTCAGCGTGGTAAAAACTATAGGCGGTAGCGGGTAAAAGTGGTTTAGTACTTTAGTGCAGCAGTCTTGGCGGCAACGGAGCAAATGGCTGATTTACCGACGGGTGGTAACAATTAACCGTTAAATGCCCTACTCAGCACATATAGCTGGTTATATAGTGTAGTGATAATAACAACGAGAAATGCAATATGCGCTTAATACAACAGCTAGCCGGAACAGTCTTACTGGTAGTTACTCTTATTAGTCTGCCGGTTTGGGCAGCTAAAATCGCGTTAACTAACATTAATCTGGTTGACGTGGAAAGCCTTACCATAAAGCCGTCGCAAACCATTTTGCTGCAAGATGATACTATCCACGCTATTTTGCCAGACAGCCAGCCGATACCCTCAAGTTATATACAGGTAGATTTGGCCGGTAAATATGTGCTGCCGGGCTTAATTGATGCTCATGTGCATCACGCGACTGAACCTGAAGGCTACAACAATGCCGATATTACGCGTTTGCGCCTGCAAAAACTGCTGCGTGGTGGGGTAACGTCGGTAAGGGATATGGCCGGTGATGTGCGCGTGCTTGCGGGGCTAAAACGTAGCGCCCAGCTTGATTTAATTCAGGCGCCGGATATTTACTACTCAGTTATTTTGGGTGGCAAAAGCTTTTTCAGCGATCCCAGAACCGCAGCGGCGGCAAAAGGCGAAACGCCCGGTGAAACCGACTGGATGCGCTCGGTGGACGATAATACTGATGTTGATGCCCTGATGCAGCGTGTGCTGGGCACCGGTGCCACGGGTATTAAAATTTATGCCGATGTACCGGCCAGCATAGTTAAACCGCTGGCAGATGCGGCAAAAAAAGCCGGTTTAAAGGTATGGTCGCATGCGTATATTGGGCCGGATAAACCTTCTGCAGTGGTAGCCGCCGGTGTTGAGGTAATATCACATATACCAGATTTATCTGCTGAAGTTATTCCGGATTATAAAGCCTGGCGGCGTAAGGATGCCTCTATCAGTGAAGCCGTTAAAGCGGCATCGTTTGACAGCAGCAACTACCACAGTTTACTGCGCAGCATACAGCAGCAAGGCATAGTACTGGACGCCACTTTGACAGTATTTGAGCAACACCGTGATAGGGGCCCTAACCGCGAGTTGATGTTTCAGCACGGTATTTTTCTGACCAAACTGGCTCTAAAGCAAGGTATTACGCTGGCGGCAGGCACTGATACTTTTGATGATGCTGCGCCACTGCCTATGCTGCATCATGAGCTGAAACTGCTGGTAGAACTGGCAGGCTTAACACCAGCACAGGCATTGCAAGCCGCTACACTGAACAGCGCAAAAACCATCGGTATTGCAGCTAAGGCTGGTAGCATCGCTGTTGGCAAAGTGGCCAACCTGCTAATTGTTAATGCCGATCCCTTCGCTGATATCAGCCATAGCTCTGATATTGCCCATGTGATTAAAAATGGCCGCTTTATTGATCGTGGCACAGGTCAGCATTTACCTGTTGCAGCCAACAACGGCGCATCGCAACCGCCGACAGCGGAATTTAACTGGCCAAACGGCGCTAAAGCTGCGGTAAGCCTGGCGTATGACGATACACTGGCCTCGCAGTTGGATGTGGCGCTGGTGCAGCTAAACCGGCACCAGCTTAAAGCCAGTTTTTACCTGCAGTTATCCAGCCCGCTGTTAGCTGCACGTTTAAGCGAGTGGCGTGCAGCTGCCGCGCAGGGCCATGAACTGGGCAACCATACGCTGTTTCATCAATGTTCTGCTAGCAAACCCGGCCGTGATTGGGTGGCAGCGGAAAATGATCTGGATAACATCAGCGCGGTACAGTTGGTACAACAAATCCGGTTGGCTAACAGCATGCTATTTGCCATCGACGGTAAAACCGAACGCACCTTTACCGCTCCCTGCGGAGACGAGTCAGCAGGCGGCCAGCCTTATTTACCGCTGATATACGACGACTTTGTCGCAATAAAGGCCAAAACAGGGCCTGTGGTTGCCAATATGGCGCAGTTAAATGTGCATGCAGTTGAGGTAATAGCTCCGGTGGGTAGCAGTGGTGCAGAGTTAATCGCGCTGGTTAAACAGGCTGCGCAATACGGCACTATGGTGAATTTTACTTTCCATGGTATCGGTGGCGATCACTTAAGTGTATCGGCAGACGCCCACGCTGAACTGCTAGCGTACCTGGCTGCCAACCGCGATACCTACTGGACTGACACCTTTATTAATATTATGCAGTATGTAAAAGTAAATTAGCCTGGGTCTTTGCTAAGTACATTGTTTTTTCTTAACTAATCTATACTTGCCGAACTTATTCTGTCCTAATATTTGCCAGAGCTACATCACAAGGAAATCTTCATGCACTCTACGCTAAAAATGCGGCTGTTATTTAGCAGCCTGGCCGCTGTTCTGGTTACCGTGATTACACTGGTTGGTCTTACTACCTACTTTATCCGCCATCATGCCTTGATTGATACTCAGGAAAAAATAGACCAGTTAGCCACTACTTTTGCCGGTGGTGTAGGGCAGTGGATGGAGGATAAAAAAAGTAATATCAGCAGTTTGAAATCTACCATTGAAGCCGATCCGGAAGTAAATGTGCGGCTACATTTGCTGCAAACTCAAAATGCCGCCCGGTTTGGCTCTACGTTTTTTGGTAGCGAAGCGGGGGTAATGATGTACCAGGACGCAGCACTGGACAACGCCAATCTGGATCCGCGCACCCGCCCCTGGTATCTGGATGCAAAAGCCGCAGGCACTATTGCCATTACCGCGCCTTACATTAGTTCATCGCTAAAAAAACAAGTTGTTACTATTGCCGAACCGGTGATGGTTTCTGGCCGGCTGTATGGTGTGGTTGCCGCCAATTTAACCATTGAACAGCTAACCGATGCCGTTTTACAACTGAAAGTACCGGGCGACGGTTATGGCATTATGGTGCAAAAAAGTGGTCTGATTATCAGCCATCCCAACAAAGCTTTAAACGAAAAACAAATTACCGACATAGACAACAGCTTTACGCTGCCGTGGCTAGCCCAAAATATGGGCACCGCTACCCTGACAGAGCACATTCTGGATGGATCTACCAAACTGGTCTACACCACTGCTATTCCACACACCGATTGGGCCTTAATTTTTGTTATGGGCAAGCAGGAGATTATGGCGCAATCAACCGGTCTGGCCTGGATTATGTCATTTGCCGGTGGTGCTTTAATGATACTATTCGGTATTATTCTTATCGCCATTTTTAAACTGCAGTTCCGCGATTTAGAGCGTGTTGCCCAGGCGCTTAACAATATTGCCGAAGGTGAAGGTGATCTTACTGTAAGCATTAAAACGGCTAACCAGCGCGACGAAATTGGCGTACTGGCTTCTGGTTTTAACCGTTTTGTTTCGCGCTTACACGGCATGATTTCGCGTATGCACGATATTGCCGGCCAACTGGAAACTCAGGCTAAAAGTAGCAGCAACTCTGCCATGCAAACCAGCCAGCGTATTGAAGTACAACAAGATGAAGTTACCATGGTAGCGACGGCTGTTACCGAAATGGCTGCCGCCACCGAGGAAATCGCCGGTAATGCCGATCATACGGCGCAAACGGCACAGGATGCTGTTAGCTTGTCTGAACATGGCAAACAGCAAGTAACAAAAAGCCAAACTTCTATTCGCGATCTGGCCCGTGAAGTAGAAACAGCCAGTACTATTATTGGTGAATTAAATGCCCACTCGCAAAAAATCAGTAGTATTTTGTCCACCATCAGTGGCATTGCTGAGCAAACCAACTTACTGGCATTAAACGCTGCTATTGAAGCCGCTCGCGCCGGTGATCAGGGCCGGGGTTTTGCCGTGGTTGCAGATGAAGTACGGGTGCTGTCGCAGCGCACGCATTCATCAACGCAAGAAATTCAAACCATGATTGAAACCCTGCAACAAACTGCTGCTAAAGCAGTGAAGTCGATGACACAAAGCCACCAAATGGCAGAAACCAGCGTAAGTGACGCCCACTCAGCCAGCGAGAGTCTGGTAAAAATCAGCCAGGCCATTCACGAGATTTCAGGTATGGCCATTCAAATAGCCACCGCAGCTGAAGAGCAAACATCGGTTACCAGTGAAATTAACCGCAACACGGAGTCTATCCGCACTGTATCTGAAAGTCTGTCAACCGAGGCTCAGGCTGCCAAAGCACAAGCGCAGGAACTGGCAAACCTTGCTGCATCACTGCAGCAGGAAGTGGGGCGTTTCAAACTGTAGGGTTTAATAACAACGCTGTGGCAGGATAGCTAAATGCCCCTCTTTACTCTTCGCAAGGAGTTAACGGGCATTTAAATGTAAAGCACACTGCCTCTTGTGTTATTCGCCTACAAAACGGCACATACCTTTACCCAGTGTCTCGCCATCGCGTTCAACAAAGCCGTAGCGGCGGTAAAAAGCCATCACCTACAACACGCGCCATACCAATAAGCTTACCGTCAAGCCGCACGGTAGTGTTGAACAGTGAGTTATTCAGACTATTTTGCGCAGTGCTAAGCTCAATGCAGTCCCAACCCACTTTGCTGCGCAGGGCGATATATTCAGCCGCTGTGGGTGGCTGGTCAGTGGTAATGTAGCCATGCGTTTTTATCATGGGCACCGCTGGCCTATTCATGGCTGCCACAACTGGTGACTACTGAACGGGAATAATCCAGCAGTACGTTCAGGCTTGGGTCATTAAACTCAGCGCTATAGGTTCGGTTAAAAAGGTTCGCCAAATCCTCAGACGATTTATTCGTTGTGCCATTGCTGGTGCCGAGTATCTGAAAGGTCTCCATTATACTGGCGTGTAAGCACTCAGCTTCCGGCTCTGCCGACTCGCTACAATACTGTGTTAACTCTTTGCGGGCACTATTATCGCTGCTGCCGTTGGCGGTGGCCAAGAACCGAAGCACACTAATATAGTGGGCGCTAACTTGCTCTGGATCATCAAGCATTGGCTTCATCGCGTTCAGTATGGCAAGGGCTTTATCAAAGTCTTTGCTGTTTTGCGTTTTAGCACCGCGCAGAATTAAAAACCGCGCAACATTGTTGCCTACAACATATTCGCGGTCGTTGCCGACTTCACGCATGGCGGCAATGGCTGCATCTGCCCCCTCGGTGTTATAACGATACTCTGCACTGCACAGTTGTTGGTACATACGGGCATTATTATCGCTGCACGCGGCGAGGATTATAACAAGGGGTAGAATGAAGATTGGCCGGTAGCGCATACAGGAGTCCATTTTCTAAGTCGTTGCGGGTGCTTATAAGCACCGTGGTAGTATTTGGGTGGATGGCAAACTTATATGTGGCGCAGAGTGCTGTCAATATGGTTGTTTGCCGGTTCATTGCCTCAGTTTGCTGATGACCAACAGAGCTGCGTAAAATCAGTGGCAGTGAACAAACTGATTTATGCTTTATTGGCTGACCTTTAAACCATAGCCCGTTGGTTTATAGCCTAAATTCCACTCGCGCTTGCCGCTGACAAAGGGGTTGTCGTGGCCCATATGTTGTTGGATGCGTTGGTTTAACTCACGCTCTTGCGGTGTTACCGGGTCTTGCTTGTGCCAGACGATAAACAGCTGCTGCTGGGCGCGTGACAGGTTTAGGTTGTATTTGTCAGCCATATAAAAGTAAATACGCGCTATATCGCCACGTACCGGCGGGGCAGGTTCGAATACCTGCTGTTTAAAATCTACTTTTACCGGGCAGGCGCCATGTTGGTGCTGCGTGCCTGGTAAAACACCAAAGCGGAAGTTACTGCGATCGCCGTTTACTTCACCTATGGCCGGTACCAGGTTGTATAAATCGGCTTCCATGGCGCGAAATACGCTGTCGGTTTTTACGCAGTTTTTCCGTCCGCCGTCTTGCCAGCACTGGCGCTGGTGGCCAAAGTGGTGTGCCGGCATAACGTGTTCCCACTCTATCCGGTTTGCGCGGGGGCCGTTTTTACGCACCTGATAACCGCAGCCGGCTAAATCGGGAATACCTTTCCCGCCTTGCCAGCGAATATCGCAGTCGCAATAAAAGCTTTTCGCTTCAGGGGCGTGAATGCGCTGGGCTAAACGTTTGGCCTGATCAAAGTTGGCGGGGGCGGCTAAAGCAAATACAGAAAACAGCAGCAAAAAGCTGCCGGCACAACAAGATAAAAACTTCATTCACTACCACTTACTTCAGTGAGAACCAATTCTTTTTATTAAAATACTGCTTTAAACACGAACAAACTTACCCACACCAACACGCCATAAATACGTCCATGTAGGCCCGCAGGGTGAACTTCATCCTGAAGTTCACCCTGCGGGCCAGCGGAGCTGTTCAAATTCGTTCCTGACGAATTTGTCAGCATCCGGGGCTCCAACGGTTGGTTAGGGTAAGCTTGTTTTTGCTTATATGTTTACAGTTAGCCAGAGCATACTCAGCCGCGCTGAACAGCAACTGACTTAATGCGTTTTACCGGCTATCTGCTCGATATCCTGCTGCAACGGTTTACGCAGGCCAAGTTTAAAACCCAGCTCGGCCATAATAAATAACGGGCCAATCAGCAAGCCAATCAAATCATCGACAAAGGCCGGTTTTTTGCCTTCGTAATAATGGCCAATAAACTGCAACACCCAACCGACAACAAAAATGGCAATTGAACTGCCAAGCCACAACCCGAAGGGTAAGGTGGCCAGTTTTGCTGCCAGCAGCAGGCTAATACCGCTAAAAACAAACATAACCAGGCCAAAGCGCAAGTCCAGCCGCAGGTAAAACGCCATACTGCCAATAAACAGCAATAATGCCGGGGTAATAACCATGCCTGCCAGCGTAAATAACGGCCAGTACAGCAGGGCAAATACTGCCACCACTATTAACGGTATGCCGGCGTAGTGGGTAAGAATATTGCGCTCGTCGCGGTGGTATAGCGCATACTGGCTTAAATGTTCGGTCAGGGTTTTCATTGTTATTCTGCCTGCGTGTGTCCGCTGTTGGGTCGGGTATTGCTAAGCCTAAATCCGGTATGGCAGCGGGTCAATGAGACACTTTGTTCCCAATGTAGCTAAGTTGTGAAATTGGCGTATATAGGCAATAAATTTTGTAGCTAAAGGCGTAGGCTTGCGATGTGTTAACGGAGCTTGCTGTCAATAACACTTAGTGGTGCGGCGGGGACCGCACTGCTGCCCATTCACGGATGACTTGCATAAACCAATGAAAAATAAAGGATAGACCAATGCAAGTAATCAGTACCATGCTAAAGCGTCAGCTATTGTGGCTGGCATTCGTTGTGAGTTCAGGTGTGTTTTCGTCGGCTGCTGTTGCCGATGCTATTTTACATGCCTTTGACTGGCACTATGATGAAGTTGCTGCCAAAGCGACAGAAATAAAAAATCTGGGTTATAAAGCGGTATTAGTGGCACCGCCGTTAAAATCGAACGCGGGCAATTGTGCCTGGTGGCAGCGTTATCAGCCACAGGATATCCGTGTCATTGATCATTGCAAAGGTAACAAACAATCGTTTGTAAATATGATCAATGCCCTGAACGACACCAACCCGGCGCGTAAAGTAGATGTGTACGCCGATATCGTATTAAACCATATGGCGAATGAGCGTAACGGCGCGACTGACTTTCCCGGCCAGGCTGCAGTAAATAGCTATGGCAGTAACAGCAGTTACTGGAATAACCAGCGCCTGTTTGGCAATTTAACCCAGGGTTTGTTTGGCGCCAGCGACTTTAACCCGGCTAACTGTATCAGCAACTATAACGATGTATGGCAGGTGCAAAACTGGCGGCTGTGCGGTGGTGCGGGTGATGTCGGTTTGCCGGATCTGAACCCCAACAGCTGGGTGGTGCAGCAACAGCGTAATTACTTAACCGCATTAAAAGACTTAGGCGTAAAAGGCTTTAGGGTTGATGCGGCCAAGCATATGACCATTTGGCATATTAATGAAATTTTCACCAGCAGCATTAAAAATGGTATGTACGTGTTTGGTGAAATTATTACCAGCGGTGGAGCCGGTAATAACGAATTCGATAGCTTCTTATCGCCTTACCTGGCCTATACCGACCATAAAGCCTACGATTTTCCGCTGTTTAGCGCTATTCGCAGTGCCTTTAGTTTTGGCGGTAGCTTAAGCCAGCTGGTTAATCCGTTGTCTAATGGTCAGGCGCTGCAAAACAGCCGGGCAGTAACCTTTACTGTTACGCATGATATTCCGACCAATGACGGTTTTCGTTATCTGATTATGGATGCTACCGACGAATATCTGGCCTATGCCTACATTATGGGCCGTGATGGTGGTAAGCCGCTGATATTCAGCGACAGCACCGGCACTGATAACAACCGCTGGGTTAATGCCTATAAAGCCGATCATATTGGCAAAATGCTGAATTTCCATAACCGTATGCAGGGGCAGGGCATGGAAATGTTAGCCTGGAATGACTGTGCTATTTTGTTCCGCCGTGGTCAGGAAGGCGTGGTAGGCATTAATAAGTGCAGCAGCAACCAGAGCTTTAACATTAACACCAACGGCCGCTTTTACTGGTACCGTAATTACCGCGACGTGTTAAGTGGCGGTAATCTGGTGTATATCAATGGTGGCAGCTACAACTTCAGTATTCCGGCGCGTCAGGCCAGAATGTGGTACGCCGACTAAGTCATTTGTGCTTAGTCAGCACTGAATAACGCCAGTAAATCTTCGGCCTTGCCTTGCCATGGCTGGCCCTGGCCACCGGCAAACAGCTGGTCGGCCAGCTGGCGTTTGTGTTGCTGCAGTAGCTGTACTTTTTGCTCTACGGTATTGCTGGCGATCAGCTTATAAACAAATACGGCTTTTTTCTGGCCGATGCGGTGGGCGCGATCAGTAGCCTGGGCTTCTGCGGCGGGATTCCACCAGGGGTCGTAGTGAATAACGGTATCGGCAGCGGTAAGGTTTAAACCGGTACCACCAGCTTTTAAGCTGATTAAAAATACCCGGGTTTCACTACTTTGAAAGGCATCAATCTGCTGCTGGCGGTGTTTAGTCTGGCCGGTGAGTTTGCTGTAGCTGATGCCCAGGGCGTTCAGCTCATCTTCTATCAGTGTCAGCATGCTGGCAAACTGGCTGAACAGTAAAATATTGCGGCCCTCTTCCAGCATTTCCGGCAGGGTGTCGCGCAGCCACTGTAACTTGGCATTGGTTTGCACTGAGCGGGCATGTTCAACCGGTACCAGCCGGGCATCACAGCAAGCCTGGCGCAGCTTTAACAAGGCATCTAAAAACTGGATCTGGCTGGCGGCCACACCTTTTTGCACAAATAGTTCACGTACTTTGGTTTCCATTACCAGGCGGATACTTTCATACAGGTTACGCTGGTCGCTTTCTAATTCCAGTAGCTGCACTATCTCGGTTTTGTCTGGTAACTCACTGGCTACCTGGGCTTTGGTGCGGCGCAGCATAAAGGGCGCAATACGGGCTTTTAACGCATGCGCGCGCTCGGCATCGCCGTGTTTTTCTATCGGTTTGCGGTATACCTGGTTAAAGTGAGTGTCGTTACCCAGCAGGCCGGGCAGCACAAAATCAAAAATCGACTTTAACTCGCCTAAGTGGTTTTCCAGCGGGGTGCCCGACAACGCCAGTTTAAAATCGGCTTTTAATAAGCGCACCGCTTTGGCCGCCAGGCTACCGGCATTTTTAATATGCTGGGCTTCATCCAGAATAACAGCGCTAAGCGGCTGGTTCTGGTAATACTTATGATCACGCACCACCAGCGGATAGCTGGTTACGATCAGATCGTAATTGCTCAGTTCATTAAACAGCGGCTGGCGCTTATTGCCATGAATTTGCAATACCCGCAGTTGCGGTGTAAATCGTGCGGCCTCAGCCAGCCAGTTACCCAATACGCTGGTAGGGCAGATAATAAGCGCCGGGTGTTGTAACTCGCCGCGCTGCTTTTGCAGCAGTAGCAAGCTTAGGGTTTGCAGGGTTTTACCCAGGCCCATATCGTCGGCCAGTACGCCGCCTAAGCCAAACTCACGCAAAAAGCTTAGCCAGCTTAAGCCCTGTAGCTGGTAATCACGCAGTGATGCTTGCAGGCCCTGCGGCACGTCGCACGGGGTAATGCCATTAAAATTGTGCAGCAGGTTACTTAAACGCTGTACACGTTGTGCATTTAAAAACTGGATGTCTTTGGCTGTTTCCGGTGGTAATAACGCCGCTTTAAATGCGGGTAAATCCAGGCTGAACTGTGGCTTATTCGGGTTTAGCAGTTCAATAATGGTGTCAATAAACGGCTGGATCAGTGCCAGCGGTAACGCCAGCTTACCTTGTGGTAATGACAACCAGATGGGTTTATCAGCATCGGGCAAGCCATGCTGGCGCAGCCACTGGCTGATCAGCGGCAGCAGCGGCACCTGGGTGCCGTCGATATCAACCTGTATGGCTAAAGCAAAACCACCCACGGCATTGTCCTGCACCTGCAGGTAAGGGGCGCCGTTTAATATATCCAGGTTAAAATTATCATCACGGGCAATATGCCAGCCTTGCTGTTCTAAGTGTGGCAGTGCGTCCAGCAAGGGTTGCCATAACAGTGGGTTGTCTGGCCCTTCACCCACGCCAAACGCACTTTGGTCGCTGTAAGGTGGCGGCAATGCCGGTAGTTGCAGCAGTTCAAGCTGTAACAATTGCTCCAGCGCGCTGGTTTCTGTAGCCCGGTGCCGTTTGATAAAAACAGTGGTGTCATCCTGTACCAGCTCGGTTTGTGCCTGCGTCAGATTAAGTGGTAGCAAGTAGCTGGCATACTGAAACTGCAGCACAGCTGTAGGCTCACTGCGGCCTTTGGCTTTATGTGGCAGCATTTTTAACTGCAATACCGGCCGTGGTGTGCTGCTGATTTGTTTTAGCCCGGCGGCGCTGGGCAACGGCAGGCTGGTTTGGTTAAACAGCTGTTGCAGGCGGCTGATACTTGGCGCCAGTGCCTGCTGCGGTATCGGTGGTATTTTGTTTAACAGCTTTAACTGCGCACTGCTAAGAGCGGTGTCCAGCTCGCCTATCTGGTAGTAACTGGTGTCCAGATAACAGGGGGGATCGGTATAAACCAGCTCAAAGTCGCGGTCATCGTCGTCCAGCTGCCAGCTCAGTTGCTGGCCTGCTGCGGTATCCTGCCAGGTAAAAGCCAGCGCCCGTTTCGGGCCCTGCTGCACCGGGTAGCGCGCTTCAGAAAAAAAGCAGCGGCCACTGCCCAATAATTGTTGCAGCAACTGATATCCCCAGTCACCTTCCAGCAGTGGTAAATCGCGCAGGCTTTGAGCGCGGAAATAACTTAGCAGGCGGTAATCCTGCTCATCAATCCAGTGCGGTATACCTGGGGTAACTAAATCGTATTTGCCAATGGCTACGCCTTTGGTATAACCGCCTTTTTTACTTTCGCGCACCCTGCGCGGGCTAAGTTGTAGCCCAGCCTGGCCATAAGACAACAAATACAGCACTACATCTTTTTCATCCCGCGCCGGGGCAAGAGACTGTTCTACCTGTTCAAACCACTGGTTTAGCTGGCGCACCGGTTGTTGCTCCAGTTGCAGCTTGTGTTGCTGGTAATCGCGCTGCAGCCGCAGCAGTACGGCCAGCACGTGTTTGCAATTGGCACCTACCGGGCAGGTGCAGCGGTTTTGCAGCTGCCAGCCGCTGCTGTTGTGTTTAAGGCTGATAAATTGCCGGTATGGCGTAAAAGCTGCGCCCCATACCTGAGCACCGATCTCAGATAAGTCGCTGTTGTATTCCAACTTGACCACTTTACCGGCCTGCAAATACGCCTGAGCCCGGTGAAAGGTTACGGCATCAAACCAGAGTTCTAGCTGTTGCTGGCTAAGTGGGAACGCAGTATCGGTTGTCATAACGCCTGAATGTTGAACACAAAGGCGTAATGCTACCGCAGTTTTGCCCCAAGCCAAATGCGATAGCGTGAAATAAAATAAATTTGTACAGATCCAGCACGATAAACCGCCACTGGAGTGTTAACAAAAAGCCAGCTATGTTTATTTCGGCCCGGAGCAATTTAGCCCCGTTAACACAATAAAATCGCTACAGAGGTAACCATAATGATTAAAAAACTACTGCTGGCTGTAGTTGTGTTGCTGGCAATACCACTGGTGGCCGCATTATTTGTAAAGCAGGATTATAAAGTAGAAACTCAGGTAATTATTAAACAGCCAGTGACCGTGGTGTTTGATTACATTCGTTTTTTAACTAATCAGGACAACTTCAGTGTTTGGGCAGCACTGGACCCTAATATGCAAAAAACCGATCAGGGTGTTGATGGTACTGTGGGTTTTGTTTCGGGCTGGCATAGTGAAAATGCAGATGTGGGCACCGGCGAGCAGGAAATAAAAGCTATAGTGGAAGGCGCCCGGATAGATTACGAACTGCGTTTTTACCAGCCTTATGCTGCAGTGTCGCCAGCTTATATGCAAACAGAAGCCGTTAACGCAGAACAAACCAGGGTAACCTGGGGTTTTGCCGGCCATATTCCTTACCCCATTAACCTTATGCTGTTGTTTATCGACGTTGAAGCGATGATAGCGGCAGATTTGCAGCAAGGCCTGGAAAACCTGAAGCTCATTCTGGAAACACCAGCGGCAGAGCCTGCAGAAATGCCAGCAAGCTAATTTTACGCTTGCTAATATTTAACAATATGCTAAATATTAATTATCTTTTTTATTTGTCCGCGCAGGAGACAGGATGTCACTGGCCGTTGTTTTCAGTCGTGCCCGTCATGGTTTAGATGCCCCTTTAGTTACTGTTGAAGTGCATATCAGTAATGGCTTACCAGCTTTCCAACTGGTGGGCTTGCCCGAAACCTCGGTAAAAGAATCGCGTGATCGGGTGCGCAGCGCCATGGTAAACAGCGGTTTTGCCTTCCCTGACCGCAAAATCACCGTTAATTTAGCCCCGGCTGATTTACCCAAAGAAGGTGGCCGGTTCGATTTGCCGATAGCGCTGGGCATTATTGTGGCCTCTGGCCAGCTGGCCGAAAAAAGCCTGCAAGGCTATGAGTTTTGTGGCGAGCTGGCGCTGTCGGGCGAGATCCGCAGCATCGTAGGTGAAATTCCGGTGGCTATCGCCTGCCGTGATGCTGGCCGTGAAGTGGTGCTGCCAATGTTAAATGCCCAGCAGGCGCAGCAGGTACCCAAGGTAGTGGTGCACGGTGCCGAACATTTATTACAGGTGCACAGCTTTTTACTGGCCCAGCAGCCATTGCCAGCTATTCCGGCATTACCGGTGCGTGAACAGCAACATACGCCGGATTTAGCCGACGTAAAAGGCCAGGCACATGCCAAACGGGTGCTGGAAATTGCCGCCGCCGGTGAGCATAACCTGTTAATGCTGGGCCCGGCTGGTACCGGTAAATCTATGCTGGCACAGCGTTTACCCGGTATTATGCCGCCGCTGACAGAGCAGGAAGCACTGGCCACGGCTGCTATTTACTCTATTGCCGGGTTAAAGCGTAACTTAACCGACTGGCAGCAGAGGCCGTTTAGGTCGCCACATCACACCAGTTCTGCTGTGGCGCTGGTTGGTGGGGGTTCTGTGCCCAGGCCAGGTGAAATTTCGTTGTCGCATCACGGAATTTTGTTCCTTGATGAACTTCCGGAGTTCCCGCGCAAGGTGCTGGATGTGCTGCGCGAGCCGCTGGAAACCGGTGTGGTACATATTAGCCGTGCTGCGCGCCAGGCAGAATTTCCGGCGCAGTTTCAACTGGTAGCAGCATTAAACCCCAGCCCGACCGGGCACCATCAGGATGGCCGCGCCACGCCTGAGCAGGTAATGCGTTACTTAAACCGGTTGTCGGGCCCGTTTATCGACCGCATAGAGCTGCAAATTGAAGTGCCGCTGCTGCCCAAAGGCATGCTTAGCCAGCATACGCAGGAAGAAAGCAGCGCCAGTGTGCGCGAGCGGGTATTGGCAGCCAGGCAATTACAGCTGGCGCGGCAGGGTAAAGCTAATGCCCGCTTAAGCGGCAGTGAAATTGCCGATTTTTGCCCGTTGCAACAAGCCGATGCACGCTTTTTGGAAGACACCATTCACCGCTTTAAACTGTCGGCCCGTACTTACCATAAGATTATTAAAGTGGCGCGCAGTATTGCCGATTTACAGCAGCAAGCCCAAATTAGCCGCGCCCATTTAATGGAGGCCCTCAGCTACCGTGCGCTGGAGCGGCTGCTGAGTTATTTAAAGAACTGAGTCTCGCGTATATTAAAGCAGGAGTCGATGTACTCTAAGTCAACCGTTGCAGGCCAGGATGGCCGAATCGAGCCCCCAGGGATGGGTTTACGGCGTGTTGACGTGAGTATATCGGCTCATGCGTTACGCCTGAGCCTGTAAGTTACACCAATTTCCAATTTAAGGTTTCGCCGGCATAAAAAGGTACTATCGGGTTGCCGTTGGGCAGCGTAATTTCGTTTGGCACCTGCCACTGCTGTTTTTGCAGTATCACTGTGCCGCTGTTACGTGGCAAGCCATAAAAGTCGGCACCGTAGTGGCTGGCAAAGCCTTCCAGCTTATCCAGAACACCTAAATCATCAAATACCTGAGCATACAGCTCTATCGCGCTGTGGGCGCTGTAACAGCCGGCGCAGCCACAGGCAGACTCTTTGCGGTGTTTTTCATGTGGCGCAGAATCGGTGCCTAAAAAGAACTTGCTGGAGCCACTGGCCACAGCCGCGCGCAGCGCTTCCTGATGCGTGCGGCGTTTTAATACCGGCAGGCAATAGTTGTGTGGCCGTACGCCGCCGACTAACAAGTCGTTGCGGTTTAACAGTAAATGCTGTGGTGTAATAGTGGCCGCCACATTGGCAGAAGCCTGGGCTACAAAGCTGGCGGCATCGGCGGTAGTGATGTGCTCAAACACCACTTTCAGGCCGGGTAAGCGCGCAACAATATGCTGCAGGTAGCGGTCGATAAACACCTTTTCGCGGTCAAAAATATCAATATCGTGATCGGTAACTTCGCCATGCACCAGCAGTAACATACTTTGCTCTGCCATGGCTTCAAATACCGGATACAGGCTATCCAGCGCACTTACTGCATCGCTTGAGTTGGTGGTAGCTCCGGCCGGGTACAACTTAGCCGCAACCACACCGGCGGCTTTGGCTGCGCTGATATCGGCAGCGGTAGTTTTATCGGTTAAAAATAAGGTAACCAGCGGCTGAAAATTACTGCCTGCCGGGCGGGCTGACAAAATACGGTTGCGGTAGGCTACTGCCATGTCAGCGGTGGTTACCGGCGGTACTAAGTTCGGCATCACAATGGCACGGGCGAATTGCCGGGCAGTGGCCGGTACGGTTTCACGCAGCATATCGCCGTCACGAAAGTGTAAATGCCAGTCATCCGGGGTTTGTATGGTAAGCGTGGTCATGGAGGCTCCTGCAACTGCTGCGGCAAAAAAAGTGGCGCTATGATACCAAGTAACCTCGTTGGGTGAAATTGCTTCAGCGCGTATTGTGGTAAGTTGGCGTTCAGCGTAGCTTAGCCATTATTGATATTTACTCATCGGATACCGCAATGACATTAGAACAGGGAATGCTCTTTGCAATTTTACTTTGCACGATAGCGTTGTTTATCTGGGGCCGCTGGCGGCATGATGCGGTGGCGCTTGCTACCCTGATGGCCGCAGTTGCTGCTGGCCTGGTACCAACCGACACCGCCTTTAGCGGTTTTGGCCACCCGGCTGTAATTACCGTAGCCTGTGTGCTGGTGCTAAGTTATGCGCTGCAAAACAGCGGTGCGGTTGACCTGTTAGCGCGTAAATTACTGCCTGCCAACGGTGGTGTTATGGCCACTATTGCCTTGTTAACTGCCTTGGTAACGCTGCTATCCGCATTTATGAATAACGTCGGCGCTATGGCATTGATGATGCCAGTGGCGATTCAGGCGGCAACCCGGCTTAAGTTAACGCCGGGGCAGGTGCTGATGCCGGTGGCATTTGGCTCAATACTCGGAGGTATGACCACCTTAATTGGTACGCCGCCCAACTTGATTGTGTCGGGCTTTCGAGATAGCAGCCAGGGCAATAGTTTTGCCATGTTCGACTTTAGCCCGGTGGGCGTGCTGGTGGCTGTGTCTGGCGTGGCTTTTATTACCATCATTGGCTGGCGTTTGGTGCCTAAACGCCAGCAGGGTGGTGTTGAGGGGTTTGATACCGCCAGCTATTTAACCGAGGTACGGGTAGATGCAAAAGGCAAAGCCGATGGCCTGCGCCTGGCGGCACTTGAACAGTTACTGGAAGAAGCCGATGCACAGGTAGTAGGTTTGGTGCGCAATAAGTTCCGCGTGTCGGCTCCTACCGGATATAGGATGCTAAAAGCAGACGATGTACTGGTGATTGAAGCTGAGCCGGAATCGCTGGGCAATATATTGTCTGAGCTGGGGTTAACGTTGGAAGAGAATGTTAAAGCCGATGTTGACACTGCAGATGCAGAGAAAACTTCTGGCTCGGGCAAGGAAGAGGTGCTGCTGGAGCTGGCCGTGATGCCCGATGCTTTGCTGATTGGCCGCTCAGCGGCAGATCTTAGCCTGCGCAGCCGGTTTGGCATTAATTTACTGGCGTTGTCGCGCCAGGGCAATCGTTCCATTAAGCGGTTACGCCGTACTGAACTGGTTGCCGGTGATGTACTGCTAATGCAGGGGGAGGCAGAACTGCTGTCGGCATTTGCCAGTGAGTTTGGTTGTGTACCGCTGGCAGAGCGGTCTATTCAGGTGCCGGACAAACGCCGCATTTGGTTAACCAGCGTTATTATGTTAAGTGCTGTGGCAGGGGCCGCCTTTGGTTTAGTACCTGCTGCAGTATCTTTTGCAGCAGGGGTACTGGCCAGTATGTTGTTTAAGGCGCTGCCGCTTAGCAAGGTCTATCAGGCTATTGACTGGCCGGTGGTGGTGTTGCTTGCGGCGTTAATACCGGTAGCCGAAGCGATGCTAAGCACCGGTGCTGCAGCTTTATTGGCAGAGTTAATGTTGTCGCATTTGTCCCAAGGTAGCGGGGTATTTGCACTGATCTTGTTGCTGATACTGACAATGACCTTGTCTGATTTTATGAACAATGCTGCCACAGCAGCAGTAATGTGTCCGATAGCGTTAAGCATCGCCAGGCAGCTTGATGTCAGCTCCGACACCTTTTTAATGGCAGTGGCCATTGGTGCCTCCTGCGCCTTTTTAACGCCGATAGGCCATCAGAACAATACCCTGATCCTGGGGCCTGGCGGCTTTAAGTTTGGTGATTACTGGAAGTTGGGGCTACCACTGGAACTGCTGGTTGTAGCAGTATCAGTACCGGCACTTTTATACTTCTGGCCGCTTTAGCCGGGCGGTGGCCTTTGCTACACTATTAGCGCTATTTAACTGAGGGGAATATTAATGTCTGAGCTGGATTTTGATTTAGACCATCTGGACTTTGCTGAAGCAGAGCAAAATGTAGAGCGCCAGCAACAAGCTGAACTTAGCCGTGCTGACGCGCCACAATATGGTGATGACGACGATGAATGCAGTGGCGGTGCCTGTAAAATTTAATCCGGACTGGCTGCAGTAACGGGCAGCTCCGCGGGTTTATGCCACAACTGGCTTACTGCAATACACAGCACCCCTGCCAGCATCAGCAATGCAAATGGCAGCGGGGTGCCGTTATAAAACAGCGCCAGTAACGGCCCGGCCAGTGCACCTATACCAAAGCGCAAAGTACCTATTACCGCCGTTGCGGTACCGCTGTTATCCGGAAATTTCATCAGGATCATAGCATCAGCGTTAGTGGCTATCAGGCTTAAGCTGGCCATTAGCGGGGCTATCGCCAATACCGTATACACCAGCTCAAACTGCCAGAAGTTAAACATGGTTAACGCGCTGGCGCTGACAATCGCCACTGCCAGTCCGGCTTGCAGCATACGTTGTGGGCCAAGGCGGGTAACCAGACGGCTGTTGATCAGGTTTGCCAGCATCAGCATTAATACATTAAAGCCAAATAACAAGCTGAACTGCTGCTCGTCTACACCAAAAAATTTGATATAAACAAAAGGTACGGCGGTTAAAAAGCAAAAAAATGAGAACGAGGCAAACATCGACGTAGCAATATCCGGCCGGGCAGAAGCCCTTGAAAACACCACTTTGTAGCCGGCAAAAAACGCCAGCTTCTGTGGCGCACCGGCAGGTTTTATCTCCGGCAGATAACGCCAGCTAAGCAACAGGATAAGTAAGCCATAGGCTGCCAGCGTAATAAAGATCATCTGCCAGTTGGCCAGCCACAACACGCCGCTGCCAATGGCTGGTGCCAACAAAGGTGCCAGCATCATAATCATCGATACATACGACATCCCTTTAGCGGTATGTTCCTGATATATATGCCGTACTATACCCGGCACTACTACTGTAGCCGCCGCGCCACATAAAGCCTGAATCGCGCGCCAGAATAAAAACCACTCAATAGTGCTAACTAAACTTAAGGCAATACTGGCCAGCACAAAGCCGGTTAAACCAAAAATAGCCAGCGGCCTGCGACCAAAGCTGTCGGCCAGCGGGCCACAAATCAGCATGCTGATACCAAAAAAAGCTAGGAAAATACTTAACGACTGCTGCACCATGCCAATAGAAGTATTCAGTTGTTGCGCCATAATGGGCATGGCTGGCAGGTACATATCAATGGCCAGCGGCGTGGTGGCAACAACGGCTGCCAGCAATATAATAATCCAGCCAGCGGGTTTGTTTGACATAGGTTAAGGCTCTTAATTTGGCAGCGCACTATAATACGCGGTTTTGTTAGCCTCAGCTAATGGCTGAGTGTAAAAATGGGTTAACAAATATGTCTGGCAGCTAAGAGGGATAATTCACGCAGTAAATTAATAGATAAGCTGCAAACGTTTAAATGCAGTGCTGCTATCGGAACAGAATAGCTTAAGCCAGGGTATTACGCTTATACTGAATAAACTCAGATTGTTGGATTTAAATAATGAAAAAAACCAAAATAATTACTACAGATGAAATATTACTCACGCTGTGTCAGTCGGTAAGCAAAGTATTATCGGGCGCTGGCAACAGTAATGTAGCTTATTCGCCCATGGTACAAAAAATACAAAAAACCTGTCTGCGGCCTGATCTGGGGTGCTTTGTGTTGTTTGACGGCGGCTTCTCCGGCCTGGTAATTATTAACTTTACCGCCCAGGCTGCGATGGAAATTTATAAAAAATACTTAATGAGCATGGGGATGCCGGAAAGCGAACTGGCTCAGTTTCATACCTCTGATGAAGTAGGCAATGTGATGGGCGAGTTGATGAACCAGATCGTTGGCGATTTTACCAACACAGTGCGCTATGACCTGCAAACGTCAATTAATCAGAGCCAGCCAAAAATGATGGCCATTAATAAGCAGGTGCAAATTTTAATTAATACCCAGCTTGATCAGCCGCAGGCTCGCCGGGTTACCTTTAGTACGCCAGAGCATAATATTTTTTATCTGGAACTGGCGATGGACAAAACCGAGTTTATACAACTGCATGAGTTTGATAAAGCCGAGCAGGAGCACCCGGACGATATTCTGGCCAATGCGCAACAATATACACCGGAGAACACCGTTAGTGCCTCAGCAGAGGTGGATGATGATTTTCTGAAAAACCTGGGTTTATAACCGGTATTGCCGCGATATTCCCCGGCGGTTAAGACGCTACTTTGCCTGTCGGCAGGCGCAGGCAAAAACTGGCTCCCGCCAGGGTGGCGGATTTACTTACACTGATGCTGCCCTGATGCCACTGCATAACACGCTGCACTATGGCCAGCCCCAGGCCAAAGCCGCCACCTTGTTTATTACGGCTGGCTTCAAGGCGGAAAAAAGGTTTCAGGATGTCTTCACGCATGGCCTCCGGAATTCCGGGGCCGTCATCTTCAATGTGGATATGCCAGTAATCTTGCTGTTGTCGCAGTGTCAATGTAATGCGCTGGCGGGCATACTTTTTGGCGTTAACCAGCACATTTTGCAGTGCCCGTTCCAGATAATGGCCATCGCCAAACAGCATGGCCTGCTCTGGCATCGTTAAACTAATTGCTGCGCCAGGCAGCGGCGACAGTTTTTCGTTCAGGTTGGCTATTAACTCAGTCAGGTTTATCTGTTGCAACTGCAAGGGTAACTGGCCGGTTTCCAGCCGGGCATAATCAAGTATTTCATCTACCAGTTGTTGTAACTCCCGTACATCCTCACACATCAGGCGACGTTCGTCCTCTGGCAGTTGGGTTGCCATTTCCAGTGCAAAATTCAACCGGGCAATAGGAGTGCGCAGTTCATGCGATACCGCATGCGTCATTTCGCGCTGCAGGTTCAGCAAATCGCGGATTTGCAGGCTCATCTGGCTGAAACTTTGTGCTATCGGCGCAATAAAAGAATGCGTCGGTACAGCTATGGTACTGTCGCTATTGCCGGAAAATTGCTTCAGGCTAAACTGCAAGGTACGGATATCACGCGCTACCGGCCAAAGCCACAGCGCTACCGCAACAGCTAACAACACAAAAAACAACAGCGTAAACCAGGTGGCACCTTCTTGTTGTATTAATGGCAGCGGGCCCAAACGCCATAACTGCTGGCCTTGCTGATAGTAAAAATACACGCTGTCGGCTTCGAACAAGGTAACAATATCACCTTGTTGCAGTAACTGTTGCTCTTGTGGCAACCAACTGATGCTGTCGGGGCTGAGTTCAGTGTAAGGCAGGCTGATATGGCTTTGCCATTGTATGGCGGGCTGTTGCAATTGCTGCTGCAACAGCTGGCTGTAGCTGTTAAGCCAGGGGGGGGCGGTGTCGGGTTGCCATTGCTGCCACAGCTGTTCTACTGCCCAGCCAATACCAAGCAATACCAGAAACAGAAACAGGTAAAAGTGCCAGAATAGCCTTTGCATGCTTAGTGCCAGGCGTCTGCAACAAATAAATAGCCTTTACCCCAGACAGTTTTAATACGAAACGGTGTTTCGGCGTTATCGCCCAGCTTACGGCGTAAATGCGAAATGCGTACATCGACAGTGCGGTCGAGGCCGTCGTATTCACGGCCAATAATCTGTTGATGAATAGCTTCGCGTTTTACGGTTTGGCCAGCGTGTTTAGCCAGCATCCAGAGCAAATCAAATTCATAGCTGGTAAGTTCTACACGCTCGTTGTCGTACCAGGCTTCACGGGCACGCTGTTTTAACAGTAAGCGGCCAAACTGCAGTTCTTGCTGCTCGGTTTTGGTGGTAGTTTGGCTGCGCCGTAGCAAGGCATTTATCCGTGCCACCAACACACGCGGCTCTACCGGTTTTACTACATAATCATCAGCGCCCAGTTCCAGCCCTAGCACCTGATCAATGTCACTTTGTTTTGCAGTTAACATTAACACCGGGCCTTTATACCAGGGGCGGATCTGGCGGCAAACGCCAAAGCCATCCAGGCCCGGTAGCATCAGATCCAGCACGATCAGATCAGGTTGAAACTGGCGGCAGTGCTCTGCTACTGCATCGCCCTGGCTTTGCTGCTGCACGGTAAAGCCGTGTTGGGTAAGAAAGCTCTGCACCAGAGAGGCCAGGCGGGCATCGTCTTCTACTAACAATATTTTGGCCATCAGAAAATACTCCATGGGCTGGCGATCCGGCGCCGCATGGGTTTGCGGCTTAATACTTTCAGTTCTGTTTGTAACAATACAATGTCGTGGTCATTACGCAGGCTAAGCTCGGTATTTTGCCACGACAGCGGCTGCTGCCATTCGCCGGTGGTGGTATCTTGCCAGCATTGGATAAGTTGCTCTGCCAGAAACAGGCACGGGCTTAGCTTTTGCTCGCTGTACCACTGCACCTGCAAGTCTGCGTGGCAGGGTTGATTGGGTTGTTCGGTAACACAAATTTGTGGTTTTACGTTCCAGCATAGCGCAGCCGCACAGGGTGCAGGCGCAGCCTGTGATGCAGTCACTCCGTTCAGTGCCAGTAACAACCAGAAACCGTGCATTAATAAAACCGGTAACTCACGCCTAAAAACCAGGTTGTTACATTATCAGACCGCACCAGCGGACTTTGGGTCATAGCATCATCCAGATGTAGGTAGCGAACAAAAGCCAGCATAGAAACGCGTTCAGACACGGGCTTTTGCCAACTTAAACGCAGCTCAGGCTGCCAGCTTGGCCTGCCGTCGTAGCGTGGCAGATAAAACGGCTCATTATTATCAATGCCATAATAAGTATCAATCAGTTTGGCGCTTTTCCAGTTTAGTTTGGCCGTGGCCTGCCACAGGCCACTGTTTAGCTGCCAGTTGCGGCCGATGCTGATACTGGCATGCTGGCCCTTATAGGTGTTGCTAACGTCTTGCCACAGCGCTGCTTGCGCCTGCCAGTTTTCATTAAACCAATCCAGTTGGATGCCTAAGTCGAAGGCGGTTGGCCGTTTACTAACCTGACGTACAGAAACCGCCTGAGCACTACGCTCTTCAGCATAGCTTGGCCCTTCCATAGCGGTATGACTAAATTGCATCAGGTTGCCGCCAAACCATTTCTGGAAATAGCCTTTTTCCTGATTAAACTGGCCCAGCACACTTAATTGCCAGTTGTCTGACAAAGCCAGGCTGCTGCCAAGTTTACCGTTGTCAAAAAACCAGTAGCGGCTGTAATAATAGATATCCGGCAGAATAACTAACGGCAACTCTTCGCCATCGTACAGAGGGTTGCTACGCTGGCCATAGCCCAGTGCCCAGCTCAGGTGCAGCCGTTGCTCTTCTACGCACTGAGCGCCTTGTGTGCACACCGGCGCAGGCTCGGCTTTCACCTGCCAGCTTAGCAGCAATAAAAGTATGATCAGGTAGCGCAATCTTCACCTTGGCTCAGAAATTGAGTTCACAAATTTTTCTACGCTGTTAGTTTAGCAAGTTGTACGGCCAGACATAAGCAGGCATAACAATGTTTCACAATTCGATTCTGCTGATCTGGCAGCATAGCTTACATCAGAGTGATCCTGATATGGGTGGTAAGTGTATAAAGCAGGCTGGCGTAAGATGTAAATTGAATCCCCTGCCAATTCACTTTATGATAAGGCCACAATAATTCTAAGATACCGGTAGTTGCTGCGGCGGGTTGCCGGTGTTGATAAGCGTAGTAATATCGCTGTCATAGCAGAGCGTTTTGATGAGAGACAAAGCTACCTCGTTCGACATTGCTTATATGGCTGGTGTATCGCAGTCCACGGTATCGCGTGCGCTACGAAACAGCCCGCAGGTTAATAAAGAAACCCGCGAAAAAGTGCAGGCGATTGCGCGGCAACTGAATTATAAAGTAGATAAAAATGCCAGTAACCTGCGCCAGCAGCGCAGCAGTACCCTGGCGTTGTTGTTATTTGAAGATCCCACCACTGACGAGTCGCTGATTAATCCGTTTTTTTTATCCATGCTTGGCAGTATTACCCGTGCCTGTGCCAAACGCAGCCAGGATTTACTGGTATCTTTTCAGCAATTAAGTGACGACTGGCACGCCGATTACGAAGACAGCAATAAAGCCGACGGCATTATTCTGCTCGGTTATGGCGACTATAAAGATTACGAAGAAAAACTGCATAAATTACTGGCACAGGAAACCCACTTTGTTTGTTGGGGCGCTGAAGTGCTGGGCCATCCTGAATTTACACTGCGCAGCAATAACCGCGAAGGTGGCCGCCTGGCCGGTGAGCATTTGCTGGCTACCGGACATAAAAGGTTTGCCTTTGTTGGCAATGCCTCTGAAGGCAGCCCGGAATTCAGTGCACGTTATCTGGGGTTTATTGATGCATTAAATACTGCGGGTATACAGGCTTCGCAAGTACCACACTTTGATGCTATTTCTACTGAAAGTGCCGGTGATAAAGCCACCGAGCAACTGCTGGCTGCCGGCCATCAGGTAGATGCCATTTTCTGCGCCAGCGATCTTATCGCTATTGGCGTTATGCGTTGCCTGAAACGGTGCAACTTAAGAGTGCCGGAAGATATTGCCGTAATGGGCTTTGATGATATTCCCGTGGCATCTTTTGCCACCCCAGCTCTTAGCACTATTCAGCAAGACACCACCCAGGCCGGTGAGCTGCTGGTAAATAACCTGCTGCAACTCATTAATAACCAACCAATTACGGTCAATCAGATAGAGCCTAAGCTGATTATCCGCCAGTCTTGTGGCTTTAACCGCAATACCTGATCCGCCAGCAGTAGCCGACAACTGCTGCGGTTTCTTTACCTGCCTATAACCTTGCTTACGCTGCTGCTGCTTTGTGTTAATATCCAGCCCCCGGAATATTGGTTTAAACAGGAACAGGTATCTGTGCGTTCTTTATCACTGAAAATTTTACTGTTGTTTTTCCTGCAGTTAGCTATGCCAGTTATGGCTAGTCAAACTTTAGCCGACCGCATGGTGGATGTACGCAAGGTTGAAGGCACCGACGTGTATTACAACCTTAGCAATGGTCTGGCGCTGCAAGGTGAATACCGCTTAGTGCGCGATAGCCAGGGTTATACGCAAGCTACTTTTGACCAGGGCATTGCACAAGGCAACTGGCAAGTATTTGATCAGCGGAATCAGCGGCTATTGAGTGGCCAGTACCAGGCCGGACGCCAGCATGGTGAATGGCAATACTTTAGCGTTGATGGCAGCCTGGATCACATTGAACACTACGACGCAGGGGTAGCAAGCGGCGTGTGGCAACGGTTTAACAGTCAGCAGCAAGTGATAGAAACCACGCAGTTTGAGCATGGCGAAAAAACCAATGTCAGCCGTTTTTATGACAACGGTAAAATACGCAGTATAGAAATTTATCAGGACAGCCTGCGTCATGGCGTGTGGCAAACTTTCCATCTTAGTGGTGAAGTGGCTGAAGCCTGGACCTATGCCAATAATCAGCTTAACGGCCCTTACCAAAGCCGGGATGAACAGGGCAACATATTGCTGCAAGGCCAATATAATAGTAACGGCCAACAAGATGGCTTATGGACGCAATTTTTCGCCGCCGCCCGCCCTGCCGCTAACACGCATTATTTGAATGGGCAACGCCATGGCGTGGCCGAGCAGTTTAATACCGACGGTTCCCTAATTAGCCGCTGCAGCTTGCAGCATGGCGCGGAACACGGAGAATGCCGCGAGTTTCATGTTAATGGTCAGCTCGCGCGGGTATCAGCCTATCAGCAAGGTAAACTGCATGGTGAACATCTGCGCTATAGCAGTGATGGCGTGTTACTGGAAAAGTTTAATTTCATCGATGGTATGCAGGCGGGTGAGCAATTAACTTACCACAGCAACGGTAAACTGGATCACCGTATTCAGTATCATACCTCTGAGCGTAATGCTAACGGGCAGTTTCCACAACATGGTGTGCAAGAACGTTACAGTGTTGATGGGTTGCCTATTGTTACTGCCAATTTTGCCATGGGGCTACGCGATGGCGTATTTAAACGCTTTCAGGGCGAAAAACTCGTTGAAGAAACACAGTACAAAGCAGGCAAGCGCCATGGCGTAAGCAAAACGTTTTACTCGTCAGGCGAACCGCGGGAACAGAATACCTATGTAGAAGAACGGCAGACCGGCCCCTTTAAAGCCTGGCATATCAATAGCCAGCTACGAGAGGAAGGTGAACGTGACAATGGCCAGATCATTGGCCGTTATCAAAGTTACTACGACACAGGCAAGCCACAAAAGCTGGAACACTTCGCTACCGAGAAAAAACCGGGTGAGCATAGCTATGGCAGGGTTGGCGAATATAAACAATGGGCTGCGAACGGTGATCTTACTCAGGAAGGCCAGTATCTCGATAACAAGCGTCATGGTAACTGGATCACCTATCAGCAAGGTGAAAAAAGCCGTGAACAGGAGTTTATAAACGGTAATGCCGAAGGCCGCTTTATTGATTATTATCAGGGGCGGCGCCGCAGCAGTGGCTTTTTCCTGAACAATCAGAAAACCGGCGAATGGCTTGAATACTATTACCAGGCAGATGACCCAACCTATGGGTTTATTCCGGAGGGCACAATACGCTACAAAACCCAGTGGCAGGACAACAAACAGCATGGTAAAGCCGAATTTTATACCGCCAAAAATATTCTGTACAAAGTTGAGAACTGGGATAAAGGCTTAAAAAGCGGCGGCTATCAGGAGTTTTATGTCAGCAACGGCGAACCTAAGTTGGCTGGCAATATGCAAAAGGGCGAGTGGTTTGGCTTGTGGCAAGCCTGGTATGAAGACGGTACTCTGGCGCAAGCTGTGCATTATGACGCCAGCCGCAAGCATGGTTTAGCGCAGGAATACTACGACAACGGCCAGCTAAAAAGCGAAATTGAATACGAGTACGACAAACCACACGGCCGGTACGAGTTATTTCATTTAAATGGCCGGCCGCAGCAAAAAGAAAGCTATGTCAAAGGTTTAAAAGAAGGCAAGGCTGAATACTTCCACCCCAATGGTAAATCACTGCAGCAGGGGGATTATCTGCGTGATCGCAAAGAAGGCGAGTGGCTGGAATACTGGCCCAATGGCCAGGTTCGTACTCAGGGCAGCTATATCAGCAACCGCCCGTCGGGCGACTGGCAGTACTTTGATCAACACGGCAAGTTAATTAAAACCGAGCATAAAGGCTAACAGGTATCCGCTGCTGCCGACGAGGGTGGCAGCGGATTAGCTGAAATTTTAGCTACAATTTAATTGTAATGGTAATTGTTATCATTTACCATTCGCGGCCTGTTTAATTCTCTGCAATACAGGTTGTCCTATAATGTTGCCGCTCTCTGCTGTAAGTCTGCGTCTTTCTGCTGTTAGTTTATTCTGCACTATGGCATTTTCTGCTAACACTCAGGCCGATACCGCACCGGCTAATACTGCTGCATTGGAACATATTGAAGTTAAAGGCCGGGCACAAACGCTGTACCGGGTTGACTCGTCTAGCCTGGCTACCCGCACCGATACGCCGCTGGATGAAGTGCCGCAAAATATTCAGGTATTGTCGGAAGCATTAATCCGCGATCAGGCGGCGCGGCAAATTACTGATCTGTATCGCAGTATGAGCGGCGTCAGTAGCTTTAGTTATTCTGGCGTAACCTTTCGTGGTTTTCGCCAGGACGAAATTTTATATGACGGCGTGCGCGGTGATCCATTTAACGGCTTTGCAGTGCCACAGCTGTTTAACGTTGCTGAAATTCAGGTGCTAAAAGGCGCTGCCGGCGCCCTTTATGGCAGTATGGCCCCTGGTGGCCTGATTAACTACAGCACGAAAAAACCGACAGCGGTGGCCGAGCGGCAGCTAAAAGTAGGACTGGGTAATGACAGTTTTTACAGCGGCTCGCTTGAGCTAAGCGGCCCGTTAACCGACGACGCTGCCCAGCGTTATCGTGCCGGTATTTACAAAGACAGTGAAAAACCGTTCCGGCAGAACACTGATGTGGAAAACCAGATTATTGATTTAGGTTACGCCATAGATTTCACACAGGACACCACGCTGACACTGCAATACACCGATGTAGAGCAAGACTACGGTGGTGCCCGCCTGCGCGGCGTCGTTACCGATGCTAATGGTAACTTTCTGGCCGACCGTAGCTGGAACCATAACGAAAGCACTGATTTTCAGCGGCTAACCGCCGAAGTGTATCAGGCAAGATTAGAGCATCAGGTTAGCAGCCAGTGGAGCACCGATATTACCGTGCGTGGCTACCAGAATCAGGAGCTGCAAAACTATCATGAACCGCTTTGCAGTTATGACACCGATGGCGATGGCGTTATTGATTATTGCCGCCGCCAGTTTCGCGACCAAAACCGCGAGAATGACTCGTTCAGCCTGACCTGGAATAATATTATTGAATTAAACACCGCTGATATTGAGCATACGCTGTTAGTGGGTGCTGACTATTTTCAGCAGGACTCCTATTTCTCCGGCCGTAACGCTATACCGCTTGAAAACGGCGGTACTGTGCCGGGCTTGAGTTTGCGTGACCCGGTATACGGCCTGACCAGCCGGGCCGATTATAACCTGGACGCCGTAACACCTAACATTACTGATACCAGGACCGAGCATAAGGGCCTTTACCTGCAGGATCAGTTAACACTGTCAGACAACTGGAACCTGCTATTGGGTGTACGCTGGGATAGTTTTGAAGACACCAACAAGCGTAATGGCAGTAAAGTATCGGGTAACGATACGTCGTGGCGGCTGGGTACCACTTACCAGCTAACCGACTATGCCCGTGGTTATCTGGTAGCGGCTACCGGTTTTGTACCGCAGGCAGCAGCCTCACAGGCAGAGGAAGTGGGTGGGCCCTTTGAACCGGAAACCTCGCGTTTATATGAAGCCGGTGTACGCTTTTCGCTGCTAAACGACAGTGTGCGGCTAAATACTGCCGTGTATGAAATTACCCGGAAAAATATTCTGCAGGCCGATCCGCGCGGTGATGTAGGAAATGACGGCCTGGACGATTTAGTGGCGCTGGGCGAAGTGCGCAGCCGTGGTTTTGAGCTGGATGTGTTAGGCGATTTAACCGACAATTGGGTAATGAACCTAAGCTACGCCTATAACGATACCAGAGTAATGCAGGACAACGATGGCATTACCAATGCGTTTAACGGCCGCTTTGCCAATGCGCCACAGCATCAGTTAGGTTTGTGGAGCCGCTATGAACTGCCGGCGCTGCATTCATCTTTTGCTGCCGGTGTCGACTACGTTGGCAAGCAACAGAGTATTGGTGGCCAGCCGGTAAAAGCTTATACGGTGTTTGATATCAGCTGGCAAACCGAATGGCAAAGCTGGCTGGTACAGCTAAACGTAAAAAACCTGTTTGATAAAACCTATGCCAGCAGCGGCTTTATCGACCGTACCGGGCATTTTCCGGGCGAGCCACGCCGGATTTATCTGACAACCACTTACCAGTTCTGATATGACGAACAGGCAATGGTTTGCCCTGCATTCCTGGGCTGGTTTTGTGCTGGGAGCGCTGTTGCTGCTGGTGTGTGTCACAGGTGTACTGGCAGCATTGAGCTATGAAATACAGTACCTGAGTGACAGCAAATACCGCGCACTTAGTAGCCGCAGCGGCCCGGTTAACTGGGCACAGCTGGAGCAAAGCCTGGCAGCAGCCTACCCTGATAGCCAACTGCTAAGCGTGCAGGTGCATCAGCAGGCTTATCTTGCAGGCGAAGCATCATTGGCTACGCCTGAAGGGTTTCGCTTTGCTTATTTTGATCCGGCCAGCGGCAGCCTTACCGGCAGCGGAGACTGGGGACGGTTATCCCGCTTTTTACGAAATTTACATATGTACTTATCCGTAGAAGGTGCGGGTAAGGTTGTAGTAACGTCGCTGAGCTTTTTATTGCTTATATCTGTTATCTCCAGTTTTTATGTCTATCGTAACTGGTGGCAGCAATGGCTACGCAACCCCGGCAAATGGCGTTGGTCAGTGCGTAGCAACTGGGCATCGTGGCACAAGCTTATTGGTTTATGGAGCTGGTGGTTTGTATTGCTGATGACGTTAACTGGCCTATGGTATTTTACCGAGCACTGGCTACTAAAAACACCGCTGCAATTTTACCCACCGATACCAAGAGCTACATTAAGCACCGTAGCGCCAACACAGCCGCTATCGCTGACACAAATAACTGCCATAGCCCAGCAGCATAGACCAGAGCTGGATATCCGTACTGTGCTATATAACAGCAATGCCAAAGCACCAATAGTGGTAACCGGGCAAGCAGGTGATTTACTGCTGCGCGACCGGGCTAACCGTATTTACCTGGATAGCACGGGTAATGTAATGGGTAGCCAGAGCAGCGCCGATTTAGCTGCGTTGGCTTACTTAACCGATATGGCCGACCCGTTGCATTTTGGTAATTTTAGCGGCCTGGCCGTTAAGCTAATTTACGCGCTATTTGGCACCGGCCTGTGTATTTTGGTGGCCGGGGGTATGCGAATGCACTGGCTGCGCACCAAACATAAGCAGCCGTCGCTGGCACGCTGGCTTGGAGTATTTGGTTGGTTAGCGTTACTTGTTGCAATAAGCAGTATTGCCTGGACAGCAGCAGCATTCTCTCAGCGTGAGCTGGAGCGTGCTCCGTTGTCACCGCTACTGGGTACGCTGGTGGTGGCTCAGCCGTCTTGATCTTCTGTTGCCGCCGCTTGCTGATACAGTGTCTCCAGTGCTTCGCGTAATGTGGGGTAAAAACTAAGCTGGCCTGGCACGGGCTTTACCCCTGCTTTAGCCAGAGTTTTTAGTGGCTGAAACTGTAAATCGGCTATTATCAGCTGGGTTTTGCTTTTATGGCACTTATTGATCAGTTTATTCAGAGCAGCCAGGCCACCGGCATCCAGCAAGGGCACGCCGTCCATATACAGTACCAGGCCACGGCTATGGTCACTTAAACGGGCGATATCGGCAAAAATACGATCGGCCGCGGCAAAAAACAGCGGCCCACTGATTTTTAGCACCTGCCAGCCAGAGGGGATCGGTTGTTCAACCTGTTTACGGTTATGGCTGATATCGGTCACCTTGCTCATTTCGGCTATTTCTTTAACAAAGAGTAAGGCTGCCAGCAGAATACCGGCGGTAATGGCGATCACCATATCAAACAGCACGGTAAGGGAAAAACAGGTAATAAATACCCAGATATCGCTGCGCGGGGCGGTTTTCAGTAAGTGCACAGCTTTGGGCGCTTCACTCATATTCCAGGCTACTATTATCAGCAGTGATGCCAAAGCAGCCATGGGTACATAAGATAACACCGGTGCCAGCAGCATCAGCCCCAGTAGCAACACCAGCGCATGCACCATAGCCGCTACCGGCGACTGGGCACCGGCTTTAAAGTTGGCTGATGAGCGTGCCAGTGCGGCTGTAGCGGTAATGCCGCCAAAAAATGGCGTAATAATATTGCCAAGACCCTGGCCGAACAGTTCGCTGTTGGCGCTGTGGCGCCTGCCAGACATACCGTCCAGCACCACAGCACACAAAAGAGATTCAATAGCACCCAGCATGGCCATAGCAAAAGCAGCTGCCAGTAAATCCTTAACCAGTTGCCAGCTAAAGCCTAGTAGTTCGCCATCGGGGCCGGGGCGCAGCCAGGGCCAGTCAAAATAAGGCAGGTAGGGCGGAATACCGCTGCCGCTGGCGCCATCGGGTGTGGTGTAACTAAAGCGCGAGCCTATGGTGTCCAGTTCAGCGCCCACCCCCAGCAGCACTAACGCCAGCAAGGTGCCAATAAACAGCGCCGGTAAATGGGCAGGTATAAAAGTTTTTAGCCTGGGCCACAGCAGCATAACGGCCAGTGTTACTGCAGCAACCAGCAGGCTGGGCCAGGATAATTGTGGCAGCATTTGCCCCAACAGCAGCAGTTTATCAACAAAGTGCTCGGGCATGGTTTGTATTGGCAGGCCAAAAAAGTCTTTAACTTGTAAAGTCGCAATAACCACGGCAATACCGCCGGTAAAGCCTAAGGTGACCGATTCAGGTATGTATTCAATTAAGCGCCCCAGCCGCATGGCCGCCATAACCAGCAGCAAAACACCGGATAGCACAGTGGCAATAAGTAAGCCGCTTAAACCGTACTTTAACGCTACCGGGTACAAGATAACCACAAAGGCTGCAGTGGGGCCGCTGATGCTGTAGCGCGAGCCACCGGTTAGTGCAATAACAAAACCGGCAATAATAGCGGTGTAAAGGCCGTACTGCGGTGCCACGCCAGAGGCAATAGCCAGCGCCATTGCCAGTGGTATGGCAATAATGCCTACGGTAATGCCAGCCAGCAGGTCTTTGCCAAGTTTATTCAGGCTGTAACCTTCGGCCAGCACTTCACGCAGGGCATGGCCAGCACGCAAAGAAAACAGGTGGGATCGGTCAGACATAACAGCATCCACTGTAAAAGCCGCTAAGGGATAAACTTAGTGTAGCGCCAACAAAGGCTTACGCCTATGCGCTTTTAGTATGGTTGTGCTGCTTTAATAATAGCGCAATACTGCTTACCTGAAATAACTACAAGGCCAAGCCAAAAGGAGTCGCTATGATAAAAGCGGTAAAGTTTATTTTGATATCCGGCATATTAATGTTTTGCAGCCTGCTGATAAAAGTACACGCAACCAGCCTGGTGGTTGAAAGCTTTAATATTCGTTACGACAACCCAGCCGATGCAATAAATGCCTGGCCAAACAGGCAGCAGCTGATTTATGCCCATTTAAAAACGCTGCAGCCTGATGTACTGGGGTTGCAGGAGGTGTTGCACCATCAACTTAGCTGGTTAAGCGAGCAATTGCCTGATTACAGCTATATTGGCGTTGGCCGCGACGATGGCGTTATTGCCGGTGAGTTTGTGCCGTTGTTTTACAATAAAAACACCATTAAAAAGCTGGATAGCGGCAACTTTTGGTTGTCTGAAACACCCGATGTTGCAGGCTCAATCGGCTGGCAGGCTCATCTTCCCCGCGTTGCCAGTTGGGGGCATTTTGAAAAAAACGGCAGTGATTTCTTTGTATTTAATGTGCATTTTAGCCATGTAAGTGATGTGGCCCGGCAAAAAAGTGCTGAATTTTTGCTGACACATATTCCGGCTATTGCCGGGAATAAGCCGGTTATTTTAATGGGAGATTTTAATATGCTGCATGATAGCGCCGCATATAAAACGCTCACCTCTGACCGCTTGTTACCGCTGACAGATACCGCAGTTCTGGCAAACGACGAAGTTGTTGGCACCTACAACGGTTTCGCCGCAGGTGACAGCGAGCGTATTGACTATATTTTTATCAGTAACGGCTTAAAAAGCCATAACTACCGCACTTATCAACTAAGCGTTGCCGGCGTATATATTTCTGATCATTTTCCTATTTCGGCGGTAATTACCTTACCGAAAAAGCCATAGTGCAATACAACTGCACTGAGGTTGGCCCCGGTGCAGTCATTTTTAATTACATTTACCCAGATAATAAACAGCTTATAGCCAGGCAGAGTGGCTTACAGATATTGTTTTAACCAGGCGGCAGTTTCTGCGTTAGCTTCAGCATGGTTGGGGTTTAAATCATGGTCTGCGTCAGCGTATTCAATATAGTTATACGGTTGTTTCTTCTGTTTTAACGCTGCGGCCATATTTCTGGCCTGAGATACATCAATTCTGGCATCTTTGTCGCCATGCAACAGCAGAATAGGTAACTGCTGAGGCAGTTTATCCAGCCAACGTAAAACTGAGCGCTTTGCTAATTCAGCACTTTTATTGTTGGCGTAATTGGGGATCAACTTGTCATAAACCTGCATGTCTGGCCTGGTTTCCAATGCGATTTCAAGATCAGACCAACCTGAGTAAATTACTAAAGCTTTAAGCTGTGGCATTCTGACTGCAGCCTGATAGCTCATTATACTGCCACGGCTAACTCCAATCATTGCTATGCGTTTGCTGTCTGATGCTGGCATGCCTTCAATGATAGGGAGCAGGTTAACAACATCATTAACGTCAGCACCGCCGTATTCATCAAGTATCAGGTCGCGGGATGCTGATGTCTCCCATCCGGCAGCACCTCTATATTGGCTAGCAATGACAATATAGCCTTGCTCGGCAAGGTGCATCAGGTTTTGCTGAATGCTACCGTAGTTTAGTGTACTGTTGCGCGGGTTGCCTCCACGGTTATAAATGATAATCGGTAGTTTCTGTTTTTCTGGTGTAGCTTTTGGTTGCAACATGACGCCTTCAACCAAGATACCATCCGATTCATAAACAAAGATTCTGCAATCAATAGTTTGCTGGCGTTTTTCAATATCAATTCTGGGGAACTGTTTGCTAAATACTTCGGTATTAAATTTTGGCCTTTTACTTAGCCAACTCAACCAACTGTCATAGCTGGCAAAGGGGCCTATATAGCAGCTGAAGTTTTCTTTTAGCGAGGCGGCTGTGGAAAACGCCGGTAATAGTTCCGGCCCGGTTTTTGGTTTTGTCTGTTCAGCCTGTACGGCAGTAGCCAGCAGTAAGCTGCTGAGTAAAATCAGAAAAGGTTTCATAGACACTCCTTGTTAATTTACCAGGTACAGTAAATTAACAATACGGAGTTGGCAAGCTTAAAGAAAAACCGCCGCTAAACCAGCCAGCGGTTTTAGGGAGAGTCGGTAAACTTCAGTTCGCACTTTGCAATAGCAGCAGGCCAAATGGTGCCAGTGTATTGCCATCCAGATCAAACGCCCAGCCAGCGCTTAAACCTTTACGGTTAATAGCGCTGATATCCTGCGCGCTGTCACTCAGGTTTAAGATAAACAGGCTCTTACTGCCGTTTAGCTCACGGCTAATTTGCACCACACCGTTTGCGAATTGCGTCACAGCATAGCTACCGTCAGTGCCGAGCTCTGGCCGTTGTTTTTTTTGTGCTATTAAAAATTTATAAAGTGACCAGATGGAATCTGGCTGCGCCTGCTGTGCTGCTACGCTGCGATCTTCTGCCTGCAGTTGCTTAGCGAGAAAATCCGGATACCAGTTAGGGAAGCCTTTACCAAACAGGTGCATTTGTTCTACCCAACTGTTATCGGCTTGGGTAAAGCCTGCCTGTTTGCTGTTGTCCCACAGCATGGGCGCGCGTTTAAATACGTCGTGGCCGCTGCGATCCTGAGTTAGGCCAATTTCTTCACCGTAGTAAATGTAAGGCGTACCGGGCGAGCTAAACAACATGGCTGCTGCCAGTTTGGCTTTGGCATCGTGCTGTTTAAGTTGATAGGCGATGCGTTCCTGATCGTGGTTGGTTAAAAACGGCGCAAAAAAGTGCAGCGGTGCCTCAGATTCTGCACGTTGTTGTACATTCTGCTGTAATACCGAGGCATCTGCTACCTGCTGCTGTGCAGAGTGCATAGTGCCAAACTGCGCTTCGCCCCCGGCGTTGGGCTGCAGCAGGCCAAGAATTTTATAGCCGACTTCAAAATCAAAGCCCTGATCCAGGCCTTTACCTTCACCGTAGTAGCGCGCCGCTACCGGAATATCTACCCAGGCTTCGCCGACTAAGTAAGCCTCGGGGTTAACGCTTTTTACGTACTGGTTAAAATCCTGCCAGTAGGCAATAGTTTCATCGGTGTCGGCCTGAGCATCGGGGCCGCCTTCCATCGCAAAACGCACGGCATCCAAACGGAAGCCCGCCACGCCTTTATCCAGCCAGAATTTAGCCATTTTTTCCATTTCGGCAACGACATCGGGGTGGCGCAGGTTTAAGTCAGGCTGGCTGGCACCAAAAGCGGCGTAGTAATAAGCCTTACGCGTGTCGTTATAGTGCCATACGGCTTCGGGTTTATCATTGTCGCTCCAGGCGTGGCCCCAGCCACTGCCTGCTGGTGGCATATCGTCACGCCAGACAAAGTAATCTTTATATGGCACTTCACCGGCTGCCGAGCGTTTAAACCAGTCATGCTCGCTGGAGATATGGTTAATTACTAAATCCAGTATTACCTTCATGCCTTTGGCATCAGCAGCCTGAATAAAAGCTTCAAACTCGGCCATAGTGCCGTAATCACTTTCTACCTGGTAAAACTCGGTAAAATCGTAACCGTGGTATGAGGGCGCTTCAAACATTGGCGTCAGCCACAGTGCATTTACCCCCAGCTCCTGTAAATAGGGTAGTTTGGCGGTCATGCCGTTAAAGTCGCCGTGGCCATCGCCACTGGTATCATAAAAGCTACGCGGCCAGATTTGATAAAACACGGCATCTTGCCACCAGTCTTTGGCTGCTGCGCTTTCTTTAGTTGCCGCGCTTTGCTGCACGGCGGTTGCTGCCTGTGTAGTATTGGGTTCAGTGCTGTTGGTTGGTGCCGGCTTACAACCGGCCAGTAATAAAGACAGCGCCAGTGCGCTTAAGGTAAAAGCTTTCATTGCGTCCCCGTAAAAGTATTATTTCAGGCACCATTATTTTATGTCGCACTCTGTTGTGTTGAGCGAGATGCAGCAATTTGGTGCAGTTTTGCTGGTTAATGGTTGGTAATAACGCCAAAACAGTGCAACAACAAGATGAATACGTATGCACAGTTTTGCGCAAAATGGCTGCTATCGTGTAGTTTAGGCCAACATAAGAAGCATCATAATAGAATAAAAGTATCCGGGGACCTGTAATGAAACAACCTAAGCTCTCTTTCTGGCAGATCTGGAACCTCAGTTTCGGTTTTCTGGGTGTGCAAATTGGTTTTGCGCTGCAAAACGGTAACGTCAGCCGGATCTTATCTGATCTGGGAGCCGACTTATCATCATTGTCGTTATTCTGGCTGGCAGCCCCGATTATGGGCTTACTGGTGCAGCCTATTGTCGGTGCGGCGTCGGACCGTACCTGGAATAAACTCGGTCGCCGGTTACCCTTTATGCTAGGCGGTGCCATAGTTGCAGCGGCGGCTATGGTATTGCTGCCTAACTCGTCAATGATGGTGGCTTTTATTCCGCCAATGTTGTTCGGCCTGATTATCTTCGCTATTAAAGATGCTGCTTTTAATGTGACCTTTCAGCCGTTTCGTTCTCTGGTATCTGATATGGTGCCGCCGGAACAGCGTAACATCGGTTACTCTGTGCAAACCTTGCTGATCAATATTGGTGCGGTATTTGGCTCTATTTTGCCTTTTGTTTTAACCAATGTGGTTGGGCTGGAAAACGCCTCTAAAGCCGGTGAAGTAGCGCCTTCAGTTATTTGGGCATTTTATATTGGTGCCACCGTGCTGTTGGGTTCTGTGCTGTGGACAGTATTTCGTACCAAAGAATACGCACCTGAGCAATATTACGCCTATAAAGGGCTGGATTCAGAAGCTCAGGCTTTGGCCGAACAGGTGCGCCAGTCGCGCTCGCTGGGTGAGAAGTTAACCGATTTCTGGCAAACCATGAAAAGCATGCCGCGTATTATGAAACAACTGGCGCTGGTGCAGTTTTTCTCCTGGTTTGCGTTGTTTATTATGTGGACCTATTTTCCCGCGGCCATTGCGCAAAACACCTGGGGTGTTGGCGTAGAGTGGTATAACGGCGCCTATATTGCCCAAATGGGTGGTGTTCCGGCGCATATTGCAGCCGCTAAAGGCGCAGCCGGTGACTGGGTTGGTATTTTATATGCCGGTTACTCGCTGTTTGCTGTGCTTTTTTCATTAGTCATGGCCAAACTGGCTAACCTGTTTGGCCGCAAGTTTGTTTATTCAATATCGCTGTTAGCCGGTGGCCTGGGTTATTTAAGCTTTGTGCTGTTTACCGACCCCTCCATGACACATGTAAACCTGTTAATTACTCAGGTAGAAATTCCTAAAGGTGCACTGGGCCTGATGATCCCAATGCTAGGTGTGGGTATTGCCTGGGCGGCTATTCTGGCTATGCCATACGCAATACTGGCTGGTGCCTTACCGGCGAATAAAACCGGCGTGTATATGGGAATTTTTAACTTTACCATTGCCGCACCGCAGATTATCTCCGGCTTAATTGCTGGTTGGATCTTAGGCTCGGTATTTCAAAACCAGGCTGTATATATCGTAATGTTAGCCGGTGCCGCCATGGTGCTGGGTGCACTGTCGGTTTGGTTGATTAAAGAGCAGGACGATACTGCGGCTAAATAGTGTGCTTACTGGCGGTCGCGATAAAAGGTTACGGTATTGCGACCGCTGCGTTTGGCTTCATACAAGGCTTCGTCGGCCTGCTTTAGCAGGGTTTGAAAATCCAGGCCACTGAATTGTTTAGCGTAGGTTGCACCAATACTGATAGTCAGGTTAAGTGGTTTACCTTCAACCGTACCTGCGTGCTGCTCAACTTGCTGGCGCAAGCGCTGGCCAATACAGCGGGCGTCAGCCTCTGAGGTATTGGGCATTACTATGGCAAATTCCTCTCCACCCATACGGCCGATTAAATCTGTTTTACGCAGCACCTGTGTCAAAATTTGTGCGACCTGCTTTAACGCTGCATCTCCCACAGCATGGCCAAAGGTGTCATTGATGCTTTTAAAATGATCCAGATCCAGCATCATCACCGCCAATTGCGTATTGGCACCACCCTTGGTTAGATAAGCTGACGACTCACGCATAAAATGCCGTCGGTTTGGTAGCAGTGTTAATTCGTCTAAATTGGCTTGTTGCACCAGCAGCTGTTCACGGGTGATAAAAAACAACAGTGGTAGTAGTGCCGCTGCTACGGTAGTAAGTAGCATATGGCTGAGTAAAATCAGTTGTAACAAGGCTACTGTGTGCTGGGGTAATGCTGTGTGCCAGTGGTTAAGATACAAATAGGTTTCTGCCAGCATGGCAAATGCATGCAGTGCCAGTGCGCATTGCAACAATCTGCTGGCAAACTGCGGTTTTGTTAAGGCCTGAAGCAACCTTATACACCAGATACAACTTGCGGCAATAGCAATAGCATTAAGCACTGCGGCACTGTGTGAAAACGTGTAGCTGGTACTTAGTAGTAACAAATATGCTATAGCACACATGCTGATAATTCTGAATGGCAGGCCTGCTGAAGGGCCGTGGATAAAGCGGACTAAACCGGTACCAACCAGCAAAGGCGGCAGTGCCAGCAACGCATGCGCCAGTAGCACACTGAGCACAGGCGGCACCTGATACAATCGGCTGGCAGCAAGCAGGCTGGCGATAACAAAAATCAGGCAGGATAACGCCCAATGCCAAAATGCGCTTTGCTGTGGATGCAACTTTGCCAGTAACGCCATATAACCGGCCACCAACAGATTAACTGTTAGTGTCAGAAAGATTAAGGTGGGCAAGTCCAGAACTGGCATATAAAGGTATTGTTAATAAGAAGGCGAATAAATTGTAAATGCAGAGAGGGTAATTAGCCAGTGTTTCTGTTGTGTGCACACGGTCTGGCAGCGGGCATTTTCATTTAATAGCGGGTAAAAAGATTTAGTGCTGTTGATTAATAATGTCTACCACGGCATTGGCTGATTGCACGGCCGACTCCAGCAACGGCACGCCCTCCCATGCCCATGAGCCACAAAAAAACACCTGGCGGCCGCTTTGGCTGTGCCATTGCTTAAGGGCTTTATGCACTTGTGCAGTGCCCGGAGTAACAACAGCACGTTGTAGCGGTATCCGTGCCAGTACGGTATCCGGTTTGGGTTCAAACAGTGGGTTCCAGGTTTGAAACACCGGCACGCTATCTGTAAGCGTAGGTTCTACCTTGTTAACCCAGACAGTAAACATCGGTTTTGTTAGTGTTTTATCCAGCTGAAAATTCAAAGCTGTCCAGTCTTGTTGTTTTAGCGGCATAAAGCGGCTGTCCTGATGCACCCAAAGCTCGCCTGAGTCAAAGCCAATACCTTGCAGTATTTCACGCTCAGCACCAAACTGTGCGTCATCCAAAAAACTTAGCTGGTTAGCCTGGGTGGCAACAATTACCCGGTCGAACACGCCACCATCACCGCATTCATTATAAACCTGCACCCCTTGCCCGACTGTTTTAACCTGCACTACAGGGCTGCCACTATGCAAAGGCAGGTCTTTAGCCAGCGCCTGCACCAGTGCTGAAGTGCCGCCTTCCAGCCTACAAAGCTGGCTGCTGTGCAAAATACCATTCAGTAATAACAGCAACTGCGCTGCGGGCCAGTTTAACAGGTGTTTTTCCTCACAGGTGCAAATGGTGGTAAGAATGGGTAGCACCAGGCCGCGCCAGAACAAGGGATCAAAGTTGTGCTGCTGTAAAATGTCAGCCAGCGTGGCATTGTTCACAGTGGCATCGTTGCTGTGGTGCTCAAGCTGGCGGGTTAGCCGCCGTAGTTGCCAGATACCTAATCCCATGCGCAAGGCGTTGCGGTTCAGGTAGCGCCACGAGCCAATAAAGGGCCAGCCCAGCAGTGGAACTTCGCCACTGCGAAACCAGGTATGCCGGTTAGTCCGGCTGCAGGACGTATTTGTACGCACGTTAAAGGTGCCTATGCCAACTTCTTTGGCCAGCGCAAGCAGGCTGGGCCAGCTTTCGGGGCTCATCACGCGCAAAGGTACATCTACCATGCCGCCATTTACGTTAAGGCGGTGGGCATCCATACCGTGGCAGTTATGAGCTTCAAATACTGTAACATTATGGCCGGCACTGCGCGCCCGGTAGGCCGCCGCTAACCCTGCCATACCGCTGCCAACTACAGCAATAGAGTATCTGGCCCTACGTTCAGCCATCAATGCCCTCCCGGTTCTACATTAGCAACATCTGGCGATGTTGTTTTCAGACAATAGGACACAGTAAAACACATTTCGGCGCCGGGTGTCGCCAAACGGTAAAAATGGTAGGGCTGGGTAGGGTTAAAGTATGCCTATTTCTGTGCGCGATAATAGGCAACCAGCGCATTGGCGTGGCCGTGGCCAATGCCATGCTGCGTTTTTAAAAACGCTACCTGCGCCATATGCGGTTGATCCTTAACGTTATCCAGCAAGGTTAACCAGTGTTGTATGCTCTGGCCGTAGTTTTTTTCAATCGACGGAAAATAAGACGCCGGGCCTTTAACAGCTTGTTCTTTGCTCATTGGGGTTCCTGTTAGCTAAGTGATACTAAGGTGTAGTCGTACCATAGCGGGAAAATTCGACATGGCAAATAAAGAATATTCAAAAAGTATTCTCAACCAAATATGCAACCATAAGGTTGCATATTTGGTTGTGCTGTGCTTTAGTTAAGCCGTAGTAAAACTAAACTCAAATACGAGGCAACTTATGCAAAATATTATTCAGCGCGACCTTACTATTAACGCCACAGCAGAGCGCATATATAACGCCATTGCCACACCAGAGCAGGTGGTAAAGTGGTTTCCCGATACGTTAACAGGCGAATACCGGCAGGGCGCACAAGCGGTATTCAGCTTTGGCGAAAAACACAGAAGCAGTGTTTACATTGAAGCCGCCAACCCTTACAACTACTTTGCTTATCGTTGGGTGCCAGGCGGCAATAATTTTATTGGTGAAGTACTTACTGTACCGCATACTCTGGTTGAGTTTCGTATTACAGAGCTGGAACCGGGCCGCTGTAAAATCAGCTTAACTGAAACCGGCTTTGCCGATTTACCGGCAGATATTGCCGCCAGCAGTCTGGCGCAAAACAGCAATGGCTGGGACTTTATGCTGACACGGCTACAACAATATTTTAGCAAGGAGGGCAAGTGAGCCAGGCTGCTATAGCACAAATATTTAAAGCACTGGGCGACCCGGTGCGGTTGCAGATAGTGCAACGCTTATCGAATGGCGCTGCACTTTGTATGGGTGAACTGTCTAAAGATCTCGGTATTAGCCGCCAGGGCGCGCGTAAGCAAATTCAGGCGCTGGTGTCAGCAAAAGTAGTACAGCTGCACCCGGCCGGGCGCGAAGTAAAAGTGCAGTTAGACTCGGCTGCCCTACAGCAAGGGCGTGATTTTATCACTGCGCTGGAAGCACAGTGGGATCAACGCTTGCTGGCATTAAAGCAGTTTACCGAGCAGTGAATGCCAGAGCGTGTGATATTTAAGGCAGTTGCAGCAGGCGCTCGCTACGCCAGACGCGGGCCAGGCTAATGCAGTCTGCCTCGCGCAGATAAACCATACGAAACGGCGGTAGGATAATTTCACGGATATTGGCCTGATTAAACTCGGGCACTATCCTGCCGGAATCTGGTTGAGCAGTAAGGCGCTGTGCTGCGGCCAAAATATCTGTAATAAACCGCTGGCCAATATGCGGCACGCCTTGCTCCAGATACCAGGCTTTTATCGCCAATAAGTCAGACATTGCCGACTGAGCAAGCTCTAACCGCACTCAGCCGATCCCCAGCAGCTGTTTAGCCTGTTCTGCAGTAATAGTGTTGCCATCACGAATATCCGCCAGGCCGGTGGCAATTGCTTTAACAAAGCGCAATTCTTCAGCGGTGTTTTCGTAATCCTCCAGCGCCTGCACCACGGCAACGCCGCGGCCACGGCTGGTAAGCAGCACTGGCCGGTGGGTGCTATTGGTTTGCGTTACCACTTTACCGGGGTTTATTTTTAAATCCGATAACGGCACCACGTCTTCAGAGAATTTGGTTTGCATCATCAGCTCCTGCTATTAATAGTGTCATTAATAGCACCTGTTAAAAGGTGCCGTCAAGTGGTGTTAGTGTCAGAGATTTAATAATGGCAGGCTTTTCATAGGCACTTTTTATCAATTGCTATATTCCTTGCCAGGCACCACAATGTTTTAGTTAACCCACCACAATCAAACATTAAAGGACAGGACTATGACTCTGCATATTGACCTTATTCCAGTGCTCTCCATCGTTGCCGGCATTTTGATACTGATCCGGCCCAGGATCCTAAACTATGTAGTGGCTATTTATCTGATCGCCGTCGGTGTAATCCAGATTTTTGGCTTGTAAAGTTGATTAACGGGCAAACATAAGCAATCAATTTGTTCTGACTGTTTGCTCTTCATTCCAACGATTGCCGCTAACAAAAGTGGACAGATCATTACACCTAACCCCTTGTTCGCGTATCACCTTAAGGGCTTGTGTGGCCACCAGTTGGCGTAAATAGAATGGCTGATGCACCACAAAATGATGGATAGTATGGGTGCTGCCAAAGTTAAAACAAAATAGCTGCAGCGGCATAAAATACCAGCGATCCAGAATTTGAGTTTGCTGTAGCACGTTATGTACGTTGCCATAATAATGCATATGAGAAGTGATAAAATTTAAACAGAACGAGCGAAGAACGTTAGGGGCGATTAGCACTACTACGGCGAAATCAATGCCTTGCATTAGCCATACTAAGCTCTCTGGATAGGAACCTGCGCTAATGCCGCCGAATAGCGCATCATAGGCGTGGAATAACAAAAACACATACCAAGTTAAAAAGTACAGGCTGGCCAGCGGAAAGCTCGCTTGCAGCAGCTTTTGTACGGAAAAGTTATCGACTTCCCGGCGCAAAATAGCGCGGCGTATAAACAGACCCGATAACCCATCAAACATCACGATAAAACGGCTAAAGCCATAGGCGATGCCATTGCCTACCAGGCGTTCTTCTATATCGTTGGTGCTGCCGGAGACTTTATGATGTAACAGGTGCATACCGCGCCTGTACCAGGGGCTAACTGTGTTAGGGCGCATCAACCAGGTTAGCAGCATCATGCCGTGGTAGATAATTGGCGTGTTACGAAAATACTGACGATGGATCAGATCATGTTCAATTTCATGCGACACGGATGCACACAGTGCGGCCACGATTATACAAACCCAGGCCGGAATTAACTGCAGGTAATATAAACCAGCGGCAGTTACCATCCCCGTTAGGGCAAATAATAAGATACCCAAACCAAGCCAATCCTGGTAGCGCAGGATGGCATAGCGTTCGCGCCAATAATGTTCTTCGGCCCGAATAGCCTGAATGATGTAGCGGACCCGTTGCTGTGCGGATAGCTCATCTGATGCGTTGCTTACTGACATCTACGTAGCCTTTGCAAATAGAGCAGCCTAACAGATAGTTCAGCTGACAGCTGAAATTAATGCACTAAGCACCCTTTCGCTATGTCTGGCATGGCAATGCGGCTTGCACTTTACAGCGTGTTTCAGCCGCTTCTACTGTGCTGAAACTAACGAATATCCAGCACCAACGTGCCGCGGGCTGGTACGGTAAGTTGTTTATCCAGCTTAATGCTTTTACCGGTGATTACCTCTGTTGCGGTTTTGCCTTGTGGTAATACTTCATTAAAACGGGCTAAGTCCAGCGTTACTGCTTTGGCTTGTTTATTCATTACCACCATTACCGTTTGCGTTTCGTTGTAGCGGAAAAAAGTATAAGTGCCATTATCGGGAGCAAAGTGCATTAGCTTGCCGCTGTGAATGGTGGTTGCGGTTTTGCGCCAGTTAAGCAGGGTTTTTACCAACTGCTGGGCGCTTTTTTGTGTGGCGTTTAAACCTTTACCGGTAAAGGCATTAACCTTGTCGCCGGCCCAGCCGCCGGGGAAGTCGGCGCGTACTTTGCCGTCGTCGCGCTGTTTCGGGCTTTGCATCGCGATTTCGGTGCCGTAAAACATTTGTGGTATACCGCGCATGGTAAGCAGGTAGCTAACGGCCATGCGGTACAAGTTAAAATCTTCATCCAGCACAGAAAACAGCCGGGCTGTGTCGTGGTTGCCTTCAAAGGTAACCAGATTAAACGGGTCGGCGTATACATGGTCGTTGCTGAGCATTTCATACAGGCCAATCCAGCCGCTGTTCCAGTCTTCAGCGGTGGTGAGTGCTTTTAACAGCGCCTCATACAGCGGAAAATCCAGCATTGCGGGGGTGTGTGACACATAACCATCTTTATTTTGTTTACCGCGCTGCCAGTACGATACGATTAGCGGGTTGGGGCTCCATTCTTCACCAACGATATTAAAATCGGGGTACTCCTGCATAATACGACGGCCCCATTCGCTTAAAAACTGTTTGTCGGCATAGCTGTAGGTGTCTTCGCGGATACCGGCCAAATTAGCGTATTCCACCCACCAGATACTGTTTTGAATCAGGTAAGTGGCCAGTAGCGGGTGGCGCTGGTTAAGGTCGGGCATGGTGTCGACAAACCAGCCGTCGGTAAACAGTTCGGTGTCGGCTTTGCTGGCGTAAGGATCTTGTATGGTACTGCGGCTGTGGTTGGTGCCAATAAAGGGCACGCCTTGTTGCAGAGTGTCTTGCTTGTTTAGCCAGTTGTCATCGGGTAAGTCGGCTAGCCACCAGTGCTGATGGCCAATATGGTTCAGAATAATATCCTGAATAACCTTAATGCCTTTGGCATTGGCTGCCACAACAAAATCGCGGTATTGCTGGTTAGTACCGTAGCGCGCATCAATATTGTATAAATCGGTGGCGGCATAGCCGTGGTAAGAATAAGCGCTTTGGTTGTTTTCTGTCAGTGGCATAGGCCAGATGGCGGTGTAGCCCATGTTGGCAATATAGGGCAGAGCATTTTGCATACCGGCAATATCGCCGCCGTGGCGGCCGCTGTCATCCTGGCGGTTTGCCTGTTCCAGCATGCCGGGCATGTTGTCGTTGCCCGGATTACCGTTGGCAAAACGGTCTGGGGACAGCAGGTAAATAACATCGGCCGGGTTAAAGCCCTGGCGTTTGGCCGAGTTGGCGCTGCGCTGTAATAGCGGATAGCTATGGCTTAGCACCGTTTCGCCGTTGTGGCTAAAATGCAGGGCAATATCGCCGGGTTTTACATTGCCGGCCAGTGTCAGGTTAACAAACAGGTAGTTAGGGTTGTTGGTGCGGGTTACGCCGCTAAGTGTTACGCCGTCGTACTTTACCTGTGGTTGCAGTTGGGCGATATCTTTACCATATAACATTAACTGCAGTTCGGGGTGCTGCATACCTGCCCACCAGTTGGCTGGCTCCAGCCGTTCAATAACAAAGTTATCCGCCATTACATGGCTACTCACCAGGGTGGTTAGGGCAATAAGGGTTTTGTGGTACATAGCAAAAAGTCCGCTGACACTTGGGTAGCCTATCGTGAAGCAGTGCACCATTATGACGCAAGGTTAGCAGCGGTTTTTGCATACGTATTCAGCTACAACCCGGACCAGTGCCGGTAGCTGTCAGCGGTGTAATGCTGCTATTTGCTGCTGCAAAAAGCGTTGTTCGGGGGCCTGTTTGCAATAACTTAATGCCTGTTGGTAAGCCTGAAGTGCTTCGGCTTTAAGGCCAAGCTGGCGCAGCAAATCCGCCTTGGCGGCGTACAGCAGGTGATACCGGCTTAGTTCACCTTGTAACTCCAACTCGCTTATCAGTGCCAGCCCGGCTGCAGGGCCGTCGCGCATGGCAATAGCAACGGCCCGGTTAAGCGCAATAACCGGCGACGGATCGGCCTGTAGTAGTAAATTGTATAAGCCGCAAATTTCCTGCCAGTCGGTGTGTTCTGCACTTGGGGCCTCGCTGTGAATAGCAGCAATAGCGGCCTGCAGCGTATAAGGGCCAATACGGCGGGTGCGCAATGACCATTGCACTAGCTCACTGCCTTCCTGTATTTCGTTTTGTTGCCATAAACTACGGTTTTGCTGTGGCAGCAATACCAGCTCGCCGTTGGTACTGATGCGGGCGTTGCGCCTTGCATGTTGCAGCAGCATTAGTGCCAGCAAACCTGCGGTTTCGGCATTGGGCAGTAGCTGCAGCATTAAGCGGCCCAAGCGGATGGCTTCATCACTTAAGCTGACATCCAGTAACTGCGCACCCGCGGAGGCAGAATAGCCTTCGTTAAACAGCAGATAAATAACCTGCAGTACGGCATCAAGCCGTTGTGGCAATGCTGCCGGTGGCGGTACTTCGTAAGGGATACGCGCATCACGTATTTTGCCTTTGGCGCGTACTATGCGCTGCGCCACTGTGGTGGGGCTGGTTAAAAAGGCGCTGGCTATTTGCTCGGTGGTTAAGCCGCATACTTCACGCAGCGTCAGCGCCAGCTGTGCATCGGCAGCTAAACTGGGGTGGCAACAGGTAAAGATCAGCCGCAGCTGGTCGTCGGCTATCGGTTGTTGATCCGGCGTATCTTCGGCTGCCAGTTGTTGCAGTATTTCATCCGGCAGTTGGGTCAAGCGGGCCGTTTTACGCAGTTGATCAATAGCTTTAAAACGCCCGGCCGATACCAGCCAGGCGGCTGGGTTAGCTGGTATGCCATCTGTTGGCCATTGCTTAAGTGCAGCATGAAAGGCTTCGTGCAGTGCTTCTTCGGCTAAGTCAAAATCGCCCAGCAGGCGGATCAGCGTAGCCAGCACTTTACGTGACTCATGCCTGTATAGTGCGCTTATCCGCTGTTGTATGCTTATTGCTTCAGCCTCTTGCTTCTGCTGCACGGTTTTTATAGCTCAAGCTGGCGCACGGGCCGTACTTCTACCGAGCCTACCCGTGCTGCCGGTATGCCGCTGGCGATTTGGATTGCTTCGTTTAAATCGTGCGCCTCTACCAGATAAAAACCGGCCAGTTGCTCTTTAGTTTCTGCAAAAGGGCCGTCGGTAATACTGACTTTACCGCTGCGCACCCGGATGGTTGTGGCTGTGCTTACCGGTTGCAGGGCTTCGGCGGCCAGCATACGGCCGCTGCCGTGTATTTTTTCAGCGTAGGCATTGCACTCACTGTCATGCGGGCTGTCGGGCAGGCTATGCAGGGTGTTTTCGTCGCTGTATACCAGACACAGATATTTCATGGTTAAACTCCTTCCGGTGCCAAATCTGACAAAATAGTACCGCTTTCCATATCGAATGGCATTGAGTAATGTTCGTGCACAATTTTCCAGCCGTTGCTGCCATGCTGCCAGCATTGGGTGGCGCGCATCCAGCAGCGTTGCATTTCACCTTTTTCATTGGCGCCGCCGCAGTGGTTAAGGCTGTGGCTGAAAGCCAGTTGGCCATTAGCCTGCACTTTTAACTGATGCAGCTCAAACAAGGATTCGCCGCTGCAAAACTCCATACAGCGCTGCCAGTGGGCGCGGTACGCATCTATGCCTTTAAACTGTAGCTGTGCTATAGCGTCAAAGGCGACAACATCAGCATGATAAAGGCGGGTAATAGCGGCAACATCTTTTGCCCGTACGGCGAGGGTCCAGTTAGCCAGAAGATCGCTGATTTGTTGCGCACTTTGGTTGTTGTTCATACTGTAGTTCCTGTTGTTCACATTGATTGGTATAACTGGTCGCAACAGCGGTGGCTAATTCGACAAAGCTGGCATTATTTTTAGCAACTTCTTTATATCGGGTCGGGTTTTTACTGCGCAAAGTGTCAGCAATTAATCGGTAAATGCGGCATAACACGGCTGACACCACACCGTTTCTTTTATTTTGTCCTATGCTGGAAACAATGGAGTGGTAATAGAAGGGCAAGCCGGATGAAAACGAAGGTTAGTTGCAAGCAGTTTTACCAGTTAATAAGTTGGATTCTGGCACTGATGATTTTTACCGTATTGGCAACAGAGCAGCGTTTTTCTGAGTTTGAACAACGGGTATTTAATGTGGTGATGGCGCCTCAGTTATCAGCAGAAGAGCGCTGGCAGGAGCTGGTGCAGTTGAAAAACGAGCCAGAAAGTGAGTTGCCTGGCAATAAAGCATTGCTGTTAATGCAGCAATGTCGTCTGGCCTACAGGCATAACTTCGGCGATCAAGCCGGCATTCTTCAGCAATCTGCCGCATTGCAGCAGTTAGCTGGGTATCAGCAAGGCGCAGCAGCATACGTTAAATGTCAGCAATACGAGGCGACAGCGCTGGATCATACTGAGCGCATATTTGAAAGAGGCTACCAGGCATATCACGCACTGAACAATACCGATGTAACCTTAATGCATATGTGGCTGGCCTATGATTACGCCAATGAAGCGCTGGAAGCAGGGTATACAGATGAAGGTATTGAAGCCATCAATCGATCACTGAATATTGCGCAATATAATCAGTTGCCAGAATGGGAGGGAGAGAGCCTGGGAGTATTGGCTGTGCTGCAAAGTGTATTAAAGCTTTATGATGAGGCACTTGAAACCAGTAGTCAGGCGCTGGCTATCATTACATCGCCACTTATCGAACGTAATTTGTTATTAAACCGTGGCTACATTTTAACCCAAGCCAAAAAGTTTGATGATGCTATAGCCTTGTATCAGACATTGTTGCAAAGCACTGAAGGGCAGGACCGGCGGTTATTTTTAATGGCAGGGGCAAATATGTCCGGCATTTATAACGAGCAGAATAAGCTGGATGAAAATCTGGCATTGACAGAAAAGCTGGTAGCAGAAGCTGAACTGGAAGGCGACGATTACCTCTGGTCACATGCCGCAATGGCCAGAGCTTATGCTCTGCTTGAGGCGGGCGACAAAGATGCCGCACGATCATTATTCTCCCGCAGCAAGGTATGGTTTGAAAACAACGATGTACTCATGCCGTTAAGTGAAAGCCTGGTGAATTGGGCACACCTGCTTTACCGCAAAGGTTTGTATCAGGACGCTTATGACGCGTTATTGGAAAGTAAGCTACTTAAGACACAAACTGATGAAGCCAGACGTACACAGGATGCTTTGCTAAGTAACGCTGTGCTGGCAACCGAGCAACAACGGCGGACCTTGCTGTTAGTGCAGCAGGCACATGAGCGTGACCGGGCATTGTTAACACAGAAACAGCTGGAGCAGCGTCTTTGGCTGATTGTTATCATTGCAACAATAATGCTAAGTGCGGCAATATTTTACGCCTATTACCGGCTGCGCCATGCACACAGCTTACTGGAAGAGAAAAACCAGCAACTGGATTATGAGAGCAATCATGATCCGCTGACTAAAGTATTTAACCGGCGTTATTTTAACCAGTTTATGCGCTCTAAGCTTGTCGCCAGCAACGATGCCTTATTGCTGCTGATGGATATTGATTTTTTTAAGAAAGTAAATGATACCTATGGCCATCATGCCGGTGATCAGGTGCTACAGATTGTTAGCAAACGGCTGGCCAGCCGGCTGCGGAACGGTGATTGTATTGTGCGCTGGGGTGGTGAAGAGTTTTTGCTGTATATAGACAGGCCGGCAGATATTAATAATTGCCAGATACTGATACAACGGCTGTTGGCTGAGGTAGAAGGCTCACCTATTAAGCTGGATGATGCTGAACTTAAAGTGACCGTCTCAATCGGTTTCGCCTATGTACAGTTAACCACACAAGCAGAGCTGGAACAGCAACTTATGCAAATAGATAGTTTTCTGTATCAGGCAAAACAACAGGGCCGAAACCGTGCGGTTGGTTTATTTTCCGGCGATACAAAAGCGCAATTGCCGACGGTGATTACATCTTCGCCAGCACCGGCTTAATTCTGGTCATGTTGGTAATAACTAAGCTATAGGCTCTTTTTCGGCGGCAGTGCTACGTTGGCAAAAATCAGCCCGGCTACCAGTGCCATTAAAATTAAAAAGGTTTGTTGGCCTACGCGGTCAGATACAACAAAATCCTGGCCGGAAATCAGTGAGTTTAAACCAATATAGGTTTTACTGCCCGGCACCAGTACGATTAAGCCGTGCATGGCAACAATAACGGCTGGTGCATTGGCCAGCCGGGTAAACAGGTTGCTGTATAGGCCAACGGCAAAGGCACCGAGAAAGGCGCCCATCGTATAGTCAAATAATGTCGCGCCGGTAATACTGACACCATAAGCGACAAAGCCAGCAGCCAGCGACCACAATGTATATTTGCCGCGGCTTTTAAACAGCACAATCAGCGAGCTGACCAGAATACCTACCGCCAGCCAGGCAAAATGGCGTGAAATTGGCGGCGGCTTAACAAAATCGACCACACCAAACAGGGCAAAACCAATAGCGATACCCAGCAAGGCGCCAAAATACAGCTTAAACAGCAGCATCAGCGCATCCATAATGCGGGCATTGCCCGATACCAGATGCCGTGCTGCCAGTTCAGCAAAGCCGATGGTTAGCGCCAGGCCCGGAATAAACGAAATAATGGCTGATAACACTGCCAAACGAATATTAATGCCGGGGTCTATATAACTGCTAATGGCGCAGGCAGCAATACCGGCGGCCAGTGCCACTAATGGCTCCAGCATATTGGCAATGCGCGGCGAGCGCGCGGCCCACAGCATAAACAGATAAACCAATAGCGATAATAACGATGACCACAATACATCATTCCAACTGGTGGCCATGAGCATGGCAAAAGCCCCGCCAGATGCCATCATCGCCACTGCGGTGGCCAGCTTACCGTAAGAGCTGGGGCGGGTATCAATAGCATCCAGCAGCGCATCGGCTTCATTAATACTGACTTTACCCTGCAACACCTGATCTACCAGTTCGTCGGTACGCGACAGTGCACCTAAATCCAGATCGCCGGGGTTAACCCGTGAGGCATGGGTGTACTCCTGCTCGTGGCCGTCGGTCCACAGTACAAACGTCATCGAGGTTGGGGAGATAATAAACGAGCCTTTTAAATTCAAATGGCTTGTCAGCTCGGTTAAATGAGCTTCCAGCCGATAGGCCGGAGTGCCGTACTTGTGCAGCATCTTGCCCAGTTTAACGACAAATTTGCGTTTATTATTAAAATCAGCAGTGTACACAAGCGGCATCCGTCAGGTTGGTAACTTGTTCATTGTAATGCAAAAGCGCGCTGTTACCACCTCTGGTTGGTAGTTATTTCCGGTAGTGGCTTATTAGAAATTTTGGCGGCATTCATAAAGCAATCAGATAATAAACAGTTTCCAATAATTGCTTCGGTCAATAGAATGCCAGATACCCAGTACTGGTTTGTTGCACCTTGATATGGAGATTGCATGAGTGAGCTAATTCTTTACACCACTGAAGACGGCCAGAGTAAGATCCAGCTACGGGCTGATAATGGCACGGTATGGTTAACCCAGTTGGAAATGGCGGAATTATTTAATGCCACTAAACAAAATATCTCGCTGCATTTAAAAAACCTGTTTGCTGATGGTGAATTGAGTGAGCATTCAGTTGTCAAGGAATCCTTGACAACTGCTCTGGACGGCAAGAGTTATCGCACTAAGCTGTATAACCTCGATGCTATTCTGGCGGTGGGCTACCGGGTACGTTCCCTGCGTGGTGTGCAGTTTCGCCGCTGGGCCAGCACGGTATTGAGTGAATACCTGCACAAAGGCTTTGTGATGGATGACGAGCGGCTGAAAAACCCGGATGGCCGCCCGGATTATTTCGATGAGATGCTCGGCCGCATCCGCGATATTCGCGCCTCGGAAAAGCGTTTCTATCAAAAAGTGCGCGAGCTGTTTGCCCTTAGCAGCGATTACGATAAAACCGATAAAAGTACCCAGCAATTTTTTGCTGCAGTACAAAATCTGCTGCTGTACGCTGTAACACAGCAAACTGCCGCTGAACTGATTTGCGCCCGTGCTAACCCGAATGACAACCACTTTGGTTTACTCAGCTGGAAAGGCGATAAAGTGCGTAAGCAGGATATTTTGATCGCCAAAAATTACCTGAGCGAAGATGAAATAGATACGCTGAACCGGCTGGTGGTTATTTTCCTCGAAACCGCCGAGCTTAGGGCGAAAAGCCGCATTGAAACCCGTATGGCATTCTGGCAGCAACGTGTTGGTGAAATTATTAGCAGCAATGGTTTTCCGCTGCTCACAGACGTCGCTGCTATCAGCCATGCCAAAATGGAGCAGCTAACTCAGCAGCGTTATGCCGATTTTGACCAGCGCCGTAAAACGCAGGAAGCAATAGTGGCCGACCTTACCGACGAAACCGAGCTAAAAGCGCTGGAAAGTAAACTTAAACACCGACCAACACGATAAGTTTAAATTACCACCGGTGTAAACCGGTGGCAGCAAGGTTTAAGTGTTACCTACCTGATAGTCAGCTGCGTTTTATCCGCCTGCCAGGTAATTTTTATTTTTAACTGCTTACTGGCTTTATCGTACCAGGCCACATTTTGCATACGGTTAAAGCGACTTTGCTGTGGTACCAATTGAATATAGCGGCCATCTACGCTGATGTGCTTAGGCGTGGCTGTTTGGTTATGCACTACCAGTGTAAGCTCACGGCTATCCGGCTTGCCGGTATAATCGCCGCTGCGACGCAATTCAAATTTCTGTTCGCCATCCTGCTTAAGGTAGTAAAAGTTCAGCAACTCAAACTGGCCATTGGCAATAGCATCCGGCGTTTTGCCATCGTCTTCATACATTTCACCTTTGGCGCACTCTACACTTGGGTCGGCATAATAATGCAGTGTCAGCTTGTTACTGGAGTAATCCCGTGTGCTTTGCACCAGTTCAGTCATCGGTACAAAGCTGCCGGCTTTTACCAGCACCGGTATGGTATCCAGCGTTACCGGAATTTCAACGACTCTGACCCCTTGAAAACGTTTGCCGCTGAAATAATCAAACCAGACACCGCCGGGCAATTGCACCGGCCAGCTTGTTACGCCGAGCTCTGTTACCGGCGCGACTAAAAAGGCGTCACCCCAAAAATAACTGTTCTTCTCGTCTATTAGTGCCAGGTTTTGCTCATCCGTAAAGAACAGCGGCCGCATTAATGGCATGCCGGTCAGGCTGTTTTGATACGCCAGCGTATAGTTATACGGCAGCAACTGATAACGCAAATTCAGCCAGGGCCGCAGGGTTTCGATGGTGTCGGTATCGTGAAATACCATTTCTGGTGCGATATGTTCCTGCGCATGTGGCCGGTATACCGGCTGGAACACGCCGTACTGCAGCCAGCGGATATACAGCTCTTTATCGAATTGTTCGCCACCGGCAAAGCCGCCTAAATCAGAGTGGATATAGCCAAAGCCAAACAAGCCCATGCTAAGCGCCAGTTCTACCTGTGGCTTTAAACCGCCCCAGCTGCGATCAACATCTCCGGTCCAGGGCACCATACCAAAGCGCTGGCTGCCTGGTGCGCCTGCCCGCATCATAATAAAAGGCCGCTGCGAGGGGAAATCACGCCGCATGCCGTTGTACACCATATCGGCCCACTGGTGGCCGTAGGCATTATGTATTTCGTTGGCCATGCCAACGGCATGCACTGTATCGTCCGGGTGTACTTCTGGTTCGCCTAAATCGCCCCAAACACCAGCCACGCCTTGCTCAGCCAAGCCTTTATAAATTTGCCAGAACCAGCTTTGGCCTTGCGCGCTAAACACATCAATTAAGCCGGTATTACCAAAGTAAAAATCAAAGGTTTTTGGCTTGCCATCTAAACCCGGCGCTATAGCACCGGCCGCTACCGCTTCCTGCCAGCGTTTTGAGCTGGTAAGCACAAAGGGCTCGGTAACTAAAATGGTGTTAACGCCGTCGGCCTTGAGATCAGCCAGCATTTTTTCCGGTTGTGGAAAGGCGTTTTTATCCCAATCCAGGTTACCCATATGGCCCTGAATATCCGGGCCAAACCAGTATAAATCTAGCACTAAGGCATCAAGCGGCAGCTTTAACTCACGGAATTTTTGCACCACAGAGCGGGTTTCTGCCTCATTGCGGTAACCAAAGCGTGAAGCATAATTACCTAAGGTCCAGCGTGCAGGTAGCGGCTGGCGGCCGGTTAAGGCGGTGTAGTTGTTGACTATTTGCGGATAAGAATCGCCAGCAACAACCACATAGCTGCTGCGGCCGCCTTCAGCGCTAAACTGCATAATGTCAGGCTCAGTGTGGCCTAAATCAGCTTCGCCTTTGGCTGAGTTATCAAACAATAACAAATACTTATTGCTCGACATAACGGCTGGCAGGCTAAAGTACATCTGGCTGGACTCTGTGCTGTAGCCATAATGGGCTTTGTTATACAGCGGGAATTTTTGCCCGCGCCGATCCATACCTAACACGCGCTGGCCGCCGCCCAGCAGTTTTTCGCTATCGCTTAGCGCAAAACGAAAGCCATGCTGTTGCGGCTGTTGTTGACGCTGCTGCTGTTGAAAATAACCTTGCTCTTCTGCCAGCAGTAATTTGCCCTGGTAGTAATAACTAAGCTGTAACGGCGCTTTATTAATTTTTACTGTTAAACTGGCCGAGCCCAGCGTTAAAGCGGCAGCGCTTTCTGTCAGGCGCAGTTGCTGCGGTTCGCTGTGCTGGCTAATTGAAAACGACGGTAATTGCTTTACGCCTTCGCCCTGATAAAACGCTTCTACCACATCGTTTTGGTAAAATGTCAGGCTAAGCTGGCCGCTATCGGTTTGAATAGTTAGTGTATTACCCGTAAGGCTATGTTGCTGGTACTGCGCTGCCTGTGCTGCAACAGTGCAGCACAGTGTGAATAAAACAAAGAATAACCGCTTCATATTAAAGCTCCAGAATAACCGATGCCAGCGGAGCCAGTTGCAACGCCACTGTTCCCGTGCCGTTTGCTACCTGCAGGCTGTATTGTGTATTGGTTAACTTGTCGGTTAACGGGTATTGGCCATCGGTTAGCTGCCATTTTGCAATTAGTTCTGTGGGTACGGTTAAGCCAAAACTTACGTCATTATCGCTGTTAAAGTGGCTGACAATCAGCAGTTTTTGCTTATCGTTATAGCGGACAAACGCCAGTTGTTGTTCGCTGTAGGCTGTGCCTGCTGCCAGGTTGGCACTATGCAGCTCGGTGTAATCACCCATTAGCGCCGGTGCGTTGGCGGTAAAACTAAGCAGGGTTTTATAAAAATTATGCAGCGCCAGCTCGTTGGCACTTAAGCCTGCGCCATCAAACTTGCCGCCGTTCATCCAGCGCTGGTGGTGCGGTACGCCCCAGTAATCAAAAATGGTAGTGCGGCTGGCTTTACCAAAACCGGCATCTGCAGCACCCGGCTCGCCAACGTCCTGACCAAAGTACAGCATGGTGGGCGATGTACTGATCGTTGCGGAGACTACCATAGCAGGCATGCCTTTGCGGGCATCACCGGCAAACTCCGGGCTGGCAATACGCTGCTCGTCGTGGTTTTCTAAAAAGTGCAGCATATGGTGTTCAATATCGGCCATGCGCTGCTGGGTTTCTATCAGGGCAGAAGTAGGGCCTTTACCCTGCATCACCAGTTTTAAGCTATCGTAAAACTCTACTTTGTCGTACAGGTAATCCATTTTACCTAAGCGGATATAGTCGCGGTATAAATGTGGCTGGTACACCTCGGCCAGCAAAAAGGCTTCGGGGTTTTTGTGTTTTATATGCGAGTTTAAATAACTCCAGAATTCTACCGGTACCATTTCAGCCATATCATAGCGAAAACCATCTACGCCTTTATCCAGCCAGTACTGCGTAATATCACGAAATTTATGCCAGGAGTCGGGTACGTCTTTACCCTGCCAAAAGGTGTAATGTGCCTGCCAATCTTTGTCAGCGTAATCGGCCGGTAGTTTATCAAAGTCGTAGCTGCCGTCCGGGCGTACGCCATAGTTAATTTTTACTGTTTCGTACCAGTCATCAAAATCTGGCTGCGCTGCACGCGAGCCATTGCCGGTCCACTTAGCCGGTGTTTCATTAAACCTGCCATCGGCTGCAGGGTGGGCTTCGCCGCCCAGTACTTTATAACTGGCAGGAAAGGCCGGTACACTAAAAGGCTGGCCCGGTACATAGTAAAAGTTATTGTCGCGGGCATATTCCACGCTGGTGTCATCATTGGCACCAAAATCAGTAACACCTGCCGGGTTTGATAATGACTGGTAAGCGCGTGCCACATGGTTAGGTACGATATCAATCAGCACTTTCATATCATGCTGGTGTGTGCGTTTAATTAAGGCTTCAAACTCGGCTAAACGGTTAGCCGGATCGGTGGCTAAATCGGGGTTAACGTTGTAGTAGTCTTTTACTGCGTAGGGTGAACCGGCGCGGCCTTTAATTACGTCAGGGTCGTCATGGCTAATGCCATAAGCGCTGTAGTCACGCACCAAAGCATGGTGTGGTACACCGGTATACCAGATATGGCTGGTACCCATAGCTTTAATGGCGCTGAGGGCTTCTGGCGTAAAGTCGGCAAATTTGCCCACACCGTTTTGCTCCAGCGTACCCCAGGGGGCATTAGTGGTGTTCTGGTTACCAAATAAACGGGTGAATACCTGATACACCACCACTTTATGTTCAGCAGTATTCAGCATAGTGGCATTATGCTCTGTGGGTTCTGCCTTAACAGGCGTGGCTTGTTCCTGTGTTTTGCCGCCGCAGGCCAGCAGCATGCTGCCAGCAAGGCTTAGCAGCAGAATAGTGGCTGTTTTGTTCATCTGTCTACCCTGTATTGTTCTATTTGTGCTGTAAAGTAACCGAGTGTATTACAGCTGGCTTGCCTTTTTATGGTGCATACGTATGCAGGCATGGCTAAACGGCTTATAAACTAAGGTCGCATCCTGCTTTCTTTCCACATTGTTTACACTATGCTGTAACAGAATCAACTTGTTATCGCTATTTTGCGGAGCCTGCCTATGTTTAACTTTAAGCTGAAAAATAAAATGCTGCTGTTGGCGGTTTTGCCAATAGTAACAGTGGTATTAGCGCTGATGCTGCTGATATACAGCCAGATGCGCGCTATGGGGGAAGCAGAAGTTGTGCAGTTTCGCGCTGATATGATGCACGAAAAACAAAATGCACTGGAGCATCATGTTGCTATAGCCATAACTGCAGTGGCACCGTACTTTAGCGGTGGTGAGCCGTCGGCAGAACAGCTGGATACTGCCAAGGCAGTGATCCGCGCCATGAAGTTCAGCGATGATGGTTATATGTTTGTGTACGATTTAGCTGGCGTAAATATAGTGCACGGCTCTAATGCCGCGCTGGAAGGGCGTAACCTGATCGAGTTAAAAGATCCTAACGGTGTACTGCTGATCCGCGATTTAATTGAGGCCGGTAAAAAAGGCGGTGGCTTTGTTACCTATATGTGGGATGAGAAAACCCGCGGTGGCTTAACGCCCAAGCTGGGCTATGCCGCACCCATGTATAATAACCGCTGGGTTTTAGGTTCGGGCTTTTATATCGACGATATTGACCGGCGCGTGGCAGAGCAGGAAAGGCAAATCAGCGAGCGTATCCGTAATACCCTGCTGCTAATCACCGGTGGCGCCATAGTGATGCTGGTGCTGGTGGTATTACTGGCATTATTTGTGGCAAATTTAGTGGTGTCGCCACTGCAAAAAGCCTCAGCAGCATTAATTAACATTGGCCAGGGCGAGGGCGATTTAACCCAGCGGCTGCAGGTAGAAACGTCCGATGAAGTAGGCGAAGTAGCGCGTGGCTTTAATGAGTTTGCGCAGAAAATCCAGCAACTGGTTAATGAGGTAAAACAAGCGGTACTGGCACTGAGCCATTCTGCTTCTACCATGCAGCAAATTGTGCGTTTAACTGATCAGGATGCGGGCCGGCAAAAGGCTGAAACCACTCAGGTTGCAGCAGCAGTGTACCAAATGTCTACCGCCGTGCAGGAAGTGGCCGGTAGTGCCGGTTTAGCTGCCAGTGCGGCGCAGGAGGCCGACAAAGAAGCCGTTGGCGGCCAGCAAAGTGTGTCGCTTACCATCAGTTCAATTAATAAGCTGGCAGATGACGTAAACCGCGCCGGTGATGCTATTGAAAAACTGGGCGCTAATGCTGATCAGATAGGGTCGGTGGTGAATGTTATCCGCGGCATTGCCGAGCAAACTAACCTGCTGGCGTTAAACGCCGCAATAGAAGCTGCCCGTGCCGGTGAGCAGGGCCGTGGCTTTGCCGTAGTAGCAGACGAAGTACGTACACTGGCAACCCGCACGCAGCAAAGCACTAATGAAATTCAGCAAATGATTGATCTGTTTCAGCAGGGCACCCGCGATGCCGTGCAGGTAATGCAGCGTGGTAAAGAGCAATCGCTGCAAACAGTAGCTCAGGCCGATAAAGCCAGCGAGTCGCTGCAAACTATTACTAAATCGGTGAGCACCATTACCCAGATGAATATTCAGATTGCCACCGCAGCCGAGCAACAAACGGCAGTGGCAACTGATATCAGCCGCAGTATTCATGAAATTGCCCAGTTGGCTGATCAGGCTGCAAATAATGCCTCTGAGCTGGCAAAATCGACCGACGAGCTGGGTACTATTGAGCAACGCCTTAGTGCCCTGGTACAGCGGTTCCGGGTTTAACTGCAGGTATTGTATGCGCCGGTGCGGGCCGTTCAGCCAGTGGCCGGCGCACAAACCAACGGCCAAGGTGCCACAGCAGCCACAATGACAACAGTGGAAACACCAGAGTTTGCAGGCTGTACACTACAATTAGCTGAATCAGCTTTTCTACCATATTGTCGGAAAAGCTTTTAACCGCCGCAAACATATCGTTAGCCTGCGCGGCCATTTGCTTCAACCAGCTTAATGAACCTTCATTACCGCTTTGCAGCGGCTGATCTACCCGTTGTAAAGCCGCTGTTTCACCGCTAAGGGCAGCCTCTGCGGCAATACGCTGTGGTTCCAGTACCCAGTCTGACAATTCAGCCACGCCAAAAGCAGCCAACGGTACACCAATGCGGATAACCAGTAACAGGGCAATAAAAATACGTAACAGGTAGGTAGCGGTGCTGCGCCAGGCAGGCGGGCCCAGCAATAACATAACGGCCGACAGCAGAATGCCGGTGCCAAACAACGGCAGGGCCGCCAGTTTGCCAAATTCCAGCAAAAACAGCTGCAGGCCAATAGATGTCATGGCCAGTACCATTAAATCAGAATAGCGTACCGCCATATCCTGCAGCGGTTTTAACAACTGGCCGGGCTTTATACTGGCCACGCCAACACCAACCTGAGCTTCTGATACAAAAGCAATACCGCGGTCAATTAAGCGGGCAGTGGCAAAAGAGGCACTGCTAAGCATTAAGCTGCGTTGCAGGGCGCTATTTGCTCTGTCATCCAGCGGTGACAGCGCAGGGTTTAACAGCCGTTGTTGCAATATACCGCTATAAATACCGGCAGAAAGTGCCAGCAGAAGCAGTAACAACGCAAATAAACGTTGAGCAGGGCTAAGCGTGGTGAGTTGTTTCATGGCAGCCTCCGGTTAACAGCATGGCGGGCGCCTGCTTAAGCCAGTATTAACCATTTTGCTGTTTGGTAATAGTATTGCAGGTAAAGTAAAGGCGCCCTGAGGCGCCTTACGGTTTAAAACGAGTAACTGACACCAAGCATAATATTGTCGGCTTTATTACCTTCCAGGTGGTAGCGGTTAAATACCGCCTGTAAGGCGATGTGCTCGTCCAGTGCATAACTGGCACCAAGCGCCCAGTAGATGTCGGTGTCGCTGGTTTTATAGCGGATCAGGTTATCACCGGCGGTGCTGTTGGTTTCGCTGTTCCAGGCGAATACACCGGCCTGCACAGTAGCTGACCAGCCAGCATGCTGCCATACGTGATAAGACAAGCCGCTACGTACACCTTTTGCCAGCATAGGGCCAATGTCTGATACTGCTTTATGAAACGCTTCCGGGGTCAGTGTTTCACCGCGCATGCTGACACTGGCGTCGCCTAAGTCAACATAGTGTGCCTGTACTGCCAGCCGGGGCGTAAAATAATAGCTCAGCCCCAGCGCCCAGCTTTTCCCGCTGTCATCATATTGCAGTAACTCTGCGTTTGCAGGTAGCTGGGCAAGGATTTCTGCAGTTGACTGCTTAGTTGTGCTTTTACCAAACATAGCATCAAGCGACCAGTTTGCCTGAGTGTTAAAACTTAGCAGAGCGGCTAACAGCAACACGGGCTTTTGCAGCATTTTGCGCCGCCGGCCCAGTGCCAGCCCGGCCAGTAATAACAGTGGCCAGCCATTTAGCACACCACCAGACGATTTATTTACCACTGTAATAACCTCATATGCTGTTATTGATATTGTCACTGTGCCATTAACACTGCCGCCACGCTGATCGCTTACTGTAAAACTAACGGTATCAGTACCGCTATAGCCTGCTTGCGGGGTGTAGCGCAGGGTTTGCGCTGCAGTGATTGTTACACTGCCGTTTTGCGCGCTGGCACTGCTGATAATCAGTGTGTCGCCATCCGGATCACTGGCATTGGCCAGCACATCAATGTCAACCGGTGTTTTATCATTAGTGCTGGCTGTTGCATTGCTTACCAGCGGCGGCCTGTTGTAGTACACCTCCACTGTAACAGTGGCGCTGGCGCTGCCGTTATTACCGTCGCTGATTCCATAGCTAAGGGTGTCAGTACCAATAAAGTCCTGCGCCGGGGTATACAGCAATGTCTGGCCATCATCACTGATGCTTACGCTACCAAATGCTGCTGCTGCCTGATTAATGCTCAGTGTATCGCCATCCGGATCGGTGTCATTTTGCAACACTTCCAGAGTATGGCTTTGGTTCCATTGTACGGAGTAGTTATCGTCTGTAGCTATTGGCAACTGGTTACCATTTAGCACAACGGCAACACCACCCGGGTCAACAATAGTGCCGTTAGCTAAACCGTCGGCATCGTTCGGGCCGCCATCTTCAATGGTCAGCTGAATACACCAGTGGCCGGCTGTTAAACCCGGTTGCCAGTTGCTGCCGCCAGGCGGTGGGCAGAAGCCCGGTTCGCCGGCAGTACTGAACAACTGGTTGCGCTCGTTTTGTACAAAGTTAGTCCAGCCGTTGGCAGGCGTAAACTTACGGTAAACTGCGTTTTGTGGCACAGGTTGCCGCTGTGGTAACACCAGTGCATAGCTCGCACCGGCAGTTGGCAGGTTGCGCAGAATAAAGTCAAAGGTGCCGCCAATATTAGTGGCCTGCATGTCTGGTTCCAGCCATTGCATATCAGCACCGGTTAACTGAATGCCGCCGGTATTGCTAAGCGCCGCGGTAGCACCTTTACGCAGGCAGATACCCGGTTCACCTTCAGCTACAAACTGGGTTACAGTTATCAGTTGCTCTGGCATTACGTTACAGTCAAAGCCTGGGTCCAGATAATCCGGAATACCATTGCCGTTGCTGTCACCCAAACCTTCTACATTGTCCGGGATCAGGTTGTTGTTGCTGTCGCTGCCATCCAGCACCGGCAACACATCCTGTACCAGCAGGTATACTTCGGCGGTATAGCTTAGTGGTTCTGCTGCATTATCTGTTGCGGTTAGCGCTATCTGATAAACACCACTGCTCAGGTTTGCCGGGTTAAATACAAACTGCGATATATCGTTTGAAATATTGGTCAGTGCTGCGTCAGCCTGCCATTGCAGGCTAACTGTATCACCAGGGTTTGGATCAGTAACCTGTGCGGCAACAGTAACGTCACCGGCAGTTTTGCCCACGGTCAGCCGGATTTGATTTTGCTGCTGTGCTTCCAGCATAACCACAGGAGCCAGATTAGCTTCTGTCGCCGTAATGGTTGTGCTGGCATTGGCGCCCAGGTTCAGGCTGTTGCTAAGCGTAACAACAATATCTTTTTCTGCCTGGGTAGTTAAATCAGCGAAGATATCGAAGCTGATGCTGGCACGCAGGCCGGAGCTTATTTGTACTGAACCGGCAGCCAGATTATGTTCTGTCACTGCGCTGGCTGAGCCACTCACACTGTAAGCAACCTCAAGCGGATAAGCCGGAGCCGGGCCATTTAGAATAACCTCAATGGTAACGGTGCTGTTGTTAATAACCGTTTGCGGCTTGCTTAGTGACACCAGAGGATTAATTTGCAGTAGCTGGGTTACAGTGCTGCTAACGCCGTTGGCATCAGTTGCCCGCCAGTATAATTCATGGCGGCCTGACGCAAACAGCGGCGAGCCGTTAACTAACGATACTGCCAGCCGGTTACCTGAGCTATCAACTGCCGTCGCCACACCCACATTTACTTTGGTAAACAGGCCGCTGGCATTAACAATTAAATCATCCGGTGCTGTAATTACCGGCGCATCAGGGTTACTGCCGTCTATTTGCAGGGTAACTTTTGCCTGATCACTAAATTCACCGTCAGTAATGCTGTAGCTAAAGGTGGCTGTACCACTGAAGTTTTCCGGCGCGTTAAATTGCAGTTTATTAGCCTGAATACTCACCAGGCCAATACTGGCTTTGGCAGCGGTAATGGTTAAGGTATCGCCATCCGGGTCAGTATCATTTGCCAGTACATCCAACAGGTAAGTATGGTTGCTGCTAAATGGCAGGGTGAAATTATCATCTACCGCTACCGGAGCTGCATTAACGTTAATCACTTCCAGGTTAAAGGCATCCAGGCTGGCAGTATATTCGCCATCAGACACACTGATCACAATACCGCTGGTAGTGCCCACATGCTCTTTCGCTGGAGTACCGGTTAGTGCGCCTGTAGCAGTATCAAAACTTGCCCAGGTAGGTTTGTTTTCAATACTGAAGGTCAGCGTATCGCCGTCCGGATCCGAGGCAGTTGGCACAAAACTGTAGGCTTCATCTTCATTGACGCTGGTCAACGGTGTACCACTGATTACCGGGGTTTCATTTACATTGATAACTTCAATGCTAAATGCCGCCAGCGAAGCGCTGTACTCGCCGTCAGATACGCTAATTACAATACCGCTGGTAGTGCCCACATGCTCTTTCACCGGAGTACCGGTTAGTGCGCCTGTAGCAGTATCAAAGCTGGCCCAGACAGGTTTGTTTTCAATACTGAAGGTCAGCGTATCGCCATCCGCATCTGTGACGGTGGGCACAAAGCTGTAGGCTTCATCCTGATTAACAGACGTAAGAGGTGTTCCGCTTATTTCCGGAGCGTCATTTACTGCAGTCACTTCAATGCTAAATGCTGCCAGCGAAGCACTAAGCTCGCCGTCACTCACACTGATAACAATACCTGTAGTTGTACCTACATCATCCCGTGTTGGTGTGCCACTTAGTTCGCCAGTCGTTGTACTAAAGCTGGCCCAGGCTGGTTTGTTGCTAATGCTAAAAGTCAGGCTATCGTTTTCAGCATCAGTAGCAACCGGGGTAAACAGGTAAGCGTTGCCACGGGATACCTGAGTTTGCGGTGTTCCGCTAATCTCTGGTGCACTGTTCAACGTAATGCTGTTTGACGCCGCAGAAGCTACGCTGACACCTGCGGAGTTAGTGGCAGTAACAGTGAAGGTGTAGGCTTTACCTCCAGTTAAACCGGTTATGGTTATTGGAGAGCCGTTACCTGATACCGACAGATTATCCGGAGTGGATGTCACGGTATATGAGGTTATGTCGCTACCGCCGGTAAAAGCTGGTGCGCTAAAGGTTATGCTGGCTTCTGTGCCTGACAATGGCGTGGCTGTGCCTATTGTTGGTGCTCCAGGTACAACGGCTGTAACACTAAAGCTGCGGCTAATTTGCGGCGCGGCTAAATAAGCAGCATCGCCCGGTTGATCGGCGTTGATAGTACAGGTGCCGATAGTCACAAAAGCTAAGGTGCCGCTACTGCTAACACTGCACACATCAGTGGTAGATGAACTAAACGTTACTGCTAACCCAGAGCTTGCTGTTGCCGTCAGAGTTGGGGCACTACCGAAAGCCTGAGAGCCGGGATCGGCGAAGGTAATACTCTGGTTAGCTACCGGAACTACAGCACTTGATGGTGCAGAAGGGGCGCTGTTACCTGCCGAGTTGACGGCTACTGCAGTAAAAGTGTAGCTGGTGCCATTCGTTAAGCCGCTAACCGTGATAGGCGAGCTGCTACCGCTGGCTGTCAGGCCGCCCGGAGAAGACGTAATAATATAGTTAGTTATTGGCACACCACCGTTAAATGTGGGGGCTACAAAAGTAACTGCAGCTGTAGTATCACCTATAGTTGCAGTTATTGCAGTTGGTGCACCAGGCACAACTGCATTGACATTGAATGTTTGCTCTACCTGAGGAGCAGCAGAATATGCCGCATCACCGGCTTGATCGGCCCGAATAGTACAAGAGCCTGCCGTGACAAAGTCTAAGGTTGTGCCATTCACAGTACACACGCCAGGTGTTGCGGAGCTGAAAGTAACAACATAAGCGCCACCGGCTGACGAACTTGCTACCAGTGTTGGTGTAGTACCAAAACTCTGCGCTCCGGGGTTAGCAAAGGTAATAGTCTGGTTTGTCACTGGCGTAATCTGGTTGGATGCAGGCGATGCAGCACCGGTACCAGCAGAGTTAGTTGCCGTTACGGTAAAGGTATAGGCGGTACCATTAGTTAAGCCATTAACGGTAATCGGTGAAGCTGCACCTGTACCGGTAAAGCCACCGGGGTTAGAGGTAACAGTATAACCGGTAATATTAACGCCACCGGTATTGACTGGTGCGGCAAAAGCAACGCTTGCTGTAGTATCACCCGCAGTGGCAACAACCGCCGTTGGTATGCCGGGCACTACCGGGTTAACTGTAAAGGTATTACTTACCTGAGCGGCTGGCAAATAACTGGCGTTACCGGCCTGATCAGCATTAATGGTACACATACCTGCGGTAACAAAGGTTAGTGCCCCGCCGCTGGTAATAGTACACACGGCAGTCGATGCAGAGGTAAAGGTTGGCGTTAAGTTAGAGTCCGAAGTTGCCGTTAGCGTTGGTGTAGTACCAAAGTTTTGTGCACCCGGGTTATTAAAGGTAATGGTTTGAATGGCCGCCGGTGTCACGGAGTTAGAAGCTGCTGACGCGGCACCTGTTAAGCTTGAGACGTTGGTTGCAGTTACAGTAAAGGTATAAGCGACACCGTTGGTTAAGCCTGTAACAACAACAGGAGAACCGGAACCCGTGCCGGTAAAGCCACCGGGGCTGGACGTAACGGTATAGCTGCTAATTGCCACACCACCGGTATTAACCGGCGCTGTAAAGGCAACGCTGGCCTGGGTATCACCTGCTGTTGCTACCGGGTTGGTTGGTGCAGCTGGTGCTATTGCATTGACATTAAATGTCTGTTCTACCTGAGGAGCTGCAGAATATGCCGCATCACCGGCTTGATCGGCCTGAATAGTACAAGAGCCTGCCGTAACAAAGTTTAACGTTGTGCCATTAACAGTACACACGCCAGGTGTAGCGGAGTTGAAAGTAACAACATAACCGCCACCGGCTGATGAACTTGCAACCAGTGTTGGCGTGGTACCAAAGTTTTGCGCGCCAGGGTTATTAAAGGTAATCGTTTGCGGCGCTGCCGGTGTAACGGAGTTTGATGCGGCAGATGCCACACTGGTACCTGCCGAATTAGTGGCCGTTATGGTAAAGGTATAAGCCACACCATTGGTTAACCCGCCTACCGTAATCGGAGAGCTTGTACCGGTGCCTGTTAAGTTACCAGGGTTGGACGTAACGGTATAACCGGTAATTGCCGCGCCACCGTTATTGGCTGGTGCGGTAAATGTTACCGAAGCCTGGCCATTGCCAGCTGTAGCAGTACCAACAACAGGGGCATCTGGCACCGTAGGTATATCTACCGTATGCGCAGTACCGCCGGTATAGGCCGGGCTGGCATTGCTTGCAGCATCGGCAATATTGGTGCCTGCACGCAAATCTAGCCGTATTGCACCACTGCCGCTAATGCTATTTACCGTCACAGTATAAACCGCCCCGGAGCCAGCCACACTGGCGATGGTTCCTGCGGCATTGCCGGTTGTTGTTGTTAATGTGAAATCATCGGTAGACACTCCGGTTACCGCTTCACTGAAGCCAACCGCAAAGGTTACTGTGGTTGCATCAGGTAACGAACCGCCCTGCGGTGCAATACTGGTTACTACAGGTACAACATCATCAATTACTGTAACTGTAAATGCCTTCTCGACACTGCCGCCCGCATTATCCGTGGTGCGGATACGCACACTGTATGCCCCCGCCGTCAACGCAGACGAATCATTGGCACGTAAAGATGCACTACTGATGTTAAAGCTGGCGTTATGGGTATCACCAACGCCGGCTACCAAGGTGTAGGTAAAGGTATCGCCTATGTCCGGGTCTGATGTGCTTAATGTGCCGACGCTGGCATTAGCGCCACCACTTTGGGCAACACTGTTATTAGATAAACTTATGTCGGAGGGCAACGTATTGACTGCAGCGGTATATGCCGATGTTGCAGCCTGAATACCGCCATAACCATCATTTGCGGTGACAACCACACGCAGATACTTTTGGGCATCGCTGGCGGTCAGGGTGTAGCTGGCACTATTAGCACCGCCAATAGCTGCCAGGTTGGTACCACTATTGTCATCGGCTCTGTACCACTGGTAGCTATAAGTACGGCCATCACCGTCGGCATCGCTCCAGGCGCCATTGCTGGTTGAAAGAGTACTGCCTACCGCAGTGGTGCCAATGATGCCTGGTGGTACACTGTTAACCGGCACTGAGTTAAGGATCTGCGTATAGGTTGAGTTGGCAGGCGTGGTGCCGCCATTGCCATCGTTGGCGGTAACAACAACCCGCAGGTATTTATGCGCATCACTGGTCGTTAGCGTATAACTGGCCGTGGTGGCGCCAGCAATCGCGGCCATATTGGTGCCAATGTTGTCATCGGCTCTGTACCACTGGTAGCTGTATGTACGGTTATCACCATCGACATCGCTCCAGGTACCATTGGTGGTTGAAAGGACGTTGCCCACAGTAGCGGTACCACTGATACTAGGTGGCGCACTGTTCACAGGCGCAGTGTTGGCGACCTGTGTGTAGGTCGAGTTGGCAGTTGTAATACCACCATTGCCATCATTAGCTGTTACCACCAGTTGAATATATTTATGGGCATCGCTGGTAGTCAGGGTATACGTAGTACCGGTTGCTGACGCAATAGCCGCACGATTGGTGCCGCTGGCATCATCAGCCCGGTACCATTGGCGGCTATAGGTTAGCGTGTCACCATCGGCATCGGTCCAACTGCCGGTGCTACCGGTAAGTGCATTACCTACGGTGGCAGTGCCGGTAATGGTAGGAGCAACATTGTTTACCGGGGCGGCGTTGACAACCAACGGGCCAACCGACAAGTCATCAATACCAAAATAGTTAGCATTAATTTTAAACTGCAACTTACGTACGCTGGCAAAACTGCCAGAAACAGTGCGTGTGGGAGCTGTATTATAAGTACCATTATTACGGGTATAAACAGAACTGGCAGGGTTGGCAAAATTGATGGTAATGGTATCGGTATCGTATACCGCATCATATTTTATAGAGGCGACTTGAACTCCCGAACCATCCAAACCAATAATTTCAAACACATCTGCCGATGGGATTCCCGTGTGGCCAGCAACGGGGCGATAGGTTATAAACCTGACCGAGACCGAATTCGGGATAAAGTCGGTATTATCCGTCTTAGATAGCTCCAGGTATCGGGGCCTGCCGCCTGATCCCCAACCGCCCCCATTTATCCACAACTGACCATTCGCTGAGCCTGCAGGTTCTACGGCCGAGCCCTGAGCAGTAGGTCTGTAATTGCTGTGCGCATATACACTCTGATCCTGGTTAACCGACACTGGCCGAACAGATAAGTCTGAGCCAACAGTTATCGGGCATGTGTTAATTCCGTAATTATCATAGACATAACACGTAGCATCTTGTTCAAAATCATATACCGTCGCTAACACATTGTTATAGGCAAGCAAACGCTTAATGTTAAAGGTCTGCGCCACACCAATAATTTGTTCGCCGGTAAAATACTCTAAGTCCCAGTCAGAAGGCTGTTTGGTTTGTTCGATGCCGGAACCGGTCAAATTCACAGAGCCAGCCACATCAGCGCCGGTTATTTGCGCCAGCTCAGTTACAAAACCTTTGCCCAGCCCGGATTTCGCCACATCACAGCCGAATAACTGTAACTGCCCATCTTCCGTTAACAATGCACCCAATTCTTGCAGTTGTTGTTTGTATTCATTCAGGTTTCTGGCAGAAATAGACTGCCCGGCCAAATAAATTTCACCATCAGCCCCATGCGACAGGATATTTAAAACCTTCACCTGCCCCATGGTTTTTACTTTGGCAATAATTTGTTCAAGTGGCGATTCACCTGCTTTTAATAGCAGCACTTCACCGGATTGCACGGCATCAGATAATATTTCCCACTGATCAAGAGCCGGATCAATCACCGTTAAGATCGCGTTGTCAGCAACAAAGAATTCTTCGTTATTGAGTGAGGCAAGTGATTGCTGATAAGAGTCATCCGCACTTTGGTTAGCCAATAAATGCAGTGACTGAACTGACCGTTTTGCCTGACCAACAGCTTGTGTTGGTGCTGCTGATGTAAAATCGGCTGCGGCTTTCGCCTGAATATAATTTTGGGTTTGCGCCGTTAATTGACGATTTACTGACGACGATAAGACTTCGTCGGCATTGGCAAATTGCCCCTGCAATAAAGCCAGAACTGCCACAAAAGACAAATTTAAGGACAATTTCTGAAACCAGCGATAGCCTGAATAAACCCGGCTCAATTGACCAAGGGCTTTTTTCTGCAATGCACCGACATTTACCTGACGCTCAAGCAGATCCAAATAGCGAAGCACAGCACGGCGCTGTTTGCGTGTAGGTATGACCCGCTCATCAATTTTGTATTTGGCGAGCAACCCACTTTCTTTTAGTAACTTGTGCCCATTCATAACTTGTCCTTTCACATCAGTTTTCATTTATTGATTTTTAAGCCAAACAGCGCCTTGTCCTGCAATGCAAGCTTGAAGAGCATCAGGCCTATCAGGGTCATATAAATTGGTGGGGCCAGGCTCAGTGAGCACTTTCAGGTCAAAAACCTCATCCACCCCGTCCGGTAACAGCACATCACCGATAACTTCTTTTTTTAGTAAATCTACAATAATAAAACCGGGCTTGATGACCCGTTTGGCAATAGGTAAAAAGCCAAAGCTACTGGTTTTTCTTAACCGCGACACACCGATAAACGCGTAGTGCTGATAAAAATCCATGCCTCTTAAAAAGCCCTCTGCCTGAACTAATAATTGGTTTTGCCCGGTGGCAGGATCAAAACAATATAATTGCTCTGCTGCGGAATTCAGGTAGTACAAACGCCCCTGATGCCAACGCGGGCTATGGGGCATAGACAAACCTGTAACGACAGGCACCTGTGTTTGCACATCAATCACGACACCCGTTTCCATACCTGCATTCTGGCGCCAGCTTTCGTTGCTGTTGCTTTGGCTAAACGCCGTTACATAACGGATCTGCTTTTGCTCGTCGGTAGCCATACCATTCAAATGGCAGCAATCGGTAAAACTGACATCGCCGACAAAATTGGGTTGCCAGACACTCTTGTAGTGCAGGTAATCGGTATTATCGATTTGCCCCAGGCAGTTTTGCCCGGTACAAACACCGACCAGACCCTGTTGGGTAAAGGCCAAATCGTGCAAATTGAGGTGGTGTGTTTTGAATTCACGAATGGGATAAAAAATTGAGCGATATAATTCGCTATTTTGAGGGTGCGTTAAACGCGGCTCGTGGCGAAACACAATAACGCCATTGGCCCCGGCAATAGCAAGTAAGGCGCCAGATTTAGCAATTCCCGCCGCTTTTTTTAATCGAAAACCGGATTGCACAATCGATTCGGACTGGCAACCAAATACAAAAACGCGCCCTGCAGTATAAGAAGTAAGTACGATGTTAATACCCAACTGCTGCAATAGAGCTGCTGCATCAGGCGAAAAACGAGCAAGGCTCATTGGCCAGCACCGGCAAAATGTAAGTAGCAACAATGCTCATGGCCATTTATGCCCATGAGGAAATTTAACCGACATAGATCGGTTAGTGATATAGAGCCTGACGGCTGGCTGGAAACAAAATGAAAACGCGTCACTGCAAATCCCTGTTGTACATCTGCAGGCCAAATCAGGTTCAGCTGCAGTTCATTTTGGTGAAATTGTAATCACAACGGGAACTATCCGCCAGTCCCTCAATGAAAATAATAACAATCTAAGCCACAATTTATACTGAACTGCTTGAAATGCCTGCACTAGCGCAACACTCCTTGTGCGGTTAATGCAGGCTAAAAGCAAAAGTTGCTTAATTACGGGAGGGGAACATACCAAATAATGCAATGCAAAATGGTATCACTATATAAGGTTGACGATTTTCATGGGCCTGGCTACCTCCTGTAATTCCCAGCATAGTGGGGGCTAAAGGTACTAACTGGTCAATCAGGTTGCTATAAGCTCTTTGTATCGATGAGCCATCAGCCTGCTCTGAGAGAGAAAGATAAGCACCAGTCCCGTCTGTAATCACATTGTTCCCTCCTGACATTTTCACTGTCATTAAGTGATTATGGGAGGGTATTTCTGTCTGCAGCAAGGTTACAGCAACAGCGCCGTCTGTTTCACCGACAACACGGGGAGTTAAGCCGGGCCCATTGCCCTGATGCATCATGGACCGGCCCTGTAAATTGGGTAAACCAAAATTACTGGTACCATTACCACCATAATTCACCCCCAGGATGGAATACAGCGCCGTATTTTGCTGAATAGGCATCAGCTGGCCTGCGCAGTACGCAAAATTATGCGGTGCAAAACTATAAGGAAACTGCCGGATTTCCCCTACAAATGGTTCTGACATTATGCATCTCCTTAGTTACGTGAAGGGAAAATACCCTGCAAACACAAAATAAAGCTCATTGCCAGAAACGGCATCATGTTTTCGTGCGGCTGACCACCACCAATTTGCCCCACTGCATTGGGCAACAATTGTGCAGTGCGGCCTGTAGTTATAGAAGGACTCTGATAGTGGTAGCCCTTACCAATCAGCTGGCCTGTAGGTGTACTAAGACTGGCGTCTGTATCAGAAACGGACACCGTATGGCTATGAGCCGGTAACTGAGTACTGACAAGCGTGACAGTCTCGGTACCAAAACTTTGCCCCAGAACTCTGGCTGTTAAGCCTGGCCCTGTACCTTGGCCCACTGGCACCCTGCCACGGGCCTCCGGTAAATTAAAACTATTGACTCCATCGCCGCCGTAGGTTGTGCCAATTAGTGCATAGAGCGCGTCATTTTGTGAGATAGCAAGGCTTTGGCCGTTGCAATACGCCCAGTCTCGGGGAGCGAAGGTGCCGGCGAATACCCGAACTTCGCCCATAAAAGGTGCGGACATAATTTGTTCTCCTCAATTACGGGATGGGAATACGCCCTGCAGGGCAATGGAAAAACGTAATACCAGGCTAGGCTGCATATTGGCATGCGGTTGACTGCCTCCTTCTGTAGACAAAGCATCTGTGGCTAAGGTCTTCAGGTTGCTGTCGGGAGTAACATAGTAAAAGCCTGGATCTGACACTGCACACAGGTTGGAGCCCGCCGGCGGGCTTGGGCTGTTAAATAGCCCCGGCGAGTTTTGTGCGTTAAAGTAGTGAATATGCTGGGGTATCTGTGTTACTTGCAAGGTGACATTTTCCAGCCCCCCTGTTTGACCGGGGTTATAGCTCACGCCAGAACCCGGATCAGTTCCACGCCCTAATGGTGTTCTGCCCCGGTAATCCGGTAACCCAAACGTAGTGGTGCCATTACCGCCAAATACGGTGCCCAGCAACGAAAACAGGGCCTGATTCTGGTTAACAGCCATTTGCTGCCCTGCACAGTCCGCCCAATGCCTGGGAGGAAAGGGGAGCGCGAACATTCTTACTTCACCTATAAAAGGCATTGACATAGTTATTGTTCTCCTGATGTGAATGAAAACACCGTAAATTCAGGTGTAAAACACAGCTCACCTTGTGCAGTGTCAGCTCTTTTTTTGTGATACTACAATTTGATATTTATCTGTTGCATAAGGCGACATAAACAGTTGCACTTCACCAAAAGATTGATGGCTAAACAGATAATTACCGCTGGGGCAATGCACCTCTGCATCGCTGCTCAAATCAACCGAGAAAGCTTCATACTCTTCAGTTGTAAAGCGAGGTAAAGAGACCTTCTCTACATTAAGCTGAACTATATTATTGCTGCCGTCCTTCAACTGGATTTTTTGGTTCAGCAAGGCCGTTAATGTATCAAAGTTAAATTGTTCCATTTGATTTCCCGAAATTATGCTCCTGAAGCGATTCCAAATCAGCTTAGAAAAGTAAACTGATAAAAGCCACTAAAAACCATAATTTTTAATAAGTTAATTTCAAAAGGTTTATGCTGTAATTTAGTGCTGAAGCTCAAATAATAATTTTTTGCATCGCTGGCGGATACCAAATCATTAGCTCGTAGGGTTGTTGAATTGCTGTAGTAACAAACCCTAACCGCTGATACAAAACTTTAGCTGCTGTATTTTCCTGCAGCACAGTCAGAGTCATAGGCACTGCTACTGCGGCTGAAGCCTGCTGAAAAGCCTGTACCACTGCTGCGCCTAAACCTTTGCCTCTGGCTGCTGGTATCAACGCCAAATCAATTAACCGCACTTCGTTCGGGCCAAAATCCAGAGTAGCTTTGCCTATGGCTTCCTGATGTTTTTCGATAATAAAATACATGGCATTCGGATACGCATCGCCATAGCCTTGTGTCTGGGCTCTGAATTGCATTTCCATTAGTTCTGCTTTTTGCTCTTCCGGGGCGTCAAGAAATGACAGATCGTCGCGGGTTGACTGATATAGAGACTCCAGAAATACTGTATCTTTTGCCGTTGCCGGACGTACAGATAAGCCATCAGGCAGAGTAAGTTTTTTCAAGGCAGGTCCTTGTTTTAGTTTCTGTTTTAAGCCAGCATAAATAAGAAGTTACCAATTTTCCAGTATTCATTAGCAACAATATAAAACTGATAATACAAAATAAACCGGGAATAAAATATGACAGCATTCTTTGTTTTATCAACCGGCCGTTGTGGTACGCAGTGGCTGGCAGAAACGCTGCAATGCTGGTCTACTAACTTTGTGGTACAGCATGAACCTATACATTTGGGTTACCGGCCGGATTTGAATACACCGCAAAATCCACTGGCGGCTAATGCTGAGCAAATTCAAAATCATTTAACCTATATAAAACGGCAATTGCAGCAGGGGAAAACCTATATTGAAACGGGCTTTCCGTGCTGGCGCCATCTGCATTGGTTTAAACAACAACTGGGTGAAGTAAAGATTATTTATATCCACAGAGAACCCGTTAAAACTGTGCAATCTTTATTAAAACTGAATGCTTTTATTCCGCCGTTTCTGCCTCATCTCCCGGTTAAAAACCTGTTTCTTCCAGGTGCAGAGCAGGAGCTGTTATATCAGCACCAGTCACTCTGGCCACAATTGAGTCCAGCAGAAAAAAATTTATGGTACTGGGCTGAAGTGCAATGGCAAGCCTGGCTCTATCAGCAGCAATGGCCTGTGGATGACTGGCTCAGCCTTAGCTTTAATCAATTATTTACTGCGGATGCCAGACAGCAGTTAGCGCAGTTTTTACATTGTGAAACAGATGTCTCATGGCCTGTTGAACAACCGTTAGACCAGTTTGGAGGCGCCTCAGTACAATCGCTACCAGATTTCCCCATACTGATAAAAATCCCCCAGATACGTGATATTGCTATCCGGCTTGGCTATCAATTTCCTAATTCAACCAGGTTTTGATACACCGGTGTCAGCGTTTGCCTGATATGCTCTAGTTGGTTGGTATTAAACACTTCTAATGCTGTTTTTGTTGCGGCTTTAAACGGTACTCCCCGCTGTTTAGCATCGAATTTATGCCGCTCCAGCCAGTGTCCGGTTTGTTGTATGGTTAGTGTAATATTCACCAGACCGGCCAATGTTGCTGGTGTAGTTTGTTTCAACTGTTCATAGGTAAGGATTTTACATTTTTTCTTAGTCAGTATTTGCTGCATGTAATCTGCCATTAGCTGTATTACTTTTATCCGGTATTCCAGTAAAGGTAAGTTTTGAGGTAGCTGATGCCAGAGCGCAGGCTGTAAGCTAACCATGTGTTTTCCAGATTGTTTTTCATGGGAAGCCAGAATAGCTTCAGGCTGGCGGATTAAACATACAACCTGAGCTGACGGGAACGTTTTTAACCAAACACGCCAGTGTTGTAAGTCCCAGGCATTGCACTTGATAACGAGTTTTTCTTCAGCATGCCGGAAGCGGCCCTGTAGCCTGACGGCCAAATCCAGCATATTTTCCTGCTGAGGTTGCCAGTATGGATCTGCTAATAAATCGCTTATTAGCATCGACTCTGATAATACTTTACATTCAGGTTGCAGCATAAAACTGCCAGACAACAATGTAGAGCCACATCTTGACCAATGAAAAATTAGTAAGGCCGGTTGTATTGGCGGAAGTTTTTCCCGTTGTGCTAATAATTCAGCTACATCGCTATACGGCTGGATAAATTGTGCAAGCAGGCTCTGGCGACTAAGGGCTATATCCTCTTCCAGAAAAGGTAACACTGGTTTAGTAAATGCAGGTATCCAGCGAATTGTTTTTTGCTTCGCCTGATAAGCGCTGGGTTGCCAGCATTGGCTGAATTGCTCAGCCTGCGGGCAAAATGGCAGGCTGTTCTGTTTTGCCAGAAAAAGCTGCACTTGTTCAAAATTGGCTTCAGGCCATTGTAGGTACAATTTTAACAAGCGCACAAACTCATCTAAGCTGGTTTGCTGCGATAAAGTCTGTAACTGTTCAGCGTTGTGTAGCAGGTTGTAATACAGCGTCACGGTAAACATTAATCTGCTACCGGATACATATTAATATATTGCACCATACGGGGTTGATCAGTCATGTTTTTTGAAGGGCCGTGAGGTAGAGCGTGATGCCAGATAATTAAATCGCCAGCTTTGGCAGCTATAGCTTTTACCGGCCATTGGGCCCAGTTTTGCTGCTGCAAAGTATTTTCATCCTGTTGTTGTTGCTGTAACCATTGCTCTATCTGCAGATGAAAGCCTGGTACACAGCAAAAAGCGCCTTGCTGTTCTGTGGTATCTGTCAGGTAAATTAAACCTTGAGTTGCAAACTTCACCGGCGTGCGAAGCTCCATATCCCAGTGCATGCCTGGGCCAGGAAACTTCCAGGTAGCCGTCTGGGGGGGATTAAAACTGACTCTGTCAGTGCTCATAACCAGATCTGTACGTTGCCAGAGTTGTTCAAAAATTTGCCTGATAACTGGCACTTGCCGGTTGGCATCCAGAGCAGGATGACGAAATAGCGGCAACATAATTTTTTCACACAGTGTCAGATGTTGATACCAACTGGCAGGGTGCTCCGGGTCAGCTTGCAGGTGCTGCCATACAGCCTGTCGACTGTGCTCGCATTGTGCCGCAGTAAGTACCGATGGGATAACTAAATAACCATTTTGCCGCCAGAACTCTAATTGCTTTTCTGACAACACTGAAGGTACTGCTGTGGGTTGTCGGGCAGCCGATAGTTCTTTTAACTGACGATTAATTTCCTGTTTTTGTAACTCACTTAACGCGAGTTGCCGGATTTCCTGTTGTAGAGCAGATAAGCTGTCGCAACGATGTAGCAGTTGCATACCAGGTTGTAAACCTGTACCTATTAGATCCAATACTGCCCGGTCAAGATTCCATTCATCAGCAGTTGGTTGTGTAGTGGGCTCAGAAGAGATTTGTAACTTTTTCAGCAGCGTTTTTTGCCATAAACGGTGCAGGTGATAGATACCTTCGCCACTAAGATCACTGCTTGGTGTCAGTTCAATAGAAGCAGTTTGATACTGTAACTGCCATTTGGGTAAATGACCCGACTGATAATTGAATGTTAAGTTTGTGCCGGGAGATAGCCGTACCTGCCGTCGGTATTTGGGCAGAGTGAGCTGACTTTGATTTTCGCGTAACCAGAAGTTCCGGTATACCTGAATTTCGGTACATAGTTTTACATCAACTGCGCAAGCTTCAGACATTGGTACAGGGAATGTTGCTGTGAGTATGCTGGTTTCTCCTTGCTGTAACCGGATTGCACTTTCACTATTCAGATTAAATACCTGCCCCAGTGGGTAACACGCCTGATGTTGGCGGTCGTGCGACTCCAGCTCAGCGCAAAGTTGCACTTGTTGCGGGATCAGGCTGCCACCTGTTGCCAAACAGCGTTGTAAATTAACGAATATTTGAACCTGTGGTTCCTGTTCCAAAAATTGATTCATGGTTTCAGACAGGATTATATCGTAGGTAGTACCTTCTGCCGGCTGCCACACAGTGGCATCAGCGCATACCCAATCTGCAATTCTGTCTCCCAAGTTCAGTGTATTGCACACATTACGAAAGCTTTCGAGAGAAAATGAGTGAATATCCAATGCTGTAATCTGTAGCTGTTTTGCACTAAATAAACCGAGCAGTGGCAAAACCAACCAGCCTAAAGGCCCGGTACCTGCATAGAGTAACTGAACTGGCCGCTCTGGGTTCAGGCGTTCATGCACTGCCTGATATACTCCCTGCATAAATACTCTGCTTCGTTCAACATCTTCAGCACACTGCGCTGCGGTTGTGGGTGATACAGCTTTCCCATAGGGGGTAAGGGTAAAGTCCAAATCTCTGTATTGATCCGGGTGCAGGTCGAGGTTAATGTGCTGGCATAAGCTGGTTAGCAAAGACACAATTAGCGGGCGGGCTTCAGCTGCACCTTTGCACTGTAATATTTTCTTAGCCAACTCTGGCAACATCAGGTCAGTCAGCTTTGGGTGGTGTTGCATTGCATCCGGCATAAATTTGCTCCTTTAAGTGATCATTTACTACGCAGTCCAGTACCAAATTAATGCGCGGCTCTGCACCTTTATTTTCGACTCTGTGTACCTGATCGGCATTGATATACCAAAGCTCACCTGCCCGCATAGGTACTCGTTTTTCATTCACAAAAAAATTTAGCTGTTCATTGGTTTGAAGAGACAAATGTAGCCGGGCTTCTCCATGCTCCAGGCTTAAACCATGATCGCGGTGGGCGTTAATTTCAGCGCCGGGATGCAGGCGCATTAATCGTACCGATTTTAGCTGGTAAGGTAACGTATTTACAAAGTGCAGCAGTGCTGGGCTGTGTTCCAGATAGGGTAAGTTGCTCCAGTTTGCATCGGGGTGAATAGCAAAACTTTGCAAAATACCGTGACTATTAAGATGTTGCGTAGCACAGCGTAAAGCTAATACGTCCCAGCCGCCCTGATAGTCCCGTTTATTAACATGTGCATGCCACTGCTGCAGCAGTAACAAGCTGAGTTCCTGCTGCATTTGCAGGTACTCAGGCACAGTGCCCAGCAAGGCAAAACTACAAATAGTCATAGCTAATTCGTTAACTTTATTTTATAAAAACAGAGGCTAACAGAAAAAAAGCACTATGGAAGCTCTTTGTTTGTAAAATCAATTTTCCGGAACTCTACAGATGACAGACGAACTGCATAAGATATTGGATTTTTTCAGCACTATTGGCATTAGCTGGACGCTGCAGCCGCTGACACAGGCTGGGTTTTTACCGGGGGTACAGATTAAAAACGGTGGCTTGTGTATTGACACGCAGCAGTTGAAATACCCCGGAGATTTACTACATGAAGCCGGCCATATTGCGGTAATGCCTGCTGCCAGCCGGCACTTGTTGCAGGAAGATGTGAGAAAGTCTGCCGGGCAGGGGCCGGCTGAAGAAATGGCTGCTATTGCCTGGTCCTGGGCGGCATTAACCGCTTTACAGTTACCGCCAGAGTTTTTGTTTCATCCTGCCGGTTACAAAGGGGGGTCTGCTGCTTATATCACTGCATTTTCTGAGCAGGGTGGGTTTGGCCACCCGCTGCTAAGCTGGTATGGGCTGTGCCAGCCTGCCGGACAGGCCGGTGGTTATCCACAAATGCAGCGCTGGCTGCGCCCTTAATACAGTATCAGCACAGTTCCCAGCACGGTAAGCGCGGCCCCCAGCCAGGCACCGGTTGCCGGGCTGCGTTTATATATCAGCCATAACAGCGGCAGCACCAATACCGGGCTAACGGAGGATAAAATAGCCACTAAACCGGCATCGCCGTATTTTAAAGCCTGCAATATCAGTGTCATACCCAGCACCATAGAAATACCGGCATTAGCCAACACCAGCAAAAACACTTTTTTGTTCATCGGTAAATAAGCGCGTGCTAATTTAAAACCCAGCATAAAAATAAGCTGGTGCAGCACAAAAGCGGTTGTCATACGCACTGCTGAAGCGGCTATGGCATCTATATCTGTTTCCATCAGAGGCTTTAACATTAAGGTAGCCACGGCCTGGCACAATGCGGCCAGCAAACCCAGCGCCACGCCAGAGGCTAACTGGCTTTGGTTTGCCTCCCATATATGCAGCTCGGTTTTACGTTTACCAAAGAAAATGGCAATCATCACACCGCTTACCAGCAAACTGCTGCCGATAAGTGTCCAGCCCCATAAGGTTTCGCCAAGAAAGAAATACGCCAGCACCACAGAAAACAGCGAGTGCGTAGCAAACAACACACCGGCGCGGCGTGGGCCTAAGCGGTTCATCGCAGCAAATAAGGCGGTGTCGCCAATAAAAATACCGATCACACCGGAGAGCAGTAACAAGCCAAAGCTGCTAAACGCCAATGTAGCCCAGCCACCGCTGATGGCGGCTATCAGCCATAACAGGCTGGCAGCGCACAGCATACGCCAGCGGGTAAAGGCAAAGGCGCCTAAATGGGACGAAGCCTGCGCCGACAACAAACTGCCAAAAGCCCAGCAAGCAGCAGCTGCCAGCGCCATATATTCGTAAGACAAAGTGACACAGCCTTCGCAGAATAAAAACGCAGATTATACGTGGCTACACCGTTAACACCAGAGCTGGCTGACTGGCGTGTTTGTACTAAAACGGTGGGCCAGCTGGGCCTGCAACAACTCGGCGCAGGCCAGCGCATCGGTTACCGCATGATGCGGCCGGTAGGCGGGCAGATTATAACGTAACCGGCTGTCTGCCAGGCGGATCGACACAGGTTTTTGCCCGCGTAGCTGTTGCCACCAGCTTAGCGGTTTGTGCCGGTGCAACCTGGCTTCCAACTCCATAGTGTCAATCACCGGAAAGTGAATACCTTCGCCCAGCCGTGCCTTAAGCGCCGCATTTAAAAAAGGCCGCTCAATGCCGCGGTAATGCAGCACTATCACTTTACCGGCCATAAGTTGCAGTAGATCTGGCAATACTGCGGTTAAGTCCGGCGCGCCGGCAATGTCTGAATGGGTAATACGGTGCAGCGTAACTGATTCATCACTTAGCGCAAAACGCGGTTTTAGCAGCCATTGCCGCGCCTGCGAGCTGTGTAGCTGCTTATAGGTCATCGGCAATAAGCCAATGCTGACAATGCCATTGTTGGCCGGGTTAAGGCCGGTGGTTTCAAAATCCAGCGCCAGCAAGGGCAGGTCAGATACCGGTGTGTCAGCGCTTACGATGCCTGTCTGATAAAAGCGGTGCAGCAGCGGATGGCGCGCATTTTGCGCTTGCTGCTGGTAAAACTGCTGCCAGTTATCAATGTGGTGCTCATTATGGGTGCTGGCACGGTGTTTTAACGCAGATGGCCCCAGATACAGCATAGCTATGCCTTAAAATGAAATTTAAGGAATTTCTGCGCATTACTCAGCACTGAAAAGGCTTCTTTCAAATGCTTGCGCTCAAATTCAGATAACCGCTCGGGCATAACATTATTGTCGGGTGTTTCATCTGCCTGTAAAGCCAGTGCTTGTTGGCGGATACGTGCCATGGCGATGACTTCATAGGCGTCACGTAAATCTTCGCCGCGGCCTTTTGGCAAGACATTGGCAGCAATAATATTACGCAGCCGCTCGAACGAATTAGTGGCGCCACAGCCAAGTGCCAGCGCATGTACACGGATTAAATCTACCATCGGTGCGGTGCCGCGGCGTTTGATATTCAGGCTGTTGTTTTGCCGGCCGTCGTTTTCCATCACAAAGTCTTTAAAAAAGCCCAGCGGCGGTGTGCGCTGTAACGCATTGCGTACCATGCAGGCTAAAAAATGCGGCCGGGCAGCGGCTTTGGCCAGTATTAACTGGTTTAGCTGCTCGGCCCACTGGGTTTGGCCCCACACTGCGTCTAAATCAAAAAAGATATTGCTGTGCAGTAAGCGTTCGGCGCTGGGGTGCTCTATCCAGTCAGTAAAGTATTGCTGCCAAACATTAAGCGGCTGACGCCATTGAGGGTTGGTTGCCATAATATTGCCGCTGCAATAGCTGTAGCCACAGGCAGCCAGGCCGTCGCAAACAAAGCTGGCCAGTTGCTGAAAGTAGGCGTCGTGTTGTTCTGCGATAAAGCTGTTATCCAGAATTAGGGCGTTGTCCTGATCGGTGACGATAAGCTGCTCGTCGCGGGCCATAGAACCCAAAGCTAAAAAACAGTACGGCACCGGCGGCGGGCCCAGTTGTTGCTCGGCCAGCTCCAGCAGGCGTTGCTTAAAACTGCGGCCAATAGCTGCCATAGCACTGCCAATCATTTGCGAGTTAGCATCTTCATTTACCATGCGCACAAAGCAGGCTTTAACATCTTTGCCAAGGGCGCTGAGCTCTTCTACCGACTGCTGACGGAAAATTCTGCTGACCACAAACAGGCTGTTTTGCGACTCGTAGCGGATAATATCTGACAACGCCAGCACGCCAACCGGTTTGGCTTGTTTTAACACCGGCAGGTGGTGCAAATTATGCCGCAGCATCAGCATCATGGCTTCAAACACATATTGCTGATGTTCAACCGTAACCAGTTTTGTTGACATTATCTGGCTGACACTGATCTCGGATTTTAAGCCCGGTGCCACCAGACGGGAGCGGATATCACGGTCGGTAATAATACCGGCCAGAGTACCGGGCCGTGCCGCACCTGGTGTATCCGGAGTATTCTCGTGCAGTATCAACAGGCTGGATACGCTTTGCTCTGTCATGATTTTAGCCGCTTGCCAGACACTGGCGCTGCTGTCCAGACATACCGGCTCGCGCTGTAGCAGAGTACTTATTTTTACACTGAGCAAATCGGCTTTCGCCTGCCGGGCGGCTTTGCCTGATTGGCGTCGCTCGGTATCGCCTACTTCAACGTAATCGGCAAAAAACTCATTGCTGTCAAACAGCTGCTGAAATACCTTGTCGGGAATAAAGTAAATTAACGTATCTTCCAGTGCGGAAGCCGGAAAACGCACCTTGCCGCCGCGCAGCAGGCCTTGTTCGCCAAAAATACCGCCTTCACTTAAGCGGTTATATAAGTCGCCGTTACGGCGGAAGGTTTCCACTGCGCCACTGCGGATTAAATGCAATGCCTGCAGGGGCTCGTTAAAGCGCAGTATTTCGCTGCCAGCCTGGAAATAGCCAACATCAATACTTTGTGCCAGCTGCAATAACTGCGGTTCGGGCAATTCCTGAAACGGCGAATGCCGTTTCAGAAATTCCAGTATTTCAATTTGTTCTATTTCCATGGTGTGTGTTTTCCGCCGGGCTTATTTTTCACCGCCTCATGCTCTGGGCTCAGACATCAGGCCTTTTACCACTGCCACGCAGGCGGCCAGCAGCACCAGGGTAAACGGAAACCCGGTAGATACCGCCATGGCCTGCAGCGCTACCAAACCGCCACCTAAAATAAGTGCAATGGCTACCAGGCCTTCAAAGGTGCACCAGAATACGCGTTGCGGCGTAGGGGCATTTACTTTGCCGCCTGCGGCAATAGTGTCAATAACCAGCGAGCCGGAATCTGATGACGTAACAAAAAACACTACCACCAGAATAATGCCGATAAAGGAGCTGATTTGCGCCAGCGGCAGGGCATCGAGCATAGCAAATAACTGTAAGGGTAGCTCTGCATTTGCTGCGGCTTCATAACCTTGCACCACCACCTGGCTGATGGCAGTACCACCAAAAACGGTCATCCATAATACACAAGCCAGCGAGGGGATTAACAGCACCGAAATTAAAAATTCGCGCACGGTACGGCCGCGCGATACCCTTGCGATAAACATGCCGACAAAAGGCGACCAGCTGATCCACCAGGCCCAGTAAAATGCTGTCCAGCCCTGAGAGAAGTTAATATCTTCTCTGCCAAGCGGATTTGCCAGCGCCGGTAAATGTTGCAGATAGGCACCGAGGTTAGCAACAAAACCGGTGGCAATTGCCAGCGTTGGGCCGGCAATAATGACAAACAGCAGTAACATTGCTGCCAGTATCATATTTACTTCAGATAGCCGCTTTACTCCGGCTTCCAGCCCGGCAACGACAGATACCAGCGCAATCAGTGTAATACCTACTACCAGTAATATTTGCATAGTATTGTTTTGTGGCCAGTCAAACAGGTAATGTAAGCCTGCTGCGGCCTGGGAAGCACCTAAGCCTAAAGACGTTGCCAAACCAAACAAGGTGGCTAAAACGGCAAGAATATCAATAATATGGCCAGGCCAACCCCAAATACGCTCGCCCAGCAATGGATAAAATACCGAGCGGATGGTAAGCGGCAGGCCCTTGTTAAACGAAAACAGCGCCAAACCCAGTGCCAAAATGGCATAAATGGCCCAGGGGTGCAGCGCCCAGTGGTAGATAGTGGCAGCCATACCCAATCGCTCTGCCGCTAAAGCGTCACCCGCTGCGCCACCCAGTGGTGCCCAGTCAACACGTACGCCATCTTCAATATTTACCCCGGCATAAGCGCTACTAAAATGCGATAAGGGTTCAGACACGCCGTAAAACATCAGGCCAATACCCATACCGGCGGCAAACAACATGGAAAACCAACCAGCGTAGCCAAAGTCTGGTGTGGCTTCGGTGCCCCCCAGGCGTACTTTGCCAAGCGGCGATACAATAAGGGCTAAACACAACAACACAAAAATATTGGCTGCTGAGATAAAAAACCAGTCCAGGTTTGCGGTAAGCCAACCGCGAATGCTGCTGAAAACCGGCTCTGCCTGTTGTTTAAAGCTGATCGTCAGCACAACAAACAGTATGACTGCCAGAGCCGATACTAAAAAAACTCTGTTATGAATATCCAGGCCAAAGGGGCCAACCTTTACCAGTATATTGTCCTGGCCTATCTGGTAGTCGGTATCGATTGGGTTAACCTTGCCGTCCGGTATCATCGGATCTTTGTTATCTGTCATGGTGTTATCCTTGTACTGTTATCAAAGCCGAAGCATTTTTTAAAAGTAGTAGCCGATATTAATATTAAAGCGCCGCTCGGTTTCATCGCTGTCACCGGCAATACTGCCACCAACAAACGGCTGATTTCTGGCATGCACTAAATCAAAATAAGTAAACAGGCCGCCAGCGGCGACAGAAAAGCCGGTGACATTCATCATGGTGTCGCGGCTGTTATCAGATTTGTCGTATATCAGGCCGTAGTTGTTATAAAACTGCAGGCCGGTTACCGGGCCCCACTCAACAGGCAGGCTGTAAGCCAGGTTAACAGTGCTGGTTTTCGCTTTGGCAGCAATGCTGTCGTAAAATGCATAGGCACCTACGGCCATCTGATCAATTGCATTACCGTCTATATCATTAAGGTTGTAACGGTATTCGCCATGCTGCAATTGCAGGTTCCAGCGCTGATAATGGCTGTTTAAATGCAATGCCCAGGCATTGTAGCTACCCGCACGCGCGGTGCCATTGTGCAGGCCACCGGCCAGGGCCGAAACACCCAGTTCAGTAGTAAAATCGCTGCTGTGTTCTAGCTGATAGGCAAACCGACCAGCGAAAGTGTTGTACTCGCCCAGTGGTTGCGCCGGGTCGTCATAAATACCATCTTCGCCCTGACGGTAGCCAACAATATCGTACGAGTAACGATCGGCCCGGCTGCTGACAAAACCATCTACGCCGCCCAGTTCGTCATTTTTAAAAAAGCCCAGATCCAACTGCCAGTTATCCGCCAACTGACGTTTAAACATAATGCCCAGATCATGGTCATCTTCCAGGCCCAGGTAATAGTTAGTGCTAAAAAAATAGTTATGCGAGTTATACGGCCAGTTACCAAAAGGCACCTGGGTAATACCGGCCTGTACCTGCCAGTCTTCCGTTAGCTGATAACCGACATAGGCGTATTTCACGGCGGTCATATAATCAAAAAAGCGGATCTCGGCGTTTAACAGCACATCACCGATGCTGCCGTTTAAATTCAGCCGGAAGATGTCAAAGGCAAAGTCGCCACCACGGTTTTTATTACCGTCGCTGTACGAGGTGTGGCTGTAGTTGGTACGGATAGCACCACCCAGGCTTATGCCGTCGGTGTTGTGCTCTGCCGCTTCGCCGGTGTCAGTGCTGGCCGCTGCAGTTTTTTCCTGCAAAGCTGCCTGAGCTACTGCGGTTTTTTCGGTTGCGGCTTCCTGATCTGCCAGGCGCTGTTCCAGTGCTGCAATTTGTGCTTTTAGCGTGGCGAGTTGTTGTTTAATGTCATTTGTGTCATTGGCATGGGCTGAAAAATGAAATAGCCCAACAGCAGCTATCAGACTGATACTGCGAAGTGAAAACATAGTAAATCCTTATTTTTTATCAGAATTAAAGCAGGAGGGCTTTAAAGGATAGCGTAATTTTTTGCTAAGACCAAATTACGCGGCCAACTATTCTGGCAAAAAAGGCGCTGGCCGGGATAAACCGGCAGGCTTTAAAAGATATCAGAGGACAAGTAACGATCACCACGATCGCAAATAATGGCTACGATTACTGCATTGTCGAGTTGCTCGGCCAGTTTAATTGCAGCATGTACCGCACCGCCTGAACTGACACCGGCAAAGATACCTTCTTCACGGGCTAAGCGGCGCATAGCAGTTAATGCGTCCTGCTGGCCGATATCTATAACCTGATCAACCCGGCTTTTATCAAAAAAGCCTGGTAAATAAGCCTCGGGCCAGCGGCGGATGCCGGGAATGCTGGCTCCTTCAGCCGGTTGCAGGCCAATAATTTGTATCGCCGGGTTTTGTTCTTTTAAATAGCGTGACACCCCCATAATGGTGCCGGTAGTGCCCATGCTGCTAACAAAATGCGTAACCTGCTGCTGGCTTTGCTGCCATATTTCCGGCCCGGTGCTGGCGTAATGTGCTGCCGGGTTATCCGGGTTATTAAACTGGTCCAGCACTATGCCTTTACCTTCGGCCTGCATTTGCAGGGCTAAATCACGGGCGCCTTCCATGCCTTGTTCTTTGGTTACCAGTATCAACTCGGCGCCATAAGCACGCATACCGCTTTTACGCTCGGCAGTGGCGTTATCGGGCATAATCAGCGTCATGGCGTAGCCTTTAATGGCTGCTGCCATTGCCAACGCAATACCGGTGTTGCCGCTTGTAGCTTCAATAATACGATCGCCTGGTTTAATTGCGCCGCGCAGTTCGGCCTGCACTATCATATTAAGCGCCGGGCGGTCTTTTACCGAACCGGCCGGGTTATCACCTTCCAGCTTAAGCAATACCGTGCTGTTGGTATGTGCCGCCATACGCTGCAGCTTTACCAGCCGGGTGTTACCAACAGAGTGTTCAATAGTAGGAAAAGGCATAACCGGCACCACAAATTAATAAGCTAAAACTGCCGCCAGTGTAGCGCAAAGCCGCTTAGCTGTTAATGCTTAAGCGCAGCGGAACTAATCTGTGAATCCATATTTGCTTAAAGTAATCCATTGGATTATATTGCTACCATGCTGACGACGATCACCGAATTGCCGGAATACATCAAACGCGCAGATGCCTTACTCACTGAGCAAGAGCGTAAAGCCGTTATTGATTACCTTGCAGAACACCCAAAAGCGGGAGATCTGATGGAAGGTACCGGTGGCATTCGTAAATTACGTTGGAGTCGTGGCAGCAAAGGAAAAAGTGGTGGTGTAAGGGTTATTTATTATTATCACGATGAGCGAATACCACTGTATTTACTCACGCTGTTTGGCAAAAACGAACGGGCGAATTTGTCTAAATCAGACAGAAACGCGTTGTCGAAGTTAGTTAGTATTCTTGTTGATACAGCATTGGAGAAACATTATGGCTAAGGCATTTGACAGTATTGCGCAGGGGTTGCAAGAAGCCATAGAGCTAAATAGAGGACAACCTGTTGCAGCAAAAACGCATCGCCCGGCAGAGGTAGATGTAGCGGGAATTAGGCATAAACTGGGCATGACTCAGTTGGAGTTTGCCGCTAAGTTTTGTATTAGCGTGTCTACCTTGCGGCATTGGGAGCGTGGCGACCGCACGCCACATGGGCCTGCTTTAGCATTGTTGCATGTTGTCGCTAAAGAACCCCAAGCAGTGCTCAGAGCGCTGGCTTAAAAAGCCCGCACTCAACAGCTGAAAAAGTTATGACAGTTACCGCTTAGAAAAGACATTAAGCCCGAGCAGTACATTAATAGAAATAACTACACTGCCGATGCAAACTGAGTTGTCGCAGACTCAACAATTAAAGGGTTCTTAATGAAATTCATCTTAATTTTTATAGCATTAACCTATCCTTTGTCCGGCTTTGCCGATACGGCAGACATTAGCGTAACTAAACGCTCAGCGGATGCCTATATATTAACACCAGCGTATTCCACCAATATTGGTGTCTTTAACACGGCAAAAGGAGTCGTGCTTATTGACCCGATGCCGGGCGAAAACCAGCTGGAAGCGTTAAGTGCACTGGTAAAAAGTATCTTTGGTAAGCAAGTAACTTATATTCTGAACACGCATGATCATAGTGACCATAGCGGTGGCAATGCCTATTTTATTGCCGCTGGTAGTGAGTTTATACAGTCTGCGGCTGCTTTCGCAGATTTTGACACCGTGACGGTGAAATCACACACTGCCAACGATACCATCTTCGTGCATAAGCCAAGTAATACCCTTTTTGTTGGCGATATTTATACTACCAATTGGCACCCGACCTTTTATGCCGGAGGGGTAGCCGGTTTTGTCGCTGCTGTTGATGCGATCTTAAATTTGGGTGATGAAAACAGTCTTATCGTACCGGGCCATGGTGAACCAAGTGACAAGCAGCAGCTCAAGTTGTTCCGGCAAAACACCCTGCAGTGGGTTGCACAAGTAAAAGTGTTGCGTGAACAAGGCCTGACAGTCAGTGAAATTAAAGACAACGCTGAAATACAGCACATCCTGCGCACTTTTAACCCGGAACATAAAACTGATTTTATTCCGCAACCTGCCGTTGAGCGTTTTATCGAAAGAACGCTGACAGTTATCAAAAAGGGTGTGTAACCAAATCATAGGCAGCAGCAGGCTGCCTGAGAGCTGATAGCAAAGATGTGGTTGATTTAGCAACAAATGTTGGCTAGTTTAGCGAGATGTGAAAACAAGATAGAAGAGAGGCTCCTGCGATTGAAGCAGGGATTTTGCCTTTTAATAATATTGTTATGCTCTATCGGGACTGTGAGTAATGGATAACTATTTTCTTGAGTTAGAGGCTGTTCACCCAACATGCCTAGCAAAAATCATTACTGGAGATAAGCTTCCGAAGAAGGTGACAATTTGGGAGTTTACGAATGAGATTAAGCCAATAGATCTGTACTGCTATTTACATGCTAAATACGGAACTCCAAATGGGCTTCAAAATTTTCTTAGAAATGACTCTTCAGATAATCTTATCCATTGGGAGTGGTCTTTAGCAGGCGATTTCGGAATAGTCTCTGTCCAAGGGCATAACTTTCGAACTGAAGTGCACCTTATTGGCGAACACGACGATAAAGGTTTAACACTCGAAGACTTTATCAAACAAATAAAGTCAGATTTCGCAAACCATGGAAAATCCATGAGCTCGGTACGAACAGAGCTTGAAAAATGGACAAGATTTTTAAATCCATACCACCGCATCAACTCTGTCGTTACAAAAAATATTAAATCCTTAAACGCGCTAGATATTAAAGTGGATGCAGATCGGGAGCTAGTTAAATTTAGCGAAGAAAATCTTCCAAATCTGAAGGAAAATTGGAAACATATCCGAGACAAATACGACAACGCGATTGGGATGACATTTGGACTTCGAGCGATGCTCCCTGTGCTTGCGGAGTCATTTGTTAATTTGCTTATTTTTGTGCTTGCCAAACCTGAAATAAAACAAAACGAAAGGTTCTTTCAAAACACCATACGCCAGCCGATAGACATTCGAGTTCAATCACTTCATCTAAATTGTATAGGTTTCATACGTCCTGTCGATTACTCTGATGGTATATGCAAGAAATTCCACACATTGATGAATGAGCGAAATGACTTACTTCATGGCAATGTAGAAGTGAATAAGCTAAAAATCGGGGAAGTATATTTCAAAGGGAAAGTGCCTGTGTTTACTGGATATGAAGATATGTGGCAAAGCGCAATGGGTATTTCTCTGATCTCCGTAAAATACGATACTATTTTCGAAGATCATGCGGTTGTTACCAGCTTTATAGAGTTCATACTTGCCCATTTAACCAAAGACTTAAAAGAGCAAGTGCAACACATCATGACAAATAGTGAGCTTGGATATAACCCGGCAAATGGAAGATTGGGTTCGTTATTTTCAGATAATATTGCTGATTTTCGAGTGAAGTGTAAGTGAAGCATAACAAGTCAAAACACGCGTACCTCGCTACGCTCCGCCGGTGTTTGAAGCTAAGGACTACCAATGGATCAGGATCTGCGGGAACTGTTTGCTCTGCGGTGGGAAGAGAGGAATAGAATTCTTGGTGAGGAGTTTCTTCGGGTCAAGAATGAAATGAATGCTAGAGGGGTATTGCACTCAAGTATGACGATTCAACGTGCGCACAAAGTCATGGTTAATGAGTTTGAGGCGGAAAGAAAGCTTATTTCTGCCACAATCATCGATTTTGTTGGAAACAGCCAGCGAGTCACCTCTACGTCGAAGTTCAAAGATGTAGCCCAAGAAGAGCTTGTTAATAGAAAATCTGCTTTAGAGAATCTGTTTTTATCAGCGTTTAAAAATATTGAGTCTAGGCTGCAAACTTCATCAATGACTTCGCCTTTTGTAAACTTAAATGACTCTTTTCCACTTGCGCAAAAAGAACTGTCTATTGAATTACATAATGCGGTGGTTGCTTATAATAAATCATTTGGTAGCAATTTGACCGATCAGCTCAGAAATAGATTTTTAAATCATCCAATACTCGCTGTGGTGGTTCTGTCTGTTGCGGGAGCCACCTTTATCTTTGGTCTATTCAAGATGCTAGGGTTGGTCAATTTTGGCCAGTGAAGCTAACAAACCGCAACAGTCGCTCCCCTTGGTCGCTGAAACCGGTAAAAGCTTCGGTTATTTGTCGGCCCCTTTGCGGAGCGTTAGCCGCAATTACTGCTAGTGTTTACGCTGCTAAAGCTACTAACTAAGCCGCAGCAAATTATCGCAAATTACCGCTGCCGCTATACCCACATTAAGCGACTCTGCCTCACCAAAAGCCGGAATGGTGATTTTGCGGCTGATCACCCCCTCTAACTCTGCGCTGATGCCATTAGCTTCATTACCCAGCACGATAAATCCACCGGGTTGGCTAATTTTTAAGCTGTGTACCGACTCGCCACCCAAATACGCGCCATACACCGGCAGCGTGGCTTGTGCCAGCAGCGGTTGCAGGTTTTGATAATGCAGTTGCACGCGCAAAAACGAGCCTTTGGCGGCGGCAATTACCTTGGGGTTGTAGCAATCGGCGGTGTCTGGCGAGCAAACAATATGTTTTATACCGTACCAGTCGGCAATGCGGATAATGGTGCCGAGGTTACCAGGGTCGTTTACCTGATCCAATACCAGCACAAAGCCTTGGCTATGCGGCACAAAATCGCTGTGCGCGGGCATTTTTACCACCGCCAAAGCGGCATCGTTGCTGCTAAAGGTGCCAGCTTTTACCAGTTCATCGGCGCTGCATTGCTGCACTAGTGCGGCGGCGGTTACTTGCTTTGGGTAGCGCTGTAAAAAGTGTTCGGTAGCAAAAACAGCCTCTACCTGCCAAGTAGAGGCCAGTAATTCCAGCACGGCTTTTTCGCCTTCAACAAAAAACAGCTGCTCGGCTTTACGGTATTTCTTCTGCTGCAAGGAGCGGATTAACTTGCTCCATTTCTGGCTGATCATTTAGCGAATACCTGCTTACCATTAACGAAGGTTTGCTCTACCTGTACCCGCCATAACTGCTCGGCCGGGATATTATAGATATCGCGATCTACCAGAATAAAGTCGGCCCAGCTGCCGGGCGCCAGGGTGCCCATACTGTTTTCCTGGAAGGCGCCGTAGGCGGCGTCAACAGTAAAAGAGCGCAAGGCTTCAGTTAAGCTGAGTTTTTGCTCTGGCAACCAGCCGCCCACCGGTTGGTTGTCCTGGCTTTGCCGGGTAACCGAGGCATGAATACCATGAAATGGTTCGGCCAGTTCGACCGGAAAATCTGAGCCGCCAACAATAATACTGCCCTGGTCGATAAAATTACGCCAGGCATAGGCACCGCGCAGGCGTGCTACGCCTAAGCGATCACCGGCCATATTTTTATCTGAGGTGGCATGCACCGCTTGCATTGCCGGTAACACATGCAGTTTGGCAAAGCGCGGAATATCTTTTGGCGACACAATTTGCGCATGCTCAACCCGGTGGCGGCTTGCCTGGCGTTTATCCTCCGGCACTAATTGCTCGAAGCGGTCCAGCACCAGGCGGTTAGCTAAATCGCCTATTGCGTGCACGTTGGTTTGAAAACCAGCATCTATTGTCATTTGCATAATTTGCGTTAACTGGTCCGGCTGGGTAACCAATAAGCCTTTTTGCGATGGCTGATCACTGTAGGGCTCGATAAGTGCGGCCCCCCGGCTGCCCAGGGCGCCATCGCCATAAATTTTAACCGAGCGGATATCCAGAAAGTCGGTTTTATCATCAATAATACCGGCTTGCAGCCACTGCGGTAGCTGTGGATCACGCGCCGAAAGCATCGGGTAGATACGCAGCGGCAATTTTTGCTCTGCCGCCAGTTTTTGGTACAGCTTAACGGTGCCGGTATCAACACCGGCGTCGTGTACACTGGTTATGCCCAACGCTAGCAAATGAGAAAATGCTACGTTTAACGCCCGCAGGGTGTCGTTTTCATCGGGTTCGGGTATATGTTGTTCTACCAGCGCCATGGCGTTATCTATTAATACGCCGGTGGGGTTGCCTTTACTGTCGCGGATAATCTCGCCGCCGGGTGGGTCTATGGTGTCTTTAGTAATACCTGCCAGCGCCAGCGCTTTGCTGTTGGCCCAACCGGCGTGGGCGTCAACCCGGGTTAAATACACCGGTTTATTATTAACAGCTTCATCCAGTAATGCGGTGGTAGGAAACTGCTTAGTGGGCCACAATACCTGGTTCCAGCCACGGCCGATAATCCAGGGCGCGTCCTGATTAGCGGCAGCAAATTGTGCCACCCGCGTGACGGCGTCTTGTTCTGTTTCGCTGCCACGCAGTTCTGCCACAGCTAAATATTGCCCTAAGCCCAATACGTGGCCGTGGCCGTCAATTAAACCCGGTAATACCGTTTTACCGTTGCCTGGCAGCTTTTGGGCCTGAGGATATTGGGCTGCTATAGCGCTGTCACCACGTGCCAGCACTTTGCCGCTGGCATCGTCAAACACCAGCACACTGAATTGCTGCAACTGGCGTTGCTGGTCAAAGCCATAACCTTTAATATCTGACAGTACCACCGGTGCGGCGCTGAGGTTGCTGGTAAAAAGGCCGGTAGCAAATAAAGCGCAGGCTAAACTGGCAAAGCGAAACATAAGGTATTGTCCCTGTTTGGTTTTGCTGGCAACTATAGCAATAAAACAGCGCCAGCGGAATCTGGCGCTGGTATTCAGGGGGGGTCGTGTTGCCGGGCTTGTTCAATACGCTCGCGCGTGTCGGGGTGGGTGCTGAGGTATTTTAATAATGTGCTGCTACCTTGATCGTCAGTACTGCGCTCGCTCAGTAATGCCGACATCGCATCGGCGAAAGCTGAGGGCGATTTACCCAGCGCTTTTAATTGCTCAACAGCGAACTTATCAGCTTCACGTTCCATATCGCGTGAAAAAGCACTTTGCAACATGACAGAGCCCGAGCCAAGTAATAAGTCGGCAATGCCTTCAGGGTCGCCAAATAAAATACCGAATACCAGTGCAGCCCCCAGCGACTGGGCAATTAACCGCACACTGTGCTGGCCTTCAACATGGCCTATTTCGTGTAACAGCACGGCCAGAATGGCGTCGGGTTTGTCTTTTAATAAGGTTACCAGTTCATCTGTTATAACTACGGTGCCGTCTGGCAGGGCAAAGGCATTAGCGCCAAAAAAGTCCGATTTATATAAATGCAATTTGTAGCTGTTATATTCCAGCGGTAGCTTTTGCAGTGCCATTTGCCAGTGATACTGCACCGCAGCTTGTTGTGCCGGAGTTAGCTCTGTTGGCTGCAGCGCAGTTTGTTGCAAGGTATAAAATGTTTGCTGCCCCATTTGCTGTTTAACGCTGTCGGGCACCAGCGGCACCGCAGCACTTGCCAGCATGGGCATTAAATCAACGATAATCCACCACAGTAACAAGGGCGACAGAACAACTGCCGCCAGAATAGACAGCTTGTGGCTTTCCAGCCTGGCAGCTGTTTTCGCCGTGCCGGATAACTGTGGCCAGCGAAAACGCGGATTGTCTGGTACAAAGATGGCGCCATCACGCAGTTGTAGCTCAACAGCCAGCCCCGGTATTACACTGCCAAAACGGTAGTCGGCCGGTGTGGCTTCGGTAAGTGCGGTATCATTGTCACTATTGCGAATAATAAGCTGGCCGTTATCTGCGAAAGTGGCAACAGCACGGTATAAGGTGCTGCTGCCGGCATGCTGAAACTGGCCATTAACGGCAGGTGAGGCTGACATCAGGCTAACGACACATCTATGTCAAACAAGCCTGCGGCTTCTTCACCAAATGCACTGCTGCTTTGCTGTACCTGATCAACCAGCGAGTCGGCCTGCGGATATACTGCTATTGTCGTTACGGAAGCCAGATAAGCGGCTTTACGGATTTTTGCCCACGGATACGCCAGGCCCAGGCTGAAAATAATTGCCAGCAGGTTTGTTACTGTTAACCATAAATAGGGCATTACCTGCATTTCAGATTTAAATTTAGCAATGCCGGGCAGTTCGGTGCGCTCGAAGATATGGTTGCGGATCATGCTGTGGTAAATCGCGGCGCTTAAAGCAAAAGCAAAAAAATACATAACAAATACTGCTGCGGTAATAAGCACTGTAGCAACGCCAACGTTTGCGGCGCCGGTAGCGGCCATAACGCCAACTAATACTGCACCGATAATTATCATCACCGTAATAACGCCCATAACGGCAGCCATAGCGACTAAAACAGCGATATAGTATGAGCTGGTGTCGGTATTTATTTGCATTTTCTGGCCACCAAAGCTGGTATTACTGCACATATAACGGTCAATTTTTTTCAATACCCAAGGCATGGCCAGGTAGAAAGTGAACAGAGCCAGCACCGGCAACAATACAAAGTATTTAAATGCGCCGGCATAATCACCGTGAAAGGCAAACCGCACGTTACGGTAACTGGTCATACGCATATTAAATTTAAGGCTTTGTACAATTAACCAGGGTGAAGCTGGCAGAAATAAAAGCGCCAGCACAACTGCCAGCAGCGGCGATAAAGATGATGCAATGAAAAACAGTGCAAAGATAATAACCGCGATAATGCGGCCTTTTAGAATTTGTACCGGTGTAGCCAGATAACGGAATGGCTGGTTTTCAATGCGGGTGTGGCCATAAAAATACTGGTTGGTGCGTACTTTAGCCCAGGCACTGTATATACCTAAGGTAACAATGCTCAGTAGCAGATTGACAATCCAGATACCAAAAAACTCACTGGCCTGACCGCTAAATGCAACCTTGCTGATGCGGGCCTGAGCAGGTTGAGGCACGGAGGTATCTAAGGTGTTTTCCATAAAACTGCTTCCTTTGTTATTTGGGTGTTAAAAAGTAGCAATTATACTGGAAGCTGGCCTACTTTTGACAATAAATATTTAGCAGAATAGTCAAAAAGTACAGCTGATTTCCCGGCATGCTAAATCACTTATTGTTTTTTTATGTTACATATTTAATTTAATGCATTATTGTTTTCTTATATATGGTTAACCTTTTCTGTTTGGTTGGATGAGTGTTTTAACTAGCTGTTCTTAAATGAGATTGTCCGGTTTGTTTACATTGTTCCCTGTGCTGGGAAAAGTGTTTTTCATAACTTACTACTTTAGAAAGAGTAAATATTCTGGCGTGGTTTATGCAATTTTATTATTGACCTGCATTGCTGATGCAGAAGTTAAGCAATAGAACTGCGATAGGTGTAGTAAGACAACGTATAAGGATATTAGTTATGAAACGCAAGACGATGTTATCCCTGTTATTGTTAACAGGAAATTTGCCTGTGTCTGCTGCGATGATTGATTTAACCGGTATAGGTTATGTGACCTATGGTGATTTTAACTCGTATTCTATGCCGATAGCGGCATTGCAGACAGGTTGTGCCAATTTTAACAACAGCTGCCCGTTTTACATCCAATCCGGCCCCGGACAGATCCAGGATCTGGTTGTCGTTGCTACAGGTGCCAGCGGTAACCCGGTAAATACTAATTTTTCCGGTATGGACAATGCCTACAGTACACCTAAAGGTGTCAACGGTTCTAACTTTTTCAGCACAGGCACTACGGCCGATCCTAATCAGGTAACAGCGTTTGTTGGTGATAAAGCCAATACCTGGGATAGCTCTTTGCTGGCACTGAAGAACTATCTGGCTGGCGATGCTATGGCATTCTTTTTTAACAATAACAATCTGAACGGTGCCAATCTGCAAAGCCTGGCGGTATGGGCTCAGATGGAAGTTACTGACAACAGTGGTAACCGGGTTGGTATTTTTGATTTTACCAATAATGCTGGTGCTTATAGTCTGGTTTCTGAAGGTGGTGGAGGCACTTTTCTGGGTAACGTTGCTGACTATAGCTCAGTTGGCAGCGGGCCTGTGGTTGGCAATAACTCGGCTACAGATTATGTACTAGCTGGCGGGCCAATCTGCATTAATTACAGCCTGATCCCCGGCATGCCAACGCCGGTAAGCTGTAGCTCACCTCTGGCGGAAGACGGCCCGGTCAACCATAATCTGGGCGCTGATACCGCTGCTTATGCGGTAATTGCGCCAGAATTAAACACGTTGCTGGAAAGCCTTTTTGCGCTGGACGATCAGTTGTTACAAAGCTACACCTTACACATTGATTTTCGAATGGGGTGTGATCCTTTATTCGGTATGCGTACAGATGAGATCTGTAGCGGCGCACTTTCAGGTTATGGCAAAAATATAAACAATGGTTATGAACAATTGTTTATTGGTACTGCCAGCATTAACAGAGAGCCTCCTACTAGCATTCCTGAGCCAGGTATGCTGTTTATGTTTTGTACCGGTTTAGTTGCTTTACGTTGGCGTTTAGCGTCGCGCCAATAGTTTCTGCAAAATAAAAAACACAGCCTGAGCAACTTTCAGGCTGTGTTTTTATAAACATTTAAGGCTGTGCTTCGTAACCGCTGATATCACCTATGCCGGCAGGCAGCAAGCCTTTTAGCATATCTGGCGTATAAGCTCCGGCGTCGCTCCACAGTACCCAGTCGATATCACCAAGATAACCGCTGCCTCCGGCATCGCCAAGTTGCAGGTAGTTATCGGTATTATTGCTGGCAGGGCGCATGGTTACGCCTTCAAGCTGCACCAGCGGCGTGTTGTTGCCTGCCACATACAAGGCAACATTACCGGTAGTAGGCGATGTTAAGGCAATGGTGAAGTGATAAACCCGGAACTGGCTCATATCCAGCGGATCGGGCTCGTTACCTTTACCGGCGGTAACAGAAGAGCCGTTATCGGCATTTTCCAGTTGTACACCCGAGTTATTGCCGTCATTACGAAACACTATTTTTAACCGGCTGCTGGCGCCGGTTGCGGCGGTGTCGCCCAGGGCAACTTCGGTTTCCAGAATGCGGTTACCACCGGCATTACCTTTCATACCCATTAACAGGGTGAAAAACTTCGGATAAACACCATCTGCCGGGGCTACATTGCTCAGCTTGGCGCGGCTGCGATCGGCTGCATTGGCCAGGCTGTCGAATGTTATGGTGCCATCACCGTTGGCGGTAAACAGGTTTGGCTCGGCTACGCCACCACTTTGCTGTGGCTCAAAGCTGCTTTGTGTGCCATCCGGTAAAGTAATGGCGTTAGCAGCAAAGGGCTGCAGGCTGCCATCATAGCTACCCCAATCGACACTCAGCGGGGGTTCTACCGGGTCAATCGGTACTGGCTCCGGCCCCGGATCGACCGGCTCTGCCGGTGGCGGTGGGGCACACAAACCGGGGCTTGGTGGTGTGTCGATAACACCCACACCGGCGTAAGACAGTACAGTAGCTTTAACATTGTGTACCGGGATCAGGTTACCGCTGTAGTCGTATGGTACGTTCAGCTCACCGGTAGATGCTGCATTCTCGCCTGCAATGACACCGTCGTTCGGGCTTTCCTGCCAGGTAATATTTTCAAAGATATTGTCAATCAGTTGCCAGTAGCCAATTTCCTGGCTGTACAGCGACATTACCGGATTTTTCATATCGGCAAAGTGGTTGTGTTCAATACGGATCACTGCGCCCATGCGCGAATTAATACCGCTTTCCAGCGCGCCATCATAAAAGTTGTTGTAGATATGGCCCTTGCCAAAGCGGAACAGTGGCAGGCGCGAATTAACGTTATACCAATGGTTGTGGTGGTAGGTTAGCGTGCGGTCAAAATTGTCGCTGTCAGATGAGCCTACCAGCGAGGTTTTCCAGCTGTTATGAAATTTATTAAACGAGATGGTAATAAACTGGGCATCGCCTTTGGCATCTACCAGGCCGTCATAGTAGTCTTTTACCTGATCTTCAGTGAGTGCCGGGTCGTCTACTGTCAGGCTGTTGTAGATTTCGTTATGGTCAATCCAGATATTGCGTACCGGGCCTTCCATGCTGATGCCATCGCCCGGTGCGCCCATATTGGCGCGCACATGATGAATGCGCAGGTTGCGGATAATAATATTTTCGGCCCGTACAATATTAAAGCCTATACCGGCCATTTCACCCTGAGTACCCAGACCTATAATAGAAATATCCGATACATCTTTAATGTCAATGCGGCTGTCGTTGGTATTTTGCAGCGTAATAGTGCCGTTTACCCAGATAGTAAGCGGGCGGTTTGGATCTTTATTTTTAATGGCACTGATCATTTCTTCGCCGGTACAAACAGTAACTTCTACTTTGTTTTCGCCGCTGCCGCCGGTGGTGCCACCATTTTCTGCGGCATAGCCGTATACCGTGTCCAGATCTGTCAGATTAACTACACCGGTATCCGGTGCCGGCGTTTCAGCACCGGTATCAGGTTCTAGTGTTGTGTCGTCGTTGTCACTGCTGTTGCAGCCCAGCAACAAACTACTGCCAACCAGAATGGCAAGAAGTGTTTTATTAAACATTGTTAGCTACCCTTTGCTTTAGGCGCTTTACTGTCGTACTACTTAACCGAGAATGTAAGACACCCTGTTGATTTTAAATAATTATTTTTATATGCAGCTATTAATTGTTTTTTGTCTATCGGTGGCAAATTTGGGGTGTGCCAAGGTAGTAATAAGATTGCTGCGGGCATAGTTATGGCCGAAAGGGGCAATAAAGCGCAAGCCGTGGCGATAAAATCACCAGGCTTTAGCGCAAAATGTTCGTATTTGAACCAAATATGGCTGATTAGCCGACATTACCGCCGCTAATTAGGCGTGCCGGGTCGAGCAGTTTTTCCAGTTCGCTACGGCTATAGCTGGTATGTTCCAGGGCAACATCCAGTACCGGCCGTTGCTGTTTATAGGCCTGTTTGGCAATTTCTGCCGCTTTGGCATAGCCAATTAACGGGTTAAGCGCGGTAACCAGAATAGGGTTGCGTGCCAGCGCTTTACTGATATTGTCTTCACGCACGGTGAAGCCTTTAATGGCCTGCTCTGCCAGCGCTTTGCAGCCATTGGCTTGCAGCTCAATGCTCTGCAGCAGGTTGTAGGCAATAACCGGCAGCATTACATTCAGTTCAAAATTACCAGACTGGCCAGCTACAGTGATGGTGGTGTCATTGCCTATTACCTGGGCGCTTATCATGGCAACAGCTTCAGGTATTACCGGGTTAACTTTGCCGGGCATAATAGATGAGCCAGGCTGTAGTGCCGGTAATTCTATTTCTGCCAGCCCGGCAAGCGGGCCGGAGTTCATCCAGCGCAAGTCGTTGCATATTTTCATCAGACACACGGCCAGGGTTTTTAATGCACCGGATGTTGCCACGGCAGTATCCTGTGAGCCAATAGCGCTGAAAAAGTTATCCGCAGGGCGAAAGGGCATGCCGGTGTTGCTACTAAGTTGCCGGCAAAATGCTGCTGCAAAGCGTGGATCGGCATTAATACCGCTACCTACTGCTGTGCCACCTTGTGCCAGCGCCTGCAACTGACTTAACTGGTGCTGCAGTTGTTGTTCAGCAAATTGCAGCTGAGCCAGCCAGCCACCCAGTACCTGGGCAAAGCTAACCGGCATGGCATCCATAAGGTGGGTGCGGCCGGTTTTAATCAGGTGACCTACTTCGGCTGATTTTTCTGCCAGGCGCTGCTGTAATAGCTGTATGGCCGGTAATAACTGCTGTTGGAGTGCCAGCGCAGCGCTAACGTGAATAGCGCAGGGTATGGTGTCGTTACTGCTTTGGCCCAGATTAACGTGATCGTTCGGGCTTACAGTAGCGTTCAGGTTTTGGCTGGCCAGTGTCGCCAGCACTTCGTTTACATTCATATTACTGCTGGTACCGGAACCGGTTTGAAAGACATCCAGCGGGTAATGCCGCATATCGGTTGCTGCCAGCTGAGTATCTGCAGCCTGTATAATTGCCTGGCTGATGCTGTCATCCAGTAAGCCAAGCTGTTGGTTGGCAGCTGCTGCGGCTTTTTTAATTTGCAACAGCGCCTGAATAAACTGCTGTGGCAGCGTTAAACCACTTAAACTGAAGTTTTGCACGGCGCGCTGGGTTTGTGCCTGATATAGCGCGGATGCGGGTACCTGTAATTCGCCCATGCTGTCACGTTCGGTGCGGGTTGTCATAAAGCCTCCTCTGGGTTGGCTGCTGTTAACCTGGTTAGTTGTATCCTGTTTACCGTGTTGGCGCCAGTTAGCAAAGCAAATAGCCGCTGTTGCATATTGCGATAAATATCAGTTTTTGTGCGGTAAAGCTAACTGCCGGTTACTGCTAAACAGGCCGGTTTAAATAGACTTTTCTGGTAGATAACGGTATAAATACTGCCGTTATACCCGACAAACTGATTTTTTATCCCGCCCATGTTGCAAAGGCAATCTGTCTTCTATACTTAGTTAACTGCCTTAAATATCAACAACTTAATCTATAAGATTAATGGCAGAGGCTGGATGTATCGGTTAAGCTTATTCTAATAAGGACGTGCGACAGTTATGACACTCATGTGGATTTTACTTCTGCCGCTGCTGGGAACTCTGGTTCCGCTGCTGGCTGCTAAATGGAACCGCAGTGCCTGCGCACTGGCTACCGCTCTGCCGCCTGCTATTGCACTGATGCTGGTGCTATTACATACCGGGCAAGTATTAAGCGGTGAAACTGTACGTTTTTTCCTGTCGTGGATCCCACTACTTGGCCTGGACATCTCCATACGGCTTGATGGCCTGGCGTACTTATTCAGCCTGCTGATCTTAGGCATTGGCTTGCTGATTATTCTGTATGCGCGCTATTACTTATCTGAGCGCGATTCGATGCCGCGTTTTTATGCCTATTTAATGCTGTTTATGACAGCTATGCTGGGCATAGTATTGTCGGGCAATTTACTACAGCTGTGGATGTTCTGGGAGCTTACCAGTATCAGCTCTTTCCTGTTAATCAGCTTCTGGTGGCATAAAGCTGAAGCACGCCGTGGTGCCCGTATGGCGTTAACTGTAACCGGGGCCGGGGGTTTAGCCCTGTTAGCGGCATTTTTATTAATAGGGCAGGTGGTAGGCAGTTATGATTTAGATGTAGTGCTGGCCAGCACTGATGTGATCCAACAACACAGCTGGTATCCGGTATTGTTAGTGCTGTTTTTGCTGGGCTGCTTTACCAAATCGGCACAGTTCCCGTTTCATTTTTGGTTGCCCAATGCGATGGCAGCACCCACACCGGTAAGTGCTTACTTACATTCTGCCACTATGGTGAAAGCCGGTATTTTCCTGCTGGCGCGCTTTTATCCGGCGCTGTCTGGCACCGAGTTATGGTTTATTCTGGTTAGTTTAACCGGCCTGGCGACCTTGCTGATAGGTGCTTATCTGGCGTTGTTTAAGCATGACTTAAAAGGCTTACTGGCGTATTCCACTATCAGCCATCTGGGTTTAATTACCTTGCTGTTTGGTATGGGTACCGATTTAGCGGCAGTAGCCGGGGTGTTTCATATTATTAACCATGCTACGTTTAAAGCATCGTTGTTTATGGCGGCTGGTATTATTGACCATGAGTCCGGCTCGCGGGATATGCGCAAGCTAAACGGTTTATGGCAATTTATGCCAATAACCGCCACGCTGGCGATGGTTGCAGCAGCAGCAATGGCCGGGGTGCCGTTATTAAACGGGTTCCTGTCAAAAGAAATGTTTTTCGCCGAAACACTGCATCAGCACCTGCTGGGGTCGTTGTCGTGGGTTATTCCGGTATTAGCAACGGTAGCGGCCATTTTCTCTGTTGCTTATTCAATGCGCTTTATCCATGACGTGTTTTTTAACGGCCAGCCAAAGGGCTTAACCAAAACTCCGCACGAGCCACCGCGTTATATGCGTGTACCGGTAGAGGTATTAGTAGCGCTGTGTATTCTGGTGGGTATTTTCCCGGCTTATTTAATTGGTGATCTGCTGCATGCGGCCTCAGCATCGGTGCTCGGTGGTGTGGTGCCGGAGTACAGCCTGGCTATCTGGCATGGCTTTAACCTGCCACTGATGATGAGCATATTGGCGCTGGCGGGCGGTACACTGATTTATGTTAACCGCAAACACCTGTTTGATTTTCAGAATACCTTGCCTGATGTAGACGCACTGAATAGTTTTGAAGGGGGGGTGAAGTCGCTGATTGCCCGCTGTGATCAATTTTATCAGTGGCTCGACAATGGTTCGTTGCAACGCTATATGATGCTGGCGCTGCTAACTTTTGTTGTGCTGGCAGGTGCGCCATTACTGGAACTGGATACCTTGTGGGGAGGGCGTGACGAGTTACCGATTGATGCGGTAAACGCTACCGGGGCTGCAATGTTGCTTATTGCCGCTTTTGCTACTGTAGTGTGGCACCGTAAACGGGTTGTGGCACTGCTGATGATCTCGGTAGTTGGCCTGATGGTATCAATAGCCTTTACCCGCTTTTCTGCGCCGGATCTGGCTTTAACCCAACTTTCGGTAGAAGTGGTAACCGTTATTCTGTTGATGCTGGCGTTGTTCTTTTTGCCGCATAAAACACCCAAACAATCAGAGGCGCCAAGGGTGGTACGTGATGTCAGTATTGCCAGTATGGTAGGTGTGCTGGTTGGCAGTTTAAGTTATGCACTGATGACCCGGCCGCTCAGCAGTATTTCTGAATATTTTCTGGCCAATGCCAAAACCGGTGGCGGTGGCACTAACGTGGTTAACGTTATTCTGGTTGATTTCCGCGGGTTTGATACCATGGGCGAAATTGCGGTATTGGGGATTGCCTCTTTAGGTATTTTCAAGCTGCTTACCCGCATTCCGATATTTAAACCCAGCAGTGACGGTGAAGGCCGGCCCTGGGCAACAGAGCGCCATTCTGTGCTGTTGTCTACCGTAGCACAAAGCTTGTTGCCTCTGGCTATCATGGTATCGGTGTATATTTTCTTCCGCGGCCACAATTTACCCGGCGGTGGTTTTATTGCCGGCTTAATTACTGCTGTGGCAATTATTCTGCAGTACATTGCACAGGGGGTTGACTGGGTTAAAGCGCGGATGGACGTAGAATATCAGCGTGTGGTGGCCGTAGGCTTGCTGATTGCGTTGTTTACCGGTGTGGCCAGTTGGGCATTTGGCAAACCTTTCCTGACCTCCTGGTTTGACTATTTTGATATTCCGTTACTGGGTGAAATTGAACTGGCCAGCGCGATTGCGTTTGACCTGGGTGTTTATATTACGGTTGTCGGCTCGACCCTGCTGATCCTGGCAAGTTTGGGTAAAATGACCACCAGTCACCGGCCTGTACATAAGGATACAATTTAATGGAAACCTTGTTTGCTTGCTGTATCGGTTTTCTTACCGCTTGTGGCGTTTTTCTGATGTTACGCGGCCGCACTTTCCCGGTGGTACTGGGGCTGACGATGCTGTCTTATGCGGTTAATTTGTTTCTTTTTTCTTCCGGCCGCTTAACGCTGCGTGGTGCTGCTGTGCTTGGTACTACTGAGCAATACGCTGATCCCTTGCCGCAGGCGTTGGTGCTTACTGCTATTGTTATCGGCTTTGCGATGACTGCATTTCTGGTGATTTTGGCCATTCGGGCGCGGGCAGATCTAGGTAATGATCATGTAGATGGCAAGTTGCCGGAGTCTGAGCTGTCGAAGAAGGAGAGTCGCTGATGTGGCATCTGATTACTGCGCCTGTTTTACTGCCATTTTTAACGGCACTATTGATCATGCTGCCGCCAGTGCATTATTCGCCAATGCGCCGGCGCTGGTTAAGCATGATCTCCAGCGCCATTCAACTGGTGCTGGTGGTGATATTATTATTGCAGGTACAGCAGCAGGGCTTAATACATTATGCCGTAGGTAACTGGCAGGCACCGTTTGGCATTATTCTGGTTGCCGATACTTTGTCTGTTGTTATGGTTTGTCTGACGTCTTTTCTGGCACTAGGGGCCATTTGCTACGGTAGCGCCGGAGAAGATGAGAAAGGCTCTTTCTTTCATCCGTTATTTCAGTTCCTGCTGATGGGTATTAATGGCGCCTTTTTGACCGGCGACTTATTTAACCTGTTTGTATTTTTTGAAGTATTACTGATAGCGTCTTATGGACTGCTGATCCATGCCGGTGGCAAAAATAAAACCAAAGCAGCAGTACATTACGTGGTACTGAACTTAACCGGTTCGGCTATTTTTCTGTTTTCACTGGCGGTACTTTACGGCACGCTGGGTACACTGAATATTACTGATATGGCAGTGAAGGTGGCGGCACTACCGGCAGAAGATCTGATGCTGGTGAAAGCGGGTGGCCTAATGCTGATGATAGTGTTTGCCTTAAAAGCCGCAGTGTTACCGCTACAGTTCTGGCTGCCAGCGACTTATTCCTCGGCATCCGCACCGGTTGCCGCACTGTTCGCTGTGATGACTAAAATAGGCGTTTATGCGCTGCTACGTGTGTATAGCACCATCTTTGGCGAGAATGCAGGGCCGCTTGCAGGTATGGCCAGTGACTGGTTGTTACCTGCAGGCCTGGCTACGATAGCTTTAGGCGCAGTGGGCGCACTGGCAAGCCCCGATTTTCGCAAACTGGTGGCTAATCTGGTGCTGGTATCTGTGGGTACTCTGGTTAGCCTGGTAGCATTGCAAACTGAGCTGTCTGCTGCTGCCGCGCTTTACTATACCGTGCATTCCACACTGGTAACCGCAGCACTGTTTTTGGTAGCTGATTTAATTGCCAATCAACGTGGTAAAGCAGGTGATCGTTTGGTATCGGGCCGGCGGGTGAGCCAGCCAATTTTGCTTGGCTTTATCTTTATGGTCGGCGCATTAACAGTCGCGGGGTTACCGCCGTTTTCGGGCTTTGTTGGCAAGCTGATGATTTTACAATCTGCTGTTGAGCCGGTAAGCCGGATATTACTATGGAGCCTCATTCTGCTAAGTAGCCTGATGGTTATAGTGGCACTGTCGCGTGCTGGCAGTACGTTATTCTGGCGGGTTAGTGGCACTGAGTCTGGCGGTGGAAAAGCGCCGCCATTGCAGGTTTTTGCTGTTATCTGGCTGTTGCTGGCCAGCCCTTTACTGACGGTGTTTGCCGGGCCGTTAACGACGCTGTCACAGCAAGCCGCGGCGCAATTATATGATACGACTACCAGCAGAAATAGCATTCTTGGTCAGTACCCGGTACAGGAGAGCAAACCATGAGATTTGAGCCTAAATTTCGTTGGCTACCGACGCCTTACCGCAGTGTTTTACTATTTATTGTCTGGTTGTTGCTAAGTCAGAGCATAGAGCCGGTGCACTTGTTTTTTGCATTGATACTGGCGGTGGTTATTCCACTTTTAACTCTCAGGTTTCGTGATCCGCAGCCATTAATAGAGCGCCCTTTGCTGGGGCTGCGCTATATACTGCGGGTATTGGCTGATATTGTCACAGCAAATGCGCAGGTGGCATTGCTTATTCTGGGGCCTAAAGCGCGGTTAAAACCGGCTTTTGTTACCGTGCCGCTGGATTTACAGCACGAGCTGCCTATTACTATTCTGGCAAGCACTGTGTCGATGACACCAGGTACTGTCAGCGCAGAAATTTATCCGAGCAAAGACAGCTTACAACCCGGAGAGCCGATGCCGCAGCGCTGCTTATTAATTCACGTGTTAAACCTGTCTGGTACCGAAGCAGAGCTGATTAATGACATTAAACAACGCTACGAAGCGCCTTTAAAGGAGATTTTCCAATGCTAGATAATGTCATTATGCTGGTGTTTGCCATGATCAGTATCGCCTTGTTGCTAAACCTGTATCGCCTGTTGCGTGGACCCAGTATTCCGGATCGTATTCTGGCACTGGATACTATGTACATTAACAGCATCGCACTGATCATTCTGTATGGCTTACTGATGGAGTCGCCGTTGTATTTTGAAGCGGCGCTGCTGATAGCGATGTTGGGCTTTGTCAGTACAGTGGCGGTGTGTAAATTCCTGCTGCGCGGCGATATTATAGAATAGGAGAGCGTGATGGAACACTGGATTGAGTGGGTAGTAGCATTTTTCCTGTTACTGGGTGGCAGCTTTGTACTGATAGGGTCTATCGGCCTGACTAGGATGCCGGATTTTTTCATGCGTTTACACGGGCCAACCAAAGCTACTACGCTTGGTATGGGGGGTATATTGCTGGGCTCAATATTCTTTTTTTATACCCATGGTGAAACCAGTGTGCATGAACTGCTGATCACTATATTTTTACTGATCACGGCGCCTATCAGTGCACATATGCTGATAAAAACAGCCCTACACTATAAGTTAAAGACCATTGATAAAACGACAGGGAAAGAAAATATACATGCGGCACAGCAAAAACAACACGATAGAAAACCGCTGCCTTAACGGCTTAGTTTTCGTCGAAACCGTTTTTGATCAAATTAACCACAGCGTCCAGCGCCTGCTGGGCATCGGTGCCTTCGGTAGATACCTGCAGCGTTTTACCTTTACTGCTGGCCAGCATCAGTAATGCCAGTACACTGCTGGCATCGGCTGTTTTATCTTCCTGTACCAGCTCTATACGGGCATCAAACTGCTGGCACAATTGCGCCAGTTTGCTGGCAGCTCTGGCATGTAAGCCCAACTGATTAACTATAGTAACCGATTCACTGCATTTGCTCATAATTAGCCCTTAGCTGCATGTCTGAACAACTCACGGTGCCTTACCTGAACATCATCGCGCAGGCTGCGATAGCTCTCTGTCAGGCTTTCTGCAATATACACTGAACGGTGTTGCCCGCCGGTACAGCCAATAGCAATAGTTAAGTAGCTGCGGTTATTGCGTTCAAGGTGCGGCAGCCAGGTACTGATAAAACTGTTAATTTGCCAGATGTACTTCACTACCACCGATTGTGCCGCCAGATAGTCTTTTACCGGTTGATCCAGCCCGGTTAAAGGTTTCAGATCTGGTTCCCAATGTGGGTTGGGTAAAAAGCGTGCATCAAAAACAAAATCGGCATCTTTGGGTATGCCGTACTTAAAGCCGAATGATTCAAACAGGATCACCAGACGGCCGGTTTTCTGGCCTAGAATGCGTTCACGCAGTTGCTCTGCTAACTGGTGCACGTTCAGCTCAGTGGTATCAATGTACAGGTCAGCACGGCTGGATATAGGGTCCAGCAGTTGCTGCTCTTCAGAAATGGCTTCATCAAGTGACATGGCCTGATGTGACAACGGGTGTAAACGGCGGGTTTCGCTGAAGCGTTTTATCAGGCTGGCGTGATCGGCATCCAGATACAGAATGGTCAGTTCGAGTTTTCTGGGCAGATAAGACAGAATTTCGGTTAATTCGTCCGGATCTTTGGGTAAATTACGCACATCAATACTAACAGCAACACGTTCGTACTGACCTATTACGGTAGTAGCCAGCGTCGGCAGTAAATTTACCGGGATATTATCAACACAGTAGTAGCCAAGATCTTCCATTACACGCAGGGCTACAGATTTACCCGAACCGGAACGGCCGCTGACTACCAGTAGCTTCATTTTAACGTTTCTGCCTCACTGTACTGCACCAGCAACTGATATAGCTCCTGGTTGGTTTGTGCATGACGGATTTTTTTAGTCAGCTCTTTCTGGCTGAGTAACTTTGCAATACCGGCCAGAGTGCTCAGGTGCGCCTGACACTGTGCCTCGGGGATCAGAATGGCGCAAAAAATATCGACTGGCTGGTTATCAATAGCGTCAAACGGAATGGCTTCTTTGCTGACCACAAATACCAGCAAAGGTGAAGTAACACATTTTAATTTGCCATGCGGAATAGCAATACCGCCGCCAATACCGGTAGAACCGAGTTTCTCACGTGTTAGCAAGGCTTCAAGAATGCCGTACTCGGTCATCTCTGGTAATTGCTGATGGGCCAGTTCTGCAATGTATTCGAGGATGCGTTTTTTGCTATTAAAAAGAACTGCACTTTTAGTGCAGTTCTCGGCCAGCATAGAGGTTAAATTCATCATAATTTATTTAGTGCCGGGCTATTTTCTCTTTGTGTTTAATGACCTGACGATCCAGCTTGTCTATTAACTGGTCAATTGCTGCGTACATATTCTCGTCTTCAGACACCGCAAATACCTCGCCACCATTCAAATGCAGCTTAGCTTCTGCAATCTGCTTTAATTTTTCCACGTTTAGGATCACATGTACATTATTTATATGATCAAAATGGCGTTCCAGTTTAGCAAATTTGGTGTCAACGTATTCTTTTAATGCCGTTGTAATTTCAACATGACGACCAGTTAGATTGATTTGCATAGACATATTCCTTCTTTTAGGCTGACTTACATCAAGGTCTTGCGTTGATTTGACGGCGGAATAAACAAAGATTCACGATACTTGGCAATAGTACGCCGCGCTACGTTTATGCCTTGCTCAAGCAGAATATCAGCCATTTTACTGTCACTAAGCGGTTTGGCCGGATTCTCCGCCGCCACTAATTTCTTTATAAAGGCGCGGATAGCAGTGGATGAACATTCGCCACCACTCTCTGTACTAACATGACTTGAGAAGAAGAACTTAAGTTCAAAAATACCTCGCGGTGTATGCATGTACTTCTGCGTAGTAACACGTGAAATAGTGGATTCATGCATGCCTACCATCTCTGCTACGTCGTTCAGTACCATAGGTTTCATGGCTTCTTCACCATGCTCAAAAAAGGCTTGCTGTTGCTGCACTATACAGTTGGCCACTTTCAGCAGTGTTTCGTTACGGCTTTCCAGACTTTTTAAAAACCACTTGGCTTCTTGCAGATGTGAGCGGATAAACTGCGTATCGGCACTGCTTTTAGCGGTTCTGGACATTGCTGCGTATTGCTGATTAATACGTACTTTGGGCATGGCGTCCGGGTTAAGTTCTACCTGCCAGCGGCCCTTCACTTTTATTACGCTGACATCGGGTATGACATATTGCTGTTCTTCCCGGATAACATCAGCACCTGGCCTTGGGTTAAGGCTGTGAATTAGCTGCATGACTTCTTTTAACTCGTCTTCTTTGAGTTTAGTCACACGCATCAAAGAACGAAAGTCACGGTTGGCTAAAAATTCAGTATGATCACGGATCAGTTTTTGTGCATCGGCAAGATAAGGTGTAGCAGGATTGAACTGGCGCAACTGTACCAGCAGGCATTCCTGCACTGAACGGGCGGCTACGCCCACCGGGTCAAACAGTTGAATACGTTTTATGACGGCTTCAACTTCATCAGCTTCAATATCGTCCATGCCCAGCGATTCAAGGATCTCATCGCTACTGATGGTTAGCAAACCATTGGGGTCAATGGCTTCAATAATAATTTCGGCAATAACGCGGTCGGTATCGGAAAAAGGCGTTAGCTGCATTTGCCAGCGCAGGTAGTCTTGCAGGGTTTCAGAGGTTTCGCCCTGATAAACGTAGTCTTCGTCGGCACCGTTACCTGCACTGACCGGCGCAGCGCTGACTAAATCATCCCAATTATTGTCCAGTGGCAAATCTTCCTGAATGTTTTGTTCAGTCATGGCCTCACTGGTATCGGGCTCTGAGGGTTCATAGTTGTCGTCAGTTGTCTGGGTTTCAGCAGTGTCTGCATAATCATTCCGTTCAGCCTGTGGCGCCGTTTCTGCGAAGCTGTCAAAATCATCTTCAGCTTCAAGTAAAGGGTTGGCGTCCAGAGCTTCCTGAATTTCCTGTTGCAACTCAATTGTCGATAGCTGTAGCAGGCGTATAGCCTGCTGCAACTGCGGCGTCATGGTTAGCTGCTGTCCTAAGCGAAGTTGCAAAGAGGGCTTCATGTACTTCTACCGTTCTCCTGAATGATACGCTGTTATTATTTTTGCTAACTATAGCCTGAATTGCTCACCCAGGTATACATCGCGCACCTTCTGATCTGCCAGAACCTGCTGCGGTGGCCCGGAGGCTATCAGCTCACCGTGGCTGACAATATAAGCAATTTCACACACATCAAGCGTTTCACGCACATTGTGGTCAGTAATTAATACGCCGATACCACGCTGACCTAAATGCTGAATAATTTTTTTAATATCAAGCACTGAAATAGGGTCAACACCGGCAAAAGGTTCATCCAGCAAAATAAACGCCGGATTAGCCGCCAGTGCTCTGGCAATTTCTACCCTGCGCCGCTCACCGCCGGATAAACTCATACCCAGGCTATGTTTTATATGGCCGATATGAAACTCTTCCAGTAAGTCATCTGCGATTTCTTCGCGTTTGCTGCGGCTGAGATCTTTCCGGGTTTGCAAAATAGCCAGCAGGTTATCGTGTACCGTTAGCTTGCGAAAAATAGAACTTTCCTGTGGCAAATAACCGATACCCTGGCGTGCGCGGGTATGTATAGGGTCAAAGGTGATGTCTTTATCACCCAGAACAATATGGCCCTTATCTGAGGGGACCAGGCCGACAATCATATAAAAAGTGGTGGTTTTGCCTGCACCATTTGGCCCCAGCAAGCCTACAATCTGCCCCGCATTAACTTCAAGGCTGACATCTTTAACCACCTGCCGGCCTTTGTAACTTTTGGCCAGATGCGACGCAACTAACTTCATGGGTTATTTTTTTCCTCTGGCGTGAAAATGGTTGTCACGCGCTTTGATTCGTTGCTCTCGGCACTCAGTTCCTGCTTTTCTACGTTATAACGAATGGTAGATGCTTTTACCACACTGCCACTTTGCGCCAGTTCTGCTTCGCCGCTGAATGTCAGAGTGCGGTTTGATGGCTCATAACGCATTTCTTTGGCCTGAGCAGTAACTTGCTGGCCGTCTGCCAGTAACTGAGAGTACGTAACAGGGTTGCCGGTGGCGATATACACTTCATTACCTTTGCCGGCAGTGGCGTTAATTTCCAGTTGATCGGCTTTTAGCTGCAGTGAGCCCTGAGTAACGACAACGTTGTTACGATAAGTAAGCACATTTTCTTTAACTGAAGATAAATTATCAGCATCTATCTGAATTTGCTGGGTGTAGTCGGGTTGATTTGCCTGTACAGATAAGCTGCACAGTAGCAGGGCTACAGCCGGAAGTATGTTAATCTTCATTACGATATACCGTTTTCTGATGTTGGACTAATTGCAGTGTTCTTTCTGTTAAATCTGCCTGCAAACCAATACCTTCAATGTAAAACCCTTTCCCATGAATGTAGACTGGCTGGTTATTTTGCAACCTGTTATCAGGAAATAACATCTCCAGTGTATCTGTTTCTATGCGCTCAACCAGCTCATTTTGCAGTAAACTTTCAATAACGACTTGTTGCTCAAGAATTATTTTGTCCTGTGGGAACCAGATAGCGTATTTACTGCTGGCTTTCCAACTGGGATGAAACTCTTCATTAAATAACGTATACACCGGTTGCTCGAACTGGGTAAAACCCAGCAATTCAAAGTGTTCCAGCCGTACTGCCGTGACAGAATCAGCGCGGTAACCATTTTCGTTGTACAAGGTTCGGGTAATGTTTTCTGCCACATAGTCGGGTAATAATTCCTGATCCGTTTGCAGTGCATCCAGATTGTCTTCAGGTTCAAACCACAAATAAGCTGCGGTGCCTGCTAATATAAGTACCAGTAAAACAAGCAACTTTCTCATGAACTGCTACCGTCAAAAAGGCCAAAGTGCTGCTGGCTAATCAATATTAAATCACAAAGCTCACGCACTGCACCAAAGCCGCCGGCCATAGTGGTAATATAATGGGCATGCTGGCGCAGGTATGGGTGTGCATCTTTAACTGCCACAGATAAACCGCAGTGCTGCATGACGGCCCAGTCAGGCAGGTCGTCACCTATATAGGCAATCTGTTCCGGCGTTAGTTGCAGTTGCTGGCGCAGATCTGCAAATGCCGCCAGTTTATTTTCCTGTCCCTGGTAAATATAAGGTACCGTTAGTGATGTCATGCGCTGCTGCACTATGGCTGAGTTGCGGCCGGTAATCACTGCTACCTCTATTCCGGCCTGGCGTAGTGCTTTAACGCCGTAGCCGTCGCGGGTATGAAAGGCTTTTAATTCTTCGCCTTGGTTACCCAAATAAATACGGCCATCAGAGAATACGCCATCAACATCACAGATCAGCAGCTTTATGGCTCTGGCTTTATGGGTAATACTGTCAGATACCGGCTGATACAGTGTATTAAACAACGACATTTTACAGTACTCCGGCACGCAGCAAATCGTGCATATTCATTGCGCCAATTGGCGCTTGTGCTTCATCTACCACAATCAGGCCGTTAATTTTCTTCTGTTGCATAATTTGCAGCGCTTCTGCCGCCAACATCTGGGCATTGGCAGTAATGCATTTGCGTGTCATAACTTCTGCAATCAAATTGGTGTGAATGTCGTAGCGTTGATCCAAAATGCGGCGCAGATCGCCGTCAGTAAAAATACCAGCCATCCGGCCCTGTTCATCCACCACTGCTGTCATGCCCAGGCCTTTCTTGGATATTTCCAGTAAGGCATCTTTAATTGATGCTGTTTGTGGTACTACCGGCACCTGTTCGGAGCGGTGCATAATATCGTCAAGTCGTAGCAGCAATTTACGACCCAGGCTGCCGCCCGGGTGTGATAAGGCAAAATCATCAGCCGAAAAACCTCTGGCATCAAGCAGAGCCACAGCCAGCGCGTCACCCATAGCAAGGGTGGCAGTGGTGCTTGCTGTAGGGGCCAGACCCAGCGGACAAGCTTCTTGTTCAACTTTAACACATAAGTGAGCATCAGCCAGTTTAGCCAGTGTTGATACGGGGTTGCCGGTCATGGCAATCAGTTTTATGCCCAGGCGTTTTATCACCGGAATAATGGTCAGTATTTCTGCTGTTTCACCGGAATTAGAAATGGCTATGACGACATCATCGACTGACAGCATCCCCAGATCGCCATGGCTGGCCTCTCCCGGATGAACAAAAAACGCCGGCGTGCCGGTAGACGCCAGTGTTGCGGCAATTTTGCTGCCAATATGGCCTGATTTGCCCATACCAGACACGATAGTTTTGCCTTTACTGTTAAAAATAAGCTGACATGCCAGGTTAAAATCGGCATTCAGATACTGTTGTAGTTGCTCAACTGCGGCAGCTTCAATTCTGAGAACTTCAGCAGCCCTGATACGAAAGTCGGTAGTCATATTACTTCCATCAAGCCCGTATACTGCTAAACAGCAGATACTGATAACCAACAAAACTCGCCAGCAGCAGCAAACCTTCAATGCGGTTTATCCGCCGGATATGGCCAAAACGAAATGACATCACCAGCATCAGTAAAGTTGCACCTATCATCACATAACTGTCGCGGCTACCGGCCATTGGATCCAAGGCTGACGGATGTATCACTGCGCCAATCCCCATAACGGCCAGAATATTAAAAATATTTGAGCCGATAATATTACCAAGTGCCAGATCATCTTCGCCTTTAAGAATACCAATAATGCTGGCGGCTAATTCAGGCAAGCTGGTGCCTATAGCAATAATGGTCAGGCCTATTACCAAATCGCTCATACCGGCGTAACGGGCTATTGTCACCGCACCATGCACCAGCAACTGTGAACTGGCCAGTAACACTAACAGCCCGATAAACACCCATAGCAACGCTTTAGGCAGTGGTGCGTAGTCAGGTATTTCGTTGTTTATTTCGCTGATCAACGGGTCATCACTGCTGGCATTTTTGCCCCAGTACACCATTAAACATAAAAAGCCGGCAAAAGCTGCCAGCAACATAATACCTTCGATACGGGTTAAGTTGTTGTCAGAGATAAAGAAATAACCCAGCAAGGTACACAGTAACATCAGCGGATATTCGCGTTTTAACGTAAGTGAAGATACAGCAATAGGTTTTAACAGCGCAGCGGCACCGATAACCAGCAAAATATTGGTGATATTAGAACCAAGCGCATTGCCGACAGACGTATCTAAGCGGCCGTGCCAGGCGGCATTAGCAGAAACCAGCATCTCAGGTGCTGAAGAGCCCATAGCCACTATAGTCAGGCCAATGATCATTGGAGATATGCCGGCAGAGCGGGCTACAGAAGAGGCACCAAAAACAAAACGGTCTGCACTCCAGAGTAGCAGGACCAGGCCAACAATGACGAAAATAATAGCGAGTAGCAAAGGTGACAATATGCAGTTCCCTGTTCTGTGTAAGTTTTGCGTAAGATATCGCGTGGTATTTTCCTGCTTATCGGCGCGAATTGCAAAAAAAGCTGCCATACGGCGCGAATATCGATTTTTCGCATACTTTGTTACGATTTTATGTAACGACTTTAAGCCGGAACACGTTTACAATAATACAACTTTAGCAGCAGTCTGATTGAAAACATACACTAATGTATGTATATTATTTGCCATTATCAGGTTGTGGAAGCGCAGCAAACAGTATAGCTGCGATAAGCGGGGAGAAGAGTTTGGCTGATACGCTGATTGATATCCAGCACCTGACTTTTAGCAGAGGTGAGCGGATAATTTACCGTGATTTGAATATGCAGTTCGCCCGTGGCAAGGTTACTGCCATTATGGGCCCCAGCGGCATAGGCAAAACGACCTTGTTGCGTTTAATTGGCGGCCAGTTAAAACCGGACAGTGGCTCAATTTTGTTTGAAGGACAAGACATACCGTCGTTGTCGCGGCGTGAGTTGTATCAGGCTCGCAAGAAAATGAGCATGCTGTTTCAAAGCGGCGCTCTGTTTACTGAAATGTCTGTGTTTGACAATGTGGCGTTTCCTATCCGTGAACATACACGTTTGCCTGAAGCATTAATCCGCTTGATTGTACTGATGAAGCTTGAAGCCGTTGGTCTGCGGGGGGCCCGCGACTTAATGCCTGCCGAGTTGTCCGGAGGTATGGCCAGGCGCGCTGCACTGGCCAGAGCAATAGCACTGGACCCTGAGCTGATTATGTATGATGAACCTTTTGCCGGCCAGGACCCTATTTCGATGGGGGTGATTGTGCGGTTGATCCGTTCGTTGAACAATGCGCTGGGGCTGACGTCTGTTGTGGTATCGCACGACGTAACTGAAGTAATGAGTATTGCTGATTATGTGTATGTTGTTGCAGAGCAAACCGTGATTGGGCAAGGAACACCGGAGCAATTGCGCAATGATCCATCTGCATTAGTGCAGCAGTTCCTCAAAGGCGAAGCCGATGGCGCTGTGCCATTCCATTTCAAAGCCGCACCGTACGAGCAGGAATTAATGGAGTTAGCCAGGTGATTGCAGATAAGTTACAGCAACTGGGCGCGGCAACGATTAACAGCATTACCGGTTTTGGCCGTGCTGGCATTATGTTGTTCGGCTCTATTATTGGTATTCCGAATGTTCGTAAAGGCTTACCGTTACTGATAAAACAGCTGTACGTTATTGGTGTGCTGTCTTTATTAATTATTCTGGTATCCGGTTTGTTTATTGGTATGGTGCTGGCGTTACAGGGCTATACCGTGCTGGTGAAATTTGGTGCCGAGCAAATGCTTGGGCCTTTGGTAGCTCTAAGTTTGTTACGTGAGCTGGGCCCCGTGGTTGCCGCTTTACTGTTTGCCGGGCGGGCGGGTAGTGCGTTAACAGCCGAAATTGGCCTGATGAAAGCCACAGAACAGCTATCCAGCATGGAAATGATGGCAGTAGACCCGCTACGGCGCATCATAGCGCCGCGCTTCTGGGCTGGCATAATTAGTTTACCATTATTAGCGATAATTTTTACCGCTGTGGGTATTCTGGGTGGGCATTTGGTTGGTGTTGACTGGCTTGGCGTTGACGGCGGTGGTTATTGGTCTGCTATGCAGGCAAACGTCGATTTTTATGACGATGTTGTCAACGGTATTATAAAAAGTATCGTATTCGCTCTTATCGTTATCTGGATTGCTCTGCACAAAGGCTATGACGCTGTGCCCACCTCTGAGGGTATCAGCCGGGCAACAACACAAACTGTTGTTACTGCATCGCTGGCAGTGTTGGGTTTTGACTTTATTTTAACTGCATTAATGTTTGGTGGATAACATGACCACACGGAAAATTGAAATTTTAGTAGGTTGCTTCATCGTATTAGCAATAGCAGCATTTCTGATGTTGTCGTTGCAAGTTGCCAGCACCGGCATGGGAGCGAGTAGTCAAAATTACCGCTTATATGCGAAATTTGAGAATATCGGTGGTCTGAAAGTACGTTCACCGGTAAAAGTGGGTGGGGTAGTAGTAGGCCGCGTGGCGGCAATACAACTGGATACCACCTTTTACACGCCGGTAGTAACACTGGAAATTAACAGCAATTACAGTAATTTCCCGGAAACCAGCTCACTGGCTATTCTGACATCCGGTTTGCTGGGTGAACAATACTTAGGGTTACAGCCGGGTTTTCTGGATGAAACCGTTGAAATTCTGGTTGATGGTGACTACATCGAAGACACCAAGTCAGCGCTGGTACTTGAAGAGCTGATTGGACAATTCTTATTTAACCGCGGGAACTGATGATGAAACTTTATGCATTCTTAATAGCTTTTCTGGTCGCAGTAAGCGGCTACACTTCTTTTGCGAACGCATCGACAGATACCTACACCGATCCCTATAAGATGATGGAAGTGCTGGCAGACAAAACGTTTAGCCGCATTGCTCAGGATCAAAGTAAAATTCAGGCCGATCCTGAAACACTACGGCTGATTGTTAATGAAGAACTGGTGCCTTACATCGACAGCCGCTACGCTGCGCTGCGCGTTATTGGTAACAGCGCTGATCTGCGTAACACACCAAGAGAAGATTTACTGGCGTTTGTTGATGCGTTTCAAAACTACATGGTTGCTACTTACGCGGGTGTGTTTACTCAGTACCGCGATCAAAAAGTGATGATTGAGCCGGGCCGTATTGCTGAAAATCAGAAAATTATTTCTATCCGCACCCGGGTTATCGACCCTGGTAAGCCTGATATTAACATTGAGTTTAAGCTGCGCCGTGGTAAAGATACTGATAACTGGCTGGTATTTGATATGGTAGCGGAAGGTATATCTTTACTTGATAGCAAAAGAGCTGAGCTGGGCAACCTGATCCGCCAACAAGGCCTTAACAGTGTTACCGCTATGCTGATTGAGAAGGCCAAAGCGCCTATTGCTAAGGTAGAAGAAAAGTGACGCTGAACATCGTGCAGGACGGCGACAGTTTGCGTTTTACCGGTGCGTTAAATCGTGATACGTTAATGCTATATTCACCCTTTACCCTGTTAAATAGCCTGCAAAATTCAGTACGGTTTGATTTTACTGCACTGAATAGCGTTGATACGGCGGGCTTAGCCTGGTTACTGCAACAACTAGCAGTAGCCAAGAGCCAAGGGGTTTCTGTAGCATTATGTAATGTGCCGCAACAGCTGTTATCATTAGCAGATGTCAGTGCGGTCAGGGCTTTGTTGCCTGTTATAGATTAAGGTTTAACTTTGGAAATAAAACAGATTGAGCAGCTGTTAACTGAGCAATTGCAGTTAGCTGAGGTAAGAGTGACTGCAGAAGGTTCTCATTATGCCGTTATTGCAGTGGGCGATTGTTTTACTGATGTCAGCCGTGTTAAACAACAACAAATGATTTATGCACCTTTGATGGCTGCGATAGCTGATGGCTCTATTCATGCTGTCAGTATTAAGACCTTTACGCCGCAGCAGTGGCGTAGAGAAAAACTTCTTAACCCTCCGATGTAGTAATATATGCAGCAATTTTTTGTAACAGGTGGCAAGGCTTTAACAGGGGATGTCACCATATCCGGCGCGAAGAACGCCGCTTTACCAATTCTTTTTGCCAGTTTACTGTCTGAAAAACCTACAACCATCACTAATGTTCCCAAACTGAAAGATATTGAAACCACTGTTAAGCTATTACAGCTGTTCGGTGCAGAGGTCAGTTTTGCGGATAATGTAGTGCAGGTTGATGCCGGTAAAGTACATAACCAGTTTGCCCCCTATGAGCTGGTAAAAACTATGCGGGCCTCTATTTTAGCACTTGGCCCTTTGTTAAGCAGGTTTGGCCAGGCTGAAGTATCGCTGCCCGGTGGTTGCGCTATTGGTGCCCGGCCGGTTAATTTGCACATTGATGGCCTGCGTAAAATGGGGGCCGATATCACAGTTGAAAATGGTTATATCAAAGCGACTGCCAGCCGCCTTAAAGGCGCTCATATTATTATGGATATGGTCAGTGTAACCGGTACAGAAAATCTGCTGATGGCGGCGGTGCTGGCAGACGGTATTACCACTATTGATAATGCGGCGCGTGAGCCTGAGGTAGTAGATTTAGCAATATATCTTAATACCATGGGCGCTAAAATCAGTGGCGCAGGCACTGACAGTATTGTTATTGAAGGTGTTACAGCATTGCGCGGCGGTGAGCATAAGGTACTGCCGGATCGTATCGAGACAGGGACATTCCTGGTTGCAGCAGTGGTCAGCGGTGGTGATGTTACCTGCCGTAGCACTGATCCGGCTGAGCTGGAGGTTGTACTGGAGAAGTTGCGTGAAGCCGGTGCCGATATCACGACGGGAGCCGATTGGATCCGTGCTGATATGACCGGGCGCACATTAAAAGCAGTCAACGTAAAAACAGTACCGCATCCAGGCTTTCCGACGGATATGCAGGCGCAGTTCACTGTGCTTAATGTTGTTGCTCAGGGCGTGGGTATGGTTACTGAAACGATTTTCGAAAACCGTTTTATGCACGTACCTGAATTACAACGTATGGGGGCGCGTATCAGCCTGGAAGGTAACACGGCGGTTTGTCAGCATACAGACAAGCTGATGGCGGCGCAGGTCATGGCAACTGATTTACGTGCTTCTGCCAGCCTGGTAATCGCTGGCTTGGTAGCTGAAGGTACTACGGTAGTAGATCGTATTTATCATATTGACCGTGGCTATGAGCAAATTGAGCACAAGCTCAAGCGGCTCGGCGCTAATATTGAACGGGTAAACGCGGCTTAGGCCGCGTTTTTTAACGGCGTAACTCGCGGGTAACGGCTTTAATATCCAACTGCTGATTATTGCGATCAATAGTTAGTGTTAGTTCGCTGTTTGGTGCAGTCTCGGCAATCATATTCAATGCCTGCTGTACGCTACTAAAGCGGTTGCCGGCAATTTCCAATATAATATCACCAGTTTGTAAACCCGCTTCTGCCGCCGGGCCGTTAGCATTGACCGCAGTAATACTCAGGCCGTATAACGTCTGGCCTGATGATAACAAACGGTCGCCGGCGGCATTGACGACGGCATCACCAGACACGCCAAGGTGGCTGCGGGTAACTTTGCCATGCTTAATCAGCTTTTGCATAACGTTAAGCGCCAGTTTATAGGGTATAGCAAAGAAAATACCCTGAATGTCCTGATTTTCCAGCTGAAAAGCGGCAGCATTAATGCCTACCAGAGTGCCGTTACTGTTTACCAGAGCCCCGCCGGAGTTGCCACGGTTTATGGCTGCATCCATCCGCATAAAATCGATATAACCGCGTGAACTTAAACCAGTATTGCCATTAGCACTAATAATACCCTGAGTAATCGTTTGTCCGAGATTAAGTGGATTGCCTATTGCCAGCACTACGTCACCTACTTGCGGCTCCAACTCGGTGTCTTGCGGAATTACCGGCAAATTCTCCGCCTGCACATACAATACGGCCAGATCGGTGAGTTCATCCTGGCCAATCAGCACTGCTTCCAGCCAGCGGCCATCCTGCAACGCAATTTCAATATGATCAGCGCCGTAAACCACATGGTAGTTTGTCAGAATATAGCCTTGTGAGCTCATTACTACGCCGGAACCAAGCTCTTGCCGTTCGATAGTGCGTGGGCGTAAAGAGCGGGGATCAACCAGGGTGCTGCGGGTGTATACATTAACCACAGCAGGCGCTGCACGCCGTACAGCCTGAGCATAACTGACAGGGGTGTTGTCTTCGCTGGCTTCCGTAGCTTTAAATAGCGGCATTGACAGATGATTAAAAGAGGGAAATACCAGCATTAGCAAAAATGCTAATGCGAGCCCGTAGGCGATGCTTTTAAGCAAAAAAAACAAAAATTTGGCCACGGGATCCGAATTATCTGCAAAGTTTAAGTTAGGCTAGCATAGCATTAATATTGTTTAAGCAGTAGCCATTGGCTACTGCTTAAACCTTTGCTATCAGCGGATTAACACATAAAGATTAGTATTACCGCGCTGAATATTCAGTGCAGCTACACCACTGCGGTTCTCCAGCGCTTTGCGCAGTTCTGCCAGATTGGCAATACGCTGGCGGTTAACACCCACAATTACATCATCCGCCAGTAAACCTATCTGAGCGGCGGCTGAGTTATTGGTTACGGCATCAATTTTTACACCGCCGTTAGTGTTAGACAACTCGGCACCGTCCAGCATCGGGTGCATCTGGTTTGCCGCTACCTGGCCACTGGCTAATTCCTGCAACTTCACTGTTACAGTGCGCTCTTTGCCATCACGTAATATACCCAGCTTGGCTTCGCGGCCAGCTCCCAGCGTACCTACTTTGGCGCGCAGTTCCAAAAACGAGCTGATCCTGTTGCCATTCATGCTGACAATAACGTCGCCGGATTTTAACCCTGCTTTTTCTGCTGCGCTGTCAGGCAGAACTTCATTAACAAAGGCTCCCCGGCTAACACTTAAGTTCATTGCTTCAGTTAAGTCTGCAGTGACATCTTGTCCTCTGATGCCTAAGCTACCGCGCCGAATTTCGCCATGCTCAATAATCTGGTCAACCAGGTTTTTCATCATATTAGACGGAATGGCAAAACCAATACCGATATTGCCACCGTTTGGCCCCAGGATTGCGGTATTAATGCCAATAAGCTCGCCACGCAGGTTAACCAAAGCGCCGCCGGAGTTGCCGCTGTTAATAGCAGCATCGGTTTGGATAAAATCTTCCAGGCCTTCAATACCCAGACCGCCGCGACCCAGGGCACTTATAATACCAGAGGTAACCGTTTGCTCCAGGCCAAAAGGGTTACCAATGGCTACGGCAAAATCGCCAACCCGGGTTTTGTCTGAGTCAGCCAGCGGAATTTGCACCAGCTTTTTCGCTTCAATCTGCAGCAAGGCGATATCGCTTTCCGGATCAGCGCCAAGTTTTTTCGCTTTAAAAGTACGGCCATCTTTTAACCGTACTTCAATGTCGTTAGCATCCTGAATAACGTGGTTATTGGTAACGATATAACCTTTATCGGCATCAATCACCACACCAGAACCCAGGCCTTTAAATGGCCGTTCTTCGCGGTACTCACCCTGGCCACGCTGGCCAAAGAAATAACGGAACGCTTCAGGTAAACGCTGACGTACCTCGCGGCTGCCTTCAACCGAAATATGCACCACTGCCGGTGTTGCCTGTTCCAGCATCGGCGCCAGAGTGGGCATTTCCTGCTCTGATGAGAACAGCGGTATTCTGGCATCTGCTGGTTGTGGCGTTGTCAACAACAGACTGGCAGCAACAGCTGCGCCAAGCAATGACAATTTCTTATTCATAGCGTAATAGTCTCCTTTAACATTGTGCGACTAAGAACGTGTCTTAATAAAAAAAGTTCAGCTGACGGTTTTGCTTTATGTAACAAATTATTCTGTGGCTTTACGTTCCTTAATAATGCCACTGGCTTCGCCGGAATAATCGCGTGGTTGTTGCTCTGCGGTAGAATAAACCCGGCGCTTTTCGTCAATTTGATTTAGTGATTGGCGAATATAAGCCGCGGTATCACCGGAGAGGTAATTAATATCCTGACGTACCGATTCTGTCGGGCGCTCTACCAACTGCATTTTTGAGTCAGCAATATGGCGGGCGATGCGGGCGTAATTGTCCTGCAGTTGGGTCATAAGCTGGTTAGTGGTTTCCAGATGCTCTGAAACATCGTGCCGGTATTGCGTTAACTGCGCCTGGCTTTCCTCCAGCTCCAACTGCAACTTATGCCTGTTAAACTGTTTCAGCGTTAACCAGCGTGCAATGCCAGCACCTATTACTAAACCTGCAAGCAGCCAGGCTGCAGCGTACATATATTCCATAACAACTCCTGCGGGGGTAAATTCAGTAATAAGTGTAACCTAACTTCTTATACAGAGTGGTAAGGCATGTTACTATTAATCCTCTTATTTAAGGCTTGGCATACTAGCTTTCAAGTAGTACTCAGATGACACCACTAGAAAAATACCAGCAAGATTTAACGCGGGATGACTTTCAGCATGATGCAGCGCAGGCTTTTGCTGTTGCTCAGTTGCAACGACTTTACGATGACATAGTCAGTCATCAGCCTATAACGCCATCGCTGTGGCAGCGGTTAACCGGCAAGGCTGTAGTGCAGCAACCGTTGAAAGGTTTGTATTTCTGGGGCGGAGTTGGCCGGGGTAAAACCTATCTGGTAGATACCTTTTACGAATGTCTGCCGACAACGCGTAAGCTACGGATACATTTTCACCGCTTTATGCACCGGGTGCATGAAGAGCTGAAACTGCAAAAAGGTGTCAGTGATCCGTTGGAAAAAGTGGCTGATAAGTTTAAGCAGGAAACTGATATTTTGTGCTTTGACGAGTTTTTTGTCTCAGATATCACAGATGCGATGATCCTCGGCACTTTAATGCAAGCCTTGTTTGCGCGGGGTATTACGCTGGTGGCAACGTCAAATATTGAGCCGGATGGCCTGTATCGTAATGGCTTGCAACGCGCACGGTTTTTGCCGGCAATAGCCTTAATTAAACAGCATACGCAAACGGTTAATGTAGACAGTGGTATTGACTACCGTTTGCGTACACTGGAAAAAGCAGAAATTTATCACTTCCCGCTTGATACACCGGCAGAGACAAACCTGTTGCAGTACTTTAATGCACTGTCTACAGAGCCGCGACAGCAAGATGCGCAAATAGAAGTGGCCAACCGTAAGCTGAGCGCACGGCATGAAGCCGATGGAATTGTCTGGTTTGCGTTTAATGAGTTATGTGAAACTGCGCGTAGTCAGTATGACTATATGGAGCTTAGCCGCTGCTACCATACGGTGTTGCTGTCTGGTGTAAAAGCCATGGGGCGGCACAATGATGATGTAGCCCGGCGCTTTATTGCGCTGGTAGATGAGTTTTATGAGCGGCATGTAAAATTGATTATTTCAGCCGAAGTTGCGTTGGAACAGCTATACAGCGACGGTATTTTAAGTTTTGAGTTTAAACGCTGTATTAGCCGGTTGCAGGAAATGCAATCCCGCGATTATCTGGCTAAAGCGCATCTGCCATAACTTTTTTGCTATTTAAGTGGAAATTTCTGTTTGCAGTGCTGATTTTTGTAATTGGTTAATATATAATCCGCGCCCGGCCTACGTTACAGCCTAATACTGCCGTTAGCCCGGTAGTTTTTGTACTCGAAGGGGTACGCTAACGACACACGCTGCATCAGCCCTGCACGGTGTCAGGTGTAACTAAGTTATTTTTGGATAGATAAATGAAAACTTTTACTGCTAAGCCAGAAAGCGTAACCCGCGACTGGTACGTTGTTGATGCGTCAGGCAAAACACTGGGCCGTATCGCAACAGAAATCGCTGCCCGTTTACGTGGCAAGCACAAGCCAGAGTACACTCCACACGTGGATACCGGTGATTACATCATCGTGGTAAACGCTGAGAAAGTGGCTGTTACCGGTGCTAAGGCTCAGAACAAAATGTATTATTCTCACACTGGCTTCCCAGGCGGTATCAAGGAAATCAGTTTCGAGAAATTGATCGCGAAAAAGCCAGAAATGGTACTGGAACTTGCCATCAAAGGCATGTTGCCAAAAGGCCCGCTGGGCCGCGCTATGTTCCGTAAGTTGAAAGTTTACGCCGGCGCAGAGCATCAGCATGCTGCTCAGCAACCGCAAGTATTAGATATTTAATCGGAGCATAATATGGCACAGAATCAATATTACGGAACTGGTCGTCGTAAAAGCTCAACGGCCCGCGTATTCATCAAAGCCGGTTCAGGTAACATCGTTGTTAATCAGCGTGCGTTAACTGAATACTTCGGCCGCGAAACCGCTTGTATGATTGTTAAGCAACCATTAGAGCTGGTTGGTATGGTTGAGAAGTTCGACCTGTACATCACTGTTAAAGGTGGTGGTATCAGCGGTCAGGCTGGCGCTATCCGTCACGGTATTACCCGTGCACTGATGGAATTTGACGAGTCACTGCGTCCTGCACTGCGTAAAGCAGGCTTCGTTACCCGTGACGCCCGTCAGGTTGAACGTAAGAAAGTGGGTCTGCGTAAAGCACGTAAACGTCCACAGTACTCAAAACGTTAATCGTTTTATCAAGTACCAGAACCCGGCCCTGTTGCCGGGTTTTTTTCGCCTATAATTTGCGTTGTTATATTGCTGCAAACTGGCGGCTAAAGCTTGCCGTATAACGCAAAGCATTAAGATAATACTGATTCAGCCCGCCTTAATCCTTGTGTAAAGCAGGGCTTTTCATTATGATCGGCGATATTTTTTCGATTTATAATAATTGCTGAAATTCAGCCGCTTAAATTCTGTTTAAGCGTTAACGTGGAGATGAGTGGATGAGCAATGCGCCTGTAGATCATGGTCGCCGCCGCTTCCTTACCATTGCAACCTCAGTTGTAGGGGGCGTGGGAGCTATCGGAGCTGCTGTGCCTTTTGTCGCGTCCTGGATGCCAAGTGAAAAGGCAAAACAGGCTGGGGCAGCGGTCAGTGCGGACATCAGTAAGCTTGAGCCGGGCCAGTTAATTCGGGTTGAATGGCGTGGTAAGCCGGTGTGGATTGTAAAGCGGCCTCAAGCAATGCTGGATGAGCTGGCTACGCACGAAAATAAACTGCGTGACCCTGAGTCTGAAGTTGAGCAACAACCTGCTTATGCACAAAATCGTTATCGTTCAAAAAAACCGGAAATCTTTGTTGCGGTTGGTATCTGTACTCACCTGGGGTGCTCACCAACTTATATCATTAACGATTTCGCCGCTCAGGTTGAAGGCGTTAAATCAGGCTTTTTCTGCCCTTGCCATGGTTCTAAGTTTGATATGGCCGGCCGTGTATTTCAAAGCGTACCCGCACCGAAAAACCTGCAGATCCCTCCGTATATGTTTACCGACGACAATACCATCCTGATTGGTGAAGATGAGGGGACTGTCTGATGTTTAAAAATCTGATGAGCTGGATTGAATACCGCTTACCCTTTATGGATAAGATGAATCTGCATGTTATGCAGTACCCGGCGCCAAAAAACTTTAACTTCTGGTACTTCTTTGGCTCGCTGGCCATGTTGGTGCTGGTTAATCAGATCCTGACCGGTATCTGGCTGACGATGAACTATGTACCTTCTGCAGAAGGCGCTTTTGCTTCTGTTGAATACATCATGCGCGATGTTGATTACGGCTGGTTGTTGCGTTATATGCACTCTACCGGCGCGTCGGCATTTTTTGTTGTCGTTTATCTGCATATGCTACGCGGCATGATGTACGGCTCTTACCAGAAACCACGCGAACTGCTGTGGATTTTTGGTATGCTGATTTTCCTGGTGTTAATGGCTGAAGCTTTCATGGGTTACTTGTTACCCTGGGGCCAGATGTCATTCTGGGGAGCACAGGTTATCATTGGTATTTTCGGTACTATTCCGTTTGTTGGTGAAGATTTAACCCTGTGGATCCGCGGCGATTACGTTATTTCCGGCGCTACATTAAACCGTTTCTTTGCATTGCATGTTATTGCGCTGCCACTGGTTCTGGTTGTTCTGGTGTTCCTGCATATTATGGCGCTGCACGAAGTAGGTTCAAATAACCCCGACGGTATCGACATTAAGAAAGATAACGACGGTACGGTTGAACAGACTGAAGCGGATAAGAAATTCACTTTCCATCAATATTTTACCCGGGGTGGTAAGAAAGTTATTGTAGATGCGATACCTTTCCATCCGTACTACACCGTTAAAGACTTATTAGGCGTAGCCGGTTTCCTGCTGATTTTTGCCTGGGTTATTTTCTTCTTCCCTGAAGGTGGTGGTTACTTCCTTGAACCACCTAACTTTGAACCGGCAAATGCTCTGAAAACACCTGCGCACATTGCCCCTGTTTGGTATTTCACGCCGTTCTATGCCATTTTACGTGCTATTCCGCATCCATTTATGGGCGCAGTAGCTATGTTCGCCGCTATTGTGGCGTTAGCGTTGTTGCCTTGGCTGGATAGAGGCAAGGTGCGTTCTCTGCGTTACCGTAGTGGCCTGCACACTGCTAACCTGATCAACTTCTGTATCAGCTTTGTAGCGCTGGGTGTATTAGGTGTGTTGCCAGCTGAAGGTGTCTATACCTTATTGGCGCAGATATTCTCATTTACGTACTTTGGCTTCTTTATTTTGTTGTGGTTCTACAGCAAAAATGAAAAAACCAAGCCATTACCAGTAAGGTTAACCTGATGATGAAGAACTTATTTTCAGTAATTGCATTGGTAGCATCGTCATGGGCGATGGCTGCCGGCCCGGCCGTGCATCTGGACAAAGCACCTATTGATCTGACAGATAAAGCATCACTGCAAAATGGTGCCAGGCTGTTTCAGAATTACTGTCTGGGTTGTCACCAGATGCAGTATCAGCGCTACTCACGTACCTTTAGCGATTTAGGTATTCCGGAAGAAGTAGGTATGGAAAACCTGATGTTTACCGGTGAGAAAGTAGGTGATCATATTACCAACAATATGTCAGCAAAAGACGGTGAAAAGTGGTTTGGTGCTACGCCGCCGGATTTAACTAACGTGGCCCGTGTACGTGGCCCCAATTGGTTATATACCTATCTGCGTAGTTTTTATGCTGATCCGTCACGCCCATTTGGCGTAAACAACGATGTGTTTCCATTGGTGGGTATGCCGCATGTATTGCAGGAGTTGCAGGGTGTACCCTATAAAGCCTATGAAACCAGGTTGGTAGATGGTGCGTCAAAAGAAGTTTATGTTGGTATTAAAACCGACGGCAGTGGTGAGCTTAATGCAGAAGAATATGATCGTGCTGTAGCAGATCTGGTAAACTATCTGGAATATGTTGGTGAACCAACCAAGCTGGAAGCCCGTGCATTGGGTATTAAGGTTATGGTGTTCCTGCTGATTTTCTTTGTACTGGCTTATTTGCTGAAGAAAGAATATTGGAAAGATGTACATTAACTAGTTATATCAACTAGATATGTTTACAGGGGCCTTCGCGCCCCTTTGCCGTTTTTTATTTTACCGGAGGAAGACATGGCGATCACTGCCAATAAACGCCCTGTGATGACGTTGTTCTCAGCAGCTGATGATATGTTCAGTCATCAGGTACGCATAGTACTGGCAGAAAAAGGCGTAACTGTCGATATTCTTCAGGTCGCACAAGATAACTTGCCGGAGGACCTGTACGAAGTAAATCCGTATGGTAGCCTGCCAACTTTGCTTGATCGTGAGCTGGCGTTGTATCAAGCTAATATTATTATGGAATATCTGGATGAGCGTTTTCCGCATCCGCCACTGATGCCGGTATATCCTGTAGCACGTGGTCAGGCCCGGTTGATGATGTACCGAATTGAAAAAGACTGGTATCGCCAGGCTGCGGCCATACTGAATAACGATGACAACGCCGCTACTGCACGCCAGGAGCTGAAAGAAGGTTTGTTATCTATCGCACCGCTGTTTAATGAAGCGCCATTTTTTATGAGCGAAGAGTTTGGTTTGGTTGATTGCTATATGGCCGCCTTATTATGGCGTTTGCCTTTGCTGGGTATTGAGCTGAGCGGCCCGGGCAGTAAAGAGCTGAAAAACTACATGACACGTATTTTTGAACGGGACGCATTCCAGGCATCTTTAACGGATATTGAACGTGAGATCCGCAGAGGAATGAAGTTCTGATGAAGATGACGGCAAACCGTCCTTATTTATTACGGGCGTTTTACGAGTGGATTGTAGATAATAACTGTACTCCTTATCTGGTTGTGGATGCCACTTTTGAGCGTGTAAAAGTACCCACTCAGTTTATTCAAAATGGCCAGATTGTACTAAATGTTACGCCCTCAGCTGTAGGCAACCTGCAGCTGGGCAATGATGCGGTAACTTTTAATGCCCGCTTCGGCGGCCAGCCATTTGCACTTTATATTCCGGTGAATGCCGTATTAGCAATATATGCCCGCGAAAATGGTGCCGGTACAGTATTTACTCTGGAGGAGGAAGAAGAGGAAGCTGATATTTTTAGCGAAAACTTCGATCATGACGATACTCATCCCGAGCCACCCAAGCCAAAGAAAGGCTCGCACCTGAAAGTCATAAAATAAAGAAGCTGCTGTTGCAGCTTCTAGTTTTTTGCTACAGCGACTTGCCAAAATGCCTGGATCAGCGGTTCGTTCAAACGTTTGCTCAGCATGCACACGCCTAAATCAAAGGCTTCAAACTGATACCCCAATTCCAGGCTACGCACCCGGTCACGTACCGGGCTGTGTAACACTACGGCATCAGCTGCCAGTGCAATGCCGGTGCCCAGCGCTACCATAGACACCATAGCTTCATGCCCGTCTACTTTAGCCACTACCGGCGGATTAATGCCGGTATCATGCAGCCAGCGGTCGAAACGGCTGCGTGCCGGGCCGTGTTCAGGCAGGATCACCGGTATATCCTGCCAGGGGATAGGTTGTTTCTGCAGCAAATCATTTACTTTACATGGAATAACCGGTGCAATCATCTGTACCGGAAGCTTGGCGATACTGCGAAAAGCCATGTTTGCCGGTAACATTGTAGGGTGAGCCGCGAGCGCAATATCGGCTTCGTCCAGCCGCACTTTTTCGATAGCGGCTGATGCATCACCTGTAGTCAGTTTTATTTCTGCTTTAGGGCACATCAGGCGAAAGCGGTCCAGAATGGCGGGTAAATGGCTATAACTGGCTGTGACAGTACAAAATAATCTGATCTCCCCGCTGAGTCCGGCACTGGCTAGCTGCAAATCAATTTGCAGCTGATGCCATTCATCCAGCCATACCCGGACAAACTGCTGAAAGCGATGGCCGGCGGGCGTTAGTTTTACTGAGCGCTTGTCACGGTAAAATAACTCAGTGTTTAATTCTTGCTCCAAACGTTGGATCACTCTGGTTAGCGTGGGGGGGCTAACATAAAGTTGTTCGCTGGTTTTGCTGAAATTCAGGCTGCTGGCCAGATGCTGAAACTGCTGCGCGCTGCGGATATCCATCAATTTATATTCCATAAAGTGAAATACAGAGTTGTAAATATATCACTTCACGCAATTATATCCAGCGACTATGATGAGCTCATTAAAGTAAAGCCATTGCTTTGCTTATGCTCGCCAAACCGGTTGGAGCAAACCTTAATAAATTCTGAGATGCAGTATGACAAATTATTTTAATACGCTGAATTTACGTCAGCAGTTAGGTCAGTTGGGCCAATGCCGTTTTATGGATAAATCTGAGTTTGCCAATGGCTGTACACTGCTACAAGGCTGGAACATTGTTATTGTAGGTTGTGGTGCTCAGGGGTTAAATCAGGGCCTGAATATGCGTGATTCAGGATTAAATATCAGTTATGCCCTGCGTGCTGAAGCCATTGCAGAAAAGCGTGCATCATTTCAAAAAGCCAGCAGCAACGGTTTTGTTATTGGTACATACGAAGAGTTAATTCCGACAGCAGATTTAGTATTAAACCTGACGCCGGACAAGCAGCATAGCAGTGTAGTAGACGCCATTATGCCACTGATGAAGCAAGGTGCAACCTTAGCATATTCACATGGTTTTAATATAGTAGAAGAAGGTAAGCAAATTCGTCCTGATATCACGGTAGTGATGGTGGCCCCTAAGTGCCCTGGTACGGAAGTGCGGGAAGAATATAAAAGAGGATTTGGGGTACCAACATTAATTGCGGTACACCCGGAAAATGATCCCAAAGGACAAGGTTTGGAAATTGCCAAAGCATACGCATCGGCAACGGGGGGAGATCGGGCTGGTGTGCTGCAGTCGTCTTTCGTGGCGGAAGTTAAATCCGACCTGATGGGCGAGCAAACCATTCTGTGCGGCATGTTACAAACTGGCGCTATTTTAGCCTTTGATAAAATGGTTGCCGATGGTGTGGAGGCAGGTTATGCCGCCAAGTTAATCCAGTACGGCTGGGAAACCGTTACCGAAGCGTTAAAACATGGTGGCATCACCAACATGATGGACCGCTTAAGTAACCCGGCAAAAATCAAAACCTTCGATTTAGCCGAACAACTGAAACAAAGATTACGGCCATTATTTGAAAAACACATGGACGATATTATCAGCGGTGAGTTTTCGCGCACCATGATGGCTGATTGGGCCAATGATGATAAGAATTTGCTGACCTGGCGTGAGCAAACCCGCTGCAGCGGTTTTGAAAAAGCACCCGTATCGGATGAGAAGATTGCCGAGCAGGATTACTTTGACCGTGGTTTATTGTTAGTGGCGATGGTTAAAGCGGGTGTCGAACTGGCATTTGAAACCATGGTAGACGCCGGCATAGTAGCAGAATCGGCCTACTATGAGTCGTTACATGAAACACCGTTAATTGCCAATACCATAGCGCGTAAGCGTTTGTATGAAATGAATGTAGTGATTTCAGATACAGCAGAATATGGTAACTATCTGTTTGCGCATGCGGCAGTGCCATTATTGAAAGATATGGTAAATGGTTTAAGCAGTGAATATATCGGTAAAGGTATTAACAGCAGTAATGGTGTGGACAACCTGAAGCTGATAGCGGTAAACGATGCTATCCGTCAGCACCCGGTAGAGACAGTAGGTAAAAAGTTACGTGGTTATATGACAGCGATGAAGCGCATAGTGGAATCCAGTCAGTAACCGGACGAATGATGTGGTTAAAGGTGCATAGCAGGCCAGAAGCCGTTGTGTAACCTGACCAATAACGATGTTATACGTGGACCTTGGTTGTTTTGCCCTGCTATGCAGGGCTTTTTTTTATCTGGTATATTAACAACACTTACGCTCTGAGCGGTGTAATGCAGATTAAGGAGCACAGCAGATATGAAAACTATAGCTTTGGTTGCCCATGACGGTAAAAAGCAGGCGTTGCTGCACTGGGTAACTACACACAAAGATTTTTTTGCTGATAAACAACTGGTTGCCACTGGTACCACCGGTAAGCTAGTGGCTGAAGCTTTGCAGCAACCGGTGCAGTGTTTAGCCAGTGGACCGTTGGGGGGCGATCAACAAATTGGTGCTATGATTGCGGAGCAGAAAATTGACTGGCTGGTATTTTTCTGGGATCCGCTGTCATCGCAACCTCATGATCCTGATGTAAAAGCTTTAATACGCTTGGCTGTTGTATGGAACATACCAGTAGCCTGTAATCAGGCTACTGCAGATTTTATTGTTCACTCTTCGCTGTATCAACAGGACTACCAGCGCGAAGTGCCGGATTTTTCGGTATATCAGCAACGGCTGGATAAGGTATCAGGCTGAATTTGCGCTAACAAGTTGCTGCAACAGCTGTATCGCCTGTTGTTTTTCTGCAAAATCCTGCTCATTTGCCAACAGTTGCCGTAGTAATTCAACCGCCTCGGCCTGACGCTGCAGTTTTACCAGCGTGTAAGCGATATGAAAACGGATAGCCGGATCAGTGGCATTCAGTGCATTTGCCTGACGTAATATCGCTACGGCTTGCTGATACTGACCTGATTGCGCCAGTACCCAGCCGTAGGTATCTAAAGAAAATGCCTGTTTAGGTGCCAGTGCCAGCGCTTTTTCAGCATGTTGTAAGGCTTTTTCGGTATCAGAGGTCAGATAGAGGTTAGCCAGGTTATTGTGCAATAACGCATCTTCAGTAAAATCGCCGTTGGCCAGTAATGTTTCATACATAGCAATAGCTTCAGCTGTCTGTTGCTGATTGACATAATGTTCTGCCAGTAATCTTCTAAGCCAGCTTACATCACTGCTAGTATTCAGTGCCTGCTGCGCAGCATCGGTAAAAGCGCGGGTGCCATAGCCTGATTTCGCCAACTGGTACAACTTAACCCAGGCCAGTCTGAACTGAGGATCCTGTGCTATCGCCTTTAAATATACTGTTCTGGCCGCTTCATACTGCTGCTGTGCCGCAGCTATGTCAGCTTGCAACATCAGTATGTTCGGGTCTGATGGGAACTTAGCTGTCAGCTGTTTCAGTTGTTGCTCTGCTTTGCTATATTGCTCAGTGATAAGGTAGTGATTGACCAGTTCCAGTTGTAGCAGCTTATGCTGTGGCGCCAATAACAGCGCATTCTGTAGTGACAGGCCTGACGCTGTAAGATCGGCGCTTTCACGTTGTAGCAGAGCCAGACGCAGCATTTTGTCGGCATCTGCTGTGATCAGGCCAACAAGCAAATTCTGTACTTTTATGCTTTCATCCGGTTGTTTTAATAGCAACAGTAATTGCGCTTTCTTCCATAGCAGGGTTTCATCCATAAAAGCGCGCTTAAGCCCCTGCTCTGTTATGGCTAAGGCTTGCTGGTAACGGCCTTGCTGGAAGTACAAGTCAAATAACAGCTCATCTGCCGGTGGATAGGGTTTACTGGCAACAGTCTTCAGCAGGATCGCTTCTGCTTTTTCAAATTGCCCGGCCCGGAAATATGCAACCCCAAGCAAAGTAGCGGCTGGCTTATGCTGCGGGTAAAGCTTTACCATAGGCTCCAGCAATGTGATTGCCTGTTGATAGCGCTGCTGCTGAATAGCCAGTGTTGCCAGATTAAACTGCGCTGCCGTATGCGCTGGTTGTAACTTTAATATGTGCTCCAGCAAAGAAATAGCATCTTGTGCCTGGCTGCTTTTTATTAATACTGCTGCTTTAAAATTCAGATAATGCACATTATCGGCGTCTTCTGACAGCAATTTATCCGCCAGCATCAGTGCCTGGGCATAATCTTTATTGTCCAAAGCCAGCAAAGCATGGTTTATACGCAGCAGCAAATTATCGCTATGCAGTGCCGATTGCCCGGCAATTAAATCGCGAGCTTGTTGATCCTTAGCTATTTGCTTTAATACCGCAGCATGAAGCAGCGTGAAGTCGATATTATCCGGAAACTGTAAGCGTAAATCCGCAATCAGTTGTTCCGCTTTATATGCCCGGTTTGTTCTTATATAAAGTGTGATTAAGCGCTGTGCCAGTTCCGGCATATTATTAAGCTGGCTTAAATGACGCTCCAGTAGTTGTATTGCCAGGCCATTATCGCCCTGGCGAATATAAACGTCTGTCAAAATAGCCACAGCATTAAGATCTGCCGGCACGGCCTGATTATAAGACACCAGATCACTGCGGGCTTTTTCATAATTGCCATCGACATAAGACAGCAAGGCGCGGGAAAACAGCAGCGACGGCTGATTAACGATCTGTTCTTTTGTCAGTTGCCATAATTTCTCACTTAACTGCGCGCTGACAGCCACGGTATCAGCCTGATTTTGTTTTAATGACGACAACCAGGCTGACAGTAACAAGGCATAAGGATCTGTCGGGGTTTGCTGTAAAATGATTTGCAGCGTTTCTTCTGCCTGGTCAGTTTTATACTGGCTTACGTAATTGCGCAGTAAGGCACGTCTAAGCAAAGGATCCTGTGGGCTTAGCATAACGGCTTGTTCATAGTACTGCTGCGCTTTGGGCAACTGCCCCTGTAATTGCAATAACTCAGCTTTCAGCTGCAATGCCTGAGGGTTAGTGCTATTTTGCTGCAGCGCTTGCCCGATCAGTAATTCGGCTTCTTTTAAGCGCTTTTCTTTTAACAGTAATGCGGCCTGACTGTTTAATAACCGCACAGAGTTTGGTTTAAGTTTACCAGCTAACAGAAAATGCCGGCGGGCGTTGTCAGTGTCATTCAGGTTAAGATAGGCTGCAGCAGCAAATAAGTGCCAGTCAAACTGACTGTCGGCAGAAAGTTTGTAATTCTGGCCTAATGCTATAACCTGTTGATGTTTACCGGTAAATAAATAGCTATTTGCCAGTTCAGCTAACATAAGCTCTATATCGGCACCTTCATGCAGGGCTTCTTCAAACTCGGTAATAGCCTCGTTGAAATAGCCTTTTTGTAGCAAAATTTTTCCCATTAATACTTTGGCAGGGATATGGTCTGGCGTTTGTTGCAGTACATTTTTCAGATGAATATAAGCAGCCTGAGGCTCATTTTGCTGAAAAGCCTGTAAAGCTTTCTCATAATTGCTATCTGCTGAGGCATACAATGCCGTAGGTATGATTAATAAACACCACAAAAATATAATGCAGATTTTATGTCCGTTTAGTGGCATAGCGGGTTCAGGTCCTTTGACAGATTACAGCAAGGCCAAGTGTAGCCTGAGTGAGGTAATATTACATTGGGTTTTGCACTGAATATTGTATAAATGGGTGTGGAGTAAGCAGATATAAGTGCGGCAGTAATAAAGAAGGTAGGCCGCAAACTACGCGGCCACCTAAGGTCCTTTTTCATCATCCATGTTGATACTATCCGTAGTATTTCATCCCTGGCTCCATCCCGGAGTGTCCAAAAGGCATCTTGCCTGGTCCTGCTATCCATAAACATTATCATCCTGATAATGTACTCTCATCCTGAGAGGTCCTGCTTGCTTCCATTGTATTTTCAGCGCCGGTGAAGAATCTGAAAATTCTGGGCCCGTCCTGGGCATGTCCTGTCTGCTACCGCTGTGCTATCCTAGCAAGGTATTGCTTCGTGCATTCATGCTGATGTCCTGTCAGCCTGCTTATCCGTTGACGAGGTAAGTATGCGCTTTGTTGTGAGAGTCTGGCATGGCTTTTTTATAATTTTCACCATGTAATATTATTGTAAAAGTGTGATTTTTTGTAATTTTACTTTATTTTTCATGATGATATTGTTCTTTTGTCTTTCTTCATTTTGTATGAAATAGCGTTTAAACTTACTCTTTTGTGAGATATATCTCACAAAAATGCCGGCCTGAAAGCGGTTAGTGTGGCATGTAGTAAAAAAAGGATAGTTATGGCCAGAGAGCAATTGGGAATTTGTACTGAAGCAAACCTGCATGGTAGTTATTTATTCTTTAATGCCCAAGAAGGGCATGAGCGGGTACTACGGCATAAGCTTGCCCGTTTACCACAGCTATTTGACCGCCTGGCCACGCATTTTTCTGAAGCATTACTTACCAGCGTAGTGGCTATTGGCAGCAATTACTGGGATACGCTTTACCCGGATGCCAGGCCAGCTGGCCTGGGACCTTTTCCTGAATTACCCACTGAGGATATCGACCTTGCACCTGTGCCACTGGATTTACTGATCCAAATTCGTTCTGACCGTCTGGATGTGAATTTTATTGCTTCACAGCAGGTGCTGCAATTGCTACAGGGCCATGCTGAGTTGCAGGAGCATATTCAGGGTTTTCGTTATCTTGATGGCCGCAGCCTTACCGGGTTTATAGATGCACCAGGCAATCCGAAAGGCAAAGCAAAGCGCATTGCAGCCTTGGTTGATCATATCCAGCAGCCGGTTTTCGCCGGTGGCAGTTACTTGTATTTACATTGCTTTAATTTTGATTTCAGTAGCTGGCAGCAACTGAATACTCAGCAGCAGGAAGAAATAATGGGCATGGATAAAGTATCGGGCAAACCTCTGCTGCCGGCACTACAGGCCGCCGATAGCCATTATGTTGTCATGCAGCCAGATACCGCGCAGGGCCTTTTTTTACAGCAGAACATGCCATTTTCACAACCTAAGGTGCAAGGTATGTTGCAGCTAAGCTATTGTGCAGATGCTGATGTGTTGTTGCAGCAACTTAAACGCAGAGTAGGGCTGGCAGAACAAAACCAGGGTTATGATCAGCTGTTAAATTACAACCGTATTGATTTTAGTGCAGCGTTTTTTGTCCCTTCTATAAGTTTTCTTGAGCTGGCAGCTAAACTGTAATCAGGCTAGCTTTCCCTCAAATAGCTTAGTCACCGTTTGTAAAATCTCATTAATATTTTGCACTTTATTAGGGGCAATAAAAATGGTGTCGTCTCCGGCAATAGTGCCAAGCACACCTTCGGCCTTGCCAATAGAGTCAAGCATACGTGCGATAAGCTGTGCTGCACCGGGGCTGGTGCGAATAATGATCATCACATCATTATGTTCGATGTCCAGAACCAGTTGACGCAACGGGCTTTTGGTTGTCGGCATCCCTAATTCAGGAGGAAGGGTATAAACCATTTCCTGTTTGGCATTGCGGGTACGTACTGCACCATATTTGCTGAGCATGCGTGATACTTTTGACTGACTGATATTATCAAAACCGTCATTTTTCAGGGCGTCGACAATTTCACTTTGAGAACCAAATTTTTCCATTTTTAACAGTGCTTTAAAAGCCTGAGTTAACTCTTCCTGTTTGGCTTGCCTGGTCATATAACACTCTTACCTCTTGTTTCGTGTCGTTATCTTAGCAAAGTTCGTCATCGCATTCACTTTGTGAAGTAAAGTACACTAAAATTCGCTAAAATGCTTAGACTTTAGGCTTAAGCTATTTGTGTTTTCAACGCGGTTTCAGTATTGTTGGCGCGTTTTCATTCAACCGTTATCTAGGGAGATAATTATGAAAGTTGCCGTATTAGGTGCCGCCGGTGGTATTGGCCAGGCATTATCGTTATTGCTTAAATTAGATTTACCTGCAGGCACAGACTTAGCGTTATATGATTTGGCGCCGGTAACCCCGGGTGTTGCGGTTGATTTAAGCCATATCCCTACCGCTGTTAAAGTAACAGGTTACGGTAAAGAAGACTTAAACACTGCACTGGCTGGTGCTGATATCGTGATGATCCCTGCCGGTATGCCACGTAAGCCAGGTATGGACCGTTCGGATTTGTTCAACATTAATGCCGGTGTAGTAAAAACTTTAGCTGAGGCGATTGTGCAACAGTGTCCGAAAGCGCTGGTGGGTATTATTACTAACCCGGTAAATACTACTGTAGCTATTGCTGCTGACGTATTTAAAAAGGCTGGTACTTACGACCCGCGCCGCCTGTTCGGTGTAACGACACTGGACGTGATCCGCGCTGAGACTTTTGTCGGTGAATTAAAAGGTAAGAATCCAACAGAAGTGACAGTGCCGGTAATCGGTGGTCACAGTGGCACCACTATTCTGCCATTATTATCACAAGTTGCAGGTGTCAGCTTCTCTGATGAGGAAGTTGCATCATTAACACACCGTATCCAGAATGCCGGAACCGAAGTGGTTGAAGCTAAAGCCGGTGGCGGATCTGCTACGTTGTCAATGGGGCAGGCTGCTGCGCGTTTCTGTATTTCTCTGATCAAAGGCTTACAGGGCGAAAAAGTAACGGAATATGCGTATGTTGAAGGTAACGGCGAATATGCCCGTTTCTTTGCTCAGCCAATTACGCTGGGTAAAAACGGCGTAGAGGCATTACTGCCAATCGGCACTTTAAGTGCCTACGAGCAAAAAGCCATGAACGATATGCTGGGTACACTAAAAGCCGATATCACTTTAGGCGAAGAGTTTGTAAAGAATAACTAAGTTATTTTCAGTATAAAAAAAGGCGCATCAGCGCCTTTTTTTATACCCGGCACATTTAGTGGTTGCGGGACACAGCAATATTGGCCAGCGCCAGTAATGCCTGTTTATATTCTGATTCTGGTACTGCAGCCAGAGCCTGCCGCGCTTTCTCTGCCTCTTGTTCTGCTAGCTGGCGGGTGTACTCAAACGCATTGGTTTCATGCAGCGCTGCCATAATGGCTTCAAAATGCGCCATACCATTACCTTCTGCTATAGCCTCACGTATCAGGCCTTGCTGGGCAGCAGAGCCATGTTTTAAAGCATGGATTAATGGCAGGGTCGGTTTGCCTTCAGCCAGATCGTCGCCGATATTTTTACCAAGCTCGGAGGCGTCAGCCTGATAATCCAGTACATCGTCAATCAGCTGAAACGCGGTGCCAAGGTGCATACCGTAAAGCTTCATACCGTTCACGATAGCTTCAGGTTGATTGGTAATAATAGCGGCTAACTGGGTGGCGGCTTCAAACAGCTTTGCAGTTTTGCAGTAAATAACCTGCATATAGCTTTGTTCAGTGGTGTCGGGATCATTTACGTTCATCAGCTGCAATACTTCACCTTCGGCGATAATATTGGTCGCGTCGGCCAGAATATTCATGATGCGCATATCGTTAAGCGATACCATCATCTGAAACGAACGGCTGTACAGGAAGTCACCCACTAACACACTGGCCTGGTTACCAAACACGGCATTGGCGGTTTGTTTGCCCCGGCGTAAAGTGGACTCGTCTACCACGTCATCATGTAATAAGGTCGATGTGTGGATAAACTCTATAATAGCGGCAACGGTAACATGCTCATTACCCTGGTAACCCAGTGCTCTGGCTGCCAACACGGCTAACAGCGGGCGTAAGCGTTTGCCGCCACTGTTAACGATGTAGATACCCAATTGATTAATCAGGGCCACGTCAGAGTTTAGCTGCGAGAAAATGTGCTGATTAACAGCTTTCATATCTGTAGATGATAGCTGCTGGATCTGTTCGAGCGTCATGAAAAACAACTGCTTAAACCATAGAATGTCGCTAATTCTACACCATTGGGCGGGCTGTCCCAAAGCAAAACCGGATCCTTTTGTCAGCAGAGTGATCTTTTTTATATTACTACTTGCGGGGGTAGGGGAAATTGCGTACAATTCGCGCCCTGTGAATTGAATTAACACGCCCCTTAACCAAGCGATGGCGTGCTTTGTACGGAGTTAACTATGTACGCGGTTTTCCAAAGTGGTGGCAAACAGCACCGTGTGACGGAAGGTCAAACTCTACGTCTAGAAAAACTAGATTTAGAAACCGGCGCAACAATCGAATTTACACCGTTGATGGTCGCTAATGGCGAAGATATCAGTATCGGTGCACCTTTAGTAGAAGGTGGTAAAGTAGTAGCGGAAGTGGTCACTCATGGCCGTGGCGATAAGCTTAAAATCGTTAAATTCCGTCGTCGTAAGCATTCACGTAAACAGATGGGCCACCGCCAGTGGTTCACTGAAGTGAAAATTACCAGCATCAGCGCGTAACAGGAGTATCGACACATGGCAAGTAAGAAAGGTGTAGGTAGCACTCGTAACGGTCGCGATTCAGAAGCTAAACGCTTAGGTGTTAAGCGCTTCGGTGGCGAAACAGTTTTAGCTGGTAGCATCATCGTACGTCAGCGTGGCACTAAGTTCCACCCGGGCACTAATGTTGGTATCGGTAAAGACCACACTTTATTCGCTTTAACTGAAGGTAAAGTGAAGTTTGAAGTGAAAGGCGAGTACAACCGCAATTTCGTAAGCATTGTCAGCGAGTAAGCTGATAGGCTTCAGAAAAACCCCGCCTGAGTGCGGGGTTTTTTATTAAACAAGTACAGCAAGTTGCATAATGTAATGTTAGCGGCACACTTGTACTTAACCTACGTTATACTTATGCCAGTTAAGTTGTTAACTGGTTTTAATCTGATTAATCAGGACGCGCCCGATGAAGTTTGTAGATGAAGCGGTAATTCGAGTTGAAGCCGGCGACGGTGGCAACGGCATTATCAGTTTTTTACGTGAAAAGTTTATATCAAAGGGTGGCCCTAACGGCGGCGATGGCGGCGATGGCGGCGATGTTTATCTAGTAGCAGATGAAAACCTGAACACTTTGGTGGATTACCAGTTCGAAAAGTTTCATCGTGCTGAGCGCGGTGAGAACGGTGGCAGTGTAAATTGTACCGGCAAACGAGGCGTTGATCTTGAACTGCGGGTACCGGTAGGTACACGCACCGTAGATGTGGATACCGACGAGATAATGGGTGATTTAACCCGTCACGGTCAGCGTTTACGTGTAGCCAAAGGCGGTTGGCACGGTTTAGGTAATGCGCGTTTTGCCACCAGCACTAACCGTGCACCGCGGAAAAAAACTAATGGTACACCGGGTGAAATTCGTAACTTGCGACTGGAGTTATTATTACTGGCAGACGTAGGCTTACTTGGTTTGCCTAATGCAGGAAAATCGACGTTAATTCGTGCTGTGTCAGCGGCAAAACCCAAAGTGGCTGATTATCCTTTTACAACATTAGTACCTAACCTTGGTGTCGTGCGGGTTGAGTCTCATCGCTCTTTTGTTATTGCCGATATCCCGGGGTTGATTGAAGGTGCCGCTGAAGGTGCCGGTTTAGGTATTCAGTTTTTAAAACATTTAGAGCGTTGCCGTTTATTGTTACATGTTATTGATGTGCTACCGGCTGATGGCTCAGATCCTGCTGAAAATGCCGTGACCATCGTGCAGGAACTGGCGAAATACAGCAAAAAGCTGGCAGGTAAACCACGCTGGCTGGTATTTAATAAGCTGGATTTGGTTATGGAAGATGAGCTGGATGAGATCATTGCCAGTGTTACTGCGGCGTTAGATTGGGAAGGCCCGGTATTTAAAATTGCCGCTGCTGCCCGTACCAATACTGAACGCCTGGCAGCTGATATTCTGAATTATATTGAGCTGTTGCCGGTAGATAAGCCTGCTGAATTGCTTGCTGATCCGGTGAGCTTTAAGTGGGATGACATTCCGGCAGATATGCAGCCGGTTATTGATGAAGACGACGATGATGATGATTTTGACGATGACGATTATGATGTCGAGGTTATTTATCAGCGTTAAGGCAAGCTTATGATTATCTCCATGGTAGCAGCGATGGCTGCCAATCGTGTTATAGGTAAAGATAACCGGATGCCCTGGCATTTACCGGCAGATCTAAAGCATTTTAAGGCCGTAACACTGGGTAAACCGGTAGTGATGGGCCGTAAAACCTTTGACTCTATTGGCCGGGTGTTGCCCGGGAGGCGTAATATTGTTATTAGCCGCCAAACAGTAACGGATCCGCGTGGCGCAGAATGGGTTAATAGCTTAACGCAAGCTTTTGAGTTATTGCATGACCAGCCTGAAGTCATGGTGATTGGCGGCGCTGAGATATACCGGCAGTGCTTGCCCTTAGCGCAGCGGTTGTATTTGACGGAGATATCATTGGAAACAGAAGGTGATGCCTGTTTCCCTGATTATCAGGCTGCTGGCAACTGGGAAGTGGCAGAGCAAAGTTTTATGCCGGCAGATGATAATAACCCGTATGATTGTCGTTTTATTACCCTGATACGTAATTAGCTACTGCTGGCTATATTTGCACCTGCTGCTGCATATTGTTAAGATGCTTCAGGTTGTGTTCAGCAAGGAGTAGTAAATGAGATTATTACCAACGTTGTTTTGCGGTGCTGCTTTGAGTATTACCGCACTGGTATCGCCGGTTGCGGTAGCAGATGATCAGTTAGCTGCTTCTATGTGTGATTATGTGGCAGCTGATGATAAAAACCGTCTGAGAAAAGTTCTTAGTGACTATCGTCTGCGTTTGCGCAATATATACGATGGTGTGGTATGTAACGGTGAAAGTCTTATCCGGCATGCTTTTAAAAACAATGCTGCAGATGTTGGCGAGTTTATTGTTAAACAGTTACCGGGGTCTGCTGTTAGTGCATCAGGTGATATTGCCTGGGCTGAAGCAAACGGCTTTACGGCTTCACCATTACTGGCTGTGCTGAAAAGCCGTGCCGGTGAAGGTGACTAAAATTAGTATGTAAATAAAAAAATCCGCCAGCTGGCGGATTTTTTTATTGTTAGCAGTTAAATCAAACTTTGAACTGATCTACAGAAACACGTAACTCTTCTGCCAATCTGGCTACTTCATGGCTTGATTCAGAAGTTTGTTCTGCACCTGAGGCCGTTTCTTCTGCAATAGAAACAATCGACTCCAATAGTTTGCTAATCTCATGCGATACCTGATTTTGCTCTTTAGCCGCATCGGATATTTGTGTACTCATATCATGTGCCAGGTGCACTGCATGGGTAATAGAGTCCAGTGCTTTGGTTGCCACCTCAGTTTTTGCCACACAGTTTTCAGCTTGCTTTTTACCTTTATTCATTGCTTCTACTGCAGCCTGGGCACCGCTTTGCAGCACCTGGATCATTGCCTGAATTTCCTGCGTAGAAGCCTGGGTCTTACTGGCCAGCGAACGGACTTCATCGGCTACAACTGCGAAACCACGGCCTTGCTCACCGGCGCGGGCGGCTTCAATAGCTGCGTTTAATGCCAGCAGGTTAGTTTGCTCGGCAATACCCCGTATTACATCCAGAATACTGCCGATAGAGGCGCTGTCTTTGTGTAATTTATTGATAACAACCGAAGCCTGTTCAACCTCGTGTGACAGCTGGAGAATAATAGATTTATTTTCCAGAGAAATGCCTTTCACACGCTCTGCTTCATTGTCAGCATTTTTAATTTCCGCAACTGCATCGTTAGAGCTTTGCAGTACGCCCTGTGCTGTGCTGCTCATCTCTGTGGTAGCTGTTGCTGCCTGGGTAACCTGAGATTTCTGCTCACGTATAGCTTGTGTGGTTTGTACCGTAATGGCTGAAGTTTGTTCAGATGCTGCTGCCAGTTGAGTAGAGCGGGAAATAATGCCCTGGATCAGTTGCTGCAAGTTAGCAATAACCTTATTGCAGTTACGGGCCAGCTCACCAAACTCATCTTGGGCGCTGTCATCCAGTTTTTGTGTCATATCACCGGAGGCCACTACGCCCAAGATTTGATTTACCTTAGCCAGAGGAATAGAAATACTGCGCACAGTCAGCGTTGCAATAACAACGGAAACAATAATTGAGATCAGCACCACGATGAAAATCAGCGTAATAGCGTTAGATACGCCTGAAGCTGAGTCTTGCTGAATCTTTTCTGCTGCCGTGCTGGCCTGATTTAACAGGCCGGCAAGGCTGGCCATAGCACTGGCGGTTTGTTGTTCTGCAGAAGCCAGCAGTGCCGTTGCATCTGCAGTGCTTTGCAGCCGCCGGGCTTTTAACTCAACAATACTGTTGTTGCCAGCCAACAGAGTGTTAATTTCAGCAAATTTTTCCGCTAAATCATCAACCAGACTTACCTGGCCTGCAGTTTCCGTTTTGATTGTTTCAAATTGATCATTAAGCTCTTTTAACCGGAAGGCAATTTCATTGCTGATGGTATTGGCAGTGGTGTCTGATGTCGTACGGTTTAAATCTACTACGTTGCTGATTAAGGTGTTTATACCCGTCTCAATGCCGGTTGCAGCCTGGTAAGAACGCGGAAAGCGGCGCTGTACATCACGCGTGTCTGTAAAATCCAGAATTAATGAGGCTGTATCATCGGCTTGAGTTTCAAGCTCAGCAAGTTTGCTTTCAATGTTGTCACGCAGAGTTAAGTTATTTTCCAGTTGCTGGAATAATTGCGTAGTGACAGGAGTAAAGTTGCTGTAGGCTTCATTTACGGTTTCTGCTGCTTTTTTCAGCGTTGCTTCATGTTGTACGGCAGTGCTCAGACTTTTTGCTGCCTGAGCGTAGCGCTGTTGTTCTTCAGAAAACAATGTTCTTAACGAAGATACTTCCTGCAAAGAAGTCGCATAGAATGCTTGCAGGCTTTGTTTGCTCATTACCACGAAACCACTTTGCATTAACGCGCTTTGTTCCAAAGCAGGTATTGAAACCTGGTTTACTTCTGCAGTTGAGGCACTGATATTGTTCAAACTTACATAAGATGTTGTACCTATGATTAACAGGAGTAGCGAAATGATGCCAAACCCACCAATCACCCGTAATGCTACGGTTAACTTCATAATAACTCCCATTTTTTGTTTTTTTATGCAGCCTGACTCAGGCAGCAAAGCTTAACAATCCCGGACAACGCCGTTAAATATACAGGTTTCGAGTTACCCCTGCTACACTATAACGTTGTTGTGTATCAATACAATATGCAGTTAACGCATTACCCCAGACACAACCGGTGTCAAGTGCATGAATATTTGCTATCGGACTATAACCATTTAATGCAGCCCAGTGACCAAAGAACAGTTCAGGATGTGTTTTTGTGCGCCAGAATTCATACCAGGGCACCAGTTGAGTTTGATTCCTCGGGTGGCCTTTTTCTTTTAGTTCAAGCGAACCATCCTGACGGCAAAACCGCATCCGGGTGCAACTGTTAATCGTGAAACGCCAGCGTTGTTCGTCTGATGTTGCCTCGCGGTAGCGTTCGGGTTTGTTACCGTACATACTGCTTAATAACGTTACCGGGTCGCGTTGCAGTAATTGTTGCACGGCTGTGGTAGCAACAATAGCATCGTCCAGTTGCCATTCCGGCGCCAGGCCGGCATGGACCATCATAAAACGCTGATCAGCACTGAAATGCAGCAATGGTTGCTGGCTTAACCACTGCACCAGTTCTTCCCGCTGCGGGCTGTCGAGCAGTGGTTGCAATTTATCCTGTTGCTTAACAGTGCTCAGGCCATAATGGCAGGCAATAAAGTGCAGATCGTGGTTGCCAAGTACTGTAACGGCCTTGTCACCTAATCCTTTAACAAAAGTAAGGCATTCAAGTGACTGCGGGCCTCTGGCTATCAGATCACCACAAAACCAGAGTTGATCCTGCTGCGGGTTATAATTGATATGTTCAAGCAGGCGTTGCAAAGCATCGTAGCAGCCTTGTAAATCACCAATAACGTAGGTAGCCATTAGTTAAGAATGTTTGGCATAGCCAGACGAAACAGCGGAATAGCGGCATGAAAGCGCTCTTGCTGGGTAGTCATCATTTCATAGTGGCCCTGCATAGTGCCAACCGGCGTTTCCAGTACTGCGCCGCTGGTATAACGATAGCTGCCGCCGGGAGCCAGATGAGGCTGCTCACCGATAACGCCTTCGCCTTCAACTTCAGTTTGTTTACCGTTGGCATCGGTAATTAACCAGTAACGTCTTAACAGTTGTATCGACTCGCTGCTGTGATTGCGAATGGTAATAGTATAAGCAAATACATACCGTTCAGCGGCAGGATCTGACTGTGCAGCAATGTAGTAGGTTTCAACTTCTACCGGGACGTTAAAATGTGATGTCATACTGCTGATTCCTGCTGTTGCAGCCATTGGGCTACGCGCACAAAGTCGGCCACGGCAAGTTGCTCCGGGCGCTGGCCGGGATTAAGCCCTAACTGCTCTAATTGCTCAGCACTGGCAAAATTGCTAAAGCAATTACGAATTGTTTTGCGCCGTTGGTTAAATGCTTCCAGACACACCCGGTTTAGCACTTCTGCAGGCACTGCAGCACGCTCAGCTACGGCGCGTGGCAGTAAGCGTACAACGGCAGAATCAACTTTGGGAGCGGGTTTAAATGCGCCAGGCCCCACTTCTACTACCGGCATGGCTTCACAATAGTATTGTGTCATGACGCTTAAACGGCCAAATGCTTTACTACCGTGAATTGCAGTCATACGCTGCACCACTTCTTTTTGCAGCATAAAATGCATGTTTTCAATCAAGTCTGCGTACTGGAACAGGTGAAATAACAACGGCGTAGAAATGTTATAGGGTAAGTTGCCAAAGATTTTTAGTTTTTTACCTTCCTGTGCCAATGCAGTGAAATCAAATTTCATGGCATCGGCCTGATGTACTGTCAGTTTAGCGGCCAGCGTTGGGTGCTGCACCAAACGCTCAGCCAGATCTCTGTCTAATTCGATAACGGTCAGATGGCCTGCAGCTTCGGCAACGGGTTCCGTCAGCGCACCCAGGCCCGGGCCAATCTCAACCAGTAAATCGTTTGGTTTAGGTGCTATGGCTTTAACAATACGGCCTATTACCTGGGGGTCATGCAGGAAGTTTTGGCCAAAGCGTTTACGGGCGCGGTGGCCTAAATGTACATTATCAGTCATGTAGAGTCGTCGTTTTAGTGGCCAGTGTAATAGCCTGATTAACTGCGTGAAATAAACTGCCAGCATCGGCTTTGCCTGTGCCGGCTAAATCCAGTGCGGTACCGTGATCAACCGACGTTCGGATTAACGGCAAGCCAAGGCTGATATTAACAGAACGGCCAAAGCCCTTATGCTTGAGTACCGGCAAACCCTGATCATGGTACATGGCCAGCACGGCATCGGCATGATCCAGATATTTGCTCTGAAACAATGTATCTGCCGGTAACGGCCCTATCAGCTGCATGCCCTGAGCCCGCAGTTCATTCAGGGTGGGGATAATAATATCCAGCTCTTCTCTGCCAAGGTGGCCATCTTCCCCGGCGTGAGGGTTAAGGCCACATACGTAAATTCTGGGGGCCGCTATAGCAAATTTTTGCTGCAAATCCTGATGCAGTATCGTCAGCACTTTCAGTAAACGTTCTCTGGTAATGGCTTTTGCCACATAGGCTAACGGAATATGTGTGGTGGCCAGAGCAACGCGCAGGCCTTCTGTTGCCAGCATCATAACCACATAAGGGGTATTGGATTGCAACGCAAAGAATTCAGTATGGCCGCTAAAAGGAATGCCAGCCTGATTAATAATGCCTTTGTGCACCGGGCCGGTTACGATGGCGGCAAATTCACTGCTGATACATTTTTCGCCGGCGAATGTCAGGGTATCAACTACATAACGGCCATTGGCAACATTAAGCGTGCCGGCAATAACCGGCTCTGCCAGGGCAAAGTCTGCTACCGTCAGTGTGCCGGCCTGTTGTGGTTGGGGTGTTGCTTGGGCATCGTAGGGGATAATGTTCAGCGCCAGCCCGAGTTGGGCGGCGCGCTCAGTTAACAAGGCGGCATTGGCACATACAACCAGCTCTACCGGCCACGCCTGCTGGGCAAGGGTAATAACTAAATCTGGCCCTATGCCTGCCGGTTCCCCCGGTGTAATGCCAATTCGCAGTGTCATCAGCCTTCTGACCTTACTTCAATATGAGCATCAGCACGCAGTTCGCGTAAAAAGTTAGCAGACTCTTCGTTATAACGGCGGTTGAAAATCATCCGGTATACCTGCTGGCGTTTTTTATCTGCAGTGGCGTCTACCGTACGTTTTTCCAATACCTGGGCAATATGCCAGCCATGTTCTGTTCTGAACGGCTCGCTGATTTCATTAACCTGTAACCGGTTTAACGTATCGCGAAATGCAGGAACAAATACATCTGGTTCGCTCCAGCCCAAATCGCCGCCGTTCAGTTTAGAGCCCGGATCTTCAGAATGTTGTTTGGCCAATTCAGCAAAGTCGGCTTCGCCGGCACGTAGCTTGGCAGCAAACTCAGTTAGCATGGTGCGGGCACGATCTTCACTCAGGATAATTGAAGGTTTAATTAAGATATGCCGTGATTTTACTTCGTTAATTTCGGCGACATTCTCACCGCGTATGTCAAAGATAGTTAGAATATGGAAGCCTGCGCCGGAACGCAGAGGGCCAACAATATCGGTTTTCTTGCGGCCACGAATAGCTTCTGAGAACAACGTGGGCATTTCATTAATGTTCATCCAACCTAAATCACCGCCTTCAAGAGCATTGGCACCTGATGAGGACGCAATAGCGATACGTTTGAAGTCACTGCCGCTGCGCAGCAGTTCCATTACTTTGTCTGCCCGATCTTTAGCATCGTTAATATCGTCTGACGTGGCCTGGCTGGGAATGGAGATTAGGATATGGCCTAAATTGTATTGCTCGTTACTGGCGCCTTGCTCTTCCATCAGTTTAAGCAGGGTGTCTACTTCCTGCGGGCTGATATAAACGCGGCGCTGTACGTTGGCCCTGACCACTTCGCCAGTGATCATTTCTTCACGCAAACGTTCACGAAAGCGCTCGTAGTTGCCTTCTTCTGCAATTACCTGCTGGCGAAAAGCATCAAGCGACAGGTTTTCGCTTTGCGCTATATTTCTGATGGTGTCATCCAACTGAGCATCGCTTATCTGCAAACCCATACGCTGCGCCATTTGCAGTTGCAAATTTGTCATAATCAGACGTTCTGATGCCTGGGTACGTAAAGCGGCATCAGACGGCAAGGTTTGGCCCTGACTGGCGGCATTACGTTTTACCCGTTCAACGATATCGTTAATGTCACTTTCCAGCACTACGCTGTTATCAACAATAACCGCTACCCGGTCTATTTCACGCTCAGCAGCAAGGCTGCTGCAGCTGAAGCCGCATAATAAGGCGGCACAGATAAGTTGTGATAGCTTCATAAATTCCTACATCAATTAGTTAATAAGTATGGCTTGCGGTAGCTGAAAATACCGTTGGACAGCATGTCGGTTACACCGAAACCGGCACTGTCACCAAAGCCTTTAAGGACAAACTGTAATCCAATGCTGCTATCCAGCCCGCTGGCGGTATCAAAAGCATCAACCGGCAGCTCAAGATCAGTCAGTATCTGACGTCTGGCTACCAGGCGTACGGCCCAGCAGCATGATTCGTATTGCACACCAAAGCTGGCATCTATCATACGATGATTCGTCACATCCCGATAGTAAGTACCCACCAGTTGCCAGCTGTCGCTTACCGGCATAGTACCCAGTACGCCCATTTGCTGGATTTCCTGACCTGAGACTGCCCGGCTGTATCTATGGTTCAACTGAAACAGGCTTTTACCGCTGCCGCGGTAGTCCAGTGATGCATTGCTTTTGATTAATTGCTCGCTGTCGATGTCGTACTGCACGGCAGTACTGAAATACCACTTACTGAACCAGTGCCAAATCATCTCAGCAGCCAGCATAGATTCTGCTGACGTCAGATCGTCAGCAATATCTGTTTTGTCTGGTTGTAGCTTGGGATCTGACAGAAAGAAAATCTGCCCGAGGCTGAAACGAAACAACTCGTTATCAATGTTATCGTAGAAACGGGTCGTCCAGCCTACTGTCAGTTGGTTTGCTTGATTAATCCGGTCCAGGCCTGAATAGCGGTTTTCCCGGAACAGGCCGTAGTAATCGTCCTGCAGGCGGGTGGTGTCGTACAAACCAATATTACTCTGATCCCGGTAGGGGATATAAAGGTATTGGATCTGTGGCTCAAATGTATGTAGTGCAGGTTCACCAAACCAGTCGTATTCGCGTTCAAAGTTGATGCGCGAATGTAACCGTACTTTAGGTATGGTACGGGTAACCGAACTACTGATGTAATCGATGCTATTGTCATCAAAGTCTTGCTGATAATAGGTATACATCAGGCTGGCTTGAGCAGTAAGTTCGAGTGCCGGTGTAATAAACGGAATTTCAATACCGGGCTCAATATGCAAACGGTCAGCGTTGGTGATTTGCGCAGTGCTGTTTTCAAAATGAGCGTATTGCGCCTGCCAGTTAAAATTAACATTTGGCAGCAGGCTGTATGGTTTGGCTGAACTCAGGCTAAGCTCGGGTAAGGTGCTGTAAGCATTGTTATAGTTACCTAATACTTCAAAACCCTGTACTTTCAGGTGTGAGTGTACCTGAGTACCGTAATAACTTAATGCCGCCTGACGTAGTAATTGGGTATCGCTCTGGTTGCTGTAGTCTGAACCTAACTCGGTTAAATAGGCGTCATCGCTCACGTCGGTAAAGTCGATGTAACCTCTTATCTCAGAAGTAAAGTCGCTTAAATGGCTGATGTGGCTCAGATAACGGCTGCCAAAATCTGAAGGTTTTTCATCGTCAGAATGCAAATACTCCAGCTGTAAATTACCGCGGTGTTGCTCTGTCAGATAGCGAAACTCAGATTTAAGCTGGGCACCGCGCTTACTCATATAACGCGGCGTCAGCGTCATATCATAGTTTTCTGCCAGATTAAGGTAATAGGGTTGCTCAAGATCCAGGCCTAAACGTTGCGAGTTACTTATTTTGGGCAACAACAGACCACTGCGCCGGTTCTCATTAACCGGAAATGTCAGGTAAGGCAGATAAAATACCGGAATATCTTTAATTTTAAATACCGCATTGCGGGCTTCGCCCCAGCCTTCATTTTCTTCAATACGAATTTCGCTGGCGTGCAGGGCCCAGCTGTTATCGTCAACCGGGCAGGTAGTGAATAAGGCGCTGTCTAATGTCAGCAGTTGTTCTGTAGCAGTAAGCTCCGCTGCATAGCCACGGCCCGCCTGAGCTAAAAACCGGTAGTTGGCATCACTAAGGCTGGCTTTATCATTATTTAGATCAGCGCTGAATTCTGAACCACTAACCTGAATGGCGCTGTTAAAGTATTCGATACCGCCAGCAGCTAACACGGTTTGCTGGCTGCTGCTGAAGTTAGCTTTAGGGGCAATTAACAACGTATCCCGATAGCTTATTTCAACATTACCAGTGAACTCAGCTGTTTGATTACCCGATAAATTAACATTGTCTGAGCTGATACGGATTGCCGGATCTTTTGCATTTAGCTGGTTAAAGGCAGCAGGAGGCTGAACTGGTGCATAACACATAGCTGTTGGCGGAGTTTGAGCATGGCTGTCAAAGCAGACAGCACCAACCGGAACGAAAAAAAATACCGCTAAACCATGCTTCATGCAGCTACTCTTGCCTTAGGTAAAGGTTAACATTATCAGGTGTACAAAGGACTTGCTATGATAAATCAATTTTAGAAATCCTGCTAATCCGATATAGTGCGTGCAGTCGATAATCTCGTTGTGACAAAAGGGTTTGATTGTGTGGGGTAAAATTCTCGGGGCCTTGTTTGGCTTGGCTTTACTGAAACTGCCTGGCCTGTTGATCGGCATACTTATCGGCCATTGGTTTGATCGGGCTTTTAAGCAACAGTTTGAGAAAAATGGCGGTTTTACTGGCCTGTTTAACGATAATCTTGATGAACAGGCGTTATTTCGCTATACCACTTTTGCGACCATGGGCCATGTTGCCAAAGCTACCGGAGTGGTTACCTCGGCTCATATCAGCCAGGCTACGCAGTTTATGAACCAGCTCGGTTTAACGGCGGCCCAGCAAAAAGAAGCTCAGGCGGCATTTCGGGACGGTAAGGCGGTAAGTTTTCCACTTCAGCCGCAGTTAAACAGTTTTTATCAGGCTTACCGGCGGCGGCGCGACGTGTTACAGCTGTTTGTTGAAATTCAGATCAATACCGCTTGTGTTAACGGCCAGATGACTGCAGAGCAATATGCGTTATTGCAGCAGGTGGCCGGGCATTTAAATTTCAGCAGTGTGCAGTTGGATGCGTTAATTATGGCATTTCAGGCGCAGAGTCGCTTTGCCGGGCGTAATCAACCAGCCAACAGCACAAGGCACAGCCTTACAGACGCTTATAAAGTACTTGATGTAGAAGAGTCTGTCAGTGATGCGGTATTAAAGAAAGCGTACCGTAAGTTAATGGCGCAGCATCATCCGGATAAGCTGATGGCGCAAGGTGTACCGGCAGAGATGCTGGAGGTGGCAAAACGCAGAACCCAGGACATTCAGGCTGCTTATGAGCTGATAAAACAACACAGAAACCGTAGTAAATTATAAGCCGACTGAAGTAAGCCAGCCGTATATTTCCTGCAATACCCATTCTTGCTCATCGTAATGGTAACCGGAACCGACAATCTGGCGTTGACGATAAATGGCCTTAAGCTGTTTTTTCGCCAGTTGCTGGCGCAGTTTCAATTGACTGCTGACATATGGATTATCATATTGATGATTAATATCCAGAGTTGGGATCTGATGGGATGCCACAGCTTTGGCCAACTGCCGGTTGAGTTCCTGATCCGGCAGGTAGGCGCCCAGCATAATAAATGCCGCTGGTTCTTGCAGTTGTTTGCTGGCATATAAGCGGTTGAGTACGGCAGCACTGCTGCCCTGTGCAATAACTATACTGACCCCTGATTGTTGCTCTGCAGTGTGTTGTGCGGCTTCCATTCGGGCTTTCAGGCTCAGTTGATACTGCTGCAGAATCTCTTCGCTCAGCGGATGCTCTGGGTAAGAGGGGGGCATAATGGCCAGCGTATGCCAGCCATAGTCATTGAGTTGTTGGCGTAAATGATCAATATGTTTCGGGCTTGCCGCATGTTGAGACCAATCAGGAACCAATATAGCCGTGCCTTTGGTAAAGCTGGTCATATTCTCACGTTGCAGCAGTAAAAACGTACTGCCGTTTACCGTTTGTTCTGTTTGCTCATACGCTGGTAACTGCCGGTTCAGATCTGCAGTTAAGGCTTGCTCAGGAGTTATCTGGCTGGCATAGCTGCCAGCTGCCATGCCAAGTATTGCAATTAGAAGTCCAACAAGTAGGTAAGGCATAAGCTGGCCTTGTTTGCAGCGAATAATCCATTATCGGCTGGCCGGGATAAGTCTTTAACGGGGTTGCTCGTGTTAATGGGTTTTTTCCTGGGCAAGTACCTGGGTTTGCACCTGTACATATTTAGCGAAGGTATAAAGAATTTGCGATTTATAGTCGAACTTTATATAAGCCGCGTGTTGTTCTAATACTTGCACTGAGGCTGCTGAGGGCAGAATAAAACAGAATTTTGTTGCCTTAAACTCTACCAACGCCCGTGCCATTTCCTGTAGTTGTTCATTTTCTGCCAGGCGGGCAGTTTCTGTCTCTGAATTGCAAACGTGAGAATTGTCCATCAGGCTGACAATAACAGGCACCTGCTCTGCAGATGTAGTAAAACAGCAGAGTACGCTGGCATAGCACCACAAACGAAGTGGCCGATAATAATTTGACATAACAGACTCCAGACCTGAAAAGCAGCATTTTCTTCCCTGTTGCAGTTTTTCAGACAATCAAGACAGACTGGCTGTCATATCACTGTGGCATCACCAGCGCACGGCGACATGCTAGCACAGCTTTTTTACAAGGTGCAGCCTGTTTTTTACTAAGCGGACGACAAAATAAGAAAGCCGCTGATTTACAGCGGCTTTTTTCTGGAAAACTTAAATTAACGCAGTACAGGCTCTTTAATTGTCGCTGTTACTTTAGCTTCAATACGCTGGTTAGCGGCGTGAGCTGCAGAAGTATTACCTTCAACGCGTGGACGTGTTACACCGTAACCTACAGCGCTGATACGTGAAGGAGCAATGTTAAACTTGTTCTTCAGGATATCTGCAACAGAGTTAGCACGGCGCTCAGATAAACGCATGTTGTACGTCGGGTTACCGATGTTAGATGCGTGACCTTCAATCATTACCGTTGACTCTGGGAAACGTTGCATAAATGCACCCAGGCCTTCTACGTCAGAAATTTTGTTAGCCGGAATAGCGGCAGAATCGAATGCGAAGCGAACTTCGATATCAACATCGCCAACCGCTGCCATTTTCTCTTCAAAAATAGTACAGCCGGTTGCATCTACTTTATGGTTTGCAGGGGTGTTTGCACACTTATCCATGCTGTCTGGCACGCCATCACCGTCAGAATCTACCGGTGCCGCCTGAACAGGCGCTACCGGGGCTGGTGCAGGTGTTGGTGCCGCTTTTTCAGCAGGAGAACCAAAAGCATAAGTCATACCCAGTTTGATACCTGCGTCACCGTATGATTCGTCAATACCCTGATAGCGGTTAGCTTCAGCATATAACGCGAAATTCTGGTTGAAGAAGTGTTTGTAACCCAAACCCACATTAAACGCTGTGGTATTTTGAGCAGCATCGAAACGTTTTAAACCACCAACCAGATAAACAGAAGATAACTGTGGCAGATGATACATTACATCTAAACCATAGCGGTTACCGTTAACATCTGAACCATCCAGTTTTGATTGTAATTCCATGCGGGCATATTCTGCACGGATGGCCCATTGCTCAGTCAGGTAATAACCTAACTCAACGCCGTAACCCCAATCTTTCTCCATATAATTCCAATCTGGAGATTCAGTTTTCTTTGTATCCGGCATGTAATACTCGCCAAACAAAGAACCAAATACACGCTCTTTCAGATCAGCTGCAGTTACAGTATCTGCATTTGCTGCAAAGCTGAACAATGGTAGAGCTGTTGCTACAGCCAGAAAAGTTTTATTAAGTTTCATCCATATCTCCTTAGACTACACTGACACTTTTAACAATTAAGTTATTATAAGTTGATTTTTGATTTTTTTGTAGATAGAAATTAATTTCTATTAACTAAAAATCTTATTTGTATTTGCATATGATATACCACTTATCTGAACCGTGGGTTAATAAATACAGGAATATCTTATTAAAAAGGACTTTTAGTAATAAAATGTAATCGTTGGCCTGATGTAGGATGGGTAATAACCAGTTTTTCGGCATGTAATTGCAGCCTGCCCTTTGTATTACCATAAAATTTGTCGCCGAGTATGGGGTGTTGCAGCCATTGCATGTGTACCCGTAACTGATGCGAGCGGCCGGTTACCGGTGTTAACTTTAACCGGCTACAATGTTCTTCCCGGTGTAACACCTGATAATGTGTCAGTGATGGCTTACCATATTCAAAGCAGACTTTTTGCTTTGGCCGGTTTGGCCAGTCGCAGATTAATGGCAGGTTTATACTGCCGCTGTCTGCTTCAACCCGTCCACTAACCCGCGCAATATAATATTTCTCTGTTTCACGTTGTTGAAACTGGCGGTTAAGTTCACGCTGGCTGTTGGCCGTCAATGCCATCACGACAATGCCAGACGTTGCCATATCTAACCGGTGTACTATGCGCACACCGGGCCAGACCAACCGCGCGCGATACTCGAGGCTGTCTTTGTGCTCGGGTGCTTTACCAGGTACTGTCAGCAGGCCACTGGGCTTGTTAAATACCACCAGGGCGTCATCCTGATACAAGATATCCAGATAAGGCGACGTTGGTGGCTTGTACTCCAGCAACATAATCAGTCGTGGCTGACAACAATAAGGCGGATGGCATCAAGTTTCAGCCGCGCTTTACTGATGTATCCGGCTAGCTGTTGTTGCTGTGCTGCCAGTGCATCAAGTTCATCCTGTCGTACTGACGGGTTATATTTACGCAGGGCACTGAGGCGTTGCTGTTGTTCGTTCAGTGCTTGCGCTGCACATTGTTGTGCGGCTTGCATAATATCGGCTAACTGTTGTTCTGCCATAGCAGAAGCATTGGCAATTAACGGATGAATTAAGTTTTGTAGCGCACCTGCCAGCTTGCTGCCGGTCTGGCGGCCAACAGGTTTTAACTGCTTATTTAATTGCTCAAAGCTGACTTTAGCCGACAGGTTGTTGGCGTTTTTATCCAGCAGTAAACGTAATGGTGTTGCCGGTAAATAGCGGTTTAGTTGCAATGCGACAGGGGCACTGGCTTCAGCAATAAAGATAAACTCCAGCAAATAGCTACCAACCGGCAGAGCTTTATTCGCCAGTATTGCCACTGAGCTGCTGCCATGTGTTTCGGTAGTCAGAATGTCCAGCGTACCGCGTACCATCGGGTGATCCCAGCTTAGTAACTGGATATCTTCTTCTGCCAGTGCTGTTGCGCGGTCAAAGGTCACGGTAATGCCGTCATCATTTAACATCGGGTAGCTGGCGCAGTGCATATGCTCGGACTGGGTCAGAATAATACTGGTGTCGCTGCGGTCTTCCTGGTTAATACCCAGCATGTCCCAGGCTTTAAACATCAGCATGGGCAGGGCGGTGTCGTTGTCCTGCGCCTCCAGCTCTGCCACCAGTGTTTTGGCTGCCGCACCACCACCGGAGTTTATTTCCAGCAGTTGATCGCGGCCTTGTTCCAGCTGTTGTTTTAACTGTTGATTAAACTGGCTGGTTTGAGCAATAAGCTGTTGCAGGGCATTATCATCAGCATCTTGTGCTGCCAGCAGCGGTTGCAGCTGTGATGCGAATTGTTCAAATACGGTGCGGCCGGTTTGGCAGGTATGCTCCAGCGCGTTTAGCCCCTGCTGATACCAATCGAGCAGTACCTGCTGAGCCTGGCCGGTAAAATACGGCAGGTGGATCTGAATATCTTCACGCTGGCCGATACGGTCCAGACGGCCAATGCGCTGTTCCAGCAAGTCCGGGTTGAGTGGCAAATCAAATAACACCAGATGATGGGCAAACTGGAAGTTACGGCCTTCGCTGCCAATTTCTGAGCACAGCAGCAACTGGGCGCTGTACTCTTCCTGGGCAAAGTAAGCTGCTGCTTTGTCACGCTCGAGTATGCTCATGCCCTCATGAAATACAGCAGCGCGGATGCCTTCACGCACCCGCACGGCTTCTTCCAGTGCAATAGCGGTTTGTGGCCGGGCACAGATCAGTAAAAATTTATCGTGTTTATGTTGTTTCAGCAATTGCAGCAGTTGCTCTACTCTGGGATCAAACTGCCACCAGTTACTTTGGGCATCTAACTGCTGAAAGACTTGCTCGGGAAACAGGTTCGCACTAATACGCTCAGCTTCTGTCAACGCCGGGTTCAGGCTGAAATGCACTTTCAGTGCATTTTGATATTGCTCTGGCAGGCTAAGCGGGTAGAGCCGGGCCTGGCGCTTAGGGAAACCTTTAACACTGGCGCGGCTGTTACGGAATAAAATGCGGCCGGTACCGTGGCGGTCCAGTAACTGGGCCAGTAATTGCTGGCGCGCTGCGTTTTGTTGGTCTGTATCACTGCTGGTATCGGTGAGCGAGGCCAGTTGAGCCGCAATATCGCTTTCATTCAGCCCCTGCTGCAGTGCCTGGGCTTCACTCTGGCTCAGGCTGCGCTGCGCTAACAGTGGTTTGGCGACAGCGGCAATATGCTGATAGCTTTGCTCTTCCTGTAAAAACGCGCTGTAGCTGTGAAAACGTGCCGGGTCGAGTAATTTTAGCCGGGCAAAGTGGCTTTCATGGCCCAGCTGATCCGGGGTGGCGGTAAGCAGAATTAAGCCTGCGGTATTGGCAGCCAGTTCGCTGACACGCTGATACTCTTCGCTTGGCGTCTGTTCATGCCATTGCAGGTGGTGAGCTTCGTCCACCACTAATAAACCCCATTGGCTTTGTGTGGCTAACTGATGCCAGCGTGGCTGGTTTTTCAGAAATGCCAGGCTGCATAGTACCAGTTGTTCTGTATCAAATGGGTTAGGATTATCCAGTAGTGATTGCTCGCAGCGTTCCTGATCAAATACTGCAAAGTGCAGATTAAAGCGGCGCAGCATCTCAACCAGCCACTGATGTTGCAACGAGTCGGGCACCACTATCATGACCCGGCTGGCTAAACCACTGATAATTTGCTGATGAATAATAAAACCGGCTTCAATGGTTTTACCCAGGCCCACTTCGTCGGCCAGCAATACCCGTGGTGCATGGCGCTGAGCCACTTCGTTGGCAATATGTAACTGATGGGCAATTAAGCTGACTCGCGGGCCGGATAAGCCACGTAGCGGGTTCTTTTGTTGTAAATGCAGCTGTTGCCAGGCCTGATAACGCAGAGTAAACCAGTCGAAACGGTCTATCTGGCCGGCGAACAGGCGGTCTTGCGGCTGGTTAAAGCTGATAAAGTGATCCAGAAAAGTTTCACGCAGCTCGGTGTAGCTGCCATCATCCAGCCTGCTGCCGCAATATACCAGAATGTCATGCTGCGTTTTGATAGCACTGATTTGCAGTTTAAACCCGTCTGCGCTTGCTACTTCGTCACCGATATTAAATTGTACCCGGGTTAATGGCGCTTCGGCCTGGGCGTAAAGCCGGGTTTCTCCGCTGGCAGGGAACAGCAATGTGACATTGCGGCCTTCCAGCGCAACTATGGTGCCTAAACCTAAATCGGATTCTGTATCACTAATCCAGCGTTGTCCCAGAGCAAACTTCATCTTGTACCCTATCAGCTAAAACGGGGGCGCTATGGTACTAGGAATCATGTTTTGCTGCATCTGTATTTGCATTAAATAGTGCAGAGTATTTTGTCATCTGTTTGACATACCACAACAGCACAGTATGAGTGGTTGAAGTTACGTTAAATTTTTACATAAGCTGAGGCAAAGTTTATCAGTTGCACTATGCTTGTTTTATGACACGGGTAAAGGCCCGTGTCAGGCGAAGAGGAGCCCCGTATGGCGCGAAGAAAAAGTAAAGATAAGAAAATCTACGTTTTAGACACCAATATTCTGCTACACGAACCTTTTGCCTTCCTTAATTTCCAAGAACATGATGTTGTAATACCGATGACGGTACTGGAAGAGCTCGATCATATAAAAGATCGCAACAAAGATGTCAGCCGTGATGCCAGGGTTGCCATTCGGGCCCTGGAGGATGTACTAAAAGATGCGTCACCGGATCAGATGTTGCAAGGTGTGGCAATGCCGCGCCAGGGCGAACAAAAGCAGGGCGGGCATTTGCTTATTGTTAATGATCATCATATTACGGATGAAATTCCCGGTTTGCCCGGCGGCGAGAATGACCACTTAATCATTAATACTGCACTTTATCTGCAACGGGAAAAAAGCCCGACGAAGGTTATTCTGGTTACCAAAGACATCAATATGCGGTTGAAGGCCAAAGGCGCCGGTTTAAAACTGGTAGAGGACTATCGTACCGACCAGCTGATTGACGATGTGCGCTTTTTATATAAAGGCTATTATAAATTCCCCGGAGATTTTTGGAGCCAGGTTGGTGAGTGCCGCACTGAAAATGAAGGCCGGGAAACCTATCATTATGTCAGCCGCAGTGTGTTACCCAATGCTTATCTTAATGAATATCTGATTGATGAGGTTGAAGGTTTTGCTGGCAAGGTGGTAGCAATAACGGATAAAGAAATCCGTATTCTCGATTTTGGCTATGAACGCCTAATGCACCGCCATGCCTGGGGGATTCATCCGAAGAATATCTATCAGGCGATGGCAATGCAGGCGCTGTTAGATCCGCAGATGGATTTAGTGATCCTGACCGGCCCGGCAGGCTGCGGTAAAACCTTAATTGCCCTGGCTGCAGCGCTGGAGCTGGTAATAGAAAAAGGTATGTATGACAAAGTTATTGTTACGCGCAATACGCCGGAAATTGCTGAGTCTATTGGGTTTTTACCCGGTACAGAGGAAGAAAAAATGGCACCCTGGCTGGCCGCTATTACAGATTCGCTGGAGGTGTTGCACAAAACAGATGAGCATCCGCATGCCAGCGTCAATTACATTATGGAAAAGGCCAATATTCAGTTTAAGTCAGTTAACTTTATGCGTGGGCGCAGTATTCAGAATGCGATAGTTATTTTGGATGAGTGCCAGAATTTAAGCGCGGCGCAATTAAAAACCATAATTACCCGCTGTGGTGAGGGAACCAAGCTGATTTGCTCTGGTAATTTGTCGCAAATTGACAGTAACTATTTAACGGCAGTAACGTCAGGTTTAACCTATATTGTTGAACGATTTAAAAACTTTGAGGGCAGTACCACTATTAACTTAAATGGTGTGGTACGTAGCCGCCTGGCATCTTTTGCGGAGGCTAATTTGTAAGCCGGGTATCTTGTTTATAAAAAGCCTGGTTGACTAATGATATAGTTCAACTAGGCTTTTTTTGTTCTTAATTACCTGAAAGTCCACTCGGATATGCAAAGGAGTTGCATGAAAAACCCTGTATACATTGAATATAAACGCAGTAGCCTGCTTGGCGTGCTGCTGGTGCTTGCTTTGTCGCTATTGGGCGCAACCGTGCACTACCTGCTGACTATTGACAGTAAAGTAGTGCACAGTAAAAGCCAGTTAGATAATGCAGTTAAGCAACTGGACAGCACTTTGCTACCATTGATGGGGTTTGCGGAAGCATTGCGCCGTAATGCACAGATCAAACTACAGTTACCTGCGATACAAAACGATAATAGTTTGCCGGTGTTATCTGTGGTTACAGCCGATAGCGAACAGCTACCGTTGTATAGTGAAAATGCGGCGCTTAATCTGGAGTTGCAAATGTTGTTACGGTTGCAGCCATATTTTGAGCTGGCCGGCGAAACACAACCGCTTGTTAAAGGGCTGTATTATTTTTCTGAGCAGGGTTTTGCATACAATGGTGCGGTTAAATGGCCGGATTATCTGACCGAGCAATTGTTAAAATGGCGGCATAATACCAAGCAAACGTTAAGCTTTGAGCGCGACTTAGTATTTTATTCGCATTTTTCGCCACAGCAGGCTGCAATGATGGTGCCGCTGAGTTATCAGGATAAAAAGCTGGGCAGCTTTTTGTACATACTGGCAACCGACTCTTTGCTGGCACCGGTACACGGCCAGCACCCGCAGCTGGATTTTATGTTGTTGGATCAGTCTGGTGAGCTGGTGGGCGGTGCAGCTAATATCAAAAGGCCGCAGCGTGCCGATGAACATATGCTGCAAGTGCAGCGCTTAAGCAGTACGCCCTGGTCATTGGCGGTACTGGAGCATAAAACCAATGTGTTTGCTGCAGGGTTGCAAACTTTTTTCTGGCACTGGCTGGGGTATTTATTACTGCTGGGTACTCTGCTGATAGCATTGCAATGGCGTTACAGAAAACGCACCTTATCGCCGGTAAGCCGCTTGATTGTGCATATTGACCGGCTGGCTGCCGGCCAGCCACACGGTGTGCGGCATATTCCTCAGGGCTGGGCCGGAGTATTTGACAAGGTTTACCAGTTGGATGACAGAAAAAAACCGGATTCAGAGTAAACGGTAACCAAACTGGCCACTGCGGGTATACATAATATAACGTTGGCTTATCTGACCGGGGGGCAACAGCGCCGGGCCGGTAGGGTCGGCCAACAGATACTCTTTACCCTCAATGATCACTTTTTCGTCTGCGGCGCTGCCCGGTAATTGTACTGCCAGCATGGCATGCTGCGGCAGGTACACTATGGCCAGTTTTACATCAGGTAGCAGCATACGGATAAGCGCTGCAAGTAGTACTGTCTTGCTGTCGCAGTCGCCACGGTTTTCCTGCAACACTCTTAGTGGCGGGTTAAAAGTGCTGCCAGTGGAGTTTTGCCGGTCAGATAAATCCTGATAGGGCAGTTGCTGCAGCCAACTGCTGATATAGACCAGCGTATCCCGTGCGGCGGTGTTCACCAGTTGATCGTGTAAGGCTGTGGCCACCGGCAACAGGTCATTCAGGCTGTCCTGCATCAGCCGCTGGTGGTCGGGTACAATAACAGGCCCGCTCCAGGGCAGGCTCAGTTGATAATAATAAGCCTGCTGCAGGTAGAACTGACTGCGTTCAGCCGTTAGCCGGGTTAATTCCTGTTGCAGTTGTGGTAGCTGAGTTTTATCAGCACTGACTATCTGATAACGCAAGGCATTGCTGTCTGGCTGGCGCTGCAAACGGGCGTTAGGGTACTTCGCCATATGCAGTTGCAGATCCCGCCATAAGTACTGCTGTAAAACGTTAGCCTGAAAACGGCGAAATTGACGGAAATGATTACTTAATGTCGTTTGTGCAACGCTGAAGTTCAGCTGTTGTGGCTGCCCGGCCACACTGAAATTGTAGTGAAAATGTGTCTGGCCATCGTCTTGCTGCCGGGAAAAACGCAACGTATCTGCTGCCAGTAGTGGTGGCAGCAGTAAAAAAAACAGTAAGGTAAATTTCATTCAGCTCCGGTGACGTAATGCCCGATAACGTTGCCCAGACAACAAGCATAATACCAGTAACAGCAAGATACCAGTGGCTCCGCCCGATGCTTCAACCGTTACGCTGCTGCGAATGTAGCTGTCTCTGTTGTAATCCTCCAGTGGAATATAATCAAGGTTGGCATCATCAAAGCCGGATATCTCTGCCAGCAGGTAGCCGGTTGCGGCGTCAAACAGCCTTATCGTCAGCAGATAGTCGTCCGGTGCAAAGCGGCTTTCCAGCACCGTATCAATTGCCAGCCAGTCATCGGGGCTTTGTCTGTATAATTCAAATACACTGCTGGTGTAATATACCCGCTCGTCGCCGTAGGTTGGCAGCAGCGTAAATTCAGCAAATACCTGCTGATAGGGTAATGACGTATCGGCATCAAGTTCAACTTCCAGTCGGTGGTAATAACCGTTAGCGTTAAGATCGCCGCTGATAAACACATCAACGCTATGAAACCAGACATGGCTCTGATAAGCCTGAGTGGTTACTTTGCTATCTTTTACGCTTTTTAACAGTGGTTTATGTTCACTGCGCCGCTCGGTAGTACGGCTATCGGTTGTATTGGCAATTGCTGGCACAGCAAGCCATAACAGCAGGCAACTTAACAGGCTAAAGCTGATATTTTTCATAACGGTATCTCCTTATGCTTTGTTACTATTACAGGCTGGCGGGATGAATTTTGGCTGAACTTCAACGTAAAGGATGTGTAAAGCAATGAGACTGGTTCGTACTGTAGTGGCACAGGGCAGCATAAATGCGATTGACTTGCTTAGCCTGCACGTGCCTGAGCTGTCAAAAGGCCGGTTGAAAGACGCGATGAGTAAAGGCGCTGTGCTGCTAAGCGGCAAACCGCAAAAGCGGCTGCGTCGTGCGCAAACAGCTTTGCAAGCGGGGCAGCAGCTACAACTGCACTATGATGATGACTTATTGCAGCGCAGTTGTGAGCCGGCACAGCTGATAAGTGATCAGCAGCAGTACAGCTTGTGGTTTAAACCGCCAGCTATGTTATCGCAGGGCAACGAGTGGGGCGATCATTTGTCATTGCTGCGTGCGGTTGAGCAGCATTTTGCGGCAAAACGTCAGGTGTTTTTACTGCACCGGCTGGACCGTGAAGCCAGTGGTGTGGTTATTGTTGCTCACAGTAAACATGCGGCAGCAGCATTTAGCAAGCTGATTGCCGGGCATAAGATCAGCAAGCAATATGTTATCCGGGTTATGGGGCAATTATCCGATAGCTTATTGCAGCAGGGTGAAATTAGTTTGCCGCTGGATGACAAAGCCTGCCTTACCCGTTTTAAACTGTTGCAGTTTGATACAGCAACGCAACAAAGCTGGTTGGAAGTTGATCTTATCAGTGGCCGTAAGCATCAGATCCGGCGGCATTTTGCCGCAGTTGGCCACCCGGTAATGGGCGACCCGCAATACGGCCAGGGCAATAAAGATAGCACCGGGCTGGCGTTACAGGCCGTTAAGCTTAGTTTTAGCTGCCCGCTGCGGCATAAAAACCAGAGTTTCAGTGTGCCGCCACAACTCAGGCTATACGGCGCCAACCGGGAATAAGCGGTGAGCTGTTCAGGTTAATTCATCGGCAATGCTGGCGGGCAGTAGCGTGTTATTGCAGCTAAGTTCAATATTGCCCAGCCGGATCGCATTGAGTAAGTCTTGCCGTACCATATTGCTGTGCCATTCACAAGCTCTGGCCGTTTTACCGTGCAATGCAAGTAACCAAAGCTGCTGCTGTGGCGGCAAAGTCGCTGCCAGCGCCCAGCTTAGCCAGAAGGCTTCAGGCAGGCTGTTAAGTTCAGCCAGTTGCCAGGGGGTATCTGATAACTGCTGCAATGCCAGCCGTAAACTGATAAAGGGCTGGCTGGCAAAACGCTCCGGCAGTAACGCCTGTAGCTGTGCTGAAAACTGTTGTTGCAATGTTTTAGCCGTATCGTCATCGGTATGCAAAGCCAGCCATAGTACGTCATCGTTTACATAACTGGCGGTTAGCTGGCTACAATCCAGTTGTTGTATAAAAGTGTGTACTACCTGCTGTAAGCGTTGTTCACCAAATTGTAATTTCAGCTCTGTCACTGCCGCTGGCGCAAAAGCCATAAGGTGTAACGGGGTTTTTGCTGCCTGATGTTGCGCGCGCTGACAAAAGTTATGCCAGCCGGGAGAGGCGGGTTTCACCGTATTTTGCACCACAGGTTTACGCCATTGCCGCCAGATTACAACAAACACCGCTACCAGCAACAACAGCAGTATTACCAGCGCCAGCAGTTGGCTATAGCGTTGGTGCTGCTGTAATTGCTGTTGCAGCTGTGTCCGTTCAGTTTGGTGTTGGCTGGCAGCTGCCACCTGGCTCAGGCCGTTATTAATTAAATCCAGCTGCAGTTTATTTTGTTCGGTAAATTGCTCAAAACGCAGGATACTGGCTTGCTGCATACTGGTGTAAGCCAGTTGCCAGTTACCCTGATGTGCTGCCAGTTTAGCTACCAGCTCGTTGTAGCGGTATTGTAAGTAAGCTGCCGATTGCGGAATATGCGGCAGCAGTTCTGCTATCAGGCTATTGGCATCGGCGAATTGCTGACGGCGGAACAGTAGCTCTGCTAAAGCCAGGCTGCTTTCATGCAGGTAAGTTTGTACGTTTTGCTGGCGGAATAATTGCAAAGCGTTATTAAAATACTGTAGTGCCAGCTCATCATCTTGTTGTAGCACTGCCAGCCGGCCAAGGCCCTGTAGCGCCATGCCTACCCGGAGTATGTCATCCTGCTGCCTGGCCAGTGTCAGCGCTTCGTTCAGATATTGGCTGGCCTGCTCTGCAGTAGCGGTATCTTCCAGGTAGGTTTCGCCGATAAACAGCAGGGTATGGGTATAGTTGGAGTGGCGCTGTAGTTTCTGATAACGCTGTTTTGCCTGCAGCAAGTGAGCCAGAGCATTTGTATGGTCTTCAATTTTGCGGTACGCCATGCCGAGACGAAAGTGAATAGAGGCCAGTGCTTCGTCATCCTCTAACCGGGTGGCCAGTTGCAATGCCAGATTAAGATTTTGATAAGCCTGGTTATAGGCATTGTTTTGCAGTGCCAGCCGACCCAGTGTAATGCGTGCTTTAAGTTCAGCCTCAGGCTGTTCTCCGGTTAATGCCAGTTCCAGACTGCGCTCGGCATAAGGAATGGCTTTTTGCACATGCCCCAACTGATTGTAAGCCTGCGCAAAGTTTTGCAGTATATCGCTGTACAGTTGCAGGCTAAACGGATCGGTATCGTTTTGCAGTACTGATTCAGCCCGTTCTAACTGGGTAATGGCAATGGCGGTATCGCGGTATAAAATACCGTAGATTTGTGCTTTTAATAAGTACGCCTGCGCTTGCATATATGGCATAGCCGGGCTTTGCAGCACGCGCTCAGCGGCATCCATGGCGGCATCTTTATTTCGCATGCGTAACTGCGTTAAACCCAGCACCAGCCAGTCTTCACTGTTAAATGAGGCTGTTGGTTGCGACAGCAACTGGTTGCTGACCTGTTCGGCATTGCTGCTGGCCTCATTCAGACGCAATTGCAAGCGCTCAGAAGCCTGTGCTGTATATGACAACACTATGTATAACAAAGCGATATACAGCAGGGCAGTACGTATTGGCATAATAATAACTATTTTTATTTTTATGGCAGTTTAGCCTTATTTAATTCCGGCAGCTACACCTGATGCCGTGGGTTGCCTTGTAGAAAGGCCTGAATATTATCAGCCAGTTGTATCACCATGCGCTGGCGGGCTTCAGCACTGGCCCAGGCCATATGGGGGCTGATAAGCAGGTTGGGTAAATTGGCGCGGATCAGTATATTGTCCGGTGCTGGTGGCTCCTGTGTTAACACATCCAGCGCCGCGCCGCCCAAAGTACCGTTTTGCAAAGCGTCAAGCAGTGCTTCTTCATCAATCAGGCCACCACGGGCAGTGTTAATAAGCAGAGCGTTAGGTTTTACTGCGGCAAAAACCTCAGCGTTAAACAGCTTGGTAGTGGCTGTTGTCAGCGGGCAGTGCAGTGAGATAACATCGGCTTGTGCCAGGGCGTCGGTAAAGGGCACTCTGCCCGGACGACAGGACGCTGCGCCTGGCTGCTCGGCAATAATCAGTTGCATACCAAATGCCCTTGCCAGTGCAGCACTGGCCTGACCCAGAGCGCCATAGCCTACGACGACAAAGTTCTTATTCGCCAGTTCAGTTACCGGGTAATCCAGCAAACAAAAGTGTTTACTCCGGCTCCAGTTACCTTGTAGTACGGCATGATGATATTGCTGAACTTTGTTGGTAAGTTGCAGTAAAAGTGCAAAAACATGTTGTGGTACAGCAGTATCGGCATAACCGCGCACATTACAGACAGTAATACCCAACTGGCGGGCTGCTGCAACATCGACATTGTTTACTCCGGTAGCGGCAACGCAAATCAGCTTTAAGCCGGATAAGGCCTGCAGCATGGTGGCTGTCAGTTCTACCTTATTCACAATGACAATACTGGCTTGTTGCAAGCGGCTGACGACCTGCTGTGGCGAAGTGTGCGGATAACACTGCAGGGTTACAGTACTGCTGTGTAGCGGCGATAAGTCGGCATCGCCCATAGTGTCTGCATCAAGAAAAACTATATTGTGCATAATAGTGTCCTGTTAAAGCGGCCGTTGTTATTGTTCCGGCGCGTTATACCAGCGCTTTGGCGAGAGGTAAACGGTTCTGCTGCTGAATTATGCTAAAGTCGCATGCAAATAGTTTCCCCTATCTTATAGTTTGGAGCCTGGCTAATGTTTCCAATGCGTTTTCAGCCGTTTATTTTTGCGTTTATTATGTCTGGTTTTATGGCATTTCTAATGTCAGGCATTTTAACATTTATTAATCTGGGCTGGTTTGATGCTTTTATCAGTGCCTGGCTTAAAGCCTATTTGTATGCCCATGCTTGTGCTTTTCCGCTGGTATTTATTTTTGCGCCATTAAGCCGCAAGATCACGGCAAAACTGGTTAAAGCTGATACCAGCGTTGTGTAACAGTGTGCCGTATTATTTAACGGCTTGAGCATTAAGCCAGTGCGGATGAAGGCTGTTATATTGCTGTAACCAGGTTACAAAGGCCTCACCATGCAGCGGCCGGGAAAAATAATAACCCTGTACTTTATCACAACCACATTGTTGCAGTTTAGCCAGCCCGGCCTGGTTTTCCAGGCCTTCTGCGGTAACAACAAAACCCAGGCTATGCGCCAGTTGTGTTGTCGCGGTAACGATCAGGGCATCATTGCTGTTATGGTCGATATCTTTGACAAAAGCCCGGTCAATTTTAAGCTCATGCACTGGCAATTGCTTCAGATAGGCCAAAGATGACTGGCCGGTACCAAAATCGTCAATCGCCAGCGTAATCCCCAGGCTACGTATACGTTGCAGCTGAGTTATTACTGTTGCCGTATCCTGCATAATAGCGCTTTCGGTAACCTCCAGCGCGAGTGCTGCAGCGCTTAACTGGTACTGTTGTAGTTGGGCATTTATATTGTCGGCTAAGGCCGGGTTTAGCAGATCATATACCGACAGGTTTACCGCTATTTGCAGGTGTAGCCCCTGTTGCTGCCATTTTGCTGTTTGCGCTATGACCTGTTGCAACATCCAGTCCGAAATCAGGCTGATATTGCCTGAATGCTCTGCCAGGCGAATAAACTCGTCCGGAGCAATCAGGCCCAATTTGGGGTGCTGCCAGCGGATCAGCGCTTCTGCACTGTGGCACTGCTGCGAAGCAAGATCGATTTTGGGTTGGTACACGGCATAAAACTGGCCATTGTGCAGAGCCTCGGGCAGGTCGCGGATCAACATCAGTTCACGCTGGTGGCTTTCATCCTGGCCTTGCAGGTAAATAGCTGTGCGTTGTGGTGTCAGCCGGGCGTTGTCCAGTGCAATATCTACCCGGCGCAGGGCATCGTTAACGTTGCTTTGCTGGCAGAAAAAGTGATACATGCCAATACAGATTTTCAGATTAATTTGCGTGTCAGCTAACTGGTAACCTTCGCCCAAAGCCGCCAGCTTGGCGCGCATCTGGCCTTCGGTTAATAAGATGTTGTATACCAGTAAAAACTCATCCCCCCCGAGCCGGGCCAGCATTACCGGCATTTCCGGGCCCAGTTTTAACCGCCGGGCCAACTGTTGCAGCAAGATATCGCCATTACTAAACCCCAGTACATCATTAATATGTTTAAATTGCTGAATATTAATTTGCAGCAGGCTGCCATCGCTGTTGGCCAACAGTGATGGCAATAAACGTTCTACAGCGGTGCGGTTATACAAACCAGTCAGTGAGTCGTGTTCGGCATGAAACTGCAGTTGTTGTTCGCGCTGACGGATATCATGCTGCATAGCGCTAAGGGTACGGCTAAGTAAGGCTACTTCATCGTTACCCCTTACCGGAATGGTTTCGTCAAACCCCTGGCCGATACGCCGGGCAAAATAACTCAGCGCTTTTAGAGGTTGGGTAATGCTGCGGGCAAAAATAATGCCTGCCAGCAGGGTGAGCGATAACGCTGCGCCGAAAATAAGCAGTAGTTGATGGCGAAACTGCTGATAACTGCTAAGCCAGCGTTGATTAGACAAATGCTGTATTGCCCAGAGCTGCTGTTGCTTATCGAGCGGCATAGCCTGCGAAATATAATCTTGTTGCGGATTAGTGTGGGGTTTACCTGCTTTATTAATCAGCGTATCAAGCAATGCCGGCAGTTGTAGCTGATGCGGGTTATCTAGTGTGGAAGTATAAAGCTGATAGCCTTGCGGCTGTTCTGCAACAAAGCTGATATCCAGATCAGTTATGCCGCGAATTTGTGTTGCCAGAGTACTATCAAGCGGAAAGCCCATACCAACCCAGGCAATTAATGCCGGTGCTCTTACCGGTGCCAGCACCAGTTGATAGGGCTGGCCAGCCAGGTGCAAAATATCGTTTACCGCAGCGGTATTATGGCCTAGCGTTTGTTGAAATAACGGTGCTATATCAGTAGTTTTGATCGTGTTATCTGAGCTAGCCAGCAAAGTACCGTCGGGTGATAGTAGTAGGGTAAGGCTGGCATTAATACGGTTGCCGTGGTTAGCCAACACTGATTCTATGGTGTCCTGCTCTGCAGTGGCAACCGCGCGGCGAAAGCCAAAGTCGGTAGCCAGAATTTGCACACTGCTGCTTAACTGACTGGCTCTGTTATTCAGTGCTTCACCCAGTACTTTACCGGCCACATTGAGAATATGCCCGGCCTGTAATTCACTGTCACGTTTCATCGTGTTCAGTGTGGCTAACCCGGTAGCTGTTGCCAGCAGGCTTAACAATACCAACAGAATCAGTATTAGTTTGGTGCGTAATGAGCTGAATGTCATCAAAGCTTAACTATGTTTATTAAAACAACAGTAAAGTTCAGCAAAACAGTACTGCGAACAGCAGCACCACAACGGAAGAATAAGGCATAATGCTGGATACCAAATTAAAAACTTAATTAACAATAGCAATAAGCCAGAGCGTGCTCAAATAAAACTGGCAACACAGTAGCGCTAATGAGACGGACAGATATCAAATGAAGACGGGCTTAGGTATACAACTGGCATTGTTACTGCTGATGATGACTTTATATTGCAGCCCTGCTGCTAAGGCTGCTGATATTTGCCAGCAAGCCAGGCAGCAGCAACGGCCTTGCGTAGCATTGGTGCTTGGTGGTGGGGGGGCCCGAGGTGGTGCACATTTGGGTGTTATTGAGCAACTGGAGCGTCAGCAAATACCGGTTGATCTTGTGGTGGGCACCAGTATTGGTGCTTTTATTGGTGGTTTGTATGCCAGCGGCCATAGCGCCAGCGAAATTGCGGCCCGGCTGGAAAATACGCCCTGGGCTGATGGCTTTCGTGATCGGGTATACCGTGATGAAATGCCGCTGCGGCGCAAACATAAAAGCGACGACTTACCGGTAAATCTGGATTTGGGCGTATCGGAACAAGGCGTACGTTTACCCAAAGGGATTTTAAGCGGCCAGGCACTGGCAGAAATTCTGCAGGGCACCTTTGGTGCCTTTGCTAACCTGAAGCATTTTAATGATTTACCGGTGCCATTTCGCGCCGTGGCAACCGATTTACTCACCCAGGAAGAAGTTATTCTCAGCGATGGCAGCCTGGTTCAGGCTATTCAGGCATCCATGAGCCTTCCCGGTGTGGTGCGGCCGCTGGAGTTAAACGGTAAGTTGCTGGTAGATGGTGGCGTGGTAAACAACCTGCCCATCAGTGTGGCACGACAATTGGGCGTAGACCGTATTATTGCTGTTAGTATTGATTCGCCGCTTTTACGCCGCGAACAGATGGAGTCAGCCTTTAGTGTTACAGAGCAACTAACCAGTTTTCTGGTACGGGCTGGGGTACAACAGCAAATGCAGTTGCTGACTGAACACGATCTGTTGTTGCAACCGGATCTGGTGAATATCAGCACACTGGATTTTGGCAATATCGCCCAGGCCGTGCAATCCGGGCGGCAAAGTGCCATTCGTTTTGTGCAGGCTCTGGCCGATTTCAGCCAGCCGCAAAGAATCTATCGTGAATGGTTCGGCCGGTTTGCCCAGGCCGATGATGCAGCTATTAAAATTGACCACATCAGCCTGCAAAATGAATCGCGCCTCAGTGATGAGCTGTTACTGGCACGGCTGGAGCTGCACCCGGGCGATTTTTATACCGAGCGCAGTATCCGCCGTGGCTTACGCCAGATGTATGGTCTGGACACCTTTGAACGGGTTACCCAGCACCTTACTGTTGATGACAGCGGTGAAACTCTGTTAACCGTGCGGGCTGAAGAAAAAAGCTGGGGGCCGGGTTATATGAATTTCCGCCTGATGTTTGAAGATGATTTTCGCAATAATCATCAGTACCAACTGGCAGCCGGTTATACCCGCAGCAATCTGTCGCCCTGGGGTGCTGAGTGGCACTCAGAGCTGGCGCTTGGCAGCAATAAATACCTGCATACCGAACTCTACTGGCCGCTGGCCGACAGTGGTTTTTACACTGAAGCCAGTTATCATCACCGGCGTGATACCCAATCACTGCAAGATACCCAGGCGTTATCTGCCGGAGAACTGAAAAACACAGAAAACGGCCTGCTGTTAAGTGCCGGCTGGAATATCTCGGATCATGCCCGTCTGCAACTGGGCTGGGCCCTGCGCGATGGCAGATATCTGTTACCCAGCCTGTATGCCAGCCAACTGGGCAGCGACACGGTAAGCTATCAGCGCTACGGGCCTGAGGTGCAGTTTATCTGGGACACACTGAACAGCCGCAGTTTTCCAACCCGTGGTATCCGCCTGGCCAGCAGCTATCGCTTTCTTAACGACGATGCTTTGGGCGCAGAGGTATCCAGCAAAAGCAGCAGTACCGAACTACTGGCTGCGAAAAGCTGGCAGCAGCATACGCTGCGTACCCGCTGGCGCTTTGATCATTACAACACTGACGATGACAGCTTTGCGCTGGAGCAGTTTAATCTGGGCGGTTTTCTGAATTTGTCCGGTTACCCGGCCGATTCACTGTTTGGCAGCCAGATCCAGTTTGGCAGTCTGGTGTATTTATACCGGTTAACTGAGCAGAAAATCTCATTTTTCAACGCCCCCCTGTATCTGGGCACCTCGCTGGAACGTGGCCGGGTACGTAAAGATCTGTTTGGCGCGTCAGGCGGCGCAGACGCTACCAACTGGCTATGGGCAGGTAGCGTATTTCTGGGCTGGGATACACCGCTGGGGCCGCTGTATTTTGGTGTCGGTATGGCCGAGCAGGGCGAGTCTGATTACTCTGATGCGGTATATTTATCCTTTGGTAAACATTACTGAAACCGGTTAATGCTAAAGGCTTACATATTTGCTCACACTTTGGCGTTGGAATAAAACGCTTTGCCGGTGATAAGCTTGCCACTAAGTTATTAACAGGAACCCCAGATGCAGTTAATTGTTACCGCGATTAATAAAGCCTACAGCTCGGTGCAGGCAGTTAAAAATGTCAGCTTCCATATTAACAGCGGCGAGATTTTTGCTTTATTAGGCCCCAATGGCGCTGGTAAGTCTTCTATTATCCGTATGCTGGTTGGTATGACCAAACCTGACAGCGGCAGCATTATGATCAGCTATCAGGAGCAGCATTACGATCATGTGCCACGCCGCCTGCTGGGGTATCTGCCGGAAGACAGAGGTCTGTACCCGGACAAAAGCATAGAAAAAAACTTGCTGTATCTGGCGCAATTACATGGTTTAAGCAAAAGCAAAGCCCTTACTGAAATGGAATACTGGCTGGACGTATTTGAACTGACCGCGCGGCGTCACGACGAGTTAAAACAGTTATCGAAGGGCAACCAGCAAAAGGTGCAACTGATTGCGGCGGTATTGCATCAGCCCGCACTGGTTATTCTGGACGAACCTTTCTCCGGGCTTGATCCGATAAACCAGGAAAAAGTTGTGCTGTTTTTACAGCAACTGAAAGCCAAAGGTATGACAGTGATCTTAAGTGCCCACCAGATGGCAATGGTAGAAAAACTGGCCGACCATATGCTGCTGATGGCACAGGGCCAGGTTGTACTGGCCGGAACCCTGCAGCAAATTCAGCAACAAAGCCAGAATCAGCGCCAGATGAAGGTAGGCTTTAGCAGCGAGGTAAACATGGCGCAGTTAGAGCAGCTGGACGCCATTGTCAGTGTGCAACAACTGCAGGCGCGGCATTATCTGCTCACGCTGGCAGAGCAGGCTAAGGTATCAGATTGTCTGAAGCTGTTGCTGCAATACGGCGAGCTGACTCAGGTAGAAATGCAGTCGGCTGATTTACATCAGCTCTATCTGGCGGCAATGGCCAGGCACAAACCGGAGGCTGCAGCATGATATCGCGGCAAAGTTTAATTGTGGCCAGGTGGGAGTTTCTGCGGTTTTTTAAATGGAAACAGCAACTGGTGTCGTATCTGCTGATGCTGGCCGTTATTGCAGCTATAGCACTGTGGAGTTTTTTCACTGATGAGAGCCAGCAGCAATACCGTATTGCGGTGCCACCAGAGCTGCAAATAACCAACACAGAGCAATTTCAGTTTCAGCGCCCAGGCATAGCACTGGAAACACAACTTACGCAGATGCAAAGCGATGGCTCCTGGCATGCTGTAATCAGCCTGCAGGACGGTCAGTTGGTGGTGCATACGCTTACCGGTAAAAAATGGCTGCAACAGCTGGATGAAGTACTGCAAAAACATTACCGGCATCTGGCAGCAGAGCAAATGGGGTTAAATGCAACACAACTGGCAGCACTGGAGCAATCGGTAGAAATTGAAACCCGATATCTGGATCAAGCCTACAAAGGTAAAGACACGCCCGAAAAAATGATTGCCATCGGTGCGTTAATTTTGCTGTTTGTTGGTTTAAGTACTGCCTTTGGCCAGGTGCTGATAAGTATAACCGGTGAAAAACAGCAGCGCGTAACCGAGCAGCTTTATGCCATAGTCACACCCCAGCAATGGATGGATGGCAAAGTACTGGGCCATAGTTTTAGCGCCCTTAAAGCTATGCTTACCTCGGCTTTAGTCATGTTACTGTCGTTTACTGTGGTTAGCCTGTTTGCAAAAAAAGCTGTGGATCTAAGCTGGCTGGATATCAGCGTGGTGCTGTGGCTTGTTCCGTTTGCGTTGTTGGGCGTAGTGTTGTGCGCCAGCTTTATGGGGGCAATAGCCGCATCAATTGATGATCCGAACAACAGCGGTAAAAGTGCGGTAATGATGATTACCTGGCTGCCAATGATACTCACCTTTATTGTGATCGACAGCCCGGCAGGTATGGGGATGACACTGCTTAGCTTTATACCGCTAACCTCGTTTGCTGCGATGCCGGTAAAAATGGCCATGGTAACAGTACCCTGGTGGCAACCGCTGCTGTCGCTACTGTTACTGCTGGCCACCGTGTACTGGATGCGCCGTGTGGCTGGCCGGGTGTTTTTACGCGGTATGCAAATGTACGGCAAAGAACCTTCATGGGGCGATATAGTGCGTTGGGCACTGAGTAATAAAGCCGATTAATCAGTTTGCCGACAGGGCGCGCTCAACATCAATACCAATGCTGAGTGCGCCAATATGGCGGCCTTGAGTATCAGCTACCGGCACACTGAGTTTTACCTGAAAACGCCGGGTAGACTGATCATATTCCACCACATCAATAAAATAGTCATTTTGTTGGTCAAACACACTGAGAAACGGCGTTTCATCACCTTGCCAGTAGTCTGTAGTGATTGCGCTGATAGCAACATTGGTACCCTGGTTGTCCATCAGGATCACTTCTGTAATCAGGCTGTTGTGGCTGTCTTGCCAGTGACGCAGCTGGGCTGAAACTCTGCTTTCCAGCATCTTATGTGCCAGATCGCTTTCATTTAACCCTTGCAATAACGCTTGCTGCCACAGGGTGTCTTGCTGGCGGATGTCTGCCAGTGTTGCTTCCGCTCTGTTCTGCTGTTGTACTGCGTTCAGCACAGTTTTGTCGCGGGCCAGTTGTTGAATGTTAGCCAGCAGCAAGGCGATAATTTGTTGGTGCTCGCTTTGCGCCAGTGCAAAAGGCGCAGAAGCGCATAAATGCACGGCAGCGTTAAAGTGGTGCATAAAGCCCGGTTTTTGTTGCAGGCGCAACTGCGAAAAATACACCCCCAGCGGCACATAGCGGAAAAAGCGCTGCTCAAACTGATCTGCCGGCATTTTTAGCCGGTTGGCGGTATGGGTAAATTCTTCCAGATCAGCCAGTACAGCATCAATACGGCCTATCGCCAATAACTGCACCAATTGGGCAATATCACTGACTTCTACCTCCAGTTTGTAGTTTTGGCTGGTAAGCCAGTCGGCCTGATGGCTGCCCAAAATAGCGCCGTAGCGTACTTTGTCACTGTCTGGCCCGCTGTGGCGCGGATGCCAGAACCAGTACCAGTTTTCCAGAAATAACGGCGCCGACAGCTTGGCATAATCGTTCATTTCATCGTTGGGAATAGCGGTAAAGTAGCCGTCAATACGGCCCATTTTTACTTCTTGCTTGGCCCGGCGCCAGGGCATTGGCAATAATTTATACGGTTGCTGGGTTTGCTGCATAATGCAGTTAATTTGCTGATGGCTGGTGTTGGCACTGTTGGCCGGTACATTAGTACCCAGCAGTACAGCACCGCCAACGTCAGAAACCAGAAGTAAGGTGCTCAGTGACAACGCTAAGAACATATTGATGATCCATAGTGTCTTGTAGCTGGCATCAAGTATAGCAGCCACTTAACCGGCCAGGGGTTGAACTTCAACGCAGTCACCCACACTAAGGTTACATAATGGGGCGCGAAGGCCTGAATTGAGGTAATTATGTTTTCATCGTTTAAACAGCAGGGTAGTCAGTGGCAGCAAATGTTTGCCCGGCGCCAGAGTGCGGGCCCGTTGCAGCGCCTGCTGGCCTGGTTAATACTGGGGCTGATGTTGCTGGCTGGTGCGGCTATTCTGGTGTTTATGCTGTTACTAAGCTGGATTTTAATTCCGATACTGCTGTTTCGCCACCGCGCTAAAATTAAAGCCTGGCAACAACGCCAGCAAGCTGGCGCAGGCGGCTCAGGGCAATCTGCAGAGCAGCCACGCAGTGTAATTGAAGGCGAAGTGCTGAATAAGCGTGAAGATTAACCGGCAGAAGTTGTTAGGTCTCGGAACCGGTTTGCCCACACCAACACGCCGTAAATATGTCCCTATGGGCTCGACTCAGGCATCCATGCCTTCAACGGTTGGTTTAGGGCAAGCCGGTTCGTCGTCGGGGAATAACGTTATCCACACACCGCCAGCTTGGCCTGAATATAGTCACTGTGGCGGATAAACAATAAATCGGCAATTTTACGCAGCATAGCTTCTTCATTCGGGTCCAGTACACCATCAACATACGCCTGCTGCCATAAGCTATCCAGTAGTGTCAGCCTGGCTTCATAACTCAACTGTTTTAACTGTGCGGTAAACTGGTGCAGTGAGGTGGCGTCTTTGGCCTGCTGTTCAGCCAATGCCACTACTGCTTTAGCATCGGCCCCAGACAAATTAAATTCACGCTTAACGTATTGTTCAGCCAACGCCAGTTCTTCATCACTGCTGCTAAAGTCGGCATGTGCCACCATCAGCATTAACGACACACAAGCCAGTTCAGCTTCTGTCAGGCCATAGGTTGCTTTGCTGGTCGCCGGGGCAGACACACCATCATTCACTTTATCAAGTAAGGTTTTAAATAACTGAAACATTGAATGTCCTTTGTTGATTACCGCCATTAGAGGCCATTACCGGCGTAAAGTTCTGCTAAGGCAGGTTATGGGCTAAAGCATAACGAACTTGAAAAACAAAGCACAACACCACATTAAGCCGGTAGCAATAAATTTGCAGCATAATGCTGGCAGCATATCGTTGCCTGAGTCTGAGGTGAAGCTTGGCTATCCTGATTACAGTGTTACTGGGCGCAGCGATCATCGCGCTGGTGTTATTATCGCCTTACTGGCAGCGTTATAAACGCAAACAACTGATGGCCAAACCCTTTCCGGCACCCTGGCGCGATATTTTAAAACGCCGCCTGCCGTATTTTCGCGCCTTACCGGCCGATTTGCAGCTGCAACTGAAAAAACACATTCAGGTATTCGTTGCCGAAAAACAGTTTATTGGCTGTGAAGGTTTAACCGTTACTGATGAAATGCGGGTAACCATAGCCGCGCAGGCCTGCTTATTGTTGCTGAACCGGCCCGATTATTACTACCCGAAGCTAAAGCAAGTTTTGCTGTATCCGGCCGCTTTTGTAGTGAATGGTAACAGTGCGGACAGCGCCGGGGTAATGCATGAACAGCGCCGGGTATTGTCGGGCGAATCCTGGGGGCTGGGTAAGGTTATCTTAAGCTGGGCTGACACGCTAAACGGTGCTGCTAACCCTTGTGATGGCCGCAATGTGGTGATCCATGAGTTTGCCCATCAGCTGGATCAGGAAAAAGGTGTTGCCAACGGCGCGCCATTGCTTGAACGCAGCAGCGACTACCAGCAGTGGTCTGGCATTATGGCATCTGAATTCAATATGTTGCAGTTGCAAGCATCCAGAGGTGAGAGCAGCTTATTTGATCATTATGGTGCTACTAATCCGGCGGAGTTTTTTGCGGTAATAAGCGAAGTATTTTTTGAACAACCAGAGCAGCTATCTGCGCAACACCCGCAGCTGTATCAGCAACTAAGCCGGTTTTACCGGCTTAACCCACTTAGCTGGCACTAAACAAAAAAGTGATCTGAACAGCGCTTTGCGGCATACTTCTGTCTTATTAAGAATAATTCTTATTTGGTTGGAGTGCGTTATGCGTTGGTTAATAGCAACAGCGTTGTTTTGCAATACAGTGTCGGTAATGGTGCAGGCTCAGGAGCAAGTGCCGGTGCGGGTAGCTATGCCGCAGCAAAAGGGCCTGTCAGAGCAGTTGGTACTCAGTGGTAGTTTAACGGCGCAGCACAATGCCAGTTTGTCCAGCCGTACCGCCGGTTTAGTGGCTGAGTTACTGGTAGATGCCGGTAGCACGGTTAACAAAGGTCAGCCGCTGCTGAAACTGGACACCGCCCTGGCACAGCATGAGCTGGCGCAGCGCCAGGCAGCATTAAGTGCGGCCCAGGTGCTACAAACCGAGCGCAAGCGCCTGGTAACTGAAGCCGAAAAACTGACAGAACAACAACTCTTTCCGCAAACTGAATTAAGCCTGCGCCGGGCTGCACTGGCCGAGGCCGATGCCATGCTGCAACAGGCTAAAGCCGGGCAGCAGCAACAGCAGGAAATTGTCGCCCGTCATACTCTTACTGCACCTTTCGCCGGTGTTATAGCCCAGCGCTCTACTGACGTAGGGGAATGGGTGGCGCTCGGCACGCCGGTGCTACAACTGGTAAGCCTTACGCCGCTGTTGCTGGATGTGCAGGTACCGCAGGAATATTTTGCCGCCATGTCGGCACTGCGCCGTATTGAAGTGCGCGCCGATATGTTGCCCGGTGACAAACTCAGTGCAAAGTTGCTGGCCACGGTACCGGTGGGTAGCAGCAGTGCCCGTAGCTTTTTGGCCCGGCTTGAAGTGACAGATGGGCAGCAGGCATTGTTGCCGGGCACCTCTGCCAGCGCCACTTTTTATTTTGAGCGCGATGACGCTACGGTGCTGGTGGTGCCACCGGATGCTTTGCTGCGCCACCCGGATGGTAATTTCAGCCTGTTTGCCATTCGCGACAATAAAGCCTATCGCCACAACGTTAAACTGGGTCGTAACAGCGAGCAGGGGGTAGAAATTTTATCCGGCCTGCCTAAAGGGCAAGCGGTGGTAGTGCGTGGCAATGAAACACTGCGCGACGGCCAGGCTGTGCGCGTGCTCAGCGACGATAAGGAGTAAGCCATGCTGGAAGCCGGTATTCGCCGTGGCACTATTCTAACCGTAGCGGTATTGATTATATGCGTACTGGGTATTGTGGCAGCATTGCGTATTCCGGTACAGATGATCCCAGACCTTGAAATACGCACCATCAGTGTGGTGACCGGTTGGCCCGGTGCCACCCCGCAGGATGTGGAAAAAGAAATTTTGATCGAGCAGGAGCGCTATTTACGTACCCTGCCGAATTTAAAGCGCATGGTATCGCGCGCCAGTACCGGCTCGGCTGAGGTAGAGCTGGAGTTTCCGTTTGGGGTAGACGTAAACGAAGCGCTGATCCGCGTCAGCAATGCGCTAAGCCAGGTATCCGCTTACCCGGAAAACGTTGACCAACCCCGCTTATTCAGCAGCTCATACTCCAGCAATGCTTTTATGTATTTTCGCCTGATGCCACTAAGCGGCAATCCGCTTAAGCTGGACATGGATATGCTGCGAGATTATGCCGAAGACTATGTGAGGCCGCAAATGGAGCGGGTGCCGGGCGTGTCTGAAGTGGGTGTTAGCGGCGGTGCCGAGCGGCAGGTACAGGTGTTGGTTGACCCTGCCAGGCTGGCACAGCGCGGCATTAGCCTGACTGCTGTGCGTGATGCCATACGGGCGCGCAACCGTGACAGCTCGGCCGGTGATATCGACAGCGGTAAGCGCCGCTATTTGCTGCGGATGGTAGGCCGTTTTGATCGTATCGATGAGCTGGAAAACCTTATTCTTAGCCAGCAGGGCGATAATCAGGTGCGGCTAAAAGATGTTGCCACCATAGTGCTGGACCACTTTGAAGTACGTAATCTGTCGTTTGCTGACGGCGAACAAACGCTGGGGTTGTCGGTACGGCGGGAGCCCGGCTCTAATGTGATTAATATTAAGCAAAGCATATTAGAAGTTGTCAGTCAGGTTAACCGCGATATGCTGGCACCTAACGGTCTGCAACTGATGCTGATAGGCGACGACGTGCGTTATGTTGAAGATTCTATCGCCAATGTTTGGGTTAACCTTGCTTTAGGCGCCTCGCTGGCAACTTTGGTTATGTATCTGTTTTTACGCTCCGGCCGCGCTACGCTGGTGGGAGTGATTGGCATACCCATTTGTACCATAGCGGCGTTTTTAGGCCTGCTGGCGTTTGGCCGTACCATAAATGTTATATCGCTGGCGGGTGTTGCTTTTGCTATCGGCATGACGGTAGATAACACCATAGTGGTGCTGGAAAGCATCGAGCAGGCACGAAGGCGCGGCCTGGACCGCATTGAAGGCGCTATTGCCGGTGTGCGTGATGTCTGGCCTGCGGTGCTGGCCTCTACCTTGACTACTGTATTGGTGTTTATGCCGGTTTTATTTGTCGAGCAGGAAGCCGGCCAGTTGTACTCCGACATCGCCATTGCCATTGCTGCGGCGATTATCGCCTCTATGCTGGTGGCGGTGTTTGTGGTACCGGCAGCTATTGCCCGGCTGGGTTTTGGTAAAAGCGCGGCGATGTACCAGAACAGCATGCACCCGGACAGCACGGGTGATAACAGCCAGAGCCTGGCCCCCGGTGCTATTTTGCGTCTGGTGCAGGCAGTTATCCGTACCAGGCTGCGCCGCGGCCTGGTATTGACACTTACCACCTTGCTTACACTGGGCGCGGCCTGGTATTTAATGCCACCGGCAGAATATTTACCCGAGGGTGAAGAGCCAAAAGCATTTTCGTCAATGATAGCACCGCCCGGTTATAACCTGTCAGAAATGGCAGAGATAGCAAAGGAGATCCGCAGTTATCTTACTGCTGAGGTCAATGCTGATCCGGCACTGTTTGACCGGCGCGAAACCAGTATGCCGTCGCTGCAGTATTATTCGCTTAGCGTTTCAGTAGGGCGCATCTGGGTTATGAGCGAGCCGACCCGGGCGCAAGATATCAATGCCATGATGGACGCAATAACAGATAAATTCCGCCAGTATCCCGGTATGCGGGCCTTTTCGGCGCGCGGCTCCATTATCAGCAGCAACGATGGCGGTACCCGCGCGGTAGCACTGGATATTTCCGGCCCGGATTTAGCCAGTTTATACAGCACCGCAGATGCCGCCTATGTTGCCGCAGGCCAGCTGTTTGATAACCCGCAGTTAAGCTCAGAGCCTTCGTCGTTGTCGTTGGATCAGCCGCTGATAGAAATCCGCCCGCGCTGGCAGCGTTTGGCCGAGCTTAACTTCAGCGCTGCCGATTTTGGTTTTGCTGTATCGGCACTGAGTGATGGCGCCTTTGTTGATGAGTTTTTTCTGGCAGACGACAAAGTTGATATTTTTCTGTTTAGCAGCGCCGGGGCAGAGCAAAGCCTGTCGCGGCTGGCGCAAACCCCGGTGTTAACACCACAGGGTGCCATATTGCCACTTAACAGCCTGGCCGATCTGGTTGAAGTAGCTGACAGTGACACCCTGCGCCGGGTAGACGGCCGCCGCACGGTGACGCTGTATATCGTGCCACCTCGAGCTGTAGCGCTGGAAACTGCAGTAGCCATAGTGCAGCAGCAACTGGTACCGCAGCTGCAGCGTGATGGCGCGATAGCCGCAGGCGTTACGCTGGACATTTCCGGTGCATCGGATCAACTGGATGAAACCAAAGCCGCGCTGGGCAGCAATTTTGTTATCGCCATCGTATTAATTTACCTGTTGCTGGTGGCCATTTTTACCCACTGGGGTTACCCGCTGTTTATTTTGGCTACCGTGCCGCTGGGGCTGGCCGGGGGGCTGGTTGGCCTGACAGCCATTAACGGTGTAAGCAGTGCATTGGCGCTGGTAGGGCTGGGTGGTTTTCATCAGCCGTTTGATATGATCACCATGCTGGGTTTTTTAATTTTGCTGGGTACTGTGGTGAATAACCCGATTTTAATAGTCGATCAAAGCCGCAATAACCTGCGTAGTGGCCATATGGCGGTAAACGAAGCCGTAGTGCAGGCCGTGGCAACGCGGCTTAGGCCGATTCTTATGTCTACTGCTACCACGGTATTTGGTTTGGCGCCGCTGGTGTTAATTCCGGGCGAGGGTACCGAGCTGTATCGTGGCGTGGGTATTATTGTGCTCTGTGGTTTGGTGTTTTCTACGCTGATCAGCCTGACATTTTTACCGGCGCTGCTGGTAACGGTGCTTAGCCGTGTTCGGGGAAAAACACAAAGCGGATCACTTGTGCCGCTACCAGTGCAATCATCAGCGGAATAATATAACGGCTGAGTTTGGCGGTTTTTTCAGTGTCGCGGCTGCCGTATTTTTCAGCCAGTGTTACCAGAATAAACAGGGCGGCAAACAACAGGGCTAAAATGGTAATTAAGGTTGTCATGGTGTGCTCCGTAGCAAGGTTGTGGCAAAGCTTACCCTGTTTAAACTTTAGTTTCAAAAAGGCCCTGCGACCGCTTCGCGCTAAAATAACCGCATGCTATGCTGCACAGAGTTTATAGCTAAGTTAAAGGACAAAAAATGTTATTGGCAGTAGTCGCGTTAATTGCCGGTTTGGCACTTCTGGTATGGAGTGCAGACCGCTTTGTTGATGGTGCAGCCGCCACCGCCCGTTATGCCGGTATGCCGCCGTTATTAATTGGTATGCTTATTGTTGGTTTTGGTACTTCAGCACCGGAAATGGTGGTGTCGGCCATGGCTGCCGCCGATGGCAACCCGGCACTGGCGCTGGGTAATGCTTATGGCTCTAACATTACCAATATTGCGCTGATCCTGGGTTTGGTTGCCCTGCTTAGCCCCGTTGCTGTGCACTCACAGGTGCTGCGCAAAGAGTTGCCTATTTTAATGCTGGTAACCTTATTCGCCGGTTGGCTACTGTTTGATCATCAGCTCAGCAGCTTCGACGCCTGGTGCTTACTTGGGGTATTTTTTGCGTTAATGGGCTGGTCAATCTGGCAGGGTATGCGTAACCCACAGGATGCACTGGCCACTGAAATGAACGACGAGCTGGCAACTGCCCAGAGTATGACATTAAAGCAAGCTATTATCTGGCTGGTAGTGGGCCTGGTTTTATTAATTGTTGCTTCACGTATGCTGGTGTACGGTGCTGTGTTTATAGCCCAGGGGCTTGGCGTTAGCGATTTGGTAATTGGCTTAACGGTAGTGGCTGTTGGTACCTCGCTGCCCGAGCTGGCCTCGTCATTAATTGCGATTAAAAAAGGCGAACATGATATTGCGCTGGGTAATATTATCGGTTCAAACCTGTTTAATACACTGGCCGTGGTAGGTATTGCTGCCATGATAGAGCCAATGGCAGTTGATGCCGTAGTGCTTACCCGTGACTGGACATTAATGGCTGTATTAACCGCGGCAATATTTGTTATGGGTTACGGCTATAAAAAGCAGGGCCGCATTAACCGCTTAGAGGGCGGTATTTTGCTGGCGGTATTTATTGGTTACACCGGTTATCTGGTTAGTACTGTTATTGCTTAACATGGCTATTGTTTAACACAGACAGGGCATTAATGGCCGCGCCGCGCACCGAACTCGACAGTGGATACTACCTGCAGCACTTTAACGAGCTGCTGCAGTTTGTCGCGGCGCACTATCAGGGGGTATTAACCGCCGATAGCCGGGCCTTATTGCAGGATTTTGCTGCTTTAAGCACCGCCGCGCAGCAACTGCTGGTACGCATGCTAAACCGCAAAGGCAGCGTATTTGCCGATACCGAGCTGAGCTACAGCGAAATTGGCCCAACCGCACCGGTGCTGGATGAGTTAACCCGGGCCGGTTTTACTGCACCGCTAACGGAAGCTGATCTCGCCGATTTCTGGCTGCGTTTATCTAAAGATACCTTATGGCAATTACTGCAACTGGCAAAAGCAGAGCTGGCTGAAACCGGCTTAGCCGATATTAGCAGCATAAAGAAAAGCCAAACCAAGCCGCAGTTGCTGGGCGCAGCCTTAAAGCTGCCGGTAAACTGGCTGGCATTAATAGCGCAATTGCCGCAGCGCTATGTGGTGCTGCAACGCCAGGACGCACTTAACTATATTTACTTTCTCTATTTTGGCCGTCTTGAGGCCAACTTATCATTATTTACCCTGCGTGATTTAGGCATCCGCCAAACCGGCCAGTTTAAACAGCAATTTACGCCGCGCTTTACCGAAGCCGCTCAGGCACTGCTGGCGTATCAGCTGGCTAAAGCCAAACCGGCCATTATCGAGCTCGGCAAGCAGCTGAAAAAGCAGCCGGACAATGCTGCCGGGCTGCTAAGCCAGTGGCTTACCGAGGTAGCGCAATGGCCCCTGCCAGACGATAACAGCTTACTGCTAAAGCGTAGCGAGCGCTGTTATCAACTGGGCAAACTGGCCGAGCAATATAAGCTAACCGATAGTGCCATTGCGTTTTATCAGCATAGCAATGGCTTTCCGGCCAGTGAGCGTTTAGCCCGGCTTTACGCCCAAACAGGCGACGAGCAGCGCTGCCAGCAGTATTTACAGCAGTTATTAGACGATCCAAGCTGCGACGAAGAATGGCTGTTTGCCGACGATCTTTACCAGCGTAAATTTGGTGGAACTACCAGTGGCCGTAAAAGATCGCAGCTTACGCAATTACTGCACGACGCGCCGCTGATTGGGGTAGACGAGCTGTATTTAGGCAAAGCCGATCAGGGCTTAATGGCGCATTATGCCGCACAGGGTTATACGGTATTTCATGCCGAGAACAACCTCTGGCTGGCGCTGTTTGGCCTGTGGTTCTGGCATGAATTATTCGAGCATAATAACAGCGCGTTACATAACCCGTTTGAGCGCAAACCGCGTAACCTGGCAGCCGGTGGCTTTTATCAGCAGTTTGAAAGCGAGATAGAGCAAAAACTAAACCAGTTGGCTGCACCAAGCGCTGCCAGCACATTGCTTAGTGCTTTAACCACGCATTACGGCAAAGCCAACAGCCTGTTTTACTGGCACAGCGATTTAGCAGAGCAGTTACTGCCGCTACTGCAACACGCACCCAAAGTGGAAGGTGTAAGCAGCCTGGCAGCAATACTGCGCGCCATGGCGCAGGATTTTAGCCGCCACAGCAGCGGTTACCCGGATCTGTTTTTGTGCAGAGATAACCAGCTGCAGTTTATCGAAGTAAAAGCACCCGGCGATAAAATACAGCGCCATCAGTTAGCCCGGCTGTTAGCCCTCAACAATGCCGGTTTTAACGCCCGTATTGAAAAATTGCAGTGGATAGTAGATCCCAACCGGCTATATGTAGTGCTGGATGTAGAAACCACCGGTGGCAAAGCGGGGACAGATCGCGTAATCGAAATTGGCGCGGTTAAAGTACAAGGCGGCGAGGTGTTAGGCACCTTTAGCACCCTGCTAAACCCCGGCCGTTATATCCCGTCTTTTATTAGCCGCTTAACCGGTATCAGTAGCAGTATGGTGGCCGATGCACCCACCTTTGCTGATATCGCCACTAAGCTCGCCGAATTTTTACATGGCGCGGTGTTTGTGGCGCATAACGCCAAGTTCGATTACGGCTTTATCCGCGCTGAGTTCGCCCGTTTAGAGCAGCCGTTTGATATGCCGCAGCTATGCACGGTAGTTAATATGCGCCGTTATTATCCGGGGCTGCAGTCTTACAGCCTGGGTAAGTTGTGCGAAGAGTTCGACATTAAACTTAATAACCACCACCGTGCACTGGCTGATGCCACCGCGACGGCGGAGTTATTAAAGCTGATTAATGCCAGGCGTTAGATGCTATAAGCGATTAGCGGAAAAGTAAAAGGAGGCAATGTGCACCCGGAGTTCTGGCACGAAAAGTGGCAAAAAAGACAGATTGCCTTTCATCAGGCAGCGGCCAACCCTTTGCTGGTAAGCTGGTTTAATCAGCTGACACTCGCGCCTGGCGCTAGTGTTTTTCTACCACTGTGCGGTAAAAGCCTCGATATACACTGGCTATTGGCGCAGGGTTATTCGGTTATTGGCGCCGAGTTAAGTGAAATGGCAGTGCAAGAACTGTTTGCGGAGCTTGGCTTAACCCCCGGTGTTAGCAGCGTGGGTAGCTTGCAGCTTTATCAAGCTGACCAGCTGCAGGTGTATGTCGGTGATATTTTTCAGTTATCAAAACACACCCTCGGCCCGGTTGCCGCCATCTATGACCGCGCCGCGCTGGTCGCCTTGCCTGACGCTATGCGACAGCGCTATGCACAGCACCTGATAACCCTCAGCCATGCTGCGCCACAACTGGTTATTTGTTTTGAATACGACCAAGCGCAACTACCAGGCCCGCCGTTTTCGGTTGATAGCGTTGAGATGCATCAACTCTACAGCGGTGTTTATGATCTTAACTGCCTGGAAAAGCTTGACGTGCCAGGTGGGCTAAAACGCAAGTGCCAAGCCAGCGAGATTGGTTGGCTTTTGAAGCCAATAGAATCAGAGCAAAATTAAACTATGCTGAGGTATCAGGTTTAATCTTTATCTGGTCCTAATAATTTTTAAGCGAGTGCAGCAATTCCAGCGCGTTGCGAAAGTAGTTGGTAAAAACCTTATTGCATTTGATGCGGGTATCCTAATTTTGAACGTATACGGGGTAAAGCATGATGGCGGAGACTGGCAAAAAGAGCTGTCGAGGGAAATGACCGGATTTGGGCTTGGGGTAATTGCCGGTTCAGTCATTGGCGGGGAAATTACAGCAGTGCTGACTATAGCTCTAATTGCCACACCATATGGCTGGGTCGTTGCAATCATTGGTGGAGTGATCGCAGGTATCGCTGCCGCAAAATTATTTGATGCTGGTGGCAAACAGTTGGCAGACTATTTGTGGCAGCAAAGCTCTATGAATGGGACGAATTAATACCTGCAAATTTTCTTGATGTATTAACGTTGTCTTTTGGTCTTAGTAGTCTTAATTGGCTTGTATCAACGATTTTCTTTATACGTTTATCAGTGATTTACATTGATAAAGAACTAGAGCGTAAAGGTGTTGGTAAGCCTGAATGGGATGGAATTGGTGTCAGGGTGGGGGTTTATGCACTGGCAATTCTGTCTAAGTGGTTTGCTAAAACGCCTATGATTGCAGGACCTGAGGTAAGAACTATTGCTCGTCGAATGGATTATTACCTCGCACTATGGTTTCAAATATCGTTAGTTCTGGCGATAGTGTCTGCTGTAGCGTTGTACCCGTTCATTCCAGACTAATTAAAAAGTGTGTGCTAAACAAACCGATGGGCTAACTTGGATCTTGGACAAATTGACAGAATGACGCTACAGGAAAGATTGGGAATTTTAGCTGCTGTTTTTTATTAATTGGGGCGTCACCACCATCCTATTCGAAGGATTAAAAGATGAATACTTACGCTGACAAAACACAGGAAAACAAAAGACATTCTTCGGCGGATGTCTTTTCTCACAAGCAGACAGGTAGTAAGTCTCCTTTTCAATTTGTGGATAATCGTTCGGAGGCTGTTGCGCAAAGAAAACTGCAAGAGATGGCTGACAATAGCAATAGTAGTATGGCGATCCAGCGTCAAGTAAATGTCATATTGCAAGGTAGTAGCTCATCCAAGAAAAAGGTATTAGTGGCACGAGGTAATGTAGAGGATTTCAACGAGGGTATTGATGCTGGGGATGAAGGCTGGTTGGGGGTGACTAAATATCGGGCCCGATACACGGTAGAAAGTACAGATGGCAAATATAAAAACACAGGCTCTGTAGGCCCCCTGAAAAATTTGTTTACAGAAGCAAACCGAGGACATGTGTTGGCAAAGAGGAACGGTGGAGATGGCGCGGACGAGGAAAATGTGTTTGCTCAGGACGGTGGGGCAAATAATGGAACATTCAAATCGTTTGAAGCTGAGATGAGCGGCATGTTGGGTCAGTACGATGATGATGATGGTGTGGAATTTGTTTGTTATCTGGAAGGAAATAACATATATCAGGGAGACATTGCAGATGCTGCGGAGAGTGCAGCCAGTGACATATCATCTGAGGAGATGGATTCAGACAGTGGCTAAAAATCATTAAAACGGTTTTCATCTGTAGTTTTGTTCCAACTTCGCTTCAATCAAAAAATCAATAGAGTTAGTGGTATGGATTTTGGTGCAACTTGGTAAGCTGGCGCTGCCGGTTTTCTCAACCCTGAACGGCAACGCCAATTGGTAATTAGCAGTCAAGTTATTAGCAGAGTAGTGTTATGCGGTATCTGGTTTTAGTCTTGTTTACGTTGTTGTCACAGCCGGTGCCGGGTGCACCACTGTTAAAGCATAACACCGTGGATTTTATCGGTTGCCAGTGGCAGCTTGGTGAGAGTTACAGCATGCAAACTGATGAAGTGGGTAACCTGTATTTTGCTGATGCCAGCGGTTACCAGCAGATAGAATTTATGCAGCTACCATACAACCCGAACGGCGGGGAATACATAAATTCAGAGTTGATGCAGGTAAAAAAACTAAAGGTTATAACGAAAGATCACCGTGAAATGCGCTTTTATCAGCTGACGGAGCAGATCCCGGAGCAGACAGACTCGCCATTTATTACCTATTTTGCCGTGGCTGAAGCCACGGCAGGCCATGTGTTGTTCTTTAATGTGCCCGACAGTGAAATTAGCCGGGTGTCTGCCAGTTGCTTCTGACCTAAACCAACAGTGCCGGTATTTACAGGCTCAGGCCACTGGCAAAGATGTCTCTAACTGCGGTAGCCATAAGTTGGCTTGGCTGTCACTGCGCTGTTTCTTCTGTTAAACGCTTCTGTAGCCGCTGTTTTATTGTCTGCGAATAAAGCACACAGCCGTTGGCATCGGTTAAACCTTCACTGCTTTGCAGTCGCGTGCGCATATTACTGGCCGACGGATGGGGCGTTAGCAGAATTTGGCAATCAAGTGCTGCCAGTTGATCCAACCCGGCCCGGTAAGCTTTCAGGTAACTAAGATGCTGGCTAAAACGGTAACTGTCGCTGCTAATAGGCGACAAGCTGTCGGCGTACACCAATACCTTACACTGCTGCGCTTCACAACTTGTCCACTGCCAGCTTAATGCGCCAGGGGTATGCCCCGGTGTTGCTACAGGCATCAGGCTTAGCTGCCCTAAGGTAACGGCTTTGCCTGCTGTAACCAGGCCATCCACCCTTGCAGCCGGAAACGGCTCGTGCATGCCGGCTTGCGGATCGGCCGCAGCTACCACACCGCTGCTGAGCACCGGTGCCGCCGCAGGTGAGGCCAGCAGTTTTGCACCACTTAATTGCTGCAACTGCGCTAAACCGGCCACATGATCGAAGTGCTCATGGCTTTGCAGTAGCAGTTTTACATCACTCAATGAAAAGCCCAGCGCGCGGATATTAGCGGCGATAACATCTGCACCGGCTTTTGTGGCGCCATCGATCAGAATATGGCCGTCAGTGCCGGTAATCAGAATAGCGCTGATACCACAGGTACCGACATAGTAACTGTTAGCATAAATTTGATACGGTGGCCCGGCTTTATCCCAGTCGTCCCAGTCGGCACAGCTGTTAACCCAGTTGCTTGCCGGTGGTGCTGGAGGGGTTACCGGCGTTGTACTGCAACCGGCCAGTACAGCAGCAAAACTTAATGCACCTGCAAATGAAAAATAGCGAATACTTTTAGCCAGAGTCATAACCCGCGCCTTAGTAGTTGGCGGTACATAGAATATACGCCGCCATGGCAAATTTGATGGGCTAAATATTAACAGGCAGTTTAGTTAAGGCAAGTACAGGAGCAGGAATGTCATGTGGTATTAGCTCTAAATACCAGCGCAACAGCAATAGTAACATTTGTGCTGCACATTTCTTGCTATCATATAACCCCTGTATTGGCTGTAATAAAGCGATATTCGCTGCAACGCTAAGGTATTATCGGGCATGCTTATCAATATTTATAACAAACTCCCCGCAGTAGTGCGGCACTGGCTTAGCATTTTAGGGGCGGCATTTCGGCATTGGCTGGGTAGCCAGGCGTTTATTTATGCCGCAGCACTGGCGTTTTTTACGGTGTTTTCTATTGCTCCTATTTTGGTGGTAGTGGTGGCGCTGGTTGGGCTGGTAATGGGCGAGAGGGCCGTGCAGGGCGAATTGTTTGCCCAGCTTGAGGAAACTCTGGGGGCTGATGTTGCAGGTATAGTGCAAACTGCCGTGGTAAATTCGCAGATTGACCAAAGTGGCATCCTGCCAGCATTAATTGGCATCCTGGCCACTATCGTCGGAGCAACTACCGTTTTTGCGCAAATGCAGCAGTCACTGAATCAGATCTGGGATGTAGCACCCCGCCCGAAACGGAATAACCTGTGGGTGTTTATGAAAAGCCGGTTATTGTCGCTAACTATTATTCTGGCTATTGGTTTTATTATGTTGGTGTCATTGCTGTTATCGGTGGCACTGCGCAGTGTTATGGCATTTGCTGAAGAGTGGTTACCCGTGCCGGGCTGGGCTATGGTGGGTATGGAGTTAGTGCTGTCGCTGCTGGTGATTACCTTACTGTTTGCTGCCATGTTTAAAATTCTGCCCGATGTACGGCTGTCCTGGGGAGATGTGCTGCTTGGGGCCTTTATCACCGCTATTTTGTTTACGGCTGGCCGGTCGCTTATCTCTATATATCTGGCCTATACCGCCACCGCATCGGCCTATGGCGCTGCCGGGTCTTTAGCATTACTGCTGCTGTGGGTGAATTATTCTTCCATGATTTTGCTGTTTGGCGCGGCCTTTACACGGGCGCACCTGGAAGGCAGAGGCAAGCCTATCCGCCCCAAGAGTGTCGCCGTTTGTGTGCACCGGGAGTTAATTGAAGAGGCTCCGCCGCGCTAAGGCTGCGGCAGCAATTTTGCAGATTGGGCCATATTGGGTTTTAATGCTCAGTAACCTACACAGCAGCCTGTTGCAGGTAACAGGGCCTGATGAGAGAGAGTAAATGGCACAGCGCGAACGCGGTTTTTTCGGTTGGATATGGTGTGTTATCTGGCGCTCGGTGCTGTTACTGCTGCTATTGTTACTGGCACTTTTACTGACGTTACGCTTTGTACCGCCGCCTACATCGGCCTTTATGCTGCAAAGCCCGTATCCGGTTAGCCAGCAATGGGTAAGCATTGATAAACTGCCGGCGCATGTGGCGCTGGCAGTAGTTGCTTCGGAAGATCAGCGTTTCCCTGAGCATTTTGGCGTAGATATGGCCGAGATAAAAAATGCCCTTGAACGCTTTGATGATGGCGGCGGCCTGCGTGGTGCCAGCACTATTAGCCAGCAAACGGCAAAAAACCTGTTGTTGTGGCCGGGGCGCAGTATGCTGCGTAAGGGCCTGGAAGCCACACTGGCACTAAGCCTGGAGGCCATTTGGGGCAAAAAGCGTATTCTGGAAGTGTACTTAAACATCGCCGAATTTGGTAAAGGCATTTACGGCGTAGAAGCCGCCAGCCAGCACTATTTTGGCAAACCAGCCAGCAGGCTAAGTGCTAACGAAGCCGCCCGGTTGGCTGTAATGCTGCCAGGCCCACGCAGCCGTGACCCACGCCAGTTAACCCCTTACCTGCGAGAACGTGTTGCCTGGGTTGAACGGCAAATGCGGCAATTGGGCGCGGGCTATTTAAAGCCGGTGCTTAATTAACAAAACAAAAAGAGTAGCAATACTTAAGTTGCCTTTTAAGTGGTAAGGCTAAAACCAGCTAAAAAAGGAATCAGGCCTGATGCACATCTGCCAACTTAACACTCTCGCCATAGCGGTATTACTGGCATTTAGCAGCCCCGCCAGCCTGGCAGAATCTGCCAGCACAGCAGGTAAAGAGTATCGCCATGCTAAAGAACCTATCGGCACGGTGCGCCAGCTGTACGATGGTAAACTGTATCCGGATATTCAGGTTAACACCTTTCGCAATATCGACCGACTGTTTCCTACCCGCACAGTTGCCCGTGGTAAAGCTGTAAGTGTATTGCCGCTAAGCAAGCAGCCATTGCAGGATTTTTCCTACAGCGTTGATGGCAAAATCTATGATTTATACGACGTGTTATCAATGAACCGCGTCAGCGGCATGCTGATTATCCATCGCGGTGAAATAGTGTTCGAGCAATACCTGCTGGGTAATGATGAGCATAGCCGCTGGATGTCGATGTCGGTGGTTAAATCTATTACCGCAACCTTAATTGGCGCGGCAATACATGACGGCTATATCAACAGTATTGATGACCCTATCGTTAACTATCTGCCACGTTTTAAAGGTACCGCTTACGATGGTGTAACGGTTAAACACCTGCTGCAAATGAGTTCAGGCGTGGCCTGGAACGAAACCTACACAGATCCTGCATCAGACCGGCGGCGCATGCTGGAGGCTCAAATAAGCCAGCAACCCGGTGCAATTTTGCAGCTGATGGCGTCGTTACCGCATGCGGCACAACCCGGCACAGTATGGAACTACAGTACCGGCGAAACCCAGTTGGCTGGCGCGCTGGTGCGCTCCGCTACCGGTAAACCGGTGGCGCAGTATCTGTCAGAAAAAATCTGGTCGAAGTTGGGCATGCAGGCAGACGCCAACTGGTGGCTGGAGTCTGCAAATGGCCTGGAAATAGGCGGCAGTGGCTTGTCGGCAACCTTACGTGATTACGCCCGTTTGGGCTTATTTTTGCTAAATGATGGTGTTATTAACACAGCAAATGGCAGCGAGCGGGTATTGCCGTAAGGCTGGATGGCAACCGCTGGCAGCAGGCAGGTTATCGGCGGCGAAACCGTTGATTATGGCTATATGTTTTGGCCGATGCATGGCAGAAGTTATGCCGCTGAGGGCATTTTTGGCCAGTATCTGTTTATTGACCCGGATAAGCAGCTGGTGGTGGCAATGTGGAGTGCGCAGGCTAAACCGCTTAACCGTGCCGGATTAAATGAATACACCTTCTTGCAGGCACTTTCTGATCATTTTAAATAGGCTGGGTTTGTACTTGCTGAAACAGAGCAGGCCACTATACTTTTTGTTTTGAACAAAAAGATATTAAATAATGATTAAAACGTTAAATATTTTGTTGTTTATCTGCTGTTTTCATTTCTGCTTTCATTTGGCCGCAGCCACCAAGCCCGACTTGCTACTGGCTGAAGTGTATAACGGCAATATCAACGTACAGCAATACTGGGTGAGCGAAAAGCTTGATGGTGTGCGCGCTTACTGGGATGGTAAACAGTTAATTTCACGTGGTGGTAATGTTATTGCGGCACCAGAGTGGTTTGTGGCAGATTTTCCGGCACAAAAGTTAGATGGTGAACTGTGGTTGAGCCGCAATAAGTTTGCCGATACGTTAAGCATTGTCAGTAAGCTTCAGCCAATAGATAGCGAGTGGCAGCAAATCCGCTATTACATTTTTGAGCTGCCCGATGCTGCGGGTACTTTTACTGAGCGCGTTGAAGCTATGCAGCATCTGGTTTTGCAACACAACAGCCCTTATTTAATGCTGGTAGCGCAGTTTCGTATTGCAGATCATACTGCGCTGCAGGCCAAGCTTAGCGAGCTGGAAAATAAAGGCGCCGAGGGGTTAATGCTGCACCAGCAGGATGCCTTATATAAAACCGGCCGCAGCAGCGATTTGCTTAAACTAAAAAGCTATCAGGATACGGAAGCCGAGGTTATTGGCTACCGGCCGGGTAAAGGCAAGTATAAGGGTATGGTAGGGGCGCTAATTGTTAAAACGGCGCAAGGTAAAGAGTTTGCCATTGGCAGCGGTTTAACCGATGCACTGCGCCAGGCGCCGCCAGAAATTGGCAGCATAATTACCTATCGTTACAACGGTTACACCAATAATGGCATTCCGCGCTTTGCCCGGTTTTTAAGGGCGCGGCAAGATTTTTAGTAAGCTGGCGGGTGGTAACGTTGCTGATGCCTGTTGCTTTTAATTTAACTGCATCAGCATGATATGGCGGTTTTATTCTATTGCCAAAAAACAATTTTTATTTTGGTTTGGGGCCAGGTAAAAATAATATCATTTTTTTCTCCATTCAATATCACACCGAATTTTATCTTCTGGCTTAGATTCTACTTACTTGGCATATAACGCAATGTGCCGGGATCTCAACAGTTTATATTTGCGATGCAAAACTGTTGCCTCAGGAAACTGTAGACGGAGCCTTAGTATGAAACTGATAACCCTTACCGCAAGCTGTTTTTTATGTGCTTTACCACTGCTGGCTGATGATACTGCACCCACTTCAATTGATTATGCCATGTACTTTCAATCATCAATTAAAGATGCTGAATACTGTTCAATGAAACTGGTGTCGGGCCAGTTGCAGGCAGTTAATAAATATAATGGCAAGCTGATAAGTAACCCGGCGATGACTTGCCCGGATATGTTTTCGTGGAAGTTGTTTGCCGAAGTGATAACCGACAAGTTCTGGTCGCACTGGGCAGATGAACAGCAAAACTGGCCGGCTGAGCCTTATCCGCTATGCCAGGCAGGGCAAAAGCCCGGTGCTGGTGTGCAATGCTGTTTACCCGGTGATAAAAACAATAACACGGAACATTGCCCGGTGTTTCCGGGGGAGCAGTTTAAATCGCAGCTGACCACGCTGGCAAAAGCCAAACCGGAAAATGCTGAAGCACAAGCCAGAAGCAACGCATTAAAACGCCACACCCGTTTACCATTTCACAGCCAGTTAAACCCGCTGACTAAAGTAAGCTCAGAGGCCATGTTAAAGGCTGCGCAATCGGGCAATGTCGAGGTAGCGTCGTGCAGTGCCGTGCCGGTAAATGGCAAAACAGAAAATATGATACCGGCGATATATCAGGCCTTTAACCCGGCTTCTGCCGAAAGTGTTGGCCGGGTGATCCGGCAAACCAATGCTGAGCTGACAGTACGTAATCAAACATTCCATGACTACCTGTTCCGCAATAACCTGTACAACGCCAATGGTGCTTTAGATGTGTTTTTTGCCAGCCAGACCAATATGCTGCAAGACGCACCATATCGCAAAGCCAACCGTTCAGCGCAAGCCGGGCAGGCATCACAGCTGGTGAAAATAGATCTGCCACCGGATGCAGTAATGATCAAAAGTAACTGGCTGTATCAGGGCCTGGCGGCGCAATTGGGTATGAATGCCGAAGCCAGCGCTTATGTCAGTAAATACCTTGCCACCCAGATAGACCTAAACGCACTGGGCTTGTCTGCTGAAACCGGGGCAAGCTGCAACCTGGAAGGCATTCATTATCTGGTGGCATTTCATATTTCATCAAAGGATATCCCCAACTGGGTGTGGACAACCTTTGAGCATATCGCCTTGCCCGGCCGCTGTGATGTAACAGGCTGCAACGATGCTTATGGCTATAACAGTGCCGACCAGCGGCCAGCCAATACCGCAGCTAACTATGTGGTGCCCAACCAGCATTCAGATAAGCTTAACCAGAGCAGCATAGTATTTAACCCGGATGCCGGTTACCCGACTGAAAGTATCCGGCAGGAATGGCAGCAACTGCTTAGCGCAATGAATATTGGTACCGGCAGCAGTAATAACCCGTTTGAGCCCACTGCTGCACATAAAGCCTGGTTGAACTACCGTTTGAAAGGCTCACAGGTTGAGTTTGTTAATGCTATCGGGCAGCCGACATTTTTGGGTAATTCAGTCACTGAGGCAGGTTTTATGGATGGCTCAAGCTGTATTGGTTGCCATGCACGGGCGGGGGTAGCGGCTTTAGGCACCAAGCAGGGCGAAAAATTAAACCCGGCCACCAGTTTTAAACACTTTTTAGCTTTATCAGTGTTTGAAACCAGCCTGTCTGACTTTGGCTATTTCCGCAGCCATAACGGCACGCCCAACCCGGCCTGGTATTACCGCGACAATAACTCATCACCCCAAATGGAGGTGATGCAGGCTGACTTTATCTGGGGCTTTTTAAATGCCCAACCGCTTGTGACATCAGACAGCGCGAAGTAAGTTACACAGCTGCATTTATGGCCTGAGCGGTAAATGCAGCTTAACCAGCAAACGGCAACATGCCCTAACAACAGCACAAGATAAACTTTTTTGCCATATATCAGCATAACTTGAACTAACAAAACAGAAACAGCCAGGCGTATAATCAGGCTTCGTGTTACCTTTTAGGAAGTACAAATGTCGGACGTGATCAGTAATTTAAACTGGCGCTATGCCACCAAAAAATACAACCCGGGCAAGGTTGTTACGCAAGATAAAGTGGACTTAATTCTGGAAGCCATCCGGTTAACAGCTACATCCAGCGGTTTGCAGCCGTATGAAGTGCTGGTGGTAACCAACCCGGCACTGCGTGAGCAAATTAAACCGCATGCCTGGAACCAAAGCCAGATCACTGACAGTTCACACTTACTGGTGTTTGCCGCCTGGGACAATTACACCGCAGAGCGTATTAACCAGATGTTTGATTTAACCAACGAAATTCGTGGTTTTAAAAACGAAGGCTGGGAAAACTACCGCGCAATGCTGCTGAATACCTATCCGCAGCGTGATGCGGAAACCAATTTCCAGCATGCTGCCCGTCAGGCTTACATTGGTTTGGGTTCAGCATTGATTGCCGCAGCAGAGCTGAAAGTAGACAGCACTCCAATTGAAGGCTTTGACCCGGCTAAAGTAGATGAAATACTTAACCTTAAGCAAAAAGGTTTACGTTCGGTAGTGTTAATGCCGCTGGGCTATCGCGCAGATGAAGGCGACTGGTTGGTTAATCTGACTAAAGTACGCCGTAGCCGCGAGCAGTTTATTACTGAAGTAAACTAACACCCTGTAAAAGGCGCCAAGCAGTATTGTACCTGCTGGCGCCTTTTAAACTGGGAAATGATGAGTGTTATTAGCCAACAGCTTGTGGCTGGCGGCGGGCTATCAGTAGTGCCTTAATTCTGGCATAGGGCGTAAGTACAATGGCATTACCCAGCAGCACCAGCGCAAAGCCGCTAAAGGTGTAGCCTGTCCAGTGAAAATCCTCAAACAATGTACTTAGCACCACGGCAACCAGCGGAAATAACACTATGGTGTAGCTGGCTTTTTCCGGGCCTATTTGTTTAAGCAGGGCAAAGTAACTGGCAAAGGCGATTACCGAGCCAAACACTGCCAGATATAGCAGTGAGGCAATGTAGGCAGGTTCAGTACTAAAGTTAAAACTGTGGCCCTTAAACAGTGCTGCGGCCAGCAATATCAGGCTGCCATACAGCATGCCCCAGGCATTTACCTGCATAATCGGCATATTTTCCCGCGAGTTACGTACACTGACCATATTACCGAATGAGGCCGACAGCGCGCCGGACAAAATCAGCAGCAGGCCCAGCAGACTGGCATTGGTTAAATCGATACCGTCCAGATCGGGCCAGAACAGTACCACTATACCGGCAATGCCGAGCAGGGCACCAAAATAGATACGTTTTGCCACCGGTTTGCCAAAAAACAGCCGGGTGTTAATAATATTCATCAGCAGCATGGTGGTAAAGGCTATGGCCGTCATGGCTGAGCTAAGGTATTGCTGCGCCTGATAAATAAACAAAAAATTCAGTGCAAAGTTCAGGCTGGCCAGCAGAAAAATAAAACCATGCTGGCGCAACGTAAAGTGCATATTAAGTTTACGGTAGCCGCAATAAAGCCACATTAATGCAGCAGCAATGGTAAAACGGTACAGTAATGATACTTCAATCGCCACTTCACCCAGCTGAAATTCAATAGCAAACCAGGTAGAGCCCCAAATCAGTACAGTAACCAGATACAGCAGGATATTTTGCATAAAGGTGCCACTGCGCAGCAAGAAAGGTGCTTATGATAAGGCCTTTTTAAATTTCTGGCAGTGGCTGGTGCAACTATATTTTTGCGCTATAAAAACATACCGCCAGAGGCTTCTATACGCTGGGCATTAATCCATCCGGCCTGATCAGAAAGTAGCAAGCTGACAACACCGCCAATGTCATCCGCCTGTCCGACACGGCCCAGAGCAGTCTGGCTGGCCAGATACTGGTTAACGCTGTCATTATCACGCACTGTACCGCCGCCAAAGTCTGTGGCTATTGCACCCGGCGCTAATATATTTACACGTATCCCACGCGCGCCAAGTTCTTTTGCCCAGTAGCGGGTAAGGGTTTCCATAGCGCTTTTCATGGCCGCATAAGCGGCATAGCCTGGCACCGCGAAGCGGGTTAAACCAGTAGAGACATTTAAAATGCGGCCTTGATCGGCGAGCAGCGGTAGTAGGTGCTGGGTCAGAAAGAATGGCCCTTTAACATGCACTTTCATTAATAGATCAAACTGCAGTTCAGTGGTTTCGGTAAAGGGGGCGTTAATACCAATACCAGCATTATTCAGCAGATAATTAAAGCTGTTGCAGCCCCATATTTGTTTTAACTGTTGCTGTACCGTGCTGGCAAAAGTAGCAAAACTGCTGCTGTCACTTACATCCAAAGGTAAAGCAATCGCTTTGCGGCCCAGTTTAGTGATCTCGCTTACTACTGCTTGTGCCGCTGCGGCATTTTGCTGGTAAGTAATAATGATATCAATGCCTTGCAGGGCCAGTGCCAGGGCGGCATTTCTGCCTAAACCACGGCTACCGCCGGTAATCAGGGCAATGTGAGTTGTTGTCATATGATGCTCCGCTTTCAGGTGATGGTTAACACGAAATAGTTTATTGGTTGTTAGATGGGCAATAAACATGCTAAAAGTGGTAGAACTGTTTGCTATTAGTGGACAATGATATGCAGGATAAACTACAAGCACTGCAAATATTTATCCGGGTGGTGCAGCTTGGCAGTTTCACCAGGGCAGGAGCCAGCCTGGGGTTATCTAAAACCCATGTCTCTAATGTGGTGCAACAGTTAGAGCAGCACTTAAATTGTCGTTTATTGCACCGTACTACCCGCAGTGTCAGCCTGACACCGGATGGTCAGTTATGTTATGACCGCAGCTTATTGCTGTTGGATGAATACCATGAACTGGAAAGCTTGTTTCAGCAGCAAACGCAGCAGATAAGTGGTGTATTACGGTTGGATATGTCTACTGGTATAACGCGCTATGTGCTGATGCCAAACCTGCCTGATTTTCTGCAGCAATATCCGAATATTAAACTTGAGCTAAGCAGTACTGATCGTAAAGTGGATCTGGTTGCTGAAGGCTTTGACTGTGTGATCCGTGTTGGCAGTGTCGGCGATGAAGGATTGGTAGCACGCCGGTTGGCGGAGCTACCAATGCGCAATCTGGCCAGCCCGGCTTATATCGCTCGTTTTGGTATGCCACAAACACTGGCAGATTTAAGCCAGCACCAATTGGTGCACTATGTCAGTGTATTGGGCCAACACAACAGTGTGCTTGAATATACAGAACACGGACTGCATAAAACACTTGCGATGAAAGGCGTGGTAACGGTAAACAATGCCGATGCCTACAAAGCTGCCTGCCTGGCCGGGTTGGGTATTATACAGGCGCCGGTAATCGGCGTGACAGAACATCTGAATGACGGCACTTTGTTGGATATTCTCTCGCAGCATCGCTGTGCACCGATGCCAGTATGGCTGTTGTATCCACACCGGCGGCATATCAGCCGGCGATTACAGGTATTTATGTCTTGGTTTGAACAGCAATTACAGCATTATCTGCAACCTTATTCTTAGCAAGACAACTAGACCGACTGGCGAAAACGGGCTACATCGGCCTTGGGGGGCGCACCAAATAAACGGCTGTACTCACGGCTGAACTGCGACGGGCTTTCATAACCTACTTTATAACTGGCAGTTGCCGCCTCTAAACCTTCGTACAGCATAATGCGGCGTGCTTCATTTAGCCGCAGCTGTTTTTGAAATTGCAGCGGCGACATTGATGTAACAGCTTTAAATGCCTGAAACAGGGCCGATTCACTTAAATGCGCAGCCTCTGCCAGTTCTTTGATCCGCAGCGGTTCGCTATAGCGCTGGTGCAATATTTCGATTACTTTACTGATGCGATGTGCCTGGCTGTCTATCAGGGTAAATTCGCGCAGCTGGCTGCCAACAGGCCCAAGCAACAGGCGGTACAGCATTTCACGTTTAAGCAAAGGCAACAACACCGGAATATCCTGCGGTGTTTGCAGTAGTTGGGTCAGGCGCTGAAATACTGATACCAGCGACAGATCGGCGTCGCCCACGGCAATGCCGCGCGCGGGCAGGGTTGGTGATGGTACCTTGTGGGCAATATCAATAACCAGATCTGTCAGCTCACGCAAATCCAGGCTTACACTCAATGCAATATAGGGTTTATCAGGGCTGGCAGTAATGACTTTGCCACTTACCGGCAACGTAACCGGGGCCAGCAAATACTGTAGTTCACGGTATTGCAGTTGCTCATCACCCAGCCATACCTTTTTTGAACCCTGCACCAGCAAACATAAAGTAGGCTCATAAATAGTTGGGGCTGCCGCAGTTGGGCCATCACTACGGTACAGCTTAACGCCGGGTATGTTGGTATCGCTCAGGCCATTTGATGTAATAGCTTGCAGCAGTTGCTGCAACATTTGCTGGCGCAAAAATTCGCGTTCTTCAATCATCCTGGTTTCTCCGCTGTACTGGAAAGTGCAGTATAGGCAGCCAGCCTGGCTTTGCCTATTACTGCAGCAGTGCTTTGGAGGATCAGGCAATAAGTGTGGACTATAAGGCAGCTACTGCCGGCTTAACCGGCGCGCGGAAAAGCCTGCAATGTCATTTGCGCAACCTGGCGCAGTTGCTCAGAACAGGCACCGTTATTGGCCTGAATTGCCATGCCTTGCAACACAGTAAGCAGATAACGTGCTAATACACCGGTATCGGTGTCGGGCGGTAAGTCGCCATCGGTTTTAGCCTGATCAAAGCGAACTTTGAGTTTCTGTTCGCCTTCTACCCGGCGGTTAATTAGTGCTTCTTTTACGCTGGCAGCCGCTTCACTACACGACAATGCGCCCTGTACAACTACGCAGCCTTGCGGGTGGTTGCTATCAGCCATATTCATTGCTGCACCATGCAGCATATGTTCGGCTACCTGATAGGCGGTAGGTTTTTCCAGTGCCGGTAAGAAAAATGAGCAAGGGCGGCTTTCGTATAACTCTATCGCTTTTAAAAACAGTTGCTCTTTATTGCCAAAGGCGGCATACAAACTGGGTTTATTAATGCCCATGGCTTCAGTCAAATCTGATAACGAAGTGCCGTCATAGCCCTTACGCCAGAATACTTCCAGCGCTTTTTCCAGCGCAGCATCCATATCAAAGGCGCGGGGCCGGCCTACATTGGGAGTGCAACTTACTGCTGACATTGTTCAGCTCCTGCATTAAAACTTGCTTATATAGTAAACAGCAAAAGACCCCTTGTCCAGTAAGGGTTATTTACCGATAAGTACATATATCTTGCCACTGACACCCACTAAGACCCCAAACCGGCTGTGATCGTTCAGTCAAATCGTGCCGAAGTACCAGCAGTAGAGTTTCAGGCAAGAATGCGCCAGCATTCGGCATTAAAGCCACTGTGCTTTCGTCATACACTACTGACGTAACCTGACAGTAGCCTCTGTTAGCTTTAGTGAAGTCGCCGGCACCGCAATGGTGTTGTTTCAGCCTTAGAACAGATTCGTCTTTTGTAGAATTAAAATAATTTACCAATCGGTACAAAAATAGATTGACAGTTTTTGGCTGTCCTATATATTTACCGGGCGGTACAAAAATAACAAGCCTTTTTACACAATTTTAGTAACAACTTCAGAAACAACGTGGAGCAAAACGTCATGAGCAGAAAAAACACGGTAAGAACTTTTATGTTAGCGGGCGTCGCCGCACTGGTGTTAACCGCTTGTGGCAACCCCGAGGCGGCTAATCAGGCCGCAGCCCCGGCAGCACCACAGGTGAGTGTGGCGCAGGTGGTACACGAGCGCATTACCGAATGGGATGAATTTACCGGCCGCCTGCAAGCGCCACAAACCGTGAATTTAATGCCACGCGTGTCAGGCTATATTGAGCAGGTGCACTTTAGCGAAGGCGCCCTGGTACAAAAAGGCGATGTGCTGATACAAATTGACCCACGGCCTTTTGCTGCCGAGGTTGCAAGGCTTAATGCAGAGCTGCAAAGTGCACAAAGCGCCGCCCAGCTGGCGGATAACGACTATCAGCGGGCAGAGAAACTCAGCAGCCAGCGCGCCATTTCAGCCGAATTACTGGACAGCCGCTTAGCCCGTAAGCAACAAACCGCTGCTACCGTCGCCTCGGTAAAAGCGGCACTGCAACGTGCTGAACTGGATTTAAGCTACACCCGCATTAGCGCACCTATCAGTGGCCGGGTGTCGTATGCCCAGGTAACGGCCGGTAACTATGTTACTGCCGGCCAAAGCCAGTTAACCAGCCTGGTATCTACCGAGAAAATGTACGCCTACTTTGATGTAGACGAGCAAAGCTACCTGAAATATGCCCGTCTGAGTACCGAAGGTAAACGTGCCGACACCCGTGATGCCAGTGCAAACCCGGTATATATGGCGCTGGCGAACGATACCACTTACGCACACACCGGCAGCATTGATTTTGTTGACAACAGCCTGAACCAGCAAACCGGCACTATCCGTATCCGCGCCAGTTTCAGCAATAGCGACAACAACCTGCTGCCGGGTTTATTTGCCCGCATCAGGCTGGTGGGCAGCGACAGCTACGACGGTATTCTGATTGACGAAAAAGCCGTTGGCACCGATTTAAACAACAAATTTGTGCTGGTGGTAAACGCGGATAACCAGCTGGAATACCGGGCGGTAAAGCTGGGCGAAAAAGTAAACGGCCTGCGCATTGTGCGTGAAGGACTGGCTGCAAAAGACCGTATTGTGGTTAACGGCCTGCAGCGGGTTATGCCGAATATGCAGATTGAACCCAAAATGGTAGAGATGGCAAGTGCTGAGCAAATAGCCGGTTTACGTAAAGAGCAACAACTGCTGGATGAAACCAGCACCGCACTGACTGCAAAAGCAGACGATGTGGCAGCAGCAGTCAACGCCGGTAAAACGCCGGGACGGGGTTAAGGAAACATTATGTTCTCGCAATTTTTTATTAAAAGGCCCATTTTTGCCGCCGTTATCTCCCTGCTGTTTTTTATTGTTGGTGCGATAACGGTTTGGCAATTACCTGTAACCGAATATCCGGAAGTGGTGCCGCCTACCGTAGTGGTAACGGCTAACTATCCGGGAGCTAACCCTAAAGTGATCGCTGAAACGGTGGCCTCGCCACTGGAGCAGGAAATTAACGGTGTGGAAAACATGCTGTATATGTCATCACAGGCCACGTCTGATGGCCGTATGACATTAACGGTAACCTTTGCCATTGGCAGCGATGTCGATCTGGCGCAAACCCAGGTGCAGGCACGGGTAGACCGTGCTATGCCGCGGCTGCCGCAGGAGGTACAGCGCTTAGGCGTAGTAACCGAGAAATCCTCACCGGATTTAACCATGGTGGTGCATTTAACCTCACCTGATCAGCGTTACGATATGCTGTATTTATCTAACTATGCGGCGCTTAATGTAAAAGATGAGCTGGCGCGTATTCAGGGCGTGGGTAACGTACAGTTATTCGGTGCCGGTGAATACAGTATGCGGGTGTGGTTAGATCCGAACAAAGTGGCGGCTTTGGGTTTATCTCCTACGCAAATTATTGCGGCTATCCGCGAGCAAAACCAGCAGGCTGCTGCCGGTAGTTTAGGTGCTCAGCCCAGTGGCGATGCCGATTTTCAACTGCTGATCAACGTAAAAGGCCGCCTGGCGACGGTGGAAGAGTTTGAAGATATTATTATTCAGGTAGGTGCTAACGGCGAAATCAGCCGGGTAAAAGATGTGGCACGGGTTGAGCTGGGTGCTTCAACTTATGCGCTGCGATCTTTACTGAATAATAAAGACGCTGTGGCTATTCCTATTTTCCAGGCTTCCGGTTCTAACGCCATTCAGATTTCTGATGATGTACGGGCGAAAATGGCTGAGTTATCTAAGGGGTTCCCGGAAGGTTTAGCTTACGACATCGTGTACGACCCAACCGTATTTGTGCGTGGCTCTATTGAAGCCGTGGTAAAAACACTGCTGGAAGCGGTGCTGTTAGTGGTATTGGTGGTGGTGCTGTTTTTACAAACCTGGCGCGCCTCTATTATTCCGCTGGTGGCCGTGCCGGTGTCCTTGGTGGGTACCTTTGCCTTTATGCATCTGCTGGGCTTTTCAATCAATGCTTTATCTTTATATGGTTTGGTACTGGCCATTGGTATCGTGGTGGATGACGCCATCGTGGTGGTAGAAAACGTTGAGCGTAATATCAGCGAAGGTTTAGCACCGCTTGCCGCAACACAAAAAGCCATGAAAGAAGTGACCGGACCTATTGTTGCCACCACACTGGTGCTGGCGGCGGTATTTATTCCTACTGCCTTTATGTCTGGCTTAACTGGTCAGTTTTATAAGCAGTTTGCGTTAACCATTACTATCTCAACCTTTATCTCGGCCATTAACTCGTTAACCTTAAGCCCGGCTTTAGCTGCGATGTTATTAAAAGGGCATAACGAGAAGAAAGACGCCTTAACCCGCGGTATCGACAAGCTGTTTGGCAGCTGGTTATTTGGCCCCTTTAACCGCTTTTTTGCCCGCTTATCACAAGGTTATGGTTATGTGATAAGAAAAGTGATCCGCTACGGCGCTATTGTTGGTGTGATGTACATTGCCCTGGTTGGTGTAACCGGCCTGCAGTTTGCTACTACCCCTACCGGCTATGTGCCGGGGCAGGACAAACAGTACCTGGTAGCCTTTGCCCAATTGCCTGATGCCGCTTCACTGGAGCGTACCGAAGCAGTGATCAAAGAAATGTCAGCGATAGCGCTGGATTATCCTGGTGTTGCCAACTCTATTGCGTTCCCTGGCCTGAGTATTAACGGTTTTACCAACAGCCCGAACTCCGGCATTGTATTTGTTGGCCTGGACGACTTTGACGAGCGTAGTAGCGCAGAGTTATCCGGCAATGCTATAGCCGCGGCGTTAAACCAGAAGTTCGCCGGTATTGAAGATGCTTTTATCGCCATTTTCCCGCCACCACCGGTTATGGGGTTAGGCACTATAGGTGGCTTCCGCCTGCAAATACAGGACCGTGGCAACCATGGTTATGAAGAGCTGTATAACATTACCATGCAGGTAATGATGAAAGCCTGGGCAACGCCTGAACTGGCCGGGGTATTCTCCAGCTATCAGGTCAATGTGCCGCAGCTGGACCTGGATATCGACCGCACCAAAGCCAAACAGCAAAGCGTGGCACTGGATGAAGTATTCCAGACCCTGCAGGCGTATATGGGCTCGGTGTATGTGAATGACTTTAACCAGTTTGGCCGCACCTATCAGGTAAATGTGCAGGCTGACGAGCAGTTCCGCCAAAGTGCGGCGCAAATCAGCCAGTTAAAGGTGCGTAATAGCCGGGGTGAAATGATACCGCTGGGCTCTTTTATCAATGTTACCGACACCGCAGGGCCAGACCGTGTTATGCACTACAACGGCTTTACCACCGCCGAAATAAACGGTGGCCCGGCACCGGGTTACAGCACCGGCGAAGCCCAGGCAGCGATTGAGAAAATCCTGGCTGAAACCTTGCCAAATGGCATGACGTACGAATGGACAGAGCTGACCTACCAGCAAATTCTGGCCGGTAACGCCGGGGTATTTATTTACCCGCTGGTTATCCTGCTGGTGTTTATGGTGCTGGCGGCGCAGTACGAAAGCTTAAGTTTACCACTGGCGATTATTCTGATTATCCCGATGACACTGTTATCGGCGCTAAGCGGCGTACTGATTTACGGCGGGGATAACAATATCCTCACCCAGATTGGCTTAATTGTACTGGTGGGGCTGGCAACGAAGAATGCCATCTTAATTGTCGAGTTTGCCAAAGAGCTGCAAGACCACGGCATGAATGCGCTGGACGCTATTCTGGAAGCCTGCCGCCTGCGGTTACGGCCAATACTGATGACCTCTATCGCCTTTATTATGGGTGTAGTGCCAATGGCCTTTGCCAGCGGCGCCGGTGCTGAAATGCGCCAGGCAATGGGTGTAGCCGTATTCTCCGGCATGATAGGCGTAACCATCTTTGGTTTACTGTTAACCCCGCTGTTTTACTACATGCTGGCTAAGCGCGGCGAGAAGAAATCAGCAACCACCGATACTGCGGAGGCACCTTATGCGTAATACTTTAAAATTATCCGCCATTGCTGCGCTGGTAGCCTCATTAAGCGCCTGTGCCGTCGGGCCGGATTACCACACCCCGGCCAAGGTGTCTGATATCAGCTTTAACAGCCCTTATCAGCAGGCTGAACATGCCCAAAGCTGGTGGCAGGCATTTGACGATGCCGTGCTGAATCAGCTTATCAGCACTGCGTTAGTGGAAAACCGTACCCTGGCGCAAGCCAGGGCCAACGTCGACCGGGCCTATGCTGTGTTTCGTGATGCCAATAACGACTTTTTGCCCAAAGGTACCTTGGATGCCACTTACCAGGCCAGTGAAAACCCAACGTTATCACCAGACGATAACGGCATCATCACCCGTGGTTACAGCACCGGTGCCAATTTAAGCTGGGATATAGACCTGTTCGGCAAATTACGCCGCGCCAGTGAAGCGGCAGAAGCCCAGGCGCAGCAAGCCGATATATTATGGCACGATGCCCAGGTGCAGCTGATAAGCCAGGTTGCCACCAGTTACGGTGAATACCGCGGTGCCCAGCTGCGCTTAGTAGTGGCCGAGCAAAACCTGCAAAACCTGCAGCAAAGCCGCGCTATCGTACTGGCAAGGTTAGAGGCTGGTATGGCCTCTGAGCTGGAGCTGGCACAAATAGATGTCCAGCTGCATCAGGTGCATGCCGCCATACCCGGCTACCGGGTAGCACGCTTAACCGCCGATGCCACCTTATCGGCCTTACTCGGCCAGCGGCCGGGCCAGCTTAAATTGGGCTCGGTACCTAACCTGCCTGAGCTTAAGCAACCGGTGGCGGTAGTCGACGGTGAAAACTACCTGCGTTACCGCGCTGATGTTGCCAGCAGCGAGCGCTTGTTAGCCGCCCGCACAGCACAAATTGGCGTAGCCACCGCCGATTTATACCCGAATATCTCGGTGCGCGGCTTTTTAGGCTTTTTATCTGGCCCGGGCTTAACGCTTAACAACGACACCCAAAGCTGGTCAGTGGCACCCACACTTAGCTGGCAGGCAGCAGATTTAGGCTCAGTTAAAGCCCGCATCCGCCAGGCTGAGGCCAGCTCGCAAATGGCACTGGCCCAGTTTGAGCAGCAGGTGTTTGATGCCATTAACGAGATGCAGCTATCGCTTGGCAGTTATAACTTAAGCCGCGAGCAGCAACTGAGCACCGAGCAGCAATGGCAGGCCGGTAACAGAGCGGTGCAAATCGCTCGCGAGCGCTACAACGCCGGCACCGGTGAGTTTCTGGATTTGCTCGACGCTGAACGCGAACTGCTACGTGCCCGCGACCAACTGGCACAAGTGCAACAGCAAAGCTTTATCCGTTTAGTAGGCATTTACCGCAGCTTTGGTGGCGGGATACAGCTGATTTAGTAGTGTTTTTTTGATGAAAAGCCGGATTTGTCCGGCTTTTACGTTTGGCGCTAATATAGCCTCTAGCGTATGGCTAGGTTCTGCGGGCGTCGACCTAGCGGATTTTAAACGAATTTAAATCAGATACTTAGTTTTGACCTGTTAAGCTAACTGAGCTTCTCTACTACATTAGCGAGTGTTTCACTGAGTTCATAAAACGCACCATTTTTAAGGTTAGGTTGGCAATCTTTAATTTTAGCGATTAACCATTGTAGTAAGAAGTTCAGATCGTAAGCTTCATCAGTGTAAAAATCTTTTACATTTGAGAAGTTATATCTTGATCTTATAAAATCTTCAAATCCAAGTATGTCGCTGTGATCCCAGCGGTTTAGGCATTGAATTAGGAACTCTGCTCCAATTATGTTAAAAAACGGCTTATGTTCGTAATTTGAATATATTTCGGAATCAGTTTGCTTCCAGTTTTTGAGCATTCTCGTTTTCAAATGATCAATAGAACTCTCGGTGTCTCGGATTTTTACTATATTAAACTGCTCAACCATCATCGCCTGTAATTCGTCATTTACCAGCCTTCGAGGAGTACTACGTTTTTTTGCTTGCAAGGAAAACTTAACTACTTTTAGTTTTGATGTGGCAAACTCTAAAACCGTACCTTCAATAAAGTCCGGTTTGGTAATGCTTTTTTGTCTTATAAGTAAATCAAGAGTATCAATACAATTAAACCAGTAGTGACATTCAACCGGTGATGTTCGGTTTATGTACTCGATAAGCTGTTTATAAGCAGTTGAAAACTCTGCTTGTGATATTTGACGTGTTCCAGCATATATTAATTTATCCAGTAAATTTGATTTAGCAGGCAAGGCTCCAAAGTCTTCTATCTCACTAGCTGAGAACTTTTCACCACATGCATATTCGATAATGTCATCTGATGATGATTCAGCGAGATCGAATATTTTTCTCTGTTCTTCCTCTTCAGGTGTGAGGGCTGTATCCGTTAACTCTAAAAAAAGGCGGCTTTGTCGGCTATTAACATTCTTTTTTATTGCCGCACATGAAAATCCAAGTTGATAGTGAGCGTTTGCAATTGAAATTATTTTTGGAATAAGTATGTTCGCCGAGAATATTTCATCTATTTCAGTCTTTTTATGTAGTTCTTCTATCAGCTCAGCAATTCTTTTTGCAGACCTTTTTAGCACTCTTAAATTCTTTATTTCGAGTTTACGAATTGATTCGAGCATTGCTTGCATATTTTGTTTTGGGATTTTGTCTTGCAATCCATTGAAGGCTATTTCTGCAGCTTTTTCATAATCTAAAGAAAATGATATTTTATCTGAGATACACTTATCAAAAGCTTCATTGAGATCTTTTATTGCTTCTGAATTGGCTGCAATAAGAACCTCAACCTCGTTATTTTCGGCTAATTGCAGGCACTCTCCCAAAATAGCTTTAATCAGATTTAGGTCATCGACTCGTTCGAGATCATCCAAAACTAAAGTGAATTTTTCTATTTTGGATAAAACAACATGTTTCGCAGCGCCCTTTATTCCATTGAAAATTGAGAGTAAAGCTGAGGAGTTATCAGAGCTTGTGAATGCTGTAGCACCTGCTACCGAGGTTATTAGCTTATCTAAGATGCTCGTAGCATTCTTGTTTTTTAAAATGAATGCAGATATCAGTTTGTCGCGAAAGTCATCAATATTTGCAACACCATATAGTGAGAACGAGACAACGATCTTTTTCTTTTCCTTAGTTAGGAAGGGTATCAATTCATTGTTCAAATAGTAGCTTTTTCCGCTACCCCATTTCCCATCCAGAAGTACCATAGATGGCATCGACTTATCTTCAAATAGAAAGGCTAGCTTGCGGTAAATTTTATCTTTTTCCATGTTCTGTATTTTCGGATTTTGAGACAACTTATGATTAAATTGCCGTAATTAATGGTACTGCGCAAGCTCTTCCTGAATTTGCATAAACTCGAGGCGGGTGTCGAGTTGCAGCTCGCTTAGTGCTCTGGCGATATTGACCTGCATGTTTACCTGCGCTACGTCGGTTATCTCTGGCGCTATGGTTTTATTTTGCTGTTGGCTAAACCAGTTAAGCACTTTGGCTAAGTGCCAGATACTGCTACTACCGCAGTGTAACGGGGCGGGGAAGCTTTGCGTGTGGTTTAACATAAGTTTGCCGGCTTAACGAATAAACGGGGTCAGATCAAAATTAACTGCTTCAGCTGTCGCCAAGTAGCGATAGCAGTTTTAATTTCAATCTGACATCCCTTTCTCGTTATTTTGGTCAACAAAGAACTACTTTCAAAAGTAATTGAAGTTCTTAATATTCATCAGGTTGTACCGAATACTCAATCTAGAACATAACCGATGGATGCGCAACTTGAAAAAAAACTGACGTTACTGCTGTGCGGCCAGCTAAATACAGTGGTGCTGTTTAAATGCATTTAACTGGTCATTAGGAAAATGAGGACGAAACACTTTTCAAGTTAGTTAGCTCAGACTCTTTTTTTGGTGCTTTATTTTTCCGAGCCTAGCCAGGTTGTTATGGTTGCCAGTAAATACCTGGCTTGCAATAGGCATTCATTTACAGCGGCATCTTCGACTAAGTCGCCGGAGTAATCGGTAATATTGCGCTGTTTGCGTAGTGCATCCAGCACAATCATTCTTTCCGTTTCGATACCCACGGTTTTAACCAGCGACTGAATTAAGGTTTGGTGATGGCCGGGTTTACTGGTAAGGGTTCTGAAACCAGATGCCTGTAGCGCAGCGTTAGCCAGCTGCATAATGGCTTTGTAGGCGGTGTCAAAGCGCGTTTCGTTGCTTAAACCTGTCAGCTCAGCATCTTTGAGATTGCGTTGCGCAGCTTCCAATAGTCGCTGTATGGCCGCGCTATCGGGTTCAATGCGCTCCAGCGATTTCCCTATCAGGTTGTCTAATGTCATCCGTGTCTCCTAGTATTGGCAGCATCGGGCTGTCAAGTATCTGCTTGATAAAACCAGATTGTGCATTTAGTGCGTCCTGCCACTCATTTACGGAATACAACTTTGGGTTTATCTCGCGCCCCAGCTCTAGCTGCGCCGGATACAGTGCGGCCACCACTTCAGCATAGCGTGTATTGCCGACTAACAAAACATCAATATCGCTGGCCGATGTTGCCTTACCGCTGGCAACAGAGCCATAAACCGTCGCAAACTGCAGCTTATTGGCTAGTGGTTGTAGTGCCAGGCGCAGTACATCAGCCAGGCCGCTGGTTTTACGCACAATGCTGCTTAGCTCGTCAAACACGATGCAATTGGGGTCCGCCTGATAATAGGTCTGGTTACCTTGCAAGGTTTTTTTTAAAATACCGGCTTCGGCCAATTTGGCCAGTTCTTTATGCAAAGTGCCAGGCTGGGTATGGGTTAAACGGGCAATTTCACGCATGTGATACGACTCGTCTGGATGCAACAGCAGTAAACCCAGCACCTGACGGCGGTATTCTTTAAACAACAATGAGGCAAGCGCAGACATTTAAACACCAAGTGAAGCCAAATAAGCTACAAGTGTAGTCGTTTTTGCTTCACTTGGTCAATTCTAGACTCCTACACAAAAATGTAAATTGAGAGTTTTGTTGGCATTTAATGCAGCTTTGGTGGCGGCATACAGCTGATTTAGCGTGGGTTTTGTAGTGAAAAAGCCGGATTTGTCCGGCTTTTCTTATTTAAGCGGCAGATAACACTATAGCGGAGATACTGGCTTCATAGCCATTCTGCGCTAAGTATCAATATCGTCTGAGGCCCTGAGGGGGGAAAGCTCCGGTGGCACGGCCTTATTGCGTTATGGCTTAACCATTTAAATCTGCAATACCGTGTCGATGCCCAACAGGGCAATAAAGTGCTGATCGTGGCTTACCACGACAAAGCCTGCCGGATAGTGATACAGCGTTTGTGCCAGCAAGGTTTTAGTCTCTAAATCCAGATGATTATCCGGTTCGTCCAGTAACAGCAGGCTGTCGTTATGCTTGCTCACCATTAACATGGCCAGTTTCATCCGTTCACCGCCACTTAATACGCCTGCGGGCTGTAATGCCTTATCAGTACGTAAACCGGCGCTAGCCAATAAGGTGCGGGCGCTGGTTTCGCTAAGCAGTGGGCAATATTGGCGCAGGTTAGTCAATGCGCTTTGGCTGCTATTGAGCAAGCTGAAGTGCTGATCCAGATACTGTATGGTGCAATTTAGTTGCAACTGACCGGCAGCAGGCGATGTTAAGCCTGCCAACGTTTGCAGCAAGGTAGATTTGCCACTGCCATTACAGCCTTGTAAATGCACACGTTGCTTACTGTGCCAGTTAAAGCTTAACGGCTGACTGTTACCGTGCGCCAGTTGCAGTGCAACGGCATTTACCCACTGCTTGCTGCCGGTTACTGCAGGTGCTTGCAGGTAGAACTGTTGCGGTTTAATCACTTCCTGCTGTGCTTTTACCTGTTGTAACTGTTGCTGAGCCTGCTTTAGCTGGTGTTGCTCTTGTGTGCGCCTTGCCGATACTGCACTTTGGGCGCGGTTTTTCTGATAGTCCAGCAATATGGTTGCCTGGCTGCCGCGTTGTTTTTTGCCCTGTTGCCGCCGTTTGGCGGCACGCTCTGCGGCGGTTTGTGCCTGGCGTTGCTGCTGCACCAGATTACGTTCGGCCTGTTGGCGTTGTTGTTGCAGTGCCGTTTGTTGCAACTGACGTTGCTGCTGATAAAATTCATAGTTGCCGCCGTAACGGCTTAAACCGGAACTGTTTAACTCGTATATTACGCTGGCTTGTTGCAATAATTCCCGGTCGTGGCTGATCAGCAAAATGGCACTTTTGGGCTGTGCCAGAAAGCGGGTAATGCGCTGGCTTAACCCGTTGCGTGCCTGCGCATCAAGATGGTTAGACGGTTCATCCAGGATCAGCAGTGACCGCTGCTGATAAAAGGCCCACCACAGCCGCAGGTGATTAAGCTGGCCGCCGCTTAGGCTGCTGCAGCGTTGCCAGATATCCGGCGCAGCACCTATCTGTTTTAGTTCGCTGTGCAGGTCATCCGCTAACTGCCAATGCCCGTCAATAATACTCAGGATTTCAGTGTCGCATTGGCCATCAGCAAGTTGTTGCAGCGCGTTAAGTTTATCTGTAATACCAAGCAGATCGGCAAGGCTCAATTGCTGCCAGTGCGCTGGTGGTAGTTGTGGTAGCAAATAGCAATCAGCAGGCTGTTGCTCTGCCAGTTGTGTTGCCAGCACCGATTTACCGCTACCATTACGGCCGATAAGGGCACTTAGGCCGCTATCCAGCGATAAACGGATGTCACGGTACAGCATATCTCCATTCGGCAGGCTAAAGCTGCAAGGGGAAAAGTTATATAAAGTCATATTGCCTCCCGATAATTCAGGGGCGGGTAATAAAGACAGATAAGGCAGTGCTGTTGATAGCCCAACCAAAACAAACCCGCTAACCCTGATAAGTCCAAAAAATAACATTGACGGCTAATCAGGATTTAGTTGTTCATTTCAGTTATGTGCTCCAAAGCTGGGGGAGGGACGGCGGAATTATAACTTGATCCGCCGTGATCGCAATACCGGTGCTAAATGACGCTACTGCTTAGCGCTATTTAGCGCATGAATGGCAAAACTACCCAGCCAGTGGCCGCCTTCGTAGCTGTCGCCTATCAGATTGGGGTACGAATGTGCCATATGCTGATCGGCTATTTTGCGCAGGTGCGCATACTGCGGGTACTGCTTTGCCAGCGCGTACAGGTTCCAGGCGCGGCTGAAGTTTAAACCATCTAAATGCACCAGCTTGCCGTCAGTTCTGTCGCTTACTTTGCCTACAGCCAGGCTGTAAGCCGGGTTGGCCAGTTGCGGCATAAATTGATTTAGCCAGGGCAAAAATTGCTCTGATGGCAAAATACGTTGCATCAGGCCGATTTGTTCCAGGCAAGGCGAGATAAAATCGTAACCGCTGGGTTCCCAGTTTATCGGGCAGTTTTTATCCTGCAAAAAGTAATCTTTAGCACGCTGGGTAATAAGTTGCTGCAAGGCAGCGTTCTGCCGGCTAACTGCGTAGTCGTAAGCGAAGCTTAAGCCAAAAGCAGTGTTGGTGTGTTCGCCAACACGAACAGGGTATAACAACCGGGGTAAAAAGCTGATATAGCGTTCGGCAATCAGGTCAGCCAGCGGCTGTACATTTGCTGCCAGTTGTTTGGCCATTGGTTCTTGCCACAGGTGCAGTTCGTCAGATAGTTTCAGTAACCAGGCCCAGCCGTAGGTGCGCTCGAAGGAGGCATTAATATCTTTGCTGAAAAAGTCGACTTCACGCGCTACTTTTTCGGCAGTTAAGTTGCGCTGCAGCACCGCTTTAACATCGTTTGCCTGGGCTAAATCGGGAAACTGGCGCAGCAAGGTTACCAGCGACCAGTAACCGTGCACTGCGCTGTGCCAGTCAAAGCAGCCATAAAACACCGGGTGCAGCACTGAAGGTTCTTGTAAGTCGGCAGCACTGCCCAGCACTATGCCGGTTTTGTAAGGGTACGGTGTTTCAACACAGTGCAGCGGCAGGGCTACCAGTTTATTGGCTTCGGCCAGTGTCAGGTTATTGGGTGCGGCGTTAGCGGGGCTTTGTGCCAGGCTAAACAGGCTGACACAAAACAGGCTGATACACATTAATTTTGCACTGATAGTTAGCGCGCGGATCGTCATAATATGGCCTTGTATGCTTAGAGTAATTTAGGGCTTAAGGCTCAGAGATTAAAACAATTTTGCGCTGCTGTCTTGGTTAAACTATTTCAGCGTTACCTGCTGCAAAGGTGTTTCAGCGCTAAGTTTAAGCGGCTGCTTTGGTACATCGGCTTCTGATAGCAGGGTTTTATGCCATACACGCAGCGTGTAGTCGCCCGGCGGAACATCATTAAGCATAGCCAGGCCGTCGTTGTTGCTGTGGCTATAGTAAGGCGTGTCCAGCACCACCACCCAGGCAATCATCTGATCATGAATATTACAGCCCAGCGCGGCTACACCGCTTTGCTCAAATACAACCGGTTCTGTTGGTGTGCCAACATACAGTTTAATTTCAAACTGCTTGATGGGCGAAAACGAATACACATGATGGCGCACGGTGTCTTCATTTGGGAAGGTTACCGCTGTGCCGCGCGGAATAACCAGCACTTCGGGGATAAAGGTAGTATTACGCTGGATAATATTGGCCGTGGCTGCAGGTTTAACTGCCGCTGAAGCTGTTGCGGATTCCAGGAACACCACAGCCCCGGCCACTGGTTGGCCGTTGCTGTTTTGCACCTGTACTTGCAACTGCGTTGCTAATGTTGGCGGCGGCAGCAAAAATACTGCTGCCAGTAACAGGCTGTGGGGCAACTTAAGGTTCAATGGCGATACCTGCCAGTGCACTGCCGTCGGCCAGTGTGCCAAGCTTTTTGGTTTTACCGCTGGATAAATCTATCTGATACAGCGTGCTGGCCGGTTCTGCCGCCGTGCTGGCAGCAACGATGCCAATATTGCTCAGGTCAGAAATATCAAAAGACACCTGCTGCAATGCCGCCAGCCCCAGGCTACCAACAGTAAACAGCTGACCGGTATTGGGAGAGACTGCCGGGGTAGTACCTTCTTTGGTGCCCTGGGTCAGTAAATTACCTGCTGTGATATCTATGGCGTAGTTGGTGGTTATTTTACTGTCTTGCTGATTGTAAGTGTAAGCAGCAGCAACAACCGCCGGGGTTTTGCCATAGTGCGAATCGCCCTGTGCATACGCTAGTGTTGGGTCGGTTGATGCCAGCTCAGCTGTTTCCGGGTGTAAACGTAAGTTCTGGCCTTTGCTATTTACAACACGAATGCGGTCGGCAGCCGGGTTAAAATCAAAGCCAAACTGGCCTGGCTGTAAAGTGTTGGCAGGTAAAGGTGAGCCTACGGCAGTTAAGGCACCGGTGCCGGTATTAATGGTATAAAGCTGGCCCTTGTCAGACAGTGCAAACAACACACCATAAGCTACGCGGTAATCTATACCCAGCAATGTCTCGCCTGCAGCCAGGCCGCTAAGGGCTTTTTGCTCAAGTACTTTTTCCGGAGCTGAAGGGTTAACTTTAATCAGTTGATTGTTCTGGTTGAGTAACCAGAGTATTTCGTTGCCTTTGAGTTCTGGCATTGCTGCCATTCCTGCGCCAGATAAAAGCAAGCCAGTAGCCACTAAGGTAGAACCGAAAACCGCTTTAGTCATTTTCATATTGTATGTCCTTTCTGCTAAACTGGCCGGCAATATGCTGGCCGTTGTGATGATAAAATCCAGCAATAGCGAGGTAAATTACTCTGCTAACAGAGTAATCGTTTGATACGGTATAGCAGCGTTATTGGTTCAGCATATATTATAAATTTATATCTGTTTTAAAGCCTTGTGTACTGCCATTAGCCTCCTATGCTTAGTCTGCACCATATAATAAAAATGCTGTTGGATGAGGAACTTATGTTAAGAAAAATTAAAATTGGTAAAAGGCTTGCCATTATTTTTACATTAATGGTGTTGCTAAGCGTAATAGTTGGCAGTGTGGCTATGTTCCGCTTTGCACAAACAGAAACAAATATTAATAATATTGCCGACCGGCGCCTGCCCGCTTCCTTGCTTGCTGGAGATATGAACCGGGAATTTTTATTAATTCGTTTGTATACCCTTAATGTGCTCTATGCTAACTCTGAAACTGACCGCCAGCAGCGGCGCAGTACCTTGCAAGAGGCTATACGCAATTATCAGCAGGCTTCAGACAGTGCCGCAGTGTTTCATCAAACTGCAGAGGGAAACAGGATCTTCAGCCAGGTAATAACGGCAAAACAGCAGTACGACCAATTACACCTGCAACTGCTGGCGTTGATTGAGCAGGGCCAATTGGAGCAGGCGGAAGAGTTTCGTCACCAGAGGTTAAATGATGCAGCGGGCAAAGTAACCGAAGCCCTGAATGCAGTAGCAAAATACCAGCAAACCACCGCCAATCAGCAAGCTGAAAGTGCTAAGCACAGTATTGGGCTTGCCGTTATGAATATGATGGTAGTTGTTGCTATTGCTGTGATCGTAGCGGCAGTGCTTGGGCTGATGCTAAGCCGCAGTTTAGTCAGGCCAATGCAGGCTGCGGTAATAATTAGCCAGAAAATTGCTGGCGGTGAGCTTAATCAGAATTTTCATGATGATGAGCCAGACGAAGCCGGTGAAATGATCCGGGCGATGGCACAAATGCAGCAGCAACTAAAAAGCACGGTACATGAAATTAACCAGTCTTCGTCACAACTGGCTGCTACGTCTGAAGAGCTTAGTGTGGTAACAGAGCAGTCCAGCCGTACTTTACACCAGCAAAGTGAAGAGCTGGAACAAGGTGCAACAGCAGTAACCGAACTCACTACTGCCATTGAAGAGGTTGCCCGCAGTGCAGCGTCTACATCGCGTGATTCTGAAATAGCCAATGATAAAGCCCGCCAGGGGCAAGAGCGGGTAAACCATACGATTAATACCATACAGGCGTTGGATGGTGAGTTGCAATCGTCGCGTAACGGTATTGAAAAACTGGCCGACAGGGTGAAAGATATTGGCTCGGTACTGGGGGTGATTCGCGCCATTGCGGAACAAACCAACTTGCTGGCATTAAATGCTGCGATAGAAGCCGCCAGAGCGGGCGATAGTGGCCGTGGTTTTGCCGTAGTGGCAGATGAAGTGCGCGCCCTGGCACATCGCACCCAGGAATCAACCAAAGAAATTGAACGCATGATGCACGCTGTGCAGACAGAAACCCATAACACGGTAGAAAGCATGAACAGCTGCAGTGGTAAAGCAACCGAAACACTGCAAATAGCGCGGCAGGCAGGTGAAGCCTTACAACTGATTGCTGAAGCTATTGGCCAGATTAGTGACCAAAACCTGACTATTGCCAGTGCGGCAGAAGAGCAAGCCACAGTGGCCCGTGAGGTAGACCGTAATCTGGTGAATATCCGCGATTTGTCTGTACAAACCTCAGCTGGCGCCAATGAAACCCAGGCATCCAGCGCAGAACTGGCCCGTCTGGCACAAACCCTCAGCGAGCTGGTAAATCATTTCCGCGTGTAAATTGGCACTGGTATAGTGTATTGCAGCAGCTAATAACCTTAGCTGCTGTTTATGCTCAGTAAGGGTTCAGTTGCCTCTGCTATAGTTTTTCCTTATATCGCAGCAGGAGGTATTGATGTCTGAAGACCCGTTGAACCCGTCTGATCCTTTAGCCACACACCATACACCACAGAATTTATCTGATCGTATCGCGTTTCGTTTAACCAAAATGCTGCGTTTTTGCGCCGACACCTTCTTTGCCAAACGTTATGGCCATCGCGCCGTTATTCTGGAAACCGTAGCCGGAGTACCGGGCATGGTGGCAGGCATGTTACGGCATATGCGCAGCTTACGCCGTATGGAAGACGATCATGGCTGGATCAGAGTATTGCTGGATGAAGCCGAAAACGAACGTATGCACCTGATGACCTTTATTGAAATTGCCAAACCGAACTGGTTTGAACGCATGCTGATCCTGTTGGCGCAGGGCCTGTTTTTTACCGGCTTTTTGGTACTGTATATGGTGTCGGCAAAAACTGCACACCGGTTGGTGGGGGTATTTTGAAGAAGAAGCCGTATACAGTTACAGCTGTTATCTGGCCGAGATAGAAAGCGGTGCTATCGAAAATATTGCCGCGCCGCAAGTGGCAATAGAGTACTGGCAATTACCGGCGGACGCCCGTCTGCGTGACGTGGTTATTGCTGTAAGAGCCGACGAAGCCGGGCACCGAGATGTTAACCATGATTTTGCCAATCAGTTAGCTAAGCAGTAAATATTTGGCCACTGAGATAGGCTTTATTCTTCACAATAACTTGACCTGCCGGTTGATCTCATCTAGCTTAAGTAAGCGCTTACATTTTGGCATAAACATATAATACTGCCTGTACCACAGGTAACAAGGCAGAACCGGTAAGCGCAGCAGGACAGGATAAAGCACAGCAACAGGTGGCAATATCTGTTGTTAGCATGCAACCCGCTAAAACTCCGGGTTGCCACACTATATTGTTAGCCCCACCAGCAAATGTGTTTTGCCGCTGTTGTTATGGCTGTAAAACCGTTTCACATTCAGCATGCATTGTCCGGCGCGCTTAAGCATGCAGTAAAGTTAGCGGCGTGACCCGTTTAATTGCAGATAAACTGTGGGTTATTGCACATGAAAAATAGTAAAAACACCCCGGCACAGCGCTCCACGCTATGGCCGTCATTTTCCGCTTTACTGACACTTTGTTGCCTTGGTGCGCCGCACGTGGCACTGGCAGATGTTACTAACCCTGTTATTGGTAACCTGCTGTTTGAAGACAACTTCAACACCTTTAATACTGCCACATGGAATGAAATAGAAGGCGACGGCTGCGCTATTGGCTTATGCGGCTGGGGCAATCAGGAACTGCAGTGGTACAGCGCCAATAATCTGAGTATTGAAGATGTACCCGGCGAGCCGGGTAATAAAGCTTTGGTGCTGCAGGCGCGTAACGACGCTATTGGCGGGCGTGCTTTTAGCTCGGGCAAGATTGACAGCGAGCAAAAGCTGGCCGTGCAGTACGGCATGATTGAGGTACGTTTGCGGGTGCCGCAATTGGGTATTGGTTTATGGCCTGCAGCCTGGATGCTGGGCACCAGTACCGCCACCTGGCCGGCCAAAGGCGAAATTGACATGATGGAAATGGGCCACAGTGCTCAGGGCAGAGCAGAGGCGGGCCACCCCGGTGCCGATATCAACAGTTATGTCGGCGCTAATGCAATTTTTTACGCCGATGCTGCCTGTGTGCCAGAAAACCCAACCTGTGCTGCTATGACAGCCTGGCAAACCGACAACGCTTATGTTGCTGCCCAACCGCTGAGTAACCGCTTTGTAACTTACCGTACCTATTGGACAGACAGCCAGCTGCGTTTTACGGTAATAGACAATGGTGTTGAATATGATATGTACGATGCGCCAATCAGCATTACTGAGGAATCCAGCGAGCTGCAGCAGCCGTTCTACCTGCTGTTTAATATGGCGGTAGGCGGCAATTTCACTGACGCTGCAACCAATGCCCAGGTTACAGCGCCGTTGCCCGGTAAAATGTATATCGATTATGTGCGGGTGTACCAGCTAAACGGGATGGGGCAGGTATTTAGCGGCAATGTAAACCCACCTGAAAGTGGCAGCTTTGGTGTCTTTACCGATACTACGCCGACAACCAACCAACTGCAGGCCGGTGTCAGTTCAGATATTTATATCTGGAATCAGGCGTCGGTAGTGGCAGGCAACACTGCACCGCTGGAGGGGAATAATGTTATTGCCTGGCGTTACACCAGCCCCGGGCAATGGTTTGGTGGTGGTATTCAAACCCGGCAGGTGCGCGATATGAGCAACTTTGCCAACGGCAACATGAAGTTCAGTATCAAAATTCCGGCCAATGTTGGCTTTAAAATTGGCATTGCCGATTCCTACACCAATGAAAACTGGCTGAATTTCCCGGCTAATGAAAGCCGCTATGGTTTGGTACGTAACGGTGACTGGAGCGAAGTCACTATTCCGGTAGCTGATTTACGTGGCGAGTTAATCGCGCTGCAGGCATTAACCGGTATGTTTTATATTGCCAGCCTGGATGGCCAGTTACCCGGCAGCAGCTTCGAATTTGCCATTGATGATATTGTCTGGGAAGGTGGCGGTGGCACTGCGCAAGCTGACAGCGATGGTGATGGCGTGCCTGACAATATTGATCAATGTGCTAATACCGCCAGCGGCACAGTGGTAGATGCTAATGGCTGCCCGGTAGCCGCCGGGGCTTTTGGTGTGGCACAAACAGCCGCCGACAGCGTGCGGTTTTTTGTTAACAGCAGTGGCTGGGCTGATGTGCATTACCGTGTAAATAACGGCGGCCAGATTAATGTCGCCATGCAGCAGGCTGGTGGGGTAAACAGCTATCTGGTATCGGGCTTGGCACCGGGTAGTGTGTTGACATACTTTTTTACCTATTGGGATACGGCAAATGGTTATGCCATTGATACGGCACAGCAAAGCTTTACCCTGAGTGCGAATGGCGGTGGTACTAACCCGGACCCTGGCGGGCCAAACCCTGATCCGGGCCTGGACAGTGACGGCGATGGTGTGCCTGATGCACAGGATAATTGCCCCGGCACACCGGCTGGTACGCCGGTAAATGCGAACGGTTGCCCGCTGACAGCACTAAATGTAGTACCGCTGTATAACGCTGCAACACCGCTGGAGAGCGCTATTCAGTATGATCGCGGCGATGCGCTGGTGACCCGTTTTTCTGATCGCGCCCGCGACAGACATGCCAAAGAAAATCATTTTCAGGCCTATGATCATTACCTGACCTTTTACTGGGAAGACAGAACCGCAGCCATTGAAATTGTCGATTATGTTGCCAAAGGCGGTAACAGTATTCGTATGAATGTAGTGACACAAAATAAACTGCACGATACCGAAGCAGAAAACCGCTGGTGGTATATCGGTATGAATACGCTGGCAGAGTTTTGCGGTAATGGTGTAATGAATATGGTAGATAACACCCATTACTGGAAAGAAGAAAGCTATAACTGCCGCGAAGGCCGGCCGATCCAGGTGGGTGATAAGCTGGAGTTTGAAGTCAGCCAGTTTTTGGATGGCTCCACTTTGCCGCGTGGCCGGGCTAACTATTACGGCACCACCTTTTTATATATTGTTGGCCAGGGCATAGTGCCGTGGGATGTTACCGACAAAGAAATTTTTCAGCCGGGCCGTTACTTACAGCGTGATTCTATACCGCTGCCTGCCAGCGCACGTTTAGGTGGTGATACCACCCTGCATGTGCAAATGACCGCCGAGCCGGACGGCCATTTTCAGCAAATGGCCACTAATTTAGGCTATGACAATGGCCAGCCATTTGTACTGGGGCGGCGTTTACACCATACCTCTTTTGTTGATGGCAGCCATGACGAAAACGCTGAAAACGGTATTTTTACCGGCATGGTGGGGTTAGCTGGCGCGAATTATATTAACCAACGCTGCTCCGGTTGCCATGTGCGTAATGGCCGGGCGCCGGTTGGCGCTGTTGGTTCGCCGCTGGATAAGTGGGTGTTTCGGGTAGGTAATGCCGATGGTTTATCACATGCCGAATTAGGCCGGGTATTACAGCCGAGACGAAACGGCGGTGCCAGCAATGAGAGCATGCCATCTATTGCTTCGTTTACCGAGACTAACGGCCTGCGCACGGCCAATTACCAGTTTAGCGGTACCGTGCCTGATACTTTCTCGGCCCGTATTGCGCCGCAGTTAAACGGTATTGGCTTGTTAGAGGCCATACCTGAAGCCGCGATACTGGCGCTGGAAGATATTGATGATGCCAATGGCGATGGCATTTCCGGCCGTGCCCACCGCGTTACTGACCCTGTTACCGGTGAAACCCGTTTGGGCCGCTTTGGTTATAAAGCCGCAACTGTCAGTGTAAAGCATCAGGTGGCTGCCGCACTTAATACGGATATGGGTGTAATGACTAGCGTTTTGCCAACGCCAGACTGCGGCGCCAGCCAGAGTAACTGCGGTGGTGGTACACCGCTGGCCGATCAGCATCTGGATAACCTGGTAAAATACATCTCGTTGCTGGGCGTGCGGGCACAGCGTGACTACAACGATCCGCAGGTACTGCAAGGTAAAGCCATATTTAATTCTACCGGCTGTAACGGTTGCCATATTGAAAGCTTTCAAACCAGTGAATATCACCCGCTGGCAGAGCTGCGTAACCAAACTATTTACCCGTACACCGACTTACTGTTGCATGATATGGGGCCGGGCCTGGCCGATAACTTAGCCGAAGGTGAGGCCGGTGGTTCAGAATGGCGCACCGCACCGCTGTGGGGGCTGGGGTTATCAGCCTGTGTAACCGGTGGGGTAGCAGGCAATATAGGTTGGGATGCTTTTGGCCTGGATGGCCATGAATACTGTACGCCAGATGCTAACTATTTACACGATGGCCGCGCCCGCACTATTGATGAAGCCATCCGCTGGCACGGTGGTGAGGCAGAAATAAGCAGAGTGAACTACCAGAATCTGTCTGCAACAGACAGAGCGGCCTTACTGGCGTTTTTAAACAGTTTATAAGTAACAGCCGGCTACAGCCTAACGGCTGTCAGCCGGGTTTGCTCTGATACCTTGCCAGAAACAGCGCTATAGCCTCATTGATAATATGCGCCTGCTGTGCCGGGGTTTGTTGCTCCAGCCCAAACAGGCTGGGGTAAAACACAAAAGACTTTAGCTGGTAAATAAACTGCTTACCGGCAAAGGGAATATCGGCAATCTGCAGCACACCCGCTGCGCAGGCATCGGTTAAAAAGTTGTCTATATAGCGCTTGCAACCCAGGCTGCTGTTGTTCATGTGTTGTGCCAGTTCCGGGCGTTGCATAACCTGCATAATGGCAATTTTGGCTACCCGCAAAAAAGCCGCAGAGCTAAGCAACGCAACTTCATCTTGTGCTATACGGCGCAGTTGCTGGGCAATCGGCTGTGTAGCGTCAAAACGTACTTCGCCGCCCTCTGCCAGCTTGTCGAACATGCGCTGCAATATCGCCTGAAACAGCGCATCTTTAGTGGCGAAATGGTTGTATACCGTGCGTTTTGATACTTTAGCCTGCAGGGCCAGTTGGTCCATGCTGGTATGCTCCACGCCGCTGCTGTGGAATAGCTCTTCTGCCGCATCAAGTATTTGCATACGTTTTTTGTCGGTTAGTTTCATCGTTTTCGGCCTTGCATTAATGCAGCCATTGTAGCGCAGCACAGAAAAAACTGCACTAATCAGTTTACTTATGTGTTTTTGCATGTAAACTGCACGGTGTAGTTTATATATGGTGAGCTTATGCACAAATTAATTAAACCACTAAGCTGGCTGCTGGGCAGCCTGGCACTGATAGGGGCAGGAATAGTGATGCTAAATACCAAGATCGTAGCAAACGTTGATGCAACAACGCTAACTGATGCCAGCCGGTATCAGCATGGTAAGTTTCATAATGTGCATGCCTTTGAACAACCGGGCTTACTGAAAACGCTGGAAATTACCAAACGTTATTTCACTGAGCCGGCAGTAGACAAAGTACCGGCGAAAATCATACCGCTACTGCCACTAAGCCGGCAGCAACTTGATGCCTTGCCGGACAATGACCTGCACTTTGTTAAGCTTGGGCATTCATCGGTACTGCTGAAAGTATATGGTGAATACTGGCTGCTGGACCCGGTATTTTCGCAGCGTGCTTCGCCGTTTTCCTTTCTGGGACCAAAGCGCTTTCATCAGGCGCCCATTAGCATTGCTGAGTTGCCCCCCATTGCTAAAGTGCTGATCTCGCATAACCATTATGATCATTTAGATAAAGCCAGCATTAAGCAGCTGGCGGCGAAAACTGCACAATTTCTGGTACCGCTGGGGGTAGAAACCGACTTACAGAAATGGGGTGTGGCGGCGGAAAAGATTCAGCGTTTTGACTGGTGGCAGGAACAGGCCAGCGACAAGACGCTGATTGCTTTTACGCCTACGCAGCATTTCTCTGGTCGCGGTATTGGTGATGGTAATAATACGTTGTGGGGCTCCTGGGTTATTAAAACCCTGGCCGGTGCAGTGTATTTCAGCGGTGATTCCGGTTACTTTGATGGCTTTGGGCAAATAGGTAATAAATACGGCCCCTTTGATGTCAGCTTTATTGAAACCGGCGCTTACGATAACGACTGGGCGCATATTCATATGACACCGGAGCAAAGTGTGCAGGCCCACCTTGATGTAAAAGGCCAGGTTATGGTGCCGGTGCATAACGGCACTTTTGATTTAGCCTTTCATGCCTGGTATGAGCCACTTGAGCGGGTGAGCGCCGCCGCAGAACAAGCGGATACAGCATTGTTAACACCCGAATTTGGCCGGGTGGTGTCTGTATCACAACTGCATAACACTGTGGCGCAAAACAGCCTTTGGTGGCGGGCGCTGATGCCGCAGGCTGAACTGGCTGCTACCGGCGCTACTGCCGCGGCGGCACAATAAATATTTACCCGGCCGCTAGGTTTATATACCGGCCGGGTGCTAATGGTTTTAGCGGTTATTGTAATCAGTAATATCCAGCCCGGCATTGCGGCATACCCGCTGCAGCAAACTGTAAGCTTCTGTTATAGCGTTTTCGTTAGCTTTACGCTCACTGATATCCTGATGTGTGCCTGCCATTAACCGTGGCTGGCCGTGCTCTGTACGGTTTATTACCTTACCCTGCGTTAAAATCCACACCCAGTGGCCGTCTTTATGCTGCATACGGCATTCCAGTTCGTAATATGCCAGTTCGCCGTCAAAGTGCTGTTGCAGCAGGCGCTCAGACCTTACTCTGTCAGCCGGGTGCACCAGCTTTAACCAGGTATCAAAACTTAACGGCAGTAAATCATACAAGGCGTACCCCAGCATTTCTGCCCAGCGATCGTTAAAAATAACATCGCCGGTTTGCACATTCCATTCCCAGGTAGCCAGGCGTGAACTATCAATAAATGCAGCCAGCCGTTGCCGGTGCTGTTCCTGCTGCTTTTTATCCTGCAGCAGTTGGGCGGTTTCTTTTGTCAGTGTGCTGCGGGCTATTTCGGTTTCGGCCAGTGCAGCCAGATCCTGTAGCAAGGTAAGTTGTAGCGGATTCAACTCACGCGGCATATCGTCAATAATACACAACGTACCCAGCGGCAGGCCGTCAACTGAATGCAGCAGCACACCGGCATATAGCCGTATGGCAGGTTCGCCGCTTACCAGCGGGTTATCAGCAAAGCGTTCATCTGCCGTCGCATCCGGTACATATAGTAACTTATCGTTAAATACCGCGTGGGCACAAAACGATATATCTCTCGGTGTTTCTTTTAGCGCAATGCCCTGGCGCGATTTAAACCATTGCCGGTGCTCATCAATCAGGCTGAACAGGGATATCTTACAGCCAAACAAGGCCTGAGCCAGCCGGGTAAAACGGTCAAATTCATCGCTTGATGTATCGTCCAGCAAGCCCGAGGCAACCAGTGCTTGCAGCCGTTCAGCTTCATTATCAGGAACATCCGGTAAGTGCATAAGGTTACGTCATTAAAATAACTGGGGTATTTCAGTGTAAGCTAAAGTAATAAACACTGCTAACAGTGTTTTGGGGAATTATATAAAAGGCATGTTAAGCGGTATCAGATATGCTCCAAGCTTCTAAATAACTCAAATAAGCTCCTATATTCTTTAATATTTTGCGGATATTCCGGCTGAGCATTCTCAATGTTTTAAGTGATTCGTCTGCTTCAAGTTTCGCCTCTTTAAGCTTAATCACACTGCCGCCAATGGATACCTCTTGAATAAAGGGGGCGAATACTACAACCAGGCTTACAACAGTTGCTGCAATTAGCAACGTAACAAATTCTGAACCGGTTAACAGTCCCTGATCTAAGAGTTTAAAACCGGCCCAATAAGCAAACACACCAAATAGCAGCGCAAAGCCAACTAACCATTTGTGATTTCGAATAAACCAATCCATTGAAACTCCTTATCGAGGTCTGGTTAGCAAGTTATTTAAGCTAATAGTAGCTACTGTACTATAGTTATCGGGTGTTTTAACGCCTGGATTAAGCCACGCAGCGGAGCTGCGTCGGCTTGAATGAATAATTGTTCGTACACAAAGCTTAGCTCTCCCTCCAATCATCCTCGTTCCCTGAGCAGAGTCGCATGACTTCAGCCACCAGTGGCCAAAACTCCTCATAGCCGGATTTCATGTGGTTGTCCGGCGATACCCAGAAGAAGTGCACGGGCCGATCAAGTTCGCCGCGAGTATTTGCATTAATGATGTGACGCGTGTGGTGCAAGCGTGACATGAATTCTGAATTAAGCAGTCTGGTCGTTTTATCAATCAGAACAGCATCAAGAAATGTTACGTAGATTTGAAGCGTAGTAGTGATTTGCAATGAGCCTTTAGTTGCTGTGTCCTCGAACATCTCCCACCACTTGACGTTACCCTTGCCATCAGCATAGGGAGACATTGCATTCAAATTGAGCGAGGCTAAGGCACTGCGCCGTTCACTTCTTAACAGATCAAGCGGTGACGTTGGTCTGGGGTTGTCCTTGTCCCAATACTGGGAATCCTTAAAGATACGAACGACTTGCTCTAGGCCTCGCAGAAGTTCCTCTCGGCCGGTTCTGGCGATCTGTGTACGGAGCGCTTGTTGCCCATGATTACGCAGAGTTACCAATAGTGTGGCTATCAATGCAGCAAATGATATGCCGATGACAACCCAGCCCGTGGAAGTTATTTTCTCGATGCCAGCTCCTTGATCGTTCCATGTAGGAGAACCCGCGATGGCGACAAGTGCAGCGCCGAATGCTACGAGTGGCGGCAAGAAATCGAGGGCTTTGGAAGTTCGCGTCATCTTCATTAGCGGCTTGTTCGCTGTAATATATTGTTGGTATCTTTCATTATTCTATTGCCATTTTGAAAATTTGAAAAACTGTTGCCCTTAAGCTTGCAGATGCTGTTGAAAGAGCTTCAGTCTCCAAGGAGGCTTTTATCTTGGAAATGACCCGTCCTAAATAAAGTTGACACTTTCCAGCTTCTTTTTGGAGAGTGTAATGAAAACAAGTAATAAACGAACTCAGCGGGATTACTCACTGG